>CAWJCH010000014.1:0-701750 GCA_963841205.1 uncultured Chloroflexia bacterium | reverse complement strand
CACATTCGGAGCGGCTGTGGCGACCGGCAACCGGCTTACACCGGCAGCTGCCCCTGCGCGAACTGCGTCATGATGCCCTCGATATACGACACATATCCGTCGTTGGGAATGGACCCGCTCAGCGCCTGCGGTCCGCCATTGTAGCCCGCGATTACGACGTCGAGGAATGTGCGGTCCCCGGCCGTTGCCGAGAACGGGCAGCTCCACAGATCCGTCGCCTCCGCACCAAGGTCTTTGAACCACGGCTTACTCGGATCCTGCGCGGGAGAGGCGCAGAGGCTCGCCGCCGCAGACGTGTCGGGCAGCGACCTGCTCGCTTGGTGATAATACCAAGCAAGTGTATCAGCGTCAGGTGCGTCCCGGCTACCACCGCTCGATGCCATCCAGCCATAGTAGCACCGTAGCCACGCCAGCCACTTCGCGCCCAACATGACGTTCTCCTGCATACTCCTTATGGGATCGTAGAGCGTTCGCTCGATACCGGGGCACCACGCGGCCGGCTCGTGGAAGTCGTCGAAAGTCGCGAGGTACCCTTGCTTGAGCTGCATTACCCCCAAGTCATAATTGCAGGTCATGAATCCGCTGTGCCAGTTGCTCTCGCCCCACGCGATCGCGTAGACCAGCGCCCGCGGCAGGTTGTATTGGTCGGCAGCGGAATCCAGGGCCGCCTGAACCTGCACCCTGCTGTACTGCGTATGGTCATACGTGTAGGGACACTGCACACAGCCCGCTTGTGCCGCTCCCGAGGGCGTGCCGCAGAACGCGGGCAGGCCGAAATCGGGCAGCGGCACGAGCGTCGCAGTCGGCGTTAGTCGCGGTGTTGACGTTGCTTGCTGCGCGACCGGGCCGGCATTGTGTCCAGCGCCGAACCCGCGGCGGATGTCCGAAAGCGCGAGGAGCGTACCGCTCAAGACCGCGATGACGGCCAGCACGCCACAGACGGCGTATTGCATCCGCTTGACCCGATGCGCACCTGTCCCGCGGCTGCCGACGATCGCGGGCTGCTCCACTGGCGGGCGAGCCGGCGGCGCTACGGGCGGCCACGGTGGCGGCGGTGACGGGAGGGGCGGTGCTGACGGGGATTGGGACGGCGACAGGGATTGCGGAGGTGAGGACAGGGATGAAGGCGGGGACAGCCTGCGTATGCGAATGGTAGCGTCCTCGTCAGTCGTCTCAATCGCCTCAGTTGTCCCAGGTATCTGGTCGTCGTGCTGCTCTCTCACGGCATGTACCTCTCCTGAGTCCATGCATGGGCGCGCATCGTCGACGGCCACTGGCACGAGCCCAACCGCGCGGCGCCATTGCCAGACCGGTACAATGAGCGAGATCCCTACACTTGGCGGTCGGGACGCGTAACTCTTGTGTAACTATAGCGCGCCGCTCGACATAACCGCAAGAGCGCACCGCCAATCCGCCCCTCACCGGCCCACGCCCGCGACCTGAAGTACCCGCTGAAGTACCCGCGCATGATCGGGCGTCGCCGGATGCGCCGGGCTGTCCGGGCTACCCGTCTCCTCTTTGGCCCTTTCCCACATTCGTTCGAACCAGGCAACAATGGATGCGGCCTCGGGAGCGGGCGTGGATTGGTCACACCCTTCCGGCGACAAGAGGTGGTCAATTCGTCGCCCGGTCTGGTCCCACTCCAGACGCAGCCTCAAGCCCCCTTATCCAAGAATGGCCAAAGTCGAGCTCAGAAACGGGCACACCCGCACGTCGCTGCCTCCCTCGCGCGAGGCCGTTTACCCTGCCACGCCAATGAGTTGACGCCGGCCTGAGGCGGAGGATATGCTTGAGGCCAAGGCTCACCAAACACCGCGCCCCTCGTCAATACGCTCTCATTAGGAAAATGCATGAGTGTAGCAGACCGCATAGCGGTCAACATTTTGCCTGCCCCATACCCCGCAGCGCTCACGATCCCGCGCACGTCCTGGCGCTGTGCCCTCGCGCGCGATGGGTACATCCCTCTCGCCCGCCGGGTCATCCACATCGGTCGCATGGAGGGCAACGACATCGTCCTCGACGACCCACTCGTGTCTCGCCATCATGCGGCGATCCGCTGGTCGCTCAATGGCTACGAGCTCGAGGACCTCGGCACGGCCAACGGCACCTACGTACAGGGCCACCGGATCCATGGGCGGGTGTTGTTGGCGCCGGAGCAGACTATCCGAGTTGGCAACTCGGAGCTAGTCTTCCATGTGCTGCCTGAGGCCGGCGAGGCCGAGCGCTTGCAAGCCGTCGCGCTCAAACACTCGGCCCCACGCGGTGGCAATGCGCCTCGCGCCGACCTGAGCAAGCCGCCGGTCGCGCTCCCACGGCATGAACCAGGCCCCATAGGGGCGGAAGGCATGGCCACGGACCTGAGCGCGCCACCTCTGCCAACGGTATCTGCCAAGGTAGCACCAGTCGTATCGCAATACACCTATTTCGACGCGCTAGCGCGGGCGCCCGAGAGCAGGCTTGCCCTGCTCCTGCGAACCGAGGGGCGCAAACGCTACTGGCGCGTGTTTTCGCTTGGGCTCGTCGCATACTTCGTCGTGTCGCTCGTCCTCTTGCACACGAGCACCCTCTACCTCGTCCCGCTGCAAATGTTGCTTGCCAGCGCGCTGGTTCCCGTCGTCTTCGTCATTTTCTGCTGGGAGCAGAGTGCCTTCGCCGACATGCCGTTCGCGGTCGTCGGCATCACGTTCATGAGCGGCGCCGTCCTCGGGCTCACCATCGCGGCCCTGGTCGAACCGCTGTTACTGCCGCTCGCCAGCCACCGCAGCATCGTGAGCATGGGGCTGACGAGCGCCTTGCTGATCGGACTGTGCGAGGAAACGGCGAAGGTGATCTCGGTCGTCTGGTTCCTGCGCGACCGCCGGATCCGCAGCGAGCTGGACGGGCTGATACTGGGCGCCGCGGCGGGCATGGGATTCGCCGCGCTAGAGACCGCCGGCTACGGGTTCGTCGCTTTCCTCACGAACTTTGCCGGTGCCGCAAGCACGCCAGGTGTGACCATGCAGATGGCCATCAGCACCGGCATCCACGAGATGAACATGCAGCTCCTCTTACGGATGAGCCTGGCGATCTTCGGCCACGGCGTGTGGACGGCAATCGTGTGTGCGGCCATCTGGCGCGAGCGCGGGCAGTCAACCTTCCGTCTGACGCCAGTCGTTGTGGCGGCGTTCACGGCCGCCGTTGGGCTGCACGCGCTATGGGACTGGTCGCCGTTTACCGCCCTGCTGCCGAGCGGGACAAACGCATCGGTCGCCATGCTCGCCGCATTCGCCGTCCAGATCGGTTGGTATGTCGTCGTGGGCGCTGTGGGACTCTTCTTGCTGCGATTCTTCTTGCGAGAATCGCTTCAGCGCGCCAAGCGCGGTCCGCTTGCCCCACCCCCAGAGCCGGTCTTTCAGGCGCTGCTTGCCGACACGTTCGGCAGTCCAGCCAACGTAGGCTAGCGCGCTACAGTCGACGCCTTGGCGCCGCGCACCCTAGGCGTCTGCGCACACAGGTCCGCGCTGGCGACCGTTCAGCGATCCATCGCGCACTGTGGACGCTGTGACAACTCCCCCGGATCAATCCGGGGGCTTCTAGGCCTGCGCCAGGGATTGTTGCCCCAATCCCAACGAGTGTCTCGCGAGCCGCAGGATAGTCCGGGCGGCGTTCAGGTCGCGGTCGAACACCAGCCCGCAACAGGGGCAGTGGTACGTTCGATCGGCCGGGGTGAGCGTTTGCCGATGTCCACAGCCGGAGCAATCCTGCGACGTATACGCGGGGTTCACGGCGACATACCTCCGACCGGCCCATGCTGCCTCGTAGGAGAGGAGGTCCGCGAACTGGGTCCACGCCGCGTCATGGAGGCTCTTGGCGAGACGATGGTCGTGCACCATCCGGTTGACCGACAGGTCCTCGACGGCGATCAGGTCGCACGGATTGACGAGGCGGCGGCCGTGCTGGTGGGCGAAGTCGCCGCGCCGCCACGCGATGCGCTCCTGCACGCGGGCCACCACCCGGCGGCGCTCGCCGCGCGCGGGCGTGCCCTTTTCCTCTCGACTCAAGCGTCGCTGCGCCCCGGCCAAGGCGTGCTCGTCGCGGCGGAAGAAGCGCGGGTTCGCGATGGGTTCACCCTGCGTCGGCATGGCAAAGGTCTTCAGGCCCACGTCAAGGCCAACGGGTCGCCCGGTCTCGGGCCATGGAGCAGGCTCGGCACACGCGCACCGGAGCAGGTGACGGGCCACTTGCCGGTGCTGCCGCGGCGGCTCGTCGCCGTCTTGGGCCTGCCTTCCAGGGGACGCTGAAAGACCAGTTGGAGGCGTCCGACGTTCATCGCGTAGACGCGTTTGCGCTCCGCATCCAGCGTGCCGCCCACCGGCACTTGGGGGAAGGTGCGGCTGTCGTAGCGCCCCGCGCCCCGGCAGCGCGGAGAGCCCGGCGCTGGCTCACCCGCCTTCACGCGGCGGAAGAACGCCTGGAAGGCCAGATCAAGGCGGACCGCGACGTCCTCGCGACGTCCTGCAGCACCGGCGACTGCCCCCCCGCCAGCGTGGGCCGCTCGGCTTTGCGCGCGGGCAGCGTGGCGTGCTGGTCGTCGAGCCGCACGGACTCCTGCCGTTGCTCCCAGGCATCCCGCCGCTCGGCGAGCAGGTGGTGGTACAGCCAACGGCACTCCTCAAGCTGCCGTTGCAGGAGGCGCCGCTGCTCGTTGGTTGGGTACAGGCGGTACTTGCACGTCTTCCGCATGCCAGCATCTGCCAGCATCTCGCACATCGCACAAAGCATGCGCGTTCGTAGGGGAGCGGGCCATTCATCCCCCGCTTGAAAGCAGGGGCTGAATGGCCCTCTCCTGTAACCACGGTCGCTCCAGGCCGGCCCCGCTGTGGAGCTATCGGCCTTCAGCAGGATGTGGGCGTGGGTCAGCGTACGGGCCGCCGTCTCGCCAGCCGCAACCACCTGCTCCAAGCGCGCCCGCTCCTCCGTACGCAACTACACCCGACGGCGCATCCGCATACCCGCACCCTCCTCGCGCAACCGATCGTGGCGAGGAGGATAGACCCACTTCCCCATTCCCGTCACGTCACCATGGTCCAGGGTGGAGGCACCTGCCTGAAGGCAGGGGTAAGCGCCGTCTTCGGTCCTACTCCAATGACAACTGACGTCAATGGAACTACGCTTGTTCTATGAAACAGACCCTGCTCGTCAAACTTGCTCCGACACCGTCGATGGCGACCAGCGTGCGCCCGTACCATGCGGCTTTCGTACGCCGATTGGCGTACAAACTCGCCCCGCTGACATCGCGGATTGCCGTGGCCAGGTCTGTTCCTTACCGATCTGCCCCGAGTCGGCTGCGGTACCGAACAACAGCGCTGCACGTCAGGTGCTCACGTGCCACGCCGCGTCGGTGCGCGCATTGTCGTCGCAGATGCCGAGTCGCGCGCAGCACGGACCGAAGCTGCAAGCGTGGCCGTCTACTTCGCAGCAACGCTTCGTCCCGCATGGCCGGGTGCGCAGCTGTTCGCCGACCTCTTCGCCGCATCGCTCTCGTTGCACCCTGCAGACTGGGTGCGGCAGAGCGCTCGACCCTGGCGCCGGTCGAGGCGCTACTCAGGAGCCTCTGCAGCGCGCGCCAGTGCTGCACGTTGACGCACGCGTCGCCGCGGCGGGCGATTGGCCTGGCGCACGTCGCGAACACCGCGCGCCTGACGCACTACGCGTCCACGCCAGCGCGGCGCGGAGGCGACCGACCCCGTCGGCATCTGCCGCACTTCACCGGGGTGAGCGTGCATGACGGTTGGAAGCCGTACTCGCGCTTACGCACTGCCGCCACGTCCGCTGCAACATCCACCACCTGCGCGAGCTGACCTTCCTGGAGGAGCAGTACCAACAGGCGCGGGCCAAGCAGTTTTCCCAGACGCTGCTCCGGGAGATTAAGGCGCCGTCGACGCGCCCGCGACACCGGCCTCCGATCGCTGCCGACCGACGTCGCGGGGCGTTCGTCAGCCGCTACCGCGCGCTGCTCGCCGCTGGGCTCGCAGCCAATCCGCCGCCCGCGCGCGCCCCCGTCAGCGCGGCGCGTCAAGCAAAGCCTGCATGCAACCTCCTCGAGCGCCTCTGGCTGGCAGTAGAGGTGCTCGCCTTCCTCGACGACTTCCGCGTCCCCTTCGATAACAACCAAGCCAGCGCCAAGTCGGCTGCTCAGGCCAGCAGAAAGTTCGCTCTTCGCAGTGGGCGCGAAAAACGCGTTCCTGCCAAGGACGTCAATCATTGTCTGCGAAGCAAGCCATTGTGCAGGCGGCGAAAGGCACAGGGCGCGGAATAGCTCTTGAAGACCTCAAGAACATCCGCAGCCGAGTCAACGGTTCCAAGCGCCAGCGGAGAGCGCTGCACGGTTGGGCCTTCTCCCAACTCCGGGCCTTCATCGCCTACAAGGCGGCATTGGCCGGTGTGCGCGTGGTCGCTGTCAACCCGGCGTATACCGGCCAGGCATGCAGCGTCTGCCAGTCATGCGGCTTCTCCACCCATGCTGACGTGAACGCGGCGGTGAACATTCGTCAGAGTGCTCGCAGCCGGGCGGCCTCTTTTATCTTCTGTTTCCTCTCGTTTTGCTGATACGCGCGGTAACATTCTAGAGTGCTCGCACCGCGGCCGTCATTCCGCCAGACGTGGCAGCCCTCGCCGGCTGAGCTGCAAGCCCCCGGCTTTCGCCGTGGGGTAGATGACTCGTGACAAGGTACTACGTCGATGATTTCTTCAGCACGTCCATTCGCAAGGTCGTCGGCGGGTGAGACATTCCCTGCGACGACGCTGCCAATAAAAGCAGCGACCCGGCGTGCTGCGCCAGGTCGCAAATGTCCTCATTCCTGCGGTAGCCCGTTCGGGCCTCCGCCCATGTACCCGTCAACAGCGCGAACGCCCGTCAGCTCGCGACGCGACCCCGCCCGAAAGCATCCACGCGCCCCCAACGCCCCGGGATGTCGAGGAGCTGGATCCATTCGATGGATTTGGGCACCGCAGGATCGACGAGCAGATGATCACCGATCGGTTCTAACCCAAGCAGTGTCCGCAGCAGCAGCAGCGGAGTGCCCGTGGACCATGCCTGCGGACTGCACGCGGTCGGGTACTCGACCGGAAACCTGGTATCCTCTCGCAGGTAGCCCGCGAATGCCTCGGGCAGCCGCTCGTTGAAGTAGGCTGCCGCCTCAAGGATGCCCCGCGCGATCGTCGCAGCCTCGTCGCGGTAGCCGTAGCGTCGGAGGCCCAACGCGATGAAGGCATTGTCGAACGGCCAGACCGTGCCGACGTGATACCCGATCGGATTATACCCACCCTCGCCTTCGGCCATCGTGCGCACGCCCCAACCGCTGAATAGACGGTTACCCATGAGATGGCGGACGCAGGCCTTGGCTTTGTCGTCGTCCGCAATACCACTCCATAGCAAGTGCCCGATGTTCGATGTCAACGAATCAACTTTGCGCCCGTCTCCGTCGATCGCGAGGGCGAAGAACTCACGATCCGCGAGCCAGAAGTCCCGGTTGAAACGCTGTTTCAGATCGGCGGCGTCGCGTTCAAGAGAGTCCGCCAACTTCTCGTCCTGCCAGACCTCGCGCGCCAAACGCGCGGAGCGCATCTTTGCGTCATACGCATACCCTTGGATCTCACACGTAGCACGTGGGAGCTTCGAGAGTGATCCGTCCGCGAACAAGATCGAGTTCCATGAGTCCTTCCAGCATTGGTTCTCGAGCCCCGTTTCCTTATTCCGCCGCTCATAATCGATGTAGCCGTCGCCATTACGATCGCCGTAATTGTCGATCCAGTTCAGCGCCGCCCGGGCCGCAGGCTCAAAGTGCCTCACGAGAGCCGTATCACCGGACCAGCGGTGATACTCATCGAGCAAGATCAGGAACAGCGGCGTGGCATCGGCGGTTCCGTAATAGGGCGAGTGCGGCCGCTCTTCGAACGCTGTCATCTCGCCGAAGCGCTGCTCGTGGATGATCTTGCCCGGCTCCTCGTCGCGAAAATCATCGACGGACCTGCCCTGTCGTCCCGCCAGCGTGCGCAACGTCGATCGGGCCAACTCGGGGACAAACGGCAACGCCTGGAAACTCGTGATGATGCTATCGCGGCCGAAAACGGCCATAAACCAGGGCAGACCCGGCTGCAGGTATCGCGGCGCCAGGCAACGCCCCTGGATAGAAGCGCAGCGCCGCCAGATCGACCAGGCTACGGCGATAGGTGCGGACGAGCAGTTCCCAGTCCGACAGTAGACGCGGCGCCGCTGCCAGCCAGGCTTCAAGGTTCTCCTGCCCGTCCGATGCGGTTGGCTTCTTGATCGACAATGCCCTGCCAGCATCCTCCTTGCCGTTATTGGCCTTGAGATCAGGTTGCGCTGCCCCGTGAACAACGTGTCCCAGCAGCACGTCGAGGCTGGTCGACCACTTGCCGTGCGGGCCGAGATGCGCATGGAAGGTGAGGCCGCGCTCGTCGAATTCGGCGGCCGTGCTTGTGGTTATCCAGGTTTCGCGCACATACGTCTCGCGACGATAGCCGAGCACCAGGCGGTGGTTTTCCGCACGCACATAGTGCTCTCCGCTCTTCTTAAGTGCATCCTTGACCTCGAAAAGATCGGCGAAGTCCGCCGCTGCCTCCAGTCGCAGCAGGAGATCGACAGGTTCCTCGCGGTGGTTGAGCACGGTCAGGTCTTCGTGGAATCCTTGCGAGACCGTGCGCACGCGAATGATCGACAGGTCGGCGTCGACATAGACAGTCCCGGTCCCCGGGACAAGGAAGAACTGCGCGGCATAGTACTGGAGGTCATCGGTGGACAACATGGTCAGGTCTCGTCCATCCACCGTCAGGACCCAACGCGAGAGGAAACGGGTGTCCCACGCGAAAAGTCCGGTCGTATCGGTCGCAGAGGCTTCGATATTCCCGCTCTGGTCGCTCACGACGAACGTGTTACCATGCAGGAGGCTAACGGTCTTGCTGCTCATGGCGTTCCTTACCTCTCTATGCCAGAAGGCCTCGCCGTTGAGGGCTGGGGATGCATGGCCCCTGGCACTCTCCACGCCGGGATGCTACACTGCTTTCGGGCCTTCGCTCGCGCCCTGGGGCATCATGGCGTGGAGTTCAACTCCGAGAAGCCCCCGGCTTTCAGCCGTGGGGAGATGTCACCTTCCGTTGTTTATGCGTGTGACGCGACATCCAGCACGTCCGGTACAGCAGGCCGATCTACCTCCACGTCGGCGAGCAAGGCCCACGCGAAGGGCAGGTCACCCTGCAACTTCACGCGTTCTTGCAGGACCGCCGTGAAGAAGTTCATGTGATGTTCATGGTGCAGAATGCGGAGGAAGTCCGCCTCGGAGCCGGTGATCGTGGAGTCGACAGGACGGGAAACGTCATGAACCTCCTCCTCCACCGTGACGATGCCATCATCGACGGTCACGCGCCAGGTTCCTTTCCCCTCCACGACGAACCGCGCCGCGCCTTTTACTCCACGCAATCGCGGCTGCACGCGCCGAGTCGCCGCCATTTCGAAGAATGCCGCTATCTCTCCGGTCGCCCGCTCGCGCTGGTTGCCCTCAGCCCGCGCCGCGTGGTGGGACTGCCGAGGATGGGGGGAATGTGCGCTCATGTAGTACCTTCGCTTTCCTAAAGGGAACCGGCGGGAGTGAGGATGGGATGCTCCCCTGCTCCCGTCAGGTGGAGACCCAGGCGTCATGGGTACGGTGCAAAGCGAATGAGGTGTATGCAGCACTGGCCTGGACCATGGCGCCGACATCACCTCGATGGTTTACCGCTCCGTCGGTGAGTAGTGCTGCGCCGCGTCCTCCTTGCCGCGCGAGAGACAATACTCTCAGGGACGATGCATCCAGTGTGGGGAGATACGCATACTCGGCCTCAGGCGGCAGATCGAGGCGGCACGACAACCCCCATGACCGGTTAGCAAGTCCGTTGAACCTCGCCGGCCACCCCAAGCCACCGATCATACGCCCGTCTCACCCGCAACGCTGCTCTGCCTCCATCCTCGCCCCAAGGTGTGACGCCAACCTGCAATTATGTTACAGATGTGTTACGTCTCCGCGGGCAAAATGCGTTTGACCAACGCGACAGGCGCCCATGTCAGCCATGCCGAAAGCGCGACCAGTGCGGATCGTAGATACTCGAGTGTGTGCCGCCATAGCTGCGGGGGGCGTACCAATCAAAGTGCGTGTAGCCGCTGTACGGATCATTTGCCCCGTATGGGCCACCCCACGAGACGTTGTCATCGGGCAGCAGCAGGATGCGTCCCAGTTTGCGCCCGAAGGCAGCCAGCTTGGTCAGGCCGCTGCGTACGCGTGACCCCGCACCAGGCTGCGAGGACCTCGCTCGGCCAGGTTCCTCTCCGCCCAAGTCTTGCTCCTGCGCGGCCTTCGGAGGGCTACTCAGATAGGGCTCGCAATCCTGCACGCTCGATGGCACGCCTTCGAGGGCCGTGCACGTGGCTCGCTCACGCAACGCCAGAACCGATCCATCGTCGGCCTGCGGCTGCCCGTCCGCCGTCGGCCTCTCTGGCATGCTATCCGCCACCTCCTCATTCAACCGACCAGTCTCGACGAGCCAGCGAACGAATCGCATGCGACATTCATCGAGCGGCAGGTCGAGCACATTCGGTCGCTGGCGATGGGCAAGTTGCAACAGACTAAGGCTGTGCGTTTCCGACTGGCTGAAGCGCCAGAAGAGCAACTCGAGGCGCTCAACGCCATGGAGCGTTTCATTGTGGTCGCGCTTGGCAACTGGTGTGTGTTGGAGATGCATCGTTAGCCTCCCGCTCATGCACGACAGACCCGCTAGCCATTCCGTGATTGAGCGTCCTATGCTCTCTGCGCACCGTGCCGCCACACGGCAGAAAAAACAGCGCCAACGTACCCGTGGCTGATGCGCCACGTCCGTCGACGATTTAAGCATGGACGTGATGGGTTACACCTCAGTACCCCGCGGTTACGGGTTGGTGACATTCCGTCGGTCGACCTCTTCGGCGCGGCGCCGGCCCCACCCAGAACCTCCGGCAACCCAGCCTGTAACTCCGTCTCGCGCATCTCGCGCAGGTGCTTTCGAACGGGCGATAGCGAAACCCGCGCGAAAGCAATCGTCTCCATCTACCGGTGAGATAGGTCGCGGGAGGGCCCGATGAAGCGCTGAGGCGCCCGGTGACCTTCACATAATCAAGGGCCTACCGACCGGTCTCCGGGCCTCGTCTGCGGCACAGACACGCCCCGCGACCTCAAGGCCGCCGACACCGTAATCCGGAAACGGGGTACCGCCGCGCGAAGAAGGTCGTCCGGCCATCGCTCGCCTACAGGCAGTTTCGAAAGTCGATGCGGCGAGCGTCTGTCATATCCTCAAGCGGGCAGTGGAGACCGTTGGCCCTGAGTGCAGGCCCTGAGTGCAGGCCCTGAGTGCCGTGATCTCCCCTCCACGGCGCTATCCCCCAACCTGAAGGGAGGGGGATAGCGCCGCCTAGAACAAGTGTGCTACACTCCTGCGGTACGGCTTGAGGAAGCGCCTGCGCCTACAGACCAGGCGTCCCTACGACTCGGGCCGGGCAGGCCCGTCGGGCGCTACCATCGTCCGTTGGGACAGGCGTCGCCTGGGCATCACTCCTGGGGAGTGGTAGTAGGAGAGGCATGATGAAGTATCTTCTCACGTCCGCTGGCATCAAGAACACGAGCATCCACGACGCACTGGTCGACCTAGTGGGCAAGCCGATCGCCGATTCCAACGCCCTCTGCATCCCCACTGGGGGGTACGGGAGTTCTTATGGCAGTCCTGCTGGGATCTGGCGTTTCATCAGCGGACAGTCCGCCCAACCCATGTGCGGATTGGGGTGGAAGTCGTTGGGCGTACTGGAGCTCAGCGCACTGCCCAGCATGGGTGACGAGCGCTGGGTCCCCTGGGTCCGAGACGCAGACGTCCTGCTGGTGAACGGCGGCGACGCCCTGTACCTGTGCCACTGGATGCGCCAGTCCGGGCTGGCGGACCTCCTGCCGTCGTTACGCGAGACGGTCTACGTAGGATTCAGCGCCGGGAGCATGGTGCTGACCCCCAGGATTGGAGAGGACTTCGTCGGGTGGAAGCCGCCAACGGGTAGCGACAGCACATTGGGCATCGTCGACTTCTCGATCTTCCCACACGTGGATCACCCCGATTTGTCGGAGAACACCATGGCCGCCGCAGAAAAATGGGCGGCCGGGCTCGGGGGTCCGGCTTATGCAATCGACGACGAGACCGCCATCAGAGTGACCGATGGCGCCGTCGACGTCGTCTCCGAGGGGCACTGGAAGCTGTTTACCCCTAATACACCACTTCGGCCCTGAGCCGTTCGTGCTCCAGCGTGGTTGAACCGATCGCGCCTCGAACGCCGCCGCCTCCACGCCCTCGCGCGGCGTACCCCACCGGAAATGGGCACGCGAAGGCAGTCGCTCGGCGCACACACAGCAGCATGACGGCGACAGCAAAGAAACTCCCGTAGAGGGCGAAGAAGGATTCCCAGCGGATGAGGAGCCGGCGGAAATTGCCCAGCCAGGCGAAGCTGCGCTCCACTGTGTACCGTTGCCGATAGTCTTCTTTGCGCGCCATGACGGGGCGTCCTCGCTCGGCTCTCCACGTTGCCGGGCGTCGCTTCGGCGGGATGCACATCCCGATGCCGCGACGACGCAGCGCTTCTCGGAATGCGCTACTATCGTACCCCCGATCCGCCACCAGCTTCTGCGGTCGGCACTTTGGACGACCTCGGGGGCGGGCCACCCGAATGGTGTCCAGCGTCTGTTCAGCCACGTTGACCTCGGCCTTATTGGCGCTGTCGAGGTGAAAGCCCAAGGGCAGCCCATTCCCGTCAACCACGAGCATCCATTTGGTGCCCTTGCCCTTCCGGGTGAGTCCGACCTTGTCCCCGCCTTTCCTGGCTGGCGCGAACGAGCCGTCAAGAAAGGCGATGGACCAGTCGAGCTGATCCTGTCCGTCTAATTCGGTGAGCGCGGCACGCCAGATATGCTCCCAGATCCCCAGTTCACCCCAGCGTTTGAGCCGTCGCCACACCGTGGTCGGCGCTCCATAGTCGCGAGGCAGATCCTGCCAACGACTGCCCGTGATGAGAATGTACAAAATGCCTTCGATGGTCCGCCGGTCGTCGGCCCGAGGTCGCCCGGTGGGCGCTGGTGGCGGCAAGAGTGGCTGGATGAAGGCCCATTGGCCATCCGTCAGATGAATTCTGCTCATGCGAGCAGGCTAGTTCACTTGGTCAGTGTTTTGAAACCGCCTGTAGCTTGCTGCCGGATGCTACCCACATACGGACCTGATGCCGAGGCAGCCGGGCGAGAGCTGGCATACACGAACTTCCGACACGATCGTTTGCCCGTATGTGCGATCGAGACTCGACGGACGCGGCGTACGCCAATCCGTAGAGGAGGTAGGGCGAGAAAGCGTCACCGATTGGGCATCGGCAGCGAATTGGCTGGGAGGAAGCCGGCCTCACCGATCGTCGCACGCCGCGCGGACCTCCAACCGGCCTCCTCTCCCACCACTGCGCCCATACTCACCGGCAAGCACTCAATCGGCGACGGTTTTGTTCGGCGCTCTTAGTCCAAGGCCAGAATGCCGTAATCATTCTCGCTCATACTCCGATCGCCCAGTCCCTGCAACGTTCATATCGCTTGCTGAGCCTCGGCCCACACAGAAACGGAGCACGCGTTTGCGCCAATGGCCAAGAGCCCCCGCGATGGCTCGCGTGCACCAGAGATGCAGGGCGCGAGGAACCGTAGGAGCAGGAAGCGATGATAGGCGCCAACGGGATGAGCGGAGCTTTTCCCCAGCCAACCGAGCATCGCGGGGCCAGGCCCCGCGCGACGCAGCGACCTTCGGCATGGCCGGTGGCGCTTGTGGGCACGGTGCTCTGGCTCGTGGTGCTCTGGCTCGCGATGGTCCTAATCCCCCATGCTGCCACCTACTAGCACGCCTCGCACAGTGCCCGTCCCGGTGGTCCCGGTGGGGGCGTTCGCCACGCGCCGTTACACCGATCCACTCGGCGAGAGCATGACCTACTACTTTTACGGCCCGGCCAGCTTCGCGCCGAAAGAGAGCTACCCGCTGGTATTGGTGCTGCATGGCAGCGGCGAACGAGGCGACCCGAAGCACGACCCAGGGCAGAATCGCGGGGCGCTGATCGACCAGGAATACGTGCAAGCCCTCGTCGCGCCGGACGTGCAACGGCGCTGGCCGTGCTTCGTGGTGGCGCCGCAGCTGTTGGGAGACCAGCGCTGGGTAGATGCGCCCTCGACGGACAGCTCGTACAAGCTGGCGCCGCGACCGAGCCCGTCGCTGGCATTAGCAATCGAGATCGTGCTGTCACTTCGCGAGAGATATCCGCAGATCGACGGCAGTCGGATCTACGTCGAGGGCATCTCGATCGGCGGTTTCGGCACATGGGAGGCGGCCGAGCGATGGCCCCAACTCTTCGCCGCGGCCATACCCATGGCCGGAGCTGGTGACCCGAGCGCCGCGCCCGCACTCAGGCAGGTGCCGGTGTGGGCTTTCCAGGGGGGATCCGATGGCAACCCACCAGCCGAGGCTTCACGACTGATGGTGCAGGCGGTGCGAGAAACGGGTGGGACGGCGTGCTACACCGAATACCCAGGTGCTGGCCACGATATCTGGAATACCGAGCGACCGCTAAACGATCCAAAGGTCTTGGCCTGGCTCTTCGCGCAGAGAAAGAAGCCGAGCGGCGATGCGCGTCCGACCATGTGCCCATGATCGCGGCGGTGGGTCCCTCACTGGGGACGCGAGCACATCAGCGATCGCGTGGTCGCTCCCGACAGGATGCAAGAGCGACCTAGTGTCTTCCCCTACGAAGTATGCACGTCTCCGCCTTCTCCTCCCTCGACGCGAAGGCACGTGTTCGTACGGCAAGGAACGCCCATGGACGATTTTGACATCGAAGTTGGGCCCATCGATGACTCGACTGGCGACGAGCCGACGCGCAGTGCGCAACCTGCCCTTCGGGACTCTCCGTTCGCCCCTCGCCTTAGCGGTCGCGGCCGGGCACTGCGCGCGGGCAGCATCGTGGGCATGCTCGTGCTGACTCTGGTGGTGCTGGTGGCCGCGACACCGTGGGCGCGCTCAACCCTAGCCGGATTCGTGCTCGGCCCGACTCCCGCCGCCACGCCATCGCTGGGTGGCGGCCAGAATCGCTTCGCGTTTGAGGATCAGGTACCGTGGGGCATGCTCTCGATCGATGGACACCCGCAGCCGCAGATTGCCGCCGTACAACTCGGGACGGCCACCGCCCCGCCGCACCTACCTACCTTCGTCCTGGCACGCGGGAGCCATACCCTGGAATACCGCGCCGCTCCCTTCCCGACGGTGCGCTGCACCGTCAGTGTCCCAGCCGCGAGCAGCGACACCTGCCCGTCCGCATCGACCTTCGATGACGATCTTGCCTCCGATGGAGACCCAACGCGCTTGCTCGACCTCCGCGGCACCGTCGATCGCCTGCCGACCTACGAGGTGGCGGAGCTCGCGGACGCGACCCAGCGCACCCTCGACAACGCTGCGGGTCTGGCGCGAGGCACGCTCTTGCCCGGAGATCATTACCTGCTGGACGATCATGGGCAGGTGGCCATCGCGGGGCAGATCCTCAATGCCGTGCCGAACTATTCCTTGCAGCCCTCCTTCTCCGCCGGGCCAGACTCGACCTGCGCGGAACTCTGCTCGACAGTCTCGCCGTGGGTGCAGTCGAGTGCGGACGAATGGCTCGTATTTGGCAAGGTCAGCGTCACATGGCGCTACTCCGACACAAGTGGCAGAGTCGTACTCGCCAAAGGTCCGCCCGCTCCTCTCGGCACCGATCAAACCGTCAGCGTGCAGTTGGGCGTGCGCCGCCTCGATAGCCAATGGCAGGTTCGCTTGGTCCCCCCCATCTGGTCGAGCGCGAAAGTGCGCGATCCGCTGATCTGCCGTGTCGGCACGTCCTTTCTCGACTCGCTGCGCTTCAATCTCACCCAGGCCACAGTCCACCCTCCCGGCCCGTCGTATCAGTGGTCGGCATCGCCGACGCTCCCCGTGCTGGGCTGTATCTTCGGCGGCGTCGAGGCCGACCGCCAGGGCAAACTGGCGGGCGCCGTAGCGATAGTCCTCTACCGCTACGGCACGCTCCTAGCCATCAATGACGTGGCCGAGAGCGTGTTTCCGCACATCCCCTTGGCTTCTGCTCACGAGCGGGCCATGGCGCTCGCAGTATGGCAATCGGCAGCCAGCGGCGCGAGTCCAGTCGGATAGGAATCGGTCGCTCCGCTGCAACGGTCTCGCACCCTTCGTGTCCTCAGCCTGCGTCTTCGGTGCATCGTCGTCCTTTCCTGCGGCGTGCACGGCAGGCGCGGCCGTTGGGTGGTGCACCGTGATACGGGCTCGCTGTTCAGTTGACTCAGCGTAACACATTTGACATATCGCAAACGAATTCCGTAATCCCGAACACATACGTTATGCGCAGGTGCTCTCGGTCAGTGATACGCATGTTGTACATGCTTCCCGAGGCCAACCACATCTAGCAGTTCGCGACCATCATCCTCCCGCGGTCGACCGATCACAAAGGACTGGCCTCTGTCGCCCCGCACCCGGGCCCACCGGAAATGCCACCGCAACGGACTCCTACGGACGCCGAACATTACCAGTCGGCGAGTGAAGTGCAGCCTGCGGAACGAGGAAGTGGAGCCGTGCGCCCAAGCGTGCGGCGCAAGCATCTAACCCTGTCAAGCATCTAACCATGTATCCCAAACGCAAGAGGAATGCAGCCGCCGCAGCAAAGACGGCGTTCAAAATAGGCAGGCAAAAACATGGACCTTAAGGATTCGCCCGCGGCGCCGGACACCGGAATGTCCATCCCACGTGTGGACGCCGCCGCGGTGGCGGCGGCTGGCGTCACGCCCACCGGGGAGCGTTTAGGGCCGACGCAAACCCGCATGGCCCTCACGCGGCAATATGGCCCGATCTACCAGTGGCCGGGACCGGGTCCGCGCACCCTGGTCATCTCCGACCCCGCCATGGTGGACGAGATATGCAGCGACCAATACTTCGACAAGCTGATCGGCACGGTCTTCGAGCAAGTGCGCGTCCTGCTGGGTGACGGCCTCTTCTCCGCCTACACCTCCGAACCCAACTGGCGGAAGGCCCATAACATTCTGCTGCCCAATTTCAGCGTGCAGGCCATGAAGAGCTACATGCCGGGCATGCTGGACCCGGCGGGCCAGCTCATGCTCAAGTGGGAGCGACTTAATCCCGGCGACGAGATCGACATCCCAGCCGACATGACGCGCTTGACGGTCGAGACTATCGGGCTGTGCGGGTTCGGCTACCGCTTCAACGCCTTCTATCGCGATGATCAGCACCCCTTCATTCACGCCCTGCTCGAAAGTCTAGAGATCGTACAAGCGAGCGCGCTCAGCGGCAAGACACCGGAGCAGACCGCCGCGGATCCGCGCATGCAGCGCACGCTCGCGGTGATGAACGCGCTGGTGGACGAGGTCATCGCGTTGCGCAAGGCTGGCGGCGCCGAGGCGCTCGCCGCGCACAAAGATCTGCTCACCTACATGCTCACCGGCGTGGACCGGCAGACGAAAGAGGGCCTGGACGATCTCAACATCCGTCACCAGATCATCACCTTCATGGTCGCTGGGCACGAAACGACCAGCGGCAGCCTCTCGTTCGCGCTCTACTACATGCTGAAACAGCCCGAGGTGATGGCCCGCGCCTACGAGGAAGTAGATCGAGTGCTTGGCGACGATCTCGCTACCGCGCCGACCTACGAGCAGGTGCGCCAGCTCACCTTTCTTTCGCAGATCTTTAAGGAGTCGTTGCGTCTATGGCCGCCCGTGGCCTCACTCTCGCGCTATGCCTATAACCCGAGGATGCTCGGCGGCATGTACCCGATCACGCCCGAGGACGAGCTCATCGTTCAGAGCACGATGCTGCATCGGAACAGAGCCGTCTGGGGCGACGATGCCGAGGAATTCAACCCCGACCACTTCAGCAGAGAAGCCGAAGATGCTCGACCTGTCAACGCCTGGCTGCCATTCGGCATCGGGCAGCGCGCCTGCATCGGGCGGCAATTCGCCATCCAGGAGGCCACCCTCGCGCTGGGCATGATGTTGCAGCGCTTCGAGCTGGTGGACCACACCAACTACCAACTCACGATCAAGCAGGCGGGGACTATCAAACCGCATGACTTCATCGTCACGGTCCGCCCACGACCGGGGCGCACGCTTGGCGTCCCTTCGACCATGAGCACGTCCACCTCCGCGGACGCCGCCGAAGCCGCCCCAGCAATCAGCGGCGCGCAAGCGGGCCGGGCCCACAACACACCGCTCTTGATCCTCTTCGGATCCAACCTGGGAACCTCCGAAGATGTCGCACAACAGCTCGCCAATGATGCGACATCGCAGGGGTTCACCCCCACCGTCGCGCCGCTCGACGACTACGTCGGCAAGCTGCCTGCCGACGGCGCGGTGGTGATCGTCACCGCGTCCTACAATGGCATGCCACCAGACAACGCCGTCGCTTTCGTAAAGTGGCTGCGCGACGGCCTTAGCCCAGACGCCCTGCGCGGTGTGCGCTATACCGTCTTCGGCTGCGGCAATCGCGAGTGGCGGGCAACCTATCAAGCAGTCCCGACCATGCTCGATAGCGAGCTAGCCGCTCACGGTGCCCAGCGCGTCCACCAACTGGGTGCCGGAGATGTCGGCGGTGATTTCGAGGACGCACTCCACGCATGGGCCGGCCCAATGTGGGCGTCGGTAGCCGGGGCGCTCTCCCTTGAGGTGCAACCGCAGTCTCAAGCCGCGACCGCGGTCGGGCGTCTGTATACCGTCGAGCGCGTGAGCGTCCCTGCCAACCCGATCCTCGCCGCCAACGGCATCCGGCCACTCACGATACGCGCGAACCGCGAGTTGCAGATGCACGACGGGACGCAGGCGTCGGGCCGATCGACGCGCCATATCGAGGTCTTGCTGCCCGAGGGGATGAGCTATCGAACGGGCGACCACCTGGGAGTGATGCCACGCAACGGTGAGACACTCCTGAAGCGCGTCCTGGCGCGTTTCGGCTACCCAGGCGACGCCTTCGTCCGCATCGGGCGCAGCGGCGCGGGCACCCCCGTCTTCCCCCTCGACCAGCCCGTGTTGCTCATCGAGCTGCTTTCCCACTACGTGGAGTTGCAAGAGGTCGCCTCGCGGGCGCAGATCCAGATGCTGGCCGACTACACCGAATGCCCACCAGACAAGGCGGCGCTCCTTGCGCTCACCGACCCCACGCGCTATCAAGAAGCGGTGCTCGCCAAGCGCATAACGCTGCTCGACCTCTTGGAGGAGTACCCAGCCTGCACGCTGCCCTTCGCGGTCTATCTTGAAATGCTGCGCCCGCTGCGCGTGCGCTACTATTCGATCTCATCCTCGCCCCTGGCGGATGCGCGCGAGTGCAGCATCACAGCGGTGGTCGTGCGGGAGCCTGCACGCTCGGGCCGTGGGACCTATGAGGGCATCGCCTCAACCTACCTCGCGCGCCACAGTGAGGACAGCGTGATCGACGGCTTCGTGCGCGGCCCCCACATGCCGTTCCAACCACCGGAAGACCCGATGGTGCCCCTCATCATGATCGGCCCTGGGACCGGCGTCGCACCCTTCCGCGGATTCTTGCAAGAGCGAGCGGTGCTCAAGGAACAGGGCAAGCAACTTGGGGCCGGCGCTGCTCTTCTTCGGCTGTCGCCACGCCGACCAAGACTACATCTACCGCGACGAGATGGAGACGTATGCGGCAAACGGCATTGCTACCGTATACACCGCCTTCTCGCGCATGGACGGTCAGCCGAGGGCCTACGTGCAGGACCTCCTCAAGCAGCAGGCGGACCTTGTCTGGCAACTGCTGCAGCAAGGCGCCATTGTCTATGTCTGCGGCGATGCGGGCTCGATGGAGCCGGCGGTGCGTTGGACGCTGCAAGACATCTATGCGAGCAAAACCGGAGCCACGCCCGAGGCGGCAGCGACGTGGCAAAAGCAACTGACGGACAACCAGCGATACTTGGCCGACGTCTGGGCGCGCGGATAGCACTGGGAACATGCACTGGGCATTGCCTCCCTTCCTGCCCATACCACGCACGGCGCGCATCCGCAGCATCCGCCGCGAGAAGACGCCCATGCTGCAACGTTCGCGCAACGCCAAGTAAGAAACACAACACCTCCGGCCAGTATCGTGACTGGGCAAACGGGTGGACCAACGAGCGTTCACCGGCAGTTCGCCCGCGGACAGTGGCAGGAGGGTTCGACGATGGCGATGTGGAAAAAAGAGCTGGAGCACTTAGAGCAGGTGCGAGCGCTCGCCCGTACCCGTGGGGAGTCCGCCCGGCGGAAAGCAGACGTAAAGAGCACGGAGGACACGGTCGTCCTCGCGGACGGCTCGCTCTTCGTCGTGCCACGCAACAACCTCGCCGCCGCGAAGGAGCTTTTGGCAGCCCAAAAAGCTGCTGAGCGCCGTGTCCGAGAGCGCCGGCGCGCCGAGGGGAGCGGGGATGGAGTGCCAGTTTGACACTCCCCACGGCTGAAGCCGGGGGATGCTCGGTTCTACGACGCGGCCGACGCCACGCCTCCCCGAAGGCTCTGCCCGAGCCGTTCGATGTTCTTCGCGGCGTTGTGGTCCCGATGCAGGCTCGTGCCGCAGTCCGGGCAGGAGTGCCAACGGACGGACAAGCCCTTCGCGACGTGAACGCCGCAGCCAGAGCATTTCTGGCTCGTGTAGGCAGGCGGCACCGCTACGACTCGTCGCCCAGCATATGCTGCTTTGGCTGCGAGGATGCGCAAGAACTGGCCCCAACCCGCGTCGCTGATGCTCTTGGCGAGATGGTGGTTCTTGAGCAGGTTGGCCGTCTGCACGTCTTCGTGATGAGATCGTGTCGTTGGTTTGGACGAGCTGGAGGGCAACCTTGTGATGGAAGTCCTGGCGTTGCCGGCGCACGTGCTGATGCGCCTTGGCGAGCAGCGTGACCGCCTTGCGCCTGCGATTGCTGCCCTTCTTCCGGCGACTCACGCGGCGCTGGGCCGTCTTGAGGCGGCGCTCCGCTTGGCGATACCAGCCGGGATGGAAGATGCGTGTCCCGTCGGCGAGAGTGGCGAAGGCTTCCAAGCCAAGGTCTATGCCGGTCTTCTGCCCAGTCGGCGCGAGTGGCTGCGCTGACACGTCGGCACACGAGCAGCAGACCTACCAGCCGTCCGCCTCCCGACTGACCGCGACCGTCTTGGGCGTGCCCTCAATGGGCCGGGACCAGCGGACGGTGATGCGCCCGATCTTGGAGAGGAGCAGGAAGCCGTTATCCAGCGTGGCCCCGTTGCCAAATTGTGGCTAGGTGAGCGAGTTGTAGCGGTTCCGTCCGTGGAAGCGCGGGTAGCCTGGTGTCTCGCCCGCCTTCACCCGGCGAAAGAAGGCTTGGAAGGCGCGATCTACGCGCTGCACTACGTCCTGCAAGACCTGGCTGTGGACCTCGCTGTATTCCGGCATCTCGGCTTTGATCGGCGGGAGCTCAGCCTTCTGTCGATAGTAGTTGACGGAGATGCCGCACTTCCGCCACGCCTCACGGCGTTCCTCGATGGCGGCATTGTAGACGTGGCGGCAGAGCATCAGGGTACGAGCAAGCATCCGCTCCTGTTCGGGAGTGGGCTTCACCTTGAACTTGAAGGTCTTGCGCACCGTCTGCTCGGCCAGTTCAGCCATGTCCTATTTGCCCTTTTGGTTCTGGACGTAGCGTTTGAGCGTTTCCAGTGTCACGCCGCCAGTCGTGCGACAAAATAGCTGTTGGTCCACAGCGAGGGCAACCGCCGTTTCAGCGCGGGAAACTCCTCACGCAGCGCGTGCGAGGAATGGCCCTTGAGCAGCTTCACCAGGCAGTGAATACCGAACTGCGGGTCACAGCCAACGAGTAGATGCACATGATCGGGCATGACCGCAAGCTCGATGAGTTCCTGCCCCCAGCGTTCGATCTGCTTGGCAAGCATCGTTTTAAGTCGTTCATCTATCAGCGGCTATCAGCGGCACGAGTACCTTGCGCCGATACTTCGGGCACAAGACGACGTGATACCAGCAGACGTAGACGACGTTGTTGCCGCTTCGCATGTTGCCGATGCAAGCAGTATAATACAGTAGATGACATGCTGTCAACTATGGTGACCAATCGCCGCCTGCGGGCGGCCCGCCTTTCATCCCCATGCCTAGAGCAACTTTCGATTAGGTTCAGCAGGCAGGGGGTAGCCGGCGTGAGCGAACCAGGCGAGCGCATCCTGGCGAGTGATCGCGTCGACTGCCACCCCCACCGCCTGCTCTAACGCCTCGCGGGTACGGGCACCAAGCCCGCGCAGGATGGCCTTGAGTTTGGAGAACGCTTGCTCGATGGGCGTGAAGTCCGGCGAGTACGGCGGCAGGAAGAGCAGTTCGCAGCCGCGTGCTTCGAGGGCCTGGCGAATGCGGGCGGCCTTGTGGACGCTCAGATTGTCCAGCACCACCACCTGCCCCGGCCGTAAGGTCGGCCCCAACTGCTCGGCGATGTACCACTCGAAGGTCGTCGTCTCCCTCGCCCCCTCGATCAGCCACGGCACCTGCAACCCGTCGGGCGTCAGGGCGGCGACCAAGGTGACGTTGTGGCCGTGGTTGCGCGGCACCGCGCCCCCTGCCCGCCGGTTGTGCGGCGCCCAGCCATACAGCCGCGTCAAGGCGATGTGGGTGCCGCTTTCGTCGACAAAGACGAACTGCTCCGGGTCACGCTGGGCAACCGCCTCCCGCCAGGCCGTGCGTGCCGCCTCATCGCGCTCGCTGGCCGCCAGTGCCTTTTTTTGTGCGTCCAGCCCAGGCGCTGCAGCGCCCGCCACATGGTGACTTCGCTCACCTGCTGGCCCTGCTGCTCGGCCCACCAGGCACAGTGCTCCAACACCGTCGCATCCGGCGCCGCCTCCAGCCGCGCCCGCAGGATCGGCTCGTGCTCGCGACGGATCGTGCGCGGGCGGCCCGGAATCGGCTTGCGCGCCAGCGAGCCGGTCTCCCGCTGTTGGACCACCGCGCGTTTGACGGTGGTCACGGCGACGGTGAAACGGCGAGCGGCTTCTCGCATGGGCTGACCGTCAGCCACCGCTCGCACCAAACGCTCTTTCAGGTCGGTCGAATAGGCACGCATGCCCCTCGGTCCCGCACATCTCGTGCCTGCCTCGGCTTTTTGGAAGTTGCTCTAAAGGTAGGGGGCTTCAGCCGGGATATATGCTTAGTACTACAGTGACACTTATAGTGAGAAGGCCCATGAAATCACGATTGGCAGCAAGCGAGATGCGTGCACTACCGAAGCCATCCGTGCCACGTAGTTCCCGGCCTCATGGCAACCGACCTACGACTAAGTGTCGCTGCAGTATTAGAGCGTGTTTTGCAGCGGAGTCGGTGAGGATGATAGGCCACACTGCTATGCATAATTCTCACCTATCCCAGGAGCCTATCCGATGCCGAGTGGGACTACCTCCAACGGTTCCTACCTCCTCGGTCACCCCATGGCAGGCTCCGCCGGCATTTCCTCCGCGCAGTCTTCAATGCACTGCTGTATGTGCTGGGCACCGGCTGCCCCTGGCGCTCCTCACTGATCTGCTGAAGCAGTTCATGGCTGCTGCCCGCCATCTCCGGCTGAGCCATCTGCAGCACCCACTTCCTCGTTGCAGCGCTCGCGAGCTGGCTCCTCGGGAGCCAGCGGCAGGCTGAACCAAAACGTCGAGCCCTGCCCTGGAGTGCTCTGGACTCCCACCTGCCCCTGCTGCTGCTCGATGATCGATCGGCTAATCGGCAACCCCAGGCCGAGTCCGACCCCGGTGCCGCTCTGCACCTCGATGCCTTGGACCCGGTGATAGCGTTCCCAGATGCGCTCCTGTTCCTTGGCGGGGATCCCTGGCCCTTCGTCACGGACCGCGACCCGCGCCTCGTGGCCTTCGACAGCGAGGTCCACCGTGACCGGGCGATCGGCGGCCGAGTATTTGAGTGCATTGGTCAGGTAGTTGGTCACGACCTGCCCCAGGCGAGTGGCATCCGCCAGGACGGGCACGCGCAGGTCCGCTGGGAACACCAGCAGCACCTGGTGCTCGGGGTAGACCTGGCGCAATTCTTCGACCACCTCGCGGACAATGGCGGCCAGATCCGTCGGCGCCAGATCGAGTTCCAGCTTGCCTGCCTGGACACGCGTGACATCGAGCAGATCGTTCACGAGCCGTTCCAGCCGCTCCTCCTGGTGCTCGGCCTCGGACAATGGGTCCAGGAGCCGTTCTGCCTCGGGCACCGTATCGGCTTGGCGCCGTGCCTGGCGCTGAATGCGTCCCACCGTCACCTGCAAACTGAGTTTCAAGCTTGCCAGGGGATTCTTGAGTTCGTGCCCGGCCACCCCCAGGAACGTCTCCATCTGCGCCTTCGCCTCGCGCAGGCCCGCTTCCCGCTCGCGGCGCAATCGTTCGTTGTCTGCCACCGTGAGGGCCTGCCGCACCAGCGCCAACACCAGCAGTCCCAGGACAATCAGCAGGGGCGCTGCGGACTGGAAGACGTTTTCCGCTCCCAATTCAGCCTGGCTGAGCAGCACGGCGCCGTGAGCAAGACAGCGGCCATGGGTACGGTCAGACCAGATGGCAGCCATGAGGTCTTGCCGCCCAAGGGGCGTGTGCTGCTGGCTGCGCTGTCGCGCGCGCACGGATGCTGGCGCGTCCTGCGTGAGCCGGAACCGCACCAGGCCCGCCAGCGGGACCAGCAGCGAGAAGGCCAGCCAGAACAGGTTGGGGGGACTGCCCGATGGATAGCTGGACGTGTTCAGCAGAATGCCGGCTTCCCAGACATCGGCGACCACCAAACACATGCTGGCCGCGATGAGGAGCGCGACGACCACGCGGTCCACCGCGTACTCACGGTAGCGGACCAAGACCACCGTCAGACCCAACAACACGGCCAGAGCTCCCACCGGAAAGCTCAGATTCACCAGCTTGCCCAGCAGGGTTTCCCGGCTGTCCAGGTAAATGGGGCCCAGCAGGAAGTACCAGGCGAGGGCAAATGCGGACCCCAGTAGGAGACAAACATCCAGTGCCACACGCGCCCGCCGAATCCCTGGATGGACACGCGGCAAAAAGATCAGCGCCAGGAGAAAGCACAGATATTGGCAGGCAAAGAAGAGTTGGTCTAGGGAAGGAAAAGGGACGCCTTGCGGGAAGAGAAACAGGTCCTCCCCCACCCATAGGATGCGCGCGAGCGCGAGGGCAAGCAGGCCGCCACTCACCAGCCACCAGGAGCGGGCGCCCGGCTGACCAGACCGCGTTAACCAGAGGCTAAGGAGCACCACACCCAACAGTCCCGACCAGGCTAGCAGTGCAAACAGCCAATCCGTGACGGTACCAATCCAGGCAGGTTGGAGCAGGGTCACCGCCAGTTGATAGGCCAGGAGCAGCCCAACCGTCAGGAAGGCGATCCGCAGCACCCAATCATCCCAGAGGCGCTGTGCTGAATTGGAGCGGAAACCTTCTGCAGGCTGAGGCGCTCGGAGTGAGCCGGACACCGATGAAGCGTGCGTCATGATCTCAGACCTCCCGCATACGGAAGGAGCGGATGCACGCTCATCCGCACACGAACATACAGTGGTGTTCGTAATCCTGCTTGGCTGCTTCGGTAGCCGTTGAGTCCAGTCAAAACCACCCATCATGTGGGGCCGCACATTCCATGCCTGCGAGGAGTGGAGTGGAAGGTCGGGGTCCCCCACAGCAAGCGATGCTGCCTACTCTACTCTGCGGAGAATGATCGGTAGGGCATGCCAGGAGTGCCGCTCAGGCTACCGTGCTCTCCACTGCCAAACACGCTCTTAGAAAACGTGCGCTCCGCAAACCATCTCTTCGGGATCACCCGGAACCCCGGCTCATAGCCCCAGTCGGCGAGCATTTCGGGGGCGTAGCGCTTGAGTTGCCGATCCGTAGGGTAGACGACTTGCAGGGTCCAGCCATACTCCTGGGCGGCCCAGCACACCAAGGTACCGGTGTAGCCTTGATCGGCCCAGATATGCTGCAAGCGCGGAAAAGTGGCGCCCGCGGCCTCCAGTATCCGTTGACCGCCTGTGCGGTCGGGAATACTGGCCGAACGCACAACGTCGGCAAGGAAGAAGCCCTGGCTATCCACCAGGATGTGCCGTTTACGGCCGACCAGCTTCTTACTGCCATCAGAGCCATGCACCCCGCCCGGCAAGGTCTTGACCGACCGGCTTTCGATGATCGCCGCACTTGGGGGTGGGGTCGCGGCCAGCATGCAGCCGCGCCAGCTCGCGCAGGTGGGCATGGATCTGCATCCACGTGCCATCTAATAGAGCAGCAGCAATCTCACCGGCGAGCGTAGTAACTGTCGCCTTAACTCCCTCTGCTACCCGGCTCGGCAACGTGGCCGGAGAGGATGTTGTCACGCCACCAACCCGTCGCCTTCCTTCTCCAAGTCGGCCTCCTCCGCCAGACCGTGAGCACCAGACATCAAGGCGAAGCCCGGAATTCCGTGACCCCGGCAAAACACTCCGCCTTTCACGCGCGGACCAAAGTCACACTATCGTAATGTCCCGCAAGCGTTCGGACACCGTTGGCAACTATCCTGATGGCTCAAGGACACATTCTCGCGGGGGACCGCTAGCCGCTCAACGCGTATCCCGTAACCCCGACGTGAGAACGTTCACAGCGGCTTCCGAGCTTGCTGCAACGCATGTCCGGTGCACTGTGTCAAAGGAGGATTCCGCAATGGCAACCATCCTAGCGTGGATCGTCATCGGAGGCGTGGCTGGCTGGCTGGCCAGCGTGGTAGTCGAGGGTGGCGGCTACGGCATCGTGGGCGACATCGTCGTTGGCATCGTCGGTGCGCTCATCGGTGGCTTTCTCTCTCAAACGCTGTTCGGCGGCCCCGGCTTCACCGGGTTCGACCTCACCAGTCTGATCGTCGCCTTCATCGGTGCCTGCATCCTGCTGTTCGTGCTCCGCCTCGTTTCCAGAGGTCGGTACAACCGCACGCACGTGTAGCAAGCTGGCCGACGCCACGCGCCTTCTAGGTGTGGCACCGTCGCGCACAAGGTGGGCAGATCGACGGCGCGCCTCAGTGGAGCGATCGGCCGGGCATGGGCGAATCCGCCCACGCGCGACGCATCGCTCCGTTGAGGTGCGGCCAGCTCCTCCTCAGCGTCACGATTGAAGGAAGGCGAGCAAGTCTGCGTTCAGGAGCGCTTTGTGCGTGGCAGTCAGCCCATGAGGTGCCCCTGGATAGACCTTAAGCCGTGCACCCCGCACGAGCTCCACAGAGCGCCGGGCCGCGTCGTCGATCGGCACGATCTGGTCGTCATCGCCATGGACGATCAGCGTCGGCACATCGAACCTCTTCAGGTCTTCCGTCAGGTCCGTCTCGGTGAAGACGCGGATGCAATCGTACGCGGCCTTCAGGCCCACCTGCATGCTCCACAGCCAGAACATATCGCGCACACCCTGCGACACATGCGATCCGGGACGGTTCGCCCCGTAGAAGGGCGCGCTGAGATCCTTGTAAAACTGCGAGCGATCGGCATCGAGGCCCGCCCGTAGTGCGTCGAACGCCTCGATGGGCATGCCGCCCGGGTTGGCCGCGGTCTTGAGCATCAACGGAGGAATCGCATCCACCAATACCACCTTGGCGATCCGCGCGGTGCCGTGGCGGCCGACGTAGCGCGTCACCTCACCGCCGCCCGTGGAATGGCCGACCAGCACCACGTCGCGCAGGTCCAGCTCGTCGAGCACCGCGGCGAGGTCGTCTGCGTAGGTATCCATGTCGTTGCCGGTCCAGGTCTGAGTAGACCTGCCGTGGCCGCGCCGGTCGTGGGCAATCGCGCGGTAGCCATGCGACGCCACGAAAGACAGTTGGTCATCCCAGGCGTCGGCATTGAGCGGCCAGCCATGGCTGAAGACGACGGGCTGTCCCGCCCCCCAATCCTTGTAGAAGAGAGCGGCAGGCTCCACGTCCTTCCTGGCCGTGGTAGTAACATAGCTCACAGACGGCTCCTTCCCCAGGCGTTGTGTCCCGGCGCATCACGCGATGTTCGCCAGCGCAGCTCGGCGATTTCCCTCGCGGTGTTTTCATGAGATCGAGCGTCCTCGCCCCCCGCGAGAACCCTCACGCATTGCGATCATGGGCATGAGAGCCCATTCTGCCCCCTTCCTCCCCCCAAGACGTGCAGACGCTCAAGGAACATACCGGGAGCGTGTTGAAGCGCATATTGCACCACATTCCATTTGCATTACAGATGACGTTGCGACGTGGAACCCACTCTCCTATGCGCAGCGACGTCGCGATCTCCATTGCGGTTGCCAGTCCCTTCGCAGCCTCCGAGATCAATTTCGCAACATACCAGCGCCCGACAGCGGCCCAGCAGTCATCCCGCGTTCGCGCACCGTTCACCCCACGTCAATGCAGCTCCGTCTTAGGATGCTTCCTGCCCTTCGAACCTCTGGGCGCCGCGTCCTTCGGTATCTTCTCCGCCGCCTTGGCAAGCGCGATCTCGATGGCGATCGCGTTGACCGTCGGGAACAGCTCGGCGTGATCCTGCATCCACCAGCGATAACGCGGCAGCGCGGTGGGCCAATCGCCCTTCGCCTCCGCCCACGTCTCCGCCAGCGCCTCGCGGGCAACGTCGCTCGCCGCCACATCCTCCCCCAGCGCTGCCCAGAACTCCGCATCGTCCGCATTCGCCGCGCGTACCTGCCGCAACAGTTCGTCCCACGCCGCTTGGTAGGTTGGATCGTCCCTGAACGGCGACTGCTCGGCCATATCCTCATCTCCCCCGCTAGCGGCACACATGCCATGCTCACGTCGATTGTAGCAGCGGGCACATACGGGTGTCGGTCCGCACCTCATCCCGCGTTCGCGCGCCGCTTCAGCTCATACAGCTTCGTCAGCGCTTCGAGCGGCGTCAGCTCGTCCACCGCCATCGCCTTGATCTCCTCCACCAGCGGATCCGGCTCGACGGCGAAGAGCGTCAGTTGCAGCGCGGCGGGCATCACTGGCGCCGCCAACTCGCGCATCGCGCGCCGCCGACTCTTCGCGTCGCCCTTGCGCTCGAGCTCCTCCAACACCTCCTCGGCGCGGCGTACCACCTGACGCGGTATGCCCGCCAGTTGTGCCACGTGGATGCCATAGCTCTTGTCCGCCCCGCCCGGCACGATCTTGCGCAGAAAGACCACCGTGCCGCCCTCCTCCGAGACCGCCACGTTGCAGGCGCGCACGCGCGGCAAGATCTGCGCGACCTCGACCAACTCGTGATAGTGCGTGGCGAAGAGCGTCTTCGCGCCGCAACGCTTGTTGTTGTGCAGATACTCCACGATGGCGCGGGCGATGGCGAGGCCGTCATACGTGCTGGTGCCGCGCCCGATCTCGTCCAGGATCACCAAACTGCGCGGCGTCGCGTGGTGCAGGATGTTCGCCGTCTCGACCATCTCCACCATGAAGGTGCTCTGCCCCGTGGCGAGGTCGTCCTGCGCCCCGATGCGCGTGAAGATGCGATCCACCAGCCCGATCCGCGCCGCCTCAGCGGGCACGAACGACCCGATCTGCGCCATCAGCGTGATCAGCGCCACCTGCCGCAGATACGTCGATTTACCCGCCATGTTCGGCCCCGTCAGCAACAGGATCTGCGCCTCGCTCGTCGCGATCTCGGCGTCATTCGGCACGAACGGCCCCTCGCGCCGGGCGTCCATGCTCGCCTCAACCACCGGGTGCCGCCCCGCCACGATGTGGATGCGGTCGCCCTCGTCCAGCTCGGGACGGCAATAGCGGTTGCGCACCGCCACCTCGGCCAGCGCGACCACCACGTCCAGCTCCGCCAGCGCCCGCGCCGTCCGCAGCACGGCCTCGGCCCACCGCTCCGCGATCTGCGCGCGCAGCGCCGCGAACAGCTCCTGCTCCAGCTTGACGATCTTCTCCTGCGCGTTGAGGATCAGCGCCTCGTACTCCTTCAGATCGGGCGTGATGAAGCGCTCGCCGGTGCTCAGCGTCTGCTTGCGGATGTAGTCATCCGGCACGCGCCCAAGCTGCGAGTTCGTCACCTCGAGGTAGTAGCCGAAGACCTTGTTGTAGCCGACCTTCAGCGTGGCGATGCCGCTGCGCTCGCGCTCGCTGCGTTCCAGATTGGCGACCCACTGCCGCGCATTCCGCGACTTGTCGTGGATCTCGTCCAGCTCGGCGCTGTAGCCGCGCCGGATCACGCCGCCATCAGCGAGGGTCAGCGGCGGCTCGTCCACCAGCGCGCGCCCGATCAACTCGGCGAGCTCCGGTTGCGGCGCGACCTGCGCGATCACCGGCGCCAATCCGCCCGGCACGTCCCGCATGCCCGCGCAGAGCTGCTCCACCGCGCGCAACCCGCCCGCAAGCGCCACCAGATCGCGCGGCGCGGCGATGCGCTGCAGCACGCGATTCGTCAGCCGCTCCAGATCGCCAACCTTCGCCAGTGCCGGCGTCAATCGCGCGCGCAGCAGCGTCTCCGCCACCCCCGCCGCGACCGCATCCTGCCGCTGCTGCAACCGGCGCAGATCGAGCAGCGGCTCCGCGATCCACTTGCGCAGCAGCCGCCCGCCCATCGGCGTCCGCGTCGCGTCCAGCACCCACAGCAGCGACCCCCGCACGTTGCCGCCGCGCCCGCCCTCGAAGAGCTCCAGATTGCGCCGCGTGTGCGCGTCCAGCGTCATGAATCCGGCGGTGTTATACGTCTCCAGCGCCGTGAACTGTGCCAGCGCGCCCTTCTGCGTCTCGCGCAAGTAGGCGATCACCGCGCTCGCCGCGCGCATCGCCAGCGGCGCCCCCTCGCAGCCGAACGCCTCCAGCGACGCCACGCCGAAATGCTCCAGCAGCCGCGCACGCGCCACATCCTCGCGGAAGGCGCGCGGCTCGAACGGCGTCACCACCGTCTCGATGCCCCCTTGCAGCGCAGCCAACCGCTCCGCCAGCCCCTCCGGCTCGTCCTCGTCTCCCCCGTTCACCGCGAGATCGGGAGCGAGTTGTGGAGCAGGACCCCTTCGTCCCAATCGCAGGCTCGGCGCCTCGGTCGCCTCCACCAGCAGCTCGGCGGGCTGCACCCGCGCCAGCTCCTGCAGCAGCGCGGACTCCGGGTCTGCCGCGGCGATCTGCGTGCAGGCGAACTCGCCCGTCGTGACGTCCGCGTAGGCCAGCCCCAGCCCGTTCCTTCCGATGACGGCGGCGGCGAGATAGTTGTTGCGCTTGGCCGCCAACATCGCCGGATCGACCACCGTGCCCGGCGTCACGACGCGCACCACCTCGCGCTCGACCAGCCCCTTCGAGAGCGCCGGATCGCTGACCTGCTCGCAGATCGCCACACGGAAGCCCTTGCCGATCAGCCGCGCGATGTAGCCCTCCGCCGCGTGGTGCGGCACGCCGGCCATCGCCGTCTTCTCGCCACGCCCCCAGTCGCGCCGCGTCAGCGCGATCTCCAGCTCGCGGGCCACGATCTCCGCGTCCTCGTCGAACGTCTCGTAGAAGTCGCCCATGCGGAAGAAGAGCAGCGCGTCGGGATGCTGCCGCTTGACGCCCAGATACTGCAGGCGAACGGGGCTGTGAGTCTCGGTATCCGCTCTGAGAATATCGGTCTGCTGCACGAAAGCCGCCTCGAAGCTATTGACACTCCCCACGGCTGAAGCCGGGGGATGCTCGGTTCTCCGACGCGGCCAACGCCACGCCTCCCCGAAGGCTCTGCCCGAGCCTCTCTATATTCTTGGCGGCGTTATGGTCACGATGCAGGCTGGTTCCGCAGTCCGGGCACGCGTGCCAGCGGACGGACAAGCCCTTCGTGACCACAACGCCGCAGCCAGAGCAGGTCTGGCTGGTGTAGGCAGGCGGCACGGCGACGACTCGACGCCCGGCCCATGCTGCCTTGGCGTCGAGGATGCTCAAGAACTGCGACCAGCCCGCGTCGCTGATGCTCTTGGCGAGGTGGTGATTCTTGACCATGTTGGCCGTCTGCAAGTCTTCGTGATAGATCGTGTCGTTCGCCCTTACGAGCGCCAGGGCAGCCTTGTGGTGAAAGTCGAGACGTTGACGCTTCACCGTCTGATGCGCCTTGGCCAGCAGCTTGACTGCCTTCCTGCGGCGATTGCTCCCCTTCTTGCGGCGCGACACCTTGCGCTGGGCCGTTTTGAGACGGCGCTCGGCACGACGGTAGCAGCGCGGATTGTGAATCATCGTGCCGTCGGAGAGGGTGGCAAACGATTCCAGGCCAAGATCAATGCCCGTCTCCTGTCCGGTGCTCGGCAAGAACTGCACGGGCACCTCGGCACACGAGAGGCAGACGTACCAGCCATCGGCCTCGCGAGAGATGGTCACCGTCTTGGGCGTGCCCTCAACGGGGCGACTCCAACGCACAGCAATCCGGCCGAGCTTGGACAGGACCAGGAAGCCATTATCCAGGCGGGCACCGCCATGCTCTCCCACTTGTGGGTAGGTAAAGGAGTTGTAACGGTCGCGGCCTTGGAACCGGGGATAACCTGGTGTCTCGCCCGTCTTGGATCCGACGGAAGAAGGCTTGGAACGCCCGGTCTACCCGCAGCACCACGTCCTGCAACACCTGGCGTTGACCTCGCCGTATTCTGGCATCTCGGATTTAATCTCAGGCAGTTCCGCTTTTTGTTGGGAGTAGGTCACGGAGACGCCGCACTTCTGCCAGGCGTAGCGGCGCTCTCCAACGGCGGCGTTATAGACGTGACGGCAGCGCATCAGCGTTCGCCCCAACACCTGTGCCTGTGCAGGAGTGGGCTTGAGCTTGTATTTATAGGTTTTGTGGATGCGCTGCTCTTCCATAGAGGTCTATTCTACCCGCTTGGCGGAAATCCGGTAATGGTCAGGACTATCGCCGCCTACTGGCGGCCCGGCTTTCATCCCCATAGCTGAAGCAAGGGGGCCTCAGCCGGGAGTTCTGCTAGAAACCATCTGATGAGCGCGCACGCTCAATTGTCTTACAGTTCAGACGCGCCGGGCAAGCCAATGGGAGCGCAGCGGGAGCACTCGCACAAACGGGAGCGGCGCGCAGAGCATTGACACCGGAAGGGCTTCAGCCCGCCGCAACCCGCTGGGTTTCAACCCAAGCGGTGAGGCGTCCGGGGGCTTTCGCCAGGGGTCCTGGCCGCGTACCGCTTTCGCGCCGGCTGGTTGGAATAGGGACACATGCACGAGACGAACGTGCGCAAGACCTACAAGGAGAAACTGCGTCCCACGCCCGCCCAGGAGCGGGCGCTGGATGCCGTGCTCTGGCGCTGCCGCACGCTCTACAACACCGCGCTCGAGCAGCGCATCAGCGCCTGGAACCGCTGCCACGTCTCGGTCACGCGCTCCCAGCAGGAAGCGGAACTGAAGGATATCCGCGCCGAGTTCCCGGAGTATGCCGCCATCCACAGCCACGTGCTGCAAGACGTGCTGGCCCGGCTGGACAAGGCCTATCAGGCGTTCTTTCGCCGCGTCGCGAATAGCGAGAAGCCGGTTTCCCGCGCTTCCAGGGACGCAATCCGCTGGCACTCCTTCACCTACAAAGAGTACGGCAACGGCGCTCGCCTCGACAACGGCTATCTCGTCCTGTCGAAGACTGGCCGTCTCGCCGTGCGTTGGTCCCGTCCTGTTGGGGGGACGCCCAAGACCGTGACCATCTCCAAAGAGGCGGACGGCTGGTACGTCTGCTTCTCCTGCGCCGAGGTGCCGGTGCAGCCGCTCCCGGAGACGGGCCAGGAGACCGGCATTGATGTCGGGCTGAAGGTGTTCCTGATCACGGCGGATGGGGACGTGGCAGAGAATCCCCGGCACTATCGCAAAGCTGAGCGCGGGCTGCAGAAGGCCCAGCAGCGCGTAACCCGCCGCAAGAAAGACAGTAAGCGGCGAGCGAAGGCGGCGGCGCAGTGCGCCAAGCAGCATCAACAGGTGCGGCGGCAACGGGGCGACTTTCACCATAAGACGGCGCTGGCGCTCGTGCTCCAATACGATGTGATCTACGTCGAAGCGATTCAGGCGGCGAACCTGAGCCGCCGCCCCGCACCTATCCCGGACGGGATCGGTGGCCATAAGCACAACGGGGCCAACTGCAAGGCCGGTCTCAACACATCTATTCAGGACGCCGGATGGAGACAGTTTCTCAGCATCCTCGCGTACAAGGCAGCATGCGCCGGGAAGCGAGTGGAAGCGGTCAATCCCGCGTATACGTCCCAGGATTGCTCAGGCTGTGGGGCGCGCATCCAGAAGAGCCTTTCCGTGCGCACCCACGTCTGCCCGAACTGCGGACTGATCCTCGATCGCGACGAGAACGCGGCCAGGAATATCCTATGGCGCGGGCAGCGCCTTCGGGGAGTCCCGGCGATGGCGGGGGCGCTGAACCGAGAACCCGCTGGGCTTTAGCCCAAGCGGAGTGTCAGAGCAGGCGTTCGCTCCGTACTGTGGACGTACCGCGAAGCGAGAACGGCACGCACGAGCGAAAGCACGCACACGGTGAATACAGAAAACCCAGGGCAGGCGCGTGGCGGCTTCTGACACAAACTGGGGAAGAGGAAGCGTGTACTGTTCGGGCTCATACCGTGCCTCATCTCAAATCTTCGGCGCGGATACCCCCGGCTTTCGCTGCAGGGAGGAAGCGCCGTCTCCTTTCACATGGTATCCTGTTTTGTGTACCGCAGGGCCTGCGGGAATTTACGCCTGTGGAGCGGGGCCGAGAACCATGGTCCCAACGAGCGTGTGAGACCGCCCCAGGGCATCTGGACGGCAGTGCTCGGCCCAGGAATCCCCTAGCTTTAGCTATGGGGAGTGGTCAACCTGATACTGCCCTCTTTTGGTACCGTCTCACCGCTGCTCTCGCAGTTGGTCTGCCCCAACCTGCGCGATCGTTGCATGACCCAATGGGCGTATCGGTCTACCCGTGCGCCCAAACAACCCGTGTGATACCTTGTACTAGAACTTATGCTCTGATCCACCATCGCTCACCATCTCACCCCCCGCAACTTCCCTCCCTCCCCTCCACCTTCCCCCTCCAAGGATGCCCTCGATGACCACCCACGCCGCGCTCGCCCCGTGTATACAGCGCGCTCCGCGTCCGTCACCCCTCGTGTGGCGCCACTTCCGCTTGCCGAGCAATTTCCGCCTTTTCGATCGCGAAGCCCCTTGAATTCAGGCGCGAAGCCTCGAAATACAGGCAAAAGCGGAAAGAAAATGCGAGTCGGCTTCCTCACCCCCGGCGCACAGCCGCAGGCCCACCCCATACCACCACCGACGCCCACGGCCGCAACGTTTCCCTCGGCCCACGTGTTTCCCCTGCGTGATCAGAGCGTGCCTTGACGAGCGCCTCTTACCGAACTAAAATCTCCACATGGAGGTATCCACCGCATGTTGGACGAAATTGATACCACAATCGTGAACATACTTCAGCAAGACGCCCGCACGACCAACGCCGATATCGCGCGCCAGCTCGGCATGGCGCCTTCCGCCATCCTCGAGCGCATCCGCAAGCTCGAGGCCCGCGGCGTGATCCGCGGCTACCACGCCGAGATCAACCCCGAGGCGGTCGACCTTGACCTGCTCGCCTTCGTCTTCGTCCGCGCCGACGAGCGCCTGGGCAGCGGCGCGTCTGGCGAGGAGCTGGCGCGCATCCCCGAGGTGCAGGAGGTGCATCACATCGCCGGCGAGGACTGTTATCTCGTCAAGGTCCGCGTCGCCGACACCAACGCGCTAGGCCGCCTCCTGCGCGACCGCTTCGGCGCGATCCCGGCGCTGCGTTCCACCCGCACCACCATCGTGCTGACCACGCTGCGCGAGTCGAGCGCGCTGCCACTGCCCGCCACACAGCCCGAAAGGGAGAACGCCCGTGTCTAGCGTCACCCTGGCTGGCCGGTCCGTCGGCTCGCCGAGAGCCAAGATCGTCGCCGCCTTCATCGCCGTCTACATCATCTGGGGCTCGACCTACCTGGCGATCAGCTACGCCGTCGAGACGGTGCCGCCGTTCCTGATGGCCGGCACGCGCTTCCTCCTCGCCGGGCTCATCCTCTACCTCTGGGCACGGCTACGCGGCGCGCACCGCCCCACGCGCATCAACTGGCGCGCCTCACTCATCATCGGCGGACTGCTCCTGCTGGGCGGCAACGGCATGGTCTCGTGGGCCGAGCAAACCGTGCCGTCGAGCCTCGCCGCACTCCTGATCAGCACCGTCCCCCTCTGGATGGCCGTCATCGAATGGATCCGCCCCGGCGGCGAGCGCCCGAGCATCCCCGTGGCGCTGGGCATCGTGCTCGGCTTCGTCGGCGTCGCCGTACTCTTCGGGCCGGGGTCGTTCTCCGGCGCATCGAGCGTCGCCATCTTCGCGACGGGCGTGGTGATCGCGGCCTCGCTCTCCTGGGCGGCCGGCTCTCTCTACTCGCGCCGTGCGCCCCTCTCGTCCTCCGCGCCACTCAGCAACGGCATGGAGATGATCGCTGGCGGCGTGCTGCTCCTCATCCTCGGCCTGGCGACGGGCGAGACGAGCCAACTCCACCTCGACCGCGTCTCCCTGCCGTCGCTGCTCGGCCTACTCTACCTGATCGTCTTCGGCTCGATCATCGCCTTCAGCGCGTACATCTTCATCCTCAAGGCCGCGCCCGTCTCGCTCGTCTCGACCTACGCCTACGTCAACCCGATCGTCGCCGTGCTGCTCGGCGTCGCCTTCAAAGGCGAAAGCCTGACCTCGACGACCCTCATCGCCGCGGCAATCATCATTGTCGCCGTGATCGTCATCACCACGTTCCGCGGTCGCGGCAGCGCCAAAACAGCCCCCGCCGAGCCCGCATCGGCACCCATTGTGGAGACGGGGCCCGCCGCCGATCGTGCGGACGATCTCGCCATCTCGCAACCGCGTTCCAACTGACGTAGCCAGGGCTATCCTTTGAAGCGATAGCCCACGCCGCGCACCGTCAAGATCAGCGTCGGGTTCGCCGGGTCGTCCTCGAACTTCTCGCGGAGCCAGCGCATGTGCACGTCCACCGTGCGCGTATCGCCGGCGTAGTCGTAGCCCCACACGTGCTGCAACAGCCGGTCGCGGGTCAGCACCAGCCCCTTGTTGCGCACCATGTAGACCAGCAGATCGAAGAGGCGCGCCGGCAACTCGATCTCGCGTTCGCCACGACGCACCTCGCGCCGATCGACGTCCACCCGCAGATCGCCCGAGACGAGGACTCGCCCCTCCGAGCCTGGCCCCTCCAAGCCCGTCGCCGTGGCCGCGGGCGCGTGCTCGCCCCGCCGCAGCAGCGCGCGAACGCGAGCGCGCAGCTCCTTCCAGCTGAACGGCTTCGTCACGTAGTCGTCGGCGCCCATTTCGAGGCCGACCACCTTGTCCGTCTCCTCGCCGCGCGCCGTCAGCATCAGGATCGGCACGTTGGCCGTCTCCTCACGCGCGCGGAGCTGGCGGCAAACGTCCAGCCCGTCGAGCCGCGGCAGCATCAGATCGAGCAGCACCAGCGAAACCGGCTGCTGCCGCGCCAATGTCGAGCGCCGCGACGCCGTCCGCCGCCGTCAGCACGGCGTAGCCCTCGCCCTTCAGGTTGTAGGCGACCGTGTCGCGGAGGGCATCGTCGTCCTCCACCACCAGGATCGTGCGCCGGGAGTCGTTCTGCGCCTGATTCGACGTCATCTGCATTGCGGCGCGGAGGCCCCACCCTGAAGGGCTGGGAGAGGGAGCGCCGCTCCTCCATTCTGCTGGTAGGCATAGCCATCTCCCCGATGGAGCGGCTGACAATAGCGGACGTGAATTCCATCGACAGTGCTGGTGGCCGTCCTGAGCCTGCACGAGCCCGTGGCGCGGATGGCGAGGCGCCCTACGTAGACGCCAGACTTCGCACTGCTGGCCGGCACCACGGCGCGAACGATGTCGCCTGTGCGGAAGCCCGCGACGACGCTCGTCGCCTTGGGCGCCTTGTCAGAGAAGCCATAGGCATTCGTGCGGCACATCTGCCGGCTGTGACGCCCCATCGCTGCGATGCGTAAGGGGACGACGCCGCGCAGGTGGAGGACGATGGGCGTGCTAGCCCCCACGCACGCCGCGTCTAGCCAGTGCGCCTTGGGCAAGCCCCGTTGCGTGCGGTTCCACTTGGTCCGTCCGCCGGTGCCCGTCTCCACGGGCAGCCCGGTGGCCTGCTGGAGCCGCACGTAGAGCGCCCAGCGCGTCGCGTTGACGGCTGCGGCGTCCTTCAGGGGGCGCTTGGCCCGCCCCTCGATCTCGGGGTGGCCGAACTCGGCGCCGGTGCGTGCACCTTTGGCCGTATTGCACAGCTCGCAGGCGAGCGTGAGATTGCTCACCCGATTGGTGCCGCCCCGCGCCCTGGGGACGATGTGCTCGACCTGCAAGGGAGTTCCGACAGCGGCGCAGTAGGCACACCGTCGCCCCCACTTCTCCAGCAGGTATTCGCGCACCTCATAGCCCTCCAACTCGCCCTGTTGGTACTCGGTCCCCGCGATCTCTGGATGCTCCAGCAGTTGCGTATCGAACCGCACCAACTCTTGCGAGATGGCAGCCACCGATGCGTACCGGCGGAGGCGCGCCACCCAAGTCAGCATGTTGCTGATGCGGGACTCTAGCGAAGGCGGCAGCCAGCCCTCGCGGCGGCGCCGATTGTCGAAGCGGCGTGGTCGGTAGCGCGTCCGGCGCTGGCGTCGCCCGCGACGGGTGGCCTTGCGGGCGAGGAGGGCATCACGAATCCGCTGGCCCCGATGTGCCAACTCCGCCGCCCAGGCGACCTGCCCGGTCGCGTCGTCCACGAGCGCCAGGCCGGTAGTCCGACTGCCGGGGTCGAGCTTCACCCGCAGCGGCGCCGGACGCGCATCGGGCACCGCGCGCTTGAGGATGAGCGTGAAGGGGTAGCGCCGCCAGACGGCGGCCTTCCCCCGGTCGAGCAGCCTACGTGCGCGAGCCGGATGGCAGGGCGCGAGCGGGCGCTGGTCAGTATCGATGACAAACACCATGCCGCCTTCCCTTTCGGGTGTCCCTGGTCGCCCAGGTAAAGTTCCCCGCGCCGAGGATAGCCGACGGTTTGTGAGACGGCGGCACTGGCTGCGACCCCGTGTGCCTGTTTAACCACCGTCCGCAGAGCGGGGGACTGAGGTGCCATCCCCCGGTGCCTATGTATTCGCCGGTATCGTAGCCCCTCGCGGGGCTCGGGCTGGTCAGATTCGGGCCCGCTCTCACGAGCCCCCGGCTTGAGCCGGGAGGTATCTGACGCTAATTCAGTTCCTCGATCTCGCCGGAGACCATGTAGATCACGTCCTCGCAGATGTTCGTGACGCGATCGCCGATGCGCTCCAGGTCATGCGCGACGAAGAGCAGGCTCGTCGCGGGCGGGATAGTCGCCGCATCCTTCGACATCACGCCCAGCAGCTCGGCGAAGATCGCCTTGTACTCGTGGTCGATCTCGTCGTCCTTGGCGCAGATGTCGCGGGCCTGCTGCACGTTGACGTCGATGAAGGCCTCGATCCCCGCGTGGACCTGCTCGCGCACCAGCTTCGCCATCTCCGAGAGTTCCCCCGTAATCGCCAGCGGCTCGAAGTCCTGCAGCCGCGCCACCTGCTTCGCGATGCCCACCGCATGGTCGCCCATGCGCTCCAGCTCGTTGATCACCAGTTGCACGGTGGTCAGCTCGCGCAGATCGCGCGCGACCGGCGCCTGCCGCGCCATCACGCTGATGCAGCGGTTGCGGATGCTGCGCTGCAGCTCATTGACCATCCCGTCGCTCGTCTTGACGTCCTCGGCCAGCAGCGTGTCGCGCCGCACCAGCGCCTGCATGGCGCGGGCGATCGAGTTCTCGACGAGCGAGGCCATCTGGATCACGGCCTCCTCGATCTCGCGCAGTTCCTGATGAAACGATTCGCGTGGCATCATGCACCTCCCTACCATGCTGACTACTTCCGTCGAGCCAGCTCTCACGTCGCTCGGACGATACCTGCGATAGTCCTGGGCCTTCGAGAATCCGGGACGCGTCGCGGCCACTAGCCGAATCGACCCGTGATGAAGTCTTCGGTCCGTTTGTCCACCGGCCGTGAGAAGAGCGTGCGCGTATCGCCAAACTCGATCAACTTCGCCTTCAGGAAGAAACCCGGTGTACTGCGACACACGTCCCGCCTGCTGCAGGTTGTGCGTGACGATGGCGATGGTGTACTGCTGCTTGAGCTGGTCGATCAGCTCCTCGATCTTCAGGGTGGAGATGGGGTCGAGCGCCGAGGCAGGCTCATCCATCAGGATCACCTCGGGCTGCACGGCCAGCGCGCGGGCGATGCAGAGGCGCTGCTGCTGGCCGCCCGAGAGGCCGAGCGCGCTCTTGCTCGAGGCGATCTTTCACCTCGTCCCAGAGCGCCGCGCCGCGCAGGCTCTGCTCGACCCGCTCGGCGAGTTCATGGCGGTGCAGGCCGCCCTTGATGCGCAGCCCATACGCCACGTTCTCGAAGATCGACTTCGGGAACGGGTTGGGCCGCTGGAAGACCATGCCCACCCGCTGGCGCAGACTCACCAGATCCGTCCCAGGCGCGTAGACGTCTTGACCGTCGAGCAACACCTGGCCCGTGACCCGTGCTCCGCGGGTGAGGTCATGCAAGCGGTTGAGCGCGCGCAGAAAGGTAGACTTACCGCAGCCCGACGGCCCCATGAAGGCAGTCACCTGACGATCCGGAATATCCAGACTGACGTCGCGGATCGCATGCGTTGTCGCCATAGTACACATCGACGTGGCTCGTCTGAACCTTTATGGACTCGCCTTTCATGCCGTATGTATTTTCGTTGGCCACCCCAGCCGCGTTCGTCAGGGGCCCTTCTTGCGCGGGACTTTGTGTCATTGCATCAGGCTCTTTCTGCTCATTTCGACGTATCCGACCCACGCCACGGCGCTTGCAACGCGATCAGCCGAAGCGCCCGGTGATGTAGTCTTCGGTTTCCTTCTTCTCAGGCCTGGAGAAGAGCTTCGAGGTGTCGCCGACCTCGATGACCCTGCCCGAGAGGAAGAACGCCGTGGTGTCGGCCACGCGAGCCGCCTGTTGCATGTTGTGCGTGACGATGAGCACGGTGTACCGTTGCTTCAGCTCCTTGATCAGATCTTCGACCTGGATCGTGGAAATGGGATCGAGGGCCGAACAGGGCTCATCCATCAACACGATGCGAGGCTCAACGGCCAAGGCCCGGGCGATGCAGAGCCGTTGCTGCTGGCCGCCCGAGAGGCCGATCGCAGGCGCGTCCAGCCGATCCTTCACTTCGTCCCAGAGCGCCGCGCCGCGCAGGCTCCGCTCGGCAAGGTCTTGCGCCTGTGAGCCGCGGGTCAACTCCAGCCCGTTCAGCCGCGCGCCGATGAGCGACATTCTCGAGGATGCTCATCGAGACGAGCGGATTGGGCTGCTGGAAGACCATGCCGATGTGTCGGCGCACCTGCGTCGGACGTATCGGTGCGCCCGTAGATGTCGACGCCTCCCACGAGCACGGTGCCCTTGGCGCGCGCTCCCGGCACCTCCTCGTGCAACCGATTGAGGCAGCGCACGAAGGTCGACTTGCCGCAGCCCGACGGGCCGATCATCGCGGTCACGCTGTTCGGTGCGAACGTCAAGTTGATGTCGAATAAGGCTTGCGACCTGCCATACCAGGCGTTCAAGTCGCGGACTTCGATCTGCACAGGCGGGACCTTTCGACTCCGCACGATTCCTCTTGCACGCCCTAATTGCGGGCCTTGAACCCACCCGTCGTGAGCTTGACGAGGAAGGAGGTGACGATCACCAGGATGAGCAGGACGGTGGCGGCGCCGAACGCCTGCTGCTCCTGGAGCGGGAACGGGCTGAGCGTGAAGTTGAAGATGCGCAGCGGCAACGCGTCCAAAGGTTGCTTGGCGACGTCGAGCCGGTCGGGCGAGACGAAGAAGTTGGTGCCGAGCGTCGTCAAGAGCAGCGGAGCCGTCTCGCCCGCAACGCGCGCAAGCGCCAGCAACAAACCCGTCACGATGCCGCCTCGCGCCGCCGGCACGACCACGCGGAGGATCGTGCGGGATTCCGTGCCGCCGAGGGCGACGGACGCCTCGCGCATGCTGGCCGGGACGAGCCTGAGGACTTCTTCCGTGGCGCGCGCCACGGTGGGGATCATGATGATGCTGAGCGCAAGCCCGCCCGCGAGCCCCGAGTAGGTGTGCGACGGCGCGACGAGGAGCGCGAAGAGGAGCAGTCCGAAGACGATCGTCGGGATGCCGATCAGCATGTCCACGGTGAAGCGGACGACGTCGGCGGTCCGCCCGCGACCGAACTCCGACAAGTAGATGCCCACCGCCATGCCGAGGGGGATGCCGACGATCGAGGCGATCGCCAACATGACGATAGAGCCCTCGATCGCCGTCGAGATGCCGCCGTTGAGGCTGTTCCCGAACGCCGGCGGCGATCGTGAAGAAGCTGGGCTTGAGGAACTGGATGCCCTGCCGGAAGACGTAGTAGACGAAGTAGAGGAGGAAGCCCACCGCAGCCAGGCCGAACACGGTGGTGAGGACCTGCGCGACCCGGTTGACGATGCGTCGCCGGGCGTGCAATATCCCGCGCTCGGGAGCGAACAGCGATGTCGCGACATTGGTGCTGTCGGTGATCGCGCTCATACGACATCTCCCCCCTGGGCGGTCACTATCGCGGTTGCAACACTCAGCGGGCCGTTCGTCTGTCCGCCGACGCGGTGCTTGCGCCCCATCCGGGCGATCAGCGTGCGGGCCAATACATTGGTGATGAGCGTCATAACCAGCAATACCAACCCGGCCTCGATGACGGCGGAGCGGAAGATACCCGGCGTCGCCTCGCCGAACTGGTTGGCGATCACGCTCGAGAGCGTATAGCCGGTGGCGAAGAGGCTCGGGCTCGGCGGGCTCGTCTGATTGCCGATCAGCATGGTCACCGCGATCGTCTCGCCCAACGCGCGGCCCAACCCGAGAAGCGCGCCGCCAAAGATGCCCGCCTGGCCGAACGGGAGCACGGCGTGGCGTATGACCTCCCAGCGGGTCGCCCCCAACGCCACCAACGCCTCGCGCTGGGAGACGGGGACGACGAGCATGACCTCGCGCGAGATCGCCGTGATGATCGGGAGGATCATGATCACCAGCACGAGGCCGGCGGCGAGCAGTCCAAAGCCATGCGGCGTCCCCTGGAAGAAGGGCAGGAAGCCGAGGTGCTGCTGCAGCCAGGGCTCCCCCGTCAATTGCAGCCAGGGCTTCATGACGATGAGGCCCCACAAGCCGATGACCACGCTGGGAAGCGCGGCGATCGTGTCCACGAGGAAGGCGAGCGACGCGCGCAGGGGACGGGGGCAGAAATCCACCAGGAAGATCGCGGTGCCCACCGCGAGCGGCACGGCGAAGATGATGGCGAAGGCCGAGGTGACTATCGTGCCGAATATGGCTGGTCCGACGCCGAACGAGTTATGAACCGGGTCGAACGCCGAATTGGTCAGGTAAGAAAATCCAAAGGCGGTAATGCTGCTCCAGGAGTTTGTTATCAGCACCCACACGATGCCCGCGACGATGAGGAGCACCGCGGCCACGAACGTATAGGTCACGCTGCGGAAGATCAAGTCTCCTGGCCTGCGGGCGGCGACGCGGAGTTGCTGCAGCCATGCCGTTCCACGCGACCGCACCGCCGCGGGGGCAAGGGGAGTTGACGCCATCGAGCTCTACCTCGGTTTCATTGCGGTGCGTTCCGGTCGTGCAAGCGATCGCCTACAGATTGCTGACTCTGTTTGATAATTCTGTGCTACGTGCTCATCTGCTCCCATTTTAGCAGCAGACCTCCCACCCAAGTCGAGTGGCTCGAACCTGGACAGGAGGGCTGCGTTTAGCTATCGAGTATCTCAAACAGGTTCAGCGTTACAGGTCGGTACGACCTACTGGATGAAGCCCGTGAAGCAGGCCGAGGAGCCGCACATGATCATCTTGATCTGCGCCTCGTCCTTCGTCACGATGGTAGCTGGCAGCGGCGTGTAGTTCGGCGCGGCGAACTGCTGGCCGCCGTGCGTCATGTACCAGAGAGCCTGTGACGATGGCCGCGCCCTTGTCGGAATCGCTCTGGTTCTTGTAGACGACGGTGAACGAGAAGCCAGAGATCGGGTACGACTGTGCGCCTGGCTCGTTCGTGCTGAAGAAGCGCAGGTCGGCCGGGATGTTGGTCGACGGCGGCGGCGGCGGCTGCTACCGTGGCGACCGACGGTCGGAGGAAGCCAGAGCTGTCCGCATTCTGGACGGCGGCGTACGTGATGCCGTTCTGCAGGACGTAGCCCAGTTCGTTGTAGCCGATGGCGCCTTCGGTGGTCTTGACCGCTTGGGCGACGCCGTCATTGCCCTTGGCGCCGACACCAGTCGGCCAGTTGACCGTGGTGCCCTGTCCAGGGCCGGCCTTCCAGTCGGGGCTCGTCTGCGAGAGGTAGTGGGTGAAGATGCCGGTCGTGCCACTGCCGTCGGAGCGATGTACCACGGTGATGGCTTCGCTCGGGAGGACTTGCACGGCGGAGTTGTCGGCGGCGATGGCCGGGGTCATTCCAGTTCTTGATCTTGCCGAGGAAGATATTCGCGATGGTCGTGCCGGTGAGCTGGAGGAACGTGCCGCTCGGGAATCGTCGCCTTGGCGAGGGTGAACGAGATGGCGACGCCGCCCAGCGCGGTCGGCACGTGCAGGATCGGGCCGTTCGTGCTCGTCGCCAGGCTGGCGTCGGTCATGTACGCAGTCGGTGCCGGCGAAGTCAACCGTCTGCGAGAGCAAGCCGTCTCGGCCGGCGCCGCTGCCCGTTGGCTGGTAGTTGACCTGGATGCCGCACTTCTGCCCTGGGCGAACGCCCCATACGCCTGTTCGTAGAGCAGGGCCGGGAAGGTCGCGCCTTGCGCGTTCAGGGACTTGGTGTTCGGGCAGGACGGGCCGGTTGTCGACGTGGACGTACTGAACTGCTGCCGCCACACGCGGCGACGAGCAGCATCGCGCCGAGCGCGAGGCCGGCAAACACCTTGCCGGAGATCGAACCGAAATGACTCAAGAGCAACTCCTCCTCAACAGATGGACAAAGGCGAAAAAGTGGGAGCCGACCGGGGGCGGACCGTACGATGTTCCCTTCCTCTGCCTCGGGGAATCGTAGCGATGGCACATTATCCTCTGGTCAAGTGACCTGTTAAATGCACGTTAAGGCAACGCGGCCTTTAGCATGCCGCCCTCAGTGTAATTGAGCGATGCGGGGCACGTCCTGTTGCCCAACTCAGCAGTGATCTACCGAGGCGTCGCCCAACCTTGTCCTCAAAGCTTGCATAGGTGGGTGCTGCTGCAGTTTTGGAGATTGGGTCCACGAATAACGAGCGGAATGTGCTGAGTAGAGAACTGCTACACAACCACTCCTCCAATAAGACTTTCGCGCCATAGCGTGATTCGTCAACACCATTCGGCGCTCGTTTCTGGCGCACATTGAGAGCGATCCAAGATGCTGGACCTACAAGTAGTAGGTTCTCGGCTAAAGGCTTGTACGCCCTATAGTAGAATGGCTACGAAGTGCGGTGAGGGCATCGTGTTACCTTGTGTCCGCTGCGGCTCCCACATTTCTCGCCAATCTCACCAGTGCCGAATTGACACGCCGTGACCCCCTGCGGAAACGGAGAGCAGCGGTGCAGGTCTCTGGAGCCGAACGCACGTTTCGCTATTACGGGTGGGCCGTGGCCGCCAGCCTCGCGATTACGGAACTGACCTCCTGGGGCATCCTCTTCTACAGTTTCTCGGTGATGGTCACCCCCATGCACGCCGATCTGGGGTGGTCGGCCGGCACCATCACGACCGCGTTTGCCCTCGCTTTCCTGGTCTCCGGCGTCAGTGCCATCTTCATCGGACGCTGGGTGGACCGTTTCGGCTCGCGGGGCGTGATGACCCTCGGGTCGTGCCTGGGGGTCGCCTTGCTGGTGCTCTGGTCGCGCGTCGCGACGCCTCTCGAGTTCTACCTCATCTGGGCCGGGCTCGGCGTGGCCTCGGCGATGGTGTTCTACGAGCCGGCGTTCGCCGCGACCGCGGCCTGGTTCACCCAGCGGCGTCGGCAAGCCCTCACGCTGGTGGCGATAGGGGGCGCGCTGGCCAGTGTCGTCTTCGTTCCCGTCGCGAACGCGCTATTGCTCCAGATGGGATGGCGTAGCGCGATCTTCGACCTGGCGATCATCCTCGCACTCGTGACGATCCCGCTGCATTTCGGCGTAGTCCGCCGGCCGAAGCAGGAGGCGACGCAGGCCGCGGCGCAGGTCCGGCCGATGCCGCTCGGCCAGTTGCTCGTACTCCGTGGCTTCGTGCGGATCACCGTCGCGTTCGCGTTCTCGGCCTTCACCTGGGTCGCGATGACCACGTACCTGATCCCCTATCTCATCAGACACCACTACACCGCGACCTTCGCCGCCGCGATGGTGGGCACGATGGGGGCGAGCCAGGTGGTGGGGCGTCTCCTATTGCTGGTGGCCCATCGCTGGCTCGGCGACCGCTGGGCCGTGCCCGCCTTCTTCATCCTGCAGGCCGCAGGATTGGCCATCTTGTTTCTTGCCACGACACCGTGGCAGGTCGCCCTCTTCGCCTTCTGCTTCGGAGCGGGATTCGGAGGGAGTTATCCCGCCCGCTCGGCGCTGGTTGCCGATCGCTTCGGCACCAAGGCCTTCGGGCAAATCAACGGGGTGATTGCCTTCCTGCTGACCGTCACCGCGGCTCTGGGACTGCTCGTCGTGGGAGCGGCCGCCGCAGGCACGACTAATTACGAGGGTGTGCTCGCGTTGGTGGCGGTGGGTGCGCTGATCGCCGTCGCGGCGATATGCGCCCTCGAAACGTTTTCGCCTATGGTGCCAAGCGGATCGACCGGGACCCTGGAGTAAGAAATCGGGCATTGAGCCGATTCATGCCTGCGTGCTGGTGTAGTCTCCATGAGATTCAGTCGACAGTCTATGAAGCGATTGACTCTGGCAAAGCAGCCTCGCGAAATATCCGGCTGCTGCGAAGGACAAGGCAATTAGCGCATCACGAGCTGAAATCTTTCGCCGCCCGCGTGTTGTGATCCCTGAGCCTATCTTGCCATATGGCACCCTCTCGGACAGTTGGCGACATTTGAGCGGAGTAGACGAGCTTCCAAAGCTCGTTTAGTTTTCCGGCAGCCTAATTTCTTCCAGCTGAGTGTCGAACGCCCTCATCAGTTCAGGAATTGCAGCACACGAACAGCAAATAGTGTCGACTTGATTGATGCCAACTGCCTCGCCAAGGCCCGCAGCAGAAGGTTTCGCGGGGCTGCTGTGTTTCGCCCAGCCAGCAAAGACTGACCGTGAAAAACGCTAATGGTTGCACCCGACGCGCCGCAGTGACGGATGAGTCAGGTTAACTCCGATTTTAACGAATGTTTCGCATCCGGATAACGTTGCGCCGCTGCGATCCGGGCCGAGAGAAGAAGGGAGCACTAGACGGTCCACTCCCTTCCCAGCCCCGATTTTCTACTCTCGTCCATTGAGGGGCGTACTCACAGGTCTTGAGGAGGAATCACACTTGCGTCACTCGCGCTCGACGCTTGGCAGAGTCATTCTTGGGCTCGCCACGCTCGCGACACTCGCCCTCGCCGGCTGCGACGGCAGCAGCAGCACGTCCACTACGCCGGTCGCCACCGGCACGGCCACTCCGCTGACCGCGTGCAGAGTGACCAGCGCCGACCTCGCCCCCACGAGCACCGGCACGGGCACGGCAACGGCGCCAGCCTCTCCGGCACGCTGACCGTTGACGGTTCTTCGGCCTTGCAGCCACTGCTCAAGCAGGCCGCCGCGGAGTTCGACAAGGCCAACTCGACGCAGACCACGGTGAATGGTGGTGGTAGCAGCCAGGGTCTGAAGGACGTCGAAGCCGGCGCCGTGCAGATCGGCATGTCGGACGTCTTCGCCTCGGCGAAGGACTCGACGCCGCCGGCCTACGGCAATCTCGTCGACCACCAGGTGGCCGTCATGATCTTCACGATCATCGTCAACAACGACCTCGCCAGCACCATCCAGAACCTGAGCAGCGCGCAGATCGCCGAAATCTTCGAGGGCCAGGTCAGCAACTGGTCGAGCATCGGCGGCCCGAACGAGGCCGTCACGGTGATCAGCCGCACGGCCGCCTCGGGCACGCGCGCCACTTTCAAGAGGTGGGTGCTGAACAACGGCACCGAGAGCGTTACGGGTACCGTTGACGGCACCGGCGCGGTCGTCGCCGCCGTCAAGTCCACCCCGGGCGCCATCGGCTACGTGACCGACGGTTTCGCCATCACGAACGCCGGCGACGTCACCCCGGTCTGCATCGACGGCGTGAAGCCGGTGCTGGCCGACGTCAACAGCGGCAAGTATCATTTCTGGAACATTGAGCACGCCTACACCAAAGGCCCGGCGACGGGCAATGCCAAGGCGTTCTTGACCTACGTCGAGAGCTCCCAGGTGCGGAACAACGACGTGCCGGCGCTCGGTTTCGTCTCGATCAGCAAGGTCGACGCGGGCCAGATCGCTGGACACACCGTCGCCGGCGCGCCGACTCCCGAGCCGTTGAACTAGAGCGTGTTAAAGACTTGATTTGAAAGGGACGACCTGATGGAGCAGGAGGCAAGCGAAGGCGATGAAGTGCAGCCCGGCCAGGACCTGGGGCAGGCGCTCGTAGTCGCGGGAGAGGCGGCGGAAGCGGGCCAGCCAGGCGAAGCTGCGCTCGACGACCCAGCGGCGCGGCAGCAGGACGAAGCCGCGCTTGGCCTCCGGCAGCTTGACCACCTCCAGCTGGAGGCCGTGCTCGGCCGCCGTCCTGGGCCGCGCCTCGCCGCCGGTGTAGCCCTGGTCGACCCAGGCCAACTCGACCTGCTCGCCGGTGACCGCCTGGATGCGCTGCCGCCAGCGTCGGCGACCTGGCGTCCGCTCGTCGGCGTCGGCCGGGGTGACCACCAGCGCCAGCAGTTGGCCCGAGCGTGTCGACCGCCGCGTGCACCTTGGAGCCCTTGCGGCGCTTGTGGCCGTCGTAGCCCGCCCGCGCGCCGCTCTCCGGGCTCGACGTGCAGCACGCGGGCGTCCAAGATCGCCGCCGAGGGCTGCCCGCCGCGCCCCGCCTCCAGGCGCAGCAGCAGGCGCAGGTCGTGGACCAGCGCCTCGAAGCAGCCCGCGTCCAGCCAGCGGCGGGTCTGCTGGTAGACCACCGGCCAGGGTGGGAAGTTCGTCGGCAGCAGGCGCCACGGGGCCCCGGCGCGCACGATCCAGCGCAAGGCGTTGAAGACCTCGCGCAGCGGGATGGCGCCGCTGCAGGGCGTCTTCGGACAGCAAGGTCAGATAGGGGGCGACCAGCGCCCATTCGTCGTCGCTGACATCGGTTGGATAGGCCGCGCGTGCGGGGGGAGGGTCTGCATGCCTCATGCTACCACCCTCCACGTCGAGTCTTAACACGCTCTAGTCTGCAACTGGGCAGTTGACATCGGGTCTACTCTGCTGGGTGGCGTGGCAGGGTGACACTGGAAGGGCTTCAGCCCGCTGCGAGCCGCTGGGTTTCAACCCAAGCTATTAGGCGTCGGGGGCTTTCGCCAGGGGTCCTGGCCGCGTACCGCTTTCGCGCCGGCTGGTTGGAATAGGGACACATGCACGAGACGAGCCTGCGCAAGACCTACAAAGAGAAACTGCGTCCCACGCCCGCCCAGGAGTGGGCGCTGGATGCCGTGCTCCGGCGCTGCCGCACGCTCTACAACACCGCCCTCGAGCAGCGCATCAGCGCTTGGAACCGCTGCCACGTCTCGGTCACGCGCTACCAGCAGGAAGCGGAGCTGAAGGCGATCCGCGCGGACTTCCCGGAGTACGCCGCCATCCACAGCCACGTGCTGCAAGACGTGCTCGCCCGGCTGGACAAGGCCTATCAGGCATTCTTCCGACGGGTGCAGGCGGGCGAGCAGCCCGGTTTCCCGCGCTTCCAGGGACGCACCCGCTGGCACTCCTTCACCTACAAAGAATACGGCAACGGCGCCCGACTGGATAACGGCTATCTCGTCCTGTCGAAGACTGGCCGTCTCGCCGTGCGCTGGTCCCATCCTGTTGGGGGGACGCCCAAGACCGTGACCATCTCCAAAGAGGCGGACGGCTGGTACGTCTGCTTCTCATGCGCCGAGGTGCCGGTGCAGCCGCTCCCGGAGACGGGCCAGGAGACCGGCATTGATGTCGGGCTGAAGGTGTTCCTGATCACGGCGGATGGGGACGTGGCAGAGAATCCCCGGCACTATCGCAAAGCTGAGCGCGGGCTGCAGAAGGCCCAGCAGCGCGTAACCCGCCGCAAGAAAGACAGTAAGCGGCGAGCGAAGGCGGCGGCGCAGTGCGCCAAGCAGCATCAACAGGTGCGGCGGCAACGGGGCGACTTTCACCATAAGACGGCGCTGGCGCTCGTGCTCCAATACGATGTGATCTATATCGAAGCGATTCAGGCGGCGAACCTGAGCCGCCGCCCCGCACCTATCCCGGACGGGATCGGTGGCCATAAGCACAACGGGGCCAACTGCAAGGCCGGTCTCAACACATCTATTCAGGACGCCGGATGGAGACAGTTTCTCAGCATCCTCGCGTACAAGGCAGCATGCGCCGGGAAGCGAGTGGAAGCGGTCAATCCCGCGTATACGTCCCAGGATTGCTCAGGCTGTGGGGCGCGCATCCAGAAGAGCCTTTCCGTGCGCACCCACGTCTGCCCGAACTGCGGACTGATCCTCGATCGCGACGAGAACGCGGCCAGGAATATTCTATGGCACGGGCAGCGCCTTCGGGGAGTCCCGGCGACGGCGGGGGCGACGAACCGAGAACCCGCCGCGCTTTAGCGCGTGCGGAGTGTCAGCGGCATACCATCCGTCATCTGCGGGTTCATCGAGATCGCGACGTGCAGACCCTGCCTTTCGGCATGCGGATGAAACGCCGCGCGCCGTCAGGCGATCGCTGCCATGTCGCGGCACTACACCATTTGCGCGCTTACAAGCAGCATGTCATGACTGTACGCATGAGCCAGAAGCGCGCCTACCGCTATCGATGCTATCCGACACCCGATCAAGAGGCCACCCTGGCCCACACCTTCGGGTGCACGCGCTATGTCTACAACTGGGCACTGCGCCTCCGGACTGACGCCTACTACCAACGGCACGAGCGTCTCGGGTATGTCGATCTGTCGGCGGCGCTCACCATCCTGAAACAGCAGCCCGACACTGGCTGGCTCGCTGAGGTGTCTAGTGTTCCCTTGCAGCAGGCGCTGCGCCACCTGGACCGTGCCTTCCGCAACCTCTTTGATGGACGGGCGAAGTACCCCACATTCAAGATGAAGCGCGGACGGCAAGCGGCGACCTACGCGAGCAGCGCCTTCCGGTGGGACGCGGAAACACGCGCGCTGACGCTGGCGAAGCTGGATGCCCCGCTCGACATTCATTGGTCGCCGTCCTTCACCGGCACGCCCACCACCGCCACTATTTCCCGAGACACGGCGGGACGCTATTTCGTCTCCTTCCTGGTGGAAGAAGAAATCGGGGTGCTGCCCACCATCGACGCGACGGTAGGGGTCGATGTCGGACTGAGCGACGTAGCCGCGCTGAGCACCGGCGAGAAAATCTCCAATCCGCGCCATCTGAAGCGTAGTGAGCGCCGCCTCAAACGAGCGCAGCGCGACCTCGCCCGCAAACGGGAGGGTTCGAAGAACTGGGAAAAGGCGCGGCGCAGGGTGGCCCGCATCCATGCCAAGATCGCGGACCAGCGCCGCGACGGCCTGCACAAGCTCACGACGCGGTTGATTCGCGAAAACCAAGTGATCTGCGTCGAGAGTCTCGCCGTCAAGGACATGGTCCGCAATCACACCCTCGCCAAAGCGATCAGCGACGCGGGTTGGGGCGAACTGGTCCGGCAACTGGAGTACAAGGCCGCGTGGTATGGGCGCACCCTGGTCACGATCGACCGCTGGTATCCCAGTTCCAAACGCTGCCATGCCTGTGGCCACGTGCTCGACGCCTTGCCACTCGAGGTCCGCCAGTGGAGGTGCCCAGAATGCGGCGTCCGGCACGACCGAGATGTGAACGCCGCCAAGAACATTGCAGCCGTGGGGCACACGGTGCTCGCCTCTGGAGAGTCGGTAAGACCGACAACGGCTTCGGCCCGCGTCGGCGCGCCCCGCTGAAGGAGGAATCCCCCGGCTTTCGCCGTGGGGAGTTGTCAAGCTATGGATCAGTTGCCTCATGTAGCCGGGATCGCCGAATCCACGTGCTATACTCGTGTTGACTGTTGCTCGAATCTCGCGCCGCGACGGCGGGCAACCTCCTCCCCAACGCCGCGCGACGGCATCACGACGAGGGCCGCGCACCATGTGGAACGGCATCGTGTTCGTCTTGGCGGCGCTCACCGGCGCGCTCCTGGCCGCCGTCGTCGTCTGGCCGCGTTCGCCCTATACCCGCCGCCGGCTGGGGGCCGAGGCGTCCCTGCGCCGCGCGCGCGCCGAGCTCGCCGCCGAGCGGCAGCAATCGCATCACTCTCGCGAGCTCTTCGGCGCCGTCTTGGACGCGTATCCGCGCCCCATCTTCGTCACCGATGGCGAGCGGCGCATCCTCTTCGCCAATCCTTCGGCGGCTGCACTCGCGCGCATTCCGCGCGAGCAGCTCGCCGGGCGCATCCTGGCAACCGTGGTGCACGACTACGACGTCACCTCCCTCCTGATGGAGGCCGTGCGCACCGGGGAAGACGCAGGATCGCCAGGTCGAGCGCGTGACGAGCGGCCAATCGTGGCGGGTGCAGGTACAGCCCATGCGCGTGCAGACGCCCGCCGCAGCGGAAGACTCCACCGTGACGCCCGGCACCACCGCGTTCTATGTCGTCGCCATCGAAGACCTTACCGAGCTGCGGCGCCTGGAGCGCGTGCGTCAGGACTTCGTCTCGCACGTCTCGCACGAGCTGCGCACGCCGCTGACGGCGCTCAAGCTGCTGGCGGATACCCTCGGTGAGGTCATCGCGACGGACCCGCCGATGGCCAGCCAATTCGCGCAGCGCATCGGCGACGAGATCGATCATCTCACGCAGATGGTGGCCGAGCTGCTGGAGCTCTCACTCATCGAATCGGGCCGCGTCCAGCTCCATACCGAGCCGACCGACGTCGCGGGGATGGTGGAGGTAGTCTTCGAGCGCCTCGCGCCGCTGGCACGCGAGCACGACATCCGCCTGATCACCGAAGTGCCGGAGGACCAGCCGCCGGCGCTCGCCGACGTGCGACGGCTCGGCGAAGTGCTGGTGAATCTGGTCCACAACGGCATCAAGTACACCAAACCGGGCGGCTCGGTGACGGTGAGCGCCACGACCTGCGCCACCGCGACCCCCGAAGAACGGCCCGACGATGGAGCGGTTGGCGACTCCCCCTATCTCGTCGTGAGCGTGACGGACACCGGCGTTGGCATCGGCGAGGATGACCTACCGCGCGTCTTCGAACGCTTCTTCAAGGTTGACCGTGCCCGCACGCGCGCGCCCAGTCGCGCGCCGACGCCCCTCGACGCGGTGGAAGGCGCCGCCGCCCCGCAGACAAGCGCCGCCGCAGGGACCGGGCTGGGGCTGGCCATCGCCAAGCACCTCGTGGAGCTGCACGGGGGCCGCATCTGGGCGCGTAGCCGCATCGGGCGAGGCAGCACGTTCTCCTTCACGCTACCCCTCGCGTCGGAGGCCGACGACGCCGAGCCCGCCTCGAACCAGCCGGCGATGGATGAAGCGAGCGCGCCCGCGCGCGCCTGATCGCTCGCGCGTCGGGCACATTTCGACTACGCCGCAGGCTCGGCGGCGCCGCCGCTCGGCACCTGATCGGCGCGCAATGGGGGAAGCTGGCGGTAGAGATCCGCGCCGGTCAGCCCACTGCGCCAGCTGCGCGACTCCGACAGATCGCGCACGAACTCGGCCTCCAGGTCGCGCCCCGTAAGCTGGTAGATCAGGCTGATGGCTCGGCGCGCGAAGGCAATGTCGTTGCGCGGCTCGATGCGGTCGAGGTCCTCGAAGAAGAAGCCGCAGCTCGTGTACATCGCCTGCCCGAAATACTGCGCCTCCAGTAGCTGCTCCGCACGCGCGCGGATGGCCATGTCGGCGAGCACCTCCGGTGAGCGGGCGTGCCGCGACCAGAACGCATCCGCATCCGTCCAGGAGTTGCGCAGCGCCAGATACGCGTCCCGCGCGGCCCGCGGATCGCGCAGCGCTTCGCCGCCGACCAACGCATAGGCCTCGTCAAGGTGGACGGCGAGGTGGTCGAGCGCAGCGCGCAGCGCCGGCTTCCACGCCGATGAGCCCTCGGTGCAGTCGCAGCCGTCGCTCCAGCGGGCCACGCCGTGGGCGCAGCTCCATGCGCTCGGCACGCGCAGCGTCACCGTCCGCGCCGGCTGGTGGTCGCGCAGGTAGCAGCCGAGGCTCGTCACCTCGAAGCCATACGCGCTGGCGCCGCCGTTCAACAAGTGCGTGAGGAAGCGATCGCGCCACGGCTTATGATGCCCATAGAGCTCGCCATCGGTCGCCACGACGATCACCTGATCGTCGCCTTCCCGCACTTTCTCTGGATTGAGGTGATGGGGCAGATACGACGCCGCGAAGTTGTCGGCGTTGTTCGTCGTATCCCAATCGAACGAGACGCCGCCGCTCAGCGGGCCATTGTAGAAGAACACGGCCATGCTCAGGCCGTCGCCGAGCTCCACGCGATACGGCTCGGTGGGATCGACGGCGTCCGCGGTCTGCCACGGCGCGAGGACGGTGTAGCGCACGCCGCATTCCGCCGCGATGCGCAGCGTCTCGTGATCGACCGCCGTCTCGGCGAACCACATACCCTGCGCGGCGTAGCCGAAGCGGTGCTCGAAATCATCGAGGCCCCAACGGATCTGCGTGCGCTTATCCTCCGCGGAGGCCAGCGGCAGGATCGTGTGGTTATACGCCTGCGCCAGCGCGTTCGGCACGCCGCGGCGCTCGTAATGGCGCCGCGCGGACTCCACGATCATCGTGTGGACGTCGGGGTGGTAGCGTTCCAGCCAGGTGGCGAGCGTCGGGCCGAGATCGAAGCTGAGGTGCTCGAAGTTCCCCGCGACGGCGTTCGGGCGGTAACACTCAGCCGTAATCTTCTCGTTGTAATTCTCGTACGGTGTCGCGCCCGGCTCGCGCGGCACCAGACCCGTGAAAGGGTCCTCGCGCGGCGGCTGATAGAAATGACCGTAGAGCGTTACGAACTGGTGCGATGGCGTCGACACTACCAACCTGACTTTCCACGTTCACTCGTCGTAGAGTGGCTCGCGCGAACACTGGGCGAGCTCCGCTGGCACACGTATCAGGACGAACGCGGCCAACGCGCTGGTGCGAGCATACTCGAGGTACCGTCGTGCCGAGGACCTCTCTCGCGGTCGATGGCGCCATCGACGCTAAGAGGAAGGGACCCGACGACACCTCAACAGTTCCTCCTATCGTACCAGACCCGTGAAGCGTCACCGTGCCAAACCTGCACATGGCGTACCAACCGCCTCGCCCTAGCCGCCGCCCACCAGGCGATGGGCGGCGGCTAGGGCGAGCGGGCGACACCGATCGTGACATGCTCCCCATCCCTAAACAGAAGGGGCTTCTCGCGACCGGCGGGGAAGCCGTATCGGTGGCACGGGCACCACGGCTACCGGGACTGCTTTACGCGACGGGCCTGCCCGGCCCGAACCGTACGGGTGGGCGGCGGCGTGGTCCGAAGAGCACTCCCAAAGCGACCGCCTACCACACCATTCTCACACGAGCGCGCAAAACCGGCAATCGAGTGTCCCATTCGTCGTCTGCGGGCGACCTGGCTTTCATCCCCAGAGCGAAAGCCCGGGGGCCTCAGCCGGTTTCTTTGCTAGGCGCTCTTCACCTGCGCTGAGACGAGGAAGGCCTCGTACGCCTCACGCAGCCGCGGGTAGCGCAGCAGAAAGAACCCGGCGTACTCCTGATTCAACGCCCTGGGGGGCCGGATCAGGTGCATGCCGACGTCCTTCAAGTAGTGGTTGCCCTTGCGCCCGTTGCAGGCCCGGCAGCAGGCGACGAGGTTCTCCCACGTGCTCTGGCCGCCGCGCGAGCGCGGGATGATGTGGTCGAGGGTGAGGTCGCGCCCGCGCTTGCCGCAGTACTGGCAACTCTCGTCATCGCGCAGCAGGATGTTCGAGCGCGTCGGGCGAAGGATCATGCGCGGCACCCGCACGTTCGCGAGCAACTGCACGATCACCGGCTCCTCGACGGAGAGGTGTCGCGCCTCGATGCCATCTTCGATCACCTGGCGCACTTGCGGATCGACGAAGGTGACCTTCTGCTTGGAGATCAGCACGACCAGACGGCGCTCGGGGATCACCGAGAGCGGCTGGAGCGCGGCGTTTAACACCAGCACCGACATGGAGCGACTCCCTTTCTTCCCAAACACTACGGCGCGCAGATCACCGCAGCGAAGACAGAGAGTCGCACGTTCGCCGCAGATTCAAGCGGCGTGGGAATCGCTATCTTCGCCTTCTATGGCGACCGTCACTCCATCCAATCGCGTCAATCGCCATCCATAGCTCGGAGGGCAATGGACGTGCAGAGCACGAAAAAAGCACGCCCCTGCTGGTGGGGGTGGCGCGAGCGAAACATTCGCTCGCGTACACTTCCCTCGCCTGCATGGCGTGCTCCTGAGCTCGACCCGGCCACGAAAGCGAGCGCCCAAAGCCCGCAGACTTTGAGCAATCGCACCCATGGCGGCCTGGTCGGGGTGAGAGGACTTGAACCTCCGACCTCAGCGTCCCGAACGCTGCGCGCTAGCCAACTGCGCTACACCCCGAGAGACGACCCGTAACGGCGAGAACCGTTTCCAACCCGGTCTCTTCGTGACCGGAGGTGGCTAGCGGCTCCCCACGACCGGCAGTATACCATAGGCGATAAAGCCGCCGCAAGTGTCGCCCACGCGCCCGATTCGCCCGGTGGTAGCGCGCCGTCGTCACGTTCGGCGGGCCACGAATAGCGATCCTGGCCCGGTCGAACCTGCCTGCCACGCAAGCGGTATACTACTGCAGTTATGCTTGATCGGGCACGGGCGCGACGCGAGCGAAAGTGAGGTGAGGCGTGGCAGGCGTCACCGACGCGGAGAAGCTCGGCCAGCTCAACCGCGAGCTGGTCATCCTCAACAGCATCGCCCAAGCGCTCAATCGCTCGGTGGCGATGGACGAGGCGCTGAGCGCGGCGCTGGCGCAGGTCGCCGATCTATTAGGACTCAGCACCGGCTGGATCTGGCTCCTCGACGAAGAGACCGGGCGCTCCTCGCTGGCGGCAGCGCAGAACCTGCCGCGCGCCCTCACCAAGACACCACGCCGCATGACCGGCTCCTGCTTCTGCCTAGACACCTATCGCGACGGCGACCTCAACGGCGCCGCCAACGTCAACGTGGTGAAGTGCAGTCGGCTCGCCGGGCTGGTGGACGACACCGGCGGGCTGCGCTACCACGCCAGCATCCCGCTCTACGCACACGGCAAGAAGCTCGGCGTCCTCAACGTCGCCAGCACGGATTGGCGCGAGCTCAGCGCGGACGACCTGCGCCTGCTCTACACCATCGGCGACCTGCTCGGCATCGCCATCGAGCGCGCGCGCCTCTTCGCCCAGAGTACGCGGATCGGGGCGTTGGAAGAGCGCAACCGCCTAGCGCGCGAGATCCACGACACGCTGGCGCAGGGCATCACCGCGGTCGCCTTGCAGCTAGAGCACGCTGACGCGCTGCTCGACACGGGGAGCGATCCGAAGCGGGCGCAGCAGGCCATTCGCCAGGCGCTGACCCTCACCCGCGCCAACCTGGAGGAGACGCGCCGCTCGCTCCACGACCTCCGCGCGGCGCCGCTTGAAGGGCGCACGCTCGCCGAGGCGCTGGCCGCGCTCGCCGCCGAATGGTCCGCCGCCGGCAAGACGGAGGCGACGTTCGAGGTGGTGGGCAAGGTCCCCACGCTCCCCGTGCGCGTCGAGACGGCGCTCTATCGCGTCGCGCAAGAAGCGCTCGCCAACGTCCGCAGCCACGCCGAGGCGCGACACATGGCGCTCCGCCTGGAGGCGAAGACGCGTCGGATCGCGCTGCTGATCGAGGACGACGGCAAGGGCTTCGACACGGACGTGGCACGCGAGGGGCGCTACGGGCTGATCGGCCTCAACGAGCGACTGCACCTGCTCGGCGGCACGCTGCGCGTCGAGAGCGCCCCCGGCGATGGGACGCGCCTCGAAGCGGTGCTGCCGCTGGATACGCCGCGATGACGGAGCCTATTCGCATCGTCGTCGCCGACGACCACCCCATCGTGCGCGAGGGCTTGATCGCGGTCCTCGGCACGCAGCCAGACTTCAGCGTGGTCGGCGAGGCCGCCACGGGCATCGAAGTGATCACCTGCGTGCGCGAGCTCAAACCCGACGTGCTGCTGCTCGACCTCGCGCTGCCAGAGATGGATGGCGCGGAGGCGCTGCGCACGCTCCGCGACGAGCGACACGCGGTGCGCGTGCTGGTCTTCACCGCGTTCGACACCGACGATCGCATCCTCGCCGCCTTGCGCGCCGGCGCACAGGGTTATCTGCTCAAAGGCGCGCCGCGTGACGAGCTCTTCAGCGCAATCCGTGTGGTGCATGGGGGCGGCTCACTCCTGCAGCCGGTGGTGGCCTCACGCCTGCTGAGGGACGGCGCGCATCAGCCAGGCGCAGCCCGACCTCACCGCCCGCGAGATGGACGTGCTGCGCCTGCTGATGCGCGGCATGCAGAACAAGGAGATCGCCATCGAGCTGGTGGTGACTGAGCGCACGGTCAAGTTCCACGTCAGCTCGATCCTGCGCAAGCTCGGCGCGGGGAACCGCACGGAGGCCGTCGCCTTCGCCACGAAGCTGGGGCTGCTGACACGCCGCGGGGGCTAAAGCCCCACGGGTTCTCGGTTCATCCCCGCGGGCACCCCCGCGAGTCCCCGAAGGGCCTGCCCGGCCCATTGGATGTTCCTGGCCGCGTTCTCGTCGCGGTCCCGGATGAGGCCGCAGTGCGTGCAGACATGCGTGCGAACGCTCAACGACTTCTGGATGCGCTCGCCACAGCCCGAACAGTCCTGCGAGGTATACGCCGGGTTGACCACTTCCACTCGCTTCCCGGCGCATGCTGCCTTGAAAGCGAGGATAGACAGGAAGTGGCCCCAGCTGGCATCGTGGATGCTCTTGTTCAAGCCCACTTTGGCTTTGGCCCCGTTGTGCTCATAGCCGCCATTGCCATCGGGCTTGGGGGCGGGACGGTGGCTCAGGTTGGCAGGCTGAATCGCTTCTACGTAGATCGTGTCGTACTGGCGTACCAGCGCCAAGGCCGTCTTGCGGTGGAAGTCCGTACGTTGCCTACGGACGTGTTGGTGCTTCTTGGCGCATTGATGCACCGCTTTCTTCCGGCGTTTGCTGCCCTTCTCGCGACGGGAGACGCGCTTTTGCGACTTCTTCAACTCACGCTCGGCTTTGCGGTAGTGGCGGGGGTTCTCCACGATCTCCCCGTCCGCCGTGATGAGAAACACCTTCAAGCCAACGTCGATACCCGTCTCGCGCCCGGTGAGCGGCAACGGCCGCGCCGGCACGTCGGCACACGAGAAGCAGACATACCAGCCGTCCGCCTCTTTGCTCACGGTGACGGTCTTGGGAGTGCCCTCGACGGGACGGGACCAGCGGACCGCGATGCGCCCGATCTTGGACAGCACCATGTAGCCGTTATCGAGCCGGGCGCCATTGCCATACTCCTTATAGGTAAAGGAGTGCCAGCGATCGCGGCCCTGGAAGCGCGGGAAGCCCGGCTTTTCGCCCGTCTGTACCCGGCGGAAGAACGCCTGATAGGTCGTGTCGAGCCGGGCCAGACATCTTGCAGCACGTGGCTATGGATGGCGGCGTACTCCGGGAACTCGGCCCGGATCGCCTTCAACTCGGCTTCTTGTTCATAGCGTGAGACCGAGACCCGACACCGCTGCCACGCGGTAATGCGCTGCTCCAAGGCCGTGTTGTAGAGCGTGCGGCAGCGCCAGAGCACCTCGTCCAGCGCCCGTTCCTGCGTGGGCGTCGGACGCAACTTCTCTTTGTAGGTCTTGCGCATGGCCTGCAGTTCCATATTCAGCTATTCTGCCTGATTACCAAAGAAGTGGCAAGGGCGGAGGCCATGACACGCCTCACACCACTGGGAATGAAGCCCCGTGGCCTGCGGCTAAAGCCTTATCATGTCAAGGAGCGTTGACACTCCCCCCGGCTCAAGCGGGGGGATGCTCAGCTCACCACGGCGGCCACCGCCACCGCTCCCTGACGGGCCTGCCCGGCCCGTTGGATGTTCCTGGCCGCGTTCGCGTCGCGGTCCAGCACCAGCCCGCAGGAAGGGCAGGCGTGGGTGCGCACGCGCAGGTTCTTGGGCACGCGCTCCCCACACCCGCTGCACTCCTGGCTGGTGAACGCCGGGGTGACCGCTTCCACTCGCTTGCCGGCGCATGCTGCCGTGCACGCGAGGAGGGTGAGGAAGCGACCCCATCCGGCGTCGGCGATGCTCTTGTTGCGGCCCGCCTTGCGCAGGCCCCATTCGGCAGGTACCCGCCGTGCCCATCCGGTAGCGGGGCGAGACGGCGACTGCGGTTGACGGGACGGATGGCTTCATGATAGATCGCATCGTATCGGCGGACCAACCGGAGCGCCGTCTTGTGGTGGTGGTCGGCCCGTTGGCGCTTGACGTGCTGATGGGCACGGGTCAGCAACACCACCGCCTTCTTGCGACGGTTGTTCCCCTGCTTCCAGCGGCTCACCCGCCGCTGGGCTCTGGCCATCCGCCGCTCCCCCGACGGTAGTAGCGTGGATGCTCGACCACCTCCCCCTCCGCCGTCACCAGGAACGCCCCCAGCCCCACGTCGATGCCCGTCTCGCGTCCGGTGCGGGGGAGCGGTTGCGTCGGTACCTCCCCGCACGAGAACGAGACGTAGCAGCCATCCGCCTCTCGGCTGACCGTGACGGTCTTGGGCGTGCCCTCCAGTGGGCGCGACCAGCGCACCGCAATCCGCCCAATCTTGGAGAGGACGAGGTACCCGTTCTCCAGTCGCGCGCCGCCGTGCCCACCCGCCTGGGGATAGGTGAAGCTGCTGTAGCGGTCGCGGCCCTGGAAGCGCGGATACCCCGGCGCCTCGCCCGCCGCCACCCGCCGGAAGAACGCCTGGAACGCCTTCTCCAGCCGGTGTCAGACATCCTGCAAGACTTGCGCGTTGAGGTCCCGGTAGTCGGGACGCACCTCCTTGAGGCCGGGCAGTTGCGCCGACTGCCCGGCGAACGCCACCGACACGCCGCGCTTCCGCCAGGCGTCGCGCCGCTCTTGCAGCGCGGCATTGTAGAGTTCGCGGCAGCGCCACACGACCGTCTCGCACGCCGTCGCCTGTGCGAGCGTTGGCTGGAGCTTGTACTTGAAGGCCTTGCGGACCTGCACCGGGCTACGCATCGCGCGCCGCGCCCTTCCGCTCGCTCGCGCCGCGCGTACTCCTGCAACGCCCACACCAACTCCTGTACGAAGGAGCGTCGATGCTCGCGCGCCAGTTCGCGCACGGCCTCCCACACCAGTTCGCGCACGGCCTCCCACACCTCCTGTGGGATGTCCACCGTGACCTTGTGCGGCCTCCGCTCCTTGTCCATGATGGGGTTATACCGTTCAAAACCCAGCATGTACAAAGTACTTCGTGCATTCGTCGTCCACTCTGACACTCCGCACGGGCTAAAGCCCGACGGGTTCTCGGTTCAACCCCGCAGGCATCCCCGCGAGTCCCCGAAGGCGCTGCCCGCGCCATAGGATATTTCTCGCCGCGTTCTCGTCGCGGTCCAGGATCAGGCCGCAGGCGGTACAGATGTGGGTTCGCACGGAAAGACTCTTCTGTATTCGTGCACCACAGCCTGAGCAGTCCTGCGATGTATATGCCGGATTGACCGCTTCCACTCGCTTCCCGGCGCATGCTGCCTTGCAAGCAAGTATGTTCAGGAAACTGGCCCATCCGGCGTCCTGGATAGATTTGTTGAGACCGGCCTTGCGGCTGGCCCCATTGCGCTCATAGCTGCCTGTGCCGTCTGGCTTCGGTGCCGGGCGACGGCCCAAGGTGGCGGGATGAATGGCTTCGTGAGAGATGGCATCGTACTGGCGCACCAAAGCAAGCGCCGTCTTGTGGTGGAAGTCCTGGCGCTGACGCCTGACATTCTGATGCGCTTTCGCCAGCAATTTCACGGCTTTGCGGCGACGGTGGCTGCCTTTTTTGCGACGGGAGACGCGCCGCTGAGCTTTCTTCAGCGCCTTCTCGGATTTGCGGTACTGGCGTGGATTCTCCACGATCTCACCGTCCGATGTGATGAGAAAGACCCTTAGCCCAACGTCTATGCCCGTCTCCTGTCCTGTCGCAGGAAGCGGTTGCGTTGGCACGTCCGCACACGAGAAGGAGACATACCACCCATCGGCCTCCTTGGAGATCGCCACGGTCTTGATCGTGCCCTTGATAGGCCGGGACCAGTGCACCGCAACGCGCCCAATTTTGCTGAGCACGAGAGAGCCGTTATCGAGGCAGGCGCCATTGCCATACTCCTTGAAGGTGAAGGAGTGGTAACGAATGCGCCCCTGGAAGCGTGGAAATCCTGCCTTCGCACCAGTACGCCAGACGGCGGAAGAACGCCTGGTAGGTCTTGTCGAGCCGCGCCAGCACGTCTTGCAGGACATGGCTGTGGATGGCGGCATACTCCGGGAGCTCGGCGCGAAGTTCCTTCAACTCCGCTTCCTGCTGATAGCGGCTGACCGAGACGTGACAGCGTTCCCACGCGATGAGGCGCTGTTCGAGCGCGGTGTTGTAAAGCGTGCGACAACGCCAGAGCACTTCATCTAGCGTCCGTTCTTGGGTTGGCGTCGGGCGCAACTTCTCTTTGTAGGTCTTGCGTACCATTGGCAAATTCATGTGGTTATATTCTGTCTGATAGACACGGAACCGGCAATGGCCGAGGCCGAGAGCGCCTTACCACTGCCGTTGAAACGGCGTGGCTTGCGGCGGGCTAAAGCCCCTAATTGTCAATCCGGCTTTCATCCTCCCACCTGAAGGCCTGGGACACCCGGCCGGGTTCTTCGGTAGAAATCTGCCTTGCGAGCGTGGCGAGCGGTGTGATAGAGTGCCAGCCGTCGCGCACGAGTTCAGGCGGCCGCCACAAGCGCGCGATCCAGTCAGTTAAGGGAGGTATCCCCGTGAAACGCACATTCGGTCTCCCACAACAGAATCGAAACGATACGCTCCGTGCCTGTCGCCGCAGACGCGATGCACAGGGGAGGCGCTAGCCTACACCTTGTTGCGACAGGCGCGGATGCTCGAAAAGCGAGCTCCGCGCTTTTCTTTTGCCCTCGAAAGGACCGAACGGAAAAAGGACACACCTGCATGTTGAGCGGAAAGATTTTGCAGGCACACGGTTGGCCGCAGGGCAAGGTCATCGGCCTCGCCAAGGCGGCAGCCGACTCGATGGAGACCAAGGGGCACGACCAGGAGGCGATCCTGGCGCGGCTGGATGCCGTGCGCGCGGACCCTGCGGCGTATCTGGACGATGCGGTGCTGGGGAAGCTGGCGCACGAGTGTCAGCGGCGCGACGCGACAAGGCCGGTGGAGCATGAGGTGCTGCGCGACCGGCCCCTCGACTACGCCGTCTGGGGCCGCGAGCAGATCGATCCCGCCGCGCTGGCGCAGATGGAGAACGCGCTGCGGCTGCCGGTGGCGGCGGCTGGTGCGCTGATGCCGGACGCGCACGTGGGCTATGGCCTGCCGATCGGCGGCGTGCTCGCCATCGAGGGCGCGGTGATCCCCTACGCGGTCGGCGTGGACATCGCCTGCCGCATGCGGCTCTCGGTCTACCCCTTCGCGCCGGAGACGCTGAGCGAGCGCGCCAAGCAGTTCGAGAAGGCGCTGCTGGAGCAGACACGTTTCGGCGCGGGCGTCGGTTGGCAGCGCGGCGACCGGGCCGAGCATACCGTGCTTGGCGACACGGCGTGGGACGAGACGAAGCTGCTGAAGTCGCTACGTGGTAAGGCCGAGGATCAGCTCGGCACGTCGGGCACGGGCAACCATTTCGTCGAGTGGGGCGCGTTTCGCCTCTACGCCGACGACGAGGCGCTGGGGCTGAAGGCGGGCGAGTACCTGGCGCTGCTCTCGCATAGCGGCTCGCGCGGGGTCGGCTTCAAGATCGCCAACACCTTCACCGACATCGCGCGGCGGCTGCATCCTGCGCTGGACAAGTCGTTGCAGCATCTGGCGTGGCTGCCGATGGAGAGCGAAGCGGGCCAGGAGTACTGGCTCTCGATGGAGCTGGCGGGGCGCTTCGCCTCGGCCAACCACCACGTGATCCACCATCGCGTGGCGCGCGCCGTCGGACTGGAGGAGATCGCCGTCGTCGAGAACTTCCACAACTTTGCTCATCGCGAACTACTACCTAATGGATCAAGTGCCATCGTTCACCGAAAGGGTGCGACTCCGGCAGGCAAGGGTATCTTGGGCGTCATTCCGGGATCAATGGGCGACCCTGGATACGTCGTAAGAGGATTGGGTAACGAAACCTCGCTTCAATCAGCATCCCACGGTGCCGGTCGAGCGATGAGCAGAAGGGCAGCGCTTAACGGCATCAGCAAGAAGACACGAAACACCTACCTGCAATCACGAGGCGTGACCCTGTTGGGCGGTGCAATCGATGAGTCGCCTCAAGCCTATAAGGACATCGAGACGGTCATGGCTGCCCAGCAGGAACTTGTCGAAGTGATTGGCAAGTTCACGCCCCGAATCGTTCGCATGGCCGACGAGGCCGGCGAATATTGAGTACGGGCGCGGTCCTGATCGCACCCCTCTCACTCATACCCTGATGCGGTCTTCCCAAATCCCCAAGGGTTCGCGCAACGCGCTGGAGTTGACGAGGATCATCCCCGCCAACTCCGCCAGCGACTCAAGCATGGCGACTCGTTCGGGCGTGAAGTCACCATTTTGTTGCTCGGCGGCGGCTGCAGGCTCTGGGCTGCTCAGCGGTTTTCTCTGACGGCTTCACGCTGACCACGAGGACGGCGATCTCGGGCATGTCGGGGATGACGCCGTTCTCCAGACGTTTTGGAAAAGGGACGCAAATGAACTCGGGATAGGTCTGCTGACGCTCGACGATGTAGGCTGCCGATAGAAGTCTCTCACCATCAGTTGCTGCGCTGCGCCCTGACTGAACTTGTCAAGCACTACCTGCACGCGCTCGGCCTCCTGCGGTCCTGGATAGCTGGTCGCCAATGTCTCCTCGAGCAGCTTTTTCAAGACTTCAATCAGCTTGATATCTCTGCCGCTGCGTTTGAGCCATTGGTCATCGTCATCAGTCAAGGATGTGTCGAGCTCCTTAGGATACTTGACGGTTCTGCGGAGCAGGAGCGACAGCCCCGCAAGGGACATCGGATACGCGACGAGCCCCGTCCCATCGCCGGGAGGTGGATTGAGGTATGCGGCATTCAACTTTGGGATAGCTCGATTATCTCGACTATACTGCACATCCCTGAGGAAAAGCCGTACGCGGAGGCCAAAACCGGGGAAGATGATGTCACGTATGATGCTCTCTATGCCCTGCATAGCCAATTGTGGCAACTGTATGGTTCCGGGCTTGTCGGGGTTGATAGTGGGCGTCGCATGGTAGACAGCCTCGGAATATTGGCGCATCACTGCATGGACGCGAAAATCAAAGTCCTCGCGGCGTCGTTTCTCGCGCTCCAACTCCTCGGCATGTTTGGCGGCATCCTCGGTTCGATTGAGCAGCACGAAGGTCGCTGCGTCGTGCGGGTTCTGCGCTTTTAGGTTGATGGTGCGAATCTCGAGCCGCCAGTGATTCTGTTGATTCTGCTCTTCGCTGACGTAGGTGGCGGTAATCTCATTGAAGGTGCCGCCATCGCCGAGACTTCCGGCACCAACTTGCCGCAAAGGATGTTGTACTTCGGCATCCTGCAACAAAGAGAGATCTGAGAGTACCTGCGGCTTGTGGATGTGCCCATGAAGGGCAAGATGGAAGCCTGCTTTGCCGGCATCCTTTGCGAGCTGCTCAAAGGGGGTACCGTTGCGCTTGGCGCGCTTAGAAGCCTCTATTTGATCCTGTTGCACGGCGAGCGGATGATGCGTCACAAGGATTTTCAAGGGCTCGCTGACAGCACCCTGAGGACGTTGACTGTATCCCTCCGCGTTAATCCAGTCCTTGAACGCCTTCAGATCACCCTCCTGAACCCTGCCAGCATCCACCAAGGTCAGGTCATTGGCCTCCGCCAGGTCGAGGTAGCGCTCGCGCAGGTCGACTAGCTCGGCTTTATTGTCATGCCGGCCGAAAATGCCGGAGATCCCCCGTCCCGCCCGGCGGTATTGCCTCACGAATTGTTCATACGTGTTGCCGTATTCGTGGAACTGCGCCTTCATCTCCTCACGGCAATCAGCGAGCGAGTAGCAGGTGTCGATGGGGTACGCGACGGCATTCAGGGCGGACCGCACCGTCGTACCGCTTAGCGGCACAGCATGCGCTGCGGAAGGCAACCCAAAGTCGGCGAAAGCCGCGTAAAAGGTGTTGAGCCCCTGGGGATCGGTCCCTTCCCAATTGAAGTCGCGTGGTCCAGGCACGACGAAGATATGATCGGAGAGGTCCGCCGCCCATGCAGGGAAATTGTGGCGAAGTATCTCTGCAACCGTGCTGAGCTCCCCTTTGGTGCCACTAGAGGTCAAGTCGCCGGTAATGACGATCAGATCCGGCCTTCGCGATGGCTCCAGCCGCTCCAAGTAGCCGCTGTACTGCACGAGCGAGTTGTCTTTGCCGCGAACCTCTTGCTGATAGTGCAGGTCGGACAGATGGTGAATGATGACGCGTTGTCGCCCTGAAGAGGTAGGCACGGGAAAGGGCATGGTTTGACCTCGTGGCTATCTAAGGGTCATCTTTCGACGGCACTATGCGCTCAGACAACCTCCCTGCCACTCACAGAGCGACAAGGGGTCAGTGAGAACTGGGATGACTGGAAGCCTTCTCGCTGGAATGCATCCCATCCGTGACCATTATGCACGCGGAGTGCTTCCTTGTCTAGAATTAGTCTGCCTGATTGATTCCTTGTGCTACAGTTTTCTGGGGGACGAACATCAATCGAGTCGCCCATTAGAAGGTCATTTGGCAACGATTGAGGCAGGCTGCATGGGCGTTCAGGTGGGGCAGGTTGCGTCGGCATGTTCTGGTGGGGCGTATGGGAACGTGCCGCGCTATACTGCGTATGCAGTATGCGGCTGAATCACCGTGGGCGCTAGACCGCCGAGTCGCGCGCCAGGCTGGATTCGCCCCGGCCTTCAGGTCGGGAAGCCGCGTCCACGATGACGCGTGGATGACGCGTCGGGAGACGACAGGAGGCGAGCTATGGTCAGGGCAGATGCGACTCCAGAGGCGGAGCTCAGCGTCTCGAATCTGTTGAATCCCGAAGTGCGGCGCGATCCCTATCCGTTCTATAAGCGGCTCCGCGACGAGGCGCCGGTGCACTGGGATCCCAATGGCGGCAGGGAGGGCGGCTGGGTGTTGACGCGCCTGGCGGACTGCATGGCGGCGCTGCGCGATCCGCGCGTCACGGCGGAGCGGCTCGACCGCCCGGCGATGGCGGACATGCTGCCCGACGAGTTCAAGCGCGCCGCCGAACAGGTCTTTCGCGCCATCCCGCGTCAACTGCTGTTTCAGGATCCGCCAGATCATACCCGGCTGCGCGGGCTGGTCAACAAGGCGTTCACGCCTCGGCTGGTCGAGAACATGCGCCCGCGCGTCAGGGTGCTGGTGGCTGAGATGCTCGACGCGGCGGAGGCCAAGGGCTCGATGGACGTGATCGCCGATCTGGCCTACCCGCTGCCGGCGATCGTCATCGCCGAGATGCTCGGCGTGCCGCCGGAAGATCGCATGCAGTTCATCCACTGGGCCGAGGACTTCGGCGGACTGCTGGATAGCTCGGTGCTGACGCTGGAGCAGGCGCTGCAGGCGCTGGTCGGCGTCTCCGATTTCATGGACTACTTCCGCGCCATCATCGAGCGTCGCGCCACCGAGCCGCGCGACGACCTGCTGCAGGCGCTCCTGGCCGCCCGCGAGCGCGAGGATACCCTGAGCGAGGATGAGTTGCTCGCCAATCTGGTTCTGCTGCTGGCGGCGGGCCATGGCACGACGACGCACCTCATCGGCAACGGATTGCTCGCCCTGCTGCGCAATCCGGAGCAACTGCGGCTCTGGAGCGCGCACGACGAACTGACCGCCACCGCCATGCCCGAGCTGCTGCGCTACGACAGCCCCGTGCAACTGACGGGGCGCAACGTGCGCGAGCCGTTCACCATCAGCGGCGTGGAGATCGGCGCGGGCCAGCACGTGACGACGCTGCTGGGCGCGGCGAACCACGATCCGGCGCAGTTCACCGATCCGGAGCGGCTCGACATCACGCGGCCCGAGGCGCGCAACGTGGCCTTCGGCTTCGGCATCCACTTCTGCCTCGGCGCTCCGCTGGCCCGGCTGGAGGGCGAAGAGGTGCTGCCCGCCGTCGTCAAGCGCTTCCCGAACCTGCGCCTAGTCGCTGGCGCCGAAGAGTCGCTGGAATACGCGCCGAGCATCGTGTTCCGTGGGCTGCGGGCGCTCCCGGTGGAGCTTGATTGAGCATGATGCGAACTGATACAGAAGGGCGACTGGCGCGTGCGCTAGAGTCGCTGGAGGGGCTCTCGGTCGGCGATGCCTTCGGGCAGCGCTTCTTCGCGCATCCGGCCTCGATCATCCTCATGATCGGCGAGCGGATGCTGCCGGAGCCGCCGTGGCGGTATACCGACGACACGCAGATGACGCTCTCGGTGGTCGAGATACTGCGGCTTCAGGGGACCATCGAGCAGGACGCGCTGGCCAAGAGCTTTGGCAAGGGCTACGACATATCGCGCGGGTATTGGCCGGCGATGCACGGCCTGCTCGTGCAGTTTCGCAGCCGCAAGGGATGGCGAACCGCTGCGCGTGCTTTCTTCGGCGGCAGCGGCTCGTATGGGAACGGGGCCGCGATGCGCGTCGCCCCGCTCGGCGCCTACTTCGCGGATGACCTGACGCTCGCCGCAGAACAGGCGGCGCTCTCCGCCGAGGTGACACATACGCATCCAGAGGGCATCGCGGGCGCGGTAGCCGTCGCGGTGGCGGCGGCGCGGGCCGCGCGAGAACGCGAAGGCGGCGTAACGAGCACGCCAGAGGCGTTCCTCGACGACGTTCTGAGGTATGTGCCGGCGAGCGCCGTGCGTAACGGCATTGAGCGGGGGCGCGACATCGCGGCGGGGACGGCGGCGGAGTATGTGGCGATAGAGCTTGGCAACGGAGTCTTCGTCTCGGCGCAGGATACCGTGCCGTTCGCGCTCTGGTGCGCTGCGCACAATCTCAACAGTTACGAAGAGGCATTGTGGACGACGGTGCGCGGACTCGGCGACCGAGACACGAATTGTGCCATCGTCGGCGGCATTGTCGCGTGCGCGACCAGGGCAGAGGCGATCCCGGCCGAGTGGCGCACGAGCCGAGAGGCGCTGCCGACGTGGCACCTGGAGTCGCAGCCGGAGGCGCCACGCGCGGCTCGCCGCACGTCACAACGGCATGCCTGAGGAGGGGACAGCATCGAGGACCTCGGCGGCACGGCTGGAGACGACGGGCCCGGCTTTCGGGGGGACGCCGCGCAGGGCGGTGAGCGCGAGCAGGCCCGCAAGGATGTAGACGATGCCCTGCGTGTTGAGGACGAAGAGGATGCCGAGGCGGTCGCCAAGGAGGCCGGCCCCCGCCGCGCCGAGGAGGCTGGCGAAGGCGGCAACGGCGCCCGCGCTGGCAAACACCCTGCCACGATAGGCCTCGCCGACGACGCGCTGGACGAGCGTACTGACGCCGATGCTCGCGCAGACCGCCGGCACACCTACAAGCGCGAAGAGCACCAACCCCGGCGCGAGCTTGGGATAGAAAGCGGGGTAGTTGAAGATCGCCAGATCGCCCGGGCCGAGGCCGAGGCTGCCAAGCCCGATCAGCACCTTCGCCGGGGCATCTTTCGCCGCTCTGCCGATGAGCAGGCCGCCGAGGAGACCGCCCACCGCCTGCGCGGCCATGAGGTAGCCAAACTCCGGCGCGCCGCCGTGGAGGATCTTCGAGACGAATGGGGGCAGCAGCGTGCCGAAAACGCCTTCACCGAGGCTCGTCAGGAGCAGGGAGACGAGGAGCACGCGGAGGGGTTGCAGGCGGAAGATCAGGCGCAGGCCATCGAGCCACTCGCCGAGGAACCCCGCCGGGGCGGGTGGCGCGCTTTCAGCATCCGTCGCGTCTGTGGCATGCGATGAGAGCATGGAGCGTCGGCTGGTGGCGGGGACACGGGTCAGGGCGATGAGGAAGGCGGCGAACACGAAGCTTGACGCGTCCACCAGGACGATGCCGCCGAGGCCGAATATGCCGGCGACGAGGCCGCCGAGGGGTGGGCCGATCAGCCGCGCGAGGTTCATGTTGAGCGCGCTCAGCACGTTCGCCGGGACGAGGTAGCGATCCGCCACCAGGGTTGGCAGCAGCGCGCGCTCGGTGGGCGCGAAGAATTGCTCGATGGTGCCCGCGAGAAAGACGACGGGATAAACGATCCAGAGGGTGTCGGCGGAGTGGACGAGCAGCAGCGGCAGCAGCGCCAGGACGGAGAGAAGATCGGCTACGATCAGCGTGCGGCGGCGATTCCAGCGGTCCACGAAGTCCCCGGCGACCGAGCCGAAGAGCAGTCCCGGCAGCAGAGCGACGGTGAACATGATGCCGGTCGCCAGGGTCGAGCCGGTCTCGACGTAGACGTAGATCGGCAGGCCGATGGAGAGGGTCCAATCGCCGGCGAGCGAGATGAGGCCGGCGGACCAGAGCAGGAAGAAGTTGCGCTAGCGCAGCGTGGCGAACATGTCGCGTCCTCCGGATGAGGGCATGGCGAGGCCGTCGAACCGGCGCCGCTCGGTCGATGAAGGGAGAAGGGACTAGCCGCGTTATGCGGACTGGTAGACACTCAAGACTTCGAGGGTGTCGCGGGCGCGGACGTACTCGACGCGTCGGCTGTTGTCCGCGTTCGCGAAGCCGGTGACGTAGGCGGGGCGCCCCTGCGCCTCGATCTCGCCTATGGGGAGGGCGTGCATGCGCGGGTGCGCGCGCCAGAATGCCTGCGTCTCGGGGCGGTCAACGGCGAGGTGCCAAAGCGAGGCGCCATCTACCGGGCCGCAGGTAGGGCAGAACTGATAGAAGCCGCATAGTTCGGCTACCACGAGGGCGAGGCCTTCGGGGAAAGCGGTCTGCACGGTCGTTTCTCCGCCGCACACTGGGCAGGAGACGGGATGGTGGGTCAGCGCTGAGCGATAGTGATCATTCAGATTGAGCAGGACGTGGGTGAGGATGCTCTTGGGGCTGACGAGCGTGGTGAGGGCGTCGGTGGGGCACAAACCACAGAGCTGACCACCCGGATAGACGCAGCCGCCGGAACAGGCGTAGGCGACGCCGCCCCTCGCGCGATCGACGACGTAGCGCAGGTAACGCTGGCCGCAGAATGGGCACCAGATGCGCGTGGGCTGCCATCCGTCTTCGTCCGCCGCGGGGGTGAGGCTGATGCCGAAGGTGGCGGCCTCGTCGCGGAGGTCAGTGGTGAGGAGACGCCGGAGCACCTGTTTGCCCCGCGAGATACGCTGCGCAACGACATCCGCCGTGATGCCCAGGCGCGCGGCGATCTCGCCCTGCGGCAGATCGTCTACGAAGCGCTGCGTGAGGATGATGCGAGAGAGCGCGGGCAAGTGCGAGAGCGCACGGTCGAGCAGCGAGGCAAGCTCTTCGCGCTCCATCTCGCGCTCGACATCGAATTCGTCGGCCACCGCGAGGGTGGGATCGGCGTTGCGCGTATCTTCGGCGAGAGGCGTCGCGCGATACGCCTCGGCGCGCCCGTGAGCGTGCCGCCAGCGCAGGCAGACATTGCGCGTGATGGCGTTGAGCCACTGCGCCACGCCGCCGGCTTCGACCCCGCCCGCGAGTTTGTGCTGGTTGCGCCAGGCTTCGAGCAGCGCCTCTTGCGTCAAGTCCTCCGCCGCGTCGCGGCTGCCACTGAGAAAGGCGGCGAGGCGCACGAGGCGTGGGCGCTCCGCGATCAGCCAATGCTCAAGCGCTGAGTGATTGGGGCGAATTGACACTCCCCAGGCGTAAACGCCGGGGATGCTCAGGCTACGTGTGGGTACCCCATGGGGTACCCCACTGCGTTAGCGCCTGACGGGCCTGCCCGGCCCGATGGTACGGGGTGGCGTCCGAAGAGGCCACGTTGCTCGGCCGGACAGGGCACTCTTCTACCGAACGGGTAGAGCAACGGCCATTGGACCGGACTGGCTTTCATCCCCCTGCCTTGAGGCAGGGGGATGAAAGCCAGGATTTTGCTAGGTAGATCAGGCGATGATGCTTCCAATGGCGTCTCTCCGCGGTGCAGGTAGTGTATCGCTCGGGTTCCGCTGGAGGTGTATCAGGGTTTCTGACCAAAAGCTGACACAAATTTTGGGGGCACCCGCGTCGTCGGGGCGCGAACCGCATGCATGCTAGAGATTGATCTCCATCGCGTGGCTGCGGGTGAAGCCGAGGGACTCGTAGACGGGGGCACCCATGTCGGAGGCCCAGAGGATGAGGCGCTGGATGCCCTGCTCGCGTGCGGAGTCCATCAGGCGGGTCATCAATTGGGTGGAGATGCCCTGGCGGCGGTGGTCGGGCACGGTGTAGACGCTGGAGACGAAGCCGCGCTTGCGCATCGTCTCGCCGATGTGCGGCGGCACGATCCAGACGATGAGGATGGCGCAGGCGACGGGGACGCCATCGACCTCGGCGAGCCAGGGCTGATGGGCGCCGCACTCGATCTCGGCCTGCGTGGCGTTTTTGTACGCCGTGGCGAAGTCCTCGAAGGTCCCCTCGACACCGCGCATCTCCGTCTCCATCTGCCAGCGCAGCTCGGAGAGGACGGGCAGGTCGTGGGGCGTCGCCTCGCGGCAGGTTACGGTGGTCATGTCCTCCCCTTTGGGGTTGTTCGGAGCTAGGAGCGCTGGCCGAGGATCAGCGTGCGTCCGGTCATGTCTCTCGGCTGGGGGATCTGCAGCAGTTGCAGCATCGTCGGGGCGACGTCGGCCAGGATGCCGTCGGCGCGGAGGGTGACGCCCGGCCAGTGCGGCACGACGAAGTAGAACGGCACCGGATTGGTGGTGTGCGAGGTCAGCGGCTTGCCCGTATCGTACTCGATCATCTGCTCGGCGTTGCCGTGGTCGGCCGTGACCAGCGCGGCGCCGCCCTGGGCCAGCGTCGCCTCGACGACCCGACCAACGCCGGCGTCCACCGCCTCGACGGCCTTGATGGCGGCCTCGATGACGCCGGTGTGGCCGACCATGTCGGCGTTGGCGTAGTTCACGATGACCAGGTCGTAGACGCCGCTCTCGATGCGCCGCACGGCCTCGTCGGTCAGCTCGACGGCGCTCATCTCCGGCTTGAGGTCATAGGTGGCGACTTTGGGCGAGGGGACTAACAGGCGATCCTCGCCGGGGTAGGGCGTCTCGCGGTCACCGTTGAAGAAGAAGGTGACGTGCGGCATATTTCTCCGTCTCGGCGGTGTGGAACTGCTTCATGCCGCGGTCGGAGAGGAGCTTGGCCAGCGGCTCCGTGACGTTGTCGGCGGGGAAGGCGACCTCGACCGGCAGGCCGGACTCGTACTCGGTCATGGTGACGAAAGCGAGGTCGTCCAGGCGCGGCCCACGGTCGAAGATGCCCGCGGCCTGCGGCGGCAGCTCCGGCAGCGCAAAGGCCTTGGTCAACTCGCGGCCACGATCCCCGCGGAAGTTGAAGAAGACGACGGCGTCGCCAGCCTCGACCGTGGCGACGGGTTGGCCGTCCTCCATCACGACCATCGGCTCGATGAACTCGTCGGTGACTTTGGCCTCGTACGAGGCGGCGACGGCCTGCACGGGGTCCGCGACGGGCTTGCCCTCGCCGCGCGTCATGGCCCAGTAGACGCGGGCGATGCGGTCCCAGCGGTTGTCGCGGTCCATGGCGTAGTAGCGGCCCGAGACGGTGGCGACCTTGGCGAGGTGATCGCCCCCGATTTCGGCGGCACGTGCCTGCAACTCGGCCAAGTAGTCCTTGGCGCCGAAGGGCGAGGTGTCGCGGCCGTCGGTGAAGGCGTGGACGTAGACACGCTCGACCTCGTGCTTGGCGGCGAGCTGGAGGCAGGCGTAGAGGTGGCTCTGGTGCGCGTGGACGCCGCCGGGGCCGATCAGCCCGCAGAAGTGCAGTTTGCTCTCGTTGCGCTTGGCGTGCGCGACGGCGTGCAGCAGGGCGGGATTCTCGAAGAAGGAGCCGTCGGCGATGGCGGCGGAGACGCGCGTGTACTCTTGCAGAACGCGCTTGCCCGCGCCGATGTTGAGGTGGCCGACCTCGGAATTGCCCATCTGCCCCTCCGGCAGGCCGACGGCAGGTCCGGAGGTGGCGAGCTGCGTGTGCGGCCAGTCGCGGGCGATGCGGTCGAGGTTGGGCTTGCGCGCCATGGCGATGGCGTTGGCATCCGCGCGCGGGTTGATGCCGTAGCCGTCCATCACGATCAGCACGAGCGGGCGGGGAATCGCGTCGGTGGAGGCCATCGCGGGCAGTCCTTCTGGTTGCTCGTCCGGCGAAGCGGGGCCGGGACGACGCTCTCTAGCATAACACAGGGGTTTCGATGGCTCGCACGCGTCACCTCGGAGGCGGAAGTCGCCCTGGAGGGGCGGAAATGGGGTTGAAGTCCGGATTTTTCAGGCTTCATGGTAGGTGAGTCTGCCGAAGACTCGGCTGCAAGGCCGGGATTTTCGTTTCCGTTTCCTTCCGCTTTTGCGTTTTGATCGGCCCTGTCGTGGTGGAGGAGGGGGAACCTATCCCCTTCCCTGCGAGGGAGGGGTCGCTCGCGGAGCGGATTCGCGCACAGAGGTGTGATGTGGGCGGGTGTTTGGTTGGGAAGGTGCGTCAGTTGGGGGGCGAGCGAGGGTTTAGAACTTATATTCTTTTGGGAATTGTAGCACATGGCACGGGCAGAGGCAAGGGGAGACGGTGAGACGGTTGTGGGCCGCCTATTGGGTTGCGCTCGGCGAGTCGTCTGTACTCCTATGGTACAATGCCGAATCGGTCAGACCTGCTCACATAGCGGCGGGCGGCTTTCAGCTCACTCAGCGCAGGAGGATGTGGCGTGCAACAAACGTCACGGCGCGCGGCCGATGTTCCGCAGGAGGCGCCCGAGCAGCCCCAGCACGGCTTCTCGATGCGCGAGGCGGCGGAGACGGTTGGGCTGACGCTCCTGATCTTCCTCGCGGTCCACTTCTCGATTCAGCCCTATCGCGTTGACGGGCCGAGCATGCAGCCGGGCCTGCACACGAACGATCTGCTGCTGGTCAACCTGCTCACCTTCGACTTCGGCTCGCCCCAGCGCGGCGACGTGGTGGTGCTGCACCCGCCGAGCGACGTGACGCAGAATTACGTGAAGCGCATCGTCGGCCTCCCCGGCGACACCATCACGCTGACGCCGACGACGACGGCGGTAGATGGCAAGGTGCTCAGCGAGCCGTATATCGCGCCGGAGCCGGATGGCAGCGGGGAGAATAATCTCGGCGGTGGCAGCGTGCCATGCCCAGAGAGCGGCGTATTGCTCGACCAACAGACCTGCCAGATCGTCCTGGGGGCCAACGACTACTGGGTGATGGGCGACAATCGCCAGGACAGCACGGACTCGCGCATCTTCGGCGTGGTGCCCCGCAACCTGATCATCGGCAAGGCGCAGGTGGTGATCTACCCGATCAGCGCCATCGAATGGCTGCCGAATTTCTCACAGGTCTTCGCGGGGATCGGCAAGTGACAACTCCCCATCCCTAAAAGGGACGGGGCTTCTACGGTCTTGCACCGATGCGGTGTTGCCCCACAGCCATTATCTTGGAACCCGCAAACATCATTCAATTGGCAAGGTGCTAGCAAACAATATAGCACATCTACTGCTCGCCTGCTGGCGATGCGGCATTCATCGCCAGCCCTGAACGGGCGGGGTCTTCTGCCGCTAAAGGGTGAAGGATAGTGGGCGAGGCGGGCCTGGCCCTTCCTTGTGGGGGACAGCGCGGGTCGGCAAGGGGTCCCCGCCCCTGCCCGCAGCTAGGAGTCAAACTCCATCGGTGCCGGCGCGCGGGATCGCGGGCTGAACTCCGCCGCTCATCCAGCAGCAACCGGGCAGCACCTGGTGCGTGGCGCTGGAGCGAGGGATCGCGCCGCTCGCCGCTTCGGGCTAGTGCCGCTTGGGCACGGCGACGGGCAGTGCTATAATTGGCGACGTTCAGCCGCGAATGCGCGCTGCAAGGGGTTCGCCATCAGGCGTACGACGCGGTGACTGCTGGGGCGAGGAGGGCGGAGCGTGCAGGAGGCCCAGATACTTCCTCCGTCGAGCGCGAAGCCGAAGGTGAAGCCGTCGAGCCGATCACGGCACATCGCTCGGGAGATTCTGGAAACCATCGGCCTGACGCTGGTGATCTTCCTCGCGATCCACTCCTCGGTGCAGGCCTCGACGGTCCACGGGGTCAGCATGCAGCCGGACCTGCACGAAGGCGAGTGGGTGATGGTGAACTACTGGTCCTATCGCTTCGGCTCGCCCCAGCGCGGCGACGTGGTGGTCTTCAAGCCGCCGATCACCATCCAGGGGGCGGACTACCTTATCAAGCGCATCGTTGCGATCCCCGGAGACACGATCTCGATCAACGCCACCGACGTCTTTGTGAACGGGAAGCAACTCAAGGAGCCGTACCTCGAGCCACTGCCCGCCGATGCCCAGGGCGTCGAGACCGTTACGGGAGTCGTTTCGGGCCTGAAACTGCAGAAAGACCAGTACTGGGTGATGGGCGATAACCGGCGCGACAGCCTGGACTCACGAAGCTTCGGCATCGTGACGGGACGGAGCATCGTGGGGAAAGCGGAGGTCGTCGCGTGGCCGCTGAACGCGCTGCACTGGCTGCCAACCTATTCAGGTATCTTCGCGGGTGCCACGCACTGAACGGCGTCAACGGCCCGTGTGACGCACCGGGGCACGGCATCGCGATGGTGGAGCGCCGAAGTAGGTAGCCGAGGGACTGAGGTCCCGCTCACGATTTTTCAAGACGCGGAGGAGGCGACGTGCAGGACTATCAGGCGCCGGCGCGTTTGCACACCCCGGCCGAGCGGCGAGCGCACCTGATGCGCGAGCTGGTCGAAGTGGTGCTTTTCGTCGGCATCGTCTTCGTGATCGTGCAGTTCGCGATCAAGCCGTATCGCGTGACGGGCACCAACATGTCGCCCCATTTGCTGCCCGACCAGATCATCGTCGTCAATCGCACTTCGTACATCCTCTCCGGCCCCGGACGTGGCGACGTGGTGGTCTATTCGAACCCCACGAGCACCTCGCAGCAGCTGATCGGGCGCGTGATCGCCGTGCCGGGCGACAAACTCGCCATCAACGCGTCGCAGGTGATCCTCAACGGCGTCGTCCTCAACGAGACCTACGCGCCGCAGGTGACGGGCTCCAGCAATGTCATCGTCCAGCCCGTCACGCTGGCGAGCGGCCAATACTACATCATGAACGACAACCGCGCCGCGCAGGGTGACTCGCGTAATTTCGGGCTGGTCGCGCGCTCCAACATCATCGGCAGGGCGGCGATCGTGTTCTGGCCGCTGAGCAGCTTCGGCGGCGTCTCGACCTTCGCGAGCGTGTTCAAGAACGTGCCCTAGGGGATTGCGCGGGTGGCGCCGCGAGTGGGCGGGCAAACAGGACGCAGGCGGTGCGCAGGCGAGGGTTTCCTCCTGCTGCCCGCGCCTCGGGCATGGCGATGGGAGACGTGGCCGAGCGCGATTCGCCGGGCCTTTGAGGCCAGAGAGCGGCATGGTATGTTGACACTCCCCGCAGCTAAAGCCGGGGGATTCCTGTTTCAACGGGCCAGCCGGACGCGGGCGAACCCGTCCCGGTCTTACGGCCTCTCCACAGGCGGAGACCGCGAGCCCCGCGGCCTTGACATTCTTCGCGGCGTTTACGTCCCGGTCGTGGACTGCCGCACGCAGGACACGTCTGCAGGACACGTCCAGTGACGGGTAGCCAGCGCAAGTGAGTCGAGCACATGCCCGCAGTCGGAGCATCGCTTGCTACTCGGATACCATTTGTCGATGGCGACCAGCGTGCGCCCGTACCACTCGGCTTTGTAGGTCAGTTGGTGCACGAATTCGCCCCAGCCGACGTCGGAGATGGCTTTTGCTAGCGTATGACTCTTGACCATCGCCTTCACGTCCAGGCTCTCGACGCATACCGTTTGGTTCTCACGGATGATGCGGGTCGAGAGCGTGTGCAGGAAGTCGCGGCGACGGTCATTGACACGGGCGTGGATGTGCGGCCACTTCGACGCGGGCCTTCTCGCGGTTCTTGGCGCCTTTCTGCTTGCGGGCCAGACGGCGTTGCGCCTTGGCGAGTCGCTGCGCATCCCGGTGGAAGAACGTGGGATTACCCACCTTCTCGCCGGTATCGAGCACCACCATGTCCTGCACCCCAAGATCAACGCCGACTTCTCGCGCGACGGGCGGCAAGGGCTGGAGGTCCTCCTCCACGAGGATGCTGACGAAGTAGCGCCCGGCGGTATCCCGGCGGACGGTGACGGTGCTTGGCATGGCGCCATCGGGCACGGGGCGCGACCAGCGAATGGCGAGCGGGGCATCCATCTTGGCGAGCGTCAATGCCGAGGTAGCAGCGTTCCAGCGAAACGCGGAGGTGGTGTACTCGGCCGCTTGTGCGCCACGCTTTCTGTGGAAGGCGGGGTACTTGGCGCGGCCCGCAAAGAAATTGCGGAAGGCGGTCGGATCGAACGTTTGCTGCGTCCGCAACGTTTGCTGCGTCGGGACGCTGGAGACCTCATTGAGCCACGCCGTCTCCGGCTGGCGCTTCACCTCGGTCAACGCCGCCGAGGTGTCCGCGTAGCGGATGCGCTGCTGTCGCTCGTAGGAGGCCTCCGTCCGCAGACGCAGCGCCCAGTTGTAGACGAAACGCGCACCGCCGAACGTCCGCGCCAGCACGTCGGCTTGTGCGGCCGTCGGGTAGAATCGATAGCGGTAGGCACGTTTCTGTTTCATGCTCACAGTATACTATATAACATGTAAAGTAGACAAGAGAGCGACGCTACCTCCCCATGCCAAGCCAAGGGGTCTCCGCGCCGTGCATACGGTCGATGAGCGCTTGGGCGTAGCCTCGGTATCCCTGGAAGAAGTGCGAAGAGTCCCATGCCTGAGCTTCCTGAGGTAGAGCACGTCGCGCGGCAACTGCGCGCGGAGTTGACCGACCATCACATCGTCTCGGCGCAGGTTTTGTGGCCGCGCGCGATCGTGGGGATGGAGCCGGCGGAGCTCGAGGGCCGGCTGCGCGACCGGACGGTTACGGGGATCGGGCGGCGCGGCAAGCACCTACTGATCGCGCTCGACGGCGACGAGACGCTGGTGGTCCACCGGCGCATGTCGGGCAATCTGGTCTTCTCGCCGCCCGCCGAGGACGCGGCCTATGCGCGCGTGATCTTCGCGCTAGACGACGGGCGACGGCTGCTTTATACCGACCCGCGCAAGTTCGGCCGGCTCGCGCTGCTCAGCGCGCCGGAGCTGGCGGCGAGCCTCGCGGCGCTGGGTCCCGAGCCGCTGGCGCCAGAGTTCACGCCTGCGGTGCTTGCCGAGCGGCTGGCAGGGCGCGACCGCGGCCTGAAGTCGCTGCTGCTGGACCAGGGCGTGGTGGCTGGGCTCGGCAACATCTACGCCGACGAGGCGCTCTATCGCGCGAAGCTCCACCCCCTGCGCCGCGCCAGCAGCCTGTCGCCCGACGAGATTGCGGCACTGCACGCGGGCATCCAGGGCGCACTGCGGTCGGGCATCGAGCACGGCGGCACCACGTTCGGGCGGCATCGCGGCGTCTACAGCGAGGCGGGCACCAACCTGGAGCACCTCGAGGTCTACCGCCGCACGGGGCAGCCGTGTCTGCGCTGCGGCACGCCGATCCAGCGCATCACCGTGGAGCAGCGCGGCACGCACTTCTGCCCGAGCTGCCAGCGGCTGCCGTAGGGCACGCCATCGCGATACATCCTTGCCGTGGCGCCGATCGGCGCGGAACGCAGCGCCCCTACACAACCCGTCGCGACCCCACGACACCCCAGTGGTGTTGCGGGGTCGGCAGGAGGGGACACTATGGTGTCGCGGTGGGGGTGGCCGTGCCGGTCGGCGTCTTCGACGGTCCCGGCGTCGCGGTGGGCGCCTGCGTCGGGTTGGGCGTGAAGAACGTCTCGGCGTGGTACGTCTTGTTGCCGAGCGTGACCGTGATGCTCACCGTCACCGGCAGGCCCGACTTCGGATCGTTGAGGTCAAACTGACCCGTCGCCAGCCCCGTCGCGTCCGTCGTGGGCTTCTCGCCCTTGCCGTCGTTGATGTCTAGATTGACGGGTGCGCCGACGAAGATGTCGACCGTGGTGTTGGGCACGGGCGTGCCGGGGCCGGCCTGATTCGTCGGCTGTTGCTTGCAGAGCACGTAGATCGTCATGTGCTCATTGTTGGCGGGCGAATAGTTGGAGGGCCACGCCCCTACCGTGAATGGCGGGAAGGTCGGCGTCGGCGAGGTGTCATTGGGGTTCGGCGTTCTGAACACGTTGGGGCCGCCGCCGTTGGTTGAGGAGTTCACCGCCACCGTGGGCGCGGCACAGGCCGCCAGGATCGTCGCGACCAAGAACAGCACCGTCCCCAGCAACCCAAACATTCGGGCATGCGTCCGCATTGACTCGTCCACTCCTCCACCGCCACGGTCCAAGGCGCCCATGTGCGGCGCGCCGATGCGATCGCGCGGATTCATCCCACTCGCCGCCACGTCGGTGCCCATCGCGGTCCTGCGGAGTATACCGGGCGTGCGCCGTCCCGGCAAGCGAATGTGGGCGAATGAGGAGGCGTCAGCCATGGCCAGCCGCCGCCGCACCGACCACCACGGACCGGGAACAGGACGAACTCGGGAAACGCCCTGGTCTTCTACGGTGTGACCTCTGCCCACAATTCTGGCATATTGTCTCGATCGCCACCCCCCAAAAGGACTACTCGCCAGCAGAAGCATGCGGTTACGTTGACAATAAGACTGTGTTGAATGTTTTTGCCGCTCGTGCGCCTCGTGCGCTATGCCCCTATTGTAGAGCAATGGCGGAGGTGGTGCGCGGCGGCGGGCGGGGTTCCTTGGCGGTGGTGGCGGGAGGGTGCAGGTGCGGCAAGGTGATGTGGCGGCGCGGCCCGACTTCTCGCGCGAGTCGCGCAAAGGCATCCCCGAGGTCGTTTTAGCGGCTTCGAAGTCGGACGAGCAGGTGATGGCCATCGCGCGCTCCTTCGTCGAGCGCGGCGGGCACGCGCTGATCAGCCGGCTGCGCTCACCGACGGCAGAGCGGCTCATCGCCGAGTTCGGCGCCGAGCAGGTCGATCTGCGCGGCGAGGCCCGCGCCGCCGCGGTGCACGCGCCGGGGTATGCGCGCCCGAGCACCGGCGGCAAGATCGGCATCGTGACGGCGGGCACCGGCGACATTCCGGTGGCGGAGGAGGCGCGGCTCGTCGCGGAGGAGATGGGGTGCGAGGTTGCGAGCGTCTTCGATGTTGGTGTGGCGGGGATTCATCGTCTCTTCGACCCGCTCACCGACCTGATCGACCGTGACGTCGCTGCGCTGGTGGTGGTGGCGGGGATGGATGGGGCGCTGCCGTCGGTCGTCGCCGGGCTCTCGCCGGTGCCGGTGATCGGCGTCCCCACCAGCATCGGCTACGGCGCCGGCGGACGCGGACGGGCGGCATTGCTCTCGATGCTGCAAACCTGTGCTTTGGGGTTGGTGGTGGTCAATATCGACAATGGCATCGGCGCGGGGGCGACCGCCGCGCTGATCGCCAATCGCGTGGCCGAGGCTCGAAAGGCCCCTTCCCATTCGTGATCTCCGTGCCAGCTCACATGCGGCACGTCAGATGCTCCTCCGATTCGGTAGCGTCCCCTTGTAGTGCGTCCCCGGCAGCAGCGTCTCGCGGAGCCGTCGAAGCCGCCCTGGCTGATTTGCCAAGGCAACGTGGCTTCGTGGCACGGAAGCTGCAAGAACGAGCGAGCAGGTGCCTGGCGTACGCCTCCTGTGCGCAGCCGGGAAGCCTGGTTTGTACGGCTGTAGATTCAGTTTTCGACGGAGAGGTGCGCGAAATGGCAACGAGCAAGCGTGGACCCGAGCCGGGTTCCCAGAAAGCCAAGCACGGCGGCCAAGCGGTCCGCGAGAAGTACGGTCCCGAGTTCTACTCGAAGATCGGCAAAAAGGGCGGCGAAGCCGTCAAGGAGAAGCTCGGCCCCTCGTTCTATGCCGAGATCGGCAAAAAGGGCGGCGAGTCCACCAAGCGGCAGCAGGGCCCCGAGTTCTACTCTCGCATCGGCAAGAAGGGCGGCGAGCGTGGCCGCGGCACGCCGAAGCAGCAGGCATCGGATCGCGCGCGCGCGGCCTCCGATCGCGGCTAAGCTACGCGACGCATGCCAGGAGGGCGGCCCAAACGCCGCCCTTCCGCCGGCAGGTTAAGTGGTAGCGTCTGGCAGATGCCGGCGCTACCACTTTTTTGCGCCCCGCAGGTGCTCCGCGCGCCGTCTCGGCCGGGAGCGGCAACATACCCCGCTGCCGACGTCGAGCGCGCCAACGGCCCGGAAAACGCCAAACGGGCGAGCGCGCCGCCGCACGGCACACCCACCCATTTGCTCGCGGCGATCCGCGTTCGCCTAGAAGCCGCTAGAAGCCACGTTTCTCGGGGCGGTCGCGACGCCGATCCGTCTTCTGCGGCTTGGAGGGCTTGCGGCGGCTACCCCAGTCGCCCGCGCCTTCCTCTTCCTCATCCTCGTCGAACTCACCGTCGAGGTCCTCGTCCGCCTCGACGGCGGCCTCAGGCTCGGTGGCGGCCTCGTCGATGTCGAAGTCCGTCACGATCGGCGCCAGATTGCTGGTCGGGCCCGCCTCGATGTCGGGCACCTCGTCGCCGTCCATCTCGGCCGAGCTCTTCATCAAGAGATCGATGTTGGCGAGATCGGCGAGCGAGGTGAGCGACGACGGGCGCGACGGCTCCGGCTTGCGCTCGGGCGCCTTCGCCGGCTTGCGCACCGCGACCGGCGGCGCTACCGCGGCGATCGGCTCAAACTCCGAATCCTCAGTCTCCTCCAATTCGGCGTCGGCCTCCGCGGCGGGGGCGGCGGTCACGTCGCGCTTGCCGCTCGCCACGTCGAGCCAAAACTGCGAATAGAAATGCGGGCGGTCGAGGTCCGCCGCGAGGTCACGTCTGCTCATCGTTCCTGCCTTGTCGCTCAGGCGTTCAACCTGCAAACAAAAGGGCCGGCGCGTTCAGCTGCTGCACAGCGGCCACGCGGCCCGTCGCCGACGCGCATCTCGAACTGGTCGGAACGCGCATCACACGATTTTAAGCCCACCGGAACCGGAGTGTCAAGCGCCACGGTCAGCCACAGCTTACCCTGTTCGCGCGCCTCCGCCGCCGCCTCAAACGCGAACGAGACCTCCGCGTTCGTGTCGACCAGGGGCCACCGCTGCAAGAGGCCCGTCCCCAGCGGCTCGTCGGCAAGCTCCGCGACCGCCGCCGCCTCCTCGGCCACCACCAACTCACGGTCGGCAACCCATCGTGTTGCACCAAATTGTTAGCGAGTTCATAGGCAAAGATGTTCACGCCGTGACATCCTTCCGCAACGGCGGTGCATCATCCTGAGCGGCGCGCGGCTCGGCTGGCGCTATGCTAGGGCTTGCCGCCACCGTGCGCAAGTGCCGCGTTCAAAGGCGTCGCGGGCTATTCCGTGGGCGATTGCACGCCACGCTCGAATGTCGCCGCCTGCGGGGCGGGCTTCAGTCCGCGTCCTATTACGCCGACACTGATGGAGTTTGGGGTTCCCGTGAGGTCGTCATGGTTCTTCACTCGGTAGATTCCTCCGCCTGGTTGGATCTTCGCCTCCAGGGTACGGGCAGCGCAGCGCTGCTCTTCGCGCTCCGGCTCGCCACGCCATCGCTGCGGCTCGCCCTTGACGAGGTCTCGTTTGCGCGCCGCGATCTGCATCGCTTTGCCGCCGAATGCCACCAGCTCGCCGGCGGCGAGCCGATGCGGATACGCCTGCGCGCCCGCGACCTGCTCAGCGCCGAGCTGCGCCTGCGTCCCGACACCACGCCCGGCCTGCTGCGCCTCACCGCGGACCTCGCTTGGGCGCGCGCCGGCGCGGGACCAGAGACCTACGCCGCCGCCGAGCGCGTCACCGCGACCTTCGAGATCGCCCCCGCCGAGCTGCACGCCTTCGCCGCCGCGCTCGCGCGCACGGTGGATCAGCGCGTCGGCGGCGCGGCGCTGCGACCTACGCCTCGCCCGTGACGGTCGTCAGCGCCTGTTCGGCCAGCGCCCCCCACGCGCCCACGTGCGCGAACGGCACCACCACCCACGCCTTCATCGGGCGCCCCATGCCGGAAGGATCGAAGGTGTGGGCGCCCGCCAGGGCCAGCGCCCGCGCATGTGCCTCGTCCGCCAACTTGAAGACCATCGCCCCGGCGGAGAAGCCGCCGAATGCCTTGCCGTCCGCCTTCAGCGCGGGCATGCCGAACATCTTCGTCGCCACCACGCCCATGTGCTCGCGCACCAACCGCTCCGTGATCTCGTCGTAGCGGTCGCGCTCCGGTCCTGTCGTCTCGCTCGTCTTCACGCTCGCCTCCTGTCCGTCACATCGGCTCCCGCTCGCTCGATCGCCGCCGCGCGCCCGGCGGACTGATGGCCACGTACTCAGGTGTTTATCGCGTTGACGCACCCAGGCAGGGGAGCGGATTTTCAGAGTGGGACGCCGCTAGAGTCGCGTCATCCCCGCTCTTGAGCGTCTTTGTCTTGCTCGGCGGTCGGCTCCGAAAAGATGAGCAGATTGTTGAAGGGATCGCAGACCACGAACTCTTGCACACCGTACGGCTGGACGGTGAGATGGCCTTGGACGGCTCCGAGCGGGAGACAGTGCCGGTAGAGTGCCTCGCTCTCGGTCACGGTTATGTAGCAGACGGAGTGCCGTCCCGGCTGGAGGTCAGGATCGTGTTTGAAGTGCAACTCCGCCCCATCGCGTTTGACGATGGCGAAACCCTCGTCGTGATAGTCGGTACGAAAGCCCAGCCGCTCGTAGAAGGCCAACGCCAGCTCCAGGTCGGGAACGACGAAGCGCGGCGCGACTGACAGGAACGTTGGCGTGGGCTGTGGCGACACCATGGGGTGCTCCTCTGCTTACTTGTGCTTACTCGCCCTCGTGCAGTCCGCCTCCCCGGTATGCCGGCACTGCAGTGCCGCGATCTGCGACACCACTCCACCCCAGCGCGGACGTAGAGGGCCGTCGCAAGCCTACTGGATCCGCACAATGCCCTCCGGCGGGATGGCGACCCGCGCCACCGGTGACTTTCCCCGCGCGACACGCTTCTTGCGCTGCTGCCGTTCGGACTCCGCTCGCGCCCGCAGCCGTCGCTCCGCCAGCTCGACGGACCAGGCCAGCGCCAGCGGCTGACGGACCTCCACGCCCGGCGCCTGCGCCAGCAGCGCCAGCAGCCAGCGCCCGCCCGCGGGCCCCTCCCCCAGCGCCTCGAGCGCCGCCTCGTCGAGCACCTGCCCCGCGACGAGCGCGCCCCATGCCGCGCCGACCCAGCGACAGGGGATCGCCACCTCACCCTCGCGATGCTCCTCGCGCACCGGCGAGTACCACACCACCACCTCGCACTCGCTGGCGTAGAGCACCACGAACGAGCCGACGCCGACCGGCGGCTCGCACGACCCCGCCAGCCCGCGCAGAAAGCCGAGCAACCCGCTCAGACCGTTCAATTCCTCGATCGTCGCGTCAGCCACGCCGCACCCTCTTATGCCTGAGATGCCGCCCTGGAAGCGAATCTACCAAGGGCCGGACTTCCTCCAGCGCGCCGAGCTCGCTACGATCGCTTGTGCCGCCCGCGACCCCCGCGCCTCAACTCCCCTCCTGCGCCGCCCGCTTGCGCCGAGTCGCTGACGATCGGGTTTTCCGCGCTTACCTCGTCGTCCAGGAACATCCGGAACAGCTCCGAGACCGAACGCCCCTCGTGGATGCGCGCGATCGCCCCGGCGAAGAGCTCCCCCGTCGAGAGCAGCCGCAACATGGGGATGCACTTCTCCTCCGGCACACGCACCGTGTCCGTGATCACGATCTCCTTGAACTCCGACCCGCGCAGCCGCTCGATGGCCGGGCCGGAGAGCACGCCATGCACCGCGCAGGCGTAGAGATCGCGCGCACCGTGATCGCGCGCCACCTGCGCCGCCTGCAGCAGCGTGCCCGCCGTGTCGATCTCGTCGTCCACGATCACCGCGTGGCGCCCGCGCACGTCGCCGATCAGGCCGAGGCTTTCCAGGTGCCCATCGTTGCCGATGCGGCGCTTCTCCACGATCGCCAGCGGCACGTTCAGCCGCTCGGCGAAATTCCGCGCCTTCTTGGCGAATCCGGTATCCGTCGCCACCACCGTGAAGTCCGTGAGGCCCGTCCCCGCGATGTAGCGCGTCATGATCATCTGCGCCGACAGTTCATCCACCGGGATGCTGAAAAAGCCCTGGATCTGCCCCGCGTGCAGATCCATCGTCAGCACGCGATTGGCCCCCGCCACGCTGATGCAATCCGCCAACAGCCGCGCCGTGATCGGCACGCGCGGCTGATCCTTCTTGTCCGTCCGTCCATAGGCGTAGTACGGGATCACCGCCGTGATGCGCTTCGCCGACGCCCGCTTCAGCGCGTCGAGCATGATCAGCAGCTCCAGGATCGACGTGCTCACCGGGGAGCAGAGCGACTGCACGACGAAAACATCCTTGCCGCGCACATTCTCGTCGATCTTCACGAAGATGTTCTCGTTGGGGAAAGAAAACACCTGCGCGCGCCCCAGCTCCACCTTCAGCGCCGCACAGATGTCGCGCGCGAGCTGCGGATTCGCGTTCCCCGTGAAGATCGCCAGCTCGTCCATCGCTGCGCTGCTCCGCCCGCTTGAAAGTCGCCCATTCGCGCCGGCCCGCGCCGGCCCATCGCCGCTCAGTATAGCACCGCAAGCCGCCCGCTCCGCGCGTTGACCCCGATGAGAGTTATCTCATGAACCGCGCCGCAAAGCGCCTTCGCGCCACCGCGGAACGTCCTTTCGCGTACACTCAAGGCAGAGCAGGGTGCGAGCGAACGAACGAAGGGGATACCGGCCAGTGCGTATTCGTCTCCGTGACATCCTCGCCGACCGTGCCATGCAGCGCCTGTTCGTCGCGTATATCGCCGTCAATGTGCTCGACCTCCTCACCACCTACGCCGTGCTGCGGGCCGGCGGCTTCGAGCGCAACCCCCTGCTCGACTTCTTATTCGAGCGCTACCCATACGTCGTCGGCGCCGCGCTCAAGCTGCTGCTCTCCGCCGCCATCGCCGCCTACGTGTGCTGGAACGCCACCTGGTCGGACGGGTGGCGCCGCGCCGCCCGCTGGGAGCTGGCCCTCGTCACGCTGGTGCTCGCCTTCGTCGTCCTCAACAACCTCATCGCCCTCGGCGCCCAGACCGCGGCATAGGTGACGCGCCGTCTCCGTGGGGGCCAGCATAATCCTCGCGAGGGCGCGACCAGGGATGGCGAGCGAGCAGGGCTGGGCGCGGTGAGAGGGCGGGTGGCCCTCATGAATCCGGGGCATCGGGCCGGGCGCTCAGCTCCCCCACAGGAAGTGGTCGACGGGGTCGAGCGTCAGCCACTGGGCCAGCGCCCAGGCGTCGATGAGCAACAGGGCGAGGTAGCCCGCGACCGCCTTGGCCCGCATGGCGAGCACCGCATCGCCGTGGACGAGCTCGCCAGCCATGACGCCACCAAAGGTGTCCAGGAAGGGCAGGGGGTCCACCGCGTCGATGAGGAGCACCATGAACAGGACCGGCACCTGGATGACGGCCATGCAGCCGTCCCGCTGTTGGATCCTCTGCCCCGACAACTTCAAGATGAGGAAAAGGTTGAACGGCAGCAGGAGGGCGAAGCGCACGACGCACCAGAGGAAGAACAGGCCGAGCGGCCCGGCGCCGAAGACCACCAGGCCGAGCGCGATCCGCTCGCCGAGCCCCATCGGTTCGCGGGCGAAGGCGGCGAGGGCGCCTAGGGCCAGCGCGAGGGGGATCGCCCCGCCGCTGACGAGCGCCAGCACGACCCATCCGCGCGGCCAAGCCCGCCACGAGGCGCGGAAGTCCCACAGCACCCCACGCACGTCGGCGCTCGCCAGATGTACCCCCCGCAGGCGCGCCTTCGTCAGGGTGGCACCCCGCAGGTCCGCCCGCGCTAAATCGGCCCCGCGCAGATCCGCGCCCCGCAGGTCGGCGCCTCGCAAGTCTGCAGCGACGAAGCGGGCGTCGCGCAGGTCCGCGCCGCGCAGGTCGATAGCGGGCAAGTATGCCTCGTCCAGCGCGATCGCGCGCAGATCGAGGATCCGATCCGGCCGGCGGCGGCGCCAGGCATTCCAGGTCGCGACGTCGCTGGTCACGGCCAGGCGCGCCAGCAGCACCCGCACAGGCTCGGCGTCGCCCGCCAACGTGGGTTCCGTCGCGTCCATCGGATTGCTTCCACCACTGCGCGCACGCCGTCAATCAACCCCGTCGCGGCCGCGCCCCACACCGTTATACACGGCCACTGTAAAGGAAATATGAAGCTGGCGGCTGTCCCTGGTCGGTGAACGGTCGCGATCTAGACGAGTCCACCCGCCGGCCATCTCTCCCCACGTCCGCCTTCGCTAGAACACGTGTGCTATACTCTGGGCGATCCTGCCTGCCGACACCTGCCGAAGGTGCAACCGATCACACCGTCCGCAATGTTCACAGACACAGGTCATCAGTCGCGCCCACCGCAGCCTCATCCCCCTCCCGAAAGGAACCTCCCGCGTGCCGAAGCGAACTCCCCTCCAGCTCAACCTGGACGAGGCACGCGGCCTCCAGCTCGCGGCGCAGCAGCTCTTCGACGCGCCACCGCCTCACCCCGACGGCAACGCTCTCGCGCGGCTGATCGATCACCTCGGCGTCGTCCAGATCGACACCATCTCCGTCGTCGCCCGCTCGCAATACCTCGTGCTCTGGAGCCGCCTCGGCCCGTTCGACCCTAAGCTTCTCGGCGAACTGCTCTATCCACGGCGGACCATCTTCGAGTATTGGAGCCACGTCGCCTCGATCCTCCCGATGACCGACTATCCCTACCATCGTCTCAACATGCTGACCGCTCAGGAGGATCACCCCTACGACGGCGTGCGCGACTGGCTCACGAACGAGCACACTGCCCTGAGTGACACCCTGCGGCAGATTCGCGAGCGCGGCCCGCTGGCCTCCGCCGACTTCGAGCGCGCCCCCGATGCCCAGCGCACCGGCCCCTGGGATTGGTATGGGCCCAAGGAGAGCCGCCGTGCCCTCGAAATCCTCTGGATGGCCGGCGAGCTGATGATCCACAGCCGCCGCGCCGGGCAGAAGGTCTACGATCTGCGCGAGCGCGTCCTCGCCGACCTCGCCGGCGCCCTCCCGTCCGACGACGCGCTGCCCACGCCCGCCGATCAGGTCCGCCACTTCGCCCGCCGCAGCAGCCGGGCACTCGGCGTCGTCACCCCCGCCTGGCTCTGGGACTACTTCCGCCTGCGCCCGCGCCTCAAGTACGTCCAACTCTTGAAAAGCGGCAGAATCGGCAATATCCCTCGCTCAGCACACCCCCCGAAACGCGGCAAGAATGGCAATGGTGCTCCATTGCTTATAGCAGCGAATGACGGCGCCGCTCTCCCGCTCCTCGCGGGAGAAGGGAGCAGGGGAACGAGGTCCAGCGCCCTCGCGCTCGCCCACGCCGCGCTCGATGAACAGGTCCGCGACGGCGCGCTCGTCCCCGCCACCATCGCCGGCATCGCCGGACCTGCCTACGTCGCCGCCGAGCGCCTGCCCGATCTGGAGCGGCTGCGCGCGGGCGTCCAGCCGTCGCGCACGACGCTGCTCTCGCCTTTCGACAATCTGATCTGGGACCGCGCGCGCACCCGCGCCCTCTTGAACTATGAGGTCGTCTTCGAGGCCTACGTGCTCGCCGAGAAGCGCCGCTTCGGCTACTACTGCCTCGCCATCCTCCACCGCGGCCAGCTCGTTGGTCGCGTCGATCTCAAGGCCGACCGCGCCGCCAAAACCCTCCTCGCCCGCGCGCTCTACCTCGAACCTGGCGTCCCGGTGGACGACGCGCTCGTCTCCGGCCTCGCCGCCTCCCTGCTCGACCTCGCGCGCTTCCTCAACCTGCTCGCCGTCCGCCTCGGCAGCTCCAATCCGCCCGCGCTGGCCCCCGCCCTGCTCGAACACCTGGGCAGCCATGCGTGACATCGCCCCGCAATTTGACCGCCGATACCCCGCGTGCTACACTGCATGCTCATACGGCTTCGACGGGACCAGGCGCGGAGCGCAACGGGACGCCCAGAGAGCGGCGCGGACACCGATCCGCTGCAAGCGCCGCCGCCCGACCCTCCCAGCGTGACGCCCCCGAGCCAACCGGCGAACGAGCCAGTCGAGACGCTCGAACCACCGAGCGGCGGCAACACGAGAGCGCGGAGCGAAACCAACCCTCCTCTCCTCTCTGTCCGCCCTCCGTGAGCTCCGCGTCCTCCGTGGTCGATGCTCTGCTGTCTCATCAGTAGCCGGATTCGGGATGCGCCCGTTAGCGCGCGACGGCTCGCCCACACCGCGAGCCGGCAGAGGCCTTAGCGCGCCCACGCGTGCCAGAGGCGAATGGTGGTGGCACCACGAACGGCTGATTGCGGCCCTCGTCCCCCAAATCGGGACGAGGGCTTTTTGTCGCCCTTTCTCCCCAGGCAACCCGCCGGCGCAACGTCCCCCAGAGACGCCCGGAAGGAACGGCGGCGATGGACGCCCGTCTCTCGCCCATCTCTCGCCCATCGCCGCCGACCACAACCCGCCGTAGGGTCGAGGGCCGCCTTGCCCAGCCTCGCCGACGCACCACGTACCCAATGAAAGAGGATCACCCAATGGCCGACGATTACGACGATCCCAAGGGACGCGCCTGACCACCACGGAGTACTCGGAGACGAGGCCCGCTCGACGCGTTCCCACCAGCGCCGCGATGCGCCACTCGCGGTCCGGCGTCACGTGCCGCCGGTTTCTAGCCCGCCCGTCTCCGAATCTCTTATGCAACGTCAGGAGCGTCCACGCATGCCAACGTCATCTGCCGAACCCATACCCGCCCTCGAACGCGTCCGTACCACCGAGGCCCAGCTCCACATCGGCGAACGCATCCTCGTCGCCGGCTGGCTCCATGCCGTGCGCCGCCTCGGCGGCCTCAGCTTCCTCGTGATCCGCGACGGCTGGGGGCTGCTCCAAGTCGTCGCCACCTCCGAGGACGAGCTTGCGCCGCTCGCCGAGGCGGAGGCCGGCGTCGAGAGCGTCGTCACCGTCGCGGGCACCATCGCCGCGGCGCCCCAGGCACCCGGCGGCATCGAGCTGCGCCAGCCGCGCATCGAGGTGATCACGCCCGTCCGCGAGGCGCCGCCCGTCACCATCAACAAGCGCGAGATCAAGGCCAGCCTCACCACCCTGCTCGACGAGGCCGTCATCGCCAACCGGCATCCGGCCCGGCGCGCCCTCCTGCGCCTCAGCGGCGCCGCGATGGCCGGCTTTCGCGAGACGCTGGAGCCGCGCGGCTTCACCGAGGTCCAGACGCCGAAGATCGTCGCCTCCGCCACCGAGAGCGGCGCCAACGTCTTCAGGCTAGACTACTTCGGGCGTCCGGCCTACCTCGCGCAGAGCCCGCAGCTCTACAAGCAGATCCTCGTCGGCGTCTACGAGCGCGTCTACGAGATCGGCCCCGTCTTCCGCGCCGAGCCGCACGACACGACGCGCCACATCAACGAATACGTCAGCCTCGACGTGGAGCTGGGCTTCATCCGCGACCACTTCACCGTCATGGCGCTGCTCCGCGACGTCATCGCCGGCATGCTCGCCGCCATCGCCGCGCGCTACCCCGCCGAGCTGGCGCTGCTCAACGTCGCGCTGCCCGCCGTCCCCGCCGAGATCCCGCACCTCCACTTCGCCGACGCGCAGGAGCTGATCCTCCGCCTGCACGGCGTGGACGTGCGCGGCGAGCCGGACCTCTCGCCGCAGGACGAGCGCTGGCTCGGCGAGTGGGCGCAGCGCGAGCACGGCAGCGACTTCCTCTTCGTCACCGGCTACCCCACCAAGAAGCGCGCCTTCTACACCGCGCCCGATCCCGCGCGCCCCGAATACTCCAACTCGTTCGACCTGCTCTTCCGCGGGACGGAGCTGGTCAGCGGCAGCCAGCGCCTCCACCGCTACGACGACTACCTCGCCGTGCTGGAGGAGCGCGGCCTCCCGCGCGAGCCATTCGAGGGCTACCTAGAGGCCATGCGCTACGGCATGCCGCCCCACGGCGGCTTCGCCATCGGCCTGGAGCGCCTGCTGATGCAGCTCACCGGCGTCCCCAACGTCAAGCTCGCCACCCTCTTCCCCCGCGACGTCCATCGCCTCACGCCGTAAGGGTTGAATTCAAGGGCACCCGCAGCCCTACCGTCAACGCCTTTCGCAACCGCAGGCAAGGCGTTGACGCCGATTTTCACGCCAGGGCCGACGAACGTTCGTCTATGCGCGAACGTTCGCGCATATCAGTGAGTTTTCTGCATGCTGTTATCACCTCTGTCGTGGTATCGTCATGCTCACGAAGCTTAATAGCAGCAGTTTTGGCGCACGCTTCCACGTGTCGCCGGTTCGGAAAGGAGGTGTCAGATGGCCACAAGCGCAGAGCGCGCAACGTCAACACCTCGCATGATGGTTCGTGAGCTTCATACGCCACTCCAGGGTGCGTCCTAATTAGGTCGAGCTTGCCCTTTTGCTCCTCGTGCTGGTGTTTCCTGTCGCGCGCATGCTCACCCGCTAGCCGTCGTCTGCCATAGACGCCGGATACGGCGAGCGGACTGCGACCGCTTAAACACCATCATCAGGAGCATTGCTTTGCCTTCAACCGACTCGATCACAGACGCCTCTCCAACACAGTCAGCGGCGGAGAATCGCCACACCGCAAAAGCCGGAAATCCATCCCACGCGTTCGCCAGTTCCCGCGCCAAGAAATTCCTCTCGTACTATCGGCCGTACCGGGGCCTGTTCCTCGCCGATATGGCCTGTGGGCTCGTCGTCGCGGCCACTACCCTGCTCATTCCGCTCTGCGCGCGCTACGTCACCAAAGACCTCCTGGGCGCCAGCACCCCGCAGTCGCCCACGCGCATATTCCTGGTGGGCGCGCTCATGCTGCTGTTGATCGCCATCCTGACGGCCTGCACCATCTTCGTCGACTTCCAGGGGCACATGATGGGCGCCAAGATGGAAAGTGACATGCGTGGCGAGTTGTTCGACCACTATCAGCGGCTGTCATTTCGCTTCTACGATGAGCAGACGACCGGCCAGTTGATGACGCGTATCACCAACGACACCTTCGCGCTGGCCGAACTCTATCATCACGGCCCCGAAGACATCGTCGTGACCAGCCTGACGGTCGTCGGCGCCTTCGTCATCCTGCTGCGGGTCAACGTCGCGCTCACCCTGATCATCTTCCTCTTCATGCCGCTCATGGCGATCCACGCGCTCTACTTCAACAAAAGGATGAAGGAAGCGCTCCGCGGCAGCAAAGACAGGATCGGCGATATCAACGCCCAGGTCGAGGACACCCTAGCTGGCGTCCGAGTCGTGAAATCGTTCACCAACGAAGGCATCGAAAAGGAAAAGTTCACCCATGCGAACGATCGCTTCCTCGTCAGCCGCAGGGACGGCTACCGGAGCGAAGCGTACTTTTCCAGCGGTCTCACCGCGTTCGCGCAACTCATTCCTGCCGCCGTCGTCATCTTCGGTGGCGTGGCCATCGTTCACGCGACCTTGGATCTGGCCGACCTGCTCACCTACCTGCTCTTCGTGGGCATCCTCATCGATCCGATCCAGAAGTTGATCAACTTCGGCAGGCTCTATCAGGAAGGCATCACCGGCTTCCAACGGTTCATGGATATCCTTGAACTGGCGCCAGACCTCCACGACGCGGCGGATGCGACTGACCTGACACAGGTGCGGGGGCACATAGCATTCAGAGATGTCAGCTTCAGGTATAGGGACGATCACGAGTACGTCTTGAGGCGCCTCTCGCTTGAGATACAAGCTGGCGAATATGTCGCCTTGGTCGGACCCTCTGGCGTCGGCAAGACGACGCTCTGCTCGCTGATCCCTCGTTTCTACGACGTCAGCGCCGGCAGCATCCTACTGGATGGACGCGACATCCGCAGCATCACCCAGCGTTCACTTCGCCAGAGCATCGGCGTCGTCCAGCAAGACGTCTATCTCTTCGCCGGAACCATCGCGGAGAACATCCGCTACGGCAAGCCTGACGCCAGCGCGCAAGACATCATCGACGCGGCTAAACAGGCGTTCGCGCACGACTTCATCATGGCGCTGCCGAATGGCTACGATACCGACATCGGGCAGCGAGGTGTGAGGCTCTCGGGCGGGCAGAAACAGCGATTGAGCATCGCACGTGTCTTCCTCAAGAATCCGCCCATCATCATCTTCGATGAAGCGACGAGCGCGCTCGACAACGAAAGCGAAAAGGCGGTGCAAGAGTCTCTGGAAAGGTTAGCCACACACCGCACGACGCTTGTCATTGCTCATCGCTTGTCAACCATCCGCAATGCCCGAAGGATTGTCGTGCTCTCCGACGCGGGGATCGCCGAACAGGGTACGCATGCCGAACTGCTCGCAGCGAACGGGGTCTACGCCAACCTGTACAACACGCGTCCAACACTTTGAGATGAGGTCCCTGGGATGACGCGAGGGGGGGCGGGGGCAAAGAGAGGGCGAATCATTCTCCCTACCCTCTGGCTCTCCTCGCTGGAATAGCCTAGATACCGTCTTGAACGTCAAGTTGGGAATCCCGGACGTGACTGCTGGGCCCTTACGACAACCAGTTGTCGTAAGGGCCCAGCCTTATCTGACCCTCAAAGAGCTCCGGCCACCGCTGGATCGAAGGGCTTTCCAGATGTAGCACCCCGTAGAGCAGGTGCAGGAGTTTGCGCATCGCGGCCCCGACCATCACCATCGGGCGTTTCCCCCGGGCCCGCAGACGCTCTGCTAGCGCATGCACCGCCGGATGATGCCGCATCGCTCCAATCGCCGGTAGGGAGAGAGCCCGCCGCAACCGGCTATTGCCGGTTTTGGCCAGCCGTGGCGAGCGGTGGACAGAGCTCCCCGAGGTCCGCTCACGCGGAGTCAAGCCCGCATACGCTGCCAACTGCCGGGCATCCACCGCGCCGCGCACTTGCGTCATCTCGGCGAGCACCCGTGCGGCGGTCCACGGGCCGACTCCAGGAATCGAACAGAGCAGCTGCTGCTGACGGCGCAGCTCAGCGGACCGTTCGATCTGTTGCTGGACCAGGGGCTTGGTCTTGGCCAACTCTTGGCCAACTCCTGGCTGAGAAAGGCGAGTGTCGCCTCACTCGAGGCGCGCACCGCACTCGAGGAGCCGCCACTCTGGCGACGATTTTCCTCGTGCTGCACCATCTCCTGCAGCATCTCGACGCGCCGGACCAGGGCCTGCAGCTCTTGCACCTCGGCAGCGGGTGGAGTCCAGATCGGGGGCTGTTCCTGGGCACAAAAGCGTGCAATCAGCGCCGCGTCCGACTGGTCCGTCTTGGTCCGGGCCAACCGACTCTTGGCACAACCGACTCTTGGCAGAGGCGGCGATGCGGGTGGGATTGACGACGCTCACGTGGTAGCCAGTCTCCTACAGGGCCAGCGCCAACGCTGCCCCGTACGCCCCCGTCGCTTCGAGGCAGGCGTGGACCTGCTCGACTCCGTGCTCGCGGATCCACCCGTCGAGCGCCGTGAATCCGGCGGGATCCATTGGGAAGGTCCGCTGCGCCCGCTTCCCCTCCCAAAGCAACGCCGCGTCGAACTTGGCTTTGGCCACAGCGAGGCCTCAACTCGCCGGGGGCGTCTGACTCATCGCGTCCTCCTCACATTGGCTCTGCAGGAGATACGCGTCGCCACTGGTGTTCATCCAGGCTCACCACTCGCGGGCGTTCTCCGCTCTCTCGGGGGCCTTCGATACCGTCCGACGTTCAAGTACCTCGCCACGGGAGTAGGGGACCTCATCTAGACCACGGGCTCGATCGCCCCAGAGCCTGTCCAGGTTCACCCCACCCCTCGCCTCAGGCCACGCTCAACCCCATGATAGTGGCTCAGTCGTCGCTCTCAAGATACAAGAGCCTGTTATGGACTAACAGTACAGGGGTCAGCCGATGAAGCATGAGGCAGGCGAAGGCGACGAAGTGCAGGCCTGCCAGCACCTGGGGCAGCCGCTGGTCGTCGCGCGCCAGGCGACGGAAGCGGGAGGCCCAGGCGAAGTCGCGCTCGACCACCCAGCGGCGGGGCAGCAGGACGAAGCCGCGCTTGGCCTCGGGCAGCTTGACCACCTCCAGGCGAATGCCGCCCTGCGCGGCCGCGGCGTCGGCGGCTGCCTCACCGGTGTAGCCCTGGTCGGCGTTGGCCAGCTCGACCGTCTTGCCCGTGCCCTCCTGGACGGCGGTGGCCAGGTCGGCGACCTGGGTGCGCTCCTGCTCGTTGGCCGGCGTGACGACGAGGGCAAGCAGGTGGCCGAGGGTGTCGACCGCCGCGTGCACCTTCGAGCCCGTCTTGCGCTGGTGCCCGTCGTACCCCGCGCGGCCGCCGCTCTCGGGCGTCGACTGCAGCGTGCGGGCGTCGAGGATGACCGCCGAGGGCTGCCCGTCTCGCCCCGCCTCCAGGCGCAGCAGGGTGCGCAGGTCGTGGACCAGCGCCGCGAAGACGCCGGCATCCAGCCAGCGGCGATACTGCTGCTAGACCGCCTCCCAGCGTGGGAAGTCGTGCGGCAGCAAGCGCCACTCGGCGCCCGCGCGCACGAGCCAGCGCAGGCCGTTGAAGACCTCGCGCAGCGCAGAGCGCCGCTGCGGTGCGTCCTCGCGCACCAGGGCCAAATACGGGGCGATGAAGGCCCATTCCTCGTCACTGACGTCTGTCGGATAGGGTGGGCGGACCGGCGGTGGAGTAGACATGCCGCCATCCTACCACTCTCCACGTCGAGTCCATAACGGGCTCTAGGCTGTCAGGAAAGCTCCAAAGTGGACTTTTCAGGGTCAGCGGCCGAGTAAACGCGGTAGTGACATGCGGCCTATCAGCCAACGCGTGACGCCTGCTTCTCGCGAGCCAGCCACGTGAAGGCAAACACCGCCAGCGCCGCGAAAATCACCACCTGCGCCGCGTGGATCCAGAGCCACGTATTCGCGTCTCCCCCGTCGATCCACTGCGCGATGCGGTCGCCGGGCCAGACCAGCGTGAAGAAGACGAGAAGCCCAATCGTGTGCGTCACAATGCCCGGCAAGATTGATTGCTCCAGGTACGCGGTCGTCCCCAGCATCACGTCCACGAACTCATAGAGGACCAGCGTCGGCCAGACGAAACCCGGCGTCAGCGCGTGCTCCGGCGCCATCACCAACGTCGTGATCACAATCGCGGCGGGCCACCGACGCTGCCTTCAAGGATGCCCTGCACGTTGCCGCGAAAGACCGCCTCCTCCGCCACTCCGTTGACCAATGAGGACATCACCAGCGCAAGCGCCACCGTCGCCAGCGGATACACCGAGCAGTCGGGCAGCGCACGCGGAGCCGTGTCGGCAACGTGAAAGAGCACGATTCAGAAGCCCGCGAGCGCAGCCACGGCCAGCAGCCCCGCCACCACCGCCCATGCGAACACACGGCGCGGGATCGCTATTGCGCGGAGCGAGCGATGCCGGCCGCGTCGCCGACGTGCTGCGCGGCCACCCAGCGCCCCACAGCCCCCACAGCAGCAGCGCCATCGCCACGACGGGCCACGGAGTCGCGGGGCTGGTCGCCAGGTTCGTGGCGAGCAACGCCGTCCAGACGCCGCCAGCCACAGCGGTCACGACGAAGGCGAGCACCGCAAACCCGACAATCTTTGCCACCGGCCGTAACGGACGCGTGCGAATCATGGTCGCGTCGGAAAGCATGGGCGGTCCTCGCCTTCACGCAGCGCGAGGCATAACGAACACGAGCGTGTGTAGCTGGCTGACCGCGCCACATCCGAACACTTCTCATATTCGCTAGCTCGTTACAGCGCGGCATCTACCCCAGCGTGCATCATCGCTCCCGCCCGCGTGGTATACTACCGGTAACACAGCAGTGAGTCCGAAGCAAGACGCCGCCTTCTCCAAGCGCGAGAGGGCGGCGTTCGTGTTTTCCATCAAATCGAAGAGGCAGGGTGATGGCGACGAATCGCGAAAATCGGCAGAAATTTCTGAAAAGCGGCAAGATCGGCAGAACCGCTCACAGCCTCGCGCCCGCAAAAAGCGGCAAGAATGGCAATGCCCGCATGGCGCGGTGCGACAGATCGCGAAATCCGGCAGAAACGGCAACGTTGGCCCTGCCGCACGCCTACAAATTCCGGCAAGATTGGCAGCATCGTCGCGCCAGCTCGCGTGAATCGCGAAATGCGGCAGAAATGGCAACTCGCGATTCCGAGCCTGCGCAGGCGGCTTCGCGGCGGCACGCTCCCGCGCGTGAGTCCATCCGCCGGCCTCTCGTCGCACAATCGTGAAAAGCGGCAGAATCGGCAAGCCCAGCAACTCTGCTCCGCCCTCGCCCCAGAGGGAGAGGAGGTGAGGGGGTGAGGAACCCCTACCCCACCCGCACACCGCTGATCCGCACGAAGAGGGGACCGACAGCGCCAGGACGCCGCACCAGCGTGTACGACAGCCCATCGAAGGTGGCGCCCGGCTCGAACCTCTGCACGAATGGCGCGCGCACGTTGGGGAAGGAGTGCGGCTGCCCCGCGTTCGACGTATCGCCGAAGATCAGGAGGTCCACCCCCGCGCCCTCGAACACCTCCACCGTCACCTGCCGCAACCGCTCGCGCGTCAGCCAGCGCTGCCGCAGCGACTCCTCCGAGAGGGCAAATACCACCGCATTCGGCGAGGTCATGGGGGAGTCCTCCAGTCTGCTAGGTGTTTGTAGCGCGACTATGATACCATTGCGCCGGCGCCCAAGCGAGTGCGCCAAGCATCGCGGCCACCCGTGAACGGCCGCCGAAAGGAGTGGCGGCATGCCCGTCAACACCATCCTCAGCGTTGACGTGCTCGCGGAGTGCGAGGCCGGCCAGCGCCATGTCGCCAAAGCCAGCCTGCTGATCGACCATGATCCCGGCGGTGTCGCCCCGATCGACCGGCTGATCGAGCTGCAGAACGCGGGGACCTCGTTCACCGCCGCGTCGCCCGACGGCTCCGGCATCGACCTAACGGTGAAACTGGCGCCCTGCCTCTGCGGCAAGGGCTACCTGATCCGGCCCGCTGGCCTCGTCGACGAATACCCCGTGCGCGGCTGAGCACCCGCCTCCTCGCGCCATGGTCGGAGAGCTTCCATGAGCGTAGACGTTGTGCCGCCCGCGGAGTCGGCCTCCGGCATCCCCGTGCGGCGCGGGGCGCGGCCAGGGCTCGCCACGTGTGTCATCGCCGTCACGCTCGCGCTCTGGCTCGTCTGGGTCGTCGGCACGGCACTCGCCAGCGGTGGTCGCTACGACTTCACCACGTATTACGTTGCTGCCACCGCGCTGCGCCTCGATCCGCACGCCAACATCTACTCCGGCGCCGTCCTCATCCATGCTGCCAGCGTGGCTGGTGGGTTGCCCTATCATCCTCTTGCCTACACCTATCCGCCGCTGCTGGCGATCCTGCTCGTGCCGCTCTCGCTCTTGCCGTTCGCCGCCGCCGCCGTCTGCTGGTATGTCCTCAACGCGGCGCTCTGGCTGGGCTGTGCCTTCCTACTGGCCGGCGAGGTGCGAAGCATGCTCGCCCACGGCATGGAGGGAACACCCCCACGCGAGCTCTCGGCCCTCGCGCTCGCCGCGACGCTGCCGCTCTGCCTGCTCTCGTGGCCGGCGGCCTCGTCGCTGCTGCTCGGCCAACTCGGCGTCCTCGTCCTGGCGCCGCTCGCGCTCGTCCCTCGCCTGCTGCGCCAGGGACGCGACGGGTGGGCCGGAGCGGCCATCGCCACGGCGGCGATGCTGAAGTTCACGCCGTTGCTGCTGCTCGGCTACCTCGTGCTCACCCGTCGTTGGCGCGCGCTGCGATCCGCGTCGCTCGCCCTTGCCGCGCTCGCCAGCTTCTGCGTGGTCATCGTGGGGCCAGGTGTCGACCTCCAGGCCGTGCCGCAGGCCCTGCGGATCGGCTCGGATGACGCCGCCCGCGCCAACAATCAGGCGCTCTTCGGCGTCGTCGCCGTGGCCCTCCACGCATCCGCTCCCTCGCTCGACACGATCCTCCGCCTGCTCGAGTACGCGGTACTCTTGGGCATCGCCGCCGCTACAGCACTGCTGCTCGCGCGCCACGCGGGGCGAACGCCGACCAGCAGCGCGCCTACCCTGGCGCGGCACTGGGACGAGCAGGATGCGGCCGCCTACGCGCTGGCGCTCTGCGCGCTCCTCCTCGTCGCCCCCGTCGCCTGGTCGCACCACTACACCTGGCTGCTCCCGGCCAACGCGCTGGTCCTAGGTAACGCGCTGCGGCGCTGGCGCGGGGCGTCACAACAAGGGAAGCGAGAAGCCGCCGCGCGTCAGCTCAGCGTGGTGGTGCTGGCGACTCTGCTGATCAACCTCGCCGCGGCGGACCCTCTGCAGCAGGCGCTCGCGCGCTTCCCGCCGGTCATCCTCGGCTTCTCCCTCGGCGTCTGGGCGAACGAACTGCCGGCGCTGGGCGCGCTCCTGCTCTTCGGCATCGCCGCGCGACAAGTGCGCCAATCCCCCTCAAATACATACCGCTCGAAACCGGTAAACCAGACAGCGACACCGTGACGCAAGGAGGACGAGTGGACCACGCTATCGCGGGGTCCGTGCCGACACCCCCGAGGCGTTCAGCGCGCCGAGCTTTGTAGGCGAATCGACATGACGAGCGCGCCGAAGCCGCTGAGCAGCCAACAATCGTGCTGCCCGAGCAGTCCACCGCCGTCCGCGAATCGCGACCCGAGCCATCAACGCCGCCCCTCGCCACGACTCGCCCTGGAGCGCAGCGCACGGCGAGCCGGGCCGAGCGCTTCCTCGCCACGTCCCTGGGTCGGAGTCGTCGCGCTCCTGATCCGCGTGTGCATTCTGGCCTTCGTCAGTCGTCAGACTGGTGGATAGCCTCTCGCCACGCTATTCTCTGACGCAACGGCCAAGCCGTGTCGCCGCCGCCAGGCCAAGGTACGAGGTGCGACCGCTCATAGACGTGGGCCTTTGCGCCGGGCGGGGCTGGCCCCGGCCCTCAGGCCGGGAGCGACAACAACCCAGCACGGCCTGCTATCAGGCGATGATGCCGAGATTTGGAATAGGGATCGCTAGCGACAGGGCGGTCATGCGCGGCCCCACGCCGCGACCCAGGAGATGACCTATGACCATGGAGCAGAACGCGCGCACGCCGAGCGGGACGAATGCGGCTCCCGACTTCGTGCGCTATCTCAACGTTCGCCCGTCCTACGGCGCCAGCTTCTCGCCCGACGGCGCACGCCTCGCTTTCCTCACCGACATTACCGGCGTCGCCGAAGTCTGGAGCGTCGCGTTGGCGCCCAGCACCGTCGCTGCCGTGCCTCCCTGGCCCGATCAGTTGACCTTCGGCGGCGAGCGCATCGCCGGCGTGGCCTACTCGCCCCTCGACGACCGACTGATCGTCGGCGGTGACGTCGGCGGCAACGAGCGCACGCAGCTGTACCTCATGAGCGGCGACGGCTCGACGCGCACGCCGCTGACCGACCTGCCCGAGGTGATCCACGTCTTCGGCGGCTGGCAGGAGGACGGCTCCGCGAGCAGCGGATGGTCGCCCGACGGCACGCGCATCGTCTTCGCCAGCAATGCCCGCGACAACCGCTACTTCGACCTCTATGAACTCTCGGTGGACGACCCCACCGCCGCACCGCGCGTACTACTGCAGCACGACGGCACGAACTATCCCACCGGCTACTCGCCCGACGGGCGTTCGGTGCTGGTCGAGCGCTTCGACTCGAACGTGCGCAACGCGCTGATACTCGTGAATACGGTGACTGGCGAGGCGCGCCAGCTCACCCCCGACGTCTCCGATGGCCCCGCCCGTCACATCGCTCCGCAGTGGTCCCCCGACGGGCGCGGCTTCTACCTACTCAGCGACCGTGGACGCCAGTTCCTCTCGCCCGCCTGGCTCGACCTCGCCGGCGGCTCGATGACCTACCTCCGCGAGGATCAGTGGGACGCCGAAGGGCTGGCGCTTTCCCGCGACGGCCGCCGCCTCGCGCTGGTCACCAACGTGGACGGCGCCTCGCGCATGGAAATCTTCGACATCGCGTCGGGGTGGGACGCGCGGACGCCCCTGCCCGCGCCGGACCTGCCGCAGGGCGTCGCCGTCGGCATGCAGTGGTCGCCCGACGCCTCACGCCTCGCCTTCACCTTCGCCCCGCCGGACGACGCGGTGAACATCTGGCTCTGGGACGTGGACAACCGATCCCTCACCCGCGCGACTCGCAGCGCCCGAGGCGCCCTACCCGACGCCGCCTTCGTCGCGCCACGGCTCTCGCGCTACCCCTCCTTCGACGGACTGGAGATCCCCGGCTACCTCTTCCTGCCGCGCGAGGCCGAGCCGCGCAACCTACCGGTGATCGTCTACGTCCACGGCGGACCCGAAAGCCAGACGCGGCCCGTCTACAACCCCATCGTGCAGTACCTCGCCGCGAGCGGCTACGCCGTCTTGGAGCCGAACGTGCGCGGCAGCACCGGTTACGGCTATCGCTACCAGAGCCTCGACGACGTGCGCCTGCGCATGGATTCGGTGGCCGACCTCGCCGCCACGGTGCGCTGGCTCACCGGCGAGGGCATCGCCGATCCGCGTCGCATCGCCGTGATGGGCGGCAGTTACGGCGGCTTCATGGTGCTCTCGGCGCTGACCACCTACCCCGATCTCTGGGCCGCCGGCGTCGATATCGTCGGCATCGCCAACTTCGTCACCTTCCTCGAAAACACCGGACCCTGGCGCCGCAAGCTGCGCGAGCCGGAGTACGGCAGCCTCGAAAACGATCGCGCGTTTCTGGAGGCAATCTCGCCGATCCATCATGTTGACGCCATCACCGCCGCGCTCTTCGTGGTCCACGGCGCCAACGATCCGCGCGTGCCGGTCGGCGAGGCGGAGCAGATCGTCGCGGCTCTACGGACGCGCGGTGTGCCGGTCGAGTATCTGCGCTTCGACGACGAGGGCCACGGCCTGATCAAGCGTGCCAACCGCGTGCAGGCCTATCCGCAGATCGCCCGCTTCCTCGATGCCCACGTTCGCGACCGCGCGTAGGCCGCCCGCCTGGGCGGACCGCTCGGCGACTACTTTTCCACGCGCAGCCAGCAGTGGTTCTGGTGCTCGATGTCGACATGAGCGGGATGCCCTGCGGCAAGAAAGCGGCCTTGGCCACGCCGGCTACTTCGCCAAGCAGCGCAACCGGCGCGGGCGCCAACTCGGGCGCGTGCATGGCCACGCGCTATCCGGAGATCGTCGTCGACCGCCTCTTCGACGGCAAGACGCAGCTCAACGTCGCCTTGCTCCCCCTCGTCGCGGCCGCCGAAGCGACCCTGCGACCTCGACGCGGCCAAGCGGGCAGCGCACCCTCATCCGCATCGACGCCGGAGCGGGCAGCATCTCCGACATCAATTGGTTGCTCATGCGCGGCTACTTCGTCGTCACCAAAGACTACTCGACGGCGCGGGCACGCCTGCTGGCCGCCCAGGTCACCGACTGGGTCGTCGACCCCCGCGACCCGGAGCGCCAGGTCGGACTCGTCCCTGGCCCGGCCAGCGACTATCATGCGGGCCAGTACCGGCGCACCATCACCCGGATCGCGGTGCGCTGTCGGCTGGCCCACAGAAACAGTCCTCCCACGACCGACATGGACCGCCGATGAGATCAGGGCCGCGCTCTCGGTGGCCTAGCCACGTACTCCGGTGGCAAGGATGCCCAACGCCTGAATCGTTACTACCACATCATGCAGGTACTCAAGCACGGGCGATCTTAGCGCACTTAGACTTTATTCGGAAACCAGCTTGGTCCGCTTGGCGGCCATCACACTGCTGAAAGTAACTCAGGGTACTGGCCACCTACATAACGGCCCGGTAGCGATGCATGGCTTGCTCCCAACGCACGCTGTTCAGCTCTCCTCGTCCGCCACGATCAGGCGGTGGCCACAGTCAAGGTCGTCAGTGTGGCGCAGGTAGCCGTGCCGGGCATCCCAATCCCCCGACCGCAGGTCCGCGGCAAGCTGCTGCAGACCGCGTTCGAGCTCGTCTGGCTCCAGCCGCTGAAAGCACGACATCCCCGCCCGCAGCGTGGCGTCCAAATACGCCTCCGGTCGCGCCCAATACGCCTCGCCAAACCCGTCCACGCAGTCGCATGGCAGCGGCAGGGGCTCAATGTGTATTGTGCCGCCGAGCTGAGCGGCGATCATCTTCGGCTGGATGTCGGGTCGACGGTCTCGAGCCATCCCTGGCCAATAGTCGGCCGTGAGCCACAGCTGATTCATGACCCTGGAGGCCGCGACGATGACCACACGACGAGCCACGCGGCGTAGTTCCGCTACTCCCCGCACCGGATCGGTCCAATGGTGGATCGTCCACAGGGCCATGCCTGCATCGAAGCTTCGATCGGCGAACGGCAGCGCCTCCGCCACCGCGCGGACGACTGGCGCAGCATCCCGCGGTCGCTGCGCAATCATGACCTCGGAGGGCTCCGCCGCAATCACCCGCCGGTCTTTCGGCTCATAAGAGCCGGTTCCAGCCCCGACGTTGACGACCGACCGTGCATCGCCCAGCGCAGCATGAATGCGACGCGCTAGCCGTGGATCCTCCCGGCGTGTCAGGTGATACCCAATCCCCCACTGGTCATAGCGGTCCGCAGGTCGCTCTTGCACGGCTACTCCTCCACTCTTGGCCATGTGAGGCTTTACATCGACGTGCAGTCACCCTGGCGATAAGCCACCTGTCGTGGTTGAATGGCCGCCGAACCTGTCAGCGCAGAACCAAGAGGTCAAGCCAGTTGCTTCTGGTTTCCGGGTTCGCTGTGTCCTCGGCATCTCGTACGGCACGGCGGAGACGTGCTTTCCCGCAGAGGAACTCGTCCTCGGTGAGATTGCGCATCGTGGTGTCGGCCTGGCGGAAAGTATCCACCTGGCCGACGAAGTCCGCGAGGCTGGTCGGGTACGTCTCACGAACCTGCTCAAGGGCGTCCTGGTGGAATCCTGCGGCCGCGAACGCCTTGCACGTCTCCTTGATAGAAGGGTAGGTAGCGATCGTCCGAGCGGTCTCAGGGAACCATCGCACGAGTTCGATCCTGTCGAGCTTCAGGTCCCCCGAGGGCTCGTATCTGTCCGGGAAGCCCTGGCGGATGAGGACGGGGGCGCCGGGGCGGAGCACGCGGCGGATCTCGCGTGCGGCGACTCCTAGGTCTGGGATGTGGTGCAAGACCAGGGAGAGCCATGCGGCGTCTGCCGATGCATCTGGCAGCGGTAGGGCGCTCGCAGTTCCCTCAAGCACCTGGATGGCCGCTGTCCGCGGGACCCGATCCCGCATCGCGTCCGACGACTCGACGGCGAGGACGCTGAGGTCGAACCAGTCGCTGAAGGCAGTGGCGAACGCACCAGTCCCCGCGCCGATGTCCACCAGCGTCATTCCCTGCGAAGGGCGCAGGTGACGTCGTACCGCCTCGCGCCACTCCGAGAGTCCGTCGCGTGGGACCTCGCGGACCGCCTTGAACGCTGCAGCGGTCTGCTCGTCATAGCTGATCCTGGCCATGTCATGCCTCCTTGGGTCGGCGGCGTCGGCACCTCGTCCGGCCGGTCCGGATTCTGCATTCTGCAACGCCAGAGCCGTCGCTACACGCATACTCTATTGTGTCAGAAAGAAAGAAACCTTTCTATCAGCTCAACTATGCTACGGCCAGGGTGAGTGCACGTCGATGTAAAGCCTCCTGTGGCTTGGTGTGCTACTCCTCTTTCCTCATGCGCTGGTCGGGGCACGAGCACAGGTGGTCGCGCTGCTAGCCCAGGGGAAGCGCGGCCCACCGGGCCCTCTCATCGCAGAGTTAGCGCCAGGAAACAGCATAGCGCTTCTGTGACCAGCCAACCACTTGAGGACGCCCTGCCGTCAGACGGCACAGGATAGCGTTCGGCAGCGCGGGACGTAGAAGAGCGTATGCTTGTCGGTCTGGCGCTGAAAGTTACGGGGAAGCGGCAAAATGTGCGCGGCAACGGTCGCATTGCTGGAAGCAGAGGAGGGCGCAGGCCAGATGCAGAAACGCTTCGTACGTGCGCTCCAGTTTCTCCCAGCGGACCAAGACTCGACGCGAGCGGTTGAGCCAACTGTGCAGCCGCTCGACCACCCAGCGCCGCGGACGCTTGAGCGGATCGGTGGAGCCCGCGTTGGCGCGGTCTGCGCCGCGCGGCCGGATGTGGGCCACGTATTGGCGTTGCTCGGCGGCAAAGCGCGGTAGCTCGTAGTCGTAGCCCGCATCCAGACACAGGTGCTGCGGCTCATCCGCCGTGGGTTCGGGCCGATCCACCACCAGCGCGTCCAGGGTGGGCGCGGTGAGCTTCATGTCGGGCGCATTGGCTCCGGCCACGACGATGGCGAGCGGCAGGCCATGTCCCTCACACAGCGTGCTGCGCTTCGTTCCCCGCTTACCGCGATCGGTGGGATTGGCTCCGGTCGCGGCGCCGCCGAAAGGGGCTTTGGTCATCACTCCATCCAGGCTGAGCCACTCCCAGTCAATGCCCGCCAACTCGTCATACTCCGCCAGCCCTGCCGCCCACAGCCGCGCAAAGAACCCGTCGCGCTCCCAAGCACGGAAGCGGTCATACACCGTCGTTGACGCGCCAATCTCGCGCGGTAAGGCATTCCATTGCAAGCCCGTGCGCAAGACATACAGGATGGCGCCGAGCATCTCGCGGTCACTGCGCGGCGGACGTCCACCTCTTACCCGCAGCTTGGCCGGTGGCAACAATGGTGCTGCTCGCTCCCACACCTCCTCACTCAGCTCCCAGGGTCGTGTCCGTCCCATCCGCCTGCTCCTGCATTCCTCATGTCGCCCTTGCATCCTCCCTACTCTACCACGTTTCCGAATAAGGTCTAAGCTTACCCGTTAACCTACCGCGAGCGGCCAGCCCTCGTTTTGGGTACCGGCAGGTGGCCTCGCAAACGAAGCGAGGAATGCGTCAGGGCGTCAATTTGACCGCCGGAAAGCGCACAGCGGGGGAGCACGCTTGCCCTGCGGACGCCCGCGTGACCGTCCACCGGGTTTTGGCGTGCTCACCGGACTGCCCACCCGCGCCAGCAGCTGCGCAAAGCCGCGACGGACCCGCGCAGGCGTGCGCCGTTCAGGCGGCAACGGCGGCTGTCACGGGAGGCGGACATGCGCCCCCTGATCCCGCGCTAACCGCAGCTGCACCTACGCCACGAGCAGCAGCCACGAGCAGCAGCCACGAGCAGCAGCCACGTCCAGCGGTCGGCCGCCTGCGGCGCCCGCAGCGTGGGCGTCGTCCATTTGAGCGTTTGCGTGAAGAAGCGGCGGGGGTGCTCAATGGCGAAGCGGGCGACATACGCCTGCCACACCTCGGCCAGATCGGGTGGGTGTGGCCCGGTCCACCTGATGGATTGACCATTCGCGCCATAGGGCAACGCTTGGTCGCAGAGGGTGTGTTTACCCCAACACAGCTATGGGAAGCGCGTGGTGAGCTGCCCAAGGGCCGACATATATCTGGCGTGTGGCGCGCATCGACCATTCTGAAGATACTTTCGGATACCGCGTACATAGGTAAACTTGTCGGCTGGCGCACTGCCCGTACCGCCGTGGTCCGCAACGATCCAGTAACCGGCGAACCGACAGAGTATACCGGGTTCCGCGTCCGTGACGTAGAAGACGAGGATCGGGTTGTCTACGGACCCGATGTCTGCCCTCCCATAGTAGACGAGCAAGTATTTGTCGCCAACCAAGAAACGCTCAAACACAATAAGGTGGTTGCTGCGCGCAACATGCGCGATCCCCATCAGGCGCTACTGCGCAACGGCTTGGGCGTGTGTGGATACTGCGGCAGGAATCCATCCGTGAATTTCAATCATGGGGATCAGCATTACCGCAACCGCTGCACAGGCACCGTACATGAGGATGGGTGTCCAGGCGGTAACTGGTCGTGGCGCACGAAACGCATAGATGACTGGGAGTGGCAATTCTTCATTCGCCAGTTTGAAGACCCTGCCGTTCTCCGCATGAAGTACGAGATTTGGAAGACAGAGCGCGTGTCCGGTAGGAGCGGTAAGCAGGATGAGTTGGATGCCGTCAAAAAGCAGATCGAAAACGCGGAGCGCCGTGCAAAGAACGCAAAGGCATCCTCACTCGACGCCGCATCGGACGAGGACCGTGCCGAATGGACGAGGATAGCAGAGAGTGAGGCAAAGAAAGCGAGGGGGCTCGCAGTCAAGCGGGAAGAGTTGGCGGAATCAATTGGGCGCTTCGAGCAGGAAGAGGACGTAGTGGGCACCCTGGTCTCGCTCGGCACCGAAGCCAAAGAGCGTCTGCATACGGCTGATTTTGATAGTAAGCGCCGGTTCCTGTACGCATTCAAGGTCCGCGTCACGCTCAAGGGCAAGAAGGAGCCAAAGAGCGATTGGTGGGACTTCTCATGGGAACTGGGCGCGGTGTACGACCACTGGGTACAGAGTCAGCTTCAACTCCCAGATCATTTTTCTATTCGCAGCCAGCAGAAGTCGTGGGGAGGGTTGTTTCCCAGCAGTCGATAGGGCACTTCGGGTCGGCGCGTCCGCGCCAGGTAGCGCCGCACGGCGGCGTTGTCAGCGTAGAAGCGACGCGCCACCCGCAGCGCCACTGCCAATGAGCGAAAGCGCACGCTCATCTCGTCGCGCGCCGGCAGGGCAACGTAGCGAAAGCCTCGCTCCGCCAGCCAGCCGAAATCTTCGGGGCGCGGCCAGATGATCACGATTGTGCCGCCGCCGCGCGTCACCCGCCGCAACTCACGCAGGCCTGCCTCGCCGCCCTGGTTCGGCAGCGAGGTGAAGGCCGAGCACGATAGGGCCGTATCCACGCTCCCGTCCGCCAGGGGCAGCGCGTCGAACCGACCTTGCATAGACACGATACGATCGGCGCCCGACAGGGGCTTCGCCTTCTCACCGAGCAGCCGAAGCAGCCCTTCCGACGGCTCGACCGCGTAGATCCGCCGCGCACCCCAGCGCAGGCATTCGAGCGTGGCGCGCCCGCTGCCGGCCCCCGCGTCCAGCACGTCGCGCCCGCGCATCCATGGTTCGAGCGTCGGGAAAAGCGCGGGATGCATCCGCTCCCCCTCGGTCAGCGCCTCGTAGAGCTCCGGCGTCTTGCGATAGGTAAGCTCCCAGAAGAACGCGTCCAGCAGGCGCTGGCGGGCCTCTCGTGCTTCCCCCGCCTCGCCGGCGCGCAGGATGGCATCGAAACGTGCGCGGTCCCGCCCAAGAAGCCCGTCGCGCACGCGGCGCTGCACCGCCGGTGTAGCCTCGCGGAGCACCACCGCCAGTTCGTCCGCCGGCAACGACGCACGTTTCGCCGCGAGTACCTCGCGCAGCGTCTCGCCGTCGAGAGAAGCGAGATCGTCCAGCGTGAACGGATTATCGAAGCTCGGCTCGCTCGGCGTAACCTCCACGCCCCGTGCCGCCCGTACGATTGACTCGACCGCGCGCGGATAAGGGTGCGGGTAGTATGCGCGCAGCTTCCGGCGTAGCCACGCATCGGGCGCGCGGCGTGACTTCTGACGTTCGCTGGCGGCGTCCATCGCAATCCCCTCAGCCTCTTGCAGGTCTCATCCCCTGTACTAACAGAAGAGCAAAAGCCATACCAGTCGCGGAGCGCGACCTACGCGAAGACGTGGTTGGGATGAGTGCTCACGCAGGTGTCTACCGGCGCTGAGGGTGCGGCAAGGGCTAAACGTGCATGCTCGTATCTCGACGGTCCCAACACCATCACCGTAATCGTGCGCGATGCCACAGGCATGCCGCTCCCCGGCAGGAACCTCCCCCGCATTCAGTCCGTGATGACCACGATGGCGAAGGACATCCTCGCGTTGACGGCCACATCACGAGGCACCTCGATGTCACGCTCACACCGCAGGGGAGCGCGGCACGTAGCACAGCGTTCGCCGTCTCTGTTCGGTGGAACTGAGGAACTACCAGGGAACGCTCAGCGCTTTTAATGTCGGCCTCAGGCTCGCGCCCCATGCCCTCAAAACGATCTCTTACCTGATGTCCGGCGAACTCGCTGACTCAGCATGTGACAACTCTCCCGCATAAATGCGGGAGCTTCTAGGCTTGCGCCAGGGATTGTTGCCCCAATCCCAACAGGTCTCGCAACGATGCTTTTGCCAATCGCAGGATATTCCGGGCGGCGTTCAGGTCGCGGTCGAGGACCAGCCCGCAGCAGGGGCAGGTGTAGATGCGGTCGGAGAGGGCGAGCGTTTGCCGATGCCCACAGCTGGGACAATCCTGACTCGTGTACGCGGGGTTCACCGCGACGAATCTCCGACCGGCCCATGCTGCCTTGTAGGAGAGGAGGTCTGCGAACTGGCCCCACGCCGCGTCGTGGATGCTCTTGGCGAGGCAACGGTTGTGCGTCATCCGGTTGACCGACAAATCCTCGACGGCGATCAGATCGAAGATGTTGATGATGCGGCGGCGGTGCTGATGGGCGAAGTCGTCGCGCCGCCAGGCGATACGCTCATGCGCGCGCGCCACTATGCGCCCCCGCTGCCCGCGCTCAGGGGTGCCCTTCTCCTCGCGGGAAAGTCGTCGCTGCGCCCCAGCCAGGGCATGTTCATCACGGCGGAAGAAACGCGGATTCTCGATGGCGTCCTGCGTGCCGGTGCAGGGCATCGCAAACGTCTTCAGGCCAACATCAAGGCCCACCTCGCATCCGGTGGCTGGCAAAGGAGGAGTATCGGCGCACTCACAGGCGAACGAGACGTACCATTTGCCGGTGCTGCTGCGCCGGAGGGTGGCCGTCTTGGGCGTGCCTTCCAGAGGGCGGTGTATGACGATCTTCACCTGCCCGACGTTCATCACGCGCAGGCGTTCGGCCTCGCCGTCCAGTTTGCAGCCGACCGGCACCTGCGGGAAGGTGAGCCTGTCGTAGCGACCCCAGCCGCGAAAGCGGGGATAGCCTGGTTCCTGCTCGCCCGCCCTGGCGCGGCGGAAGAATGCCTGGAAAGCGAGGTCGATGCGTACGGCGACGTTCTGCAAGACCTGCGACTGCACCTCGGCCAGCGTATGCCGCTCCGCCTTGAGCGCCGGCAGCGTGGCGTGCTGGTCATACAGGCGCGCGAGCTCATGCCGCTGCTCCCAGGAATCCCGCCGTTCGGCCAGCAAGTGATTGTAAAGCCAGCGGCACTCTTCAAGCTGCCGCTCCAGGAGACGGCGCAGTTCGTGGGTCGGTTATAGCCGGTATCTGAAGGTCTTACGCATGTCAACGTGATAACATAAAGCATGCGTGTTTGCAAGGGGAGCAGGCCCTTCATCCCCGGCTCTAAAGCGTGGGCCTTTCTGGCCCATTTCTGTAATTGATCGCCTCGTCCACCCTCAACTATGCTCATCTATAGACAATAGTGGGATGCTGCGGGAGCGGAGATTGGATGAGAGCGAGCGAGATCCTGCGACAGACGGAGCAGCGCGAGTGGCCGCTGCCGTCGAGTCCATGGGTGATGCGGCAGCAGTGGCACGAGCTGCTCTTCGCACACTGGCCTGTCGCGCCCGATCTGCTGGCGCCGTTGCTCTCACCTGCCATGCCGCACGGCGCGCTGGATAGCTTCGACGGCAATGCGTGGGTTGGCATCGTGCCATTCCAGATGCGAGGCGTGCGTCCGCGAGGCGTGCCGGCGGTCCCTGGACTCTCGTCCTTCCTTGAGCTGAACGTGCGCACGTATGTCACGATAGGCGGTCGACCCGGCGTCTATTTCTTCAGCCTCGACGCGGCGAACGCTGTTGCCGTGGCGATCGCGCGACGGTTGTTCTACCTGCCATACTTCAGTGCCGCGATGCGCTGCGAGCGCGACGGCGACGCGGTCCACTATACAAGCGCCACGATCCACGGCGGCCTGCCCGCGCGACTCGAAGCCAGCTATCGTCCTGTCCAGCCGCCGTTCACCGCCGAACGCGGCACCCTCGAATACTTCCTCGCCGAGCGCTACTGCCTCTACGCCGTCAGCCCGCGTGGGCAGGTCTATCGCGGCGAGATCCAACACGGCCCGTGGCCCTTGCAGGTGGCCGAGGCCGAGTTCGCCGTCAACACGCTGGGGCAGTCACATGGCATCCCGCTCGCAGACGAACCACCCCTGCTCCATTACGCCGCGCGCCAGGATGTGGTCGTCTGGCGACCGTATCGTGTTGTCTGAGACGGGTCGCGGGCTACTCGCGCGGAGGGCGAGCCGCCCGGCGCCGGGCAAGCGGCGGCGCAGGCGAGGCGGTGGCAAGCGCGACGTCAACCACCTCTTCTGGCGCGGTGGAGGGTTGGGTGAGTCGGCGCAACAATCCTGGTCGCAGGCGCAACAAAAGGATGGGCGCCAACACCAATAGCGCGATCACCCCGAAGAACAGGACCATCGTCAACCCGCTATGGATCATCGCCGGGCCGAGGGCGCGCCCCAGTCCCAGATAGCCGCCGAAGTAGATCAGTTGTCCGAACGCTTCGAGGGCGAGGTAACGCGCGTAGGGGAAGCGCGTCGCGCCGGCCAGCGCGCTCACCGGGCTGGCAATCGGCGTCAGCAGGAAGCGCGTCAACAGGATCAAGGCGCTCCCGTTGCGGGCCAATCCCTGCTCGGCGCGGTCAAGCGCGCCCCAGCCGGCGCGGCGTTCCAACCGGGAGAGGCCGCGCCTCAGCAGCGGACTGCCCGCGCGTCCGAGCCAGTAATCCACGCTGTGGCCGAGGGTGGCCGCGAGCAGCGCCACGACCAGTAAGACGGCAAAGCTCGGTCCGTGCGACGCGGCGGTGAGTGCGCCCAGGGCCACGAACGCGGCGCCGACGGGGAACGGTATCGGCACGCCGGAGGCGGCAAGCGTCACCAGCAGCGCGAGTGCTGGATACCCATAGGCGCCGAACCACTGAGCGAGCGTCGTCGGATCGAGATGCATGGTCGCCGCCTCCTCAGAGCTGATCCGCTTCAGCCTATCACAGAGGCGCTAGCGCGATAGGCGTATGCTGAGGGACCGCTCGAATCTCCGCGCCAGTCAGACACCCACACCATTCGACTGAACCAAAGGTAGCGTCGCGAGCAGAATCTCACCGTATAGCGCACCCTCACACCCATGCTGATCGCCGCAATCTCGCTGGTGGGCCGCCGCTGGGGCCGGATGTGAGCGGGCGGCTAGTGGGGCTGCCGTTCACCTCGGGTCCCATCGCGCTGCTGCTCGCGCTGGACCACGGCGCGGCGTTCGCGGCGGCCGCTGCGCAGGGCATCCTGGCGGGGGCTTCTCCGAGGTGGCCCATAGCCCCTCGCGTATAGCTGGTTGGCGCAGCACTGGCGCTGGCCGGCGACCTTCGTGGCGAGCGCCGGCGTCTTCTTGGTGGTGACATTAGCCTTGCAGCAGGTGACTCCGCCGCTGGCGCCGCTCTTCGCCTGCGCGCTGGCGTCATTCGCGCTGGGCCTGCTCGTCTTCCCGCCAGATCGCACGGTGCGCGAGGGGCGCACGACAACAGCTCCGTCGATCTCGCCGCGCTGGGAGATCGCCGCGCGGATGGCGTTGGCGACCGCGCTCGTATTGCTGGTGACGGGCATTTCGTCGGCATTGGGTCTGCGCCTCAGCGGCCTGCTCTCGCCGTTCCCTGTCTACGCCGCGATCTACGCCGTCTTCACGCAGCGCTCCGCGGGCGCCGAGCCGTCGTGCGGCTGATGCGTGGAGTCGTCTACGGCCCGTTCGCCTTCGCCTCGTCCTTCTTCGTGCTGGCCGTGCTGCTCGAACGCGCGGGCATCCTCGTGGCATCCCGGGCCGCCTGCCTCACCGCCGTGTTGGTGCAAGGCGCGACCTACGCCGTCCTCAAGCGAGGATCGCGGGCGGAGCCGCTCATGGAAGAGGCAGCATAACAACGCCACCCTCGCATGAGGAGCCCCGCTCGACCAGGATTGGGATACCGCTACTCGTAGCGCAGCACTTCGAGCGGGCGCACGCGCGTGGACTGGTACGCCACCAGGCCAGCCACGAGCATCGAGATCGCCGCGGTGCCGAGGACGAGGAACAGCACCAACGGCGCGCCGACGCCGAGGTCCGTCTTGAAGATCAGCTTGGCGGCCACCGTCAGGAAGAGGGCCACCAAGAGCAGCGCCAGTAGCCCACCGGTGAAGCCAACGATGCCGTTCTCGATCAGAACCTCGCCGAGCACGCTGCGACTGGTGTAACCCACCGCCTTGAGGATGCCCAACTCACGCCGCCGCTCCAGCATCGCCAGTGCCACCGCATTGGCGATGATGATGACGCCGGCCAGCACCGTCAGCGAGCCGATCGCGGTGATCATGCCGATGAAGTTGTCGAGGATCTTGATGAACGCCGAAAGGAAATCAGCGATATTGAAGGTCTGGATGGACGGCACCAGCCTCTGCACCTGATGGAGCTCTTGCGTCGCCTTCGCGGGGTCGAGCTTCAGCGAGTAGGAGTAGGCCGGATGGCCCCCGCTAAGTGCCAGCGCGACGCTGTTGTCCATCGAGATGCCGCCGCTCACGAGTGAAAGGCCGGAGCCGAATCCCTTCACGGTAAGCGTCACCGGGTTCTGCTGATTGATATCGGCGACGACGATGGTATCGCCGACCTTGAGGTTGAGCGGAGGGAGCGCGGTGCGCGGCGACATGATGACGTTGTTGGTCGCTGCGTCGGCGGCGGTGAGATTCTGCCCGGCGGATCCGCCACCGGGTTTGCTGAGTGTGACGTCGGGGACGCTGCCATGTGCGAGATCGAAGCCTTCCACCGAGCTGAGGTACCCTTGCAACTCCTGCGAGCCGATCTTATTGGCGCCCGATCCCGTCGACTGTTTCAGGATGGTGTCGAACGGGACGCCGTTGACCGATACTGGGTAGACATACGCGATGGTGTTGATCTGCTCCTTCTGCACGCCGCCGACCGTCTTCAACGCCGCATCCACCTGATCCTTGTTGTTGGAGCCGGCGATGATGTAGGAGTTGTAGGTGATCTGCGAGGAGATGGCGCTGCCGATCTTGTCCTGGATGTTCTGCCCCAGCGCCAGCACCGTGCCGATGACGAAGAGGCCGATGAAGAGCGCCACCAGCGTCGTCACCGTGCGCGCCTTCTGCCGCCCGATGTTACGCAGCGCCAGCCGGAAGTTGACCTTCCATGAGCGGGGGAGCACGACGATCAGCAGGCCGAAGACGGAGACCGCGAGCAGCAGGATGCCGAAGCCAGGGACAGCGATGGTCAGCAGCGCCGAGATCGCCAGCCCCGCGAGGATGATCAGCAGATACCACCAGGTGAAACGCTCCAGCACCGGCAGTTTACTGATGACCAGCACGACCACCCCGAAGAAGAGGCTGAGGAACAGCAGGAAGAGGCCGGTCCCTCCGACGGAGAAGATGGCGAGCGGGAGGTTGTTGCCGAGGATGACGTCCGCCAGGACGAAGTAGAGGATAGCGACGAGAATCCCCAGGCCGATGGTGAGGAGGACGCTCGCGCCGCCCCCGCCCTCCGGCAGCTCGCGCAGCACGGCGATGGGGCGCACGCTGCTGGCTTGTACGATCGGCATGATGCCGAAGATCAACGCGGTGGCGAAGCCGATCACCACGCCCAAGACGACCGTCCTGGCGTCGATGGTGGTGGGCAACTGCACGAAGAAGGCATTCTGGACGAAGGCCCTGAGGATGAAGCTGACGCCGATGCCAGCCGCCGCGCCGATGACGCCGCCGAGCAGGCCGAGCAACGCCGCCTCCAGCCCAAACATGCTATACAGATCGCCCTGGCGGTAGCCCGCCGTCTTGAGCATGGCGATCTCTGTGCGCCGCCGCCGCAGCAACACTTGCATGGTGTTGATGATGCCCACACCGCCGATCAGCAGCGCCAGCAGGCCGACGATTTCCAAGAAGTAGTTGATGTTCTGGACCGAGTCTTTGTTCTGCTGGATCGCATCATTCACGGTCGTCACGGTGGCGCGCGGCAGCTGCTGCCCGAGCACGCTCTTCACCGCGTTTTGATTGGCCACCGAGCCGCCGGGGACGTTTGCGTAGACGACGCTGTACGTGACGGGCAGACCGGAGCTGCTGCTCGCCGCGCTGTACGTATCGAGCGAGACGAGCGCAACGGCCGTGTTGAACTGCCCGGCGCTCGCGATCGCCGCGGTGATGTGCACGTTGAGCGTGCGCCCGTCGGTCGTCGAGATGGAGAGCGAATCGCCGACGTGGGCGTGGAGCTGGGTCAGAAGCTGCGCGCTGGCGACGGCGCCGTCGTCGCTGAGGGCGCTGGCAAGCGTGTCATTGCTGGGATTGGTGAAGATCGGCGGGCCAGCCACAGGGAAAGTGGCGGGATCGACGGCGCGCACGGAGTAGAATTGGGCGTTGCCGCTGTTGTCATAGGTCTGCGCGTCGCGCGCCGAGACCGCCGACCACGCGGTGATGAGGCCCTGCGACTTGAGCGAGTCGAAGGTGCTCAACTGACTTGCGGTCATCGGCGAAACATCGCTGCGCACCTGCACGTCGCCGCCGTTGCTGTCGCGGACGTTGCCGGTGAGCGCCCCGCCGATCATGTTGCCGACCAGCTCGAGCGAGACGATCGCCATCACGCCGACGGCGACGCAGAAGATCGCCAGCAGTGTGCGCTGACCGTTGCGGATCAGCGACCGCGTGGCGTAGTTCCAATACAAGCGCAATCTCATGAGAAGCCCCCAGACGAACCGCACGAGGCGGAGTTGCTTCGAGTAGTGACGCGAAGTGCCCACGCGACGCGCTATTCGGCCACGAGGCCGTCCACGATGCGGATGGCGCGGTCCGCCGCCCCGGCGACGTTGGGGTCGTGCGTGGCGATGACGAAGGTGGTGCCGGTCGCCTGGCGCAGGTCGCGGATCATCTGGAGCACGTTGTCGCCGTTGGCCTTGTCGAGGTTGCCGGTCGGCTCGTCCATGATGACGATGGCGGGGTTGGTCGCCAGCGCCCGCGCGACGGCGACGCGCTGCTGCTCGCCACCGGAGAGCTGGGTGGGGCGGTTGCCGGTGCGATGCTGCAGGCCGACCAGCGTCAGCAGCTCTTGCGCGCGGGCGGAAGGGCTACCGGTATGCTTGCCAACGTAGAGCGGCACCTCGACGTTCTCCTGCGCGGTGAGGGTGGGGATCAGATTGAAGGCCTGGAAGACCATGCCGATCTTGGCATTGCGCACGGCGGCGAGCTGGCCTTCGCTCATGCGGGTTATATCGACGCCGTCAACCAGCACCTGGCCGCTGGTCGGGCTATCCAGCCCGGCGATGATTCCCAGCAACGTGGACTTGCCCGAGCCGGACGGGCCGACGATGGAGACGAACTCGCCAGGATTGATGCGCAGCGAGATACCCCTGAGGATGTCGATGCGGTCGCGACCGAGTGGCAGCGACTTCCGAATGTCTATGGCCTCCAACGCCGCCGCGCGGGTGGTGGCGCCGGTCTGCATCGTTTGTCCGGTCGGCTGAATCATGACGCGCTCCTTCGTACTCGCACGGCATGCATGAGCATGCCACAAGATGCCGCACACTGAAGAGACCGCTGTTGATACGCACACCGATACCTCTGTGTTGTCCCTGTCGGGCGCCGCAGCGTTAAGAATTGGTTAAGGATCCGGGCGAAGCGCAACCACGCGCTCGATGCGCACCCGCAGCCAGACGCGCGGAATTCCAGGCGCACCACAAGCATGCCGGCGTGCGTCCGCGCCGACACTTCCCCGTTTGCGAAGCTGGAGACATGTCCGATCCGTTGGTGTATACTCGTCTTCGCACCTCAATAGAAAGGGAGCCTCGCATGCCCTCAATACGCTTCCAGTCCCTATCGGCACGGCTTCGCGCCGTCACTCTGCTGGGCATCGCGTGCATGGTGTTCGCGGCCTGTGCATCGAGCGCGAGCACCACCACGAGCGCGGGCAGCTCCCCAACAGCGAGCGCCAGCGGCACCGCAGGATCGGGTACGCCCTCGCCCACGGCGACGCAATCCTCCTCAGGGCCGACCGCGACTCCGGGAGTATCGCTCGACCAAATGACCGTGTTTTCGGGGACCAACGGCGTCTACTACGGCATCAACGCGAGCACCGGCAAGCAGCGCTGGAAGGTCACGATCAACGGCAGCCCCAACAAGCCGACCGCCGTCAACGGTATCGTCTACGTGACGACCGATACCGGCTGGGTCTACGCCATCAACGGCGGCACCATCATCTGGCACATCCAGCGGAGTAGCAGCATCGAGGGCCGGCCTGCGGTGGTCAACGGCGTCGTGTACGCCGCCTCCGACGACGGCGTGGTCTTTGCGCTGGACGCCTCCACCGGCACGGAGAAGTGGCACTATCCCATCGGGGCGATGATCAGCAACATCTCGGTCAATGTTCAGACGGATGGCTCGCTCTACGTCGGCGCCAGCAACGACTATCTCTACGCGCTCAACGCCGGCAACGGCGCGCTGCGCTGCCGCTATCAGACCGCCTCGATCATCGAGTTCACCTCGCCGACGGTGAACAACGGCGTGGTCTATACGGGCGCGGACAACGGCAAGATCTACGCGATCAACACGAGCAACTGCTCGTTCAAGTGGTCATACCAGGCGGGAAGCCAGATCATCGGCAAGCCGGCCATCGATAACGGCACGTTGTACTTCGGCTGCTCCGACCACAACCTCTACGCCATCGACGCCGGCAGCGGCCAACTCAAGTGGAAGCACTCGACGGGCGACAGCGTGAACACCAGCCCGACCGTCTCGGGCGGCGTCGTCTACTTCACCTCCGGCGACCAATACCTCTATGCGTGGCATACGGGCGACGGATCACCGGATTGGAAGTTCCAGGCCAGCGGGGGATTCCCCGGACAGGGCTGGCCGACCGTCTCGAATGGGCTGGTCTTCATCGGCGCGAACGACGGCAATGTCTATGCGCTGAATGCCACCAGCGGCGCGAAGCAATGGAACTTCAACGGCGGCGGGCCGATGTCGCAGCCCACGATTGGACTGTAGCGCGGCTGCTATTGGCGTCTCGCGATCCCCCTCCGGCTGCCAGAGGGGGGATCACCGTTTAACGCTCGGGGAGGACGTGGCCGGCGATAGCCTCCGGGAAGCCCTGAATCACCGAGACGGGCGGCTGGTGGTGGTCGGGACGCAGCAGGTCACGCGCGAAGTCGTAGGCGAGGTACGCGGCGAGGGCCAGCGCCGCGGTGGTCTTGAGCGTGAATATGACGCGATCACGCTCGCCGTTGGGTCCCGAGAAGCAGAGCTTCGGCTGGACGCCGAGCGGGTTGTTCAGCGCCTCGACCAGTCCATTGCCAATGCGCTGTATCTCGCCGACGATCGGTCCGACGTCGTTGTTCGCCACCGCGTTGGCGAAGGCGGCAAGCTCCTCTGGCTTGCGATAGAGGATGCCCTGCCAAGGGAAGGCAAGGTAGTAGTCGGGGTGCTCGACATATTGGAGGGCCTGCATGACGCGGAGCACCCAATCGACGTACCAGGGCTGCACGCCGTCTTGGATGCCGTGGAGGAAGACCATCGTCTGATTGTGCAGCTCGATGCGCTCCTGTTCGGTGAGGGAGTGGATATCTACCTCCCATTGCAGGTGGTTGATCATGTCGCGGAGCAGGGGCAACTGGCGGATCATGCCCGGCACAAAGCGCAGCGTGTCATAGGCGATGGTGCCCTCTTCGGTGCGCAGCACTTCGTCGCTGTGCGCGGGGATCGAGTCGAGGGTGGGGTTGGCGTCGTGATAGAAGTTGCGCCGGAAGTCGAGGTAGGCCCGGGCGACCTTGTCTTCGATCTCCTGCGCGGCGGAACGCGTCGCCTCGGCGAGCGTGAGCGGGCGTGTGACCGCCGTGGGGGCCTGTTGGCCGCTATTCGGTGAGCCGGAATCTTGCGGTCCGACCGGATTCATTTCTGCCATGCCTCTCTCCCTCTCCGCCGTCCCGCACGCGCCTGGCGCCTGCCGCGCGCTCGGCCTGATCTGCATGAGCCGACCGAACGTGCTTGCCTTAGCCTACAGGTGCAGCGGGCGTCTGGCAAGTACCCCTCGGGGCGGCAGCCGGTGTGTAGTCGTGGCATGTACGCTTGCGAGGCGGGTGGGGTGGCAGTGGATGGAGCGGGCGACCTCACCCCGGCCAAGCCCCAGAGGGGGAGGGCGCCGGTGGCCGACACTACATGGAGCAAGATCAAAAAGCGCGCCCTTGCGACGAGGGGTGCAGGGCTTCGTAGGACGCGCGCGGCGCGGCGGGTAGCGGGTTAGAAGATGTTGACGGAGCGGGCCACCAAGAGGACGAGGATGGTGCCGGAGATTAACGCCTCGGCCATCATGAGGAGCTTGGCGCGCCACGTGAGGGGAGCGGTGTCGGCTGGGCTGAGCGCGGTGGCGAAGTTGAAGGCGAGGAAGAGGTAGTCCACGAAGCCGGGCACGAAAGGCATGTCGGCGGTCAGTTGAGGGAAGAGGAAGTCCGTGGCGACGTGTCCGTGGATGTGGCGCTTGACCGGTCCGTCGCCGTCGATCTCCCAGTACCACGAGGCGAAGATGAGGATGTTGCTGATCCAGAGCAGCGCGGCTGGCCGTAAGATGCGCCCACCGTTGTTCTCCAAGGTCGGCAGCAAAGAGACATAGAGCACGAGCGAGCTGAGGAGCGCCAACGTTAGCAGAGTTTGCAGTGCCAGGCGCAGCATACGCGCGATGTGGTGGATGCGATGCGGCTCTGGGTGAAGGAATACGACGTAGACGAGGGGCACGAGGACAACCGCCACGATGACGAGCGGAAGCCAGCGCGGCACGGCGGCGAGCTTCGCCGGGAGGAGGAGGTAGGCCACACCCACCAGCACGGCGCCGATACTCGAGAGCACCAATTGGGGGCGCAGCTCGCGGTAATCCGCGGGGGTCATCGCGTGCTCTTTTTGGACTGCCATGTGGGGATGCCTGTCTCGGCGCGAGGCGCGCGTGAAGGTGTGAACGGGGGATCACTGACGGTAGAGACGAAGCTGGGAAGCCGCGCGCTACCGGGAACTCCGTGTTGGGGATCATAGTGCGTCACACGGGCCGTAATCGGCGGGGACGCTCCCCGGCCTGAAGGCCGGGAGCGTCCCATTCTGCGCGATAGAGGCCGAAGAACCTGAAGGGAATCGGCAGAAAGGGATGTAGAGAGCGGAGAGTGGCGGTTGGTGGCCAACGGGATGGTGAGGCGCTGGCGCGCGCCGAGGTGAGGATGGAGGCGATTAGGTGATGGGCAAGCCCGGGGAGGTCTTGAGATAGAGCGCACCGCCGTCGGGGAAGGTGGTGACGAGAGAGTAGTGCGAGGTGACCCAGTCGTGGAAGCCGTGGATGCTGTTAAAATCGGCCGCTGGCGAAGAGCACGGCGCGCGTGTCGGCCTGGGTGAGCAGGGCCTCGATCTGCGGGGCGGTGAGATAGTTGCTGGTGATGCGAACGGAGGAGGTATCCACGAGCTGCGGCAGCACTGAGCGATCGGCCAGGCCGGCGATGTATTGGTCGTCACTAGCGACGAGATCGTCGGGGAGGCTGAAGCTTTGGAGCGCCGAGTACTCCTGCTTTTGCAGGGCAGACGGCGCTTGGGAGTAGGAGCGACCGGATTTCAAGTCCTGGGCGAGGCCGACGAGGAGCACGACCGCGACGAGAAGCGGTGGCACGATGCGCGGCAGCGTGGGCGGTGTGACGCGGGCGATGTGGAGCGGCCCGCCGGCGAAGGTTTGCAGCGCGAGGGAGATGCTCAGCGCGGCGAGGAGCGCCAAGGGGGCCGAGAGCAGGGCGAGATGGTGGTCGAAGAGGGGCTGCTGGTTGAGCAGCAAGGCGACGGTGGCGAGCACCCAGAGCAGCGGCGGCACGATGACCGACGATCGCCGGTGCAGGGCCAGCGCTACGGCAACCAGCGATAGCAGCCAGAGCGGGTACTGCGGGGCGGATTTGGCCAGGATGCCGATGTTGTGGACGAGGCCGGCGTTGTTCGCTTTCGCCGCGACGGTGTGGAAGCGCACGACCTGATCGTAGACGAGATCGAGATGGGCGGCGAAGGGCGCGAGGACGGCGACCAGGCCGGCGAGGACGCCGAGAGCGAAGCATCCGAGCGCGGGGAGGGCGCGCTGCAGCGCGGTGGGCAGGCTGCTGAGGCGCGCGGGGTCGCCCCAGGGAATGAGGTAGAGCACGGCGGGGAGCACGGCCACGACATCGGAGAGCTTGGTGAGGACGCCCAGGCTGAGGAAGACGCCGCTGGCCGCGGCGAGCGCCAACCGGGTGCGCCCGACGGTCTTGCGAGCGGCGAGGGCTAGGGCGACGCAGACGATCTCGTAGGCGAGCGAGGGAACTTCGGCCTGGAGGCTGTGGGATTCGGTGAGGTAGACCGGATCGAGGGCGAGCAAGGCCGCGGCGGCGACGCCGGTCCAGCGACCGGCGAGCATGCGCCCGATAGCGTAGAGGCCAAGCACGCCGACGAGGGAGTAGATCACGACGCCGAGGCGCGCGGCTTCAAGGGACTGGCCGAGGAGCAGGTAGAAGGGGTAGAGGCTGAGCAGGAAGAACGGTGGCTGCGAGCTGAAGACGGAGGTGAAGAGCGGATGCCCGGCGGTCATGGCGCGCAGGGATTGCCAGTAGACACCTTCGTCGTAGTCGTGGGCGACCCCGGTGATCGGCCAGAGTCGCAGCAGGGTGGCGACGACGAGGATGACGACGAGGGCGCGGACGTGGGGCGGGATGCGCGCCAGCCACGGCGGAAGATAGGAGGAGGGGGTACTACGCCTCGCGGTGGTCGCCGTTGTCACGCTGTCTGCTCCTCTGCGCCCTTCGGTGTGGTTGCCGTCACGGCCGCCGTCCATGTGGGATCGCCCCGGCGATTATACCCGCCGGAGTGGGGCTGTCAACGCGCAGGCGCTGACGGCGGAAGCGGAAATCGGGCGAGGGTGCTGAATATTTCTGACTCGCCGGGATGCTGTGCGGCGTCTATGCGAGATGGGGTGCTTCGCGGCATGCGATCTACTAGGGGAAGGTGCCGAATAATTGGGGGTTTGGTGACGGTATACGGCAGGCATTGGGGGTGGGCGATTTCCGTTTCCTTCCGCTTTTAAGTTTTTGCGCTGGGTTTGTGGCGCGATGAGTGGGGATGATGCGGAGTTGGAGCGAAGGGCGGAAACCTAACCCCGACAAGCCCCCGCTCGCGGGGGAAGGGACCGTGAGGCGAGGTGCGCGGTGAGGGCCGGGGCGTGAGCGGGGCGGAAGGATGGTGCCGGCGTTGGTAGTGGGCATGGGGAGTTCCCTGGGGAGGGGTCGGCTGGAGGCCGGTGACACTGGGGAGGCGGTCGGTCGCTGGAGGCGCTATGGGGAGGGCGGTTGAGCTGTCTTGGCCGAAAGGAGGTGGCTGAGGAAGGTTGTGACAACTCCCCCGGATCAATCCGGGGGCTTTTAGGCCTGCGCCAGGGATTGTTGCCCCAATCCCAACGAGTGTCTCGCGAGCCGCAGGATAGTCCGGGCGGCGTTCAGGTCGCGGTCGAACACCAGCCCGCACCAGGGGCGGTGGGACGGTCGATCGGCCGGGGTGAGCGTTTGCCGATCTCCACAGCCGGAGCAATCCTGCGACGTCTACGCGGGGTTCACGGCGACCTACCTCCGACCGGCCCATGCTGCCTCGGAGGAGAGGAGGTCCGCGAACCGGGTCCACGCCGCGTCATGGAGGCTCTTGGCGAGCCGATGGTCGTGCACCATCCGGTTGACCGGCAGGTCCTCGACGGCGAGCAGGTCGCACGGATTGACGAGGCGGCGGCCGTGCTGGTGGGCGAAGGCGCCGCGCCGCCACGCGAGGCGCTCCTGCACGCGGGCCACCACCCGGCGGCGCTCGCCGCGCGCGGGCGCGCCCTTTGCCTCTCGACTCAAGCGTCGCGGCGCCCCGGCCAAGGCGTGCTCGTCGCGGCGGAAGAAGCGCGGGTTCGCGATGGGTTCACCCGGCGTCGGCATGGCAACGGTCTTCAGGCCCACGTCAAGGCCAACGGGTCGCCCGGTCTCGGGCCATGGCGCAGGCTCGGCACACGCGCACCGGAGCAGGTGACGGGCCACTTGCCGGTGCTGCCGCGGCGGCTCGTCGCCGTCTTGGGCCTGCCTTCCAGGGGACGCTGAAAGACCAGTTGGAGGCGTCCGACGGTCATCCGACGGTCATCCGACGGTCATCGCGCAGACCCGTTTGCGCTCCGCATCCAGCGTGCCGCCCACCGGCACTTGGGGGAAGGTGCGGCTCTCGTAGCGCCCCGCGCCCCGGCAGCGCGGAGCGCCCGGCGCTGGCTCACCCGCCTGCACGCGGCGGAAGAACGCCTGGAAGGCCAGATCAAGGCGGACCGCGACGTCCTCGCGACGTCCTCGCGACGTCCTCGCGACGTCCTCGCGACGTCCTGCAGCACCGGCGACTGCCCCCCCGCCAGCGTGGGCCGCTCGGCTTTGCGCGCGGGCAGCGTGGCGTGCTGGTCGTCGAGCCGCACGGACTCCTGCCGTTGCTCCCAGGCATCCCGCCGCTCGGCGAGCAGGTGGTGGTACAGCCAACGGCACTCCGCAAGCTGCCGTTGCAGGAGGCGCCGCTGCTCGTTGGTTGGGTACAGGCGGTCCTTGCACGTCTTCCGCATGCCAGCATCTGCCAGCATCTGCCAGCACCATCGCACAAAGCTTGCGCGTTCGTGGGGGAGCGGGCCATTCAGCCCCTGCTTGCAAGCGGGGGCTGAATGGCCCTTTTCTGTAAAGGCGCTTGGAGACGAAGGGTAGTGGCTTGAGGAATGGATCAAAAGAATATATATTCTAATGTGAAGTGTAGCACGTGGGGCGGGAAGAGCACAAGGGGAAAGGTGAGATGACGGCGAAGCGTGAAGGTGAAGTGTTAGCGGGGGGGGCCACCGAACTCGACGACGAGGAGGTCGAGGGCCATCTCGGGGGTCATGCGGCTGCTCTTGAGGGCGGTGTCGACCTCGAGGAGACTGCGGTGGGCGGCTTCGAGCTGGGCGAAGGTGAATTGGCGCACCATGCCGAGCGATTTGTCGACGACGAAGGGGGCCATACCAGCGGCCTGGGCGATCTGCGGCGCGCGGAGGCCGCGCTCGGCGAGGGTCTTGACTTGCAGCAGTGAGCGGGTGGAGAAGGCGGTAAGCGCGACGATGCCGAGCGGCGATTCGCCGGCGGCGAGCAGCTCGTGGAGCAGCGCCAAGGCCTGCGAGCGGTCGCGCCGCGCGAGGGCGTCGGTGAGATCGAAGACCTTGGCCTGGCGCGAGGACGGTGTGAGGAGGCGCACGTCTTCGACGCGGATCTGGCCGCCCTTGCCGGCGTAGGTGCTGAGCTTGGCGATCTCTTGCGCGAGGACGCGGAGATCGTCGCCGACCTCGGTGGCGAGCAGATGCGCGGCGTCGCGCGTGATCTCGGCGCCTTCGTGGGCCGCGCGCTTGGCGATCCACGCTTCGAGCTGGGTTCCCTTCGGCGGAGTGAAGGCTCTGGCTTTACCGTGGCGCTGGGCGGCTTGCATGAGGGGATTTGCTGGCTCTAGCAGCTCGTTGACGAGGACGACGAGGGTGGTGGTGCCGGGCAGGTTCGCGGCACAGTCGGCGAGCCCTTGGGCGAAGGCTTTGGGGTCGGCGCTTGACGCGGCCGTGCCCTTTTTGCCGCGCGTGGGCTTGGGCGGCTCCGGTTGGGCGGCGGGCGCGGCTTCGTCCTCTTCGGCGTCAGCACCGTCGGGTCTGCCGGCGCGCTTGCGCTTGGGCAGCCCCTCGACGAGTACGAGACGGCGCTCGCTGAGGAACGGCATCGTCTCGCAGGTCTGGCGGATCGTTTCGAGGTCGGCGGTGGCGCCGGGGAAGACCTCTACGTTCAGCCCGAAGTCGGGGGAGGCGCGAAGCGTAGCGGCCTCTTCGTAGGCGGAGAATTCGTCGGCGCCGTGGAGCAGGAGGAACATGGGGGCATTGTATGACGAGGGGTGGTTAGCGGCAAGGCAGGTGTGCGTTGCGGGAGAAAAGCTAGATTCACCGCAGAGACGCAAAGAGCGCGAAGGTTCGCGAAGCAATAGAGCAAAGATTTGCTGCAAGCGACGTGCGCACTATGGGGGTGCTCTCTCGGCATGGCGAATGACCTGGCCTGGCGACTGAAATCGTGGCTGGATGGCGCGTGTCGTCGCGAAGCCCGCCTGCGCGGACACGGGAGGAGAGGAGTATCGATGATGGTATTCGACCGTGTGCCAGACTCCGGCGAGGAGTGGGGTACACTGGTTCGTGCGTGGTTGGTCGCTGCAGCCGCCTCGGCGACAAGAGACCACAGGCGAGAGGAGCTAGCAGATGGATGGCATGCCCGGCGCGACTCCGCAGGCACCGATCACATTCCCCGATGGCTTTCTGTGGGGCGCGGCGACCTCGTCGTACCAGTTCGAGGGGGGCAATTTCACCAATCAGTGGTTCGCGTGGGAGCAGGCGGGGCATGTCCATACGGGCGAGCGGGCGGGCGACGCGGCGGATTGGTGGCGCAATGCGGAGCAGGACTTCGACCGCGCGCAGGCGATGGGGCTGAACGCGCTGCGGCTCTCGATCGAGTGGAGCCGCGTGGAGCCGCGGCGGGGGGAGTGGGATGAAGGGGCAATTGAGCGGTACCGGCAGATGCTGCGAGGGCTGCGCGCGCGGGGCATCGAGCCGATGGTGACGCTTCACCACTTCACCGAACCGCTGTGGTTCACGGAGCGCGGCGCGTTCCTGGCGCCCGATGCGGTGGCGACGTTTTCGCGCTACGCGACACGGGTGGTGGAGGCGTTGGGCGATTCGTGCGACCTGTGGTGCACGATCAACGAGCCGAATGTGTACGCGATTGTCGGCTATCTGCTCGGCATGTTCCCGCCCGGGAAGACGGGCGACATCCGTCTGGCGGTGCGCGTGCAAGCGGCGATGGCGCGCTGCAACGCGGCGACCTATCGGGCGATCCACGCGGTACAGCCGGGGGCGCGGGTGGGCTGGGCGCAGAACTATAACCTGTTTGATCCAGCCCGGCCTGGGTCGCGGCTCGACCGCATGATGGCGCGCTTCTACGATACGGCGTGGAACGATGTGTTTCCGCGCGCGGTGCGGTCGGGGAGCGCATCGCCGCTGTTTCGCGCGTTCACGGGGAATCTGCGCGGGGTGCGCGGGACGTGCGACTACGTGGGGTTCAACGTCTACTATCGCGATTTGGTGCGATTCGATTCACGCGACCGTGCTGGGTTTTTCGCGCGGCGCGAGGTGGCGCCCGGCGCGCCGCGCAGCGATCAGCCGGCGGAGGGCAGCTGGGGCGAGGTCTATCCGCAGGGGATTCTGCGCGTGGCGCGACGGCTCAAGTCACTGGGCAAGCCGATCTATGTGACGGAGCATGGCCTGGCGGACCGGGAGGATCTGCTGCGGCCCTGGCTGCTGGCCTCAGCGGCGCGGGCGGTGCATGATGCGCTGGCTGAGGGGATCGATCTGCGCGGGTATTTCCACTGGTCGCTGGTGGATAACTTCGAGTGGGCGGAGGGGTGGGCGACGCGCTTCGGGCTGATTGGGCTCGATCCGCAGACGCAGGAGCGCTCGCCACGACCGAGCGCGACGCTGTATTCGCAGATCGCGCGAGCGAATGCGCTGACGCCGGCGATGCTGGCGGGCTATGGGGAGGATGTGGTGCGGGCGGGGTTTCCGGCTGGACGAGGGTGATGGGCACCAGGAGGCGGGCGTACATAGACGCGGACTGAAGTCTGCTGGGGACATGCGCTGGTGAGCGTCGCTGTGCGTGCGTATGCGAGTCAGAGGGCGCGACATGTCGCGCCGCTACAGTAATGGGATGTGCGGGCACAGAGCCGCCGGAATCAGTTGGGGAGCTGCCAGGCGAGGCGCATGCCGATCTCGTTGCCGCGCTCGCCGACGTAGAGCATTCCGCGATAGGCGGAGCGGGCGATGGTGGGAGAATCGTCCCAGGAGCCGCCGGCGAGGGAGCCGTTGTCGGTGGTGGTGCCGCTGCCCCAAGGTCCGGGGCGGGCGAGGGGCGAATCGGGCGGGATGCCGACCCACTCCTGGACGGTGCCGGCCATGTCCCAGGCGTCATAAGGGCTGACGCCGCCGGGGTAGGAGCCGACGGGCGTGGTGTCGCCGAGGCCGCCCTCGCTGGTGTTGGCGCGACCCGGTTCGAAGCGTCCGCCCCAGGGGTAGATGCGCCCGTCTGTGCCGCGGGCGGCCTTCTCCCACTCCTCATCGGTGGGGACGCGCCAAGGCTCGCCGGTGACGGTGGAGACCCAGCGCGAGTAGCTGATGGCCTGCCTCCAAGTGATGAGCACGACGGGGTGGTCGGGGCGCTGGCCCTGGCGCGCCCATTCGCCCGGCTGGCCCAGCGCCTCGGCGTGGACGGCGTACGAATACTCGGCGACGGTGACGGGGTAGCGCGCGATGCGGAACGCGCCAAGCTGGACGGTGCGCTGCGGCAACTCGGCATCGCTCGCCTGGGGATCGCGCTGGGGATCGCTGCCCATGATGAAGGGTCCGGCGGGCACGTCGCAGAGGGGCGGCGTGATGATGGCGACGCCGTCGATGACGCGCCCGATGTAGCCAAGGTCGTGCAGGCGCGGAGGGACGATCTGCGGCGCGAACGTGACGGATTTGGGGGCGGGCGCGGCTGGGAAGACGGCGGCGGAGTTGAGCGCAGAGAGGATGCGCTGCGCGGCGAGATTGCCGGGGAGGCCGACGACATCGACCCACTGGCGCGTGAGTAGGAAGCCACCGAGGTTGGTAGGCTCGTGCAGCACCGGCAGGATCGTGCGGCGCGTCGCGAGCGCGAGCTGTACCTCTTCTTGCACCCACTGCGAGGCCCAGGCGTCCGGCGTGAGGATCAGTAGGAAGACGTCGCGCCCCTGCAGCTCGCTCTGGAGGGTGTTGACCCAATTCGCGCCGCCACTGAGGCCACGCTCGTCGTACCAGGCGTCGAGTCCGGCGCCGGTGAGGGTAGCGATTAACTCGCGGCACCAGGCGTTATCCCGCGAGCTGTGGCTGACGAAGAGGCGTATCGCGGCGGCCATGTGCTTGCTACCCTTCCCAATCCGTCCCTATTCGCACGGCAGGCGACGCGGATCGGCCCCTCACTCAGCGGGTGAGCAAGGGGCCGGATACCTCGATCCGCCTCTATTCTAGTCGATGGCGGCAAGCTCTGAGGACGCTTCGACACTGCCGTCGAGGGCGTCGGGCTGGACGCGGGCGTCTTTCTCGCGCTCGAGCGCCTCGAAGAGCGCCTTGAAGGTGCCGGTGCCGAAGCCACGGGCGCCCTTGCGCTGGATCACCTCGAAGAAGAGCGTCGGGCGGTCCTGGGCGATGCGGGTGAAGATCTGGAGCAGGTAGCCCTCGTCGTCGCCGTCCACGAGGATGCCGAGCTGGGCGAGCTTGCCGAGGTCGGGAATCTTGTCGAGGTAGTTCTCGCCCTTGATGGGGTGGCCGCTAGGGCCGAGGGTGCCGTACCCCTTCGTCATCAAGTCGGCGAGCTGATCTTCGAGGTCGGTGTAGTAGCGCAGGACGGGCGGCAGGAACTGGACACCCTGCGCCATCATCTGGCGGACCGTGGCGACGATGTCGTCTGTGCGCATGGCGATGTGCTGCGCGCCAGGGCCTTCGTTGTAGTAGAGATATTCGTCGATCTGGGACTTTTTCTTGCCGACGGCAGGCTCGTTGATGGGGAACTTGATGTAGCCGTTGCCGCTCTGCATCACCTTGGACATCAGCGCGGCGTACTCGGTCTTGATGTGCTCGTCGTCGAAGTGGTCGCTGAGCTTGAATCCCATGACGTTTTCGTAGAACGTGACCCACTCGTTCATCTTGCCCAGCTCAACGTTGCCGACGATGTGATCGACGCGCAAGAGGCCGGCGTTGGACGGTCGCGGCCCGCCTTGATATTGGTATTCGACGAAGCCGGGGAGGAAGGGGCCGTCGTAGCCCTGGCGCCCGATGAAGCTGTGGACGACCTCGCCATAGGTCTTGATGGTCGAGCGCTTGATCGCGCCGTGGCCGTGGTGATCTTCTATGGTCGCCGGCTCAAGCACGCCCTCGGCGCCGCGCTTGGTGGTCTCGCGGAAGGCGGAGGCGGCGTCGTTGACGGTGAGGGCGATGTCGCGCACGCCGTCGCCGTGGTGGCAGACCCACTGCGCGATGGGGCTGGTGGATTGCAGCGCCGAGGTCATCACGAAGCGCATGTCGCCGCTGCGCAGCAGGTAGCTGGTGCGGTCGAGGACGCCGGTTTCGAGGCCGGCGTAGGCGACGATCTCCATGCCAAAGGCGTGGCTGTAGAAGAACGCGGCCTGTTTGGCGTTGCTGACGTAGAACTCGATGTGGTCCCAGTCGATGATCGGCAGGAAGTCTTCGGCCATCGGACCCTCCTCTGTGGGGCAGCGGAGCCGCGTCGCTCCGCAGTGAACGACGGCGTTGCGCGCTCGTCAGATACCGGTGTGATCGTGCCTGTTGGGCCGGTCGCGTGTCAAGGGAGACGGCGTTGATCGAAGAGGTGGCGTGCCCCACCAGACCGGCAGGATACGCCACGCGCAGCGCGTCAATGGCGAAATGCTCTCCGAGCGGAGACTGGTGCTACTTCGACGGCTCCAGCACGATAGTGCTGGCGGACTCGGTGGTGACATCGTTGCCGGAGGCGACGGCGCCGCTGGCAAGCTCATCCTGCGGGAAGGGCGTGCGGCCACCGCGCAGGAAGGAGGCGACGGCGGCGATGACGCAAAGCCCCGCCGAGATGTAGAACGTGGCGTGGAGGCCGTCCATGAAAGGCGCCGAGATCAGGTTGGGGAAGAACTCCTTGCCGAGCAGCACGTTGCGGTTCGCGGCGGTGAGGGCGGCCAGCACTGGCGGCGGCAAGAGTTGCTGGATCGGGTTGTAGCCGAGGAAGGCGCCGAAGAGCGCGGCGGTGGGCGGCAGGTGCGAGATCTTCGTGGCGTCTTGCGGCTGGACGCCATACTTCGTCAGGCCGTTGAAGAGCGTGGTCGGCAGCGTGCGGGCGAGGCCGAGCGTGACGACGGTGAAGAAGAGGCCGATGCTGACGAGGCTGGCGGAGTTCTGGAAGGTGGCGCGCATGCCGGAGGCGACGCCGCGCTGCGAAGGCGGCACGCTGCTCATGACGGCGCTGGTGTTCGGCGAGGCGAAGAGGCCAGAGCCGCAGCCCAGCACGAAGATGATCACGCCGAAGACGGGATAGGGGAAATTGGCGGGCAGGAAGGTGAGCGCGAGAAACCCGACGCACTGCACGATCATGCCGGCGGTGGAGAACAGGCGCGAGCCGAAACGGTCCGAGAGGTAGCCGCTGATCGGCCCCATGACGACGAAGCCGAGCAGCAGCGGAACCATGAAAATGCCGGCCCAGAGCGGCGTCTCTTCGAAGCTGTAGCCGTGGAGCGGCAGCCAGATGCCCTGCAGCCAGATGATCAACATGAATTGGAGGCCGCCGCGACCGAGCGCGGAGAGAAACGCGGCGATGTTGCCGGCGGTGAAGGCGCGTATCTTGAACAGATCCAGTTGGAACATCGGCTCTGGCACGCGCGTCTCGATCCAGACGAAGAAGAGCAGGGCGAGGACGCCGAAGATGATGGCGCCGATGACGAAAGGGTTGCCCCAGCCGACGGCGGAGTTGCCGTAGGGCTGGATGCCGTAGGTGATACCGAGCAGCAGGACGGTGAGGCCGACGGCGAAGGTGACGTTGCCGGCCCAGTCGATGCGCTGGTGCTTGCGGATGACAGCCGTCTCGCGGAGCATCAGGTAGGCCCAGACGGTGCCGATCAAGCCGACGGGAACGCTGACGAGGAAGACCAGCCGCCAGTTAATCACCGCGAGGATGCCGCCGAGGATCAAGCCGATGAATTGCCCGGCGATGGCGGCGATCTGGTTGATGCCGAGCGCGCGCCCGCGCTGGTTGGCGGGGAAGGCGTCGGTGAGGATGGCGGCGCTGTTGGAGAAGAGGAAGCCCGCGCCAAGCCCCTGCACGAGGCGGAAGAGGATCAACTCGAGTGCGCCGGTGTTGCCGGTGCCCGGCGTGATGGAGAGCAACAGGCTGCCGAAGGTGAAGATGGCGAAGCCGGCATTGTAGAGGCGGACGCGGCCAAATATGTCTGAGATGCGACCGAAGGCGACGAGCAACGTGGTGGTGACGACCATATAGCCGAGCAGGAGCCAGAGGAAGTAGCCGGTTTCACCGGGGGCGAGCGGGTTGACGCCGATGCCCTTGAAGATGGCAGGGAGCGAGATGAGGACGATGCTGCCGTCGATGCTCGCCATCAGCGCGCCGAGGGTGGTGTTGGTGAGGACGATCCATTTGTAATGAGGACCGACGGGGCGCTGGAGCCGCTCGGCACGCGCGCTCGGGCTGAAATTGGAGAGCTGGCGGAATCCTGTCACGCGCTCGACCTCGATACTTACGACGCACGCGCGGTGCGTCCCGCGCTTGAACTCCTGAGAGCGTTGGTCGGTGTACAGCGGGCGGCGCGCCCGCGGCATGCCCGATCATAGTCCAACGTTGCCGCGAACGTCAATCTTAGCCAGGCGAGTGGTAGGCTGCAGTGCGGTCGGGGACGATATGAGGAGCGCAGCAGTAGTCATGCCAGTGGGGCGGGGGTTGAGACGCGCGGTGAACCTACGGACAGATCGGCGACGTAGTGACGCTCCTCTGGTATGCTGGCGACGGGAAGAATCACCGCGTTTCGGAATGGAGCCTCGTGATGTCGCATCGCACAAGGCTGTTGGCGTTGGTCATTGTGCAAGCGCTGCTGTTGTATCTCACCGCCTCGTCGCTAGCGAGTGATGGGACGCTTTACGCCTGTAGGCTGCTCTGTGGGGTGAGCTTTAGCACTTGGGGCGCGGGGCGGATCGTCCTCGTGCCACTCATCGTGAGTATCCTCGGCATCATCGCGTTCGTTCTGCCGATCGCAATCGGCGCGCTCTGCCGGACATGGCAGGGAGCGGTGGTGTTCGCGGTCGCTCCTTGGTGTGCGGCGGCGGTCGCGCACGCGGGCACGCTGTTGAAATCCTACATTGGGCTTGGGCAGACGGGCGGTCGCTTCGACTCGCCATTTTGGCTTGACCCGAGTCTCCTTGCCGTCCTGCTAGGGTCGCTGATTCTCTTCGCCGCGCTGGGCGGCCTGGGCTGGCTCGCGCGCCAAGCAGCTCGGAGTGAATTGAGTGAGCCATCCTGAGGGCACGTCGAAACGCCTTGTAGCAGCTCAGCGCGCGACGGCGACGGATTGCGCCGGGGCATCCTCGGCGCTCTCAGCGGACTCCAGCGCGGGGCTGCGCCGCAGCCAGAGACCGGCGAGCAGGACGAGGCCAACGATGGCGGCGGGGGCGAGCAGAACGGTGCCGAGCCAGGCCAGCAGCTCGCCGGGGGCGATGCCGAGGCGATAGGGGGCGACGAAGGGGAAGAGCGGAATCCGCGCGACGAAGAGGACGGCGCCCAGGATGCCCGTGGCGTTGAAAGACGCGAAACCGAGGGCCACCAGCACCAGCGCGACGATGCGCGGCGCGCGCGGGGCGATCGGCGACGAGAGGCAGACGACCAGCGCGGCGAGGTAGGCGCAGGCGACGATCAACCCAAGCCAGCCGGCCAGCAGCGAGCCGGTGTCGAGGCCGTAGAAGCGCCGGAAGGCGAGCGCTAGCCCGACGAAGACGAGACAGTAGGCGGCACGGATGATCACCGCGGCGAGGGTCAACCCGCCCACCATGCGGGCGGCGCCGTTCGCGCGAGCCAGCGGGAGATAGCGTTCGGGCGGCACGACGCCGTGCACCAGTCCATAGGCGCCGATGGCGCTGAGCAGGCCGAGCAGGAAATTCGCACTGCTGAAGAAGTTGATGGTATCGAAGCTCGAACGGTAGCAAACGAAGAAGAGCACGAGCACCAGCACCGCGTCGACGGCGAACCAGGGGTTGCGCAGGTAGCCGGCGAGCACGTACCGCGTCACGCGGAGCAACGAGCCGTCAACAGGCTCTACCACGTGGGAAGCGGTATCCCCTGGAGCCAGGACCGGCATCGGCTTGGGCGTGGCGGTTGGCACGACTTTGGCCAGCAGCTTAGGCGCGGAGGCGCTGGCCAGTTTCTCGCCGGCGTCAGCGGTGAGGCGAGCTGCGGACGGCCCGGCGGGAGTGGTGGCGCCGGCAGCGGTCGGCTTCGCCGCGACGACGAAAGGGCGCTGTGGCTGCGGGCTGGCGCCTCTGCGCCGCCTGGCGACGCCGCCAGTCGCGGTCCCTTCGTTGCGCTTATTGCCGTTGCTCACGCGTCTGCCTCTTCATCGTCTGCGAACTCACGAGGGCCGTACGCGCGGTGAGGCGCACCCCTGACTAGGGACGAAGTGGCCACGAGGCTTGTAACGATCTGCACTGTTTGCGGCACCGCCAGACCCGCCGCTGGGGAGTATAGCACCGCGATCTGTACGCTGGCTGCATCGCGTGGGTCTCGGGCCGCATGCTATGCTACGAGGCGATCCGTTGGTGGGAGGGGAGACGCGATGCCTACACGCTTCGACGCGGAGACGGCGCTGACCGCCCTGGGGGACGACTGCTATGAGGCGACGCTGGATGAATCGTGGTGGATCGAGCGCGGCCCGAACGGCGGCTTGCTGGCGGTGCTGCTGCTGCGCGCCTGCCAAGAGACAGTCCGCGATCCTGGGCGCGATCCGCGCTCGCTGACGATCCACTTCCTCGAAGCGCCTGCTGGCGGTCCGTGCCAGATCGCGACGACGGTGGAGCGCGCCGGGCGTAGCGTGACAGCGCTCTCGGCGCGGCTGACGCAGGCGGGAAGGACGTGCGCGCTGGCGCTGGCCGCGTTCGCCGCGCCGCGCGAGAGCCTGACCTTCGTCGAAGGGACAGCGCCGGAGGTGCCGTCGCCCGAGGCGCTGGCAACGTTCCCGCCGGAGGGGATCAGCTTTCCGCCGTTCACGCGACGCTACGAGTATCGCTGGGCGATCGGCGATGCACCGTTCTCCGGCTCGACCTCGTCGCGCGTTGGCGGGTGGATGCGGCTGGCGGAGCGGCGCGTGGCGGATGCACTGCTCATCGCCGCCTTCTCGGACGCCTGGATGCCGTGCATCTATCCGCGGCTGCCCGCGCCGATTGGTGCGCCGACGTTGGATCTGACGATACATTTCCGCGCGCGCCTGCCGCTTGAGGGCGCGACGCCCGACGACTTCTATCTCTGCACGTTCTCGTCGCAATTGGCACAGTCGGGCGTGTTCGACGAGAACGGCGAGATCTGGAGCCGCGACGGGCGACTCCTCGCGCAGGCGCGCCAGCTCGCCATGCTGCCGACGCTGCGCGGATAGCTCGCCTCGGATCGGTGTCGGGCGACACGGCTCGCCTCGGCAGCGATAGCCCTGCCTTCTCCGGCTTTCTTCCGATGGAACGCGGGCGCATTCACGGGTATATCTCTGTGGATGGCGCTCGCGTTTCGCATGGACTGCGATACAATTCAGGGGTGGGCCCGTGGAGCGGCTGGGAAGAGCATATTCGCCATGATCGGAGACCCTGTAGACGAGCCGCAGCGCTTCGGCGGCGTGCGTCGCTCGGTGTGGGCGCTGCTGATCGCGGCGGTGCTGCTCGCGCTGGCGGTGCCGACGGTGACGATCTGGCACGCCGCACATGCCACCATTGATGCGAGCGCCTTCGTCTGGCCCGCGGCGCCGACGGTGGGGCATCCCGCCGAGCTTTGCGTGGTGGTCTCCGATCCGTCCGATCGCGCCGCCGTGCATGGTCCCTGGGGGCAGATCGTCGCCGCGTGGGACATGCCGACGATGGTGATGCCGGAGCAGCGGCAGGCAAAGCCGGGTGACTCGACATCGGGCGGCAGGTACGCAATCCCGCTGACACTTCAGATGGCCGGTCCGTGGCGCGTGCGGGTGGCGCTGCAGACGCCCGGACGCCCCGAATGGCAGACGTCGCTGGCGGTGACCGTGCGCAACGCTTCGCCGCCGATGGTGCCTGCCGGGACGAGCAGCTCGTCTTCTACCGGCTGTACAACGCTCTGAAACGAGACCGCCAATGTCTTCGCTCGCATCGCGGCGCGCGGCGTTCCCACGCGGCACACCTTGGTTACGGTCGTTCACGACCTTTGAGAAGGTGATCATCGCCAACAGCGCGGTGATCCTGCTCGGGACGCTGGCGGGATGGTGGATCACGCAGCACAATCCCGAGACGTACCACTACCTGATCGACACGGGCTTCATCGCGTTCGTGGCGCTCGCCGGGCTGACGATCAATTTCGTGCTGCTTCGCGCAGCGTTCGCGCCCTTGCGTGGTGTGCTCGCCACGATGCGCGCCGTCGAACGCGGCGATCTGACCGCACGCGCCGAGGCCTATCCCAACGATGCCGACGCGGCGGCGCTGGCCCGCGGCTTCAACGCGATGCTGGACCGGCTGGAGGCGGCGCGCCACGAGATGGCGGCGCGGGTGCTTCAGGCGCAGGAGGAAGAGCGGCGGCGCGTGGCGCTGGAGCTGCATGACCAGACGGGGCAGAGCCTGACCGCACTGACGCTCCACGCGGAGGCCATCGCGCAGGGACTGTCAGCGGCGCAGTCACCCGAGGCGCGCGAGCGGGCGCGACTGCAGGCGGAGCGGCTGAGCGCGCTGGCCCAGCGCACGCTGGCAGAGGTGCAGGCGCTCTCTCGGCAGCTGCGACCGCCGATGCTGGATGATCTCGGCCTAGCGGCGGCGCTGCGTTGGCTCGGCGAGGATGCGAGCGAGCGGCTCGGTGTCGCCGTGCGCGTGCGCCTACGCTCGCAGGAGGACGAGCGCCTGCCCGGCGAGGTGGAGACCGCGCTGTTCCGCATCGCGCAGGAGGCGGTCACGAACGCGGTGCGGCACGGGCGTGCTCGGACGGTATGGATCGCGCTGCGACGCCTCGACGGCGCGGTGGCGCTGACGGTGGCGGACGACGGTGGTGGCTTCGCGGCGCAGATGGCGCCCAGCTACAGCAGCATGGGACTCGAAGGGATGCGCGAGCGCGCGCGGCTGTTGCACGGCATGCTGGTGCTGCGCTCGGCGCCGGGGCGTGGCTGCGTCATGCGGGCGCGGGTGCCGCTCTTCACGCAAGACGTCGCGCAATCGTCGCACGCAAGCGAAGGGCAGACGCATGCAGCGACCCAGGTATGACGCCGCCACGTCGAGCGGAGCGGGCGAACATGACGCTGGGGCGATCCGCGTGCTGCTGGCCGACGACCACGACATCCTGCGCGACGGGCTGCGCGCGCTACTCAGCATGGCGCCGGATGTGACGGTGGTCGGCGAGGCGCGCACGGGCGGCGAAGCGGTGGTCGAGGCGGAGCGTCTGCGCCCGCAGGTCGTCTTGATGGACGTCAGCATGCCGCAGCTGGACGGCGTCGAGGCATGCCGGCGCATCCGGCAGCAGGCACCTGAGGTGCGCGTGCTCTTCTTGACCATGCACGAATCCGAGGAGTATTTCTTTCGCGCGCTGCAGGCCGGCGCAGCGGGCTACATCATCAAGCGGACGGCGGCGGCGGACCTGCTGGCGGCGGTGCGCGCGGTGGCGCGCGGCGAATCGTTCCTTTCACCGAGCCTGGCGCATGCGCTGGTGACGGAGTTCGCCGAGCGGGGGACGCGACCCCGGGCCACGACGGCGGAGACGACGAGCGATAGCTACGAGTCGCTGACTAGCCGCGAGCGCGAGGTGCTCAAGCTCGTCGGCGAGGGCAACACGAACCAGGAGATCGCGGACCGGCTACACATCAGCATCAAGACGGTGCAGACGCACCGCGCGGCGGTGATGGAGAAGCTGGAGCTGCGTGACGTGACACATCTCGTGCGCTACGCGGTGCGGCGTGGGCTGGTCGATCCGGAGCGCTAGTGGTCGTGTCGCGATGCGGGTGGCGCAAACAAGCGACCCTGTCATTGAAGCACTTCACGTGTGCTACAGTACGACTGAGCTTGGCGCGCGCCTTCGCGGCAGTGCAGGGTTCCTCACCTCCATCACGCTTTCCCTGCGAGGGCGTAGACGAAGCGGTCCACGTCTTCGTCAACACGTGCGGATACCAGCGTATGGGGCAACGGACTGAGGTTCGTCTGTTGCGCTGGTCGCGTGGGGTTTGCGGCGAAATCTGTAAATTTCTGGTAGACGATCTCACTGGATCTCATTAGGTAGGCGATGAGCGCACCGGAAGTTCGAGGCGGCACACACACGCGGATGCGCCTGCTGCTCGCGGTTGTTGCACTCTCGGCGGCCTTCGCGTGGAGTGTCATCCTGCCAGGGACGGCGCGGGCGGACGGCGGAGCGCCGAACCTCGCGTATGTGACGGGCGGCGGCACCGGCGGCGAAGATCTGGTGGTGATCGACATCGGTAACCGCGCCGTAACGTGGCGCGCCACCATCGGCGGCGATCCGGCGAGCGCGCTGCTCAGCACGGACGGACGCTTCGCATACGTGGACGAGGCGAGCAAGAACGTGGTCGCGATCGTGGACGCGCGGGCGCATACGGTCGCCGCGAGCCTGCCGGTAGGCGCCGCGCCGGCCGGCATGGCGCTCGACCTCTCGCGCAACCCGAATCTCGTCTATGTAGCCAACTCCGGCTCGAACACGCTGACCATGCTCAACCCCGACGCGCGCACAGTGGTGGCGACGATTACGGTCGGACAGCATCCCGCCGGCGTCGCCGTCGCCCTGGCGGGCAGCGGCATCGTGAACTCGGACCCGAACGACGCGGAGATCTACGTCGCCAACAGCGGCGACAACACGGTCTCGGTGATCAGCGCGGAACACCGTACGCTGCTCGCCACTATCCCGGTGCCGGGCGGCCCGCTGAACGTCGTCGTGCCCGTCGCGGGGGGCATCGCCTACGTCGGCACGAAAGCCGGCACCGTCGTCGCCATCGATCTCGGGACGCATAAGGTGCTGGGCACGCTGCTCCAGCGGAACGGACCGATCGGGGCGATGGACTACGACGCGGTGACGGGGCAGGTCTACGCGCCGGTGGCGAGCGCGAACGCGGTGGAGGTGCTGCGGCCGGCCTCGCCCGCCGGCGATGGCGGTGCACCGTCGCTGCCGACCGAACCGCTGCGTACGCTGCCGTTCGCCGGCGGACCAGATGCGGTGGCCATCACGTTCGACGGCGCCTACGGATTCGTCGCCGAGCGGAGCACCGGCAGAGTCACGATGCTCGACACCTCGGCGCACACGACGCTTGCGACGATCGACGTGGGTGGCATGCCGCGCGGCATTATCACCGGCTCCTATCCGCCCGTGCTGGACCGCACGACCGCGACGGTGGTCGCGGTGATCGTGACGATCCTGCTGCTGGGAGCGCTGGCGGCCGGCGTCGTCGTGGTCATTCGCGGCTCGCGCAAGCAACCGATGAAGCGGGCGGGAGGGCGAGCATGACACGACTGTGGTTGCCGGCTGGGCGTAGGAAGCTGACGATGGCGCTGGCGTGCTGGGCGCTTATCGCCCTCGCGCTGGTGGGCTGCGACGGGCCTAGCTCGACCGGCCCCTACGGCGGCTCGCAGAACCACCTCCACGACATCGTCGCGCTGACGGGCGTACCGAAGACGGTGCTGTTGGCGACGCACATCGGCCTCTATCGCTCGATCGACGGCGGCTCGTCTTGGACGGAGGCGGCGGGCGGCGCGGGGCAGGCGATGGACGGGCTGATGATCTACAAGTTCGCGCAGAGTCAGTTGGACGTCAAGCGCGTCTATGTGCTGGCGGTGCCGCGGCCGGACAATCCCGGTGCGGCGAAGGACACGCCGGGCATCTACACCAGCGACGATGCCGGCGCGACCTGGAAGTTGGCGGCGAAGGAATCGAGCTTCCCGACGGGGACCGTCTTCACCATCGGCGCTGGAGCGGCGAGCGCGACAGAGGTATTCGCCATCATCACCGGCCTCGGCGATAAGGGACTCTACGTCAGCGACGACGCGGGGGCGCACTGGCGCCAGGAGCCGCAGCTGCCGATTACGTCGCTGAAGGGCGTACAAGGCGATCCGCTGCACCCGCGGCGCATCCTGCTGTGGAGCATCTCCGACGGGCTCTCGATGAGCGAGGACGGCGGCGCGAGCTGGAAGCCGACGAGCATCGCGGGCGGCGTCTTCTCGGTCTCGCAGGCGGGCTCGACGTTCTACGTCAACAGCGACTCGGGCGTCTACGTCTCGACGGACGACGCGGCCTCGTTCAGCGTAGCGAACCCCAACGCCGCGTACAATGAAGTCGTCGCCGTGGCCAGCGCGCCCGACCACGCCTGGGCTGCCACCGGTTCAAATACCTTCGCCAGCGCGGACACGGGCAAGACGTGGAAACCGGCGGCGACTACGAGCGAGCACCCGACGCTGATCGCCGCTGACCCGACGGACGCGAAGGTCGCCTACGTCAGCTCGTCGTATCCGCTCGGCGTCTTCGTCACGACGGACGCGGGCGCCAGTTGGCGGCAGACGCTGCCGTAGGCGCATGCGACGCGCCGACTGGTGCGCTTGCACCATGCGTTCATCGCGCCTGATGTGCTATGTCCTGGATGTAAGTTAGAAATCCCGCGCGCCGGACCGAGGAGACTTCGCGATGAACCGTCGCACGATGTCAACGTTGATCACGGTCGGGCTGGCTGCACTCGTCATCGCCAGCATCGTTTTCTTCGATCATGTCGGGAAGGGCATCTCGGCAAGCGCGGCACCGAGCCTGCAGGGCGAGATTGTGATCGACAAGCCGACGGTGGCGCCGGGCTTCACGCTGAAGGATCAGAATGGGCAGACGGTGACCCTCGCGCAGTTCAAGGGACGTCCCGTTTTCCTGATCTTCCTCGATTCGCAATGCCCGCACGGCGACTGCGAGCTGGAGGAGCAGCAGTTCGGACAGGCCTACCGCGATCTCGGCTCGCAGGCGTCGCAGGTCGCCTGGATCGGCATCACCGTCAACATCACCGACACACCCGCGACAGTGAACACGTCGTTGATGAACAACAACGTCCACATCCCGGAATTCCACTGGTTGCTCGGCACGCAGACCCAGCTCAAGCCGACCTGGGATGCCTATGGTGTCTATGTTGACGGGACCGATCCGAAGTCCGTCATCCACAGCGATGAGACCTTCATCATCGACAAGCAGGGGAATGAGCGCGTCTTCTGGGGTGACTATTACCTCGCACACAAGATGATCGCCGCCGACCTGAAGACCCTGCTCGCCGCGTAACACTCCCCTTGCGTGCGTCATACCAATTTCGTCTCGGTCGTTGTCATGTGGCCATAGTCCGAGCCTGGCGAATCCAGGGCTTGAGCCAGCCCAAGTACAACATCCCTGCGAAAGGGTATCATCTCGCAATGGGCATGAGAAATTATCTGATTGAGGGCGTTTCCGGCACCGGCAAAACGTCGGTCTGCGACGAATTGCAGCGGCGCGGCTACCATGCCATTCATGGCGACCGGGAATTGGCGTATCGAGGCGATCCGGAAACGGGTCAACCGATGGATGGCTTCACGGACGCGCACGACATCTCCGCGCACCACATTTGGGATGTAGAGAAAGTACAAGCTTTCGTCGCCAACCGGGATGAGGCGGTCACATTCTTCTGCGGTGGGTCGAGGAATTTTTCAAAGTTCATCGATGTATTTGACGGCGTGTTTGTCCTTGAGGTCGACCTTGACACCTTGAACCGGCGGATTGATGAGTGCCTGGCACTGGACCCAACTGACTGGGGCGGGAAACCAGCGGAACGGGAACTCATCGCGCGATTGCATCAAACGAAAGAAGACATCCCGCAAAACGGCATCATCATCGACGCCACCGCACCACTCGCGCGCGTCGTTGACGAGATCGTCCGTCAGATCGAAGCAAATAGAGCACGCTAATTTGGGCGAACAACGTCTCGTTTTGAACCCGAAAAAGCTCACGCACGTGCGTCTTCGCCTATAGCCACAGCGCTGCGGAGCCACTTGGGGCCGCCACGGTGGGGCCAGATCAGGCTGTCAGTTGGGTGGTTGCAGTTTGATCACGGCCTAAGGTCCCAGCCCACGGTGACACCGGTGGGTGAACTGCAACGATCCAACGCAATTTGGTATCACACGCTCCGGTGTCGGCTTTCGCATTGGATTCTGGCGATGCGCTTGACCTCGGGATGTTGCCATTGCTTTCTCGCGAGTTTCGGCCGCGAATCAATCGGGAAGATGTCCACAATAGCCGCCCATGATCGTCTTCCCGGAGCCGGATGCAATCGCGTTTCATGGCCGCCGAGCTGGGGCATCCGTGCATATCTGCGAGAATTGACCGAACGCTCTATTATGCGTGCATCACTCTGAAGGGAGCGTTGCGCGATGACAAGAACGGCTACCGTTTCCCATCCCATCTGGCCGTGGCCAGCGATAACCCTGGTCCCCTGGTGGGGCAACACCTTCGACCACGGATTGATGGCGCGCCCTTTCACCAGACCCATCGCCCAGGCACCGGCCAGCGCGATAGGAGCATGCGCATGGTGAAGGGCTTTCTGCTCGTCCTTGTAGCGTATGTGATGGCCGGTGTCGCCGCCGTGGGCACGGGCGCCATCCTTAGCGCTCAATCGCCGATCGTCGTTGTGGCGGCGGCTGATGTCGCCGCCACGGTCGTGATCTTCATTTTCAGCGTCATTGCGGGCAATTCCAGCGTGTACGATCCGTATTGGAGCGTGGCGCCGATACCCATTGCGCTCTATTGGCTGTCGCAGCCCAGCTCAAATGGCTTCGCTAATCCGCGTCACATGCTCATTTTCGCGCTCGTCTGCCTGTGGGCGCTCCGGCTGACCACGAATTGGGCCTACCAGTGGCGCGGCCTGGGGCATGAGGATTGGCGCTACCGCGACATCAAACGCCAGACGGGTAGGCTCTACTGGCCCGTCAGCTTTCTTGGCATCCATCTGATGCCAACCATCCTCGTGTTCGTGGGCTGTCTGGCGCTGTGGCCGACGTTGAGCGACCGGAGCACGCGACTGACCTGGCTGGACGTCGTGGCCGCACTCGTCACGCTCGCCGCCATCGTGATCGAGGCCACGGCGGATCTGCAAATGCGCCGATTCCGCCGCAAAGCGTCTTCGACAGGTCAGTTCATCCCACCGGGCTTATGGTCCGCCTCGCGCCACCCGAATTATTTCGGGGAAGTCCTCTTTTGGTGGGGATTATTTCTCTTCGTACCGCTGACGTACCCAGACTATCGCCTTGTGATCGTCGGTCCGGTGCTGATCCTGGGGCTCTTCCTGGGCGTTAGCATCCCACTGATGGAGCGCCACCTGATTGCCGGGCACCCCAAGTACGTGGAGTATCAACGCCGGGTCGTGTCGCCGTTCGTCCCCTGGTTCTCTCGCATGTAAATGGCCTCCCTCCAGCGCGACGCGTAACGAGCGAACAGGAGTGCTAACGCCTCAGTCTCGCGATGGGCTAAGATAGATGGGCTAAGATAGAGGTATGCGGTACGTTATCCACCAATTCGCCCGCGCACTGTAGTATCCCGGCGTAGCTTTGGATGGCAGGGTGTGGCGACCTTCGGCAGTCGAGAGGCGAACGAGCGCATGGCAGCACGGCGGCGAATCGAGCATGCTTCTCGCAAGGGAGCGCGGCGGGCGGCGGGTGCGACGATGGTATTGGGCGCGATCCTGGCGGGCGTCCCCACGGCCAGCGCGACGGGGCTCGTCTCGGCGCAACTTCCCACCGAGCGATTTATCCTCGCTGACGCGGGCACGCTGGACGGCGCGGCGATGTTTCAGACGCTGGGCGCCTGGCTGGCGCTGTTCGCGATGATCTTCTGGATCGGCGGCGTGATCTGGGAGGCGTGGATCCTCCCGCCGAGCGCGACGCCTGACGGCGAACTCGCCACCGCGATCGAGGCCGCGGCACGGCGCTTTCGTACGCTGGCGCCCTACGCGTTGGGGCTGGCCTTGGTGGCGGACATCGACGCGATCCGCTTCGGCAGTTTCTGGTGGCTGCGGCAACTCGTCGTGGCCGCCGCGCTGCTCCTGACGATCCAGGCCGCACGCCGGGGCGCCGTATCGGGCCCAGGTAGCGCGACACCGGCAGGAGGAGAGGTCACGGCCCGATCCACGACTCTCGATTGGCGCGGCGAATTGGCAGCGACGCTGCGCGGCGTCGGCGAGTTGCCGGATCGCGTCGTCCTCGGCTGGCGGCGACTGCGCCCGATCGGTCGGCTCGATGTGGCGCTCGGCGGGGCGTTGATCGTCGCGTTCGCGCTCTCCGACCAGATGGCGGGGGTGCCTGCCACGCAGACCTCGTACGCGTTCCTGGTTGACCTGCTGCAGCTGCTCGCCGAGGCGGCGTGGCTGGGTGGACTCTTCTATCTCGCCGTCGTGCTGCTGCCGGTGAGCCTGCACCTGGCGCCACGGCAGCGCGCGCGTCTGCTCTCGCTTGGCCTGCCGGAGTTCGGTGCGTTCGCGCTCGTCGCGGGGGTGCTTTTCGTCATCGCCGGTGCGCTCAACGCCAAGCTGCACCTCAGTTCCGTTCAGCAGGTGCTCGCCACGACCTACGGGCGCACGTTCATCGTCGAGCTCGAGCTGTTCCTGATCATGGTGGCCGTCAGCGCGTACCTCGTGCTCTATCTGCGACCACGGCTGGCGCTGGAACTCGGCAACGGGTCGAGGCTCGTCGCGCCGGGTGCGGTAGCCGCCAGGGAGCCCATGGAGATGAATGTCTCGACGAAACGCAGGACGCGGCGGCAGCGCGACGCACACGGCAACCCATGGGGAACCCTCCGGCTTCGGCGGGCAGCCGCCTTCGGGGCCGCGCAAGCCGAACGAGAAGGATGAGCCGCCGCTGACCTCCCGTGCGGAAAGCCTTGAAGGGCGCGTCCGCGATTGGCTGAGGCGCCAGGCGCTGCTCGGCGGCGCGCTGCTGCTCTGCGTCGCGTTGCTGGGTATCTTCGCCGGATCGCTGATGCCGGCGGCGTCCGCGCCCTCGACCACGGCCAACGCGACGCCGACGCCGTACTCAAGCCAGCGAACCTCGGCCGGCTACGACTTTCAGCTCGACGTGACGCCGGATATCTTCGGCTCGAATACCTTCACCGTCGCGGTCAAGGACGGCGGAGGGCAGCCTTTGGCGGGCGCGACGGTGATCATGACGCTCACCTCTACAGACATGGATATGGGCGCCGAGAAGCCGCAGCTCCAGCCGGTGCCGGGCAAGCTGGGTACCTATAGCGCGAAGGCCACCATCACGATGGCGGGCCACTGGCAGGTCGTCCTCGACGTGACTCCCCAAGGCGCGAAGTCGTCGATAGAGACGACGTTTCGATTTGCCGCGAGTTATTAAGCGGTATACCTTCATGCAGATTATCGTTGCGATCCTCGCCATGGCGCTGATCGCGCTCGTGCTCTGGGACACGTTCGAGACGATCGTGCTGCCACGGCGCGTGCGCAGGCGCGTCCGCATCACGACCATCGTCTATCGCGCCTCGTGGCTGCCGTGGTCGGCCATCGCGCGCAAGCTGCAAGGCGAACGTCGCGAGTCATTCCTCAGCATCTATGGGCCGATCGCGCTGTTCGTGCTGCTGGCGATCTGGGCGCTGGTGCTAATCCTGGGTTTCGGGCTGGTGCAATGGGCGCTCGGCTCGTCGGTCGCGGCGATCGGCGGCGGGGGGTCTGGCTTCGGCACGGACTTGTATTTTAGTGGTACGACGTTCTTCACACTTGGTCTCGGCGACGTAACCCCCGACAGCGGGTTGGCGCGGGTGTTCACCGTCGTCGAGGGGGGCACGGGGTTCGCCTTCCTGGCGCTCGTGATCGGTTACCTGCCGATCCTCTATCAGGCGTTCTCGCGTCGCGAAACGAGCGTGACGCTGCTCGATGCCCGCGCGGGCTCGCCGCCGACCGCCGCCGAGTTCTTGCGACGCCACGGGCCGGGCTGCCCGCCGGAGGAGCTTTCCACCGTGCTCCGCGACTGGGAGCGATGGGCCTCCGAGCTGCTGGAGGCGCACCTCTCGTATCCGACGCTGATGTACTTCCGCTCGCAGCACGACAACGAGTCGTGGCTGAGTGCGCTCACCGTGATCTTGGACGTCTGCGCGCTCATAGAGACCGGCATCGACGACCTGCCGGCGTTTCAGGCGCGTCTGACCTTCGCGATGGCGCGACACGCCGCCGTGGACCTCAGCCAGGTCTTCAGCCTTTCGCAGCACGAGAAACTGCGCCACGAGGAGCGTTTACCGCCTGCGGACCTGGATCGCCTCGTCGCGTCGTTGGCGACATCGGGCGTGCCCTTGCGCCAGCCGGCGAAGGCGCTGACGAAACTCGCCGAGCTGCGGGCGCTCTACGAGCCGTACGTCGAGAACCTCTCGCACCTGCTGATGGCCCCGTTGCCGACCTGGCTCCCCGCGCAGGGTGCGATCGACGATTGGGAATCCAGCCCGACCGAGTGAGGCGGGGCCGCGCAAGGAACACAGCGCTTTGACCGCAGTGTGCGCCGAGGCGGTAAAAAGAGACCCGACGCTCCGCACGGGCTAAAGCCCGACGGGTTCTCGGTTCGACGCCCCAGCCACTGCTGGGACTCCCCGAAGGGCCTGCCCGGCCCATTGGATGTTCTTGGCCGCGTTTTCGTCGCGGTCCAGCACCAGCCCACAGGATGGGCAGACCTGGGTGCGCACGGAGAGGCTTTTCTCCACCCGTCCCCCCCACCCGCTACAGTCCTGGGATGTAGACGCTGGTGGTACGGCTTCCACTCGCGTCCCGGCGCAGGCTGCCTTGCAAGCGCGGATCTGGCGGAAGCTCGACCACCCAGCGTCTTGAATCGACGTGTTGAGGCCAGCTTTTGCACCGGCTCCGCTGTGCTCAGAGCCGCCAATGCCCGCCGGTTTCGCCTTAGGACGACGGCTCAGGTTGCTGACCGGCAGGTCTTCCAGATAGATGGCCTCGTAATAGATGGCCTCGTAATAGATGGCCTCGTAATAGATGGCCTCGTAATAGATGGCCTCGTAGCGTCGGACCAGGGTGAGTGCGGTCTTATGATGAAAGTCGTGCCGTTGCCGACGCACCTTCCGGTGTTTCCTGGCAAGCAACTGCACGGCCTTGCGGCGGCGCGTGCTGCCCTCCGTGCGACGGGAGACACGACGCTGGGCTTTCTTCAGCTCCCGCTCCGCCTTGCGACAGTGCCGCGGAGTGTCGACTGCCTCACCCTCGGCGGTGATGCGAACTCCCTTCAGGCCGACATCAATACCCGTTTCCTGACCAGTGAGCGGCAAGGGTTTTGCCGGCACACCCACGCAGGAGCAGCACACCTACCGCCCATCGGCTTCTCTGCTGATCGTGGCCGTCTTGATGGTGCCGTGGATCGTGCCCTTGATGGTGCGACGACTCCAGCGCACCGCGATCCTCCCGATCTTCGACAGGACCAGCTCGCCGTTCTCCAGTCGCGCCCCGTTGCCAGACTCTTTGTACGTGAAGGAGTGGTAGCGATGGCGGCCCTGGAAGCGGGGATAGCCTGGCTTCTCGCCTCGCTTGATCCGCTCAAAGAACGCTTGGTAGGCTTGGTCGAGCCGGGCCAGGACATCCTGCGGGACGTGGCGGTGGAGAGCAGCATACGCGGGGAAGGCGTTGCGGAGGTCCTTTAGCTCCGCTTCCTGGGCGAAGCGTTTCACCGAGACGTGGCAGCGGTCCCAGGCGGTCTTGCGCTGCTCGTCGAGGGCCACGTTGTAGGGCGTGCGGCAGCGCCACAAAACCACATCCAGCGCCTGCTCGTGATGAGGGATCGGCCGCGGTTTCTCCTGCTAGGTCTTGCTAGGTCTTGCGCACCGTCTCCATGGGTTGCCCCCCGGACACATTCTCCCCCCCGGACACCTTCTACCCGCCAGACACGAAACCGGTTAAAGCCTGGGAAAGCCAGCCTAGAGCAACTTCCAAAAAGCCGAGGCAGGCACGAGATGTGCGGGACCGAGGGGCATGCGTGCCTATTCGACCGACCTGAAAGAGCGTTTGGTGCGAGCGGTGGCTGACGGTCAGCCCATGCGAGAAGCCGCTCGCCGTTTCACCGTCGCCGTGACCACCGTCAAACGCGCGGTGGTCCAACAGCGGGAGACCGGCTCGCTGGCGCGCAAGCCGATTCCGGGCCGCCCGCGCACGATCCGTCGCGAGCACGAGCCGATCCTGCGGGCGCGGCTGGAGGCGGCGCCGGATGCGACGGTGTTGGAGCACTGTGCCTGGTGGGCCGAGCAGCAGGGCCAGCAGGTGAGCGAAGTCACCATGTGGCGGGCGCTGCAGCGCCTGGGCTGGACGCACAAAAAAAGGCACTGGCGGCCAGCGAGCGCGATGAGGCGGCACGCACGGCCTGGCGGGAGGCGGTTGCCCAGCGTGACCCGGAGCAGTTCGTCTTTGTCGACGAAAGCGGCACCCACATCGCCTTGACGCGGCTGTATGGCTGGGCGCCGCACAACCGGCGGGCAGGGGGCGCGGTGCCGCGCAACCACGGCCACAACGTCACCTTGGTCGCCGCCCTGACGCCCGACGGGTTGCAGGTGCCGTGGCTGATCGAGGGGGCGAGGGAGACGACGACCTTCGAGTGGTACATCGCCGAGCAGTTGGGGCCGACCTTACGGCCGGGGCAGGTGGTGGTGCTGGACAATCTGAGCGTCCACAAGGCCGCCCGCATTCGCCAGGCCCTCGAAGCACGCGGCTGCGAACTGCTCTTCCTGCCGCCGTACTCGCCGGACTTCACGCCCATCGAGCAAGCGTTCTCCAAACTCAAGGCCATCCTGCGCGGGCTTGGTGCCCGTACCCGCGAGGCGTTAGAGCAGGCGGTGGGGGTGGCAGTCGACGCGATCACTCGCCAGGATGCGCTCGCCTGGTTCGCTCACGCCGGCTACCCCCTGCCTGCTGAACCTAATCGAAAGTTGCTCTACCCGACACATTCTCCCCCCGGACACCTCCTACCCCCCCGGACCCATTCTCCCAGAGCGTGTCTGAGAAGGGCACCGGATCGTGCGGGGACAGGAGGTGGCGAGCCGGCGGGAGGAGCCACGCGCGCCAGCGAAAGAGGTGCCGTATGCCCCGTCGTCGGTATCCGAGCGATCTGCATGATGCGGAATGGGCGCTGCTCGCCCCCTTGTTGCCCGCGGCCCAGCCGGGCGGGCGGCCGCGCAGCGTGGACCTGCGCGAGATCGTCGATGCCGTCAGCTACTGGCTGCGTGGGGGGGTCGCCTGGCGGGCGCTGCCGCACGACGTCCCGCCGTGCAAGACGGTCTCCCACTACTGGCGGGCCTGGCGGTTGAGCGGCGACTGGGAGCGGATCCACACGATCCTGCGCGAGCGCCTGCGGGTGCACGCGGGCCGAGCCACGACCCCCAGCGCCGGGATTGTCGACAGCCAGAGTGTGAAGACCACGGAAAAGGGGCCCGCCCAGCTCATCGGGGTTTGACGGCGGCAAGAAAGTGAAGGGGCGCAAACGCCACCTGTTGGTCGAGACGACCGGCCTGGTCGTCAAAGCCCTGGTCCACCCGGCCAACGTGCCCGATGGCGTGGGCGGGCAGCGGTTGCTCGAAGCGATTGCCGACCGGGCGCACGCCCTGCCCCGCCTGCGGCATCTGTGGGTCGATACCGCCTACCAAGGCAGCTTCAAGGAGTGGGTGGAGCAGACGCTGGGCTGGACGGTGGCGGTCGTGCGCAAGCCACGCCGCTGGCGTTGGGTGGGACCGGGGCAGGAGCCGCCGGAGCTGCCGCGGGGCTTCCAGGTGCTGCCGCGGCGCTGGGTCGTCGAACGCCCGTTCGGCTGGATCGGGCGCTGGCGTCGCACCAGCAAGGACTATGAGTTCCTGCCCACGACCTCGGAGTGCGTCCTCTATGCCATCATGACCCGCGTCATGCTGCGACGCCTCGCGACCAGCGAAGGCTAATCCCTTCTCAGACACGCTCTAACCGCCTGGGTTGACACCCTGCGGCTTGCGGCGGGCTCTTCCGGTCAAAGGTTGGCAGACCATGCGAGAGGGGAGCGTCAGTGCAATTCGAGACGAAGGTCGCCATCGTCGTTCGCACGGATCTGGCCGAGTGGCAGAAGCTGAATGCGGCGGCGCTCCCTGCGAGCGGAGTCGCGGCATCCGCGCCGGAGTCCATCGGCGAGCGTATGAAGACGGCTCCGGCACGACGTACCTCCGGCTGGTCGGGCGGCCGATCCTGATCTTCGGGGCGGATCGCGACGAGCTGACGCGTGCGCTCGACCGTGCCCTCGCGCGCGGGGTGCGGCCCGCCATCTGCACGGCGGAAATGTTCGCGACGGACCACGATGCGGCGAACCGCGCCGCCGTCCGGGCAGTCGAGCGCGCGGGCCTCGATCTTGTCGGCCTCGTATTCCGCGCGGATCGGAAAGTGGCCGACAAGATCGTCGACAAGCTGCGGTTTCACCACTCGTTCGGTGCGAGGCATGTCGCGCCGGCGCGCTAGGCCGTGAGCTCGCGAGCGCCATACCCGCGCCGCAGCGCGAGTAGCGCGATGCCGGTCGCCACCGCCATCACCAGCACGACACCAAGCCACGTGGAGAGCGAGAGCGTCGTGGGGATGTGAATATCGAGGTGCTGAAACTCGGACGGATCGTCCTGATTGGCGAAATAGCCGAACGCCAGCGTTGCCAGCAGCATCGCGAGCATGGCCGCCGTCGCTACGGTTTCGGGCAGTAGTGCGAAGCGATACAGATCGGGGGAGGCGGCGCCGCGCCGGACCGCCGTCGTCACCGCCCACGTACTAACGATCGCCGCGAGGACGAAGAGCACGCCATATAGCGTGACGAAGATAATGGCCGTGCCGCTCGCCGGTGCGTTCGCTGCGCTGCTCGCCTGAAAGCGTACCATACCATCGGTGAGCACCACCCCGACGACGATCGCCGGGGGAATGGCGATGGCAATGAAACAGGCCACCGGCACGAGCAATAGACGCCGCTGCTCCGGCGAGTTGCGCCAGACCGACCACGCGATCGGCAGTCCACCCACGACGACGGCGAGAAGCGAGAGCACCGCCGCGCCCATGAGGAAATACCACGGCGCCGCGAGCTCGGTGTGCGAGTCGAGGATGCGCGAGAGATGCGTGTCATCCATCGCCCCGTTAAGCACCATTCCGGCGAGCACGAAGGCGATGTAGGCGCAGAAAATCGTCACGGCGCTCGTGCGCAAGCGGCTCACCATCGAAAGCACCCTCCCAGGCGCGAGCTCGGGATGCAGACGCGCATCCACCGCGCCGAACACGACATCGCAGACGACGAAAGGCGAGAAGCGCGTCTCCGCCAGCAGCGCGGCGAACTCCTCGCCGTAGCGTCCGCGCCACGCTGGGGGATACAGCCTCAGCAGCCATCCGGCGTCGCTTCGTCGCATAACCACCTCACGAGTAAGCGGAGAGATTCACCACTGCGTTCACAGAGGACATGGAGGGCAGACGAGAAGGGTAGAGCGTCGCATTTCGCGAGGTGCCTGAGACCGGTGCTACTCCCGGTTCTCCGTCTCCGCGAACTCCGCGGTTAAATCTCCTGAATGCCCAGCCGTCGCAGCCCGACAGAGGCGAACCGCTCCATCTGGGTCAACTGCTCGCGGAGCGCCGCGACGCCCACCGCGGTGATGCGATACGGGCGTCGCCGCTCCTCCGCGGGCAGCGCCTCGATCAGGCCGCGCTGCTCCAGGCGCGCGAGGGCGCCGTAAAGCGTGCCCGGCCCAAGCGTCACGCCGCTCATCTGCTCGATATCCTCAGTCATGGCGTAGCCGTGCTTGGGTCCGCCCGCCAGGCTCGCCAGGATCAGCAGCGACGGATCGGAGAAGTGCCCCAGCTCGTCGAATTCACGCGTCAATAGTCGCACCCTCCCGCCGGCTACTACGCATGGCGTTCTATCGTCTCGCGTAATATATCGCCTGACGAAATAGTAGCGCGACGCCGCGACGCTGTCAAGGGGGGCACGCGAAACGCGCGGGCGGGTGCGGCGAGAGGTGCCGAATGAGGAGGAGGAGACGCCCGCGAGGAATCGGCGCTCAGGGGCAACGTGGGGATCCCGACGACGCACACGGCGGATCGGACGGACACAGGCGGGCGGCATGGCATCCATGGCCATCGCCGCGCCGCCGTGAACTGGGCCGCGGCGGTGTCGACGCGAGATGCGCCGTGGCCACACCGACCTCCTTGCAAGTCCGCTGGCCGACGGCGCGAAGCGCCCCGCGGCGCTCCGATTCATTTTCCTGCGCACTTGCTTCACAATCCGTGCCGCACAACGTCGCCCGCTGGCACGATCTCTGCTGCGAATCGTCATCAGCGGCAACTGACACGCCACGCCACGTGCCGCGCGCCGTCATCCTACCAGCACCCTAGTCGCAGGAGGAATCCCCATGGACGCCACATCGAAGATTGATCAGGATGTCGACGATGCGCGCCACGCGCGGGGCGCTGCGCCGTTGATGCGGGCAATCACGATCTCGCGGCTCTATGGCAGCGGCGGCGGCGAGATCGCGGCGCGGGTGGCTCGCCGGCTGCACTGGCACCTCATCGATCATGAGGTGGTTGCACGGGTGGCGCAGACGCTCGGCATCACCCAGGAGGAGGCCGAGGAGCGCGACGAACACTTGGATAGCCTAGTCTCGCGCCTGATCAGCTCGATGGCGCTGGCATACCCCACCGTCAGCGTCGACGTGCCGCCCGCGGCGCTGCCGAAGCTGTACTTGGAGGCCTATCAGGAGGCGTTGCGCCACGTGATCCTGGCTGCGGCGGATGAAGGGCAGGCTGTCATCGTCGGGCGCGGCGGGCAATCGCTGCTGCTCGGGCGGCGCGACGTGTTGCGCGTGTTGATCGTGGCATCGATGGAGGCGCGCGTTCGCTACGTCGCCCGCCGCGAGGGCCTCGACGAGGCCACAGCGCGGAAACGCATCGAACAGAAAGATCGCGAGCGTCTGCGTTACGTCCACGAGACGTACCAGCACAACGCCCTCGATCCGGTGCTCTACGACCTGACCGTCAACACGGACGTGCTGGCGCTGGAAAACGTGGTCGATCTGATCTGCCGCGCGCTGGACTTGAAAGGATCGCGTCTCGCCGTCGCGAAAGACCAGCTCGGCCCCGGAGCGGAACTCGGCGGCTATCCCGGCCAGCCCGCAGATTTACCCCCGCCCGCCGACATGGCACCTACCGCCGAGTGATTGACCGCGAACGCCGCAACACCCGCGTCTCGCAATGGTCCGGCGCCGACATCCGTGGCGTTTGCCTTCTATTGGGTGCAACGTGACGGTACCTGTCAGGAATCGGATCGTATGCTCTGCGTGGCGTCACGCCCCACGGCGCTGCATGACGAGTCCCGCGAGAAGAGGAGCGAGCGATGCGCTACGGCGTGACCCTGCCGAATATGTACCTGGGCGACGATCCGCGCGTGATGGTTGAGCTCGGCGAGGAGGCGGAGGCGTCGGGCTGGGACGGCGTCTTCATCTGGGACGCCGTCCACATCGTGCTCTCCGCCGAGCCGGTCGATCGACCGACCTTCGATCCGTGGATCGCGCTGGCGGCGCTGGCGATGCGCACGGAGCGCGTGAAGCTCGGCACGATGATCACGCCGCTCTCGCGCCGCCGCCCGTGGAAGGTGGCGCGAGAGACGATGACGCTCGATCGCCTCTCGCATGGCCGCCTGATCCTCCCTGTGGGGCTGGGCGCGGTGGACGACGGCGCGTTCTCGCGGGTCGGCGAGGAGGTGGATCGCCGCAAGCGCGCGGAGTTGCTGGACGAGAGCCTCGACATCCTCGCCGGGCTGTGGAGCGGCGAGCCATTCAGCCACACCGGCACGCACTACAGCCTGCAGGAGATGCGCTTCCTGCCGACGCCGACGCAGCGCCCGCGCGTCCCTATCTGGGTCGTCGGCGCGTGGCCGCGGATGAAGTCGATGCACCGCGCCGTGCGGTGGGACGGCCTGCTGCCGAGCAAGATCGGCGACGACGGCACGCAGCAAGACGTCACGCCGGACGACATCCGCGAGATGCGCGCGTTCGCCGAGGAGCAGCGCGCATCCGCCGGTGACACGTCGCCGTACGACATCATCTGGGAGGACGAGACGCCGGGCGACGATCCCACCACGGCCGCCGCGCTCGTCCGTCCGTGGGAGGCGGCGGGCGTGACGTGGTGGCTCGAAGCCGTCTGGAAGGGGCCGGAGACGCGCGCCGGGCTTGACGGGATGCGCGAGCGCGTTCGCCAGGGTCCGCCACCCAGGCAGTGACCGCCAGCACGTACGCACGCCCTTGCTGTCGCTACGTGCGCAATCTCGATGGACTGCGCCCAGCGGTCGCGCTCCGCGGCCCACTGGGGCTGTGCTACGCCGCCGGGCGCGGGCGCTGGCCTTTGACCAGGTTATAGAAGACGCCGACGATCATAGCGCCGATCAGGGTCGTAATCACCCGTACGCCCTCGATCTCGAGCTCGAACGGCAACGAGACAAAGGCCGAGACGAGGAAAGCGCCGACCAACGTGAAGCCCACGGCGCGCGCCAGACCGCCCGTCTTGCGGCCGGTGAGCCGCTCGATGATCACGTTCACCGCGAAGGCCAGCAGCGCGACGATGATCAGCCCGATCAGGGTGAGCTGATAACCGTCGGTCGGAACGCCGAGAACGCTGATGGCGATCCACGTCCGGTGAAAGATCTGGTCGAGCAGGCCGGAGTTCGGCAAGAAGGTGAAGGTAGTGGCGCCGAGCGTCGTCATGGGATCTCCTTCGAGGGTGGTCGCCCGTGCGCGGGGCGGTAACGTCGCGTGTTCGTCAAGCCAGCGCCATAGTCGGTGACGGCGCGCTGCTTGTCAATGCGCGAGGGGTGTTCCGCCTGATTGCCACCGGACCCGCGGAGAGGTCACCCGCGCCGCGACGAAACAATCCGGCGGTGTTATCGCTCCGAATGACGGTCCGCCCCATGGAGCGAACGGACGTCGATCAATCGTGCAGGATACTCAACGTGAACGTGCTCAGCACCCCCACCACCATCGTCACTCCCCACAATTCGCCGGTGCCGAACGCCGCGCGTAAGCCGCTGATGCGCGGATGGTCGCACGCCCTCGCCGCGCTAGTCGCGGTCGGCGTGACCGCCGTCTACTGCTGGCTCAGCCGGCACGACACGCCGCGCCTGCTCTCGCTGCTCGTCTATGGCCTCACCATGGTGGAGCTATATGCGGTTAGCGCGATTTACCATATCGGTACGTGGCGGCCCAAGACGCGACGCGTGCTGCGCGCCCTCGACCACGCGAACATCTTCGTGCTGATCGCGGGTACCTACACGCCGCTCTGCGTCAACCTGCTGAGCGGCGGGCTGCGCGTCGGCATGCTGGCGGTGATCTGGGCGCTGGCGTTTACCGGCATCGGCCTGGCGACGGTCAACGAGCGCATCCCGCGCTGGGTCAACGCGAGCCTCTACGTCGGCATGGGCTGGGCGGCGATCCTGGTGACGCCCGCCCTGATCGGCGCGATGCACTGGGGGCTTGCGCTGGTGCTGCTCGGCGGCGTGCTCTACAGCATCGGGGCCGTGATCTACGCCCGCATGCGCCCCGATCCCTTCCCGCGCGTCTTTGGCTTTCACGAGGTCTTCCACCTCTTCGTGATCGCCGGGAGCGCCGCATTCGCCGTCGCCATCGGCCTCTACACCCTGCCACACGCATAGCCGACGTCTAGCCTAAAACCGGCTGAGGCCCCCTGCCTTTTGGTGGGGGATGAAAGCCGGTTGGCCCGTTAGGGTCACTAGTTTCCCGAACGTTGCCACTTTTCGACCTATCGGGCAGAATAGCAGAGTATGGATACGCACAGCGGCACCAACCGCAAGACCTACCGGTACAAACTGCTGCCAACGCCAGCCCAAGAAGGGGCGTTGGAGACCGTTCTACGGCGTTGTCGCACCCTGTACAATGTGGCGTTGGAGCAACGCCGCACCTGGTGGCGGCGCGGCCAGGGTGTCAGCGCCAGCTACTACAAGCAGAAAGCGGAGCTGCCAGACCTGAAAGCGGCCTGCCCGGAGTTTGCCGAGGTCAACGCCCAAGTCTTGCAGGATGTGCTCTTGCGGGTGGAGCGCGCGTATCAGGCGTTCTTCCGCCGCGTCGCGGCGGGTGAGGCCCCCGGCTACCCCCGCTTCCAAGGCCGAGGTCGTTATGCCAGCTTCACCTACCCGCAAAACGGCGGGGGCGCGGTGCTGGATGGCGGTCACCTCAGCCTCTCCAAGCTGGGGCGTATCCCCGTCCGGCTGCACCGTCCCCTTGTTGGCACGCCGAAGACCGTCACGATCTCGCGGGAAGCGGACGGCTGGTACGCCTGCATCTCCTGCGCCGAGGTGCCGATCCGGCCTCTACCGCTGACCGGGCAGGAGACGGGGATCGACCTCGGCTTAGAAGCCTTCGCCACGCTGGCCGACGGCACACGGATTGAGAACCCGCGTCACTACCGACGGGCGGAGAAGCGCCTCGCCAAGGCCCAGCGCCGGGTGAGCCGCCGCAAGAAGGGGAGCAACCGCCGCAAGAACGCGGTGGTGGCGCTGGCCCGCGCCCATCAGCACGTCAAGCGGCAGCGGCGCGATCACCACCATAAGACGGCGCTAGCCCTGGTGCGCCACTACGACGTCATCTATCATGAAAACCTGCGGGTCGCCAACATGGTGCGGAACCATCACCTCGCCAAGAGCATCAGCGATGCCGGCTGGGCACAGTTCCTCAGCATCCTTTCCTTCAAGGCAGCATGCGCCGGTCGGGAAGTGGTGGCGGTCGATCCCGCGTATACCTCGCAACTGTGTTCGGGGTGCGGGGCGTCGGTCCAGAAGGGCTTGTCCGTGCGCTGGCACGCCTGCCCGGTCTGCGGCCTGAGCCTGCACCGCGACCACAACTCGGCCAGGATGATTCAAGGGCGCGGGCAGCGCCTTCGGGGACTCGTGGGGCTACCTGCGGGGACGAACCGAGTAGCCCCTCGCCTTTAGGCATGGGGAGCATGTCACCGCATTCCCAGTCTGCGCGCGATGGCGGGCGGGAGGGGATAGACGCGCTCGCGGGAGAGCTGCCGCGCGGCGGCGTCGGCGTGGCCGGAAGCGATCAGCTCGGCGAGATTATGGACCTGCGGCGTGAGATCGCGGATCTCGACTGTCCACGCATGCACATAGCGCTCGATGATGTGGCGGCTCAGTCCGACCTGGATGCTGCGCTGCGGCAGGCTCTTGCCGTGCAGGTCACGCTCGGGATCCCACTGCGCCACGACAGTCGCGGCATCCGCCTGTCTGCGCCAGTCGTCGAAGTCGCGATAGACTCCCGGCTGGTAGGCACTCAGCACGGCGGCGGCCAGCGCCTCCTCCCAGCCGGCGCGCGTGATCCGCACGGCGAGGACGTGCTCCTGCCCGGGCTTGTGCGCCCAATTGCTGCGCTCCATCATCCACAAAAAGGACGGCTTGCCCCACAGCACCCCAGCAAGGACGTCAGAACAGCCCCCTCCTGGTTGCTTGAACTAGACCATCTCGACCTGCCCGCCTTGCGATGAGTTGCGCTCTCGCAGGGTGGGCTTTGTGTTGTCCAGAAAGGAGGCGCCACCAAAGGACCACGCATCGAAACGCCACATGTCCGCAAAGAGGCGGACCAACAATTGAACGAAATTTTGCAACACGAAACGAGAGAACACCATGGCCACGAACACGAACGACACGACACTCGGCTACTTCCAGATCATCGGCAAGTGCGAGGAGACCGACGACAGCTCCTACACGCGCACCACGGCGGACGGCAAAGAGGAGACCGTCTCGAAGGTGCAGCTCTCCCTGGTCATCCCCGGCATGCAGGACCGGGTGCGCGTCGAGCTGCCCCTCGAGCTGGCCCCCTCCACCGACCTCCTGAGTCAGTGGGAACTCGAAGAGAGCTGGCTGGTGGTCAGCGGCGACGGGCATGCGCGCCCTCGCCTTCAAGCGCACCAACGCCCGGGCCGGCGAGAAGGACGTCGGCTCGCATGGTCGATCTTCGCCGGCAGCCGCCGCCCGCGAGGCGACGCCCGACGAGCGCAAGCAGCTCCAGGCCGCCCGCAAGGCGCAGAAGGTCCAGGCCAAGCAGCGCCGCGCGGCACGGGCCGCCGAGAAGGCCGCAGCAAAAGAGACCGCAAGAGGCGCAAGCGCCGCCCTGCAGCGCAATCTGCCTAGCGTCGCTGCCGCGTGGCGCAGCCTAGGGAGTGCGCCGACGTAGGCCTCGCGTCGACAGCCAGCTCGCGACGAACGGCGGCAGCGAGCAGCAGGAGCACATGCCACCCATGACGGCCTATCCCTCGGTGGCGCTCCCTCCGGAGCCACGACGAACGCCAGGAGCCAGCACAGGATGCTGGTGCAGAGCCCCATCCAGATCACCTCGCAGCGCGAGGAACCGCGCGTAGGCGCGCAAGGCGGGAGCTGCGCGGGATATCGCATAGCCGAGCGCGAGGCACCAGCTCGACTGGGCCACCGAGGAGTCCGGGACGCACGGCGTAGCACACACTTGGCACGACGAGCAGGAGGAGAAAACCGAGACCGAACCACCGGAATGTGTCGCTCCGCGTGCCGAACGCCGCGCTCCGCGGCGCCGAGGCCATGCAGCACCGCGGCCCCGAGCGCGACGAAGCCGCCGAGCACGTGGCCGAGGAGGCTCGGCCTCGGCGCCTGCGAGTAGGTGCGCGGCGTATCACGTCCAAGCACTCCAAGACGCTCCCGGGCGCCTACCACGACGCCTCATGTCCGCATGCAGCATAGCAAGTGGGTCACACAGCGAAAGGCTGATGCAATGTAATTTCTCGTTCATTCGCGAAACACCCAGCGCGCATCCCATTGGTGGACCGGCTCGACTACTTCCTGCGCTCGCGCGCCTCCAAGGTCGTCGTGCTGGCGCTGGTCGCCAACACGATGGTGGCCCAGCTGCTCTACAACTCCGCGGGCCAACTGGTCCTCGGCAACGACTTCGTCCTCGGGTACCTGCTCATCTCGGCGGTGTGCAGCACCTTCGCCTTCGCCCTCTTCGAGGTCAGCACCATCTTCCAGCTGCACGACCTGATGGCCCTCGACGCGTCGCATCAAGGCGGAGATCGGCGCGGAGAAGCTGATCAAGCGCGGCTACGTCGTCCTGGCGGTCTCGCTCGCTGATCAACTTCCTCTCGCGTGCTCTACTTCCTCGCCCTGGCCTGGCACACCAGCGGCGGGCACGCGACCGCCTTCCCGCTCGACAACCTGCCCGAGCCCTGGAACTGGCTCTACTACTCGCTCCACGCCGCCGCCTACACCGCCGTGCTCTTCCTGGCGGGCATCTTCGGCGAGCGGCCCAAGAGCGGCAAAGAGGTCATCCTGGCCACCCAGCGCGCCCTGGAGCAGCAAGCCCTTGGAGCGCTGGCGGATGCAGAAGGAGGCGCAGATCGACCAGATGGCCCGCGACGGCTCCCCGCTCGGCGCCATCGCCGCCGCGCTCGCCTCGCCGGAGACGGCGGAGCGCATCGCCCTCATGGAGGCCGCCACCAGCGGCAGCCTCAGCCCGCTCGACGCCGCGCGGCTCAGCCTCCGGCGCGCGGGGCAGGACTCGGCGGTCCTCGCCGGATTGACGCCGTCGGCGGTGCCCACGACGGGGGAGGTGGCGGACTCGCTGCTCGTCCCTTTGGGCCTCGGCCGCCCCGGCTCCGAGCAGCAGGGCGGCTAGAGGTGGCGACCGCGGCCCGTGCCTCCTGTGGCGCGTGGGCGGACCTGGACCGGCGGCGGACTATGCCCGGCGGGACGCCGCAACGGGCGGCGCTCGGATTGCCGCCTGAGTGGGAAAAGCTCGTCGTGACCCCTGCTTATCGCCGCATCCGGCGACGCGACGGCAGTGGATCGCCGTCGCGCCAGGGCGGCTGGCCGCGTCGCCTTCCAGCGGTCCACGACTACCAGGACCACGCCGCCGGCGAAGAAGAGCGCGGCCAGCACGATCGGCAGGATCGAGAGGCGCTTGTTCGGCGACGCGGCGCGTGAGCGAGCCGCCAGGAGGAGGAGCGCGACGGGCAGGCCGAGCCACCGCGCGATGGCCTGTCGCACCTGCTGGGCGCCGAGTCCCCGAGCCATCATGCCGAGCGAGAGCGATGCACCCGAGCGCACCGGCGAGCAGCGGAAAGTAAGGCGGTCGAGCGCGACATAGGCCCTCCACGCGAGCGGAGACGCGATCGACCGATGCAGTATCGCACCGTCCCGATCTCGGGAAGTGCACAGCGAAGCTGCCTGCACACTTGCGGGTGCCGAGTCCAGGCCTCCGGTGTGGTGCGGCCAGCCCCAACCGGCTCGTGAACCGACCAGCATCGGGCGGCAGGGGCCCCGTCCAGGCTGCCGCGACCGGAGTGCAACCAGGGAGCGGCACCCCGCAGCGCAGCGGAGGGGTCGCCTTGACGGGGAAGCGCCCGGTGCTAGGGTCACGAAGAGCCGGTGGGGCAGCAGCCACGGGAGGACGCACGACGGCGCGCGCAAGGCGGTGCCGAGGGAGGCAGGAATGCGGCCATCTGCCTCTGCATGATGAAAGGGAGAGGAGACGAGAGATGAGCAAAGACGATAAAGACGACGAAGCGGACGCATGACCGAGCGCCGGACGCGGAACCGGCAACGCCCTACCTCGACCTGGCGGGCGAGGCGATGCTGGCGGGCATGACGCGCGAGCAGGTGATCGCGCAGCTCGTCAGCCGCATCAAGCGCGACCAGGGCTACCTCGCCTACCGGAAGGCGAGCGGCAGGCGGACGCGCTACGACGAGCAGGTGACGAGCGACCTGCGGGCCCTGGCGCTGGCGATCTGCTGGCTGCACGAGGCGACGCGCAGCGGCCCTCCCGCTGCACCAGAGCCGAGCCAATCGAGCCGATCGAATATGCGCTCGAGGGACGATCTCACGACGCCATCCCGACGGCCAAGTGCAGGCCCGCGCCTGAGTGGGCGACGACCACGTAGTAGCCGCCTGACCAGGTCGCCGGGCAGCGTGAACGCTTGCTGGCTGCGGCGTGCCGGACAGCGCGTCGAGCGCAGAGCGGCGGCGCAGCAACGGCCGGGGCGCGGCAACGCTCGGGGATACCCACCGGCCTGGCGCAGGCCACGACGTTCTGCGCGGTCTGCGAGGCTTCGGCGCCCGTCGCGTAGGGGCCGTAGAAGTCCAGCAGGCAGGCGACTGGCGTGTGCCCGGTGATCCGATCGGCGTCGACGGCGAGTCGGTTGCCACGTGCACGAGGAACGCTGTCCCCTGGGTGCGACGAGTGCAGACGGGCGGCCATTGCGGCGAGAGAAGATGGTGCCGCCGGTAGGTCTGCACGGTGGGCGTGACCCTGCGCGTGGCGGTGGCCACGGCGCGCGGGGACGGCGTCGGCAAGCTACGCGCGACCGCGACGCCGAGCAGTGCGAGTAACGCGACCAGGACGGCGGCCAGGCCGATCCTGCGCGCGCGCGCCGTGCGAAGCCAGTCCGGCATGGGACCTCCGTTCGACCGCCACGGCGACTCCTTGTCGGGCCAGCATCGCCAGTATAGGGAGGCACGAGGCGCGAGTCAAACGGCAGGCATGAACGGACGCGCAGGCTGGATGAGCGGTCGGCGGGGGCACGACGCCCGCGGGCCGGAGGGCCGATCTGGGTAACACGGCCCGTCCTACGTACAACGCCAGTCGGACGAGCAAGAGACGAGCAAGGCCGAAGAGGCGAGGAGACAGCGATGGATACGAATGAGACAGAGACGCGAGCATTGGTGCCGGTGCAGCGGCACGGCGCGCCGTGGGTGGACTGGCGGCCCGAGATCGCAGAGCGCGGGGGCCGACACGATCGAGTTCTCCTTCGATGTGCGCGGTCAGCGACGCGATGTGGGAAGCGCTGGAGCGGGAGCGCGAGACGGCCGAGATGCTGATGAAGGAGCGGCGCTGCGTCCACGTGCCCGAGTGGCTCAACGCCGAGATGCATCCCACCGGCGCGCGGGGCGGCTATCGCTTCCTGCTGGAGACGCCCGACTTCGCCGTCAAGCTCCAGCAGGGGCTCAAGAACCGCCCGCCGATCTACGTCGAGATGCGCGCCTTCGGCCTGCACACCCACGAGGGCGGCGAGCTGGCGGCGTGCGAGGCGGCGTGCGCCTACATCCGCGAGACGCTGCTCGCCGACCAGGACCAGGCCTGGGCCGCGGAGGCGGTGACGGTGGACACGGCGCGCTGCTCGCGGCTGGACCTCTACATCGACTGGCAAGGTGGGCTGGCATCCCGACTTCGCCGAGGGCGGCGACGAGCGGCACTTCGTCAAGCGGGTGCATGCCGACGTGGACCGGCATAGTGTCAACGGCGAGGTGACCGGCTTCGACGTCGGCAAGGGCGCCGTGCGGGCGCGCATCTACAACAAGTCCGTCGAGATGAAGAAGAGCAAGCAGGAGTGGTATCCGGCGCTGCTCGCCGCGCGCAACGGTGACCGTTTCGACGTGGCACTCGACCTCTGGCGGCTGGAGTTCCAGCTGCGGCGCGAGGGGGTCAAGGGCTTCCGCCTCTACGCCAAGCCGGAGATGAGCGACCCCGACGAGGTGATCGACGCCGAACTCGACGCCGAGGACCTGCCGCACATCCACAGCGTGCGCAAGGCGCTGCACTGGGCGGGCAGGCTCTTCGCCTACCTCACCCGCCGCTGGCTGCGCCTCGTCGTGCCGACCGAGGACCCGAACCGCGGGCGCTGGCCGGAGCACCCGACCTGGGCGGCGCTGCGCGACGGCTTCCAGAAGGTCGCCATGCGGGGCGCACCCGAGCTGCCCGAGGACGCGCGCGAACTGGTGCGCGCCGCCCGCTACTCGGGGTACCGCCGCCTGCTCGACCGCATGGCGGTGGGCCTGCTCAGCACCGAGCAGCTGATGGACACCGACCCCGGCGCGGCGCTGGCGACCTGGGCGGCGTACATGCACCGCATCGCCGGGCGCAGTCCGCCGTCAGCAGAAGCTGCGCGCGAAGCGCTGGCAACTGCACCAGGCGGAGGCGCGACGCACCGGCAGCCCGCTGCCGCTGACGCCGGACCTCTCGCGAGGCATGGGCGCACGACTCGACGCGCTGGAGCGCACGAAGAAGCGGGAGCAACTCCTGGAGATGGCGCTCGGCGTCTTCGACGCGGCGGGCGTGGTGCGACTGCGGCTGCACCGCGAGGCGGACGTCTCTTCGGTAGGCGACCTGCTAGTCTACAGCCTGGACGAGTTGGAAGCAGTTGGCACTGCGCAAGGGCGGCATCCGACGTCTGCTCGACGAGAAGTGGACCAAGGTATATAAAGCTAGTTCGCAGCGGGTGACACTGGCTAAATCTGAGGTGCGCGCAGAATAGTCAAGCGCCTCCGCGTGCCCGAACACATCCATCTGCTCTTCCTGCCACCGTATTCGCCCGAGCTCCAGCCCGCCGAACATCTCTGGCCGCTGACCAACACGGTGATCGCCAACCGCCATTTCGCCAGCATTGAGGACCTCGAGGACGCCCAGGCGCAACGCTGCATCGCGCTCAAAGGGCGTCGCGACCTGATCCGTTCGACGACGCTCTTCCATTGGTGGCCGCACCGAGTCAAGAAACGACAAGGACCGAGGGTGAACTCATAGCACAGGTGCCAGCGCCTCAGGAAAACGTGATTGACATGTGTGCGTAAACATCGTCACCCTGCGGGACGCCAGGTTTGTCAACCTGCGAGATGTCGCCCTGATGCCAAAACCCCAAGTGTGCCGAAAGTGTGTACGGGACATTTGCCTGCACGTCACGAGGAATCCCATCAAAGATGACGTCCGACTCGCTCCAAACAGACGTGCCTCCTGATTGAATGGCGAGCACGTCGAGAAAGGGCTCAAGCGGACAGCCAGTGAGCGCTCTTATACTATTCCACACGGATGTACCAGCGGGATCGTAGAGGTAGAGGAGGAGCGGCACCCTCCAGAAGCATACCGACCCGACGATCGAGATCGTGGCCGAGGTATTGTTGGTGATCGCCACCTTCACCTCAAGCGTCAGATCCTTCGCTTCGACGGAACCCGATTGCCTGGCAGAGATCGCCATCACCACCGGCTGACGCACGATAGCGCGCGTGGGCGTCGACGAGGCGATAGGCACCGGGGGTGCCGTGGTCGTGCCGCTGGAGCAGGCGACGAAGAGCGCCGAGCAGAACAGGAAGAATGCAGAGATGCGGCGCATATAGCCCTCCTGGCGCTGGGTCTGGGGACCGCGTCACGAAGTCCTACGCTCGCTCGCTGGTGGACCTCACCCCAGGCCCTCGTTTTCGCTCCCCCCGCTTCCATATGCTGATCGGCCTGTTGGCCCGCTCGTCTTCCAGCCGCCGCCTGGAGCGTGTTGTGGGCTCGCGTTAGAATCCTGATTTCAAGATGGTCGATGCCAATAAAGCGGAAATGCGCCGAATTCCCATAGATTCAGCATTCTAGTGGGTAGTCCACAACACGCTCTAGCCGACTTTGATTCTACGAGTACCAAGCCAAATTTAGTATGAGAGGCGCCGCGAGCGGCTCCGTGGGCTCGGTATCGCCGACCTTCGCAAGACTTGACCTCATCGTTAATTAACTATATAAATAGATAAAATAGCAAATTGGAAGAGAGGGGCATGCCGTGCTGGTCTTCCATCTCGACGCCACCGCGGGAGTGGCGCCCTACCTGCAGATCGTCCAGCAGGTGAAGCAGGCCTTGCGCCTGGGGCTGCTGGCGCCCGGCGACCAGTTGCCGACCGTGCGCGAGGTGGTCGCCCAGCTCGCCGTCAACCCCAACACCGTGCTGAAGGCCTATCGCGAGCTGGAGGTGGGAGGCCTGGTCGGCGGCAAGCCTGGCCAGGGCACGTTCGTCGTTGGGCAACTCCCCCGCCTCGCGCCGTCCGAGTTGGCGAGCCTGCGGCGCGGGCTGGTGCGCTGGCTGGAGGGTGCGCGCGCGGCGGGCCTCGACGATGACGGCGTGCGCGCCCTGGTCGCCTCCGTTCTGCACGCGGCAGTGGAGGAGGCGACCGCATGACGACCGCGCTCGCCACGCGGGGCTTGGGCAAGCGCTACGGGCGCACCTGGGCGCTGCGCGACTGCACGCTGGAGATCCCCGCCGGGCGCGTGGCCGCCCTCGTCGGCCCGAACGGCGCCGGCAAGACGACCCTGCTGCAGCTTGCCGTCGGCCTGCTCAGGCCCAGCGAGGGCGTCGTCGAGGTCGGGGGCGTGTCGCCGACCCGCGAAGCGGCCGCGGCCCTTGCCCGCGTCGGCTTCGTGGCACAAGAGCACCCACTCTATCGGGGCTACACCGTCGACGAGACGCTGATCATGGGACGGCACCTGAACGCGCGGTGGGATCAGGGCCGGGCCGAACGCTACCTGCAGCACCTAGGCATCCCGCTGCGACAGCGCGTCGGCAAGCTCTCGGGTGGCCAGCGGGCGCAGCTCGCCCTGGCGATGGCCCTGGCGAAGCGGGCCGAGGTGCTGCTCCTGGACGAGCCCGCCGCCAGCCTGGATCCGCTGGCGCGACGCGACTTCCTCGGCGCGCTGATGGAGGCGACGGCGGCCGAGGGGCTGACGGTGGTACTCTCCTCGCACATCCTCGCCGACGTCGAGCGCGTCTGCGACTACGCGATCCTCCTCGTCGGCGGCCGCGTGCGCCTGGCGGGCGACACCGCCGCGATCCTCGCGCAGCACCGGCGGCTCTCCGGACCGGCCGACCGCGTCGAGGCGCTGGCCAGCCGACACCACCTAATCAGCGTGCAGCAGGGCGGTCGTCAGGCGTCGGTCGTCGCGCAGTTGGAGGGGCCACTCTTCGATCCGGCCTGGGAGGCCCACGAACTCTCCTTGGAGGACCTGGTGCTCGCCTATCTGGAGCAGGGGCGGGCATCCGGCGTGGACGACGACGGGGCCCTGACGGCGTCTCAGGCCACCGTTGAAAGTGCGGAGGTTGTGGAGATCGCAGAGCCCGTGCGGGAGGTGGAACGATGATCTGGCAGGCCTGGCGGCAGCATCGGGCCGTCGCGCTCCTCTCCCTCACGGCGCTGTGCGTCGTGGAAGTTGGGCTCATCATCCTGGGTCTGCACTTGTACCAGGGGGTCGACGCGCTCGAGATCCCTGCGTGCGCGTCCCTCGACGCGTGTCAGGCGGATCTCAATGCGCTGGGCGGGTGGGCGAACGCCTTCCACAACGCCAGCCTGGCCCTGCTCGCGGCGCCCGCGCTCGTCGGCCTCTTCGTCGGCGCGCCCCTGATCGCCCGCGAGTACGAGCAGCGGACCTACCAGATGGCCTGGACGCAGGGGGTGACGCGACGCCGCTGGTTCGTCGTGCAGGCGGCGCTGCTGGGCCTCGGCGTGGCCTTGGGTGCGGGGATCCTGGCGGCGACGATGTCATGGGCCGAGCAGGCGCTGGTCGGCGCCCCCGAGCCGATTGCCAGCACCGTCGGGGATGGCCGCTTCTCTGCCTGGGGCTTCGACCTGAGCGGGATCGTGCCGGTAGCCTACGCGCTGTTCTCCCTCGCACTCGGCACTGCCGCGGGCGCACTCCTCCGGCGCACGCTGCCGTCCGTGGCGGTCACGCTGGCGGGCCTCCTGGTCGTGCGGCTGCCGATTGCTTTCTGGCTGCGGCCGCGCTTCGAGGCACCGCTCGTGGCGACGGGCAGCATCGCGAGCGACACGTGGACGCTGACATTGAGCCCGAGCGATTGGATCGTGGAGCAGGGGTATCTGCATAACGGCCATCGGTTCGCGGGTGGCATCGAGATCCCCCAGAGCTGCACCGCCACGACCACGACGCCCACGTTCGACGGGCTGGGACAGTGCCTGCAGGCCCATGGATGGTCGCAGTACCTCGTCTACCAACCGGCCGATCGCTTTTGGCTGTTCCAGGGGGTCGAGTCGGTGATCTTCCTCTTGCTCGCCGCCGCACTGATGGCGGGAGCCCTCCTTCTCGTCATGCGTCGGTCAACGTGAGCGGTAAGAACGACAGCGTGCTGCACTGACGGCCAACATGCCCATATGCATCACAACACGGCGGCATGCCGCGGTGGTTCCCTCTCGCTCCAGTGCTGCCCTAGGATGGCTACAAGGCCAGATGCCTTGTAGCCATCTCATAAATGCTGGCGCAACAGGGTATAGAGTAAGTTGGCCGGATATGGTGTAAGCCAGTTGTCAGCCGATCATTTCCTTGGGAAATAGGTTGCCGGCTACGCTCTGTAGTGCGCCCCGAATCTTGGACAGAGAGGAAAAGGGTATGATGAGTCCAAGAGAAGGGTGGGAGCATGCCAGCCACACGCATACGACGGCGGTTTTCAGCGGAGTTCAAGGCACAGGTGGTGTTGGAAATGCTGACCGGCAGGCAGAGCGCGGCCGCACTCTGTCGGGAGTATCAGCTCAAACCGGACCTGCTGACGCGCTGGAAGGCCGACTTTCTGGAGCGGGCAGCGACGGTGTTCGGGGGCGACGAGCGCACGCAGCAGGCCGAGCGGCGCATTGCCGACCTGGAACGGCTGGTGGGACGGTTGAGTCTGCAGTTGGAGGTGACAAAAAAAGCCTCATTGCTCTCAGCCGGGAGCAGAAGCGGCATCTGACGCGCGACCTGACGCAGGCGTTTCCACTGGCTGTGGTCTGTGCCGCGCTCGATATCCCCCGCAGCACGGTGTATGCCCAGCAGCGGGTCGTGCGCGGCGACGAGTCCGCGCTCACACGACATGTGGAGACGATCGCGGCCACGTGGCCGACCTATGGGTATCGCCGGGTGACGGCCCAGTTGCGCCGAGAGGGGGAGTCTGTCAACAGCAAGCGGGTGCGTCGCCTGATGCACGGGTTGGGCATAGTGGGACGCGCGCCGGTGCGCCGCGTCCGGACGACGAACAGTCAGCATCCCTACCCCCGCTATCCCAATCTGGTGGCGGACTTGGCGATCACCCAGCCGGATCAGGTCTGGGTCGCCGACATTACCTACGTGCAGTTGCGAGCGGATTTCGTCTATCTGGCGGCGCTCATGGACGTGTTCACGCGCAGCATCCGCGGCTGGGAACTCAGTCGCTTCCTGGATCAGTCGCTAACCCTGAGGGCGTTGGAGCGGGCCGTATGCCAGCACACCCCGCAGATCCATCATTCGGACCAGGGTGTGCAGTATGCGGCCACTACCTATGTGGCCCGCCTGGAGCAGGTGGGGTCGCGGATCAGCATGGCGGAGGTAGGCGAGCCGCGACAGAATGGCTATGCTGAGCGGCTGATGCGCACGATCAAAGAAGAGGAGGTGGCCTTGACCGAGTACCGGGACTTTGCCGATGCCTACGCGCAGCTCGGACGCTTTCTGGATGAGGTCTATCAGCACAAGCGGATCCATTCGGCCCTGGGCTATCTGACGCCAGCTGAGTTCGAATCGGCCTGGCAGGTTGAGCAGCTGTGCCGGGTGGCTCGTCCCTAGGCTCGTCCCTAACCGGGCCAGGGACGGCGCGCCAGTGCACGCGCTGGGGGCACGGGTACCGTCATGCGGTGCCGTGCCTGCAGACCAGCCGGAAGAGGAGGAGCAGGCCATGACAGGGAGGAGTCCAGAGCAGGTGATCTGCGACTACTTTTCGGACCAACGCATACTCGTCGCCGCGCAGCCCGCCCCAGGAACCACCGGATGGCGAGCCGAGACCTCAACCGGGGGATTCGATGCCAAACCAGAGACGTTCCACTTCGGCAAAGCGCGCCGTCGTGCGCACGCTCAGGTCCATGTGGTGACGTTCGAGACGCAGGCCGGCCGGAAGATGCGCTTCCTCTGCTGCGTGCGTCAGGACAAAGCGGGAGCGTGGCAGTTGGTGGGAGGCGCTGGTTTGTTGACAACGGACGGGAGTCCTCATCTCGGCCATCCCTGGGTCATGCTGGGCGGCGGGGGGCCGAGGCCGTTTTACGCGGGCGGTGACGTCCTGGAGCACGGAGCAGAGATCGCGCGCGTGCGCCTGCGTGCGGCGAACGGAACGGTGCTGGAGGACACGGTCGACGCTGATGGTGTAGTGCTGTTCCTGACCGCGAAGCAAGTACACCGGCCGGTGTACGCCGAGCTGTTGGATCGGAGCGGGCAGGTCGTGCACCAGCAACACTTATGGGCTAGCTAGCCGAGGAGCGCATGGTGTGGGTGTGGGCCCAGAGCGGACTCGCTAGTGGGACACCCGCGTTGGGAGCGCACGACAGCGACAACTGGACGTGACTCTGCTGAGCTAGGCGACTCAGCGAGTGTTATCCCCTAATCGGGGCGATTCCCGTGTCCAAGATCAGGGGCGCAGTTCATCTGTCCCGGTTACCTGAGCATAGAAAGGTGTGTTGCGACTTGCCTCTTCCTCACCACAACTCTCGGCAGATGCGAAAGGGATTACGGCTCGGTTTCAAATCCTGGGTAGGCTACAGCTCGACTGGGGAGAGATCCGAGCGCTAGGGCCCCTCGGCTCGCCTTGGGCCCCTGGCTTAGGGATAAATGTTACGCCAGAGGTCACCGCAAGGATTTGGGACGCGATTGGCCCGGTGCAGAAAGCCTATTGCTTGCTGTACCAAGGGCATCTCAGGCGTCACAACGTACTGCTCGTCCCGAACGCCTATTTGCCGTACCGTGGTGACATCGTCGCGGAGAACATCGAACTGTTGTTTGGCGCGGAGTTAAGGATGCATCAACCTCAGTAGGTGCGACACTATAAGTGGTCTCATAAATACCTTGGCGGGTTCGACACATCCCAAGGGCTACAGACTCCGAGGGGCCGGAATCCGTTTATGAGATGGCTTGTAATGTGCGTCGCTGCCCTGTTGTAGGGAGCAAGGCCCGTCCAGAGGAAATCGTATGTACTTACGAGGCTTCGTCAACGATAGATAGCCGAAAGCGCATGGCAGGAACGGATGAGAGGATTGCAGCTGCCCCGTTCCCGCCGTATAACTGCGTCACGCGAGAAGTACCGAATTCATCAGGCTTTGCTGCTGGCAAGCGGTGAAAAAGCAAGTTTCTGCCTTCCAAGCGGGTACTCACTAGCGTTCAGTCCTCATAATAGGCTTAGGCAGTTTGCTCCTCCGCGATCTGCGCACGTTCCCCCTCCACCTGCCTCTCCAACCCTCCAACGAACTTTGGCCAAAATTGAACCAATTTGGTCCTATGCTTTGAGGACCGAAATTCACACTAAAGATGCAGTGCAGTAGCTTCCCGTGTGGAGGTTCCGCCGCGAAATTGCTCAAGGGAGCGCGTCCTCAAAGTATGAGGCCCGCCTGGCGCCAGGCGGGCCTCACCATCTCAAATTCACTCATCTACTGCTGACCCAACCAGCAATCTTCTTTACGTCCTCGGGCGCGTAGTAACGACGCCGTTTGTCAGGCGGAAATGACTGCGAGGGGATGCTCAACGCATTGATAGCCGCCTGCACTCTTCCCAGGGGGACATCAAGCTCGACGGCGATTTGTTCTACAGTCTTATATCCCTCGGGAACTGCCACGAAGCACCTCCTAATCTCGTTTTGCTTACATCGATTGTACCATAACGTGCTATGAGCTTCCAGGTTCATGTTTCAGATATTCGATTATCGTCTTTCTTGTATTGACATCGACATTTTGCTTTGCTATTATCGTTTATAGAAGGCCGATTAGGTCTTTCAGGTTTCATCAGAGAACGGCATGTTTGAGAGCCTGCGGAAAGCTACGGCCCCGCTTGTAGCGCACCTTAACAATTCGACGGCAGCTGCCGGGGGAGACGGCCTAACTACCCGCCGACTAAGTGGCCCGGGATTGTGGCATGTCCACCGCTCGCGGGTTGGCGACTAGCGGGGAGCGCTGGGCGTCGATGGAACAAAAGGAAAAGCTGGTGAGTAAAGCCGCCAGCGCGCAACGCAAAAAAGAGGGCCTACCCGCGCCAACGGGCAAGCCCTCCGGTTCGCGCCGCCTCGAGACGGCCACGAAAGTGTTCACCACTTTCGATGATACTGCAACGCCCGACGATCTTCAACGGGCAAACGGTATACTGACGGTCGCACGGCGGGGCCTAGCCTGACTGGACCACGCGCATGGAATCGATCCAGACAGCCGCGAAGGAGCCTCCGTCACCAGCGCAACCATCGGGAGGCTCGTATCCCGCTCGCGCCTTTGGGCGTGGGACTGTTCGCTACTCGGCATTCCTCGAAGCGCTGGCAGATGGGTATCGCGCCTATGAGGCGCTACAAGCGAGGGGAGGAACAAGTGCCAGCCAGCCGCTACCGGCCGCCTAGCGGGCAGCATCCTGAGGACGAGCGCTTGCCACTCGACACGCAACTCACCATCCTCACGCGTCAGAGCACCACCAAGCAATCGAAGCACAACCTGTTCAGCGCCGAGGTCAATCCGGACGAGTTGGTGTGCGAAGGTCGGCGGCTCGGGTTCGTCGACATCGAGGTCCTCGACTGGGATACCGGCATCGGTGCCTACAGCACGAGCATCGAGGATCGGCCCGGACTCCATCACTGGCTGCACGAACTATTGCCGAGTGGCGTCAGTCGCGTGCTCCTGGTCAGCCAAGAGGATCGCCTCTTCCGCGACAAGTGGGAGACGCAGCACAACCGCTTTATCGAGCTGGTCGCCAGGCACGGCGGGTGGGTGATCTGCGGCAGCCGTGTCTACAACTTCCGCCGCGAGTTCGACTGCGAGCAGTTCCGCATGGCCTGCAAATACGGGCGCATGTACATCGAACATCACATCATCCGGCGTATGCACCCGGCGCTCCACCGGTCCGCGATGAGCGGCCGATATGCCGGCGGCGCGGTACCCTGGGGATATCGGGTGGACTACGACCGGCACAGCCCGATCTACATGCACTTCGTCCGCCATGAGCCGCACGCCACCCTCGTGATCGACGACATCTTCGCTCGTTTTGCCAGGTTGCTCACGCCCTCGGTAGTCGAGCTTGCCCGCCAATGGGAACGTGAAGGACTCCTCTTTCCATTCTTCGACGCCGAGGTGGACGAGCGTCAGGCACGCTACATGGACGCCCACTGCCGACGGGACGAAGTACGCGGCGGTTATCCGCTGCACTTCAAGACCGCGCAGCGCATCCTCACCGACGTCTCCTACCTCGGCTGGCGTGTACGTTCCGGCGAGGTCGCCAATGGGGCTGATGGCCTGCCCAAACGGTGTCACGAACCGCTCGTGGACGCCGATCTATTCTGGTCGTGCTATGACCGCATCGTGTCCGAGCGGCCAGCCTGGGCTGAGTCGGTAGCTCCTCCGCGCACACGGGCCTTCGCCGCCTACCGGGCACGCAGCGTTCGGAGCCGCCAACGGGTGGGCGAAGTCCGTTTCCTTGGCGTCGGCAAACTCCGATGTGCAGTCCACGGCAAAGTGTTGGTGCCCGCAACAGACGTACGAGGACATGTGGAACTGCACTGCGGTCAGGAGTCGCACTTCGGTTTCGTTTCCTGCGCGCACGTGATGGCCAAACCGATCGAGGGGGAGATCACTCGCTCCTTCGCGGACATGTTGGTGCTCGACGATCAGGATATGGCGGCACTTGCCCAACTGGCGCAGAGGAGAAATGAACAGCAATCGAGTGGAGCAGCCGAAAAGGTTCAACTCCGACTCGCCGAGCAGCGGGCTCGGTACGAACGCGCCAAACGGCTCGCCCTGGAGGCGCCCGACCTTGCCGCGGACATCCTGGACGACATGCGCGATGCCAAGCGGATAGTACAGGACCTGGAGCGACAACTCGACGAGGTGCGTACGGCAATCGTGCCGACCACGCAGGCATGGGCAAGCGCCGAACGTGCGGCGAATTGGGCCGAGCGCATCCGCGTCACCTTCCCCGCGTGGCCGCGCGAGGCCCAGGCGCGTGTCCTGGCGCTCGCGCTAGATGACGCGGCGCTCGGATGGGTGAGTCGGCACGTCCTCGGCCTGTGGATCCGCTGGCACGGCGGCGACGAGTCGCGGCACACCATCGAGAGCAAGAAAGGCAAGAACCTGGCGTGGACACCCGAAGAGTCAGAGGCGTTGCGCCTGCACTTCGGCGAGCTGACATGGGACGCGCTCAGTCGCATGTTCCCCAGTCGCTCGGTCGCCGCCATCACGCAACAGGCAAGCCGTCTCGGCCTCGCCCGTCCCACAAATGGCGGGCGTGTCCTGACGCCGCCCATCATCTTCCCCACCCCGCAGGTCGCCAACGCGATGGCTGGGTATGGCTTCGTCATCGATGAGGGGTCGGGGCGTCTCACAACCTTGCCGGAGTCCCTTGGGGCTTGATCCACGTCATGCGCGTCATGGAGAACGGCGGCACGAAGCGGTTCCGCGCGACGGCGGCGTGCGCGATCTCGGGGCGATACGCCTGGTAGACGACCACTGCCTACTCGTCGTAGTCTGCGCGGATCTCGAACTCGTCCATGACGTCCTCCCCGCGGCGCGGTGGCCGCAGCCCTCGCCAGCCCGGAGACGGCAGAGCGCATCGCCCTCAGGGAAGCCGCCACTTCTGGCAGCCTGAGCCCGCTCGAAGCCGCCAGGCTGAGCCTCCGCCGCGCGGGCCAGGACTCGGCGGTGCTTGATGGGTTACTCGCTCCCACTGCGCCAGTGGCCTCAACAGCGAGAGGTGGCGGACGAACTGCTCGCCCCTTTGGGGCTCGGCCGCCTCGGCTCACCGTAACCGGGCGGCTCGAAGTGACAGCCTGTGTCGGGGCACCCAAGGCAAACGGACGCCGTTGGACAGCATCTGACTATGCCAGGCGAGACGCGGCGATGGAGCGCCTCGGCCTGATATTGGGCTCTGGTGGGCCGCCCAGATCCCTTTCGTGATTCGGCCGTCTGATCCGCTTGCCCTTGGAGGTCTCAGCCCTCCATGCCGACCATACCGCCCAGCGCCTCGCAGGCGCGGTTGGCGACGCTAGCCGATTCCCCGCCTACCACCCCATACAGGTGGAAGGCGATGGGGCCGGGCCACTTGTCATCGCCCTCGAGAAAGGCGACGACGGCCTGCGCCGCCTGGTTCGCCTGATCGCGAGAGATGCCGGTCTTTAGCACGATCTGGTCGATGAGCTGATCCATGTGGGAACCCTCCTGCCGGATAGGCGTGCTGCCTTACAGGTGGACCTGACTGCCCGATGGTGAATCGTGCCCGCGCGATGCCTGTACGAACGTTGGCGCACCCGCTGGCGCCGCGTGGCCCCCTCGCCCAGATCTCGCCATGGTGCAACGGTGGCCATCAGGCGAGCAGCAATCGGGTAACTGCACATACAGCACGGGGAGGTGTACCACAGAGATGAACAGCAAACAAGCTCAACAAATCACCCAATGTATGCTTCTCCGCGTTCGAATTGCCTGCTGTTCGATTCCGCGAGTGGGCGCCGAGTCCAGGCCGCCCGGGCAGTGCGGCCAGCCCTGCCAGGCTCGTGAACCACAAGAGCGACGCTGGGGTCACGAAGGGCCTGGCGGGGCGGCGATGCCGAGAAGAGAGACGTAAGAGACGCGCGGGAAGGGGCGCCGAGGGAGGCAGCAATGCGGCCATCCCTCCCCCGCTCTGCTCCGCAGCAAGTCGCCGACGTGTGTTCACCTACACATGGTCAGCGAACGGAGACGTGCAACGCCGCCGTCGCCTTGGCGACGGCCTCCTCGACCTGCTCGATGTCGAACGGCTTGCGGATGAGCGGCACCTGCAGCATCGAGAGGAAGCGCAGAGTCGCCAGGCGGCTCGTGAGGCGATTGAGGGTCATGAAGACGAAGGCGTGACGCTGCCGCAGCTGGCGATCGTGGGCGATGTGGCGCAGAAGGCTCACGCCGTCGAGCTTGCGCAGGTCGTGGTCGAGGAGCACGACAAGGCGGCGTGGGTCGGAGCGTAGGAGGTCGAGCGTGGCGACGCCGTCGGCCGCCTCGAGGACGTCGTAGCCGTCCTCCTCTAGGAGATAGCGCAACGCCTGGCGGAGATCGGGGTCACCGTCGGCAACCAGCACCGTCGCCTGGTTGGCCCGGGGAGAAGCCATGGGCGCCTCCGGAGTGATCGGCCACCTGGGCCGCGGCATGCTGCCTCAGTTGGCGGGTCAACTCGGCAAGACGAGTGTAGCAGACCCCGCAAGGAAAGACGGACGAACTGTGGCGCTGGGTAGCCGCGCCGACACGACGCCGACACGACGCCGACACGGCCACGAAGGCCGAACTAGTCGCTGGTTGGTCAAGTAGGGGCTTCAAGCGGGCGCGACTGGGCGACGTGGGCGAGGAGCGCGGCCAGCGCGGGCGGTGGGGCGTCGGACGACCAGCGTCTCCAGTACCGCTGCAGCCGAGCCCACGGGCAGCGCCACGCCCGCAGCCGTCGCAGCGCCACGTTCCACACGATGCGTTCCCCGGCGCTCCCCACTGGCCCTGATTTCCCCCCCAGCCGACGCGCTCGCGAGCGCGTCGGCTGGGGAGGGAGGGGTGGCCGCGTTCGCGGGTCGCGGGTCCCCACTCGGCAGCGCGCCCACCAGCAAACTGAAGGTGAAGGCCAAGAGCACCAGCTGCCAGTGCCGCACAATGGCGCGTTCGGGGCGCATCTGGTCATCCGCCCACCCCAGTTCGTGCTTGACCGGTTTGTAGAAGTGTTCGATCCAGTCACGCAATCGGTAGATCTCGTAGACCTGTTCGGCGCTCACCTCAGGCAGTGGCAAGGAGGTCGCCAGATACCAGGTGGACTCTGGCTTGAGTTTGACCGGGTCCATGGTCGCAACGAGCAGGCGCACACCGCGATCGGGTCCGTAGCTCGGCCCCACTTCAAGTTCAGCGAGATAGCGCACGAGTTGCTTGCCATGGGTGTCGAAGCGTACCGTGCGTTGCCAGGCCCCCTTGGGCAGGCGCTGGGCCGCCTCGGCGGGGGTGAAGGCGGGCGGGTGCGCCGCATCCTCGACGACCTGCCACGGGCCGTGCGAGGGCCGCAGCCCCATCACGTAGGGAATCTGCGCCGTGAAGAGCTGGCCCTCCAGCGTGGCGTTCTCCCCATAGATGGCGTCGGCGACCACCAATCGGAAGGGGATGCCGGCGGCGCGCGCCTGCTCGATCAGCTCCCAGGCCAGCGCGGGCTTGGTGCGGAACGCGGGGTCGGCGCGGCCCTTGGGCAGTCGACTGGCGGGCCGATACGCTTTGACCCCCAGCGGGACGTGGCGCGTGCCATCGGTCCAGTGGCTGGTCACCGCCACCACCCCGTTGGCCACCTGCCCGAGTTTGCCTCAGTACTGCTGCGCCGCCAGCACGATGCGGTGGCCGCGCTTGGGGTCGCCGGTCTCGTCCACGATCAGGACGCCCCCCGCATGCGGACCCAAATAGGGGTGCGCCTGCCAGCGCGCGAGCCGACGCCGGTTAAGCGCCTCCGCGTCCCAGGGGGCGTTGTGCAGGAAGTGGTGTAACGCCTGGCGGTTGCCTCCGGGCACGATCGCCGCCAGTTCCACCACCGTCTTGTGGTGCTCGCGCGGCAGCAACAGGCCGATCAGATAGGAGCGGAACGCGACGCGCTCCTGCGCGCGACAGAACAGGTCGTCAAACGAGGCGCAGAACGCCTCGACCGCCTCCGTGGTAGGCGGGGTGGGTGTGCGGCTGGTGGGCATCGGAGCGCCTCCTGCCATCGGCTGGCCGAGCCTCTCGCAGGCTCGTACCCCCCTCCCGCACCTTCCATGCCACTGTTGACCAACCAGCGACTAGTGCATGATCAACGTGCCTTGTCGAGAACGGGATCAGGAAGCGAGAGGTGTGGCTCGTGGGCGCAGCCATGATACGCGCACACACGCTCAGCTACCTCGTGAGCACTGAGCAGGCGCGTCGGCTCGACGATGGCGCGCTTGCTGTGCACCCACGTGGGCTCAATCGGGTTGAGCCAGGGACTCTTGACCGGCAGGGAGCAGACGAGGATGCGGACGCCCTGGCCCTGCTGCTTGACGGTCTGGTTGTGGGCGCGGATCCAGGCGCGCACCGCCTTGCTCACATGCCAGGACGCATTGTCCCAGATGAGTATCCACACGGGGACGCCCAACGCCTGCAGCCTGAGCACCGCACCAGTCCAAGAACGGGGTCGTCAAGGCGCTGACGGGCCGGTGCTCCACGAAGCGCAGCCAGATCGCTTCGTCCTGCTGGGCACGGCGCACGAGCAGGCCATAACAGGCCAGGGCCTTCGGATCGGGATCGGCTTTGGCGACCGTCTGTTCCACCAGGCGCAGGGGCTGGTCCGCCTCCGCCCAGGCGTGCAGGTGGGGCTGCAGCACGCGACTCCACCACACCTCGTCGGCGAAGCCCAGCGCCCAGTCGGGATGCGCTTGGGCCAAGGCGATCAGGCGGTCGCGCCGCCTTTTTTTCGGACGTACTCCGGATCGGGGCTGGTGATCCACTGCTTGGCCCGTTTCCAGCCAATGCCCAGCCGGAGCAAGGTCGTGCGGATGGCTTCGCCGCTGACCGGGCGTCGGCGTCACGCCCTGGGCACAGCTCACCTCGGCGGCCAAGTCCAGCGTCCAGAGGCTGGTGGGGTGGCCGAAGTCGCGCGGGCTGCGGTGCAGCAGTGCCGCGCAGCTGCTCGGCGCGCTCGTCGGGGAACGCCCGCGGCGGCGGCCGGTGCGGGCGCGAGGAGCCTTTCTGGAGCGCGGCGAGCCCTCGGGCGTTGAAGGCATGCAGCGCGTCGAGCACCGTCTGGTCGTCGCACCCCACCTGCTCGGCGATGCGCGGGGCGCGTTCGCCCCGGGCGCTGGCGAGCAGGATCTGGCAGCGGCGTAAGACGAAGGCGTCGGGGGAACGCAGGCCCGCGGTCAGCGCCTGCCGCTCGGCGTCCGTCAGCGGACGCACCATGATAGGAGTTCGCATGCCCGCCACGCATACTACATTCTCGACTACCTTCGGTGATTAGGCACTAGTGGGTCATGCGGGAATTGAGGCGCCATTGGGCAAGGCGGCGCCTGAGCCGCCCAAACGTCGCAGCCTGGCGCGCTGCCGCCGTGCCTGGCGCTGGCCGCCCCAGACGAAGGGGGTGGGGTGCTGGTTCCAGGCGGCCACGGTTTCCTCCAACCAGGTGATGATCTCTGCAGGGGTCTGGGGGTGCTGGCCAGCGAGGGCCCGGCGTGCGAGGATACGTTGGACCGACTCGGCCATGTTCAGCCAACTGCCCGAGAGCGGGGTGTACAGCGGCAAGACGCCGTGGGCGAACAGCCAGCGGACCAACTCCGCGCTCAGATGCCCCGCGAGATTGTCCCACACCAGGATCAGCCGAAGTGGGGGCATCGGCAGCGGGCCGGAGCGAGACGGGCCCAGCCAGGTCTCCCAGCGCGCCAGGGCAGGGCGCTCCGCCTCGGGGATCGTGACGGCAGGCAGCGTGGCCAGGAGCTGCTCCACTTCGGCCGTGAGCCAGGGGTGGAGCACGGCATTAGGAGCCCGTGTCACGCCGTGGGCGCGCACCTGGCCGGTGGCCGGGCGGAACAGGGTCAGCAGCTTGGCGGTGCCGTTGCGTTCATACTCGTGGGGCTGGCGGGCGGGATGGCCGTCGGGCTCCCAGCTCGCCCCGGGATACGGCACGGTCTGGTACGGGCCAGCCTCATCCTGGCAGCAGAGGGCGACCCCCGCCGCCTCCGCTCCGGCGTACGCTTGTTCGATCTGCCCCTTTTCCGCTCGGCCTCGGGGTCCACCACGGTGACGACCCCGCGCGCGCGTCGGCGTCGCGCCGTGCCGGTCGGACACCAACTGCGGGTCCCTTGGAAGGTGTAGCCCGCGGCACGCAGCACCTCGCGGATGGTCGTCGCACTCAGCTGCTCCAACCCCGCCGCCTCCTGGCGCAGCGCGCGCTCCAGCAGCACCAGTGACCACGTCGCCGTCCCGTCTGCCCGCCGCTGCGGCGGGCGCTGGAGCATCGCCAGGATGCGCGCCCGCTCCGCGGGTCCATAGGTGGGGGGATGCCCGCGCCCGTGGGCAATGTCCAGCGCGGCCAGACCCTGCTGGTTGAACCGCGCCACCACCGCGCTCACCGTCCCGCTGCGTCGGTAGCCCACCTGCTGCGCTGCCGCCTGGAAGGACGCGCCGCTGGCCACGGCGACGAGCGCCTGAGCGCGCTGCCGGCGGTCATGGCGTTCACTGCTGGCGCGCGCGCTGCGCTGGAGCTGGGCGGCTTCCGCCGCGCTCAGGGGACGGAGCGGTTCTTTCTGGGGGCGTGCCATCGGGGAGACCTCCCGACTCGATCCTGCGGCTCTGCAGCGTCACACTGTTCCCCCCGACCTTCGCATTCTGCGGGCCACTTCCCGCGTGACCCACTAGGTAACACGGCCCGTCCTGCGTACAGCCAACGGCTGGCGCACCGGACAAATGAGGCCGAGAAGACCGCGATGGATACAAATGAGACGCTAAGCGATAATCGCACGCTGGTGTCGGTGACGCGCCACAGCGCGCCGTGGGTGGACGGGCGGCCGGAGCCGCAATCTGCTGGAGCCGACACGATCGAATTCTTGTTCGATGTCGAGGTGAGCGAAGCGATGTGGACGCGCTTGGAAGAGGAGCGCCAACTCGCGCAGATGTTGTTGAAGGAGCGGCGCTGCGTCCACGTCCCCGAGTGGCTCAACGCCGAGATGCACCCCACCGGCGCTCGCGGCGGGTATCGCTTCCTGCCAGAGACGCCTAACGTCGCCGTCAAACTCCTCCGCGGCGTGCCTAACCGCCCGCCGATCTACGTCGAGATGTGCGCGCATGGGCTGCACACCCACGAATGCGGCGAGTTGGCCGCGTGTGAGGCCGCATGCGCCTTCATCCGCGAGACACTGCTCGCCGACCAAGGCCAAATGTAGGCCTCCGTGGCGGTGACCGTAGACACCGCGCGGTGCTCCCGGTTGGACCTCTACATCGACTGGCAGGGCGGCTGGCATCCCGACTTCGCCGCGGGCGGCGATGAGCGTTGCTCCGTCAAGCGCATGCACGCCGACGTGGATCGGCACTGCGTCAACGGCCAGGTGACCGGATTCGACGTCGGGAAGTCCTCCGCGCGGGCACGCATCTACAACAAGTCCGTGGAGATGAAGAAGAGTGAGCAAGAGTGATATCCCGCGCTGCTCACCGCGCGCAACGGTCAGCGCTTCGATCCGGCGCTCGACCTGTGGCGGTTGGAGTTCTAGCAGCGGCGCGAAGGGGGGTCAAGGGTTTCCGGCTCTGCGCCAAGCCAGAGATGAGCGACCCCGACGCGGTGATCGACGCCGAGCTCGACGCCGAGGACCTCCCGCACATTCATGGTGTGCGCAAGGCATTGCATTGGGCAGGACGCCTCTTCGCCTACCTCAGCAAGCACTGGCTCCGCCTCGTCGTCCCCACCGACGATCCGAACCGCGGGCGCTGGCCGGAGCACCCGACCTGGGCGGCGTTGCGCGACGCCTTCATGAAGCTGGCGATGCGCGGCGCGCCAGAGTTGCCCGATGCCGACCGCGAACTGGTGCGCACGGCGCGTTACAGCGGCTACCGTCGCCTGCTGGACCGGATGGCCATAGGTCTCCTGAGAACCGAGCAGGCGGTGGACACCGACCCCGGCGCGGCGCTGGCCACCTACATCGCCTATATGACGCGGATCGCCGGGCGCATACGCCGACAACAGAACCACCGCGTCCGCCGTTGGGAACTGCACCAAGCTGAGCAAACGCGCACTGGCAAGCCGCCCGCGATTGTCCCCGACCTCTCGCGAGGTATGGGCGCACGCCTCGATGCGCTGACGCGCACGAAGAAGCGAGCGCAACTGCTGAAGATGGCGCTCGGCGTCTTCGACGCGGCAGGCGTCGTGCGCCTCCAATTCCATCGCGAGGCGGACGTCTCCCGCGTCGGCGACCTGCTCATCTATAGCCTAGAGGACTGGGAGGCGGTGGCCGCGGCGAAAGGCGGCCATCCGCCGATTGCTTGATGAGAAAAGGGCCAAGGTCTACAAGGCAAATGCCCCACGCGGTCTCTTCACGCTCGCTGAGATGCGAAGGCAGCATAGCACGCGGTCACATCCCCTCGCGCATGGGACCTCCGGCGCGTGGGGAAGGGACGATTCGGCGTATCAGGACGAGGCGCCTGCTCGCGTTCTTGCCTTGGCACAGCATATGCTGCGCCAGATAATGCAGGCATCACCTGGCGTGCGTGATGGATGGCCATCCACCAAGATGGTAGCACTCGCTACACGAGATCCTCCCACTCCTGTTGATTCCTTGAGATTCGGAGGACTCGCCCTCCAGCGCGCAGGTGTTGCGCAAGGAGGGACTATGTCGACCGATCAAGGTTCCTTTGACTCCTTCGAGCGCCATGATATCGCGGCGCGTCTGGAGAATAGCGCGCGCGACGGCCACGCGGTGGGCCAGCCGCAGCCAGCGTCCGAGGCGGCGGGTGCCTGGTCCGACGCCGTGGTCGAGCTGGCCCCCGATGGGATCGTTCTCGTAGACGCGCAGGGTCAGATCACCCTCGTGAACCAGCAGGTCGAGGTGCTCTTCGGCTATCGACGCGGCGAGTTGCTCGGGCAACCCATCGAGGTCCTGGTCCCGAAGAGCTTCCGCGCGACGCATTGCCGCGATCGCGCGGCGTACGTCGCCGCTCCCCACGTGCGGCCGATGGGCAAGAACCGCGAACTGTTCGGTCGGCGCGCCGACGGCACCGAGTTCCCCGTCGACATCGCGCTCGCGCCGGTCCGCGTCGCGGGCGTCACCCGGTTCATGGCTATCTGTCGCGATGCCACCGGTCAGATGCAACTGGAAAATTCGCTGCGCGAGCAGAGCGAACTCCTCACGCGCACCTTCGACGCCATGAACGAGTCGGTGTGCGTCTACGACCGCAAGGGACAGATCCTGCAGATGAACGCGGCGGCTCGCGCGCTCGGTGGGTTCGACACGCGCTGTGAGCTCACAAGCCTCCAGCCGCAGGAACGGATGCCCATCTTCCAGCCGCACGACACCCAAGGGAACCCACTTCCCGTCGAGATGTGGCCGGTGTCGCGCGTGCTGCGGGGCGAGACGTTCACCGCGGCGACCCCGGCCGAATTGCTCACCACCTCGCCCACGGGCCAGGAGGTGAGCACGAACGTGACCGGGGCGCCGCTACGCGACGCGGACGGCGCAGTGGTGGGCGCGGTGGTGGTGAGTCGCGACGTCACCGAGCAACGCCGCCTGGAACGCGAACTTGCGGCCCGCGCGCGCGAGCTCGACAGCATCTTCGAGACCGACACCGACGCGGTGATGCTCTTCGACACCGAGGCGCACATCCTCCGCATGAACGCGGCGCAGCGCCGTCTCTTCGGCTGTGGGGCTGTCGGTGAGGCCGACCACCTCTCGCCGGAGGAGCGGATCAAGCGGTGTGTCTTCATGGACCCGCAGGGCAACCCTCTGCCGCGGGAGGCTTTACCGGTCGACCGCGTGCTGCGGGGGGAGACGCTGACCGGCGAGCGCGGTTCGGAGATGCGGGTGCGGACGCTGGAAGGCCGGGAGTTCCAAGTGAACGTGAGCGGGGCCCCGGTGCGCGATGAGCACGGCCGGATCGTCGGGGGCATTTGGGCCGCGCGTGACGTTACCGCGCAACGCCAGGCCGAGCGGCAACGTGCCGACATCCTGCGCGTGGTCGCGCATGACCTGGCCAACCCGATCGCCGCCGTCAGCCTGTACCTGCAGCTCACGCGGCGTAACATCGAGCGCGGGCGGCCGCCACGCCCGCCGGAGGAGGAATACGAGGTACTGGGGGACATGGCGGGCGCGGTGAGGCGCATGCAGCGCCTGGTGGATGACATGCGCGTCGTGTTCGGGCTGGAGGAGCGGGAGCTCTCGCTCGACCGTCGCCCATGCGATCTCGCGGCGCTGTGCCGGCGGGAAGCCCAGGCGATGCAGGCAGCCACGGGACATGTGGTGCGCGTCGAACTGCCTCCCGGCCCGGTGCTGGTCTCCGCCGACCTGGATCGCCTCGGCCAGGTAGTGACGAACCTGCTCTCCAATGCCGACAAGTACTCTCCGCTCGATCGGCCCATCACCCTCCAGGTCGAGGCGCTGGAATCTGCGAACTCGCACCCAGGGTCTCCCCAGCGCGTGGCCACGCCAGGAGCGGCAGGTGGCACGGTTAATCAACAGGCCCGGGTGCTCATCCGAGACGAGGGGATCGGCATTCCGGCGCAGGAGCAGCCGCACCTCTGGGAGCGCTTCCACCGCGTCCCAGGGACCCAAGCCCGCAGCGGCACGGGCGGCAGCCTGGGATTCGGGCTGTACATCTGCCGTGAGCTCGTCGAGCGGCATGGTGGGGCCATCGGCGTGGAGAGCGCACCCGGCCAGGGTTCCATCTTCTGGTTTACCGTGCCCCTCGCCGCGGAAGCAGGCCCGCGAGTCTAGGCACAGCGGGTGTCGCCGCATAGACGGCTGGATAGTCGTATGGTTGCTGAGCACCGAGCAGGCGATGGATACCGACCCCGGCGCGGCGCTGGCGACCTACATCGCCAACATGACGCGTAACATGACGCGTATCGCGGGGCACATACGACGCCAGCAGAAACTCTGCACGTACGTCAGTGGGAGCAACACCAACCCGCGCAACGACGCATCGGCAAGCCATTCACCATCGCACCCGACCTCTCCCGCAGGATGGGTGCCGGTGAACTCGTCGTCGGTGCGGCCGTAGTCCAGCGCCACCGGCGAGCCAACCTCGCTCCCCACGTCCGTCGTCTCGGCGACGGAAAAGACGAGTGGCTCAGTGTGCTCAACCCGGCCTTCGCCGGACTTCTGCCCGTCGACCGATCGGGCTGACTGGGCGCGTCAGTTTCCTTTCGCGGTGCGGGCGCGCGCAACATGCACCCCGTCCTCGCCGTGTGCGGGGAGGCGAGTGCGGCGGTGGGCCGGTCGCGGAAGGGGTCAGTGGGCCGGGTTTTCCATCATGTCCACCGCGACCGTCGCCGCCAGGATGACCACATCGTTCTGTCCCGGCGCGATCTCGACGCCGTAGGTGTCTGCCACGCGGAACCATTTCTTCGACACTTCGGCCACCTTGTGGCCGCCGGCCTCCATCGCATACTCGTGATCGAGGATGTTGCCCTGGATCTCCATGTCCGGGCCGGCGCCAACCTTCACCGTCCATCGCGCGCGCAACGGCGTGATGAGGGCCTTCTTCACCGTGGCCAGGGTCTCGCCGTTAGGCCCCTCGATCTCCATCGTGTCCCTCACCCGCATCATGCGCTCCTGGATCTTGGCCACCTCGCGGCCCTGCGCGTCCTCGAAGAGCAGCGTCTGACGCACGCGCAACGCCTTGCCGTCCACTTTGAAGGCGCGCTCGCCGCGGTCGTTCTCGATGTTGTAGTCGTCGCCGATGGAGACCAGACGCTGGCGCATCTGATAGCGTGTGGCGTTGCCGGCCCTACCGAAAGTCGCGTGCTCCTCGCGCCGTTCTTCCCTGTGTCCGCGAAACATGTCCTTCTCCTCGTCCCCGTTGACCCTCGTGGCCTCCCGACGCCACGCTGGCGTGGGTCTGCCCGCCTTCGGTAGTATCGGCGGCCCAATACGTTGGCTGCGCCCCCCGAGGGGATGGGGTTCGAGGGTGGTACAAGGCTGCCTCGACGTGGTGGTGCCGAGCTACACCGAGGGCAAGTGGGCGCTTCTTCGAGCGCCCCCCACACTCCGCCATGTTCGGTCCGGCATCCGAGACGAGGGGAAGTACAAGGTGTCGGGCGTACCCGTCTATCGTGGCAAACCACGGGTGCCAATTCCTATGTCGTATCGGCATATGGCCAGGACGGCGGGCGCAGCTATCTCGCGCGCGTACAAGAGCAAACTGAGCAAACTGTGGGGCGCCCGCGCTTCGTCATCGACTGGGCGCGTGTTCGCGCAATTCACCCGCCTACCATACCGGCGTGCGGGCAGAATTACTCCCGAATTACAGCTTGTTCGTCACGCGATCACGTGGAGGCGGATCTAGCAGATATGCCCACATGCGAGACAAATCGCCATTTCTTGCGCGCCATATACGCCTGACAGGATGGTCTCCTTCGTCTTCGCGCTCCGCCTCCTGGTGGGCTGCACGGGTAGCGCGCCTCCCGTCCTCACCACCACCTCCGTCGGGGCGACCTCCACGCCGGGGTGGAACCTGCCCAGCGAAGCGCAGTGCGCGCATACGGTGCCCGCCGTCACCCGCGGGTGGATTCCCACCAACCGCGCCACCAACCGCTCCGCCAACCGCTCCGCACCGACCGCCGACTGGGTCGGTTCGGCTTGATCGCCACCTGCTTCCAGGGCTTCGGCGATGGCTGCTGGGTGGCGTTGTCACGGCGTGAACGTAGTGCTAGGATGGCAGTGCGGCCGAGCGTCGGCCGCACTCGGTGCGGATGCCCGTGTCGGCAGACGGGACACGAGGAGCTTCTCGTCTAAGAAGAAGGTGCTGCGATGTCCGGCATGTCACCCGGAAACAGGGCGTTGGTGCTCGGTGGCGGCGGGGTTGCGGGCGTCGCCTGGGAAACCGGCTTGCTTCTAGGCCTGCGCGACGCCGGCATCGACCTTACGCTTGCCGACAGCTTCGTAGGAACCTCCGCCGGTTCGGTCGTCGCCGCGCAAGTGGCCAGCGGGAGCTCGCTCGACGAGCTCTTCGCCGCGCAGACGGCGGCGGCTTCGGGTGAGATCTCCGCCCGCATGAGCCGCTCCGCCCTCCTGCGGTTCGTGCTGGCTATGGCGTGGCCCGGTGACCCCCAACGCGCCCGCGCCCGGCTCGGCCACGCCGCGCTCCGGGCGAAGACCGTTCCCGAGGCGGAGCGTCGCGCGGTCATCGCAGGAAGATTGCCAACGGACGAATGGCCGCAACGGCGACTCCTGATCACCTCGGTGAACGCGGAAACCGGCGCCGCCATCGTGTTCGACCATGACAGCGGCATCTCGCTAGTCGACGCCGTCGCGGCAAGCTGCGCCGTCCCGTTGGTGTGGCCCCCAGTGACCATCAACGGCCAGCGCTACGTCGATGGCGGCGTCCGCTCCTCCACCAACGCCGACCTGGCGAAGGGATGCGAGCGAGTAGTAGTGATCGCACCGTTGACGGCTGCGCTGCGTCGCGCAGACCGCGTATCCGCGCAGGTGGCCGCCCTGGGCGCCGGCGTGCGCTCGACCATCGTGACGCCCGACACGACATCGCGTGCGGCGTTCGGCAATAACGTCCTCGACCCCGCGACCCGCGCGCCTTCGGCGGAAGCTGGCCGCTCGCAAGCAGCCGACGTGGCGGCTCGTGTCCGGGAGGTCTGGTCATAGCGAAGGCTGACGAGCTGCCCGAGGGAAGGCAGAAGCAGCAGCGCGGCTCGCTCAGCATGTGCGCGTCGGTGCCAGGTCCGTGCACGACGTGATCAACGCCTACCAAGCGGCGCCGTTGCCAACACGCGGCCCGAGGTGCTAGCATTGCGGCACGGGCGAGCATCGGCCCGCTCGGAGTCGCCCCAATCGCAGGAGAAGTGACCATGCGCGCAGCCGATTGCCCACTCTGCGGGCAACATCTCGAGGCCGAAGACGACGACGCGCTCTTCCAGAAGGGTCGCGCCCACGCCGACGAAAAACATGCTGACCAAGGCATCAGCGACGAGCAGATCCGCCAGGTACCTACCCGCGACGCCTAGTTGATATCACCGGGCGCATCGGCCGATCCCAGGCGCGACCTGTCCGATGCGCCCGGTCCCATAGCACGAGAGCGTGGCAGCCCGGAGTCAAACACAGACCAAGCGCGCGCCGCGTAGTGCGCGAGGTACGCGTGCAATCGGAACGCGCGTTGGTGCCGATTCCAGGCATCCGGTGCGGTGCGGCCAGCCCCGACCGGATGGTGATTCGAAAGAGGCAGCGTAACTGTTCAGGCAGACCCACCATCGAGAGCGCGCTCGGCGTTGCGGCGCGCGTGACGCGCGCGGCGCACCTCGACACCCCGACGCTTCAGGATGCGGCGCCGGTCGGGCCGGATCGCGGGATCGACCGCTGACCGGCCAGGGGGAGGGTGAACCAGAAGGTGGACCCCTCCCCGACCGCGCTCGCGACCCCCACCCGCCCGCCGTGCGCCTCGACGATCGCCTTGCAGATGTAGAGCCCCAGCCCCAGGCTGCCCCCCTGCAGGCTGCCGGCCGTCCCGCCGTGCGCCTCGATCCCCGGCGCGCGGTGGAACAGCTCCCACACCCGCCCCCGCTCCGCCTCCGGGATGCCCGCCCCCCGGTCGCGCACCGCCACGCGTGCCCACCCCCGGCGCACCCCCACGGAGACGTCGATCGGGCGCTCGGGCGGCGCGTACTTGAGCGCGTTGGTCAGGTAGTTGGCGACCACCTGCCCGACGCGGTCGGCGTCGGCCTCGACCGGCACCGGTGCACCGTCGGCCGGAGTCTGCAGGTTGATCGTCCGGTCGGGCGCCGCCACGCGCTGCGCCGCCACCTGCTCGCGCACCAGCGCCGCCAGGTCGCACGGCGCGCGGTGCAGCTCGAGCTGGTCCGCCCGCGCCGCCGCCGTGTCGAAGAGCAGCGTGAGTAGCCGCGTCAGCCGTTCGGCGCTGCGATCCGCCTCCTCCAGGTCGTGGTGCACGCCCGCGACGCGGGGGGCGAGGGCGGGCGACTCCTCGCGCAGCGCGGCGGCCAGCTGATCGAAGGGGTGCTCGGCGAGGTCGAGGTAGCCGATGACGGCGGTGAGCGGCGAGCGCAGGTCGTGGGCGGCGGTGGCCAGGAACGCCTCCATCCGCCGGCTCGCCTCGCGGGCGGCCAGCTCGTCGGCGCGGGCCGCCGCGCGCTCGCGCGCCAGGCGGTTGCGCTCGGTCAGGTCGTGCAGCACCACGACGGCGCCGACGAGCTGGCCCTCCCGATCCCGCAGCGGCGCCGCGGTGAAGGTTGACCTCGATCTCCCGCCCATCCAGCGCGCGCATCCGGAGGTCGCGCGCCTCCGGCCCGGTCCCCAGCCTCCCCACGCAGGGCGCGCATGATCGGCCACTCCTCGGCGGGCACCGGACGGCCCTGCTCGTCGCGCGCCGCGTAGATGGGCCAACCGCTCACGCAGCCGGCAGCTGCTCGAAGCCGGGCGGGGCGGCGTCCAGGCCCAGGATGCGGCGGGCCGCCGCGTTCGTCGCGTACCATTCGCCCCGCGGCGTCCCAGACGACCAGCCCGTCCGTCACCGCCTCGAAGATGCGGTCCAGCTCCTCGGCTCGCCGCTCGGCCTGTTCGCGGGCGGCCTCGCGCTCGCGCTCCAGCTGCTTGCGCCAGGTCACGTCGCGCAGCACCGAGACGGCGCCCACGATGCGCCCGTCCGGCTCCCGGTCGCGCAGCGGGGCGGCGCTGATGTTCGCCTCCAGCTCGCGGCCGTCGAGCGCCCGCAGGCGGACGTCCGCTTCCGGCCCGGTGACCACCTCCCCGCGCAGCGCCCGGGCCACGGGATGCCGCTCGAGGGGGAAGGGCTCGCCGGTGGCGGTTCGAAAGTCCAAGAGCGGCGCCCGGTCGGCGAACGACAGGGTCTCGAACTGCGGCTGGCGATCCGCCGCGAGCAGCGCGCGGAAGGCGCGATTGGTCTGGATGAGGCGGCCATCCGTGCCCGAGACGGCCACCCCGTCGGCGATGGTCTCCAGGATGGTGTGCAGCTGCGCGGCGCGCGCGGTCGCCTGCTCCTCGCTCGCGCTGCGCGCGGGCCAGCGCCGCCTCCGCGCACCGCCGGGCGTCCTGCTCGGCGGCATACAGGCGGGCGCGGTCGACCGCCAGGGCGATGCGGTCGCCCACCAGCTGCAGCAGCTGCACGTCGGCCTCGGTGAAGCGATGCGGCGTGGTGCTGCCGACGCCGAGCACCCCCACCAGCCGGCTCGCCCGCCGCCCCGGCCCTCTCCCTGGTCCGCCGCGTGGTCCTCCACCAGCAGCGGCACGACGGCGAGCGAGCGCAGCCGCTCCCGCAGGCTAGGATGCATCCCCTCGAAGTCGGCGGCGGACAGCGCGTCGGCGTCCACGATCAGCGGCTCCCGGCTGGCCGCGACGCGGCCGACGAAGCCCTGCCCCACCGGGATCCGCACCCGGCCGACGTCCTCTTCCCCCAACCCGCGCGCCGCCCGCACGGTCAGCGTGCGGCCGTCGTCGTCCAGCAGGGGGATGCCGACGGTGTCCACGCCCAGCACGGCCGTCACGCGACCGAGCAGCTCGCGCAGCAGGTCGTCGAGTGTCAGGTGGGAGAGGGCCGCGTCGGTGAGGGCCTGCAGCGCGCGCAGCCGGGTATTCGTCGCCCGCTCCCGCCGCAGCAGCCGCGCGCGCTCCCGCTCCAGGCGCTTGCGCTCGGCGAGGTCCTGCACCATGGCGAGGAAGTAGTCCGGCGCCCCCGCCGCGGTCCGCACCAGCGAGACGGTGAGGTGGGCCCAGGCCAGCGCGCCGTCCTTGCGCACGAAGCGCGTGTCCAGCTCGTACGCGTCCAGCTCGCCCGCCAGCAGGCGCCGGGCGGCGGCACGGTCGGCGGGGAGGTCGGCGGGGTGGGTGATCTCCCGCCAGGTGCGCGCCGCGAGCTCCGCGCGGTCGTAGCCGAGCAGGTCGCAGAGGCGCTGGTTGACGCGCAGCCAGCGCCCCTCCGGGCTGACGTGGGCGATGCCGATCACCGCGCGGTCGAACGTCGCCTGGAACACCTGCTCGCGCTCGCGCGGGCCCCCATCCGGCCGCTCGTCCGCCGGCGGGTCGTCCTCGTACGCTGGCGGCAGGGACTGTGTCGCCGCCCCCGCGCGGCGCGCGGTGACGTCATCCTGACCGGGGGTCGGCGGAGGGCCGGCGGGTAGCTTGGACTGCATGGGTCGCACTCGCTCTCTGGGTCGCTTAGTATGCCTGGTATGCTGTGGTGAGCCCTGCGCTCGCGCGAGCCCGGGCCATGCGGCGGAGACGTCAGTCAGCGGCGCCCGGGTGGCGCGGTAGCGCTCAACGTACTGCGCAGAAGTTACCGAGACATTGCAGCGAGGTTACAGGATGGCGCCTCGGGAGGTCCCGGCCGCGCGAGCGGCGCCAGGTCGCCTGGTTTGACGTGCGTTGCGCTGCGCGTGACCATGCAGGCGGACGTGGGGCGGAACAGTGGCCCACGTACCATGATGAGCAGATCGCCGGGTCAGCGGGTGCGTCATCTCGCCCGGCGCGGCGCGCCAACGACGCGGTCGTGCCCGCAGCGATAGCGCCCACGTGGATGCGCTGCCAGGTGCGGAGTGCTGGGAAGCAACGGGCATGATGGTGCATCCGCTCAGCCTGCCGATACACCGGGCACTCTCTCGATTGTGGGTCTGCCTGGATAGTCACGAGGCAGCGCGGGAAGGTGCCCCGTCAAGGCTGTCGCGAACGCAGGGGCTCGGCCTTATACGCTAGAGTGAACCGGCCGTGAGCAGTCGCGACGCTTGCGGCGGCACCGCGGAAAGAATCGGGCTCGGCCACGATGCGATCGCTCCATCAAGAGTCGTCTTCCGTGATGCCACCTCCTGAGGAATCGACCATAGAAGGATGCACCGCGAGTGCTGGGATAAGGCGACGGCGCTCAGGAGCGGATCCGCGACGGTAGGTGAGAGCGAGAGGAGTCGTGCCATGGAGATGTGGTTTGCGGGCATCGATTGGGCCGATCAGCATCACGACGTGGTGGTGCTGGATGCGGCGGGAGCACGGGTTGGCCAGCTGCGCGTTCCTCATACGGCGGCGGGCGTCGACCAGCTCATCGCTTGGCTGCGCCAGATCGGCGATATCACCACCAGTCCCGAGCACCTCGCCTGCCTCATTGAGACCACCCATGGCGTCCTGATCACGGCGTTGTTGGAGCACGGCCTGGCGGTCTACCCGGTCAATCCCAAGACTGTCGACCGCGCCCGCAAGCCCTCAGGCGCCAAGACCGATGCCATTGACGCGCTGATCTTGGCGCGTCTCGGCCGCAGCGACCTCCCCGAAATGCGACGCCTGCAGCCGGATGCCCCGCTCGTGCAGGAGCTGAAAACCCTCACCCGCGACCAGGACGCCATGATTCACATGCAAACGCGCCTGACGAACCAGCTGATCGCCTGCCTGAAAGCCTACTAGCCGGTGGCCCTGACCTGGTTCGACCACGTCGCCCAAGGCGTCACGCTGGCGATGCTCGAGGCATTCCCGTCGCCCACCGCCTTCCAGGCGCCCCCGCCTTCCAGGCGCCCACCGCCTTCCAGGCGGCGACCGCCGCAGACTGTGCGACCCTCCTCACGGGCCGGCACTATCCGCATGCGGCGCAGAAAGCGCGGCAACTCTGGGAGCAGGCGCAGCTACCCCAGCTCCACGCCGACGCGCCGGTCGCCCGAGGGAAATCTCGCTATATGCTGGCTCTTGTGGCACAGCTCCGTCTGGTCATGGAGCAGGTGGCGGCCTATGACACCGAGATCGCGCGCGTCTTCGCGGCCCACGGTGATCGCGTCCTCTTTGCCAGCCTGCCGGGAGTGGGCAACCGGATTGCACCACGACTGTTAGCGGAATGGGGCGAGGACCGCCTGCGCTATCCCAGCGCGGCGAGCGTGCAAGCGCTGGCAGGGACCTCGCCGGTGATCTTCCCGAGTGGTGCCTACCGCAGCACGCGGATGCGCAGCGCGTGTAGCAAGCCGTTGCGCAAGGTGCTCTACCAGTTCGCGCGCGAGAGTATCCAGCGCGACGCCTGGGCGCCTGCCTACTACTACCGCAAGCGCGAGGAAGGCAAGACCTTTACCATGGCGGTCCGGGCATTGGCCAACCAGTGGGTGCGCATCCTCTACGCCGTGTGGATGAAGCATGAGGCCTACGATCCCCAGGTGTTGGCGCAGGCGCGGCGAGCCCATGGGCGAGAGGCAGCCTGACCTCGCTGCGGCAACCCTCCACACCAGCACCCCTCGACTCCCGTGACCCGTGCGGCCCCCGAGGCGGCGCGACCAGCTCCGCTCGGTGCGGGCCCGAAAGAGCAGGCCGCGCGCAGGGGGTCAAGGCTGGCAGGCCGTAGGCTGCCTTGACCCCCGAGCACGGGCTGCTAGGGTCCGCACGAACCGAGCGGAGCTGGTCGCGCCATGGAGGTGACGCCCGCACGCGAGCCCTCATGACCCGGTGGCACCAAGCGACCCGGGTCCAGGGCAGCGCCCTGGGTTCGCTCGACGTCGCCTACCCCACCCCTTGACATAGAAGGTCTTGATGGGGGAATGAGCGCTGCTGGGGTTACGAAGACCCAGACCGGGGCGGCAGCGGACAGCGAGACGACCTCCTCGCAAGGGGAGTTCGAAGCGTTGGAGTTCGCGGCTCCGTGACGAGGGTTTGCAGGCCCACCTGCCCGGCCACGTTGGTGAGGCCAGGCATGCGGATTATTTCGCCTGGTGGCCGAGCACGTTGATGGCCTGGGCCCATAGCACGAACTTGTTGGTGGCGAGGTCGTGCACGGTCTTGATGCCGAGCGACTTGCTCAGGGCTTCGGCGTCGCTAGCCGAGACTCCTTGCAAGGCGCTGACCGGGGCCTGCGCGAGCTCGCCCAATGGCCTATTCTCGTAGGGTTTGTCCACGAACTTGGAGATGTCGACCATGGCTGAGACTCCTTCTTGGCCGGCCTCAAAACAGAGTGAGACGCGGCGACACACGGCGAACCGCACTTTCTGGACCACACCCTGTCTCATGCAGGGGACGTCCTGACGGATGACAACAAAGCCGTCTAGCTGGCCAGCGCCATCTCCGCGCGGTGGGCTCGCGAGACGACTACCGTGCGCTCGTCGTCACCGGCGTGAATCTCGTACTCTCCCATGGCCTGTCCCCTCCGCGGCGCCCCACCACGCCTCGACCGCTTGCGTGCGAGGCATGCGAGGCGTGTCAGCGTGGCAGATGAGCGGATGACTGAGCTTCCTGTCCGAGGCGCGTGGCCTCCGCGAGCGCCTCGTCAGAGCCGCCATCTGCCCTGCGCGAACTCGATCGTACGGACTACTCTGCGGGGCCATCGCTGACAAGATCTCTGCGTTCATCTTCACGGGCGGCGATGCGAACCGGACACCTCCGCGGTCGGGGGCATCTCTGTGGCGGTCGGGAAGCGCGGCGCGGTCGGTGGGGCGGGCCAGCGCGCGCTGGAAGAGAGCCCTCGCTGTCGGCGTCGCTGCCTCGCGCGGCGCCAGATCAGCGGGACGAGGATGCCCAGCAGGGCAGCGCCGAAGATGACCGGGATCTCGTCCACGGCGATGCTGAGCCAGGGCAGAGGGCGCAGCGTCAGGTTCCACGCGCCGCTCGCCGTCTGAAGATACGCCGCGACGAGCGTGACGCCGCCGAAGAGCGCCGTGACCCCGTAGAAAAGCAGCACGATGCGCCACTGGCTGAGTCCGCCGTCGAGCAGCCGCTGGTGCAGGTGGGATCGGTCGAAGCGAAGCGGCGAGCGGCCCTCGCGCATACGCCGCACGATCACACGGGCAGCGTCGGCGATGGGTAGGCCCAACAGCAGCAGCATCGTGGCGAGCTTGGCGCCGCCGACATTGGCGAGGACGGCCAGCGCGAGGCCCAGGAACATCGCCCCGCTATCGCCCATGAAGAGCCGCGCGGGATGCAGATTCAGCGCGAGGAACCCGACCGTCGCACCCGCCAAGACGGCGCAGAGCAGCGCCACGGTGTGCTGGCCCAGCAGCCAACTGATCGCGGCCATCACGATCGCTCCAATGGCGACGACGCCGCCGGCCAGGCCATCGAGGCCGTCAACCCAATTGATCGTGTTCATCATACCGACGATCCAGAACCAGGTGAACGGCACAGCGAGCAGCAGCGGGAGCGCAGTCTGCGCGTTGCTGGGGCCGAGCAGCGGATTGTGCAGCACCTCGATTAGCGTGCCCTGCGCGCCGGGGAACATGGCGATCAGCGCCGCGAGGGTCTGCACGCCGAGGCGCGGCAGCGGCGGCAACCCGATCACGTCGTCCACCGCCATCACGGCGACGACCAGCAGCGAGGCTGCGAGCAGTCCGATGTAGACGGTGCGCTCGTGGTCGGTGGCGGGGCGATACAGCAGCGCCGCGGTGAGGACGAACGCGGCGAAGATGGCGAGGCCGCCGAGGCGCGGCGTCGGCGTGCGGTGGCTGCGGCGTGGCTCGGGGCGATCGAAGAGGCTGTAGTGGCGACACACGCGCACGACGGCGAGGCTGAGGACGAAGGCGAGGCCCGCCGCCGCCACAAATCCGAACGCGACGGCGGCGACCGTGACGCTCGCCTGCGCGGCGCTCAGCGTGGAGGCCAAGACTGCCACAGGCCGCGTCCTTCCCGAGTAGGTGGTGTACACCGCGCCCGCAGCATGTACGTAGCAGCATGCCCCGAAGGTTCACGTCTGACCTGCGCGCGGCGGGATGCAGTTGGCGGCAGCATGTCACAGGAGCGCAGCGCACGCCAGCGAGCGCACTGCGGGGGACACAAAGCGGCCATTGTGCCGCGCCCTTGAATCATACGTATACATATGTTACAATAGTGAACACTGATAATTTGACGACGGCGAGTCACGGGGGAGCGCGCGATGATCCCCAGCCGGCGCGAGCGGCAGCACGACGCCACCGCCGCCGAGATCAAGCAGGTAGCGCGGCGGCAGATGGCCGAGCAGGGCACCGCCGCGATCTCGCTGCGCGCCATCGCGCGCGAGATGGGCATGACCGCCCCCGCGATCTACCGCTACTTCGCCGGGCGCGACGAGCTGATCACGGCGCTGATCCTCGATGCCTACAACGCGCAGGCGGACGCCATCGAGGGCGCCGTCGCCAACCATCAAGGGGGCGACGCTCGCGGGCGGCTGCGCGCGGCGATCTACCGCTACCGCGAGTGGGCGCTGGAACATCCCATCGAGTATCAACTGATCCTCGGCAACCCGATCCCCGGCTACACCGCGCCCGCCGAGGTGACGATGCCCGCCGCGAGGCGCACCATGCGCGTCTTCGTCGAGTTAACGGCGCAGGCAGCCGGCGACCACGCACCTGTCGAAACGCCTGCGATGGGAGAGGTCGCGCGGCCCGAGGCGCTTTACGACGTGCTCGGCACCTGGGCGTTGTTGCACGGCCTCATCTCGCTGGAGATCTACCACCACCTCCAACCCATCGTCGGCGATACGGACGCGCTCTTCTGGTGGCAGATCGCGGGCATCCTGGCGCGCATGGGCCTGCCGCCGGAGTCCTAGGCGCGCCCCGCCGCAAAGGAGGCTATTTTTACGCGCATTGGTAAACAGTAGTAACTATCAGGAACAGCGCTAACAGTTGCGTTGCGAGAGACGGAGAGAAGGGGAACCATCATGACCACGGCGCACACATCCTCAAACGTCGGACTCCTTGTCGTACTCGGCGCGGGCGGCGGTGTCGGCAGCGCGGTGGCACGCGAGTTAGTGGCGCGAGGACAGCGCGTGCGCGGCGTCACGCGTAGTGGCAAGGCGGACGTTCCCGCTGGCGTCGAGATACTAGCGGGCGACATCAGCAACCTGGAGGACGCCCGCCGCGTCTGCGCCGGGGCCACCGTCGTCTACATGTGCTCGAATCCACCCTACAATCGCTGGCCGCAAGACTTCCCCCCGATGCTGGCGGGCGCGCTGGCGGGAGCCGAGGCGGCGGGTGCGAAGTTGGTGATGGCCGACAACCTCTACGTCTACGCGCCGACCACGCAGCCACTCACCGAAGATCTCCTCTGGGCGCCTGTTACCCGGAAAGGCGCGGTCCGCAAGGCGATGGACGAGACGCTGATAGCAGCACACGCCAGCGGCAGGGTACGCGTGGCGATCGGGCGCGCATCCGACTACTACGGCCCGCGCGGCGTCAATTCGAGCCACGGCGAGCGCTTCTTCGACCGGCTCCTTGCGGGCAAGCCCGTCGAGTGGCTCGGCCCGCTAAATGTGCCACATGCGCTCAGCTACCTGCCCGACTTCGCCCGCGGGCTGGCGACGCTGGGTAAGCGCGACGAGGCGCTGGGGCAATCCTGGCACATCCCCGCGGTGGAGGCGCTGACCGGGCGCCAATTCATCACGCTGGCGGCGGAGGTGGCAGGCGTGCCGCCGAGGATGAGCACCATCTCGCCGCTGATGCTCCGCACTGTTGGCCTCTTCTCCCCGCCGATCCGCGAGATGATCGAGATGCAGTACGAATTTGCGGAGCCGTATCTGCTCGACGGCGCGAAGTTCACCCGCGCCTTCGGCTTCACGCCGACGCCCCACCGCGATGCTCTCGCCGAGACGATCGCCTGGTATCGCGCCCAAGCTGCCGCGCCTGCCCGCCAGTAAGCCCTTCTAACAGGTTGCGCTGTCCCCGCGGCCTCAGCAGTGGCCCATGATACACTGAGCGCAACACAAGCGGCTCAGAACAATGGCGTATTGTGTAGAAGGGGAGCGCGACGATGGCCGACACGGATCATGATGCACTCGACTTGTCCGGCTACGGCCTCCAGACGCGCGTGATCCACGGCGCGCGGGCCGAGAACACGACCGCGGCCGTCTCACCGCCGATCTTCCAGACCAGCACGTACCTCCTGGCGACGCCGGAGCAGGGCGCCGAGCTGGCCGAGGTCGTCGCGCCCGCCGAATTCTACACGCGCTACGGCTCGCCGAACGCCAAGCAGGTCGAGCGCGTGATCGCCGATCTGGAGGGCGCCGAGGCGGCGCTCGCGCTCGGCTCAGGCATGGCCGCCATCACCACCGCCATCCTCGGCCATGTCAAACAGGGCGATCACGTCGTCGCGCAGACGACGCACTACACCAGCGCGCTCACACTGCTCACCGAGATCCTTCCGCGCTACGGCGTCGAGGTGACGCTGGTGGATCAGAGCGAGACCGAAGCATTCGAGCGAGCGATCCAGGCGAACACGCGGATTGTGTATACCGAGTCGCCCAGCAACCCAACGATGGACCTCACTGATCTCCGCGCCACTGCCGCCATCGCGCACGCCGACGGCGCACTCGCCATCACCGACAACACCTTCGCCTCGTCCTACAATCAGCGCCCGCTGGACCTCGGCTACGACCTCGTGCTGCACAGCGCGACGAAGTACCTCAACGGCCACGCCGACGTGACGGCTGGCGTGTTGGCCGGCTCCCAGGCGCTGATCGACGCCGCATGGGAGTATGCTCGCGTCCACGGTCCGGTGCTGCACCCCTTCGAGGCGTGGCTCCTGCGCCGAGGACTCGCCACCTATGGCCTGCGCATGGCGGCGCACAACGCCAACGGCCTCGCCGTCGCGCGCTTCCTAGAGGCGCATCCCGCCGTCGAGTGCGTCTACTATCCCGGCCTGGAGTCGCACCCGCAGCACGAGCTTGCCACGCGCCAGATGCGCGGCTTCGGCGGCATGCTCGCCTTCGAGCTCAAGGGCGGCTACGAGGCGGCCTATCGCGCCATCGGGCGCACCAAGATCTGCCTGCTCGCCGTCAGCCTCGGCGGCGTCGAGTCCCTGATCACGCACCCCGCCTCGATGATCCACACGCACCAGAGCGACGAGCAACGCGCCACCGCCGGCATCTCGCCCAGCCTGATCCGCCTCTCAGTCGGCGTCGAGAACGTCGAGGACATCATCGCCGATCTCGATCAGGCCATGAACTACTGACCTCGGCATCGTTTGCTAAACCGAGTAGCCACAGTGGACCGAACAGGCCTGGATGAGGTCGCGCTTGTAGCGCAAGCGCTCTTTGGCGCGGCGCAGCTCCAGGTTGAGTTCGGCCAGGTCGCGGCAGCAGCGGTTCTTGAGCTCGACGCGCTTGAGCAAGTTCCAGATCCCCTCGTCCGGATTGAGGTCGGGCGCGTAGCCGGGCAAGCGTTCCAGGTGGAGGCGCTTCGCCGCGCCGCGCGTGAGGAAATCCTTGATCGGCTGCCCCTTGTGGATCGGCGATCCGTCCCAGATGACCAGGACCTTGCCGCGCAGCTTGCGCGTGCCTCACGCGCAGGAAGCCCACGACCCCTTCGGCGTTGAAGGCGTCTTTCCGCGTCTGCAGGTCGAGGCGCCCGTCCAGCGTGATGCCACTGATCGCTGCCAGATGGTCATGGGGCAGGGGGACGTGTAGGATCGGCGTCTGCCCCCGCGGCGCCCACGTGCGCACCGCCAAGGGCAACAGGTAGAAACCGGCTTCGTCTCCCCAGACGATGGTGGAACCTTCCTCAGCTGCTTTTTTTGGAGCGCTGGCCAGCGCTCGGCATACCACTGCGCAATGGCCTGCTCGTCGCGCTGCGTGGCCCGCTCGATAGGCTGCTGGCGACTCCAGCCCGCCTGGCGCAACAAGCGGCTGACCTGATCGCGGTGATAGCGGACACCAAAGGTGCGCCAGATCACCACCGCGACGCGGCTGGCCGTCCACACGTCGCCGCGGAATCCATACGTCTCGGCCCCGCGCGCCAACAACGCCGGGATCTGGGCGCGCTGCTCGACCGTCAACTTGGCGGGGCCGCCGGGGCGGGGCTGCGTGCGCAGCGCCTCCACGCCCTTCTCGTGCGCCCGCTTGATCCACTGGCAGACGGCGGCGCAACTGACGCCCAACGCTGCCGCGATGTCCTTCTGCCACCAACCTTGGTGGTGCAACTCCCAGGCGCGCTGACGCTGCCATTCCCAGGAGTCCGCGAGTCTCTTGGATGTACTCATACCCCCAGTGCTCGCAAGATTCATGCTCTCACGCCGAGGTCAGTAGAAGGCAATACCGTGCCCTACGGTCCATCGCCCACTTCGAGGGCGGCCACGTCGAATCCTCCTTCACGAACCCGCACCCGATACACCTCGTCGAAGCCCTCCGCGTAGCTCGGCGGGACGAGCTTCTTCGCGGTCGCGTAGATCGCCAGGTCGGGCACGCGCGCACGTCCCTCGCGCTGACGATTGCGTCTCAGCGCCTCGGCGAGGATCGTCTCGAAGCTGTAGCCGATCACCGTCGCGCCATGCGCTCGCCCCAGCCCGATCAGCGGCGCCCGTACCTCCGGCGTCGGACTCGTGTTATCCACCACCACCGAGCGCCCCGCCGCCAATGCCTCCGCGATCAACTGCTCCTGCCGTCGTCGCGGCTTCGCATTGTTCCGCAGCAGATCCAGACTCACCAGCGCGTGGGTAGCGGCGAAGCGCTCACGGTAGAACGTGCTCTTGCCGCTGCCCTGTAGCCCAACGAGTATAACCAGTTCCAATACCGCCGCGCCTTAGTTGTCGTGGTTCTCGAACATCGTCGCGAGCTTCTCGGCCTGATCGGAGGTGATCAGCGCGTCGATCAAGGGATCGATGTCGCCGCTAAGCACCTTCGGCAAGTTGTGGATCGTCAGATTGATGCGGTGGTCGGTGATGCGGTCCTGGGGGAAGTTGTACGTGCGGATCTTCTCCGCGCGGTCGCCCGTCTGCACCTGCGAGCGCCGCGCCGCGCCCTGCTCTGCCGCCTGCTTCGACTGCTCCAGGTCCCACAGCCGCGAGCGGAGCACGCCGAGCGCCTTCGCCTTATTCTTGATCTGCGACTTCTCGTCCTGGCAGGTCACAACCAGCCCGGTCGGCAGATGCGTGATGCGTACCGCCGAGTCCGTCGTGTTCACGCTCTGGCCGCCATGGCCCGTCGAGCGGTAGACGTCCACGCGGATGTCCTCCGGGCGAATGTCGACCTCGATCTCCTCCGCCTCCGGCAGCACGATCACCTTCGCCGTGGAGGTGTGGATGCGCCCCTGCGACTCCGTGGCCGGCACGCGCTGCACGCGATGCGTTCCGCCCTCGAACTTCAGACGTGAGTAGGCGTTCTTGCCGTGGACCTCCAGCACGATCTCACGGTACCCGCCGATGCCGCTCTCGTTCGAGTCCAGCACTTCCACATTCCATCGCTTCGAGTCCGCGTAGCGCATGTACATGCGGGCGAGGTCCGCCGCAAAGAGTCCGGCCTCCTCGCCACCGGTGCCCGCTTGCACCGTTACGATGGCGTCGCGCTCGTCCATCACGTCCTTCGGCAGCAGTGCCACCTGGATGTCGCGCATCAGCGCCGCCTCGCGCTCGCGCAGCTGCGTCTGCTCATCATAGGCAAGCTGGCGCATCTCGTCGTCGGAGCCGTCGTTCAGCATCTCCTCGGTCTCGGCGATCTGCTTGCGCACCTCTTTCAGCGCCTTGTACGCCGCGACAACATCCACCATGCTGGAATATTCGCGGCCGTAACGCTGCACCAGCGCCGGATCGCTGAGCGTCTCGGGCTGCGCCATGATCGTATTCAATTCGTCGTAACGCGTCTCGATGGAGGCGAGTTTCTGGTCAAGATCGGTCGTCTGTATCGGCATACCGTCGGGTGTATCCTCTCGCTGAAATCTGGTGAGCACAAGGGCCAAGGCAACGCGCGGCAACGCGCGGCAACGCGAGGTCGCCACGCGAGCATGCGGACGCCCCATCCGCCCGCGCCACGGACTCATGCCGTGACCTCTCAGGCAAAGATGGGGCGTTACGTCAGCCTCGCTACCGGTGCTCCCCGGCCTCATGCTCGGCGAGCAGGCGCTCCTCGCGCCGCGCCTGCAGCAGGCCCAGCACCAGCATGCCCACGAGCGTCGCGATCAGCACAATCTCCATCGTGCTCAAACGGACACGTCCACGCCGATCCATAACGCTGCCGCTCCTCCCGTCGCTGCTGGCTCATACCACGTGCAAGCCGCGCGACCTATCACCCTCATTATACCGCATTCCAAGCACCAGCGATGGAGGATTTCTCGCGCAGCGCACGTCTCTTGACCACTCACCCCAAACAGTGCTAGGCGCCTGCACACCCTAGCGCACGACGGTTAGCTTTGACTTACGCTGTTTTCGCTCAGACGATTTGGCCTGCGCTTGGGCGCTCGTCACCTGTGGGCGGCGTCGCCAGACGAAGAAGTGATAGCCGCACATCACGAACGCAGCCATGAGCGCCGTAAAGCCGACGAGTGTCACGATGAGGAGCGCAACACTGTCGCTGCCAAAGACAAAGTGAGTGACGAGTATCGCGAGGGCCGCCCCCGGCCAAATACCGAGGACAATGCCGTTGTAGATCAATGCGAATCAGTAGTTCGCCTTGAAGATACGCATACCCGATCCTCACTCTGACCCGTGCACCACCGTTTCCAGCCAAGTATAGTGCAAGCAGGCGCGAATATCATCCTCGGCCAAAACCGCACGCCTAACATGCTCTCCACGGCCATCAGCCGGGAAAATTCGCCTTAATCCCGTATATGCCGAAGGTGAGCGAGACCTCGCCGCCATGATGCAGATCGTGTTCGAGCACATGCCAGACGACCCAGGCGCGCGACAACTGGACGATCTCGCCCTCCCAATCGTCGGGGAAGGTCTGCTCCATATCGGCGGGACTCCAACTCGCCACGCAATCGGCCATAAACTGCCAGGAGCTTTCGAGGTCCTGAGCCAGCTCGGCGGCTGTGCGGGAGGCCAGGTGCGCTTCGCCGTCCGATCCAGCGATCGCCGTGATCTCCGCGCCGCCCTTCTCCCCAAGGGTATGAACGAACCAGCCGACACGGCATCCGATGATATGCCGGGCATTCTCGCCGATGGAGCGCAGGCCCGGTGCGGCGCGCAGATCAAGTTGTTCGGCGGTCAGCGGCGCGATTGCCTCCTTGATACGGTCCTGATACTCTTTCCATGACGCGTAGAACGTCGTGAGCGTGAAGTTGTCGTCGGCCATTCGCCTCTTCTCCTGGTAACAAGCGCCGTCGAATCGCAGGTTCCAAATAACACCCGCTTGCGTCTTATGGTTGCGCGAGAGCCCGCTCAAACACGCTTCCGCCCCACATCAGTCTTCGCCTTACGCCGCCCACAAAAATAGGGTGCGCATGGCACAACGCGATTGTACCGTGGACGCACCCTGAGAAGGCGCAGAAAACCGATCGACTACATCATCCCGCGCAGCAGCGTCTCCAGCGACTCGCGCGAGGGCCGCACCTGCGGGTCGCCGAGGCGCGCCAGCGGTGTCTCCGGCAGGTGCTCGAGCTCCGGCAGCGAGGGCCGGCTCTCGTTGATGTAGAGCAGGCCGGTGATGAACTCCTGCTTCTCCTTCGCCTCCTCGATCAGCCGCATCGCCGCGTAGCGATCCGTCGGATCATAGTTGTTGTCGAGCTTGCGCAGTCGCACTAGCGAGCCGTCGGGCATCTCCACCGTCGTGCTGGTGCCCTCGGCGTAATCGACCGTAATCTCCGACCGCGCCGGGATGAAGTTGAAGTCCGAGATCACCTCTTCGTGCGCCTTGCCCCACGCATAGCTCTTGGTCGAGTCCTCGTGGTCGTTGAACGAGACGCACGGCGAGATGATGTCGAGGATCGCCGTGCCGCGATGGCTCAGCGCCGCTTTCAACAGCGCCTCCACCTGCCGCGGATCGCCCGCGAACGAGCGCGCCACGAAGCCGCAGTCCGCCACCAGCGCCTCCGCGCAGACGTCGATCGGCGGCAGTTCGTTCTTGCCGGCGTACTTCAGCTCCTGGTCCAGATCGGCGGTGGCCGAGAACTGGCCCTTGGTCAGCCCGTAGACGCCGTTGTTCTCCACGATGTAGACCACCGGCACGTTGCGGCGCACCATATGCTTAAACTGGCCGAAGCCGATGCTGCCCGTGTCGCCGTCGCCGCTGACGCCCACCGCCGTCAGCGTGCGATTCGCCAGCGTCGCTCCTGTCGCCATCGACGGCATGCGGCCATGCAGGCCATTGATGCCGTGCGATTGATTGAGGAAGTAAGCCGGCGTCTTGCTGGAGCAGCCGATGCCGCTCAGCTTGATCACCTGCGTCGGCTTGATCGAGAGATCGTAGGCCACCGATATGATGCGCTGCGAGATCGAGTCGTGCCCGCAACCCTTGCAGAGCGTGGAAGGCCGTCCCTTATAGTCGTTCTTCGTCAGGCCGATCAGATTGATCGGGCCAACGGGTGGTTCCTGTATCGCTGCCATGTCTAGACTCGTTTCTGTTCGCTCACGCGGACCTCAGTCCGTGTATCCGATACGCTGGCACTTCAGTGCCGCGATGAAAGCGATTATTGCTCCTGCTCGACGACCGAACGCGCGATCCAGCGACCACTCAGTGGCAGCCCGTCGCACTTGGAGATCGAGACGAGGCGCGCGGCGTGCTCCGGCACCTCGGATTGGAGGAGGCGTCGCATCTGGCCGTCCTCATTGTTCTCGACGACGTAGATGCGCGGATAGCGCGCGACGTACTGCTTGAACTCCTCGGTGATCGGCAGCGCCCGCAGCCGCAGGTAGCTCGTCTTCACACCTTGCGCGGCGAGCATGTCGCGCGCCTCCGCGATGCCCGTGTCCGTCGAGCCGTAGGCGACCAGGCCGATCTCCGCGCCGGGCACCTCATCTACCACCGGCTTCGGCACGATCGTCCGCGCGTAGTCGTGCTTCTTGCCCAGCCGCTTGAGGTTGGCCTCCCACTCGTCCGCGCGCTCCGTATACTGCGCCTCGGCGTTGTGGCCGCTGCCGCGCGTGAAGTACGCCGCCAGCGGATGCTCCGTGCCGGGAAGCGTGCGATAGCCGATGCCGTCGCCGTCCACATCCGCGTAGCGGTTAAAGCCGCCCAGCCGCGTCAGATCCTCTGCCGAGAGCACCTTGCCGCGGTCCATTGGCTGGTCGGGATAGGCGAACGGCGCGGTCATCCAGTTGTTCATGCCGAGGTCGAGGTCGGAGAGCACGAAGACCGGCGTCTGCAAGCGCTCGGCGTAGTCGAACGACTTCCAGCCGAACTCGAAGCACTCCTCCATGCTGCTCGGCAGCAGCACGGTGTGGCGTGTGTCGCCGTGACCGAGGTAATAGACCATCAGCACGTCGCCCTGCGAGACGCGCGTCGGCAGGCCCGTCGAGGGTCCCATGCGCTGAATGTCCCAGATCACGCACGGAATCTCGGCGAAGTAGGCGTAGCCGGCATACTCCGTCATCAGCGAGATGCCGGGGCCCGATGTGCTGGTCATCGCCCGCGCACCCGCCCAGCCGGCGCCGACGATCATGCCGATCGCGGCGATCTCGTCCTCCGCCTGCACAATCGCGTAGGTGGGCCGCTTCGTCTCCTTGTCAATGCGCAGCACCTTGGCATAGTCGCCGAGCGCATCCACGAGGCTGGTGGACGGCGTGATCGGATACCACGCGGCGACGGTGAAGCCGCCGTAGATCGCGCCGAGCGCGCCAGCCGAGTTGCCGGTGATCAGCAGCTTGTCGCTCGTCGCGTGCATCGGCTGGACGCGGAAGGGATCTGTCTTGACGATGTTGGCGCGCGTGTAGTCGATCGCCGCCTGCACGACGCCGAAGTTCAATTCGATCGGCTTCTGCTTGCCCTTGAAGTGCTCGCTCAGCCCCGCCTTGATCTCGTCCACGTCGATGCCGAGCAGCTCGGTCAGCGCGCCGACGTAGACCATGTTGGCGACATACGGCCGCAACTCCGCGTTCGCGCCGGAGTCCTTCGCCATTTGCTGCACCGGCAGTGTGTAGTAGGTGATGTCGCCGCGGTCCTGCGGCAGCTTCCACTCGTCGGGGAGGATCACCACGCCGCCCGACGCCACGTTGCGGATGTCCTCGGCAGCGGTGCTGCGGTTGAGCGCGACGACGATCTCGGCGGTCTCGCGACGTCCGATGTAGCCGTCCTTGCTCACACGGATGTGGAACCACGTCGGCAGCCCCTGGATGTTCGAGGGGAAGATGTTCTTACCGCTCACTGGGATGCCCATCTTGAAGATGGCGCGTAGCAGCACGTTGTTCGCCGTCTGGCTGCCAGACCCGTTGACGGTCGCCGCGACGATGGTGAAGTTATTGATGCCCGCTGGGCTGTCCTCGATCTCGGCGGGCGAGATGGCGTGTTTCGTGTTCGGAATGCTCGTGGTGCTCATCGGCGAGCCAGCCTTTCTGCGGTGCGCGTAGCGGTTCCTCCTAGAAGTGCGCCTGAGTCGTCGAGACAACGTGCGGACACATGCGCAAGCCTCAAGCTCGTGTTCGATACTCATGATTATACCCCCTGTATCGCCACGTCTCGCCACGTCTTCGCAGGCCCCCGAAACCCTGGCATCAAGCCCACTCCCGCCAAGCCTCATCACGTAGGCTCTCGGCCCATCCGTCGTCGGCATTGTCGGCAGGTCATCTGGGCTACTTGGGTGCTTGGTAGTGCGTGAGGGTAGCAATATGGTGATGAGGTGGAGTGAGGAGAGGCGTCTGCATATGCAGACGATGATCGACATGGCGGCGGTGGATAGTGACTTGTGGGATGCCGACTCTCGCGTCTTGGTGACGCTGGTGAGCACCACCCAAGTCGTTAGGATGTACCCCACGCCCCCGTCTCGTTCATCATCGACGTTGCCGATGCTCCGGGTATGCCGGTCAAGGAGGTTGTCTACAGCCTGAGCCGCTTGCAAGGCTCTGGGTATCTTCCGTTCTGGCTGCTCTTCATCCCGGAGCACGAGTGATGAGCGCCGTGCTCCACGTCACGCCAAAAGACGCGTCCGCCGCGCCGGAAGGACGGCTCGTGCCGTTCAGTTGCAGTACGAACGTCTCCAACGACGTGCTCGACAACCTGCGGCGCGCGAAGCTCGGCGGCGCGGCGATGGCCTTCTGTCTCTACATGCACCGTCGCACGGAGACAGCATGCGCCTTCGACCTCGAGCTGTGGGCTGCCGAGATACCCAACGACAAGAGCAACGTCCGGCGCATCCGGGCCAATCTCGTCGCCTGCGGCATCGTGACGTTCACCGAGGATGCGGAGACGCCGGGGCACGGCGTCAGCACCTGGAACCTCGCATTCGACGAGTGGCAACGCCAAGACCATCGCGGGCGGCCCAAGCAATCGGGCGTGGTTATTTCAACCGCCGAAACCGTAATTGTAACTACGTTCGATTGCTCAAATATAACTACGCCTGCTCGCCAAAAAGACCTAATTATAACCACGCTCGATAGCTTAGAGTCCGGGCCAGAAGCGGTGCATAGTCTTGTGAATAAAGGGATACAGAAAGAAAGAGAGATACTTGCTAACGCAAGTAGCGTCGCTGAAGCGGGCGCCCCGCCAGCCGATGCTTCGCCAACTCCTCCCTCCAAGCCGAAGGCTGCCAAGCCGTTGACGCCCAAGCAGGAGTACCAAATCGCCTTGCTGGCGGCAGTGCAAGAAATATATGGCGCGCCGCTGCCAGACAAGCGGCGCGAGTGGGGCAGTGCGGGCCAACTCTTCGCCAAGGGGTTTGCGCTGGAGACGGCCATCGCCTGCTACCGTGCCGAGGCCACACGCCCCAAGTGGGACACCGAGTATTGCTCCCTTGGAGCCCTCCACCGCGTCATCGGCGCGTACGAGAAGGCGCCTGCAAATTTCCTCGCGGGCATCGAGCGGTCCCGCGCCGCCGCCAAGGGCGAGTACGCCCGCGCCGCATCCGCCTCACGTCCACAACGGTCCAGCCTGCCGACCGCGAGCCATGCGCCGACCGACCCCTTCGCCTAGTCGTCCCCGTAGTGTGTCCAACGTAGCGCGATATCGTCCAACGTGAACGACCCTAAGGAGCTTCAGGACATGGCCAACGACAAGAACGCGGAGTAGTTGCTGCCCCAAAATGTGGAGGCCAAAGCCTCCGTGCTCGGCTCCCTGCTCATCGACCCCGACGCCATCGTGGTGATCGCGTCACTCCTCCAGGCCGACGACTTCTACCGCGAGGCCCACCGGACGATCTACCAGGCGACGCTCGACCTGTACGAGGGGGGCGGGGCAGCGGACTTCATCACCCTCTGCGACGAGCTGGGGCGCCGCGGCGAGCTCGAAGAGGTCGGCGGCACCTCCTACGTCGGCTCCCTCGCCAATCAGGTGCCGACGTCGCGCAACGCCGTCCACTACGCCAAGATCGTGGAGGAGTACGCCACGCGGCGACGCATCATCGATGCCGCGGGCAAGATGGCGAGCGTCGCCTACCTCGGCGCCGACGCCGACGTGGCGCTGGAGCAGGCCGAAAAGCTGGTGCATAACGTGGCGCGGAGGAGGCCGGAGCGCGACAACGGCTCCTGGGCCGCGACGATGGACGAGGTGCTGGCCGAACGCCTCGACAGCGTGGAGGGCGCGGGGCTGACGCTGGGCATGCCGCCGGGCTTCGAGCGGCTGGACTGGCATATGGTCGGGCTCAGGCGTAAGGAACTGGCCTACGTGATGGCGCGCCCCGGCGTCGGCACGACGATGTTCGGCGGCCACGTCGCCTATCAAAACGCGGTGCTGATGGCCGCGCAGGGCGAGGGCTGCGTCGAGTGGTTCACGATGGAGATGTCGAAGGCGCAGCAGGCCAAGCGCGTCCTCTCCTCCATCACCAACACCAACTCCCGGGTGCTGCGCGCCGCGTTCAGGCGACCCGACGGGAGCACCGACCGCGTACGGCTGCAGACGGTCGTGGAGGCCATCCAGGCATCGAGGGCGCAACTCGATGGCTACCTCTTCGTGCGCGACGCCTCTTACCACCGTACAGGGGCTCTACGCGCAACTCAGGAAGGCCGTCCTGGAGCGCAACTGCAAGATCGCCATCATCGATTACTTCGGGCTCATCCAGGCCGAGGGGGGAACGAAGGCGGGGCGCACGGAGCGCATGACGGAGATTAGCCAGGCGCTGAAGGCCTTCGCGCGGGATCTCGACAACTCCGTCTGGGTCCTCGCTCAGGCCAACCGCGAGAGCGCGCACCGCGACAACCCCCGCCTCCAGTTGACCGACTTCCGCGACACGGGCGCGGGAGAGCAGGACGCCGACTGGATGTTCGCCCTCCACTGCCCCGCCGACTTCGACCCGCTCCGCGCCTATGGGGACAGGGCCAACGGCATCGCCGGTGACCAGATGTTCGCGGAGATGTGCGAGCTGTCCGTCCTGAAGGCGCGCGACGGTGAAGCCGATGTGACGCTGCCCCTGCGGAGGCGCATGGCCATCACCACCATGGAGGATTGGCCCGAAGGCTGGGCGTTCCCCGACTACGACGGGCGGCCCGCGATGGCCCTGGAGGCGGGACGATGATCGGCGCGAAGACGCGGACCCTCGGGCCCCAGCCCGGCACGCCCGCCTATGTCGCCCTCCTCGCCGAGCGCGCGGCGAAGCTCGGCCTCGCCGTCGTGCGCGGGATGGGCAGCGCGCGCCCCGCCGAGCCGAGGTCGCCCGCCGTCGGGATCGTGACCGACGCGCCGCTGGAGTGGGTGCCCGTGGAGGAGCCGCAGGTGGAGCCGGCGGAGGAGCCGGAGCGACCCGCGACGCCACCAGGACCGGGGCTGGAGGCGGGCAGCATCCTCGGCTGCGCCTCCGGGCGGGCGCATCACTGTCGCTAGCTGTTCTGGGGCGAGATCGGGCGCTATGTGTGCCGCCAGTGTCAGGGCGACTTGTGGCGGCAGATTCCCAAAGGTTCCCTGAGCGACATGCGGTTGCCATGACCCGCACAGGACCGGTATCCACACCAATCAGCGAGCGATTCCACGCGGCTTTGCCCCAAATCTCGACTTTTGAGACAGGTCTCGAGCTCGCGGTTTTAGTTCGAGTCTTCCTGGCCGGGCGGTTCCACCTCGCTGAGGGGGTCGCCCGGCCAGTCTATGGCTGTCGGTGGCATCTCCAGCGCAGTCGCCAGTTTGCGAATAGTCGAGAGATGAGGTCGTGCTCCAGCTTCAATCTTCAAAATGGTGCTTGGCGCAACGCCTGATAGGCGCCATAGCTCATTCGCACTGAGGAGTTTGCTGACACGCGCCTGTCGTAGCGTCGGCTTGCCCGCCACGTCGGTTTCTCCTGAAAACGCCTCGGTATCGAACAAAAGTATCGCGTTCACCACAGTATACCCCCTCCCCTTCACGTCGTGATGTTTAACGTCAATCTACCGTCATTCACTATCAAACGCAATGAAAGTATCGTCAACACAACGGGACAATGCTATGCTCGACGACAGAAACGCAATAAAACGCCATGAGGCTGGAGGCGGTGGCCATGGCGACAGCGAGGGCAATCCGATCCACACGGGAAGACTGGGCAGCGCGCGCGCTGGAGCTCGCCGAGGCCCGGCATCTGACGGGCGCCGCGAGCTATCTTCGCGTCCACGAGCATGGTCACGTATGGCGCGTGCCGAGCCGGAGCGGGCGGGGCTCCTACGACGTGCTGGCGCGGCTCAACGGCATCGTCGAGTGCCCGTGCGACGCCGGGCGATGGGGGAGGCCGTGTTCGCACGCAGGCAGTGCACTCGTCGCGGAGGCGAAGCGCAAGCGGGCGACGGCACAAGCCGACGGCGACGTGTTGTCCACTTGGCGGCGGGGAGGTGCGTGGTGATGGCCAAGGTGCGGGCAGCGGGAGGGGAGGTGGCCCTAGCACATTATCGACCGTAACCAGCGAAGAAGTCGGGCAGCCCGCCAGCCGTGGAAAAGTCGACGGACTGCCCCTAGTTCTCGGAAGGAACAAGCGTCATGGTAGCACGGATCTTCAACCGACCAGAGCCCAAGCTGGACCGCCAGCCGCTCGCGCTGGAGCACCTGCGGGATATGGGGCGCGCGGTCCCCAAAGACATTCTCAGCAATGATGCCTACGGCGCATTCTTGACCCTCGCGGCCACGCACGTCCGCATCGCCGACGCCTACACGCACCCCGGAGGAGAGTGGGTGCTGGAGCTGCATGGCGCCTATCCGTGGCAGGAATGCCGATTCTCGCCGGAGCAGTGGCAGGCCTTCTATGAGGTCCACCTGAAGGAGCGGTACCGCGAGACCATGCTCGACGGCGAGTGGTGGCTGACCATCACCCGCCATCTCGCCGTCGAGTACCCAGACGGCCAGCTGGGGAGCCTGTACGAGAACGTCGTCAAGGCGAATCGCCGCCTGCGTGGGGAGGTGCGTTGATGCATCGCCTCCACGAACGTCTCGACGGCGCCGCCTCGACCGTCGTCCCCTTGGCCTACCTCGCGGGCATGATGCTCGGCACGGCGGCCTACTTCTCCGGCCTCGTGCTCGACGCCAGCGTGGCCGTGGGCCTCGCCCTGGCGACCGCCGTAGAGCTGCACGGTTTCCTGGAACAACGGCGCGTGCGGGCGCTCTGGGACGTCTATGCACGCATACCCGAGGTTGAAGCGCGGGATCAGCTCGGCGGGCAGCTCCGCGCCCATGTCGCCAACCTCGCCGGCCTGATGTTCTTCCAAGCGTACAACTCGCTGCAGTTCCTGGGCGCGACCTGGCACCCCACGCCGGGCATCATCCCCGAGCCGGCGCAGCTCGTGATCCGTGCCCTGGTCCTGCCGGCGGCGTTCCTGGTCTCCGGCGCGCTCTCACCGCTCACCGTGGACGCGGGCGATGAGCTGCGCCACGCCTCGCGCGCGATGCTCCACCGTACGCTACGCGCGACGTACGCTACGCGCGACGCTCTGGCAGTGGAAGACACGCATCGACCGCGCGGCCCGCTCAGGCCGCGACCTCGCCCCGATCGCCGTCTCCCTCATGCTCGATGCCGGTGACGAGGAAGGCGCTGGCGCCCGATTCATGGCATCCACAGCCGATACGCCGAGCGACGGGCCAGCGCCCGCTCAGACGGTTGCCGAGCTGCCTTCGAAGCCACCCACCGGACCCGGCTCGCCGACGGCGGTGCCGCGTCGTGCTTCGAAGCGCGGCAAGCGGGGCAACGGTGGACGCCCGGCTATCCTCAAATTGGCGCCACCGCCCGCCGAGGAGCGCATCCGCGCGCTGCTCACCGACGAGCCGGACATCAGTATCCGTCAGCTGGCGAAACGCGCGGGCACGAGCGAGAGCACGGCATCGAAGTGGCGCAAGGTCATCATGGCAGAGGCTAGGCGCGAGAAGGCGGCGCAATAGCAGATCCTCACCCCAGGGTGGCTTTGCACACTTTTTCCTTGTCTGCATACACAGTCGGGCGTCTACACAAAAACAGCCTCTTTCATCTCACGTTGTTCAGCCACCGGTCACGCGACGGGTGAAAGCCGCGATGAAGATCCCCTCAATGGCCAGGCCGACGAATACCTCAATGGCGGCGAGGGTGGCGAGTGCATCGGTCAGGCGCAGGCCAGGGGGGTGTATGCCTCGCCCATTAAAGGAGGTAATGCTGAGCACGTAGACGTCGCGGATGCTATCCATCGAAGGCGCGCGGCCCGCAAAGACGAACATAAGGGCTGCGAAGGCGCTCACGGTCACTAAATATGTCAGGAAGAGTCGACCGAGACGATCGCCATAGCCGGCCAGCGTCCCGAGCAGCCAGGAGACCAGCCACTGGAGCAATGCCGCTGGCGACGTGTAGAAGCGCCTGGAGAGGAGCCGGTGCCGAGGGCAAGGAGTTGCAGAGGGCCGCCTTGAGTATGATCGACACGGTAGTGGATCAGCAGATCCAGCTCCTTGGGGGAGCAGCAGGAACGTGGCCATCGAGCGCGTGCCACCGGCTCTCCCATTGTCGTGTGCACGTCTTGCGGGTGAGGCGCTGAGTCGGAGTGCGAACATAGGCAAAGCTCTGGGCCGTGGCATGCACGTCTCACCTCGGGACAGTCGTAAATGTGCGTACAGGCGCAATTGGAGGTGAAAGTTGTGCAGCTTGTCGATGCGCTGGTGACCGTTGCCAACCGTCATCACGCGACGTGGGCGCTGACCGTGGACGACATTGTGCTCCTACGCCGCAACACGCCTGGAGGCGCGGATTACGTCGTCCGTCTGTTGACGGACCCCCCGACCCAGTTGTGGGCGGCGGTGATAGCCAATCCGCAGCCGGGAGATATCGTGACCGCCTCGCTGGAAGAGGCGATGGCGTGGCTGGTGGCGCGCGGCCACCGCGACGCCCTTATGGGCGACCGCTGGCTGACCACCGCTCAAGGGGCGGCATAACCGCCAGGTGACCCGAGCGGGCCACCCTCCGGCGTGAAATGCACGTGTGCGCGGTCCTGCCTCACATGCGGAACTGCCGCCTTCTCGCACGGGAGAAGGCGGCAGTTCACGGTTGGTGGTGAGACCGGCGATGGTGGACCACGGCAGCACTGCTGGCGCGAGGCGACGCTGTGTGTCATCGCTCGCGGCGGGATAGTTCCCTACTCTCGGTCGGAGGGCTGCGTCCGGCATGCCCTGGGCATCGCATCGACGTTGACGCGACACGGGGCACGGTAGCCCGGCAGCCGGTCAGCCGGATCGCGCGACGACTCTATCCGCTAGGCACACCTCCTTCCTCCTCCTCGCGTTCACTGATCACCTCACGATCAGCCGATGTTGTCCCTGAAGTTCAGGTCCCACAGCTTCTTGGGATTGCCGACTTTGGCCGTGTAGACGACCGGGTCGCCCGCCGACGAGACAGTGCCGCTGGCGGCTAGGCCGGAGCTTGGGGTTTCAGCAGTCTCGTTGCAGTTATTCGCCACCGAGCCGCAGGTCGTGCCGGAGGTTGGCGTGCCCGCCGTCATGAAGACGCCATGCGCCAGGTTATCCGAGCCATAGGAGGTCGAGATGTAGTCGCCGACCATGCGCCCCTGGCTGGTGTTGGCCGCCCAGGTGACGTTGAAGGGACCGGCGATCGCCGTCGCGGCGCTCCACGTGCTGCCTCCGTTGGTCGAGGAGATGAAGCCGACGTTGAGCTGGCAGCTGCGGCCGCAGGCGGTAGCGGTGTAGAAGTAGTAGGTAGACGCCGAGCTGCGCCGTGCTGCCCGACGTGCCCTTGTTCACCGCGAGGCCGGGAATGAAGTGATCCACCGTGCTGGTGGTGGCGTCGATCGGCACGCGGGCCACCGACGACCAGGTCGTGCCGGTGGCGTTGGTCGAGTGGACTGATGACGATGTCGTTCCGCGGCAGCGGGTGCGGAAGCGGCAGTCCGCCCAGACGACGTAGACCGTGCCGGCCGCGTCGATCTCGGCCGAGGGCAGCGGGCCTTCGCGCAGACTGCCCGCCTCGGTGTGATGCGAGAGCGTCGTGATGGTGGTCACGGTGCTCCAGGTGGTGCCACCATCGGTGGAATGGAAGGCGCCGATGCGCCGTCTCGTTGGCGTTGTCGATCGGCACGATCACCGTGCCATCGGGGCGCACGACGGGCTGGCCGCCGATGACGCCGTTGTTGTTGGTCTTGGCGGCGCCCCAGGTCTGGCCGCCATCGGCGGAGGTGCTCATCTGCAGCCGATTGCCGTTGCCGTTGTCGTCCCACTCGGTGTAGCAGTTGCCATAGAAGGGGCTGGTCGACGTGTCGTCGCAGACGATCCAGTTCTTGTCCGGGCTGGCGCTGGAGTTCTCGGTCAGTATCGGGATTGCCCCAGGTGAGGCCGCCGTCGGTGGAGCGGCTGGTGTAGAGCCACACCGTCGGACGCCGCCCGCCTCGGTCAGCACGAGCGACGAGATCAGCCAGACGTTGTGCTTGGCGTCATAGGCGACGCGACATCGGTGGCGCGGTCGATCGTGCCACCGCTGTCCACTTGGTGATGCCCGGCACGATGCCGCTGGTCCAGGTCGCGCCGTTATTGGTGGAGGTGGCGAAGCCGATAGCGCAGGCGCCGCCGTCGAAGATGCGCGCCACCTGGAAGGCGGAGACGATCGTCGAGCCGTTGGAGAACGTGTCGGGCTCGACCTCGGTGTGGTGATACGTCGTGTTCGAGGCTGTGCAGGTCGCCTGAGTGAAGGGATCGCTGCTGATTTGGGTCAGCCCGACGTTCGCCAGCGCGACGGACGGGAAGGCGAGCGCGACGGTCAGCCCGAAGACGATGGCGACGGCGCCCCCGCCGAGCCGCCCACGATGACGCCCGGTGATTCGCGACGTGACGAGGGATGCACGCGTGCGCCAAGGGATGGATGGCATGCGCAAACTCCTTTGTGATCACCCCGTGATCGGTCGTTGGGTTCCAAGTACCAACCCGGTCTCACCTGCCAACCGGTGCCCATTGTCGTAACATTTCCCGCCTGCTTTTGCAATACCGTCTCCTTCCCGGAGAAGGGAGCGCGCGGCACGAGGTCGAGGAGGGGTACACTAGGCGAGGCGGTGGCACGATCGAGGAGAAGGAGAGGGACTGAGCATGCGAACAATCGCGAGGGTGATCGGGTTCCTGCCGCTGTTCGTCACGCTTGTGGCGCTCGCCGCGTGCGCGGAAACCACGAACGCACCGACCGCGACGGCCACGAACACCACATCTTCGGCCCCCGTCGGTGTGACGGTCTCGCTGGGGGCAGCCTCCTTCGCGCAGACGAGCGTCACCATCTCCGCTGGGCAGGCGGTGCGCTTCGTCGATCCGGCGAGCGGGGGCGGCACCCACAAGCTCTGTGTGGGCAGTGGCGGCACATGCGACGACACCGCCCAGGACCCGGCGGAGCTGGTGTCCCCCGGCTTATCCTTCGCGCCGGGGAGCACCCAAAGCGTCCCTTTCCTCCATCCGGGCAGCTATGCTGTGACCTGCACGATCCACCCGAGCATGAAACTCACGATCTCCGTTCTGGGCACCGGCGGATGACGAGTCTCGCCCGAGCGGACTCGCCCGACCACGTGTTTAGCCGAGGTCCGGCGGACAGTTGTTGGGGAGACCGAGGGGAGATACACTCCACTGGGCGGTTCCCCTGTGAGACTTTTCCGAGTTGTTCTCCTTCAGGTGGGTCGCCTCCTCTTCCTCCACCTCGGCCACTTACACGTGACCCATACCCAACTTCCCCACTTCAACAAACGACCCACCGAAGCGGCGTCGGGAACGCGCTATGGCCGTTGCCCGTAGAGTCGAGGAAACGCATTCACGCTATGGTAGACTAGCTGGCAGGGAAGTGGCACGTAACGCATTCACCATTTCCGTAAGGACGTGTTGCCTTTCTTCTTTCCTCGAGTAAGTCACGAGCAGACAGATTAGATTCGCGTGACCTCAGGCGCGGCTTTTTGCCGTCAAGTTGTTTGTTGCACCATAGAATTTGGTGACTATGGACTTGACGCACCCCTAGACCTCCAGCACCGTGGCTGACCGCAAATACCCGCCTCACTCTTCGGCTGCTCTTTCGTATACAGTGGCAAACAGACAGTGAATCGGAGATGTGGGCGGATGTCTGAGCACAGTTCATTCAACACAGCGGACAACATAGCGGACTCCTGTTACGTTTGTTTTCGTGTTGAACCAGGCATACCCCCGTCAACCAAGCGGCACGCCCCTCTGCGCGTTCGACGCGCTCCATAGAACCGCCACGCGCCTCGGTGGACAGCCGCCACAGCAGCATGCCACCCGTCACCAATTCAATGACGCTATCCGCGCCGAAGGCAGTGAGCAGGATACTGCGCGCCACGATACCCGCACCAATCGCCACAGCGGCCTCGACAACCATCCACGCGAAGCTGACTGCTTCTACCCGCACGCCAGACCGTACCTGACCGGCGCGCACGTCCCGGGTTATCAGCTCGCGCGGCGTGAAGACTCCTGGCTTGAGCCATGGGGAGGAAACGCCGCGCGCCGTCAGGCGCTCCCGACAAACGGACACCAAACGACCAGGTGTGCGATACGTACGCCCTACCGCAGGGCCTGCGGGAAGGTACGCGTGTGGAGGTGGCTTCGGGCCACGACAGGACCGTGTACGACGCTCCTAGCTCGCTAGGTGAGCGGTGGTCAGCCCAAGAATCCCCCGGCTTCAGCCGTGGGGAGTGGTCAACGTCGCCATGTCAAGCCCCCCGGTGGTGTGGTGGTCGTGGTCGCGCCACGACCCATTCGCCGTTTCTTGCCCTCCGGCAGGGGAGCCCCCGTTGCCCGTCTCACACCGCGAATGTCCTAAAAGCCTCCTAATGATCCCTGGTCTTCTGTGCGTCGCTGGAGCCAACGGCGGAGCGCCACCACCGCCCAGACGGCTTCTACCACCCCAAACGGCCATACGCCGGAGAAGCCATCCGTAGAGCGACGACGCGCCGCACGCCAGTGCGAAGACGAGCACCCACCAGCTCGATCGCCGTTCTAGGGTATAGGAGATGAGCATCACTGTCACGGCCAGTGCGCCGAACGTCGTGAGGGGGCTCATGGCCAGCGTCATCCTCGCGTCTCCTTCTTCGAATCAGCTCGCGCTCGCACGCCGCAAGGATGGGGCGAAGGCCCCCAGGTCGCGCCGTTCAAAGTGCGCAAGATAGCGCCCGGTGACGGCTACCGAAGAATGCCCGAGCAGCTTCGTGACGGCTGGCAAGGGAGCGCCCGCGCGCCCGGTGGCGGGGTCGCCGGCGAGCACGTCCAGAGCGTAGCTGTGCCGCAGCGAATGCGGCGTGAAGCGCTTGTACTGGAGGCTCGGCGCGGCGACGCCGGCGCGCTCGGCGGTCGCCACCATGATGCGTCGCGCCTGCCGCTTGGTGAGGCGACCGGCGCCGCTGCGACACTTCCGGGGAGAGGAAGAGCGGCGTCCCGCGATCGGCGGTTCGATGCACCGCCCGCCCCGTCGCGGCGAGGTAGGCCGACACTAGCTCGTACACGTCCTGCGCGATGGGCACCTGGCGCTGCTTGTGGCCCTTGCCCTCTTGCACGTCCACGTAGCAGCCGGTAGCGTCGCTGGCGAGGTCGCCGACATCGAGATCGCAGAGCTCCGCCACCCGAAGGCCCGCGCCGAGTGCGAGGCCGACCAGCGCCAAGGAGCGGGCCGCGTCGTAGCCGTCCGCCTCGCTGGCATCGAGCATCGCGCCGAGCTCGTCGCCCTCCACAATCTGATAGGGGCGTTGCACCGTCGCGCGGAGCCCCTCGAGGGCATCGTGGATCGCCTCGCCAAACGAGCGCACTAGTTACCGCATTCTCTGTATACGCCTCGTGTTCGGCCCCGGCGGGATTATTGTAAAATGCGCCGTCGAAGCTCATTAGCTCACATGGGTAGAACACCATGGCGACGCACGAAGAAGAAGCCGCGGAATGGATGTGGGAGACGATCCAAGCGCAAGGGCATTTGAACCAGGGAGCAGCCGTACACGAGATTCGCAAGGCACGCCGCGGTTTCTACATCGCCTCCACTTATGGCCCTCCTGCGTCCTTTCGGGACTTGTCAAAGCAACTGAGCGAATACCTACGCTCACGAAACGTCCTCTAAGCCTGGCGCCGCAAAGGCCCGTACCGCCTGGAGTCGAGGTGTTGTGCGGGCCTCCTCGCGTGAAAGGGTGGCCTAAGCCTGCCCGATGACCGCACAAACCTTCACGCTGAAAAACGTCGCCGGCGCATCGGGCATGTCGCGGAGCATGTTGAAAGCCGCCTCCGCCGTTCGGGCGTTTTCCTCGGTGTCGAAGAGCCAGAAAGAATGCTGGATGCGTCTATTCAGGCGAAGGCTGGATAGAGTGGCCGACCGGTGGCAACGGTTTCGAGGGCGGCCAGCAGGGCCACGCCTTGCTTCCTGAGGGTGGAAAGGTACCCGCGCAGGCACGCGAACGCCTCGGCGCCCCAGTCGGAGCGGAAGCCGGCGGAGACCTTCTGCTGGACTTTGAGCATCCGCACGTCGCGCTCGGCCTGATTATTGTCGAAGGGGATCGTGAAGTCGTCGAGGAAGGCGAGCACCTCGTCTTGGCCCAGCCAGAGCCGTTCGAGCAGGTTGCGCGCCGGCGTCTGCTTGACGCGTCCGCGCTGGTGCGGGCGCCGCTCGGGCGGCGGATTGGCGGCATGCCCCGCGGCGAGCAGCGAGCGGTAGCGCGTGACGAGTGTCGCGCGGACGGCGGTGGGCAGGGAGCGCAGACCCTCGGCGCGCGCCTGTTCGACGATGGCTTTCATCTCCCGCAGCAGTGCCTTGAGGTCCTTCGCCCAGGTTTGCTGGTACTGTTCCTCGAGGAAGGTCAACTCGCGCAGGTGATGGATGTTGCAGAGGGCGTGACGGCAGCGCGTGTAGCGCCAGTACGGTTTCCAGCCGTCGTGCACGCTCACCCCCGTGAAGTGCGGGAGGATGCCGACGGCATCGGTCGCCTCGTTGCCGCGCTTGGCGTGCACCGCAGTAGTGCGTCAATCGCGCCGTGCTCGCCACGTGCGCCCAGGCCAGTCGACCACCGCGGCGCACGCCCGTCTCGTCGACGTGCCGCACCGGCGCTTGCTGCAGCGCCACCTTGAGCCGCGCCTCGACCGGTGCCAGCGTCACGGCGCTCTGCTGCACCCAGCGGACCAGCGTCCCCGACGAGAGCGCGGCGCCGAAGAGGTCGGCGAACAGCTCGCGCACGCGGCCATACGGCACGAACTGCTGCTGCAGCAGATAGACGGCCAAGGCCTGGAGGCGGGGCCCGTACTGCGCCCGACTCGGCGCCTCCGCCGGGAAGGCCCCCACGCTCACCGCCTGGCACGCGGGGCAGCGAACGTGCAGCGCCTGGTGCTCGGTCACCGCCAGGCGCACCCGCGGCAGGTCCTGCACCTGGCGCCGCTCCCGCAGCAGCACCGCCGCCCCGTCCAGCGGCGCTTGGCAGTGCGCACAGACCGCCGGCCGAGGCTCCACCACCGCGTCGGGCGTCGCCACCAGGTGCAACGTCTCGCCGCGATGGCCCAGCTGTCCACCCGGCCGTTTGCCGCTGCGTCGCCGCAAGCTCTTCGTCTTGCGCCCCAGCCCGTCGCTCGACGGCGGCTTGCCACTGTTGTGGCTGTCCTTGGCCAGCCGCGCTTCCAACTCCTGTACGTGGGCTGCCAACTGCGCCAGGTGCTCCCGCGCCTGCTCGAATCCCTCGCGCAAGTACGCGTTCTCGGCTTTCAGCGCGGCGTTTTCCTCTTCAAGCGTCATGCGCCCATGCTACGCCTCTACTGCAAGTCTGCCTAAACAGTCGCTGCTGGATAAGGTCGCCCTCTTGATCTTGGCTCCGCGCCCAATAGCCGCCCACCGACCCCATACCGTGGATCATGTCCACGCCGCCACTGATCATCGCGAGCGTTTCGTCCGCCTTGCCCGGCTTGATGTTGACCCGTCCGATAACGGCGTACATGGTGACTCCCTTTCTCCTCCAACGGTCATCTGGCCCGACGCATCATGCGTGACCAAGGGACGGGAGTTCAATCGTCAGCCGCTACGAGATGTGATGCGGGCCTCTTCGCGTGCGCGCATGCGTGTATTCGCGCACGACCCCCGCTGTGTCACTCTTCGTATAGCGCCGCCGAGGCGTCGAGGTCGCCTGAGTGCCCATGCTGTGCGGCTTCACCAACGGCGCGCAACGCTTCGCGCTGGCGTCGTTTCGCGCGGTCAATCTCTGGTTTTTGCCACACGCGATAGCCGAAAAGCGCCAATGGTTCGCGTGTGAGGCTGCGATTGATGCGTTTTTCAGCGCGATAGGCGCGCGTTTTGCGCGTATTCGACGGCGGCATGAGGACCTGCTGGAATGGTGGATCGGGCCATCGGCAGGGGGCCGCGCCGGGGCGGTGGGGGAACGGCCACGCGATGCACTGGCACGGTGGCGCATGCGTCTTGCCGAGGACGTGCCGCCCGAGGATGTGCCCGCCGTGCGCCGAGCAGCGCCGCTCCGGATCGCCCCACACGGCATAGCGCGGGCACGGCTCACCCGCCTTGGTGACCGCCTGGCAGCGGCGCTCCTCGCGGGCCCTCGCGCTGTAGGCCATGGGGCATCACTCCGCCCTATCACTTGTCTAGTCGATTGCTATATTCAGTCTACCACACTAGCCCGCTTCGCCGCCGATTATTTGCGGCTTCGCGGACCATCGAGCGGGCGTGTCGTGCGCGGCGATCGCGGCACCGGAGCGAGGCCGAAGAGGACCGCCAGATCGTCACTCTTCGGCTGCTCCGGCGTATCCAGTGACAAGCAGCGAATCGGAGAGCGGGACGGGTGTCTGATGAGCGAGGCGCAGCACGAGACGCCAGCGGATGGGCTAGCCCGCCGTCGCGAGGGCCACCGTCATGCCGGTGCTTCCACGGTGGGCTGGGTATTGTACGCCTCGGGCTGGAAACCCTTGATGAGGTGATTAACTCCTCCGCGTCGAGGGACAAATTGAAGCAGGGTGTCGCCGTCATCTGGCGGGCCTCCGCTCGCATGCAGAGTTCAGGAGGTGAGGCGGAAGGGCGGGTACTGATCGGTCACCAGCAACGCGGCGTACCCGACCACGCGATTGTTCCAGCGGAAGACGCCCACCACGAAGTTGAAGAGCCCGCGCGGATAGCGTCCGGTGAACAGGATGGCGAACCAGGCAACGATCACGGCCACGATGAGGCCGAGGTTCAGGAAGACCAGGACAATATAGTGAGGGATCGCCAGGAACCACTTGACCAGGGGGAGCCAGCGGTTCAGATCGCGCGGGACGTCAGGGTAGGGGAAATCGAGGTGGACCGACTGCTGCTCGTCGGTGGCGGGGTACCGGTCGTCGAGTAGCGCCAGGTAGGCGCTCACCCGGTTGCTGAACCGCAACAGCTCCAGATTCCAATCGAACCACCAGCGGGGATACTTCTGGCGGAACAGGATCATCAGCAGCGGGGCGAAGAACAGCAGGCCGCCTGTTCCCGCTGCCACCGCCGACGTCTTGCCGCCGGAGGTCGATTGCCACGTCCCGCCAGCCACGGCTCCCAGCACGATCAAGATGGGGATGGCCACGAACAGCCGAAAAAATGTGGTCAGCCGGTCGAGCGCCCGATCGGGGTAGTCGACCGAGAAGTGGACCGGGTAATTCAGTGGTACCATCGCTCATTCCCTCCTCGTATCACGAATGGCCGATTTGCTGGGGGACGCAGCGCGAGGAGACGCTCTCCTCCGGCCGACTACAAGCAGGCAGTCTTTGCCATCTCTCGCCACGAGTTGGCGCCGTGCGGGTCTCCGATCATGCCTGCGATTCCACGGTGGGCTGGGTGCTGTACGCCTCGGGCTGGAAACCCTTGATGAGGAGCCAGAAGCCCAAGCCCAGTTCGAAGAGTCCCCCCGGGATCGAGAGCACGACGCTGATGTGAATCGCGAAGATTTCGGCGATGCTCCCCGCAGCGAGTATGACGTAGCCGACCACGCCCCATCCCGCCAGGAATCGGGGGATCAGCCGGCTCCGGAAGAGCAGTGTGCAGAGGAATATCGCCCCCACGCCGAGCGACAGCTCGCCGATCTGGTAGGCCGCGGTGTTCGTCTGGAGCGCGAGGGTTCCGAGGTCCTGGGCCCACCCCACGTTAGCCGCACCGGCGTCGACGCTTTGTTGGGCCAGGGGGCCAAGCAGCAGCAGCGCGAGCACTCCGATGTCCAGGAAGACCACCTCGACGATGATCGTGGCGAGGTAGACCAGCGCAGTCCTCTTGCCGTGCCGCTCCAAGATCGGGAAGAAGAGGACGCCCTTCCCCACATCCACAAAGGTGTTCAACAGCATCAGAAAGGCGCCGACGACCACGAGGGTCTGATGCGCCGGAATCGTCGCGAGAAAGTTTGCGCCCCCAGTGACGGACGTCACCAAGCCGAATCCCACGCCGTAGGCGAGGAATCCCAGCGGAAACAGCACCCCGATGAGCCGCGAATACCGCATGCGAGACCCCGCCGACACACGCCCGTTCCACGAGGTACCACGTTCGTCGCTGCCGACGCTCGGAGACAAGATGGCTTGCGTCATCGAATCCTCCCGTTGAGTCTCACGAGTCCATGCTCCCTACCTCACGTACCGCGCTTCTCCGTGCCGCTGTACGTGAGGTACGGTGGCGTTCACGCCACCGCGGGAATACGCTCAGCCAGCTTTCGGGTGCGCGCGCCAATGACGAGGAGGTAGACGACCATCGAGACCTCCGCGAGCGCCGAGGGGATGACGATGAAGCCGGAGATCGTCTTGCCGAAGTCGGGGAGCAGGAACAGCGCGAGCAGGTCCACGAGATAGCAGACGCCGCCCAGGATGAGCAGGGCGCCCAGCCACTTGGGGAACATCCCCGACGACCGGTAGGCGAGGTAGCCGAGCGGCACCAGCCACAGGCCGAAGAAGATCTGCGCGATGAGGATCCCGTAGTGCTGGGTGTCGAGCAGGAGCAGCACCTGGCCATTGCCGCCTGCGCCCAGGTTGACCGCGCCGGTGGCGACGCGCAAGGCCTCGAACTCGAAGACCGTGTTGAGGCAGGTGATGCCGACCGCGAGCGCGACGATGATGACCATGGCCCTGGCCACGCCCTGGTGGACGTGCCGGAGCAGCAAGTAGAGGGTGAGGGCCAGGAAGAGGAAGAAGGTCTGATCCAGCAGGTCGGAGACGACGCCCAGGCGGACCAGGCCGGCGTTGGCGGCGACGTTGCCCGCCGAGGCCGCGGCGTTGCCGGCGGCATACATCTTGGGTTCCACATAGCCTTCGGCGAAGCCGCCGAAGAGGCCGACGAGCAGGTAGAGGACGCCGGCGATGCGCGCGAGGCGCTTCGGCGAGTCCGGCAGGCGATCCGCTTCGGAGAAGGCGCTTGTCCGCGCATCTCCCGCGCGGATGGCAGAATCCTGTGTAATGCTTGCCATGGGATGCTCCTTGCCAAATGTTGGGGCAGGGCGACGGCGTTCATCGAGCACGCGCACGTCCTGCGTGCTACGCGATCGATCGCGCGACCGGGCGCGCGCAGCCGCTCACACACGCAGTTGGCGATGTGCGTGGAGGCAGTGCGGCGGGGAGAGGGAAAAGGGGGATGCGTCAGCGCATGGTCATGGCGATGCCCTTCGGAGGATGCCGTTCGTCCGGGTCGGGGGTGACGTGGACGGCCCGCCCTGCTGATATCAAGGCTTGGGCGTTGGCGAAGAAGGCTCGCTGGGCGTTCCTCACGGACGCGAGGATGCCTGTACTACGCGCACACGTTACACTCTTTGTCAATTTGGTTGATGGCGATCATCGAAGCGGCCATTGATTGGCTCATCGCGATCAACTTCATCGCCACCTTCATGCAGCGGTATTTTGGGTCTTAAGGGTGTACGAGAAGGGTTCACGTCTGACATTTCGTCAAGCGGGCGAGGAGGAGGCGAATACCGATGAGGTAGACCAGAGCTTCCCCAGTGGCGGGCAGCCGTTCGTCGTCCTTGCTCATCCGCCGGTGGCGGCTGGTCCACGCCAGGGTCCGTTCGACGACCCACCGTCTGGGCAACGGCTCAAAGCGAGCGGGCAAACTGACCTGCTGGAACGTACCCTCCGGCGTGACCTGAAAGCCGCGGCGAGGTGAGCGCTCGACGATCTCCACGCTCCAGCCGAGCTCGCGCTCGATCCACTCCAGGAGTGCTCCCGGAGTGCTCCCGTGTAGCCCTGATCGGCCCAGAGATGGTGCCGCCGCGGGCACTGGGACGGCAGATCGGCGAGCACGAGTTTGGCCCCGTCCCGGTCCTGCCCATGGGCGGGATGCACGACGACCTTGAGCACCAAGCCGAGCGTATCGACCAGCAGATGGCGCTTGCGCCCATTGACCTTCTTGCCGCCGTCGTAGCCGCGAGGACCACCCTGCTCGGTCGTCTTGACGGACTGGCTGTCAATGATGGCCGCGCTCGGCGCTCGGCGTCGGGTCCCGTCCGGCCTGCTGGCGGACGCGTTTGCGCAGCACCGCGTGGATCCGCTCCCAGGTGCCGTCCAGACGCCACGTGCGGAAGAAGTGGTAGACCGTGGACCACGGGCCGTCGTCGCGCGGCAGCCGCCGCCAGGCACAGCCGCTGCGCAGGAGAGAGAAGATGCCATTGAGCATACGCCGGAGATGCACGCCGCGAGGACGACCGCCTGGCTTGGCACGTGGGAGCAGGGGTTCCAGGATGGTCCATTCGCGATCAATGAGGTCGCTGGGGTAGACCACTGAGGACATGGGGCTCCGTGGCCGCCCTAGAATGACCATGTGGAGCGGCCGATCCCCTCAGCGTATCACCCTTCTTGTACACCCTTTACTGACATCTGTATAGGTTTGTAAACATATGGTGCGCTGGCGCCATGAGCATGTGTGTGATTCGGAGACATCATTTCTCTGTTCAGTTGCCATGGCGGCACGTCAAGTCGGCTCGGTCAAGCCATTCGGGATTCCCTCGGCTACCGCGCCGGCACGCACATCTCCGCAGGTCTCTCTCCCTCGATCTTTCGCTCGGGGCCGCATGTGATGAGGCTCGGTGCTCCAAAGAGTCCATGTCGTGAGTTGCGGATTGCACCTGGTTGCAGCGGGGGATGCGCCCCGGTCAAGCCAGCGAACCGTCGCGATGTCTCCTCGGGATAACGCTGCTCGCTTGGAAAACGATGCCTCCGATACGCACACGCCATCCTACAGCTGTTCCCCCCTGACACCGCGGGAACGCTGTACCGCTCCGCAATGACCCAGTTCACGACTGCGGCGCTAGGATGCAGCGTCCCGGGGCGGCAGCCCAGGCGTGCGGCGGTAGCGCGGGAGGCGCCAACTGAGGGGGCGCCCGGTGCCAGCCCGGCGCAGCACCGCCTCGGCATAGCGCACCAGCCGGGATCGGGTGTGGCGCTGCATCTCCTCGTGCACCATGCCAGCCGTCGGCCCCGCCGCCCCGCGCAGCGTGCGGTGGGCCTGCACGGCATGCAGCACCCCCGGCAAGTCCGCCGCCGTCGCCCGCTGGCCGGCCGCCCAGGAGTTGACCTCAGCCCCCAAGAGGAGGATGAACGCCAGGTAATAGAGGAACAGCAAGATCACCAGGGCAAACGCGGCGATCGTGCCATAGTTGTCCGCATGCAGCAGGTGCTGCTGGTACAGCCGAAACAGCCCCTCGTACAGCACCACGAGCACCGCGGCCACGACGGTGCCCTTCCAGTTGCGTCGCCACGTGCGATAGTGCCCGCGTCGATTGGGCACGAACGCGTACGTGGCGCCGAAGAAGAGTACCGACGTGGCGAACCAGACCAGCGGACGTACCCCGTCGGAAAGGACCGCGCCCAAAGGGCCTTGGCTACCTGGGTCGACCAGGGCGACCAGCCCCGTCGGCAGGATGGAGATGAGGAAGACGATGGGCACGACCAACAGGTAGAGGGCCAGCATGCCGAAGGCCATGCGGTTCTGCCGGAGCGGGTCTCGACCGCGCAGTCGGAAGACGATGCCGAAGCAGCCCTCCAGCGTGACAAAAAGCCGGGACCCGGCAAGGAGAGCCGCGACGAGGCCGACCGCGAGGAGCAGCCCGACGCTGTTCTTGAGATGGGCAGCGACGCCCTGCACGAGGACGGCGCCAGTGGTCCCTGGAAGCGCGGCCGCCAGGGTATGCTGGAGTTGCAGCTCGGCGTGCGGCGAGAGTACCTGCAACACCACCCCGCAGCCAGCCAACAGCAGGAGGAGCAAGGGGAAGAGGGCCATGAGGAAGTTGTAGGCTAGCAGTCCCGCTAGGTTGAAGATCCAGTCGTTGTTGATCTTCGTCCAGAAGCCGCCCAGCGTGTCCAGCCGGATGCCTGCCCCGCCTGCGCCCCGCGCTCGCGCTCCAGCGGTGTGCGGTAGCTGCGGCTGGTCGGGCTGGTCGCCCATGATCTCGGTTGCCATCGCGCCCCTCCCGCGCGGTCACCCACGCTTCGTGCCCGCGTCCTCCCCACCGACCCTACCGACAGGCTCTCCTCTGCTGGCGCTTCGCGGCACAGTGGGAGAGTGCTGGGCACGTGCCTGCGGTGCCCCGTGGCAACCTAGCGCCCACTATGACCTCTTGCGTCGCAGCGCCTGGCGTGCCAACGCTGCCCAGTTTGCCACAGTCCGGTGGGCTCCCTCTGCGGGGAGCGCCGCCGAACCAGCAACGGCCACCTACCTACCTGCGTCCCGCTCGTACCTCGTCGGCGCTCCCGACAGGCTTGCCGTGCAGCCCGGCGTAGGTGAGGGCGCTACTCAGCGCCTCTTTGGCATTCGGCAGGTGCTGCTCGCCGGCCGCTTTTGCCACCTATACACCAGCCTGGCGCGCCTGCTGGGCAAGGTGCCGTACGTGCAGACCGCGGTCCTGGCGGCGTCGCCCAGCAGCGCCACGGGCACGCACTTTGCTCGACACGAATGCGCGCGTCGCTTGCTGGACGAGTTGGCTCAGCGCCCGGACTTCTTTGCGCGCCAGGAGCATGCCCAGCGCTACTCCGCCCAAACCAACGGTCAAACCCGTAGCCACGCCGGCGGCTAAGGGGATCTCGCGCGTTCGCTTCATAGTCGTCTTCTCTTTCTTTCTAGAGCTACGTGCTAAGAGCTACGTGCTCGCGTTCCTCCCTGCCTGAAGAGCGGTGCTGCCGGCACGCCGGCAGCCCAGTACCTGTGCCATGCTCCCACCGGGGAACTCCGCGGCATTCGCGCGAGTCCCACGGGGATCCGCTCGCTGCGCGAAACGATCTGGCGTCTATCGCGCGCAAGAAGCATGCCGCTTTCCGCTTCCCACTTAGAGGCGCCTTCGGCATTTGATGGCGAAGCGCTACACCGTCCCGGTTGACATCCCTATAGACGGTTCCCCGCTGGGGGTACAGCGAATCACTTAGTCGCTGGTTGGTCAGGTCGGGGCGTCAAGCGGGCGAGAGCGGGCGACATGGGCGAGGAGCGCGGCCAGCTCGGGCGGTGGCGCGGCGCGTGACCACCGCCTCCAGTACCGCTGCAGCTGCGCCCAGGGGCAGAGCCAACTCCGCACCCAACGCAGCGTCGCGGCCCACACGACGCGTTCCCCGGCGCGCTCCACTGGCCCTGATTTCCCCCCCAGCCGACGCACTCGCGGGTACGTCGGCTGGGGAGGGAGTGGTGTCGCGCGCGGCGCCGTCGGGCAGGGCCCCCACGAGCAAGCTGAAGGTGAAAGCGAGCATCACCAGCTGCCAGTGGCGGACAATCGCCCGTTCCGGACGGAGCTGGTCGTCGGCCCAGCCCAGCTCGTGCTTGACTGGCTTGTAATAGTGCTCGATCCAATCGCGCAGGCGGTAGATTTCGTAGACCTGCGCGGCGCTGACCTCGGGCGAGCGGCAAGGAGGTGGCCAGGTACCAGGTCGACTCGGGCGTGAGGGTGGCTGGGTCGAGGGTCGCGGCGATCAGGCGCACGCCGCGGGTCGGCCCGTAGGCCATGCCCAACTCGAGCTCGGCGACGTAGCGTACGAGCTCCTTGCCATGGCTGTCGGATCGCACGGTGCGCTGCCAGGCGGACCGCGGGAGGCGCTGCGCCGCCTCGGCGGGGGTGAAGGCCGGCGGGATGACGTGCGTCCTCGACCTCCTGCCAGGGGCCATGCGAGGGCCGCAGGCCCATCACGTAGGGGATCTGCGCGGCGAAGAGCTGCGCCTCGAGGGTGGCGTTCTCCCCGTAGACCGAGTCGGCCACCACCAGGCGGAAGGGGATGCCCGCCGCACGTGCCTCCGCGATCAGCTGCCACGCCAGCGCCGGCTTGGTGTGAAAGGCGGGGTCCTTCCTGTCCTTTGGGCAGTCGGCTGGCGGGGCGGTAGGGCTTGACGCCCAGCGGCACATGGCGACTGCCGTCGGTCCAGTGGCTGGTCACCGCCACCACCCCGTTGGCCACAGGGCCCAGCTGGCCCAGGGACTGCTGGGCCGCCAAGACGATGCGGTGGCCCACGCTTGGGATCCCCCGTCTCGTCGACGATCAGCACCCCGCCCGGCATGCGGGCCGAGCTACGGGTGCGCCTGCCACCGCTGCAGCCGGCGGCGATTGAGCGCCTCGGCGTCCCAGGGCGCATCGTGCAGGAAGTGGTGCAGCGCCTGCCGGTTAGCCCCCGGCACGATCGCCGCCAGTTCCACCACCGTCTTGTGGTGCTCGCGGGGCAACAGCAGGCCGATCAGGTAGTGGCGGAAGGCCACGCGCTCCTGCGCGCGACAGAACAGCTCGTCAAAGTGCAGCACAGAACGCATCGATCGCCTCGGTGGTGGGCGGCGTGGGTTTGCGTGGGGTCGGCATCAGCGCACCTCCTGCCGTCACGGGCCGAGCCCCGCTCAGGCTCCTCCCCCACCTGCCGCACCCTTCGTGCCACTGTTGACCAACCAGCGACTAGCGGTGGTTGGTCAAGTGTGGCATGGAATCTGCCATACCCTGCTGGGGAAGGGCCATACCGTTGAAGTGGCTCCTTGCTTGAGCAGAGGAGGCATGGACCATGCCCACGGCCCGTAAACCCACGCCGCCAACGTCCGAGGCCATCGACCAGTTCTGTGCGCCGTTCGACGACCTGTTCGGGCGCTATGAAGAACGCCAAGCCCTGCGCCAGTATCTCATTGGTCTGCTGTTGCCACGCGACCACAACAAGACCCTGGTCGAACTGGCCAGCTTCGTCCCCGGAGCGGAGGAGACGAGGGCACGAGGACACGAGGACTCACTCGCCGCGTCCGGTGGTTGGCCGGCTTGAACAGCGGAGGCCACCCTTCAGGCGTGAGCCAGGCCAGGCGCCAGGGATCTCAGCGGGCGGTCCGGGAGCCGCTCATATGTCTGTGTTACTTATAAAACAACACGTACATGCCAGGGCTGGTGGACCAGTCTCGCACTGTGCTGCACGCCAGAAGGACCGAGGTAGTTATGCCGGAATCTGCGTTTCTTCTTGAGCCGTTCACCATCGAAGCCTCCCCCGAGGCGCTCGCGGACCTGCGCGTCCGGCTGCGGGCCACACGCTGGCCAGACGCACCCGCGGACGCCGGCTGGTCGCTCGGCATGGACCTCGCATACCTCCGTGATCTGGTCGCCTACTGGGCCGACGGCTTCGACTGGGCAGCCCAGGAGAAGGCGCTGTCCGAGTTCCCGCGCTTCCGCGCCAGGCTCGACGGGCTCGGCATTCACTACGTGCACGCCCGGGCCGTCAACCCGGCCGGCCCTGTGCTGCCGCTGGTGCTCTGCCACGGCTGGCCGGACTCGTTCTGGCGCTACACGAAAGTCATTCCGCTGCTGACCGACCCCGGGGCGCATGGCGGCGACCCCGCCGACGCGTTCGACGTGGTCGTGCCCGACATGCCCGGCTACGGGTACTCCGACCGACCAGCCGGCTGGCCGCTCGACTCGATCGCCGTCGCGGGCCTGTGGGCCCGACTGCTGGACGGCCTCGGCTACCAGCGGTTCGGCGCCGTCGGCGGGGACATTGGCAGCAGCGTGAGCACCTACCTCGCGCTGAACTACCCCGAACGGGTCGCGGCCGTCCATCGGATGGACGCGGGGGTGCCGGTCTACTCGGGGGACCCCGACGACCTGACGCCCGAGGAGCGCGCCTGGATGGCGGACATGGCGGCCTGGGTCACGGCCGAGGGCGCCTACATGGCGATGCATCGCACCAAGCCGCAGACCGCAGCGGTCGGGCTCACCGACTCCCCGGCAGGGCTCGCCGCGTGGATCGTCGAGAAGATGCGAGCGTGGAGCGACTGCGGCGGCGACATCTCGCGGTCCTTCACGATGGACGAGATCCTCACCAACGTCACGATCTATTGGCTCACGGAGACCATCGGCTCGTCGATGCGGATGTATCGCGCGAACGCCGATATCCCGGCCGCGCAGCAAGCCCGCCGGGTCGAGGTACCCTCTGGCTTCACGCTGTTCCCCGGCAACATCAGCCGGACGCCGCGGACGTGGCTGGAGCGCACTACCAACCTCGTTCGGTTCACGCAGGCCCCGCGTGGCGGGCACTTCGCGCCGCTCGAAGAGCCCGAGTTCTACGCGGAGGAACTGCGTGCCTTCTTCCGCCCCTACCGGGCCTGATTCCGCCAACTGCCGGGCATCTGTGGTGCGGGCTTCCTTCGGCAGCGCTGTCGATGCCTACGCCACCGCCGTCGCTGCGAGAACGTTCGCTGGTTGGTCAGGTTGGGGCAGGGGAGGCATCAAGGGGACGCGAGCGAGCGAGATGGGCGAGGAGCGCGGCCAGTTCGGGCGGTGGGGCGGTGGTCGACCAGCGTTGCCAGTACCCCTGCAGCCGAGCCCAGGGGCAGAGCCAGCTGCGGACGCGCCGCAGGGTGGCGCTCCAGGCGACCCGCTCCCCGGACCCGCTGACGTCGGTGGGCGATGCGAGGACCGCTGATTTTTTCCCCCGCCGCGGTCTCTGAGGAAGCAGAGGACGGTGGCGTAGTGGAGGCGGCGGACTCGCTGCTGGGAACGGCCCCTAGCAGCAGGCTGAAGGTGTAGGCCAGCATCACCAGCTGCCAGTGCCGCACAATGGCCCGTTCCGGACGGACCTGGTAATCGGCCCACCCCAGCTCATGTTTAGCGGGTTTGTAGTAGTGTTCAATCCAGTCCCGCAGCCGGTAGAGTTCATAGACCTGGCCAGGGCTGGCCTCCTCCAGCGACAAGGTGGTGGCCAGATACCAGGTATTGTCCGGCTTGAGGGTCGCTGGATCCAGGGTAGCGGCAATGAGCCGGAAGCCCTTGGTCGGACCATACCCACTTTCGCCCATGCCCAACTCCAGTTCGGCCACATACCGCACCAGCGGCTTGCCATGACTATCGAAGCGCACCGTCCGCTCCCAGGCGGCAGCCGGCAGTCGGGCGGCCGCTTCCGCGGGAGTGAACGCCGGCGGATGGGCGGGATCCTCGACCAGTTGCCATGTGCCATGGGAGGGGCGCAAGCCCATGATATAGGGAATGCCGGCCGTCACCAGGTCAGATTCCAGCTGGCTGCTCTCCCCATAGACGCTGTCGGCCACCACCAGGCGAAAGGGGATGCCAGCGGCCTGCGCCTCCTGGATCAGCGTCCAGGCTAACGCTGGTTTGGTCGCAAAGGCCGGATCTTTCTTGCCCAGGGCCAGCCGGCTCGCGGGTCGGTAGGGTGTGACGCCCACGGGTACCTGCCGGGTGCCGTCGGTCCACTGACTGGTCACCGAGACCACCCCACCCGCCACATGCCCCAGCTTCCCCAGATACTGCTGAGCGGCGAGCTCGATCCGGTGGCCCCGCTTGGGATCGCCGGTCTCGTCGACAATGAGAACGCCCTGGGCATGGGGACCCAGGAAGGGATGGGCCTGCCACAGCTGGAGCCGGCGCTGGTTGAGTGCCTCACCGTCCCAGGGAGCGTCGTGGAGAAAGTGGTGCAAGGCTTGGCGCTGGGCTCCCGGGACGAGGCTGGCCAGTTCGACCAGCGTCTTGTTGTGTTCCCGCGGCAGCAAGCAGCCCGATGAGGTACTGGCGCAGGGCCTGGCGTTCTTCGTAGCGTCCGAACAGGTCGTCGAACTGCGCACAAAACTGGTCGATGGCCTCCGTGGTAGGCACCGTAGGTTTGCGGGGAGTGGGCATCGTGAGCGCCTCCTGCTCGCAAGACGCCACGGATCCAACGTGGCGTCTTGCGAGCAGGAATTGCACGTTCCGCGCCACACCTGACCAACCAGCGCTAGTGCCTGTTCAAAGTGGGTAAGCGAGAATGTGGTATCCTCGCGGGCATGAGACCTCCTATTTTTGTGCGTCCCCTCACGGACGCCGAGCGCACGGCGGTGACGGCGGGGCTGCGCTCGAAGGACGCCTTTGTCTTGCGTCGCTGCCAGATCCTGCTGGCCAGCGCCCGCGGCGAACGCGCTCCCCGGATCGCCGAGCAGGTGGGCTGCGACGACCAAACGGTGCTCGACGCGCTGCACGCCTTCAACGAGCGCGGGCTGCCCGCTCTGCACCAAGGCTCCTCGCGGGCACACCACCCCCGCCCGCCCGCCTTCCCGGGCGAACGAGCCGAGCAGTTACGGGCGCTCTTGCACCGCAGTCCGCGCGAGTTCGGCCATCCCACCAGTTTGTGGACGTTGGAGCTCGCCGCCGCGGTCAGTTGTGCCCAAGGGCTGACGGCGACCCAGGTCAGCGGCGAGACGATTCGCCTCACCTTGCAGCGACTGGGGATCGGCTGGAGACGCGCCAAGCAGTGGATCACCAGCCCCAACCCCGAGTACGTCAGAAAAAAACTACGGCGGCAAAGCCGGCTTGAGCAGTTGCTCCTCTAAGGTTGCCAGGTAGGTGGTAGGATCGCGGCGGAAGCGGGCCTGGGCGCGCCGTGTTTGGTGGCGGGCGTCAGTGCGCTGGCGCAGGCTTCCATCAGTCGCGAGATCGCGGTGCTGCCGCATTGCCAGCAGCGTCACCACCCGCACCGCTCCGCGCACGACCAGCGCCGGCGAAGCGCCCTTGCGTCCGGTCGCGCGCCGCTCCAGGTGGCGCGCGACGCCGAAGTACTGCTCGAGATCGTTGTTGGTGCGCGGCAGGTCCGCCACGTCGTAGCAGTGAAACAGCCTGGGCCAGTAGCTGGCCGTTACCTTGGCGAAGTGGGCAGTGGCGGGGGCCAGCGGATCCCCTGGCACTTGGTGGGCGCGCAGGGGCGTGAGCACCTGCTCCTGGTAGGTCTGGCGCAGCGCCGCCCCATCCAGGTCGTCGTGGTTGGCGAGCAGATGGGCCGCCGGGTGGACGAGGGCATAGGCGGTCTGGATCGGTGGCCATAGGGGCGCGGTCGCCGCCAATCCGTGCCGCAGCAGCCCCAGTAACCGGGCGAGCGGCTTGGTCAGCCCCCCTGCCCCGGCTCTCCGCTGGCTGGCGCCGCGGCCGCTCGGTCGTGCTGCACTCGCTCGAGCGAGTCGGCAATCGCCTCGAGCCGCCCCTTGAGCTTGAGGCCCGAGGCGGCCAGCGGCGGGCGCCCGTCGTCGGTGAGGGCGCTGCGCACCGCCAGGCAATAGCCCCGCGCCGCTTGGGCCTGCGCCTCGCTCTGGCTGTCTTCAACTTCGAGACGGCGCTCAATCGGGCGCACGCCGCACACGCGCTTCTTGCGCTCCTTCTTGGCGTGCCGGTCCGCTTCGAAGATCGGCCGCGCCGCTTCGCGCAGGTCATGAAATTGGCAGAGCTGGTGGGGCACGCCCGGCAAGACGCGGGCCACCGCGTGGCGGATGGAGACCTGCCCATCGGAGATCACGCCGCGAACGAGGATGGCGTCCTCGGCTCGCTCGCCCGTGAGGACCGTGTGCACTTCTTCGAGCAAAGGCGCGAGATCGTCCGCGGTCGCCCCCAAGAGGCTGCGCGCCAACAACGGCTCGCCCGAGATCACGTCGCGCAGCACCCAGAAGACCTCGTCTCCCACATCCGGCTGCAAGCCATCGAGCGCCAAGATGACCCCACCTTGTCCTGCCAGGCGCTGCCGCAGTCGCGCCGGATCGGCCAGGCGCAGCGCCACCAGCTCCTCGTAGCGATGCAGCAACACGGTCACGCTGCGCTCGGCGATCGCTACCCCCCGCTCGCGGAGCAGTTGATGGATCTGGGGCACACTGCGCTGCTCGCGCGACCGCAGCTGCCCAATGAGCGCGATGACGTCGAGACCAAACTCGCCTTGGGGCAGCGCCCAGGCGCCCGCCTCTTCGGGCACATCGGCGCGATGCTACTGCGAGCAGAGGGCGTTCACGCAGTGCCGGACACGGATGGTCAGGCGCCAGAGCCCGTCGAGGCGCACGACCGTGCGATGGTGATGATAGGCCATCCACAAGCGGTGCCCACACACGCTGCACTCGTCGCGGAGCGGACTGAGTACGTGCTCGTGGCCGGCAGCTGACCGACTCCCGCGTCGTCCCATCCCCCACCCCCTCTTCCGACCCAGCGCCTCCGGCCTGTCCCCAGCGTACTTCTCTCGGTCAAGAGGGCTTTACCGTCCTAGTTTTTTTGAACTCGGCTTGCTGCTCGGCGTCGGCCAAGGCGTGGCGCGGCCGCGGCGCTTGGGGCTGTGCCGCAGGCGCACCAGGTAGCTCCACCCCAAATGGTAGGAGACGGGGCGGCCTAGCTTCTCGCTCATCCACGCCGCTACGTCACTGCCCGTCCAGGGTTCGTTCCGGGCGAGGGCCTCCGCCAGCACGCCACGCAGCTCCTCCTGCAGCGCCGGCGCGAGGACGGGCGGCGGACGATAGGAGGTCGTGTGCCGGCGATTGACCATGCCGGACGGGCCCTCCGCGTTGTAGCGCTTGGCGATTCGGCCAATCCAGCTAGCCCGGTGGCCGTGCGCCCTTGGGCCAGCAGCCACAGGAGTTGCCACCACGTGCGTTCGTTCGGCTCCTTGGCCGTTCGGTAGCGCCGCCCCAGCTCGGCGACGCTCAGATGGGGGCGGAGATGAATGCGTCTTGCCATGCCGTCATTCTAGCACCACCCACCATCAGACCGTATGATTATATCGCGCGGGTGAACATCTCGACGCCTCAATGCCGAGCTGCACTCTGGCTCCCTCAGAACCAGCTGGTGGACGCCCTACGGCGTTCGCCTGATAGACTTCCCGCGCGCATCACGCTACGCTTGGCGCAATCGGTATACGGTCGGGGCAAAGGGGCCCGAGATGCCACAGCGACGACGCCACCGCGCCACGACGATACTCCGCGCGCTCGGACTCGCGCTCGCTCTCGTACTGCTGGCGGCCTGCGATCATCCTTGGGCCGCGTCGTCCGCGGCAACGCCATCGCCTCACAGTACCGTCACAACCGGCACGCCGGTCACACTTGGCACGGGCGGGTGGCAGCACATCGCCCTGCCGACGCCAATTCAGGACATCGAAGGCTACACCGTCTCCCCGACCAATCCCAACACACTCTACGCCTGCTCGGACGAGCCAGACCCTCTGACGCTCTGGCGTACCACCGACGCCGGCGCCCACTGGACGAACCTCGACGCGCTCGGCGGTCCCGGCACCGCCTGCGAGTTCTCATTCGCGCCGGATGACCCGCAACACATGGGCGTGCAGATCACAAAGAGGCAGGAGAAGAACCACGTCTGCGCTGGCGACACGTTCTATCTCAGCGCGGACGGCGGCGCGACCCTGCGTCGTCTCCCGGCCATTTCCCTCAACATCCCCGCCTCTGCGCCCTACGACATCTGCACGCTCGCGGTCGGGCACGCGCACCTCTACCTCGCCTTCTCCTCCTCCGATCCTGGCACCCCCGACAGCCTCCTCGCCCGCAGCGACGACGATGGGCAGACGTGGAAGCGCATAGATGGCGGGCTGGGAGACCGCGCACTCTTCTTTCCTCCAGCAATCGGTCCAGATAATCACCTGGCAACGACCGTCGAGCATTTCTATCCGAGGCCAGGTCAGGCCACAACCTCCCTGTGGACTTCGAGCGACGCCGGCTCCACGTGGAGCAAGACAAGCGACCTGCCCGGATACCCCGGCCCGTTCCTGCTTACCTCCTTCTCCCTAGAGGGGCCGACGTGGCCCACGGCCAACCGTCCGCTCTACGTATTGGCGACTGAGCAGATTCCTTCAATCCTCTACCGCGAAAGCGTCCTGGCGAGCGCAGACGGCGTCCACTGGTCGCAACTGCCGAATCTGCCGGTCCCAGGCGTCAGCAACGAGCGGCACGGCATCCTGCAGGTGCTCGCGGCGCTCCCCGACGGACGTCTCGCCGTCTGGGGCGCCGATCCGCAAACAGGGCTGTCGAATGATGCCAGCCAATTGGAACCGCAGACACACTTCTCGCTCTGGCTCTGGGATCCCCAGTCGGAGGCATGGCAGGCTGTCTCTACATCGCTTGACGTCACCGCCAACGAGGACTGCGGCCTCTGCTGGCAAGGAAACGCATCGACCTCAATTGGCGGCGCCACCTACCTCTACGTCTCCTCGCTCGATGCAGTGATCCCCTCCCAAGCGCCGGTGGGCCTCTACCGGCTGCGCATCCCTGCCGCGTAGACTGCATCCGCCGCCGCAAATGAGCCACACCCGCGTGCCCTCCGCGCGACCCTCGGATCCACCACACGTTCCCATCTTGAAGAGCTCACGCTCGATCATCGCCCGGAGTGAGAAGGATGGGCTATAGATCGGGCGTGAGCGCTCCGCATAATGCATCATCGGCTTGGTTCGCGCGCGAGTCGGGGAGGGGGCAAGGGACGATGGATCGCAAGCCCGAAGAGCGGAAGCCAGGCCGCTTTCAAGACCCGCGCCCCAACACTATCCAGCAGGCGTGGCAGCGGATGCATCGCCCGGGCGAAGAGGCGGATGCGTGGCTGACAAGCGAGAAGGTCCCAACGGAGGGGTCGGCGACCGATCGGCACGATTGGCCAGCGCTCCCACTGCTGCCGAAATGGCCGCCGCTGCCCGAAGAATCCCCGCTCGGAGGCGGGCACACCGCCGACACCACGTCGGCCCCACCAGGTGCGGCAGGTGGGGAAGCCCAGCTCGCCGCACAGTTGCCGCCGGAGTCTCCTCCAGGGTGGCCCGGCGTTGCCCGCCGTAGCTCACGTACACCCGTGGATCGTTTTCGTTCTTCGTCTCGGCAGGCGCAGGTCGGCATGGCGGGAGCGACGGCTGTTGTGCTCGTGCTCGCCGTTCTCCTCGGTTCCGCGGTGCTCGGCAGCGTCTTCCGCGCGGGAACGGCCCGCACCGGCGATACATCGCCCAACTCTGCCCAAGCCGGCACAGGAACGCCCGCGGCATCAAGCGTGCTCCCCACGCCGACCGCCAGCTCGCATTCGGGCACTCCTTCCCCCTTGGCGACGACCACCACCGCACCTTTGACGATCACCCTCACCTGCGCCAGCGCTGCCAGTGGGAAAGGGACCGTCTGCGTGCATACCGAGCCGAGCGCCACCGTCAGTCTTTCGGTCCGCTACTGCGACGGCACGAGTGCGAAGGGCTTGCAGGGCGCAGCCCATGCGGACGGCAACGGCGATTACACGTGGCAATGGCAGGTACACACCACCTGTGCCTCCGCCACGGCGACGGTGACGGCCAAGGCGTCGAGGCAGTCTGCCACGCAGAGCCAGGTGTTCTCCATCACAAACTGAACGTGTGGACACGAAACCGCCGCCACGTTGAACGTGGCGGCGTACGCAGCGACTCACGCGCTACATCGTGGCGTGTCGATGTGTCGACTGGCGCATGCGCGCGGCACCCGAGTCAGCCAGCCAGAGATAGGCTGCCAGCCCGGCGGCGAGAAGGCCCGTCACCGCATATAGCGCCTGCAATTGCCACGCGATCACGCCGAGCAGAATCACTTCGCCGGCGATCCACCCGGCAGTGACGCCTCCGGAGATGAAGCCAGCAATATCACCCGTCGTGCGGTCGGCCAACCACACCAGTGCCAGCGCAGCGAGCGAACCGCCGCCGGCGACGACGCTGAGAATCAGACCGGGCATGGCGTAATCGGCGAACGGCGTGCCCTGCAAAAGACTCAGCCCTGGGTTGATCGCCCCAGTGAGCAGCCCGATGCCGCCCGCGATTTGCGAGAGCGCGTTGAACCCCAACACAACCATGAGTGTGCGACGAATAGTGGGCTCGTGGGTCATTTCAGACCTCCTTCATCTACTGTCCGGCCATCCCTCCCCCTGCCTTCAGGCAGGGGGAGGGATGGCCGTCTCCTTTCGTGCTACTCGTCGTGCTACTCGACTTCCCCTTGTGCACGCCTGTGCGAGAATAAGCACCTATCACGCGGAGTAACCGCGAGCGTCGTACCTACCGCTGGCAACAGCGCGAGACAGAGGCCGCAAGGCCGGGGAGACGGTGGGGGTCTCCGGTACGTCGACGGGCCGGACCGCCCCACGCTGGTGGTCAACCGGCCCCCCGATGCGAACCGGGGAGGGGATGCGGAGGAACCTGGGACGACAGGCAGAGGCAACGCTCCCTGAAGGCGACGGGGTGATCCCCCCAGTTGCAAGCCCCTAGCTTCAGCGATGGGGTAGTTGACAGAGGCACCCTTCCCTCTTGCACCACCGCCCCGAGCCTCCGCTATGGTGCCCCTTCGCCCTGAAGCATATGCCCGGCGCCTCACAATCGCCGCACGGGAGCGCGCTGTGCCTCTCAGGATGCGTCACAACGACGATTGGGCGCCTCATCCGTGTGCGCCCAGCAATTACTGTTAGCCTTACGACGCTCAATCGTTCAGGTAGCTAGGTGGCTGTAGGGAAGAACGAGGGCGAGGATGTCCGACACGCCAGACGAATCGACCGTCGAGCCAGCGCACCCCTCAGCGGAATCAGACAAGCCGGTGCTCGACCCGCGTGGGCTACCCACGCCCGAACCGGTCGATTCGGAGCCGCGCGAGGCGGACGCGAACGATCCAATCGCGTCCGAGCCAGTCATAGCAGCGCAAGCTCAGTTGGTGAGCGCGTCACCGGCGCTGTCGCCCATCCTCAAGGCCCAATCCGTCCCTCGCCGCGGCTGGCTCAAGCGCGCGGGCGCAACGGCGCTAATCCTCGTCGTGCTGGCGGGCGTGTTCGCCTCCCTGCTCCACGCCGTTCGCTTCACCTCCGGACAAACGAAAATCACCGCCACCCCGACGGCTCCCGCGCTCGCCACCCTGCCCCATACCGCCGCGCCGGACTTCCTGCCGCTCGACCTCACGCGCGACGTCAACCCCTTCATCGGCACACAGGCTGGGCAGCCCCCCTATGGCTTCGGTGGCAGCGCGGGCAACACCTTCCCCGGCGCCACGCTCCCCTTCGGCATGGTCCAGTTCAGCCCAGATACCGCACCTGGTGGCCTCTCACTCCCCGCCGGCTACGCCTATACCGACGGGCGTATCCAGCGTTTCAGCCTCACCCATATGAGCGGCACCGGCTGCCAGATCATGGGCGACGTGCCCTTCATGCCCACCACCGCCCAGGTCACCGACGCGCCGCCCACCGATCCCTATCGCTACAGCGCCCCGTTCGCGCACCGCGACGAGCACGCCTCGCCCGGCGCGTACAGCGTCAAGCTCGGCACCGGCATCAACGTCGAGCTGACGACCACGCTGCGCACCGGCCTCGCCCGCATCACCTACCCCTCCGGCCAGCCGCAGACCCTTCTGCTCGATTCCGGCGACGATCTGCGCGGCGTGCAGCAGGCGCATGCCCAATTCGTCAGCGCCACCGAGATCCGCGGCTTCGTCACGGGCGGACCCTTCTGCGCCTTCCTGCCGACCTCGTACACCGTCTATTTCGACGCGCAGCTCAGCCGGCCAGCCAGCGCCTACGGATCGTGGGGCCGAGGCGGCGTCGCACCCGAAGCAGGCAGCGCCGACGGCTCCGGCAGTGGCCTCTACGCTCAGTTCGACCCGCGCGGTGGCAATCAACTCCAGGTCAGCGTCGGCCTCTCGTACGTCAGCGCCGCTAACGCCGCCGCCAACCTCGCCGCCGAGACCACCTCGCAAGACTTCGACACCCTCCGCGCCGCCGCCGACACCACCTGGAACACGCTGCTCAACAACATCCAGGCCACCGGCGGCACCAACGCCGACGAGGCCACCTTCTACACCGCGCTCTATCACAGCCTGCTCGCGCCCAACGTCTTCAGCGACGCCGACGGCCAGTACACCGGCTTCGACGGCAGGGTCCACACCGCCGCCGCCGGCCATGCCTACTACGCAAACTTCTCCGGCTGGGACATCTATCGCAGCGAGGCCCCCCTACTCGCCCTGCTCGCCCCCGCCCAGACGAGCGACATGATGCAGTCGCTCGTCGAGGACGCCGCCGAGTCGGGCGCGCTGCCGCGCTGGCCCATCGCCAACGGCGACACCGGCATCATGGTCGGCGACCCATCCGCCGCGATCCTGGCAGACGCCGTCGCCTTCGGTGCAACCGGCTTCGACGCGACGAAAGCGCTCCACGACGCCGTCGCTGCGGCCACCGACCCAAACGTCGGCACCGGCGTGCTGGCCGAGCGCGCTGGACTCAGCGACTACCTCGCCCTCGGCTACGTCCCCATCGGCGCCAGCTACGTACCCGCCTCCACTTCCCTCGAATACTACTCCGAAGACTACGCCGTCGCCGCCCTCGCCCGCACACTCGGCGACGACGCCGACGCCAAGACGATCGCCGCCCACGCCGCCGAGTGGCCCACGCTCTACGATCCCGCCACTGGCCAAATCGAGCCGCGCAACGGCGACGGCAGTTTCTCGCTCGACGACAGCCAGTTCATCGAAGGCAATGCCGCGCAATACACGTGGATGCTGCCGTTCGACATGGGCGGCCTCGTCGCGCGCATGGGCGGCCAAGCGCAGGCGCAGCAGCGGCTCGACACCTTCTTCTCGCAGTTCGCCTCCGACCCCTTCGCGCCATACGCCTGGATGGGCAACGAGCCTTCGCTCGGCACGCCCTGGGCCTACGACTTCACCGGCTCCCCCTGGAAGACGCAAGCCACCGTCCGCCAGATCATGACCAGCTTCTACGGCGACTCGTCGACCGGCATACCCGGCAACGACGACCTCGGCAGCCTCTCATCCTGGTACGTCTGGGCCGCGCTCGGCATGTACCCGCTGATCCCCGGTCACGCCGGCTTCGTCCTCGGCAGCCCGCTCTTCCCCGAAGTGACGCTCACCCTCGGCTCTCGCCACATCGCGCTCTACGCCACCGGCGCCGCGCGCAAAGCCCCCTACATCCAAAGCATGCAGATCGACGGCGTCTCCTCCAGCAGCCAGTGGCTCCCCCTCGCCAAACTCACCGCCGCCCATGAGATCGACTTCACCCTCTCGGCCACGCCCAACAAATCCTGGGGCGCCTCACCCTCAGACGCGCCGCCGTCGCTCTCCGTCGATCACTGGCCCACCGTCGCCGCCCCCGGCCAGTAACCTGCATCGCCCTGGCCGTGTCCCCCTGCTCTGACTCCCCCCGCCCCGCAGGGAGAGGCGCGGTCCCCCGCGAGCGGGGGCTTGTCGGGGGTGAGGACCCTCATCGCTCCACAAAGGCCTCGCCCTCTGCTCCCGCCTCACCCCACCCGGCGCATCTTCGCCAGCGCCTCGAAGAGCCCGCGCTCCTCATCGGAAAGCCTCTCCGGCAACATCACCTGGATACGCGCGAAGAGGTTGCCCGCGCCGCCGCCCTTCACATGCGGCATGCCCTTGCTGCTCAGGCGAAACGTCTGCCCGTTCTGCGTCTCCGGCGGAATCGTCAGCAGCAAGCGCTTGCCGTCCGGCGTCACCACCGGCGCCTCGCCGCCCAGCACTGCCGACGTCAGTGGCACCGACGCCTCGGTGTAGAGATCGTCGCCCTTCCGCTCGAAGGCTGGATCGGCCTTCACATTCACCACCAGGATCAAGTCGCCACGCGGCCCGCCCGACATCCCCGCGTTGCCCTCGCCCGGCACCGGCACGCGCGTCCCGGTCTCCGCGCCCGCCGGGATCTTCACCTCAATCCGCCGCGTGCGCAGCAGCGTGCCCCGCCCGCTGCAGGTAGTGCAGGGACGCCCGCCCACGCGCCCGGTCCCCTGGCACGTCGGGCAGATCTCCGGCGCCTCGATGTTATACGCCCGCACCGCGCCGACGTACGCCTCGCGCAAGCTGATCTCCACCGGCTGCTCGATGTCCGCACCGCGCTGCGGCACCCGCGTCCTGCCGCTGGTTGTCGTGCCCGCCGTACCGCGCCTGCCGAAGAGCGTCTCGAAGAAGTCCGAGAAACCCGTCGGATCGTCGATATCGACGTTGAAACCGCCGCTCGACGACCGCCCGCCCGCACCCGCGCCGGTCGGCGGCGCATACGTCCGTGTCCGTGACGCCGAGCTGCCCGCGCCGAAGCCGAACTGCTCCTGCCAATTCGGGCCGAGCGTATCGTACTTGTTGCGCTTCTCGGGATCGGAGAGGACCTCGTAGGCCTCGTTGATCTCTTTGAACTTCGCCTCCGCGGTCTTGTCGCCGGGGTTGACGTCCGGGTGGTACTTGCGCGCCAGCTTGCGGTAGGCCTTCTTAAGATCTTCCGCGTCCGTCGATTTCGAGACGCCGAGGATCTTGTAATAGTCCTTGTACTCCATCGCCTACCTCATCCGAAGTGCTGCCACACTAGTCGTGCTTGCCCGTGCTCACCGTCACGCGGGCCGGGCGCAGCAGGTCGCCGCCCATCATATAACCCCTGCGCGCCTCCTCGACGATCGTGCCTTCCGGTAGATCGGAGGCCACACTCTCGACCGCCTCGTGCACGCGCGGATCAAACGCCTGCCCCGAGGCGGACTCCACTGGCGTCACGCCCTGCGCCGCCAGCACGCGGTTGAGCTGCCCCTGCAGCATCTTAAGCGTCTGCCGCAGCGCCGCATCGTCCATCGTCTCCGTGTGACGCGCCGCGTGATCGAAGTTGTCGATCACGTCCACCAACAGCTCATCGATCACGCTGCGCTTGGCGTACTGCGCCCGCTCCGCCGTCACGCGCTCCTGGCGCTTGCGGAAGTTCTCGCGGTCCGCGTACTCGCGCAGATACTTGTCCTTATACTCAGCCGCCTCGACGCGCGCCGCCTGTAACTGCGCCTGGACGTCGCCCCCCGCGGCCTGTGCCGTCGCCTCCGCCGGCGAATCAGCGGACGCGCCCTCCTGCTGGGCCGTCGCGCGCGGCTCCTGCGCGTCCTCGGTGCGGTGTGACATGCGCCCCTCCTTATGTAGACGTTATCGGATGAATGTTTCGCATGAATGCATCGCGCACCCTGCGGTCAGTGGCCAGTCGTACATCATACGATCATGCGCGCGTAGGGTGGCGGCGTCGCGGCCCATCACGCCGCCACTCGCCGTCTCGGCAATGCCGCGTCCGAAATATCCGCCCTCGCGCGACGTGATCAACCGTGTCGCGACGCGTCAAGAAGTATAGAACGCGGTCCGGTGCGTGTCAAAGCAGACCGAGGGGGCGGCGACACTTGGACGCGAAACGCGCCTGTGCAGTCGAAATTCGCGGCGCATCCGAGCGGGCGTAGCGGGCGTATTCGCTGTGGTTCGATGGCTCGCAGCACGCGTCATAAGATACGGCCACCGCGATACGCGTCAGTCCGCGCGGGCGGGCTTCGTCTCCAAAGGCGCCTAGGCGCGGCTGCAGCCGCCGATTCTGCTGGCGTGGCCTTGCCCTTCAGGCCACGATCTCGCCCAGACCCTTGGCCGCGGGCGACACGTCCGCGGTGGCGGATACCGTCTGCCCCAGACGGCGCGGTCGCCAGACCCGCACATACTGCGCAAGGACATACGACCCGATCACGAACACCGCCGCGAAGAGTTGCGCCACCAGCGTCTGCACCGTCGGGAAGACCGCGAACCACAGCCCCATCCAACCGGGGATCGGCAGGTTCACGTGCGTCGTCGCCAGCCAGCCGGCGAGCTGCATCTCCTGCGCCTCCTCGCCGACCATCACCAGCAGCACGACGCCCAACAGCACGCCCGTCAACACCAGCATGCGCTTATACGGCAGACGCTGATGCGCGAAGAACGTGATCACCGCGACGACGCCGGTGAAGAAGAGGCCGATCAGCACGCCCACCAGCACGGTTGGCGAGCCGACCTGCATCCGCAGCGTCTGCAGGAACAGCACCACCTCGAACCCCTCGCGGTAGACCGACGTGAAGCCGAGCACCGCCAGCCCGAAAAGCAGCCGCGATTGCACCGCATCGTCCGACTGCGAGTCCCGCATCAGCGCCCGCTTGCGACGATTGTGCAGCGAGATCCAGCCAGTCCAGTAGACCTTGTGGAAGAACCAGTTCATCACCACCAGCAACACCACCACAGCGAGCAACCCCGTCCCCGCCTGGATCGCCAGCGCCGGGATGCTCGTCATCAAGCTGCTGAGGATGCCCACTACCGCGAACCAGGTGACGAGCGCCGCCGCGAAGCCCATCGCGGCCCCCCCCGCGATCGGGCGGCGATAGGCCTGATTCGCGCCGACCATGCTCGCCGTGATCGCCGAGAGCACCAGAATCGTCTCCAGCCCTTCGCGGAACACCAGCAATCCGGTATCGAGGATCGCCGCTCCCGGCGAGATGTGCGCCACCGTGGGGCTGGGATTGCCCGAGGCCGTCACCCCCTGCCAGACCAGCGCCGACACGACGATGCCGCCCGCAACGAACAGGAACGCCCGCCCGAACCGCCTGAGCGGCGAAGGCGCGGCGCCCGCGTTAGCTTCGATCTCACGCGACATGTCTGGCTCTCCTGCTTCGGATCGCGGCCTGGCGGATCACACATCGCCTCGCGCCTGCGCCACGCCATATCCAACGAAATCACTCGGATATTAGCATAGGCTAAGTCAACGCACAACCCCAAAAAGTGAAGGGACCCCGTGCGTCGGGACGGCCCTCAATCTCTACCGGCTGTACCAGGTAGTGCGAACAATAGCGCGTAAACGAAATCTCCAGCCAACGGAACTCCCTTCCGGCACGCGATATGCGTATGCCGCAGTCGTGGCGCAGGAGTCATCTCCCCCAGGACCGGAGCCTTCCTGAGGCCGGCCAGTCATCCGTTTTTGACGAGTATGGCAGTACTCGCCATTTTCAACGATGCTTCCGGCCCCGGTGTACGTTAGAACTCAAGAAGGGCCGGTCAGCGCACGCGGAGCGTGCCGAGCCGGGGGATGTTGTTGAGGAGAGAGGACGGGGCCCCATGGAATCATTTGCCCAGTACGCCGCCAAGCCAGAGTCGAAAGCCACGCGCGTCACCGTGTCCAGCGCCGCCAACGTCGGTGGTCGCAAGCCCGCCGCCAAGCGCGTCCGTCGCGCCAGCGTCGCGCTCGCCCTAAGCCGCCTGGAGCGCGAGCATGTCGCCCTCCTGCTGGCGATCTGCGAGCTCGAGACGCCGAGCGCCGCCGATCCCAATCCCGAAGAACTGCGCGCCGCCCTGCTGCCGATGCTTCGCGAGGATCTGCGCCAGACCCAGCACGCGCTCAGCCGCGCCGCTCACGGCCTCTACGGCACCTGCGAAGAGTGCCACAAGCCCATCGCCGCACGCCAACTCGAGCTCGCGCCGACCCTCACCCGCTGCGCCACCTGCCAGGGACGCGACCGCCGCCCCGCCCGCCCCACCAAGGACTAATCGAGTACCCAATCGTCATCCGTCGCGCGAACGCCGCCGCCCGAGAGTCACAAGCACGCTGGCTTACCCTAAGGCCCACCAGCGTCGCGCCGCATTCCTGCATTCCCCCATCGCTCCCGTCCCCGTCATACCCACGCCCCCTTCCGCCGTAGGGGCGTGGCCTGTCTCGCCCCCCGACCTCCACCTCCCCCACCTCTTACACGCCACACAACACCCTCGACCCGGTCTAGCGTAAGCTTTCTGCCGTCCCCGGCCTGATCCCCACCTGCGAACCCACAACGACTGCTACGACTCTGCCTCCCCCTACCCGCGAGAGAGGCGGGGGTCCCCTGCTCGCGCGGGCTTGGCCAGGGGGTGGGATCCACCTTGACGTCCCATCCCCTCACGTGATAACCTCATCATAGAACATACATCCTATTTCGACACTCCCCTCCACCCATCCCCATCCCCAGGACGCCACCCCATGCACCGTCTTTTGCCCACGGCAATCTACCTGCACCCCCTCTAGGGGCGTGACCTGTCGCGCCCATCCCATCGGCCTCGGCGCACCAGTCCTCAGCGCCCGACACGCCACCTCGCGACCCCTTCCCGTGTAGGGAAGAGTAGGGGTTAGGTCGAACCGAGTGGCGGCCAAGCCCCTCGCACAAATCGCAAAAGCGGAAGGAAACGGAAATACCATCCCTCGAAAAATTGCGCCCTCCGCCCCCACTCACCGACCACACCGACAGCGCCAAGCCCGAATACAACGGGGTTTTCCCACCCGGATCGGCACTGCCGCCCCAACATCGCGCAGCACATTCCCGCCTTGCGGCCCCAGGCGCGCGTGGGGCACAATGGACAGCATGGTTTCCGCTCGCTCCGGCGCCCCGCCACCAACGGCGCCGGAGACCGAGAGCGCAGTCAGTAGACGGAGGAATCGGAGTCATGGCAGCCACGGCAACGTCAGCCAGCGCGACGACGGAACGCGCGAAGATCGTCTCCGTGCTCGAAGAGCGCGGCCTCATCCAACAGATCACCGAGAGCGGCCTGCCCGAGGCGGCGGCGCGGGACCAGCTCTACGTCTACTGCGGCTTCGATCCCACCAGGCCCAGCCTCCAGGTCGGCAACCTCGTCCCCGTCATGATCCTCGCCCACTTTCAGCGCCAGGGCCATCGCCCCATCATCGTCGTCGGTGAAGGCACCGGCATGATCGGCGACCCCAGCGGCAAGTCCGACGAGCGCGTCCTGCTCTCCACCGAAGCCGTCGCCGCCAACACCGTGCGCGTCCACGAGCAGCTCTCGCACTACCTCTCCTTCGAGGGCGAGAACGCCGCCATCATGGTCAACAACCTCGACTGGCTCGGCAAGATGACCCTCATCGAGTACCTGCGCAACATCGGCAAGCACCTCACCGTCAACGCCATGCTCGCCAAAGACTCGGTGAAGAACCGTCTCAGCAGCGAGAACGGCATCTCCTACACCGAGTTCAGCTACATGATGCTCCAAGCCATAGACTTCCTGCATCTGTACGACGAATACGGCTGCACCGTCCAGGTCGGTGGCAACGACCAGTGGGGCAACCTCACCGCCGGCGTCGAGCTAATCCGCAAGGCGCGCGGCGCGCAAGCGCACGCCCTCACCGCGCCCCTGGTGACGTCCTCCAGCGGCCAGAAGCTCGGCAAGACCGAGGGCAACGCGCTCTACCTCGACGCAGAGATGACCTCGCCCTACACCATGTACCAGTACTGGTTCAATGCCGCAGACGAGGACGTGGGCCGCTTCCTGCGCGTCTTCACCTTCCTGCCGCTGGACGAGATCGCCGAGATCGAGCGCGACCACCTCGCGAATCCTGGGCGCCGCGCGGGCCAGAGGCGCCTGGCTTTCGAGATCGTCAAGCTGATCCACGGCGAAGCCACTGCCAAAGCCGTGACAACGGCCTCCAACGTCCTCTTCGACGGCGGCATCGACGAACTGACGCCAGACGTCCTGCCGCACATCGCCGCCGAGGTGCCCACCGTCACCGTCACGGCCTCCGCCTTGGCGAGCGGCATCTCCGTGGTCGACGCCCTGGTCGACGCCGGCGTGCATCCTTCCAAGGGCGCGGCGCGACGCATGATCCAGCAGGGCGGCGTCTACCTCAACGACCAGCGCGTCACCGACACCGAACGCCTGCTCACCGCCGCCGACGCCGTGGCCGGCGATCGCGCCGTCCTGCTCCGCTCCGGCAAGAACAAGTACGCCCTGCTCCTCGTCGAAGGCTGACACCGCCTGGCGGCGTGCAAGCTCACTCGCACGCCGCCAGCATGCTCATCAGATCGGCACAAAGAGGCGCAGATAGTAGTTGTTCGTATTCTCAACATCAACCATGATGTTGTAGGTATAGGGCGGGCTGCTATAGGCGCCGTTGAAACCGCTCGCCGTCACATTCGTGATGGTATAGCCATCGTTCTGCATCGAGTTCTGCAAAAACGCCACAACGCTCGCCTGCGTCCCCGCGCTGCAGAAATACGCATAGAACGAGCCCGCCGTGCCGCCACCCTTATAGCTGGTGTCGCGCGTCCCCGGCGGCATCTGGAAGTGATAGACCGGGTTGCTGGAGCTGGCAGTATTGCCGTCCTCGTAGATCGAGTAGGTCGGCGTTCCTGAATAATATTGCGGATCGTTCAGACAGGTCGGCGCAGCAATCGTGGCGACCTGCAAGCGAAAGGTGGTGTATCCCCCGCTGTGCGACGCGAACTGATCGACCCCGACAAAGGTGAAGGGGTTCGGCGAACCGGGATCGTTCACGCAGGTATGGCCACTGCTGCAATAGTCGAGATACGAGAAGCTGGACGGATCGGGGAAGAGGTTGTTCGCCGTCCACGACCCTTGCACCAGATAGCCCAGCGTGGAGGACGGCGTCGCGCTCTTCGTCAGCATGCCGCCGTCAATGGCCGACTCCATCCCCTGGAAGCACAGCATGTACGAGGCTATCGTGTACTGGCCGACGCCCCCGCCCGTCGTCGTCGCCGCGCTGATATATGTCCCCGCCGGCACCTGTAGGCCCGATACCCCGCTCACTCCGTTGAACGCCGTCGCCCCAGGCACCAGCGTCACGCAGGGCGAGGCCGGTGTCGCAGTGCTGACGATGGTGACAGTCGCCGTACCATTGCACCCGGCGAGGAGCAGCGCGGCCAGCGCCGCCGCCACGATACCGCGAACGAAGGATCGACTACCCATGATGCCCGCTCCTCCCCCTGCGACTCCGCCCAGAGACATCGCCCGCGAGCGTCCCGATGCGACCAGCGTCAGATCCGCGGCTCGCGTCTCCGTCATCTTGATCAGACGCCGTAAGCATACTCGCGTGAGCGCTCGATTGTCAGTGCACCATCGCACAGCATCTCGTCGACGCAAACGCACCAACGTCCGCCGCTGGATGGGCTACTCCGCTCGCGCGACGGCGAACCGTCTGGGGTCTGGAGCGTACTATGCTAAAGTGCGTTGCGCACTCCATTTCTCACCACATTTCGGCAGGCAAGGATGGGCAATGGCTTTCATACAGAAGGGACGTTCCGCGCGGTCATACATGTGGCTGTCGCTGGGAGCCGCGCTCATCACCATGGCGCTCAAATTCAGCGCCTTCGCCCTCACCCGCTCGGTCGGCCTCTTCTCCGACGCCGCCGAGTCCGCCGTCAACCTCGTCGCCGCCGCCGGGGGCATCTGGGCGCTCACGGTCGCCGCCCGCCCCGCCGACGAGGTCCACGCCTACGGCCACACGAAGGCCGAATACTTCGCCAGCGGGCTCGAAGGTGCGCTGATCGTCGTCGCCGCGGGGAGCATCGCCTACATCGCTATCGAGCGCTTGATCAATCCTCAGCCGGTGGAACAGATCGGCCTGGGACTCCTCATCGCCGTCCTCGCCAGTGTGGTCAACTTGTTCGTCTCACTGACGCTCGGCCGCGCTGGTCGCCGGCTTCGCTCGGTCACGCTCCAGGCCGATGCCAAGCACCTGCTCACGGATGTTTGGACGACCGGCGGCGTGTTGGTGGGCGTTGGCCTCTTCGCCATCACCCACTGGGCGCCCCTGGACTCCATCGTGGCCCTTCTGGTGGCCGCCAACATCGTCTGGGCCGGCCTCAAGCTGCTGCGCGAGAGCGGCCTGGGGCTGCTCGACACCGCCCTACCGCCCGAGGACCTCGGCGCCATCGAGAAGGTGCTGGACCAGTATCGTTCGGGCGGCATCGGGTTCCACGCGCTGCGCACGCGGCGGTCGGGCACCCGCCGGTTCGTCTCGCTGCACGTGCTCGTGCCCGGCACGTGGTCGGTGCAGCGCGGCCACGACCTCAGCGAAGCCATCGAATTGGCGCTCCACGCGGCGCTGCCCGAGACCACTGTCTTCACCCATCTGGAGCCGCTCGAAGACCCCGCCGCCTTCGCCGACCAGACGCTCGACCGCGCCGCCGACTGAAGTGGCTCAGAGGCCAGCGGCGCCTTCGTTCCACGGCGACAGTTCGGCCAGCAGAGCCGCCGTGCGTGCCGGCGGGAGGAAAGAGGCACGCACGGCATTGGAGGTGATGTTCAGCAACCCAGCGTGAGAGAAGCCCGGTTCGGCCACAATTGCATACTCGCGCCCGATGGTCGTGCAGACCTGCACCGGGTCGTCTGTACCGAGCGCAACCGGGATGCCGCGCTCGACGAAGCGCCGGATAGGATGCTCCTCGTAGGAGGGAACCGCGCCGAGCACGACGTTGCTGCTCAGGCAGCATCAGTGAGGCAAGCGTCAGGCGTGGTCGGTGGTGACGAGGACGTGACGGCCGCGCAGGGCCAGATCGAGGGCGAGGCGCGTCTCGGGGTCGTCGAGGTTGCGGCCAAGCAGCTCACTGGCGCGGGCCAGGCGGTAGGAGAGCGAGTTGCGATGCAGGTGCAGGCGCTCTTTGGCCTGCGAGACGTTGCCGTTGCAGGCGAGATACGCGTCCAACGTCTCCACCAGCTTGTCGCCATATCGGGGATCACTGAGCAGCGGGGCTAGCGTGCGCTCGACGAACGGCGCAAGCTCGCCGGCGTCGCGCAGAGAGACGAGCAGCCGATAGACGCCGAGGTCGGCCACGCGGACGACATGGCGGGCGCCACGCACCATAACGCCTAGCCGCGCAGCATCGCGGGCCTCGTTGGCCGAGCGATGCACCTCCACCGTCGCGGTCACGGGCTCGCCCAAGCCGGCAGACCAGGGCTGCGCGGGCAGCGCCTTGGCTAACAGCGCCTCGATGGATTGGGCAATGGCTTCCGTCCCGGCGCCGTCACGAGGCAGGGGCAGTAGCGCGGCGACCTCGCCCTCGCGCGCATGTGTCCACGCCCTGAGCGAGGCAGCCAGCTCGTCGGCGACATGCGCCGCGGTGGGGTCGGCGTCGCGCGGGCCGAAGGTGTCGTTGGTGGCGTCGGCTGGTGAACGGTGCGGCGAGAGGTCTACCCAGAGGACGGCATGCGGGCGCGAAAGGTCAAAGCCCAACTGGAGTGCGCGGGATCGCATAGCATGCTCGGCGGTGAAGGTGCCGGTGAGCAGCGCCTCGAGTGCCTCGCCGCGCAGGCTCTCGCGCAGGCGCGCGGCATCTACGGCGGACGGCTCGGCGCTGAGGGGATGGCGCTCGCGCCGGGCGATCAAGTATGCGATTAGCTCGTGCTCGACCTCGCCGAGGTTGTTGGCGGCGAGGGCGATCAGGGGTACGCCGCGTTCGTCGGCCAGAGCGCGGGCGGCGGCGAGGTTGCGTGCCTCGTCGGGGGAGAGGGGAGCGTCGTCGTCCCGCAGGTCGGCTATGCCGATGGCGGCGACGTGCAGATCGGCGAGCTGGCGGACGATACCTGGCAGGCTCAGCGACATGACGCGTGCGCGGAGGGCGCGCACCATCTCCAATGAGACGAGGGCGAACTCGCCGGTTTGGAGGTGGTCGAAGGCGGGGAGCCGGGCACGCATCGCCGTGCACCACATGACAGAGCGGTCCAGGCCCGCCGCGCCGGCGAGGGTGCGCGCCTGCCAGCGCCGCAGGACGCCGAGGGCTTCGCGGACCGTCACGGGGCCGCCGGGATGCATCGACATGGCAGGTTCACCGGGGAGAGCTGACAGAAGCACTAACCACAGAGGACGCAGAGTTCACAGAGGACAAGAGAGTATACGCGGATTTGAGGCGGGTTGGCGAGGAAGAATGAGGAGGAAATCGGCGGAGGGCTACCAGCGAGTCAACCTCGAGGCTAGAAGCGGTGGACGAAGATCGTCTTGAGGGGCAGCGGGCGCAGGATGGGATCGTCCGCGGAGATGAAGCGATCGAAGGCGCCCACCACCTCGAAACACAGCCCGGTGACGCCCTCAATGCTCAGGTTATCCTCGTCGTCTTCGACGACTGGGCCGAGGCACTGCTCGACCTCGGCGACCGTCGAGCCGACGCCGATCGAGCCGCGGGGGCCGCGCAGGGTACCGTGGTAGGGGCCATAGACGGCGATCTGGTCAATGACGCGATTCTCGACGTAGAGGGTGATGCCCTCGGCGCGATAGGTGGTGACGACGGCATTGGGCACGCAGGGGTTGACGCGTCGGTGGACGCTGAAGCGCGCGAGAAGCTCGGCGGGGAGATCAGTGATTCGCGTGCCGACGTGGAGACCCGCAGCGCCCTCGCCGGGGAGAATGGGGGCGGCAAGATCGAGGTCACTCGAGGTGATGACGTGCATACAGGGTTCCGTGGTCTAGCAAAATCCTGGCTTTCATCCCCCTGCCTCGAGGCAGGGGGATGAAAGCCAGTCCGGTCCAATGGCCGTTGCTCTGCCCGTTCGGTAGAAGAGTGCCCTGTACGGCCGAGCAACGTGGCCTCTTCGGACGCCACTCCGTACAATCGGGCCGGGCAGGCCCGTCAGGCGCTAACGCAGTGGGGTACCCCATGGGGTACCACATACGTAGCCTGAGCATCCCCGGCGTTTACGCCTGGGGAGTGTCAAGAATAGGGATGCGACGACGACTCATTGGCGGCGTCGATCGCGCCTCGGAGATAGGCGTAGAGGTAGGTGCGCCAGAGGAGGACTGACTCGCGCGGGGTCAGCTCTAGCGCGGCGGCCTGGACACGGGCGTAGTCGCGGGCACGCTCGGCGGCGTAGGCGTGCACCGGGCCATCCGACTCTTCGACCTCGTCTGGCAGGGTGAGCCGACCGGAGCGTACGGCGTCGTGCGCGTCGCGCCAGCCGGCGCCACCCGCGGCGAGGGCCGCTATCGGCAGATCCATGGGACGCCCTCGTGTGATAGGGCCGGCACGAGAGTCTGCGCGCCGGCGGGATGGGCGACGACGCGCGGGCATGCAACCCGGCACGGAGAAGGAGGCCGGTCGGTAGCCGGCGGTACGACAGTTAGCGGCGAGGGGTCGTCTGGCGGGTAGGGGCCTGAGGCCCACGCGCGGCACGGGCTTTCTCGTCGAGCTTCTTGCGCTTGCGGAGGTGCTTGTGCCAGGCGACTTTTTTGGTCTTGTTCATGGCTTCTGGCCTTTCGTGAGCGGCGAATTTGCCTGAGTGTATCGAACGCCACATTGACGATCGAGTGGAACGACGGCGGGCGAGGCGACCTCGCCCCTACGGTGAAATGCGCCGGGATGGGCGATGAGCGGGTGTCTGACGAACGCCATGCCGGACGCTAGGTGACACGTGGAGGGCGGTGCATGCAGCGCCCTCCACAGCAGCCGAATGTTCTCCGGGCGGTTGCCGAACAGCTGTTGAGAGCTGTGGAGGATCCGCGGCCTCACGGTAGATGGCGAGCATCCAAGCAGCGGTTGGTCGCGTGTCGGGCGGCTCGTGCGGCGCTACCTAGATACTTCAACGAAGCAGAAACGGAGCTGGCGCGCGGGACGGCTATTCTTCCGGCTCGCGGAACTCTGGCTCCTCGAATTCGGGCTCGGCGCCCTCTTCGTCTTCGTGGAGCTCTTCTTCGTCGTCGTTGTCGAGGTATTCGCCGTCGTCGCCGATCTCATCTTCGTCGAGGTCGCGCCGCAGCATGCTGTCTTTGATGTAGCCGCGGACGGTCTCGCCGCCCTGCGCGGGGAAGCTGACCTTGCCGAACATGCTTGGATGCTGGAAGGTCTCGCGGATGATGACGCGGACCTGCCCCTTCTCGACCTCGGTGATGCCGGCGGCGTATTGGTTGCCGCCATCCATGAACTTGATGAGGCGGTTGGCGAGGCGCGGCTCGATGAGCCCGATGCGGTCGCCGCTGCCGCTCTTGAGGTAGAGCAGGCTGCCTTCGCGGTCGAAGTAGACCTGGTCGCCGGCGGTGAGGCGGGCCAGCACGACGCGCGGGGCGAGATCGACCAGGGCGGAGAAGCCAGTCTTGCCGGTCTCTTCGATGAAGAGGCGGGGGTCGATGCGCTCATGGCCGGTGCGTGTGGCGGCGCCGTCTTCCTCACCGATCTGGCCGAGGCGGTCGAGATTCTTGCGGGCGATGTTGTTGCCGGGGTCGATCTCGAGGGCGTCGGCATACGCCTGTTTGGCCTCAGCGTAGCGCCCGACCTCGCTGAGCGCCTTGCCGAGACGGTTGAGGGTGCTGAGGTCGTGCGGAGTGAGGGTGAGCAGGCGCTGATTGACCTCAACGGCCTCGGCCCACTTGCTCTCTAGCGCCAGCCGGACGGCGCTCTCATTCAGCTCGCGGCGAAGGCGGGCGCGCTCCTCCGGCTGGTACGCGGTCTGGGGCATGTGTCTGTCGTCCTCCTACGGTGGCAGCCGCATCGGCGGCGCCAGTCGCATATCTTACCGGATGGTGAGACGTCCCTGCAATGACCAAGGCGTCGTCTTTTCGATTCGTACTGGTACGAGGTCGCCGGGGGTGACCCGGAGGTCCGCACCCCTCGGCCCTTTCGCGATGCGAGGCGAGGAGGGGACCCTAACCCCCGACAAGCCCTCGGCGGTGGACACCATCTTCCCCTCGTTGGGGGAAGGGGAGGCAGAAGAAGCAGCGCCTGGTTTTTCGGCGGGGAAGAAGACGAGCTTATTGGTGCTGGTGCGCCCACGCCACTGGTGCTGGCCACCGGCGACCTGGCGCGACTCGACCAACACCTCTTCTACGTTGCCGAGGTAGGTAGCGTTGATCTCGCGGGCGATGCGCTCCTGCAGCTCTTCGACGGCATGGAGGCGCGCTTTTTTGACGTCGAGTGGGACGTCGTCTTGCCATTTGTAGGCGAGGGTGCCGGGGCGCGGCGAGTAGGCGGCGACGTGGACGACGTCGAAGCGGATCTCTTCGAGGAGGCTGAGCAGGCCCTGAAATTCGTCTTCGGTCTCGCCACAGAAGCCGACGATGACGTCCGTAGAGAGCGAGACGCCCGGCCACCACGCGCGGAGCTTGTCGATCAGCGCGCGGTACTCGATGAGGGTGTAGCCGCGTCGCATACGGGTGAGCATGCCGTCATCGCCGTGCTGGACGGGGATGTTGACGTGATCGCAGACCTTGGGAAGTGCGGCCATCTGGTGGATCATCTTGTCGGTCATGTGGCGCGGATAGGAGGTCATGAAGCGGATGCGGGCGAGGTCGTCGATCTCGCTCAGGCGCTCCATGAGGTCGCCGAGATCAGCATACTTGCCCTTCTGGCCGCTCTCGTCGGCAAGATCGAGGCCGTAGGCTTCGACGGTCTGGCCGAGCAGGGTCAACTCGCGCGCGCCGGAGCCTACCAGGTCGCGCGCTTCGATCAGCAACTCGTCAACGGGACGGCTACGCTCGACGCCGCGGCGCGAGGGGACGATGCAGTAGGAGCAGACTTTGTTGCAGCCGAGGACGACGGGGAGCCAGGCGGTGGGGCCGCGCGTTTTCATGCCGACGGCCTCGGCGGTGGGATAGTGCAAGTCGCGGGCCGCGGGCCGCGGCGTGAACTGCATCGGCAGCGTGGGCTTGGTCGTCGAGCCGGGCGCGCGCGTGCCACGCATCGTGCCGATGGCGATGAGTGCGCTGGGATCGACGGAATCGTCGCGGAGGTCAGAGGTGGGGATCGGCTCGGGCGCGAACGGGACGGAGGCTAGCACAGGAAGCGGCTCGCCAACGCCGAGGGTGCGGGGCGCGCCGAGGTCGGCGAAGTCGATGCAGCCTTCGCCGGCGATGGGGGTCCAGCGGTCTTCGAGGAAGTCGGGTAGGATGTCGGCGTTCTCGACTTTGAAGAAGAGGTCGACAACGGGGTAGCGCTTTTTGAGGTCGTCGATGGTGCGCTGGTTGCCGATCATGCAGCCCATCATGGCGACGAGGAGGTCGGCGCGCGAACGCTTGGCATGCTTGAGCAGGGAGAGTTGACCGTGGGCGCGTTTCTCGGGCTGCTCGCGGACGCTGCAGGTGTTGAGGACGACAAGGTTGGCGGCGTCCATGGTGGGCGCCTCGTCCCAACCGAGACCATCGAGGATGCTGGCGACGCGCTGCGAGTCGGCCTGGTTCATCTGGCAGCCGACGGTCCAGATGTGGTATTTGCCACGGGCGATGCTCATTAGGAAGACCTCACGTTCGCCGCGGTCTCGGGTCCGCGAGAGGTTGCCGATCTTGCCGCTTTTTCAGAACGAGAGGGGCCGGCGGCTGAAGCCGCGCCAAGATGGCCTTCGGCCACGAAGTCCGCCTGCGCGGACTCGGAATCAGCGGGTGTTGCCGTTTTTGCCGCATTTCGTGATGGTGGCATACCGGATTCTGCCGATTCTGCCGGTTTTTCAGTTTTTGCTGCCGCAGGACTTGCCGATTCCGCCGATTTCGCCGATTTCGCGGATTCGGCAGCGGGTGCGCGATGCTCATTGTGCTCTGGATGCTTGACGACGGCGGAGGTCGCGCTGCCGATCTTGCCGTTTTTCGCGGGTTCGAGTTTCTCGATCTCGCCCTCTTCGATTTCTTCGTCCGGGCGGACCTCGCGCACGTTGGCGGCGGGGATGTGGTCGGTGAAGAGGATGCCGTCGAGGTGATCAATCTCGTGCTGGAGGATGCGCGCGAACCAACCGTCGGCCTTGATGCGGATCTCTTTGCCGTGGGGGTCGCGGGCTTTGACAGTGACGGCGTCGGCGCGGGGCACGTCGTCGCCGACGACGCCGGGGATGCTGAGACAGCCCTCAGTGCCGTAGACGATCTCGTCGCTGCGCTTGATGATCTCGGGGTTGATGAGGGCGACGCGCTCTTCCTCGTATTCGGCGACGAGCACGCGGATCGTCTCGCCAATCTGGGGGCCGGCGAGGCCGACGCCAGGGGCGGCACGCATAGTCTCGAACATGTCGTCCACCAGCTTTTGGAGGTGGGCATCGAAACGCGATATTTTCTTGGCGCGGGTGCGGAGGAGCTTATTTTCCGCCGGGTTGTCAATCGTCCAGATGCGTCGCAGGGCCATGTGCAGCTACCTATACGTTGCTAGTCGTTTGGCTCCCGTGCTCCCGATCATCGGACGGGCGATCCGTTGCGGCTCGTCGTGAGCCAGCGGAGCGGAAGGCGCGGATGTGGGCAACGGAGGGGCACCATTCGCGGAGGCGGGAGAAAATACCCTCGGATACGGGAAGGAGGCCCAATTTGGCGCACGTACTATAGGCACGACAGGAGCGGCGTGTCAAGGCGAGCGTTCGCATTGGGGCAGGCGGCCGGCCGAGTGGGTGCAGGCGAGTATCCGCGCCTGATCAGGCCGGGAACCGCGCCTGATTACGATTTGTCAAACGATGGCGCTCAGGTAGACAAGGATGCCCGGCAGGGATACAGTGAGGGAGTGCAACCGTGCGGAAATGTCCGGTGCGAAGAGAGAACAGGGATGGCCAACGACTACGCTACGCTCACCAACGCGCAGGCGCTGGCGGCGAATCGCGCGGGGCAGATGACCACTGAGCAGCGGGCGCTGGTCGAGCGGCGGTTGCGCGGCACGGGCTGCTTTGCCATGCTCCTCCTGCTGGCATTTGGGGGGGCGGTGCTGGCGCCGACGCTCTTCGGCTCCGGCCTCTTTAGCAGTTCGGGAGTCGCGGTGGGGAGCCTGATCTGCGGCTCCCCGCTCCTCGTGATCGGGTTTGGCCTGGTGACGCTGGGGATCTACGCGCCGGTGGGGATAGCGCGACAGCGGCGGCAGATGCGGCAGGATCTCGCGGCGGGGACGGTGGCGCGCGGCGAGGGCTGGGTCGCCTTTACATCTCGCGGATACGTCGCACGGATGGAGTGGGTGCAGCCGGGAGCGGGCGCGGCTCGCTGGCGGCGTGGACGGAGGGTGAGCCTGCCACCGGGCCGCTATCACTTTTATTACTTGCCGGAGAGCGGGATGCTCCTTTCGGCTGAGGCGCTCGATGCGCAGGCGTCGCCGGAGGAGCCGGTGTTCGCACCGCCGACCGCGCCGCGGCCCGACCCGCTGGCCGGATTGCCGGGGTACAAGCCTGCTCCTCAGCCGCTCGGCATGGCAACGGGGTCCGCCTCGGTCCCGACGAGGCCGCTCTCCCCGGTGGCGAGCGGTGCGCTCTTGGCGGCGTTGGCGGAGGCGCATCACTTTACGCTGGCTGATCTGGAGCTGAACCGGCAGGGACGGCTCAGCGCGCGGGAAGCGAAGCGGCTCTCGGCGTTGCCATGGGTCTTCATCGCATTCGCGCTGTTTTTTTGGAGCTGCGCGGCGCTGGTGGCGTTCACCACATTCTCCGGTAGGTTGCTCGGCGTCGGCGTGACGGTCACGCTGGCCCTCGGGATCGTCCCCGCGTTCGCAGTGCTGCGCGCGCTACGGCACGGCGCGGACATCCGTGAAGAGCGGGTGGAGTCGGTAGAGGGCGTGGTAGAGGGGCACACGGATTCCTCCGGCGACACGATAGCCTATTACTATCTGGTCGCGGACAAGAAATTCCAGGTATCCGGCGTCGCGTATCCGGCGCTGATCTCGGGCCTGCGCTATCGCATCTTCTACACGCCAAGGTCGAAGCAACTGGTCAGCATCGAGCCACTGTGATACCGTGTCGCACCGCACCGGTGTCGTTTGGCGCCGCCGCTCCGTCGGGAGATCGCGCCGTCGCTGGGCAGCAGCGTCATCCGAGCAAGGCCGGGGACCCGATGGTCGAGCAGCAGCAGCAGGAGCGCAGCCCAGGGCGCGACCACGCTCGCGGCGCGCCCTCTCGCGGGGAAGCCAGCACGCTGCCGCTGTACCTCCTGCTCATCTTGCGCACAGGTGCTCCGCCGATCATGCCGATGGCTCGGCTTCGTGCGGCGGGCCACCTGCGCTACGCCTTCTGAGCGCGCGCTCGCCCTTCCGGTATCGCAGCGGTGCTCGACGGCGTCGCCGTCCGCCGTGGTGAGGAACGCCGTGAGCCCCACATCAATGCCGGTCTCCTGGCCGGTGCGCGGCACCGGCCGCGTGGGCACCGCGACACACGAGAAGCAGGCGTACCAGCCGTCGGCCTCGCGCGAGATGGTGACCGTCTTGATGGTCCCCTCAATCGGGCGGGACCAGCGCACGGCGACACGGCCAACCTTCGCCAGGACCAGATGCCCATTATCCAGCCTGGCGCCGTTGCCGTACTCCTTGTAGGTGCAGGAGTGGTAGCGCTGCGCCCCTGGAAGCGGGGAAACCCCGGCTGCTCGCCGGTCGCGACGGCGATGCAGGGCAGTGCGGCGGCACGATCTCCTCAGCGCACTTCGCATCGGTTTGTTGCCGCTGGTCGCCCTCAGCAACGCCCTCCTCGTGCATCGTCATGCCGTCGGCTCACTGGCCCTTGCTGGCGCGTGGGCGCTGTTCCGTGTGGTACCTACCACACTGCTCGCCATCAGCGTGACGACGAGGCAATCACTCCAGCGCGTCGTCGCGGTGGCAGGACGTGCTCTCGCGGTCGCGGTGCTCGTCGCGAGCAATCTGGTGGAAGATGGCGCCCGTGCACGTATTTTGCACTTCCGTGCTGAGATCGAGGAAGCTGCTCGTTTGCGTCGTGCCGCCGCTGCGCGAGAAGTTCGCGTTGGCGAAGACGAAGATGTCGGTCACCGTACAGGACGTCGTGCGCTCGAACGTCGCATCGCCGACGCCCTTTGAAGGTGCAGACCGGCCCTGAGGTCGGCGCACACCCCCCACCCCCGGTGCCGCTCGCGTGGATCGGACCGCTGAGCAAGGGCGCGACCACCAGCGTGGCGAAGAGGGCAGCGACCGCGAGGAAGCCGAGGACAGCGCTGATGGCAACGAGGCGCGTGCGACGGGAAGGGGCCCCGGCGAGATGAGGCGAAGATGCCCATACGTGCAATCCTCCTCTGAACACCTGGATCGTCTGAACACCTGGATCGTCTGACACCTTTCGTCGTTGATGCGAGGCCCGTGTTTGGTGCCTGGTCTGGTGCCTGGTCTGGTGCCTGGTCTGGTGCCTGGTCTGGTGCCTGGTCTGGTGCGTGGTGCTGGTCTGGTACGTGGTGTGCCAAGCAGCACCAGCACGTCCGCCGGCGGCGCAGCGACTTCCACCACGAGACCGCGCTGGCCCTCGTGCAGCGGTATGACACAATCTATCACGAGGCCATCCAGGTCGCCTACCTGAGCCGCACGGGCTGAAGCCCGGCGGCTTGCAGCTACCCCGCGAGGGGCGCCGCGTCTGGCGGTATGACTGCCGCCCGGCCCGCAATGTTGCGACGCCGCGTTCAGGTCGGCATGGGCGGAGAACCCACACGACACTGCAAAGGAACTGCGATTGAGCACGACGATTCGCCTTCTCGCAATGCCCGCAGCTGGCTACACGTCTGGCTGGTATAGGCCGGGTTGACGTAGACCACCCGGCACCCCAGCCAGCGCCGCCTTGTAGGCGATGAAGGCGCGGAGTTGGAAGAACGCCCAACTGTGCAGCACTCTCCGGTGGCGTTTCCTAACCGTTTTCCCTGCGCGCTCTCGGATGCCCTGTCAGGTCTTCCAGCGCAATCCCGCGCCGAGGTGCCTTTCGCCGTCTGCACGATGGCCTTCGACAAACAATGGTTGACATCGCGGCAAAACCGCTTCTCACGCTCCGCTCCGCTTCCGTGAGCAGCCGTTTGGCGCTCTTGGTCCCCTTCTTCTGGAGCTTCTGCCGGAAGCGACTGATACCGCGCGCGCACCTGATTGACGTGGGCGTGCTTCGGGCCGGCGGAGTGGTTCAGGAACTCGCCGTCCGAGGTGGCCGCCAGCGTGATAATGCCCAGGTCAACGCCCAGGTACTCGCTCAGCCTCATCCGGTGTCGGCTCCGGCGCATCCACCGTAATCGCGAGGAAGAACGTGTCGCTCCGCTTGCGGTAGAGCAAATCGCATTGCCCGCGCGTGCGTTGCAGCATGCCCTCGGCATACGCGCCGAAGCGGAACGGCACTTCGATCACGGCCGTCCAGGTCAAGCAGCGAGACGCGATCGATGGACGGGAAACGAGCAGATGCGCTCGTCATAGACCATCGCGCCATGCGCGCGAAACGATGGCTTGATGCTGCTTGTCCCGCTTGTACGCTTCGCTCACCTTGGCTAATGGCGCGAATCGCCATCTGCGACGACAGGCCGAACTGCTCGCGGATGTCGTAGTAGACCGAGCCGTTGCAGCGCCAGTCTTATTCGCCACGATGGTGCTCGTACGCCACCTCCGCAATCGCGTTGCAGGCGGCGTTGAATGCTCTCCAGCGTCCGCAGGAGCGACGGCGTGATGCTCTGGCGTCGGGGCCAGTTTGACGAGCACCGTTTGCTTCATACTTAGAGTGTTCTGTCACTGAAAGAAAACTTCAATAGATTTGACCTTTTGTCCCCTTTTTGAGGGGGGCGCGTTCCTCCGCCGGGGTAAAACCCCGCAGCTTCCGGCACCCCTTCTGTGAGCCTCGCGGGTCAGCCTCGCGCGCAGCCCTGACACGCTTGTTATGGTTGACCTGGTTCCACGTTGTATCGAGATGAGCGGGCTGCGGCGACGGTGAGGGGTTGGGCATGGGTAGCGCCGCATCTGCGAGATCCCCCGGAATGATCGATCGCCCCGGCACGCGGGCACGACCGCCCACGGTTCGATTGAAAGAGCGTAGACCGAGTGGATATGCTGCAGATCGCCGCCGATGTCGCGATTGCCGCAGTGGCCGGCTGTACGCTCTTTAACTTGTATAGCGCGGTGACCGTCCGCGCTGGCAGCCGCGTGACGCGTCTTGATGTGCGTGCCGCGGCGTGGTGCGCGGTGGCGGCGCTCTTGGGTTTCGCGCTCCTGATCTTCGCGCTATCCGGCTGAGTGCGCCGAGTCGCTCCTCTCTTTGCCGAGCCATCTTCCCCGCGTTCCCCCACATCCCTCGACTGGGCGACCGGCTGTTCGGCCCCGATTATGCTGAGATCGACTGATCGGCGGCTGCCACGTATTTTGGCGGACCTGCCAGCATTTTCTTCAATTGGCGGGTTGTACTCATCGGTATCGTGCGCGGGTAGTGCCATGAGCATGTGCGACACGGGCGACGCGGCGGCGGGGGTGGGCGAGGGCGCTGGGCGAGTGGCGACGGCGCATCTGGATGTGCGGCAGCAGCTTACCCTCAGCGTGTTGTGGTTCTGCGTGAACTTCCAGTCGGCGGCGCTGGTGCCGCTGGTGCTGCCGGTGCAGATTCTGCTGTTCTTCCCGGCGGTGAAGGCGGGCGACGCGCAGCAGGCGGTGCTGTTGAGTTGGCTGGCGACCGCGGCGGGGGTGCTCGCGGTGCTCATCTCACCGCTGGTCGGGGCGCTCTCGGATCGCACGCGGGGGCCCCTGGGGCGCCGGAGGCCGTACATCGCGGCGGGCGAGGTGATCTTGCTCGCGGCGGCGGTGGTGTTGGCGGCGCCGCGCACGATCGTTTTGCTGCTGATGGGGTTGCTGCTCTTTCAGGTCGGCGCGAACGTGCTGACGGCCGGATACCAGGGGCTGCTGCCCGATCAGGTGCCGTTCGCGCAGCGGGGCGAGGCCTCGGGCTGGGTCGGGCTGATGACGATCCTCGGCAATGCGTGCAGCCTGGGCTTCGCGGCGGTGTTGCTGGGGCAGGTGGCGAGCGGGAGCGACACGGCGATCATCCGGCAGGGAACCCTCCTCTTCTACGGCGTCTCGGGAGTGGTGCTGGTGCTGGGCGTGCTGGTGACACTGGTGGGCGTGCATGAGCGGCCGCTGGTGGCGCGCGCGCGGCGAACGGGCGGCTCAGTGCGGGCGCGGCTGGCGGCGGACTGGATCGGGCCGTGGCGCAGTCACAGCTTCCGCTGGGTATTTTTGACGCGGGCATCGGTGATGCTCGGCCTGATGCTCTTCATGACCTACATCGAGTTCTATTTCGCCAACGTGGGGCAGGGGACGAGCTTCGTCGGCGAGACGGCGACGCTGGCGGTGCTGGCGCTCGTGGGCGCGGCGTCGAGCGCGCTGGCGCTGGGCATCCTCTCGGATCGTGTGGGCAGGGTGGCGCTGGTCTGCTTCGCCTCGTGCTGCATGGCGCTGGCAGCGCTGGCGTTCGTGGTGGCGCCGGGCGAGGTGCCGCTCTGGCCGCTCGGGCTGCTGTTCGGGGTAGGCTACGGCGCCTATTCGAGCGTGGACTGGGCGTTGGCGGTGGATGTGCTGCCGAGCGCGGACGCGGCGGGCAAGGACATGGGTCTCTGGAGCACGGCGACGAGCCTGCCGAACGTGCTCGCGCCGTTGGCGGGCGGCGTGGTGTTCTTCGTGGCGGGGAAGTTCGGCGCGACGGCGATCGGCTACCGTGCGGTGTTCGCGCTGGCGGCGTTGAGCATGCTGGCGGGCGGCGCCTTCATCCTGGTGGTGCGCGATAGCGTCGGGCGACCACGGCGACGGAGGGCCGGGCGGCGGCTGCGCCTCGGCTGGCGGCTGGCGTTCCGCACGGGGAACGGACGCGCGCGCGGGTTCCTGCGATTCTGGCCGTTCTGGGAGCGGGTGACGCAGCTGGTGAATAGGCAGGTGGCGATCCCCGGACCGACCTACGGGTTGTTCAAGGTGGAGTTCGCGCACTTTCGCGGGCGGTCGATCACGCTGCCGGATGGGACGCTGGTGCAGTCGGGGGCGCGTGTCGCGGAGCTGCACATCCAGAACAAGGTGCTGCCCGATCTGGCCTCGCGTCGCGGTGCGTTCGAGCTGGCGCGAATGATGGCCGGGGATCTGACGGCGCTGGCGGAGTGGACGGAGCGCGACGACTTCCCCGAGCGCGTGACGGCGATCTACGGATTCACGATTCTGGGGCGAGCGGCACGGCGGTTCGGCTTCACAGTGCGCGAACGCCCGCATACGGTGCGGAGCCGGCTGGATCGCTTTTTCTTGACGGGTTTGCTGGCGCTCTACAATCCGGACGGCGTGGAGCGGCTGCGCCAGGGAACGACCTACGGCTCGTATCCAGTGGAGGTATGGATGTCGCGCGGGGAGCTGCGGCGACGTTACGGCAGCGCTGTGATACGGGTGGGAGTTGCCCCGGCGCCGCTGGAGTAATCGCCGGTGGTCGTGGCGTCGGTGGTGGGATGGGTTTGCGTGAGCGATCTACGCTTTGGCGTGGTCGCATCGCCGCCCGCTTTCGCTGCGGGCGCTGGATTGCCAAGGAATCGACAATCAAGAACGCAGAACCGCGCATCTCATAGGCAATGTCACGCCGCAGACCGCGTCCGTTCCGGCGCCGGTGCATCCGTCGCTCGCCTCGACCGTGGAGACGGGGCCGCGGCTCTTCTTGGCGCGCCGACAGTCGCGGCCAACGCGGCGAGCCCGGCTGATCCTGATGGCACTCGTGATCCTCGAAGTGGCCTCGATGCTGTCGAGACATTGGCTGGCGGTATCGTTCTTTCCACGGTAGGGCCTGCGGCGACACTAACAATGCTACTGCAATTGGTCCAATTGGCTCCCGTACAGTCGTGGGCATGGTAACCGGCCCAGACGGCTCAGAAACGGTAGCGGAGGAAGAGGAGGCTGGAGCCTCGGCGCGCGCTGACGAGGTCGCCCCAGATCGGCGCGGCGGGCGCGAAGGAGGCACCCTCGACCAGCGCGAGCCGGTGCGCCGTGCCGTCGCGCCCCGCGATCTGCGGCGCCACGGTGAGGAAAAGCTCGTCGAGTTGGTGTTCTCGGAAGAAGTCGCCCATGACGCGCGGGCCGCCCTCGACGAGGATCAGGCGCGAGTGGCGTGTTTCGCGGATGGCGGTAATGATGGCGGAAGCGGCGATGCTCCCGTCGATGCTGGCTTCGAGCGCGGCGACGCGCAGGCTCGGCGGGAGCGTCTGTTCACGGAGGCGGATTGCGCCTGCAGCGGTGGTGGCAATCAGGGAAGGCACTTCGCCGGTGCTGAAGAGCGGCAGGGCGAGATCGAGGTCGCCGCTGGCGGAGACGATGACGTTGAGCGGCGGCTCGGAGATGCCGAGCGCCTCACGCAGGGCGGAGTACGCGGCGGCGAGGGGCGGATACACGTGCGTGGCGGTCCACCGATGCTTCGGCACGGCGCGAAGGGTGCCGGCGCCGACGACGACGGCGTCCGCCACGGCGCGGAGCAACCCCATGACGGCACGGTCGCGGGCGTCGTTGCCGCTGATGTCGCCGCCGCCGGAGCGCCCCCGGTCGTCGAGGGCGACGACGCCATCGAGGCTGGTGACGAAGTTGGCGGCGACGTACGGCCGATCGGCCGGGAGCGGGAAGCGGAGTGCGCCGTAGAGGGCGGCGAGCTGGGGTGGGAGCGGCAGACCGTCGCCGGTGGAGGCGTCGAACAGGAGATCGAGGGGTTGGAGCTCGGTTGGGTCCGACATTGGGGGTCCTCCGGGGCGATGGTCCTAACGCCGCATGGTGCCGCAGTGAGGGGCGGTGGACGACGGGCAAGACGGCACGGAGCTATCGGCGTCTGCCTCGCATTAATAGCATACGGCGATGCGACGGACGGTGTGGCATCGAGGCAGGTCAAACCGCGTGTCACCTCGCTGATGCACATGATCGTCGCCGTTGTGTGGTGGAGTCGCGGCGCTGAGGTGCCGGCAAACCGTTCCGCAGGCTATTGCCACGTATTGCCACGTATTGCCACGGTCGCTATCCTGGGGCCCGCCAGGAGGCGGAGACCGGGGACGCATGCGCGCGGGACAGCCGGCGCGCGGTCGGTGTGCGATCTCGGCCCGAGCACCCTGGTGGGGACTGCGGCCCGTCTTCGACCGCTTCGACCGCCTCTATCGTGTGCCGGAGGTCACCGTGCTGCACGGGACGAGCGTGGGCCTGGGTCTGGGGCTGTACCCGACCGGTCGCTGATCTCACGCATGGGCGGCTAGATCGGCATTGAAAGCCGACTCGGAGAGGGCTCGACGTTCTGGTGCACGCTGCCGGTCGCGCGGCACACCAGCGAGTCATAGGTGGGCGAGCTCGCTGCTTGACCCGTAAATCGCGGCAAGGATGGCGCGTCGTATGGATCGGCTGCCTGCGGCGGCGTGCTACAATGGCAAGGTTTTCGGCGAACACCGCCGAGGTTGGAGAATGATGCCATGGAGAACCCGCAGCCCGACGCGCGACCGGGTGGGCGCGACGCGACGGATGGCGAGGCGGCGGCACTGCTAGCGCGGGCGCGCACTGGCCTGTACCCGCCGAACTGGTATGTTTGGCCGATGCAGAGCGCGAAGGTGCGTCGCGGGCTGATCCGCTGGGCGATCTACGCCGTGGGCGGGTTCGCGATCTTCGTGCCGGCGCTCTTCGTCATGATCCCGGACAACTTCAGCGGCGACGGCAACAAGGCAGTGGCGTCGCTGGCCGTGCTGCTCTTGCTCGGCCTGATGGCTTTCGGCTCGCTCTTCTACCTGATCCAGGATCTGCGGCGACTCGCCTCGGCGAACGAGTATCTGCTGCTGATGACGCCGGACGACTTCGTGCGGGCGGCGCCGGGGAAGATCACGCACGTGCCGATGGACTGCATCGCGAATGTGACGCTTAAGGGCGTGCGGAGCCCCGGCGCACAGTTCACCACGCCGCAATCGGTGAACAGCTCGCGGATGTCGATGTTGCTGATACCGCAGCGCAGGCAGGTGTCGCCGTCGCCGTTCCGGGCGCCGCTCCTTACTTTCCGCGACACGCGAACGAACAAGACGATCGTCCTGACACAGGATGACGCCTTCGACGACATCCGCGCGCTGGAGGAAGTGTTGGGCGTCTTCGTGGAGGAGAAGGTGAAGGCGCGCCGGGCGGCGGAGGCGTCGCAGGGGATGCCATCTGACGCTGGGCGCTGATTCGACTCGACGTGACGTGCGGGCGCGCGCCTTGACTTCAATTGGCGATAGCAATTGACCGGTAGGGGGGTTCGACGGCAGTGGCATGTCTCGTGCGCAGCCATTATGTCGAGTGCCACGCGTGACGCTCGGCGACCACGCTGCGTGGTCGATTACCGAGCAGCTCTGCGCTGTGCAAGGCACGGCGGAGTCAGCGTCGACTCTCGCATGCGAAGGAGGAATGGCTGTGACAGATTCCAATAAGAACCGTGGATTCGCATCGATGGATGACGAGAAGCAACGCGAGATCGCCAGTAAGGGCGGCCAAGCCGCGCACGAGAAGGGTACCGCGCACGAGTTCGACTCGCAAGAGGCGCGCAAGGCCGGGCGCAAGGGCGGCGAGGCCGTGAGCCGGGATCGCGAGCACATGTCCGAGATCGGCAAGAAGGGCGGCCAAGAGGTCAGCAAGGATCGCGAGCACATGTCCGAGATCGGCCGCGAGGGCGGCGAGGCCCGCGGCGGCACCAGCGATAGGTAGGTGCTGTTCGGTCGGTTGATGTGCCGTCGATGTATGGCATTCCGGGGGTCCCTCTCCATGCACGTGGAAAGGGACTCGTCGTTTTCCGAGGTGCGAATCCGTACCGGGCTGGGTATCGGTCGGGCCCGAACTCGCCGCCGAGCTCCGGTGCGGCGCGGCCAACCGGCGTCGATGTTGGGATGGGAATGGCCCGGTGGAAATCGAGGAGCCGGTGGTCGTTTCTCCGCTCGCGAGCGACCTCGCCTCACCTACTGACCTCGGCATCGTTTGCTAAACCGAGTAGCCACAGTGGACCGAACAGGCCTGGATGAGGTCGCGCTTGTAGCGCAAGCGCTCTTTGGCGCGGCGCAGCTCCAGGTTGAGTTCGGCCAGGTCGCGGCAGCAGCGGTTCTTGAGCTCGACGCGCTTGAGCAAGTTCCAGATCCCCTCGTCCGGATTGAGGTCGGGCGCGTAGCCGGGCAAGCGTTCCAGGTGGAGGCGCTTCGCCGCGCCGCGCGTGAGGAAATCCTTGATCGGCTGCCCCTTGTGGATCGGCGATCCGTCCCAGATGACCAGGACCTTGCCGCGCAGCTTGCGCGTGCCGCACGCGCAGGAAGCCCACGACCCCTTCGGCGTTGAAGGCGTCTTTCCGCGTCTGCAGGTCGAGGCGCCCGTCCAGCGTGATGCCACTGATCGCTGCCAGATGGTCATGGGGCAGGGGGACGTGTAGGATCGGCGTCTGCCCCCGCGGCGCCCACGTGCGCACCGCCAAGGGCAACAGGTAGAAACCGGCTTCGTCTCCCCAGACGATGGTGGAACCTTCCTCAGCTGCTTTTTTTGGAGCGCTGGCCAGCGCTCGGCATACCACTGCGCAATGGCCTGCTCGTCGCGCTGCGTGGCCCGCTCGATAGGCTGCTGGCGACTCCAGCCCGCCTGGCGCAACAAGCGGCTGACCTGATCGCGGTGATAGCGGACACCAAAGGTGCGCCAGATCACCACCGCGACGCGGCTGGCCGTCCACACGTCGCCGCGGAATCCATACGTCTCGGCCCCGCGCGCCAACAACGCCGGGATCTGGGCGCGCTGCTCGACCGTCAACTTGGCGGGGCCGCCGGGGCGGGGCTGCGTGCGCAGCGCCTCCACGCCCTTCTCGTGCGCCCGCTTGATCCACTGGCAGACGGCGGCGCAACTGACGCCCAACGCTGCCGCGATGTCCTTCTGCCACCAACCTTGGTGGTGCAACTCCCAGGCGCGCTGACGCTGCCATTCCCAGGAGTCCGCGAGTCTCTTGGATGTACTCATACCCCCAGTGCTCGCAAGATTCATGCTCTCACGCCGAGGTCAGTAAGTGCTGGCGATGGGGTGCGGGCGGCGGTGTACGCCACCAAAGGCCGTAACCATGGGCTTGCGAATCCGGTGATGACGACACCTTTGTTGGTGGGAACAAGCATGCCGGCTGTCGCGGTGCGCCTCCCTCGCTCCCGAGTTGCCCAGCGAGCCTCTTCCATTCGCCCTCGTGAGTTGGTGGGCATTGGGGTGCGCGTGACGGGCACTGGGGAAGTCTCTCAACCATCGTGGTGATCGATGCGCGCTGTCGCGGACGTCCCGGTCGGCTCGCATGGGCTCGCCGGGGCGTCTTGCTGCCATCGGCGAGGACTCAGGGCGCTCTAATTGCCGCGCGGGCCGGTGTCGCCGTTGGCGAGGGAGCGGGCCGCATCGGCGCTGGCGGCTTCGATAGCGCCTCGCAGGCTGAGGATCTCGGCGTCGATCTCGGCGAGGCTCGGCGTGGCGTCTTGCGGAGGGGTGCCATCCGGCGGGGGAGCGAGCGTGGGCGCGGCGTCGCCCGGCGAGCCGGACAACAACCGGGCGCGCGTGGTTTCCAGCTCGGCGAGGCGGCGCTGGGCCTCGGCGATGTCGCGCGTGACGATGAGGGCGTGCAGCTCGCCGCGGGCGCGCTCGCGCAGGAGGGCGAGGTGGCGCAGTGAGGCCTCCTGTTGTCGGAAGCGATCCTCCACCTCGGCCATACCGGCGAGCGCGTTGGAGACGCCGCCGTTGTATTGGACGGTGAAGTCCACTATGCGCTGCAATTGGCCGTGGAGCTGTTTGCGTGCCTCCTCGGCCTGGCGCTCGCGGTCGGCGATATCCGCGAGCAGGAGCCGCAGGATGCCGACGCGCCGATCCATCTCGCGCATACGTTACCTCCACGGGGGATGAGCGACGTGACCCGCCGTACGACGCCCCCCGTTCGCGCGCAGAGCACCGTCCTTCTCGCGTTGCGTGCCATGATACGGCATACGCGCCGGTGCCTTCCAGCCCACTAGCATTTCTGGCACGGGTACGGAGGCGGAGTCCGCGGGAGTAACTCGTGGATGCCTTGCGCATTCTGCTGGCAGGCGGGGAGGGGAATGTAATCTTTTTGTTCTGTCGTAGGCTGTGTATTGTACTCACTCCAAAATATCCTGCCGCCAGCTGTCAAATCGCTGAACACATAATTTAACCAGCGGGCTTTTTGGGCGCATCATTGTGTGATGTATGCGAGCACATCGCGGTAGGCGCGGCCGGGATCGTTCCACAGCCGGTAGGCCGGGACGCGCAGAATCCGACAGCAACGAGCCCGCAGGTAAATGTCGCGGTCGAAGTCTGCCACCACGTCATGCTGCCTGCCGTCGATCTCAATCGTCCAGCCAACATCGTTACAGAAATCGGCGTAGTATCTGCCGACGCGCACTTCCCGCTTGAACTTGTAGCGTCGGAGCGTTTGACCCAGCCAGACGAGCGTTAGGTTGGAACCTCGCCTCGTTCTGATGCCGGGGATGGTAACTACATGGCCACCCATCAGCATCACGAACTTGATCTCAGCGGCGCTCAGGAACAGCAGACGGTGCCAACGCCAGTAACTACTCCGCAGTCGATAGTAGCGATCCAAGAGGGTCAGCGGGCGGCGAACTGTTTGTGTTTTGGTGAGGCTCATATACACTGTTTATTGTAAACCAAAGGACTGCATATCCGGCGATTTAGGCACCTTCGACGCGGAACCATATCCCTGTTTGTTTACGAACTCATACTCAGTGTTTTTTGATACTATCTATCGTTGCGCGCTACCCGCCGTCTCCGCGTCCGGCGGGTTTCATGTTATATGAAGAGATCCAAGAATGTCGGTTGATAGCTCTTACTGTCCTTATTTCTCTTTATCGGGAGTCTGGCGTCGGATCGGAGCCCCCCTCCTCGATGACATGGGCACGAGCAGGGTACGACAGGCTGAGGCATCGGCGGATGCATCGGCATCAAGCCTGTTCCTCGGCAATGCGGACAAGAGTTCGGCGTGTGATTCACTGACATCAGGAGTTCTCCCTTCGCGGAGACGGGTACCAGGCACACATTATCTGGGATGAGTATACGCCCCCCATGTATATCGAGTTTAAATCGACGACAACAGCAGGGACTCTACAGCCCCCTATCAAGCGGGGAGGCTCCAAGGCTGAGTTGCCCCCGCTCGTGCCGATACGCCGGATCGAGGGTTATCGGGCCGATCCCTTCAGCCCACCCGATCCGCTCTTCCTCACACGACTTTACGGCGATCACCAACTAGATCGCGCGCTCCAAGACTACACCCTGGATTTCTTGAAGCTGACCGCTGCCAACGTTCAAGCGGCACACCCCGGCACCAAACCCGCGAGCATGGCCAAGAAACAAGCCGTCATCGACTACATCGTCCGCTACTCCACCGGGGGATAGCGGCTTACGGTATGGCCTTCACGCGAGCAGCCTTTTCATCTGACTGGCTGGCACGAACGTGGGTGTGAGATCACGGGGTTTGAATACGCTACCGCAACGGTGGCAGTAATAGAGTTCGTCCCACTTGGTCTTTGCGCGCACCCACACCGGATACTCGCGTTTGAACCGAGCAGCCCTCCCCCGCTTGTACAGGAACACCCATGCAAGGATCACAACAGATCCTAACCCGACAGCGAAGAGATCATCAGGTGGCGGCCCGTTGTCAGGTGGGAAGACCGCGATTTTCGCCGAAATGAGGATGGCGACCACGAGACCAGCAGCGGCAAGGTAGGCTAGGATAAGCATCCAGAACACCGACGCACAGGTCCACCCGCCCCTATTCACCGGCTCCACGGGAGCCGCGAGCAATTGGCTCAACGCGCTTTGGCTCGTGGCGCCATGCTGCCCAGCCAGATAGCCTTGGCTCATCGCGCTCTGGACCACTGCGGACACCCGCTGTACATCGTCGGGTTGCGGACAGAGGGGGTTCGGGCAACTGATGCGCTGCTGCACTGTGGCGCTTACCCTCCTGTTACCGATAGGTCGGTAACATTCTACATCGTCAGTCTACCTCACGCGCCGTAGACTTTGTGGGTAAACGCTGATCCTGCCCAAAAAGTCGCAGCGTGGGTGTACTAAATAGGCAAAGCCCCGTACTGGCTTTGTCCAAAATGTAGACCGCCGATGGAAGGGTCGCCTTCCCACGCGAGTGTGTGAAATGCTGCAGGCGCGTGCCGGTTGCAACGTGGTCGGCGCGCCAGACTAGACCCATCCGACGCACGGCAAGCGATAGAGTCCCCCTCTGGGGCCTGTAGCGCCCCGCTTAGGGGGCGATTGCCGGCACCTGAACGGCAGACTGAGTCAGTCGGGGGATGTCGATGAACCGAGCGCCCTCACGTGCCGGTGCGGATGCTGAGCAAGCTCGCGCTCACGGTCAGTGTGCTGCTCTGCGTGCCTCTCGTGCTGGGGACGTGTGCCCTGCGAGCACCGGCCGTGGTCCCGTACGCAGCCAGGTGCCCGTCTCCCTCCACGCCCCGCTCGTCTTTGCCAGGTGGGAGGGCCACTGCTCGCCGCTGTGCCGAGTGGCGCGGTGCTCTGGCGAGCTCGGACACTGCGCCGCGCCGCGCAGGAGCACGAGGTCCCTGCGGGCGGGAGCACATTGACGACACCCCCAGGCCTGGTGGCGGCAGTCGTCGCCTCGACCGCCCTCCTGCTCCTCGCCTTGTTCGTCCACTTTCTCGCTGGGTGACCGCCGCGGGAACGCCCGCCAAGCCGTACCAAGCGCCGAGGAAGAGTGAACCGATCCCGCCGCCCGCGTCACACTCTTGGTCGACTTTTTGGGCAAAGCCCTGCGATGAGGTACTCCGAAAGGGGGGAACCCTGCTCGACGAACGACCGCTGTATTGATCGCGTCGCGCTCTCGGGTTATAGTGGGCCGGCGACGTCACCAAGGCGCCGCAGTGGACTTGCAGCGTGTCGAATCCGTGCTAAGAGGAGCAACTATGGTCCATTCTCTGCATCATGCATCGCGCGTCGCACTGTTGGCCGTGCTACTCATCCTGCTCGCATTGGCTGGTACGCTCGCCCTGAGTGCTGCCGCTGGCAGGCCGTTGCTGCTCACCGCTCCACACTCCCTGCAGCACGACTCCAACGGGGCTCGTGCCAATGAGTGTCCCGGTAGCCTCCCCTCTGGATGCTAGCTTTCGTGCCCTCTCGTACTGCGTCCACCTCCCCGCGGCATTTCGACGACCATGTCGCCGGGAGGTCGTCAGCAGCATCCTCGCACGATTCCGAGTGAATAGACAGCGAAACTGGCAGCATACGGGGCGGACAACCATGGACGTTGATGGACGCCACGACCCTATAATGCGCCTCCATTTCAGCGCCCGTGGACGACCGTGGACGACCGTTGGCGAACGGGCAGTAACGAATCCCACCGTCGGCTCCGACAGAAACTCTGAAACGAAGCGGCTTCGAGCAGATACGCTTGAGGCTGCTTCACTGTGTTTTGAGCGTTTGATATCAAGTCTTGCTCAACCATATCCAATGGCGGCATGAGCAGACACCTGGTGCTGGCCGGGCACCTCAGCGCGGATGAGGTAGAACGCCGCTACCGGACGGCCAACGGGGCGGTGGAGCGGACGTGGTGGCCGATCGTGTGGCTGGTGAGCCAGGGGCAGACGGCGACGGCGATCGCGCGCAGCACTGGTTTTTCTTGCGGCTGGATCGGTCAGGTGGTCAAGCGCTACAACGCGTTGGGGCCGGCAGGGATGACGGATCGGCGGCGGACGCATTCGCGGCGCCAAGCACTGGCGTTGTCGGAGGAGCAGCGGGCGGACTTGCTGGTCGCGGTGGAGGGCCCGCCGCCGCGCGGTGACCTGTGGACGGGGCGGCTGGTGGCGGAGTGGCTGAGCCAGCGACTGGGCCGGCCGATCCCGCGCCAACTGGGCTGGGTCTCCTTGGTGCGCCTCGGGGGCACGCGACGCCTGCCGCGGCCGCGCCACGTCCTGGCCGACGCCGCGCAGCAAGCGGCCTTCAAAAAAGAGCCGCCCGATCGTCCAGGCCGTCGCCACCGCCTTCCCCCACGCCCAGGTCGAGCTCTGGGCCACCGACTCGCCGGACGAGCACCGCATCGGCCTCAAGCCGATCCTGAAGAAGGTCTGGTGCTGCAATGGGAAGCGGCCGGTCGCCCCCGTCCAGCAGCGCGACGAGTGGCGCTCTCTGGTCGGCTTCGTCCATCCCGCCTCGGGCCGCACGCTCTGGCACCTGGCCACGAGCGTCTCGATCCCCCTCTTCGAGGCCGAACTCGAGGCGTTCGCCCACGACGTCGGCGCCAGCCCGAGCAAGCCGATCGTGCTGGTCCTCGACCGCGCCGGCTGGCATGCGAGCCCCAAGGTGCGCGTCCCCGCGCATCTCCACCTGCTCTTCCTGCCACCCTCCTCGCCCGCGTTGCAGCCCGCCGAACACCGGTGGCCGCTGCGCAACACGGCGCTCGTCAACCGCCATTTCGCCTCGATCGACGAACTCGAGGACGTCCAAGCCGAGCGGTGTCTGGCCCTCCAAAGCCGCCCCGAGCTCGTCCGCTCCGCCACCCTTTTCCCCTGGTGGCCGCGTCGCATCTGCAAAAGGAAAGGACCGAGGAAGACCTAGTATGACAACGTAATTGACAGCAATGCAGCAAAAGACTTAGAAAGTGTCTATAAAGCCGTACTTCGGCACTCAGGCCACACCGAATCTGGGAGTGATCGGCGGACGTGCGAAGACTTCTCCAACACGTTCTCTCTACCGACCCATCCTTCGGACTTTTCTGACACCTTGCCTACCCGATTCTCTGGTATGCTGATGCCGTGAGCGGCTGAATGCGCAGCGAAGGGCAGGCGACATGGGCGAGACGAGCGCACTCGCGGGGTATAGCGAGCTCCTTCAAGCCAGTTTCCCCACCCTGCGGGTGGAGCGCTACGTCGCGCTTGGCGAGGGCTGGGACAGCGTCGCGCTGCTCGTCAACGACCAGGACGTCTTCCGCTTCGCCAAGCGACCCGACGCCGCCGTGCGCCAAGCGCGTGAGGCCGAGCTGTTGCCACTGCTGGCGGACGCGTTGCCACTGCCGATTCCGCGCTACACCCACACCTGGACTGACCCCGGCTGGCCGGGCAAGCGCATCGTCGGCTACCGGCTGATTCCCGGCGAGCAGCTGATGTCCGACCGCGACCGCCCTGAGCTTCGCGCGACCCATGCGGCACGGCTAGGCGAGTTCGTGAGCGCGCTGCACGCAGTTCCGGTCGAGGTGGCGCGGCGACACGGTGCGTTGGGCGGCGATGCCGCAAATCGGCGTGAAGCCTATCGCGGCTTCTTCGCCGAGGTCCGCGCGAACATGTTGCCGCTCTTCACCGCAAAGGAACAGGCGGCAATCGTCGCCTTCTGGTCGCGCTATCTGGACGACGACATCAGCTTTGCGTTCACGCCCACGCTGGTCCACCGCGACCTCAACGTGGAACACGTGCTCGTCGATCCTGCGACGGGCGACCTGACGGGCGTCATTGACTGGGGCGACGCCGGCATCGACGACCCGGCGGTTGATTTTGCCGGCCTACGGCGCCAGCTTGGTGACGAGTTCGCGCGACAGATGCTTGCCGCGTACCGCCACCCGCTCGATGCGACCTTCCTGCGACGGATGGACTTCTAGGCGGGGATGGAACCGTTCCACGAGATACACTTCGGACAGCTGGAGGGTGACGCCGCTCATCTGGCGCACGGCATTGCGTGGGCGCGGCGACAATGTGCGGAGGCGTGATATGGTGACAAACGAGACGACTTCCTGGAGGGAGGAGACACCGCAGGAGTCACCAGCTGCTTCGCGTAGACACCGTCCTCGACGGTGTCTACGCGTGTACGAAGCGATCTCTTCGGCGTACAGGCGACACCTCGCATCTATGGATGATCTGCGGCCCTCGGTGACTTCTCAGACACTGTCTCACTAGGCGTTGAGCCGATTTCAACCTTGGAGGATAGGGTGTCTTGTCAAATCCGAACGCACTCCCCCTACAACGAGCTGGCGTCGGATTATGTTTGACCCCAAAACGATCGATAAACTGACTCCAGAGAGCACCGAGGCTCGTGAAGGACGATCCCCACGATCCGTAGGAAAATTGGGAACTCAGGCCATTTTGAGGAAGTGGCAGACAGGGTAGAGAAAGTACGCACGAAATAGGCGGTATTTTCAGGGGTTTCCGGACATCGGCGGACGCGAGCGGACGAACGGAAGTGGATTTGTAAACCGCAGGTTGGCGGTTCGAATCCTACAGGTAGTTTCAAAACCTACCAGTCACTTCCGCCACGTCCGTTCGGGGGCACGAGTCGGCAGATTCGGAATGTTCGTGTCTTCACGTCGGACCCGAAAGTAGGCGGTTGGAACCTCGCTCGGTCCCGGAGCGATTCCCTCCAGGCAATGGTCGCACCAGAAGCGCACATATGCCGAACCATCGGGGCGATGAGTCACGAAACGCAACTGGAGGTCCCCGGCGCTACAGTTCGGACACACCACCTCCGAAATCCTCTCTGGCGGCAGGTGGTAGGCGTGCTGCCAGGCTTCCAGCCATTGCTCAAACGACGCCATCGATGTCACCTCGCCAGTAGGAGTAGTTTCGAAACCGCCTCTAGTCAAGTACCTAAGCGGCTCTCGCTCGCGTCCGCTGCAATCGGCCCGACGTCTTCCAGGTAATGGCGCGCGCACAGCGCCGTGTACGTCACTTCCGCTTCACCGTCGATGGCCACCTGATCGCCTTCCGCAACGAAGCGGCCGTTCACCATGCGCGCGTTAAACTGCGCGCGATGTTCGCAGCCGCCGCCGTGGCCGCACATGGCAATCGACTCCCGCAGTTCGTTCGCGGCCTCAAAGAGCCTTTGGCTCGCGGGAAAGGCGTGTGTCCGAAAGTCCGTGCGCAAGCCCCAGGCCATCACCGGGATGGCATGGATGACTGCTAACCTCAACAGTTGGTCTACCTGCCGAGGCTGCAAAAATTGCGCCTCGTCCACCAACACCGCGCTGATCTGCTCCCCCGCTGCTCTCCGACGTAGCACCTCTGCTTCGACGTCCATGCCCGGCGTCGTGAGGAAGTCCGCCCTGCGCCGGAGGCCGACGCGAGAGATCACATCCTCCTCGCCTTTGGTGTCATTAGACGGCTTGGTGATCAACACCGTGCCGCCATGCTCCTCGAAATTGTACGCGGTCGCCAACAAGTCAGTGGTCTTTTGCGCACCCATCGTGCCGTGGGTGAAGTACAGTTTTGCCATCTGCCTCTCCCGCTCCTCTCTAGCATAACAATCGAGCAGAACGAACCGGGCAACCACCCGATACCGCGCGAGAAACCCACATAGTACGATCGGACGCGCGCGGTCCTGCGGGGACTGCCGCGCGGGGTGGTCGGAGAGAAATTGAAGAGAATAGGAGCGTAGAGCATTCCGCAGCGAGAGGAGCACCCCGCATGTGCGGCCGCTATCAGTTGGTCAACCCGCACCTGCTGGCGCAGGTTTACGGCGTCAAGCAAAGTCGGCTCGACGAGCTGCAGCTCGCCTCCAACGTCAACGTGCGCCCGACACAGCGCGTGCCGGTGCTGCTCGGCGAGCACGACGGCGGGCGCGACCTCGCCATGATGCGCTGGGGCTTCGTGCCGTCCTGGGCGCAGGACCACTGCGGGGGCCTGATCAACGCGCGGGCCGAGGGCCTCGCCGCGAAGCCGATGTTCCGCCGCGCGTTCACGTCGCAGCGCTGCGCCCTCCCGGCGATCGGGTTCTACGAGTGGAAGGCGGCGGCCGACGGCGGCCGGGGCAAGACGCCCTACCTCTTCACCCTCGCGGACGCCGAGCTCTTCGCCTTCGCGGGCCTCTGGGACACCTGGCAGGAGCTGCAGACCTGCGCGATCCTCACGACCGCGCCGAACGAATTCGTGGCGCCGGTCCACGACCGCATGCCGGTGATCCTGCGGCGCGAGGACGTGGACGAGTGGCTCGACGCGGATCTGCGCGACGTCGGGCGCCTGGAGGCGATGCTGCAACCCTATCCCGCCGAGGCGATGACCGCAGCGCCGGCGAACGCGGCGGATCTGCGCGCCTGAGCAGCACCGCGCTACGACGCCTGTCATTCGGCGATCGAGTGCGCTTCGGCGACTTCCAGACAACCGTAGCACGTCGCGCCCTCCTCGGCAGGGCACAGCTCGCCCAAGCCTCCCGCGAAACGCCTGCGCGACCTGCAGAGCGCGTCGCCCCGGAGGCGCCGCAGCTTGCCGATAGCGACTCCTCGGCGCAGACGATGTGCACCGCCCCGATGTTCGTGGCGTAGTGCGAGGGCGTTGCGCGGACTAAGCTGAACGGGAACGGCAGGCCCTCGGCGATCGCAACGGCGCAGGCGCGCAGGGCGGCGACCGCGGCGCCGGTCTCCTCGGGCTTCCAGCCGGGCCCGCGACGTATCTGGACGTTCATGTGCAAGCGATGCAACTCGGGGGACATCTGTTGCTCCTCTCGATAGAACTTGTGTTCTTTACGAAGGAGCATAAGACATCTTCTAGCTCTATTAGCGTAGCGCCCCAGTTTGCTCCGTCCTCCTTCAACCGCCGCTGAGCCAGCGGGTGCAGCAGCGCAATACGTTCACGTTCTAAAGGGCAAAGTTGACCACATAACGGCGGGAAACACGAGGTCAGAAGCATCCCGACATCGTGCAACCCAACGACTGGAAAACCAGATTTCATGGCCGCTTGTGACCTCTCCTGGCATCTGCTGGCGACCTGCCCCAAGAATGTGCTATTTTTATGCGGAGCACTAATGGATGCGCACGCGGCGCGAGAGACGTCTGGATTGCAAGAAAAGGCGGCGGGTCGAAGATGATTCGACATGACATCATTGTGCGCATCAAGCCGGGTGTCAGCGGCGAGCAGATCGAGTCGGCGCTACGCGAGGTGCGCGACTTGATCGGCAATATTCCGGGCGTCGAGCGCGTGCGTTACGGCACCAACAACGCCGAGGCCTATCGTCATGCGATGATCGCCATCGATCTCTCCGACGAGGTGGCGCTGCATCGCTTCAGCCGGCATCCGCAGAGCGCGCGGGCGCTACGCCTGGTGAATCGCATGGCGGAGTCCACCGCCGTCGGCAGCTACGCGGTCGGCTCGGAGCGGCGAGGGTAAGCGGGGGCAGATCCAGAGATTAGCCGCAGAGGACACAGAGTTCGCAGGGAAGAGAAACGTACCGCTGCTCGTGCGGGTCGCGATGACCCATGCCGTCGTCTGGGTCATCGCGCTGGCAGGTGGGCCGGCCCGACCGCATCCGCTCGCCGCGTCTCGTCTTGGCCCACGTCTGGGAAGGGCTAGCGTGGTGAAATGCCTTTGTGAGCGTTACAGCCCATGCTCGCCCCGGAGGATCTCGGCGGCGCGCTCGCCGATGATGACGCAGGGCGCCATGGTGTTGCCGGTCGTCACTCGTGGCAGGATCGACCCATCCGCCACCCGCAGGTGGTCGATGCCATAGACGTTCAGGTGGCCATCCACCACCGACAGGGCGTCTCGGCCCATCTTGGCGGTGCAGGTCTCATGCGAGTAGGTGATGATGGCATCGCGGATGAAGCGTTCCAGCGCGGCCCCCCTCAGGTCGCCCGGCATCACCTCGCGCTTGGTGAAGGGGCGCAGCGCGGCGGAGTTGCCAATCTCGCGGCAGAGCTCCACACAGGCTACCATGGCTTTCAGATCGGCGGAGTGCGAAAGGAAATTGGCCTCAATCTCGATGGGATCGAGCGGGTTGGGCCCCGTTAGACGGAGCTGGCCGCGGCTCTCGGGACGGACAACGCCACCGCGCGCGGTCCACCCACTGATGGCAGACAGGCCAAACCGTGCGGCATTCTCGGCGCTCGCTATCGGGACTTCAATCTGGCACGTCTGCAAGTCCGGCGTATCTCGCCCTGCCTCGCTCTTCCAGAAGAAGGTGACCTCGCCCAGGTTATTGCGCGGCGGCAGCGCTTCCCGATACTCCCACACGCAGTCAACGGCCACATGGTCTTGGAAGTTCCGCCCGACCCCCGGCAGATGCTGGACGACCGGAATGCCCAAGCGGTGCAACTCGGCCTGATCGCCGATCCCCGATTGCATCAACACCTTCGGCGTGTGGATCGCCCCCAGCGAGAGCACTACTTCCAGCCCGGCCGCCACACGGTGGGTCTGGCCGTCGTGGAGCACCTCTACGCCGGTGGCGCGCGTGCCGACGAAGGTCAGCCGGGTCACCAGGGCGTGCGTGAGCACGGTGAGATTGGGCCGGTCCATGGAGGGGAAGGTGTACGAGCGGAACACCGATTGCCGTTTGCCGTCGCGGACCCGCAGGTCCACGAGCGCGGCACCACCGTCCCCCTCCATCATGCGCCCATTGTGACTCTCGAAGGTCGGGATCCCCACCGACCGTGCGCCTTCCAGCCAGGCCGGAGCGATGGGGTTGGGGTCGGGGGCGGGTTGGACAAAGACCGGCCCCCCGTGCCGCGATACTGGGGGTCGGGGGCGCCATGCCAATCTTCGATGCGGCGATAGAGCTGCAACACCGAGGCATAGCCCCATGCGGGGTCTCCCGCCTCTGCGGCGAAGAAATCCCAGTCGCGCTGGTGCCCGCGTGCCCACGCCATCGCGTTGATGCTGGATCCGCCGCCCAGGACCTTGCCCATATTCAAGGGGACGGAGCGGCCGTTGACGTGGGGGTCCGCTTGGGACTGGAAATTCCAATCTCGCTCACTCCCCAGGTTGGTAGGCCATTGGTCCGGATCCATGACGCTCGGGACGTCATCGTCGCCGCCCGCCTCCAGCAGCAGCACGCTGACAGTGGGGTTCTCGGCCAGCCGCCGGGCCACGACCGATCCGGACGACCCCGATCCGCAGACGATCACGTCGTACTGCGGCTTGAGGTCCGCCCGCAGCTGCTGCTGATTGCGGCGCACGCGTGCGGCGAACTCGGCCGTGAAACTCGACCCGAAAGCCGGGCTCTCGTTCTGCTCGTGGCCAAATGGGGCTTCAGTCTTTGAATGCATCATCCTCGCCTCTCTGGCGGCACCGCGACTCGCCAAACACTGCCGGCCCCCCGCACGCTGATCTGGAGCCAGCGTAGGCTCTATGCGTGTTACCGCATGAGCTTGTCGAGGGTGATCGGCAGGTCGCGGACGCGGATGCCCGTCGCGTGATAGACCGCGTTGGCGATGGCAGCAGCGGTGCCCACGATCCCGATCTCGCCGATGCCCTTGGTGCCCATCGGGTTGACGTGTGGATCCTCCTCGTCGATCCAGGAGACGTCGACGGTGCCCACGTCGGCGTTGGTGGCGATGTGGTACTCGGCGAAGTCGTGGTTGACGTAGTCGCCGAAGCGCGGATCGAGCACGCTCTGCCTCGTGCAGCGCCATCGAGAGGCCCATCGTCATGCCGCCGAGCAACTGCGAGCGGGCCGTCTTCGGGTTGATGATGCGCCCGGCGGCGAAGACGCCGAGCAGCCGCGGCACGCGCACCTCGCCGGTGTCGGTCGTTGACGCGAACCTCGGCGAACTGCGCGCCGAAGGCGTGCATCGAGAACTGCTGCGCCTCGGGGTTCGTCTCGAAAGCGCCAGTCGGCCTCCAGCCCATCGGCGGGCACCACGCCCCTGTACTCGTCGCGCAGCCGGGCGCGAAGATTGCGCGCGGCCTCGACGATCGCCCACCCCCACGAGGCGGTTCCCGACGAGCCGCCTGCCCCGCTACGCCTGCGGCAGGGCGCTGTCGCCGATCTCGAGCTGCACGCGCTCGAGCGGCACCTCGAGCGCGTCGGCCGCGATCTGGGTCAGCGCCGTCCAGGCGCCGGTGCCGATGTCCGCGGCGGCGATGCTGACGCGATAGCGTCCTCCTCGGTCAACGGCAACGCGCGCGGTCGAGGGCAACTGTACGGCCGGGATAGGTCGAGGCGGCGACGCCGGTCCCGACGAGCCAGCGGGCCGTCCCGGCGCGATCCTGCGGCGTCGGGTCGCGCGGCTGCCAGCCGAAGCGCTCGGCGCCTTCGCCGCAGGCAGGCGACCAGGCCGCGGCTGCTGAACGGGATGTCCGGTTTCAGGGTCGACCGCTGGTTCGTTGCGGATGCGTAGCTCGATCGGATCGAGGCCGCAGGCCACCGCCAGCTCGTCCATCGCCGACTCGAGCGCGAACATGCCCGGGACACTCGCCCGGCGCGCGCATCCAGGTGTTCGCCGGGACGTCGAGCCGGGCCAGCCGATGGGTGGTGCGGCGGTTGGGCGCCGCGTACATCATCCGCGTCGGGACGGCCGCCTGCTCGGCCAGCTCGAAGCGCGTCGAGGTCTGCGATCACCACCTCGTGCGCGATCGCCGTCAGCCGGCCGTCGCGCTCGGCGCCCAGGCGGATGCGCTGGATGGTCGGCGAGCGATAGCCGGCCAGTGCGAACATCTGCTGCCGTGTGAGCGCGAGCTTCGCCGGACGTCCGGTGACCTGCGCCGCCATGACCGCGAGGATGACGTGCGGGTGGGTAAACCCTTTGGAGCCGAACCCGCCGCCGACGTACGGCGCGATGACGCGCACACGCTCGGGCGGGAGCTCGAACGCCGTAGCGACGCCGTCCCGAATCCAATCGGCGCCCTGGTTCGCGTCGTAGAGGGTGACGCTCGCGCCATCCCGGCTCCAGACCGCCACCGTCGCGTGCGGCTCGAGGGGATTGTTGTGCTCGGCGGGCGTCGTGTAGGTGTGGTCGAGCGTGACGGGAGCCGCGGCCAGCGCCGCCTCGACGTCGCCCTGTGTGGTATCGGTCGCAATGCCGAGAATGAGTGACTCCGGCGCGTACAGATCGCCGCGGTCGGCGCGCAGCTCGACGTCGTGCGGCTGCTCCTCGTACCGGATGGCGACGAGGCTTGCGGCCTGGCGTGCGATCTCCAATGTCTCGGCGACGACGGCGGCGACGAACTGCCCGTGATAGGCGACGGCGTCGGACTGCAAGACCGCCAGATCCTGGTCGCGCTGACCAAGGACTGGGTTGTCAACCGGTCGCACGCGCGGGGCGTTCTCGTGCGAGAGCACGGCGAGGACGCCGGGCAGCGCCCGCGCGCTCGTGGGCGTCGATCGACACGATCTGGCCCTTGGCGATCGTGCTCTGCACCGGCCAGACATAGCACATGCCGGCGACGGGATACTCGTAGGCGTAGCGTGCGGCGCCGGTGACTTTCAACTGGCCGTCGATGCGGTCCAGCGGGACGCCGATCGGCATGGGATGGGAGTTGCACACTTGCGGTCATGGTCGGGTCTCCCCTCCTGTCTCAAGCAGATCGAGCAGCGTGCGCACGATGACGTTGCGCGCCAGCGGGACCTTGAACGCATTCCCCGGGAGCGGCTGCGCGGCGGCCAGTTCGGCCTCGGCCGCCCGCTGGAACGTCTCCTCGGTCGCCGGTGCGCCACGCAGTGCCGCCTCGGCACTCCACGCCCGCCACGGCTTGTGCGCGACGCCGCCCAGCGCCAGGCGCACGTCGCGCACCATGCGGGTGCCCTTGCCGTCGTCGGTGACAGCGAGCGCCGCCGCCACCGAGACGAGCGCGAAGGCGTAGGACGCGCGGTCACGCACCTTGCGGTAGCGCGAGCGCGCCGCGAACGGAAGCGGCGGCAAGTCGACGCGCGGTGATCAACTCGCCGTGCGCGAGGACGGTATCGCGCTGCGGCTCGTCGCCAGGCAGGCGGTGGAACGTCAACGAGCGGGATCGTCCGCTCGCCGCCCGGCCCCTGCACGCGGACGACGGCGTCGAGCGCGGCCAGCGCGACGGCCATGTCCGAGGGGTGCGTGGCGATGCACGCCTCCGAGGCGCCCAGGATGGCCAGCTCGCGGTGATAGCCCGCGCGCGCGGAGCAGCCGCTGCCCGGCACGCGCTTGTTGCAGGGCTTCGTGACGTCCTGGAAGTAGACGCAGCGGGTGCGCTGCAGCAGGTTGCCGCCGGTGGTGGCCAGGTTGCGCAGCTGGCCCGAGGCCCCGTCGAGCAGCGCCTGAGCGAGCACGGGATAGCGCTGGCGAATCGTGCGGTCCGCAGCCAGGTCGCTGTTGCGCACCAGCGCGCCGATACGGACGCCGCCGTCAGGGAGTGGCTCGATGCGGTCGTAGGGCAGGTGGGTGATGTCCACCAGCAGCTCCGGCTGCCGCACGCCGAGCCGCATGTGGTCGACGAGGTTCGTCCCGCCGCCGAGGAAGACGCCGTTGGGCGCGGCGGCCAGCGCCGCGACGGCGGCCTGGGCATCGGTCGCGCGCTCGTAGCGGAAGGGAGTCATCGGCGTGCCTCCTCCAGTTCCCGCTGCGGTGCTTGCGCCTGCTGGACGACCTCCTGGATCGCCGGGACGATGTTGGCGTAGGCGGCGCAGCGGCACAGATTGCCGCTCATGCGCTCGCGGATCTCGTCGTCGCTCGAGCGTGCATGCGGTCGGCACGCAGATCGTCGCTCACGGCGCTGGGCCAGCCGGCCTCGGCCTCGCGCAGCATCCCAACCGCCGAGCAGAGCTGGCCCGGCGTGCAGTAGCCACACTGGAAGGCGTCGTGCGCGATGAACGCCTGCTGGAGCGGGTGCAACCGCTCACCGTCGGACAGCCCCTCGATCGTGACGATCTCGGCGTCCTGGTGGGCGACGGCGAGCGCGAGGCAGCTCGTCACGCGCCGGCCATCGAGCAGGATGGTGCAGGCGCCGCACTGGCCGTGGTCGCAGCCTTTCTTCGCACCGGTGAGTCCGAGCCGTTCGCGCAGCGCGTCCAGCAGCGTCGTGCGGGTGTCGACGGACAGCCGGTGGGTGGTCCCATTCACGCGTAGGGTGATCGCAACGTCCATCGTGTGCGGGCCTCCTTCTTCTCCCCCGAACTTCTCCCTGGGTCGCTTCCCTGGCCGCCTGCCCCACCTGGGCACCGTTGGGAAAGCCGCCGTGGTCCTCCTGCCCGGGCGCAGGAACAGCCATGCGTGCTCCGCTCCGACGACCGGCGGGGACGCCCATTAGTCTAACCGGGAGCCCTAACACACCGGTTCCAAATGCTCACGAAACGGATGCACTTTCGTGAGGTCGGTGCGCCCCTCGATCGTCGGAGCTGACGGCCAGTCCATCTGCCCATCCTGGCCCTATGATTGCCACGCACCGCTGCTCTTGGGTACGCCCATGAGAGCCGTGCTAGCGGCGTCTCCGCCGCAAGACGCCGGAATCGGCCGTGCTGTACCCTCCCTCATTTGTTGCCACAGCAAGCGCCAGCGCAGGTCGTCATCCGGGCGATGGGGGCCGGAGAAGAGTCTGCCCAGAAAGGGCCATGGAGATGCCAAGATTGCCGCAACGGCGAGTTGCGAAACGCCCTCTTAGGCGCGTGGCACGAGCTTGAGCGTCGCGGCTCGCGCTTGCGGCGTGAGGTCGCTGTTGACGATGTTGGCGGCGTAGCGACGGTACTTGGTGCGGTAGGCGGTATCAATTGTGTCGTTCCGGTCGTTCGTCTCCACGAGGAGCACGTCTTTGTCGACGCCGCCAGCGTGAATGTGTGCTTCGTGGCGCACCTGGGCGCCACTGAACCAAGCGGCGGTGGGGCCGTTCATCGAGCGGACGAAGAGGTCGTCGCCCTGGCGAACGACCCAGATTGTCACCGGTTTGCGCAGCGAGCCGTCCTGCCGGAGCGGTGCGATCTGGAGCTCTTCTGCTGCCCCGATCGTACTGAGCTCGTCGCTCGTCCATGCCGTTGTCGCGGCCATTGGTAGGTCTCCTTCTGGGATGTTCGTAGGTTCGTAGATGTCGTCCTGCGAGCGATGGTGGTCGGTCATCGCGCGGGGAGTGGTCGGTCGTGCGTCGCGTGCGGGCACCCCACCGCCTCCGATGCCAGGCAGCGCCCACACCATGTCATCTGTCAGCCCTCCTGGGCCACAGACGTCGTGGCAGACGACGCCGTTTGCTAGGTGTAGCGCATTGCCACTCCCGCTGCTGCTGCTGCACCCTGCCAGCCCGTGCGACGCAACCACTGCTCCAGGGTCGTCAGCGCCGGATAGATCGCCCGCAGGGTGGGAAGGTCGGCCCTATAGCCGACCTGATTGAACCAGGTGAACATCGTCGCCTATTCCTCGCCCCTGGTGCGGCGGAACTCCGCCATCGGCACCTGGACATACTGCACGGGTCGTCCGATCACCCGGCCGAAGCATTCGCCGGCCTGCGGCATGGTTAGTTCGTCGCCCGCCAGATCGATGGCACGTCCAATCCACTGCGCAGGTGCGGCGAAGGCAAGCGCGGCGAAGGCGCCAATGTCGTCGACGGCCACCATCTGCAGCGGCGTGGCGGGCAGGAGCGGTTCGGCGAGCGTGCCGCTCACGATGGTGTCGCGGTTGGCGAGGAAGTTCTCCATGAGGAATACCGGCCGCAGCAGTGTGTGCGGGAGCCCAATGGCACGGATGTGTGCTTCGATCTGGTACTTGCTCTCGAAATGCGGAATGCCCGTCTGCCGGTCGGCGCTGCCAACCGAGTTGTAGACCAGGTGCTGGATGCTGGCGGCCTTGGCCGCGTCGGCGAAAGCGATGCCCTGTCGGAGCTCGCCCTCCACGCCGCCACTCTGATAAGGGGTCTGTACGGCGTACGCGCCGTCCATCCCTGCGAGCGCCCGATCGAGGCTGGCCCGATCATCGAAATCGCCCTGGATGACGGCGACGCCCGTCGCGGCAAGGGTGCGGGCGGCAGGCGAGTGCACGTCGCGCGTCAACGCCCGGACTGCGAACCCCCGCATGCGGAGGTGGCGCAGGACGGCTCCCCCTTGCTGGCCAGTTGCCCCGGTCACGAGAATGGGACGGTCAGCGTCGCGTCCGATCTGAGCTGATGCAGCCTCCCTGCTCTCCCGCCGTCGTGTCACCAGACATCTCCAATCGTCTCGGTTCGGCACCTGCCCGTTCGCTCATGCGTCGGTTCGTTCGAGTAGGCGACGGCTGCAGTGCGACGAAGTTCCGCGTCGTCAGCATCTGCCGCACGATACGCAGTCGGTGTAGCACACGCGGCTTACGTGGAAAACACCCCCCATGACATGCACATGACGTGCGCATTACAGGTGGCTTACAGACCCTCGGGTACGGACACGTGGGCCAACCCAAAGCACGCTCTCAGGTGCCGCCGTCGCGTTGCTCGTTGCCATCTGTCACTACCTCCGCCACCACCACCACGAGTGCCCACCAGACGTGAGGCCGCAGGTTCGTTCACGCTGCAGTCGATGCGCCGTGCGAGGAAGGCGTACCAGTCACTTGTCTTGATGTGCCAGCCATCGCGTCGACTGAGCCGTACCGCTTGGAGCCGACCCGAGCGTATCCAGTCGGCCACCGTGCACGGCGTCACACTACCCCAAACCGCCGCTACCTTCGTCGTCACGTCTACCACCTCCATCCACCATATGCACCTACCCTCACCCTCAGTAAAGTGATGGGGCCAGCCTTTTTAGCAGACGGCAAAGCGCGCATGGGACCGGTAATGTACGTTCATGGTAGCGAGCGGTAATTATGACAAGGAATACTCGATGCCAGCAGTGAACATTGAGCCGTGAGCCAGCTTTGGCCAGCGACTTATGTCAAATATTGTATCCGTCGTGCCTACGGCGCCATCTCATGTCGCGTCGCGTCGCACCATTGTAGAATGGAGACACGGCACGACGCATCTCGCTGGAACCGCATCTGATGACCGAGGAGGTCGAAGGACGCTCCTGGAGCACGAAGGATTCGGTGGAGGGCAACCGCTGGCAAGACGCCGAGAGGAGACGAGCCATGTCCTACAGCATATCGACCTTGCTGACCCGCAATCTGCACGACGTCTTCGGTGAAAACGACCCCGCGCGTCGGCGCGCGGCCATCGACGAGATCTTCACCGAAGATGTGCGTGTTCTACGACCCCAGTGGGGGCGTCTACCGCGGGCGCGACGCGATCGATCGCGTCGCGGGCGCGATCAGGGCGACGCACCCTGACTTTCGCTATCAGCCAATTGCCGAGCCCGAGGAAGTGGGCAATGGCGGGCGGATCCAATGGGTAGAGGGCCGCCCTGGTGAGGCGCCAGCGAACGCCGGGACTGATTTCATCATTGCCCAGGACGGCCGGATTGCCGCCGTGTATCTCTTTTTCGACAAGCTGCCCTGAGCTGGACGCTGCCGCGCGACGTCCACCTGGTGGAGCACGGCTCGCCGCTCACGTGACGGCTCGTGGCTGAGCGGGATGGCACATGACACCACTGCACTGCGACATGGTGTCATACGCTGTCTCTGGCTACAGATTGGTCGTCACGCTGGTTGCCCTGTCGAGCACAATGGAGACGAGCCCGTCAGTCTACACCTGGCTGCCTATAATTGAAAGACCGTGGGGGCAGGGTGAGGAGTCGCGCAGGTCGCGAGGCTGCAACCAGTACTACGGCAGTCGCCTTCAGCCAACCTTCTCGATGCTCTCGGCGAAGGCGATCGTCTCGGCGTGGCCAAAGATGCCGGGGAGCCCGCCCGTGTGGATGAAGACCGTCTTGTCTCCTGGTGCGATGTCGCCTCGTCGCGCCGCCGCGATGAGGCCGGCCATCGCCCTGCCGGTGTAGGTGGGATCGAGGAGGATGCCCTCCAGCTGCGCGGTGAGTATCAGCGCCTCCTTGACGGGCTCGGTGAGTACTCCGTAGCCGTCGCGGACCTGGTCGTGGTCTATCCGCAGATCCTCGGCGCGCACGCTCGGGTCGAGTCCTGCGGCGAAGGAAGTGACGACTGCCCGTGGATCATCGACGGCGCCGACATGCACTCCAAGTATGCGGTCAGCGCCCATACTGGCGACAAGCCCGGCCATCGTTGCGCCTGACCCGAGCGCGACCACCGCAGTGCGCAGCTCGGGGACTTGAGCGAGCAGTTCTTCGCCTGCCGTTGCATACCCACGGGCGGCAGTGGCGTTCGAGCCGCCGAAGGGGATGAGCGCGGGACGCGACCCTCCATCACGAAGACGCTGGATGACGGCCACCGCGGCCTGGTCGAGCGCCGCCCGACCCGTCACACCGCTGAACACGATCTCGGCGCCGAGCAACGCGTCGAGGACGAGGTTCCCGGATCGGGAGGAACCCGGCCCACCGGGGAACACGAGCACGGCCCGCAGCCCCAACCGTGCCGCCGATGCGGCGGTGAGGCGTGCGTGGTTGCTCTGCGGGGCCCCCGTGGTGACGAGGGTGTCTGCGCCGTTGGAAATCGCCTCAGCGACGGTCCACTCGAGCTTGCGGACCTTATTGCCGCCCCCGCCGAGGCCAGTGAGGTCGTCACGCTTGATGAGCAGGTCATCGGAAGCGAGCCCTAGCGCGGCTGCAAGCCGGGGCATGCGGTCGACGGGGGTTGGCCATGCTCCGAAGGTGAGCGGAGCGATTGGGGTTGAGCTGGGACGCATGGCGTACTCCTTGACTGGATGCGGTGTGCGATGCCGCTGGTCAACTGCTTGCTTCCATCCCCCCCGGAACAGGCGTTGCGCATATGGATGGGCCGCTTCATCGACTACATGGCGACGAAGATCGGCCTGAGGGATCCGATCTGGGCGATAGTGGTGGCCGGCGGCATTCCCTACGCGCACAGTTGGGACCGTCTCGACGAAGCGCTTGAGGCGCCGCTCTCGGCGACGAACGCGATCGGCTCCACGCGCACCGAGGTCGATGCGGACGACGTGCTCCTGTCTCTGAGCGGTAGTGCAATGGCCGCCGGCGCTCCGGGGGCAGCGCAAGCAGGCTGAGCGAATGATCGATTTGCTCTTCGAGGGTCTCCGTCGGCATAGCTGACGAGGGTCCCAGCAGGGGGGCAGGATCGGTCACACTATCTGGTTGGTCGGACGGAGCAGCATCTCGTTGACTGCCACGTGATACGACGTCGCGTCATACCATTGGAGTATAACTCTCAACTTCCGTAGCAGGCTCGTGGCTTGGCGGGGCGACAAACTACAACGGAGAGCGTCTCGAAACTCCCTGCCTTTCTCGATGTGGATCCGCTACCCCGCCACTTCGAAAATGACTTCCAGCTCGACCGGGGTGCCGAGCGGAAGGCTGGCGACGCCATACACCAAACGGCAGGGACTCTTGTCTTTGCCGAAGACGGCTTGCAGCAGCTCCGAAGCGACGTCGGCGACGGTCGGCTGATCGCGGACATCGCCCACCGTAGCCACCGACACACCAAGCCGGACGATCCGCGTCACGTTGTCGAGCGAGCCCAACTGCTGCCGCGCGACCGCGAGGACGTTGAGCGCCGCGAGGTGCGCCGCCTGGCGCCCCGCTTCCACGTCGAGCTCCGCGCCGACGCGTCCAACATACCGCGCCGCGTGACCTTCCGTGGGCAGCATCCCGCTCAGAAAAAGCAGGTTGCCGGCCTGCACCGCTTCCACATAGGTACCGAACGGTTCAGGCGGCGCTGGGAGCGTGATGCCCAGTGCTTGTAACCGCTGCTCGGCGCTGGCCGGCCGAGAGCTGTCGCTGGTCACCACCTGCTCGTTCGCATCTGTAGTCATCTACTGTCCGGCCAGGATACCCCTGCCTTCAGGCAGGGGGAGGGATGGCCGTCTCCTTTCGTGCTACTCGACTTCCCCTTGTGCACGCCTGTGCGAGAATGAGAAACTATCACGCGGAGTAACCGCGAGCGTCGTACCTACCGCTGGCAACAGCGCGAGACCGAGGCCGCAAGGCCGGGGAGACCGTGGGGGTCTCTGGTACGTCGACGGGCCGGACCGCCCCACGCTGGTGGTCGACCGGCCTCCCGATGCGAACCGGGGAGGGGATGCGGAGGAACCTGGGACGACAGGCATAGGCAACGCTCCCTGAAGGCGACGGAGTGATCCCCCCCAGTTGCAAGCCCCTAGCTTTAGCGATGGGGTAGTTGACGTTCTCTCACTCCTATCGGCTTCATAGCTCGGCTTCACAGCACAGGTACTGATTCTGACGTGGGGTGTCCATCTCTGTCCCCAACCGGGCGTGGTCAATGTGCCGCGGTGCGCTTCGCCACTGCGTGTCGCCTCTGGGCGCGTCCTCCACAGGCGCGCCCACCGCCGTGGGAACCCATGGAAGCTGAATGTTGTGGTCTTGCAACCGCTATTGTGCGCCCAGTCTGCTGCGTCTGTTTGCCGTCTACCACTTGCCTAAGTGCGCGCCGCCATCGACGTGCAGCACCTCCCCAGTAATGTGCGGCGCTTCAGCCAAGAACACGACCGCATCAACGATTTCCTGGGCATCCGAAATGCTCCCCATGGGGGAAAGCGTGCGCAGAAAGTCCTTTGGATTGTCTTTATGCAGCGGCGTATCAACGGTGCCAGGAGCGACGGCATTGAAGCGGATGCCTTCTTTCGCATATTCCATCGCTAGGTTCCTCGAGATGGACTCGATGCCGCCTTTGGTGATCATCGGCACGGAAGCCGTAATCCCAGCGATTGGGTGATCCGCCAGCGAGGCTGTAATGCTCACCACACTGCCCCCGTCTTTCTGCTTCAGCATCTGCGCGACGACAAGCTGGCCGAGATAGACGAAGCCGTAGAGGTTGGTCGAAAACAGCTTCTTGGTGTCTTCAGTCGTGTAATCAGGAAATGGCTTGGTAAAGAAGATACCCGCATTATTCACGAGCGTGTCGATACCACCGAATCGCTCGATGGCCGTTTCAGTGATGGTTTTGGCCACGCTCGCCTCGCCAATGTCACCTTCAACCAGTGTAAGCTGGTTCGACGCGTGAAAGCCGGATTTCTCCATACTGCGCGCGGTGGCGACGACGTTATACCCTCGCTCTAGAAAAGTCTTGACCAGGCACGCACCAATGCCCTGAGAGGCACCAGTCACGACGGCGGTTTTTTGCGTCTTCATAGTTCTCTTCTCTTGCTCGTCGCTTGCGCTCTCGCTGGGAATATTGCTCTGCACCACAGTGCAGCACGAGTCATTCCACTTCGATCGTGAAAACGCAATGTGGTAACTGAGATCAGGTTGATCGAGCCCCAATTCGCCTGGCCGACCATGATGTGCGGCACGGCGTTGTTTGCTGCACCGTCCTGGTCGTGCTGGTCGTTCCCGTGAAGGGACCGCCTTGGCCTGACTCTAGCGCGACGCGACGTGCGCCGCGCGCAGGTTCTTGCGCCGGCGGGACAGATTCGTGCGCGGTTTTAAGTTACCGGTAGGAGCTGGGGAGGAGGCCGGTGAGGCGCTTGAAGTGCAGCGCCAGGTGGCTTTCGTGCGCGAACCCGACGGTGTGCGCGATGGCGGCGAGGGACCAGCGCGTGGTGAGGAGGAGGAGTTTGGCGCGCTCAATCCGGCGCTGAATGACATACTGATGAGGAGAAACGCCGGTCGACGCCTTGAAGAGACGCGCGAAGTGGTAGGGGCTCAGCGACGTGACCGCCGAAAGTTCCGCGAGCGCGAGATCCTCGGCGAGGTGCTCTTCGATGTAGGTGCTGACGCGTCTGAGCGTCGTCCTATCCAGACCAACAGCTCGTGGGAGGGAGGGCAGCTTCACCGATGAGTGCTGTCTGAGCAGGTGGATGCCCAGGAGGTTGGCCAAGGACTCCACATAGAGCTTGCCTCCCAGGCCCTCTGAGCGCAGCTCTGCGAGCAGCGAGAGCGCGATGGTCTCGATCTGCGGGTCGAAAATACCCAGGGCCTTAGCAAACTCAACCGTATCAGGATCGATGTCGGCCGAGGCGGCGATCGCCTGGATTAGGGTAGGGGAGAGATACAGGTGCAGGTGGCGTACCTCTCCCTCACGCTCCAAGTGCCAGGTGGTCGGCGCGCCTGCGGGCAGGATGACCAGGTTGCCGGTGCCAAGGTGTCCTTGACGCCCGGCGAGCCGTTCCTGGATAGTTGCGGGAGGACTGAGATTGACGACCAGGATATGACGTGGAAGCGCTGGCAAGGCAAAGTCATCGAGCGGATGGATGATCTCCGCCACATCCAGCCCCTGCCAGCCCTTGCCGCTGCTCGACTGCACGATGTGCTCGGGCGGGACATCGAATGCGGGGTCGTCTCCGCGGTCTTGGACCGGAGCCTGCTCCACTCGCTATCCCCCTTCCTGTTGACAGGAAGCCGCTACTGATACGGACGTCACAGCGTGTCGCGACCTGGTCATGCACTTGTCGTTCGGCGAAGGCCGTTCCCGCCCCGAGCAAGAGCGCCGATCGTCTGGCGGCACTGAGTTGGGATACGTCGAGGCAGATAACGGTCTCGCGGCCGAACACAAGGACGACCACTTGGACAAGGCGCAGACAGTTGGCACCATGGACACTGGTGCCCTCGACTAATGTGAACAGTACATCGACCACCCGCACCTGTTGTCCAATTCGCGGATGGCGGGCTACGCCTCGATTCTCGTCCTCTCCTCGCCCTGTAGCAGTCGTCTGGCAGGATTCCGATTTGGCACCACCCCATAACCGGCACCCGCCAAAGTCATTCTACAACGACGTGAACGACGTGGTATCAATCACACCGGTTGAAACATGCTTGACCGTAGCGCTCGAATGGTTTTGCGGCCCGCGTCGGACCACATCGCGCGCCGCAAACCGCCAACGCCGATAGGGGTCCGCGAGCCCCTTTCATCGCGCCGGCGGAAGTCGCGACGCTCTCGTCGAGTCGTTACAAAGCTTGCCGAGTCTGTGCTGTCGCACGCGCCGCGAATGCCCGCCTCGTGGGACCGGAGGCGGGCATTTTTGTGTGGTTTTCGATCGTCGAATGGCAGGCGTGACTATTCAGGCGGACCCAGAATCGAGACGGCGCCCGGCGTATCGGCACGCTGAGTAGGCTCGCCAGCAGTCCCGGTGATGCCCGGCGAATCTGCGCCTGACAGCACATCCTGGCAGGTGCTGCCACCGCAGGCGCGACGGTGTTGCCGGAGTGCTGCGCCGAACGAGATGACGAACTCGTGGAGCCGTCGATCCGCTCATTATTGGGCTTGCGCCAGCATTCCGCCCCGAGGTCGCCTGAATAGTCACGCGGAGAGCGACGAGAGCCAAACCAGGTGACCTTACGCCGCTTCTGCGGCCGGGGCCGCTGGAGCATGGGGAGGGGATTGCCGTCATGTAACACCGCTGTAGCAGCGCCACAACGTCTTGGTAGCATATCCGCGGTACATTGCTGGGGTGCGCCACCCATGGCCTGCGCCGCGAGGCAGGGCCACTCAGACGCTCGTGGTGCGGCGCGCCACCACCCCAGCGGCAGGCGCATGAGCACGGCGCGCAGCCCGAGTTGGTGCGCGGACGTCCCGGCCAGCGGGCAAGGACGACCAGGCGCAGCGCGCGGGGCGAGCGACGCGTCCAGCAGAGAATGAGCGGCTGTTAGAGGCCGCGTTCGAACGCGCGGTCATTGGCGTCGCGTTCGTGGGCCCACAGGGGCGCTGGCTGCGCTTCAACCAGCGGCTCTGTGACCTCCTCGGCTACAGCCCCGCGGAGCTGGCGGCGCGCACGTACCTGGACGTCACCCACCCGGACGACCGCGAGGCCAGCTCCGCGCACTTCCAGCGCCTGCTGGCCGGCGAGATGGACGCGTACGAACTGGAAAAGCGGTATGTGCGCCAGGACGGCGCGCTGGTCTGGGCCCACCTCACCGTCTCGCTGGTGCGGACCCCCGAGGGCGCACCAGCCAATACCATCCAGATGGTGCAGGACATCACCGAGCGCAAGCGCCTGGAGCAGGACCACGCGCGACTGCTCGGGCAGGAGCGCGCGGCGCGCCTGGAGGCCGAGGCGACGCGCGTGGAGGCCGAGGCGACGAACGCCCAGCTCCAGGCGATGCAGGCCCTGACCGACACGGCCCTCTCGCATCTAGCGCTCGACGACCTGCTGCGCGAGTTGCTGGGCCGCGTGACGGCGGTGCTGGGCGTGGATAACGTCGCCATCCTCCTGCTGGACGAGAACGACCAGACGTTGACGGTGCGGGCGGCGCGCGGGCCGGAGGAAGAGGCGATCGGTCGGACGCGTATCCCGGTGGGGCAAGGGTTCTCCGGTCGCATCGCGGCGAGCAAGGAGCCCCTGATCGTGGACGACCTCGCCACCTTCGAGGCGGGGCGTCCCCTGCTCGGGCCGAAGCTGCGCGCGGTCGTCGGCGTACCGTTGCTCATGGAGGAGCAGATGGCGGGCCAGCCGGCCGTCGATCGGCTGGTGGGGGTGCTCCACGTGGGCAGCGTCGCGCCGCGCCGCTTCACCGCCGCCGACGTGGAGCTGCTGCAGCGCGCCGCCGACCGCGTCGCCCTGGCGATCGGGCGCGCGCTCCTCTACGCCGCCGAGCAGAACGCCCGGCAGCAGGCGGAGGCGGCGCTGGCCCGGGCGCTCGTGAGCGAGACCGAGGCGACCGGTCGCGCCCAGCGCCTGCAGACCATCCTGGAGACGATGGCCGATGGGGTGGCCGTGTACGATGCGCAGGGCCGCCCCGTCCAGATGAATCGCGCCTACCGCGAGCTCTACGCCCTGGAGCGCGCGCCAGCGGGATTCGAGTCCCTGTCAGCCCTCGATCGCGCCCGCCTGCTGCACCTGCGCGACGCCGTCACAGGTGCGCCGCTCCCTTTAGAGCGTGTCCCTATCGCCCGCGCGCTGCGCGGGGAGCTCGTCACCGGGCCGGAGGCGGACTTGCTCTTGCGGACGTTCGACGGCCGCGAGCTGGAGGTGAACGCCAGCGCCGTACCGATGCGGGAGCCGGACGGACGTATCGTCGGCACCATGTCAGTGCTGCGCGATCGTAGCAAGTCAGCCCAACGCAGGATAGAGAGGGCGACCGGTGAAGACGGTCTGCAAGGCGGCGAAGAGCGGCTGGCCCTGCTTGCGCAAGGTCGCCAAATACCCGCGGAGCCGCGCGAACGCCTCCGCGCCGGGATCGCTGCGGAAGCAGCCTGACACTTTTTGCTGCGTCTTCAGCGTCCGCAGGTCGCGCTCGGCTTGGTTGTTGTCGAAGGGGATCGTCAGGTCGGCGAGGAAGGCCAGCACCTGCTCCTGGCCGAGCCACAGGCGCTCCAAGAGGTTGCGCGCCGGCGACTGCTTGACGCGCCCGCGCTGATGGGGACGGCGCGCGGGCGGCGGGTTGGCCGCGTGTCCGGCGGCGAGGAGGGCCTGATAGCGCGTCACGAACGCCGTATGGATGGCGGCCGGCAGCTGGCCGTGGCCCACCGAGCGCGCCTGCTCGACGGCGGTTTTCATCTCCAGCAGCAGCGCCTTCATCTCGGTGGCCCACGGCTGCTGGTACTGCTCCTCCAGGAAGGTCAACTCGCGCAGGTGGTGGATGTTGCAGAGCGCGTGGCGGCAGCGCGTGTACCGCCGATACGTCGTGAAGCCGTCATGCATGCTCACCCCGGTAGAGGTGGGCAGGATCCCCATGGCGTCGGTCGCCTCGCTGCCGCGCGTGGCCTGCACCGCGTAGCGCGTCAGCGTCGGCGTGCTCGCCACGTGCACCCAGGCCAGCTTCCCACCCCGCCGCACGCCGGTCTCGTCGCTGTGCAGCACCGGCGCTCGCTGCAACGCCGCCGTCAGCTGCGCCTCGACCGGCGCCAGCGTCGCCGACGCCTGCTGGATCCAGCGCACCAGCGTCCCCCGGCCCAGGCGCACGCCGACCAGGTCGCGCAGCAGTTGCTGCACGCGCCCCAGCGGCACCAGCTGCTCCTCCACCAGATACACCGTCAGCGCGCGCAGCTGCGGCCCCTACTGCGCCCGGCTTGGCGCCGCCGCCGGGAACGTGCCCACGCTCACCGCCTGGCACTGCCCACAGCGCAGGTGCAGCGCCTGGTGCTCCGTCACGAACAGCCGCACCAGCGGCACCTCCTGCACCTGGCGCCGCTCGCGACCCACCACCGCCGCCCCGTCGAGGTCGGCCTGGCATACCGGGCAGACCGCCGGCCGGTGCTCCACCACCGCGTCGGGCGTCGCCACCAGATGCAGCGTCTCCCCGCGGTGGCCCAGCTGCCCGCCGGCCTTCTTGCCGCTCGGCTTGCGCAGGCTCTTCGTCTTGCGCTTCAGCCCATCCGTGGAAGGCGGCTTGCCGCTGTTGTGGCTATCCTTGGCCAGCCGGGCCTCCAACTCCTGCACGCGGGCCAGCAGATCACGCACCTGCGCGTGCAGCGCGGCGTTCTCGGCTTCCAGTTCGGCATTTCGAGCTTCCAGTGTCATGCCTCAATGCTCCACTTGCTCCGCAACACGGCCTGACCTACTACGCGCGATCTGACGGAGCGCATCCGCCTGGAGCGTGATCGCGAGGCGGCGCGCGCCGACGAGCTGGCGGCGCGCGAGGCGAGCCGGCGCATGGAGCAGTTCCTGGCGGTCGCCGCCCACGACCTGCGCTCCCCGCTCACGGCCGTCGTCGGCTACCTCGCCCTCGCCGGGCGTGCGTCTGAGCGCCTGGCGTCGACGTCGCGGGAGGAGTACCCCGCCCTCGCCCCGACAGTGGAGGCCGTGCGCGGCCGGTTGGAGGACGCGGACCGGGGCGCGGCGCGGCTGACGCGGCTGCTCACGCTGCTCTTCGACACGGCGGCGATCCGCGCGGACCGGCTGGAGCTGCGCGGCGCGCCCTTTGACCTGGCGGCGCTGGTGCGCGAGCAGGTGGAGGCGCTGCGCGCGGCGGCGCCCGATCGGACGATCACCGTGCAGACGCCGGTTGATGGTGCCCCGGTGCCGGTCGAGGCCGACGCGGACCGGATCAGACAGGTGGTGGCCAACTACCTGACGAACGCGCTCAAGTACGCCCCGCCGGACCGGCCAGTCGACGTCTCCGTAGGGGCGCGGAGGGGGCGGGCGCGCGTGGCGGTGTGCGACGCCGGGCCGGGCATCGCGAAGGCGGAGCGGGCGCAGGTGTGGGAGCTGTTCCACCGCGCGCCGGGGGTCGCGGCGCAGGGCGCGGCACCGGGCGGGATGCAGGAGGGGAGCCTGGGGCTGGGGCTGCATATCAGCAAGGCGATCGTCGAGGCGCACGGCGGCCGGGTGGGGGTCGCGAGCGCGGTCGGGGAGGGCTGCACCTTCTGGTTCACCCTGCCCCTGGCCGTCGCCGAACCCTGAGCGGTCGCGCCGAGGCGTCGGGGTGCGACGCTCGCGTCAGGCCCAACCACGTACGGCCTACCGCTGCCGCCGCCGCCATCGTGGGCCGCGACAGCAGCCGTGGGCCGCGACAGCAGCCGCGCGCCGCGACGCCGGGCGCCGTCTCGATGCTCGGTCTGCCTGAATAGGCACGGCTAGCGCATTCAGAAGCGCGTACTGCAATCGATACCGCATAATATCAATTTCGTCTTGGTCGTTGTCGTTTGGCCTCAGGCGCTGATACGTAGCCCGAGGTATCCTACTTCCCGAGCGCATAGACCCGTGATCCGACTCCCGAATCGAGAAAGTGGCCCAGCACGAAGAGAAGGCCATCGGCGCCAACCAGTTGACTCACCTGAAAGGACGAATCGTTGTTCTGGAGCTGGCGCGCCGCCTGACCGGAGCGCAGATCAATCATGCTCAGCCAGAAGTGCCGGTCTGACGGCGAAGGATACGGATGATCAATGGTCGCCGACGCGACGTAGACCACGTCGGAACTCAACGCCAGCGCCTTCCCATCCTGCCCTGGCAGCTGTTTGCTCCACATGTGCTGGTGGGTCTGGAGGTCGTAGGCGACGAGTTGTGTCGAGATCGGCGTGCTGTCGTTGAGTTCGAGTGCGAGCAGATAGGGCGTTCCCCCAACGTTGGCAAAGACGGGAAGCGGAGGCGAAACCTCTCCCCCTCGCTCTCCACCGTCCAGGGAGACGTGCCAGAGTACATCGCCGCGGCATTCCTTGATAGGCGGCGAGTGTTCGCCCCGAGAGGACATAGAGTGTCCCCTCATCCAGATATGGGACTGGGGCGAAAGTGTTGGGAAAGACGGTATCCGGGACCTGCGTGGCAACCCACACCTGCTGACCGGTCCTGGCGTCAAACGCCGACAGCTGGCCGTCTGCGGCGCTGACGTACACCAGATCGTTGCCCGTGACCAGATGGCTACTGCGCATGGGGGTCTGGACGCTCCACAATCGCTTCCCAGTGGCCGCGTTTACCGCGATCAGCGTGTGATAGGCTCCCACAAAGAGCAAGCCGTTCTCAAATGCCAGCTCGCCATCAACGATATATTCCTCATCCTTCGCGCGGTCAATGACTTCCGCACACCATCGAACCACGCCGCTGCGCACATTTAAGGCGCAGACGTGGTACGTGAGCGCGATGTAGATGGTCTCGTTGGCTACCAGTGGTCTGTTCCCGAAATCGGGCAGTTCAGGCGCTTGAAAACGCCAGAGCCGCTGCCCGCTGTGAGCGTCAATGGCGTCCAGGACGCTTACTGACCCTCCACTCACCGTTGGGGTGATGTTCCCAGGGTTTCCGTTTTCTCCAGCGCCGACTGTGCCGACAGCGCTGCCGTTGCTCACATAACTGACATACACGACCCCCGCTGCACTGGTAATGGAGTCTGGAAAACCACTGGCAGGCTGATACGTCCAGAGTGGGTGGATCTGGTTCGCTGATTGGAGATCAATCGCTGTTCCCGACCCTTGCTGTGGCTGTTGGGTGAAGACGCTGTAACGGGGGGCCGCGTCTCCACATGCCACGAGGCCAAGAAGCGCAAAAATGCTTATCCAGACAAAAGAGCGACCACGACACCGCTGAAGGATCCGCTGCATGCGCTTTCTCCTACGAACCCTCAAGGTCCGATCCTGAGAGACAGTGTAGCATGCCAGACAGCTAGAGAAGCGTGACACATCAAAACGGCCTCGGTCGCAGGAGAATGTCGCTGAGAGCCGGTGATTTCATGCGGCCTTTGCAGTGTTTGTGCGCCAGCCAACGACAATGGCCCACGCGTAATTGGTATAATGCAGATGGTAAGTGAGGGAACGGTCCGCATGGATTGCTGGAATTGAGGGGATGTGAGAGAGTGTGAGAGATGACGCGCTGCCGCGGAGGCAGAGCCAGGTGCTCTGGGGTGTTTCGTTTCTCCTCGGAAATCGGCTTTTCGAGTTGGTGTAACCGTCGAAGGATCGGCGGTGTTTCCTCTTGCACATGCTAGGTGAGGAGGTTGGCGCCGTGCCAAAGGTCCACTTGTCCGTGCCGATGTCGCCGGGGCCGGAGCGCGTGATCGAGGAGCTGGTGGAGACCTACCAGCACGCGGTCTTCGGCTTCGCGCTGCGGCTGGCGGGGAATCCGCAGGATGCCGAGGAGATCGCGCAGGATACGTTCGTGCGAGCGTATCGCGCGCTGCCCGGCTACACCGAGGAGCAGCGACGGACGCTGAAGACGCGTCCCTGGCTCTTGCAGATCGCGCTGAACGTATTCCGCAATCGAGTCCGCACCCGCCGCGTGGCGACGCAGCCGCTCGAACTTGATGACGACGACGATCGCGCGCCGATGCAATTCGAGGGTGACTGGCACGAACGACCAGACGTGCAGGCCGAGTCGAGTGAGCGCAGGCGCGCGCTCGCGGCGCAGCTCGGCGCGCTGCCGGTGCACTTCCGCGTGGCGGTGGTGCTGCGGCACGTGGAGGGGATGGCCTATGGCGAGATCGCGGCGGTGCTCGACCAGCCGGTGGGCACGGTGAAGGCCCATGTGCATCGCGGCACACGACTGCTGCGCACGGCGCTTGAGACGCTGGAGCCTGAGCTCTGTGAGATGAGGTGACGCGCATGAGGAACGAGATATCGGCGCTGGACGTGACGCGAGGCATGCTCCGCGATCTGCGGGCGCTGGCGGAAGCGACCGCTCCGACGGGGCTGCGCATGCGCGTGCTGGCGGAGCTGGGCCTGATGGATCAGTACTTTCCCCTGGAGACGCCGCTGGGGCAGGTCTTCGTGGCATACAGTCCGCGCGGCGTGTCGGCGGTGCTGCGCGCGCAGTCGGCGGCTGAGTTCGAGGCGCAGTTTCGCGGGCTGCTGGGGCGCGAGGCGCGACGCGCGGAGGAGACGCCCGAGCGGTTGCGGGAATCCGTCGAGCGGCAGTTGCACGGCGAGCGGCAGGCGTCGCTGCGGTTCGATCTCCGCGAGTTGTCGGAGTTCGAGCGGGCGGTGCTGCTGAAGGCGCTGGAGATTCCCTATGGCGAGGTGCGCCCGTACGCGTGGGTGGCGCGCGAGATCGGGCGGCCCAAGGCAGTGCGCGCGGTTGGCACGGCGCTGGCGAACAACCCCGTGCCGCTGGTGATCCCATGCCACCGGGTCGTCCGCAGCGACGGCGATCTGGGGCAATACGGCATGGGCGGTCCCGTGGCCAAGCGGACGATCCTGGCGGCTGAGGGTGTGGATGCCGACGCGCTGGAGACGCTGGCCCGCGCAGGCGTGCGCTATACCGGCAGCGACATGACGCACGTCTTCTGCTTCCCGACGTGCCGCCACGGGCGCCGCGTGACGCCGCAGCACCGCCAGGGCTTCCGCTCGGAGGCCGACGCGTTCGCGGCGGGGTATCGTCCGTGCAAGGTGTGCCGACCGGCGGTATCGAAGCAGGCGTGAGGGGCCGGGATTCCCTAGTCAGCGCAAGGACGCAAAGGACGCGAAGCGTCGCAAAGACATAGGCAGCGATTTCACCACAGCGGACACAGAGGCGGAAAAGAGCGGATCAGAAGGTTGCACGTGGCGAGCGCTGAGTGGGCGGAGGAAGGCGCAGAGGGTAGGCGTGGGGGCGCGAAGAGCTCGCGCAGGGCTAGCTGTGGTGGGATGAGAGCGGAGAGGATGGCGCGAGTGTCAGTGCGTGCGAATTGGACGCGGTGCTTGGTGGAAGTGAGGCCGGGGCCGTCGTATGACTTCGCACAGGCGGAGCGCTATCTGATGCGGTCGCCCTCGGCGGTGTTAGAGCGGATCGATGAGGCGGGGACGTTCGCGCGTGCGCTGTACGTTGCGGGGCGCGAGGTGCTGCTGCGGCTGCACTCGCTTGGGTCCGAAGAGGAGCCGCGGCTCGAGTTGGAGATCGTCGGCGAGTCGGTGGATTCGGTGGTCGAGGCGGACGCCATGCGTTTGGTGCGGCACATCTTCTCGCTCGACGTGGACCCCGCGCCGTTTCTGGAACTGGCGGCGCGCGATCCGGTCTTCGGCGCGCTGGTGCGGCGGCATGCGGGGCTGCGGCCCGTGCTGATCGCCGATCCGTATGAGGCGCTGATCTGGGCAGTGTTGGGGCAGCAGATCACCGTGCAATTTGCGCGGAAGTTGAAGGAGTCGCTGACGGCGCTCTGCGGGCATCAGCTCACAGTGGATGGACGCTCGTATTGGCTGCCGCCGCGACCCGCGGAGGTCGCGGCGGTCGATCCGGAGGACCTGCGGGCACGGCAGTTCAGCGCGCAGAAGATCGCGTACGTGATCGGCCTCTCGCGGGCGATCCTCGACGGCGAGCTGCGGCTGGAGGAGATGGCGTCGCTGCCGCACGAGGAGGCCATCGCGGCGCTGACGCGCTTCAAGGGCATCGGGCGCTGGACGGCGGAATATGTGTTGATGCGCGGGCTGGGCGTGCGCGACAGCATCCCGGCGGCAGACGTGGGGCTGCGCGCAATCATCGGCCTGTGGTACGGGCTGGGGCGCAAGGCGACGGAGGCCGAGGTGCGCGAGCGCGCGGAGGCGTGGGCTGGCTGGCGCAGCTGGGCATCCTTCTTCTGGTGGCACGCGTTGCAGCAGCGCGAGGCGCCAGGGGTGGAGATGTGAGCTTTCACCCTCGATTTGGGAGGGCGCGCATCATCGCGGCGACGGCCTGCGCGTCGGCATCGGCGCTAGCGGAAAGCTCTTCGATCACGCGATGCTGGTCTTCGGGCGATCGATTCTGGCTCAGCTTGAGCTTGCCCTCCAAGCGCGTGATCGGCATCTCGAAGGCGACGATGGCGCGGATCTGCTTCCGCAGGTACTCGTCGGGGAGATCCATCGGCCACGGCTCCTCGAAGCCGCTCTCGTGCTGGTCCACCAGATCGCGCAGGATCGCGCGGACGCGGGCCTCGTCTTCGATGATCCGCGGGACGCCATAGGCGTGGACGACGGCGTAGTTCCAGGTGGGGACGCTGACCGACTCCTCGTACCACGACGGCGAGATATAGGCGTGCGCGCCCTGGAAGATCGTCAGCGCCTCGGTGGCGCCATCGAAGTCGCGCCACTGGGCGTTGCCGCGCGCCATGTGCGCGATCAGCGTGCCGTGCTCACCGGCTTCGGAGTCGAGCATGAACGGCAGATGCGTGGCGAAGGGCGCGCCATCGTGCGTCGTCACCAGCGTGGCGAAGCTGTAGCGGCGCATCAGGTCGTGCAGGATCGCCGGGTCGCTGACAGCGTTGAACTTGGGGATGTACACGTTTGACGCTCCCTTCGCGAACGGGTTGACATAGTGTGGATTTGGCGCGCCGCACGCCCGCCATTTCAACGGCGGTGGTACGGCGCGCTCGGCCTCGGCCCTTGCCGGTTCCATGCCAATCGGGCAGAATAGCACCCTATGCAGCAGCCAACGGTGCGCAAGACCTACAAAGAGAAGCTGCGCCCGACGCCCGCGCAAGAGCGGGCGTTGGACGAGGTGCTCTGGCGCTGTCGCGTACTCTACAACGCCGCCCTGGAACAGCGCATCGCCGCCTGGGAGCGCTGCCACGTCTCGGTCACGCGCTACCAGCAGGAAGCCGAGTTGAAGGCGATCCGCGCCGCGTTCCCGGAGTACGCCGCCCTCCACAGCCACGTGCTGCAAGACGTATTGGCGCGCCTCGACAGGACCTATCAAGCCTTCTTCCGTCGGGTGGCGAATGGCGAGAAACCTGGATTCCCCCGCTTCCAGGGCCGCACCCGCTGGCACTCTTTCACCTACAAAGAATATGGTAACGGTGCTCGAGTTGATAATGGGTATCTCGTCCTGGCGAAAATTGGGCGCATCGCGGTGCGTTGGTCCCGGCCGGTGGAAGGCAACATCAAGACCGTCACGGTCTCGCGCGAGGCCGATGGGTGGTACGTCTGCTGCTCGTGCGCCGAGGTGCCTTCCATGCCCCTGCCAAGCACCGGCAACGAGACGGGAATAGACGTGGGCCTCAAGGTGTTCCTCGTCACGGCGGACGGCGACGCCGTCGAGAACCCGCGCCACCACCGTAAGGCCGAGCGCGAGCTGCAGAAGGCGCAGCGGCGGGCGTCCCGACGCACGAAGGGGAGCCACCGCCGCAAGAAGGCGGTGGTCCAGTGCGCCAAGCAACATCAGCACGTCCGCCGGCAGCGCAGCGACTTCCACCACAAGACGGCGCTGGCCCTGGTCCGTCGGTACGACGTGATCTACGTCGAGGCCATTCAACCATCGAACCTCAGTAGACGCCCCAAGTCCGTCTCCGATGGGCACGGCGGCTATCTCCCGAACGGGGCCGGCCGCAAGGCGGGCCTGAACAAGTCCATCCACGACGCCGGATGGGGCCAATTCCTCTCGATCCTCGCGTACAAGGCAGCATGCGCCGGTAAGCGAGTGGAAGCGGTCCCCCCGGCGTATACCTCGCAGGATTGTAGCGGCTGCGGGGAGCGTATCCAGAAAAGCCTCTCCGTGCGCACCCATGCCTGCCCCGTCCTGCGGCCTCGTCCTGGACCGCGACGAGAACGCGGCCAGGAACATCCAAGGGCGCGGGCAGCGCCTTCGGGGAGTCCCGGCGGTGGCGGGGGCGACGAACCGAGAACCCGCCGGGCTTTAACCCCTGCGGAGTGTCAGTCGATCAGCAGTATGGCGCAGACTGCTCCGTGGCGTCTACCGACGCGACGGGGAGGCGAAGCGGCAGGAGGCGAGCATGCCCGCACCCCGATGGATCGCGCGATTCAATCGCCGCGTCACCAACCGCGTGACGGGGATCATGGCGCCGCGCGCGCCCGGCTTCGGCGTGATCCACCATCGCGGGCGCCGCTCCGGTCGCGAGTTTGCCACGCCGGTGAATGTCTTTCGCACGGCAGACGGCTACGTGGTGGCGCTAACCTATGGGGCGGAGAGCGACTGGGTCGAGAATGTGCTGGCGGCGGGCGGCTGCGAGCTCGAAACGCGCGGCCGCCGCCTGCGGCTTTCTCAGCCGCGGCTGGTCCACGACGAGCGGCGTAGCGCGATGCCATTCGCTGTCCGCCCGATCCTGGGACTCATGCACGTCTCCGACTTTCTGTATCTAACCGACAAATCAGCGCCTAACTGAATGGTACACCCCGCCCTGGCGCGGTGCCTTCAAGACTTACTCGTCGCTCGACGTGAGGGAGACACCGGCTATCCCCAGGACGAACTCTGGTCCGAACGCAAGCGATGGCGTGTAGACGCCGGGGGCCAGATGCCCGCTGAGCAGGGCGTTGACCGCGGCGAGCGCGGTCTCCGTCGTCGTCGCATACCCTTCTGGCGTGCGCATGCGCATGATGCGCCGTTGGCCCGTGGCATTCGACACCTCGCCCCACAGCAGCATCTCGTCACGCTGACGATCCGCCTCGGTCGGCCCCTTGATCCGCCTGCGAATGATGACCTTCACCGTCGCCTGGACGGACCGCCGCTCCAGCACCCACTTCAGCAATCGAGGCGGCTGCAGCAACGTCTTCTGAGCAGGTGTCGCGCCGATGAACATTTCAATGTTCGGAATGCCCGTCGAGTAGTATGCCGTAGCGACGTCGCCCCAGGAAATCCCGACGGCACCATGAGGTCGCTCGGCAAAGCGGATCTGTCGCGCCTGGGCGGGCACTTCGACGATCTTGCCGTCCCGGCGCACGCGCAACCCGGTGCCTATTCCCTCGATCGTCGTCCGCGCCGTGCCGGGGCTCAGCTTGCCGTAGTGCGACATGAACGCCATGCGCAGGCTCGTGGCATCCGGTAGGGCGCGGTAGAGCAACGCGGCCAGACAGTCAGACGGGACGACGTCGAAGCCAACCCCCGGCAGTGCGACGACGCCCGCCTTGCGAACCTCCGCAGCGCGGCCGAAGATCGATTCGAAGACATCGATCTCGCCGGTGATGTCCAGGTAGTGCGTGCCCGCCTGAAGGCAGCCCGCGAGGAGCGGCGCGCTGGTGGCGGAAAACGGGCCGGCGCAGTTCAGGACCGCGTCCGCACCGGTCAGGTGCTGGACAACCGCCTTGGGGTCCGCCAGCCCGAAGGTGCGAGTTTCAAGCCCCAGCGCCCCACCCAATCGCGCAATGGTGTTGGCGTCTCGTCCGGCGAGGATGGGCGTCAACCCGCGCCGCTTCGCCTCATGGGCAATGAGGCTCCCCTGGTAGCCATTCGCACCGTAGATCATCCACGACGACATGGGGACGCACCTTTCGGTAGCGAGGCTGCGCGCTCGCCGGGCTCTCTGCTGCCGTCATCGCGATCGGGGGCGCGAAATACCGGAGTCTACGCGGGGCAAGCCTACCCCACGCGCGAGACTCAGTCAAGTGGCCGATAATATCCGGCCGACTATGCGCCAGATCGTTTCAGAGAGTCGGCGAGGAAGGTGAGCACCGCACGCCACGAGTCGGCGTTGGCGCGCGCTTGATCGCGTGGACTGCCGCCGTAGGCGAGGACGAGTCCAACGGCGGGATGACGCCGCTCGTTGACCGTGGTGGGCAGATAGGGCGCGCCGAGCAGGTGGCCCGCGCCGGGATAGGATCGGTGGGCGTCGGGATAGGCGTGGCCGCGCTGGCGCAGGCGCTCCATGATCAGCTCGCCCATGCGCGCGGAGGGCCACAGCGCGTCGTCCTCGCCCGAGAGCAGCAGGATCGGGCCGTGGATGCGCTCGACGGGGATGGCGTGGGCCTCGCGCGACTCAGCGTCCGATAAATTGATGGTGTACCACGGCTCGGCGGCGATGGGACTGCGGCCCTCGATCGCGGCGTCCTGCTCGGGGGTGACGCGATTCGGCATGAAAGGCACGGGCACGCCGCGATAGGTCCACGCGGGAATTTGCTCGCCGGTGCCGCCCCAGACGACGGCACTCGGGGCATAGGCGACAACTGCGCGTGCCGTCGGGTATGTCGCCGCGAGCAAGAGCGCCAGCTCCGCTCCGCGCGACGTACCCAGCACGGCGAGCGCGCGTGGGTGCACCTCACGTCGCGCCTGGAGCCAGTCGAGCGCGGCACCTCCATATTCCAAGGGGACGTTGGCGAGGCGCGGCGGGAGTTGCTCGAAGGCGAAGTAGGCCAGGGCGAGCGCGCAGTAGCCATGCGAAGCGAGTAGTGCCGCCTGCTGCTCGCGGAGTCCTCCGCTGGAGCCGCCGAGGACGAGGACGGCGGGGCGCTTTTCCGCAGCGTGGGGAGCGAAGAATGTGCCCGCCAGGCCAGTCTCGCGCACCGGCGTCCGCGCGACGTCGGGCGCAACGAACAGCCGCTCGGCGGTCGCGGCGGCGACTTCGCGGCCCGCTACCTCGGCGCCAAAGTGGACGGTGATGGGATCGAGTCCGGTCTTGGCGAAAGGCGAGCGGCCGGTCGTATCAGCGGGAAGCGTCATCGACCAGAAGGGGCCCATCGCGTCGGCCGCGGCGTAGCTGCCGGCGAGTGGCGGCTGCGACGTCAGATCGACCGCGCCTGCGCCATCCGCTCGGAAAGTGGCGAACGAGGCCCACTCGCGCCCATCATCGTCGCGCGTGCGGGCGCGCAGGGTGACGTCTTCGCCGGGCGCGAAGCCGGCGAGCGTGATGGCGACGGGCGTATCGACCAGCGCGACGGCTGGCGTGACTGAGATGGTTGACACGCGTCCAGTTTCCCCTCGGTTGGGCGGCCGCTACCTGGATGCAGGCGACGTGCCGGCGTCGGACTCGCTGGCTATACTCTCGGGCGCGGTCTCGGCCAGCGGCGCGGGCTCGCCGGAGAAGAGGCGCTGCGCCTCGGCGAAATCGAGCGCGCCAGAGGTGATCGCCCGCCCCAGGATCGCGCCACTCACGCCCGCGTCGCGCAAGGCACGAAGGTCATCGAGCGTGGCAATGCCGCCGGCGGCGATAAGCTCGATCGCCGGCAGCGCGGCGCGGACGGCGGTGAGCGAGGCGAGATCGAGTCCGGCAAGGCTGCCATCGCCCTCGACGTTGGAGAGCACGAGGGTCTGCACGCCCCCCTCGGCCATGTGCTTGGCGAAGTCCACCGCGGTATCGGAGGCTTTGTCGAGCCAGCCAGCGAGCAGCACCTTGCCCCCGCGCGAATCGATGGAGACGATGACGCGGCGCCCCCAGCGGTTGAGGCAGGTGGCGAGCAACTCGGGATGGCGCAGCGCCGCGGTGCCCAGGATCACGCGCTCGGCCCCGGCGGCGAAGGCGGCCTCGACCGCAGCCTCGCTGCGCAAACCGCCGCCGCACTGCACCGAGCAACTGGTCTCCGCCGCGATCTGGCGCACGAGATCGAGGTGGCGCGGTTCACCCTTCATCGCGCCGTCGAGGTCCACGACGTGCAGCCACTTCGCGCCCGCGTCGCGCCAGTGTCGCGCGACCGCCAGTGGATCGCCGTCGAAGAGATCCGGCGGCTCGGATTCGGCAGCTGCGTCCGCGGCCTCAGCAGCCTGGTCGGCCTGCCGCGGGCGGACGCACTTGCCGTCGTGAAGATCGAGCGCCGGATAGAGGGTGAAACGCTCCATGTCGTCGGCTCCGGACGGCTACTTGCCGAGCGTCGAGATGAGATCGGGCAGCAGCTTGTTCGCGATGGGGCTGCCAAGGCCCGTCACCGGGTCCCAGCCCGGCACGGCGTCGTAGCCCGGCACGGTCACGCCGCCCTGGTTGTATGAGTTGTTGCCCGCGGTGATGTCGCGGAAGTCGGCCTGTCCGGCGCTGGAGGCCGCGATCTGGTAGAGCGCGGTGTTGAGGTAACCGAGGCCATGGCCGGCCATCTGATCGGCGATGGCGATCATCGCCGCCCAGGTCGGCGCCGCCGCGCTTGTGCCGCCCGTGACGTTCCAGCCACCGCAGGCCGCGCAGTAGAACGCCATGCCGGTGTAGGGATCGGAGTCGGCGGAGACGTCTGGCACCCCACGGTGGTTGTTCAGTTGCGACTGCACGCCACCGGGCAGGCCCTTCTGGAAGTCGGGCGTCGTGAAGAAGGAGCTGAAGCCGCCACCGCTGCCGTCCCAGGCCGTTTCGTTGACCGAGGAGCCATTGGTGTGCAACGTGGTGCCTCCGGTGCTGAGGACCCACGGCTCGTCGGTGGGGAAGCTCGTCGTGGCGACTGGCGAGATCCGCGTCGCGGTGAGATTGGCGTAGTCCGTCGCGCCCTCGTCGCCGGAGCTGGCGGTGAAGGTGACGCCGCTCTGCGTGGTTGCCTGCTGATAGAACGCGGTCCACTTGGCGATCTCGGCCTGGCCGGCGCTATCCGCCAGCGTGACCTCGGAGGCACCGAAGCTCTGCGAGATGATGTTGGCGAGCTTGTTGTTGACGACCTGCTGCTCAAGTTGGAGGAACTGCGGCAGCCCGATCGTACCCTCAGTCTCCGAAACAGGACTCGTCATCACGATGATCTTCGCGTCGGGGGCAATGGCGTGGACCAGCTCCACATCGAGGGACGTTTCGCCGGCCCAGCCCGTCATGTCGTTGTTCGAGGGGTCGAAGGGCTTCGTGCCGAGCGGTGACATGACTGTAATATTCGCCGCCGGCAGGCAGAACGCCTGGTCGAACTTCGCGACATCACTTTGTAACGTGGGGTCGCCGAACGACTCGATCACCGCGACGGTCTGCCCCTTGCCGGTATATCCCTTTTGAATGAGCGACGTTATCCCGTAGGCATCTCGCATCTCCTGAGGCGAATAGCCCTGCTGCGCCTCGCTCGGCGTGGTGCAGTTTGGCGTGGCCGTGACGGCGGCGGCGCTCGAGCTGCCGGGCGTATTCGTCGCGGAGCCGCTGGTGAGGCCAGAGTCGTTGCATGCGGCAAAGCCGAGCGCGGTGAGCGCGAAGAGCGAGAGCAGTGCGCTGCGGGTGCGGAGTCTCATGCGGCCTCATTTCAACGGTAATAGGCGAGAAGGGATACACTCGTAGGCGGTGAGCCAGACGACGCCCCAGTATAGCATCGGCGTGGCGCTGTGCGGGGCTGCTCACTCTACGCGCCAGAGGGCGGACAGTTGCGGGTGTGTCTGGGCCGCTGCTACAATGCGAGCGCATCACCCCTCGCGTAGCGCTCCCACTCTATCTACGCTCGCGAGGGATGCGCGCTTACAGAATAGTCCTTCCAGCCGCTGTGCCTCCAGACCGTGCGGCTGGAAGGGTTTGCGTTGGCTTGAACCAGAGGTCTCCTTCAGTCGCCGTTTCTGTCCGCCTGTGCGAGAATAGGACCATAGGTACTCTGCACCTCACCAATCAAATAACGATGTTTGCGGGTTCCGTGGTAAAATGTTCCCACGGGTAAAAGCATCGACGTGTTTTGGGCGTGGTGCGCTCCGCTACCAGCGGTGGTCTTTGAGCTAACCACGCCACACCGCGATGGAGTAACCGCCTCTTGGGGCCGGGCAGGCCCTTCAGGAGCTAACGCAGTGGGTTGCCACATACGTTTCCTGAGAATCCATCGGGCTTCGGCCAGCGTGGAGTGTCAAACGTGAGAGGACCCCTGTCGTCAGCGACCCGACGCCTGTACGAGCGGGGCTTGCTTCGGCGAGTCCCGATGTTGACACGAGAGGGCTTTAGCCCGCCGCACGCCACGCCGTTGCAATGGCAGTGGTAAGGCGCTCTCGGCGTTAGCCGTTGTGTCTGCTCGTGCATGGTGCTACGATGGCGCCATAAGCACGCCGCGAGATGAGACACACATCACCATTCGTTTCCCGCGCCAACTAGCGGATACCATCAAGCAACTGGCGACGGAGAACGACCGTTCGATCGAGAGCGCGGTCGTGCGCGCGGTACGGGAATACATCGCCTTCAGCGACGTAAGCGAGATATCTAGCCATGCCAGAGCTGGTGCGCGAGACGTACCAGGAGAAGCTGCGCCTGCCGCCCGCCCAGGAGCAGGCGCTGGACGGGGTGCTGTGGCGCTGCAGCATGCTCTCCAACGCCGCCCTGGAACAACGCATCACCGCTTGGCGACGATGCCACGTCTCCGTCACGCGCTGCCAGCAGGAAGCAGAGTTGAAAGCGATCCAGGCGGATATGCCGGAGTACGCCGCCATCCACAGCCACGTGCTGCAAGACGTTGTGGCCCGGCTGGACATCACGACGGCCGGTGGCACACTGCAGGGCATCCACTACCGTTACTGCCGTCCGGTGCATCGGGCGGACGGCTATGCCTACCAGAAAGGAGCGGCGCTCCCTCCCCAGGCGTGAGTGCTGGGGTCTCCGCGCCGAATAGACGATGACGACCGCCCCCATTCTGCCGGTCCGCCGCCCTGAGTGGCTCAAGGTGCGCCTGCCCAGCGGCGAGAACTATGAAGAGCTGAAGACGCTGATGCGCAGCAAGGCGCTGCACACGGTCTGCGAGGAGGCGCGCTGCCCGAACATCGGCGAGTGCTGGGGGCACCGCACGGCGACCTTCATGATCCTGGGGAGCATCTGCACGCGGAGCTGCCACTTCTGCGCGGTGGCGACGGGCCGCCCGATGGCCGTCGATTGGGAAGAGCCGAAGCGCGTGGCGGAGGCGGTGCAGCAGATGGATCTGCGGCACGTGGTGATCACGATGGTCAATCGCGACGAGCTGCGCGACGGCGGCGCCACGCTCTTCGCCTCGACGATCCGCTGGATCCGCCGGCAGAATCCCGCCTGCAAGGTAGAGGTGCTGACCTCGGACTTCAAAGGCTCGCGCGACGCGCTGCGCATCCTGATGGACGCGCGCCCCGACGTCTTCAGCCACAACGTCGAGACGGTGCCGCGGCTCTACAAGGCGATGCGCCCCCAGGCGATCTACACGCGGTCGCTGGACGTGCTGGCGATGGCGAAGGAGATGTACCCGGAGACGCCGACCAAGACGGGCTTCATGCTCGGCGTCGGCGAGGAGCACGACGAGGTGTTGGCGCTGCTGAGCGACATCCGCGCACGCGGCGTCGACATCGTCACCATCGGCCAGTATCTCCAGCCGACGCCGGATCACCTGCCGATCCAGCGCTACGTGACGCCCGACGAGTTCCGCGAGTATGCCCGCGAGGGCAAGGCGCTGGGCTTCCGCCACGTCGAGAGCGGCCCGCTGGTGCGCAGCTCGTACCACGCCTGGGATCAGGTAAAGGCGGCGGGTGTCGAGGACTAACGCGCGCACCATGCGCGAGGCAGGGGCACGCAATTGTGCTCCCTGCCCCACATGAGGTCCGACCGACGATGCCGCACCGTTTAGCCAATACCGGGATACAGTAGTTGACATCTAGTTATCAACTAAAGCACACTGCTTGCATGGGCAACATGCGTAGCAACAATAACGTCGTCTATGTCTCTCGATATCACGTCGTCTTCTGCCTGAAATAGCGGCGCACGGCATTCGTGCCGCCAATAGATGAACGGCTCAAAACGACGCTTGCCGAGCAGATCGAACGGTGGGGACAGGAACTCATCGAGCTTGCGGTCATGCCCGAGCACGTGCATCTGCTCGTGGGTTGTGACCCGCAGCTCGGCATTCGCCGCCTGATGAAGCTGCTCAACGGCTACTGCTCTCATACCTTGCGCGAGGAGTTTCCCGCGCTGAAGCGGCGGCTACCCTCGCCGTGGACCAATTCGTACGGTGTCGCCACGACTGGCGGCGTCGCGCTGGAAACGCTCACACGCTACGTCCAGAATCAAAAGGGCAAGTAGGGCATGGCCGAGCAGGCGGTCCGCAAGACCTTTAAGTTCACGTTGAAACCGACACGCGAACAGGAGCGGATGCTTGATCGCGCCGTGATGCTCTGCCGCCACGTCTACAACGCCGCCGTCGCGGAACGCCGCGAAGCCTGGCGGAAGTGCGGCGTCTCCGTCGGTTCCTACCAGCAGAAGGCCGAGCATCCCGGCATCACAGCCGGGATGCCGGAGTACGGCGAAGTCCACAGCCAGGTCTTGCAGGACGTGGTGCAGCGAGTAGATCGCGCCTTCCAAGCCTTCTTCCGCCGCGTCAAGGCGGGCGAGACGCCCGGTTATCCGCGCTTCCACGGACGCAACCGCTACAACAGCCTGACGTACCCGCAATTCGGCAACGGGGGCACCCTGGATAATGGCTTCCTGGTCCTGTCGAAGATCGGCAGGATCGCCCTGCGTTGGAGTCGCCCGCTTGAGGGCACCCCCAAGACGGTCACGATCAGTCGAGAAGCGGACGGCTGGTACGTCTGCTTCTCGTGCGCCGAGGTGCCGACGCAGCCGCTCCCACCCACCGGCCAGGAGGCGGGGATAGACCTGGGGCTGGAAGCCTTCGCCACCACGTCGGACGGGACGCGCATCGTCCACCCTGGCTGGTATCGCAAGGCGGAGCGCGCGCTCAAGACGGCCCAACGCCGGGTGAGTCGCCGCAAGCAGGGAAGTAACCGCCGTAGGAAAGCTGTGGGTTTGCTCGCTCAGGCGCACCTGAAGGTGAAGCGCCAGCGCGCCGACTTCCACCACAAGACGGCGTTGGCACTCGTCCAGGCCCACGACACGATCTCGCACGAGGACTTGCAGACGGCCAACATGCTCAAGAACCACCACCTGGCGAAGTCCATTCAGGACGCCGGATGGTCCCAATTCTTGCGCATCCTGAGCGCCAAGGCAGCAGGGGCCGGGCGCCCAGTCGTCGCCGTGCCCATGCTGCCTACACCAGCCAGACCTGTTCTGGCTGCGGCGTCATCGTCGCGAAAGGCGTGTCCGTCCGCTGGCACTCGTGCCCGGACTGCGGCACCAGCCTGCATCGGGACCACGACGCCGCCAAGAACATAGAGAGCCTTGGGCAAAGGCTTCGGGGAGCCGTGGCGTAAGCTGCGGCGGAGAACCGAGCATCCCCCGGCTTCAGCCGTGGGGAGTGTCAAAACTCTTCCGTGAGCGGGGGTTCGACCAGACGACGACGGCGGAGATCGCCGAGCGGGCCGGACTCACGGAGCGGACGTTCTTCCGTCACTTCGCCGACAAGCGCGAGGTGCTGTTCGGGGGGCAGGGCATGATGCGCGAGTTCTACGCCAGCGCCATCGCCGGCGCGCCTGCATCCGCCACGCCGATGGAGGCGGTCGCCGCCGCGCTCGAGGCCACCGCGCCGATGTTCCGCGATCGCCACGAGCACGCTCGCCGGCGTCAGGCCGTGATCGCCGCCAACCCTGGACTCCAGGAGCGCGAGCTGCTGAAGCGCGCGTCACTCGCCGCTGCCATGACCGAGGCGCTGCACCAGCGTGGCGTGACCGAGCCGACCGCGAGCCTTGCCGCGGAGGTCGGGCAGATCGCGTTCCATACGGCGTTCGCGCGCTGGGTCAGCGAGCCTGACGAGCAAGACCTGTCGCAACTCATGCGAGAGGCACTCGATCAGCTCAAGGCCGTCAGTGCGGGCATCTGATCGCCACGGGCACGCGCGGTTCCAAGCGCGCATACCGCAGCGCCGTTGATAGCTCAGGCTTTGCGCACCGTGACCACGACCTCGCGACCGCTGGTGCACAGCTCGTACCACGCGTGGGATCAGGTGAAGGCCGCCGGCGTCGAAGCCTGCCGGCATCGTGATGGACTCGTGATGTCGGGTCAGATCATGCGACGATGCTGTGACGTTTGAGCGTGATAGTGCTTCCTATGAGGTGGAGAATCCATCGCGATCCCTAGGCATTGGGACTGCGTGGATGCCCCTAAAGGAGCCTGTCATGGACACCGCGAATGTCACCGAGCAGATCGTCGTACCGCTCGACGGATCGCCGCTCGCCGAGCAGGCGCTCCCCGTAGCCGTGAGGCTGGCGGCCACGCTGTGCCGACCGCTGGCACTCGTGCGCATCATTCCACCGGACACGTGGATACTCTCCGGACCGAACATGATACTGCCCGCGGGGACGTTCCAGGAGATCCTCGACGAAGAGGATCACAACGCGCGCGAGTATATCGAGCAAATGGCCGAGGCCACTCGGCGGAAGGGCGTCACCGTGACGACGCACGTCGATCGCGGTCCAGTGGCAACCGCCCTGCTTGATTTACTACCGAACTTGTATCCGGTGATGATCGTGATGACGTCGCATGGTCGCACGGGCATGGCGCGGACAGCGCTCGGCAGCATCGCCGACCACCTCGTGCGCCATTCGCACGTCCCAACACTGGTGCTGCGGCCGCCGGTCGGCGTTGCAGACACGATCCTCGCGCGTGCGATCGTGCCGCTGGACGGATCGGTGCTCGCGGAGGCGTCGCTCGACGAGGCTCTCAAGCTCGCGGGCGCGGTGGTGAGGAAGTTGACGCTGGTGCGCGTGATCGACCCGGATCACGCGCGGCCGGGCGACGACACCTACTCGCTGGAGGCCGCGCGGTATTTGGAGCAGGTGCAAGATCGTCTACAGGCGCAGTTGGAAGGGCGCGACTGCACCGTCAATACCGAGATCCTCACTGGCGACCCGGCACAACAGATCGTACGCCGGGCCGAGCGCGACTGCGACCTCCTGATTCTGGCGACACGCGGACACGCCGGCGCGCGCCGCCTGGTCTTCGGCAGCACCGCCGACCGCGTGCTCCGCCATACGACCACCCCTCTGCTGCTGATCCATCCTCCGGTGGCGGGCGAATAATGGAGAGCGCTGCGAGGCGCGGTCAGGCTTTGCGCACCGTGACCACGACCTCGTGACCGCCGAGCTTATTTGCCGCAATCGTCTCGGTGAAGCCGTCGCCGGGCGCACCATTCGCCGATGAGACGTGGAGCGCGCGCGTCAGCGTCTCGTCTTTGATGTACTCGGCGAAGCGCTGGACGACCTCGGCGAGCTCGGCGTCCGTCGTGAGCCACGTCTCGATACCGTCCTCGATGGCGAGGCCCGCGCGCTTGCGGACCTCCTGGATCTGGTGGGTGAGGTCGCGGACGGAACCCTCGTCCACCAGCTCCGCCGTAAGCTGCGTGTCCAGCAGCACGACGTAGCTGCGGTCCTCGGCGGCGACGAAACCCTCGCGCGCCGTCGCCTCGACCTCAACCTCATCCGGCGTCAGCTCGACCGTCTGCCCCTCGACCTCCAGCGCCAAGCGGCCCGTGTCGAGCAGCGTGCGCGCCTTCGCCTGCATGTCGCCGGAGCGCAGCGCGCCCAGCACCTTCGGCAGCAGGCGCCCGTGCTTCGGGCCGAGCACAGCCATGCGCGGCTGCACGGTGTAGTGCAGCATGTCGCTCTGCGGCGGCAGCACCTCCAGCCGCTTGACGTTGAGCGAGCCGAGCACTTGATCGGCCAGGCGCGCCACCGTCTCGCGCTCGTCCTCCGCGGCGAGGCGGACGTAGAGTAGGCTCAGCGGCTGCCGTACGCGGATCTGCGCCTTCTCGCGCGCCGCGCGGCCCAGCGCCACCAGCCGCTGCACCAACTCCGTCTCGTCGCGCAGCCTCGGCGAGACAAGGGAGGCATCGGCCACCGGCCAATCGCAGAGGTGTACGCTCTCCGGCGCGGAGGCCTCCACCGAGCGAACGAGATTCTGGTAGAGCGACTCCGCCAGGAACGGCGTCAGCGGCGCGAGCAGCTTCGTCACCGTCACCAGGCACTCGTAGAGCGTCAGGTATGCGGCAACCTTGTCGGCGTCCTCCTCCGCCTTCCAGAAGCGGCGCCGGCTGAGCCGCACGTACCAGTTCGAGAGGTTCTCGATGAACGCGCTGAGCGCCGTGCCCGCGCGCTGCGTATCGAACTTCTCAAATCCGACTTCGACCGCCTGGATCGTCTCCTGCAGCTCAGAGAGCACCCAGCGGTCCAGATCGCTGCGCTCGGCCACCGGCAGGTTGCGCGTCGTTGGGTTGAAGCCGTCGATGTTGGCATAGGTGACGAAGAATGAGTAGACGTTCCACAGCTTATCGAGCGGCGACCGCGCTTGCAGCCACAGATCCGAGAGCCGCGGCGGCAGACCTGCAGCGCGCGCCTCCGCCGCCTCGCCTTGCGTCGGGATGCGCGGGAAGCGCAGGTCCTGCTCCGCCGTGTGGTTGCTGAAGAGCCAGCGCATCGTATCCGAGCCGACGATCGCCGCCGCCTCGTCGAAGGGGATGCTGTTGCCTTTGCTCTTGTGGAACTCCTCGCCCTTCTCATCCTTCAACGTGCCATAGCCCAACAGCGTCTTGAATGGCGCGGCGTCCTCCAGCGCGGCGGCCATCACCAACAGCGAGTAGAACCAGTTGCGGAACTGCCCCGCGAAGCCCTCGGTGACGAAGTCCGCCGGGAACCACTCGCGCCAATACTCCTTGTCGTTGCGATAGTGCAGCGTCGAGAAGCTGACGATGCCGGCGTCGAGCCACGGATTGCCCACGTCGGGGACGCGGCTGACCACCGCGCCGCAGGACCCGCAGGCGACCTTGACGGCGTCCACCCAGGGGCGATGCGGCGAATGCCCCTCAAACTCTTCCCAGCCGGAGACGGCGCGCTCCTTCAGCTCGACCTCGCTGCCGATCACCTCGAAGGTGCCGCACGCCTCGCACGGATAGATCGGCAGCGTCAGGCCGTAGTAGCGCTTCTTGGAGATCATCCAGTCTTCCATGTTGCGCAGCCAGTCGAGCTCACGGTCGCGCCCGAAGCCGGGGATCCACGTCATCGCGGGATCATCCACGATGCGCACGAGGCGCTTGCGCAGGTTGTCGCCCGGCTCGTCGAGCGCGCCCATCGAGATGAACCACTCGTCCACCAGGCGGAAGATCAGCTCGGTCTTGCAGCGCCAGCAGTGCGGGTAGACATGCTCGTACGACTCCGTCTGGTAGAAATAGCCCTTGCGGCGCAGATCCTCGAAGATCGAGCGCGCAACCTCGGAGACGTGCATCCCCGTCAGCCAGTCGTAGCCGCTGACGTAATAGCCGCTCTCGTCCACCGGAGCGAGCACGGGGGTGCCGGGGCGCTGCTTGGCGAGCGCGAAGTCCTCGCGGCCAGAGCCCGGCGCGAGGTGCACGATGCCGGTGCCCTCGGCGGCGCTGACCTCGTCCCAGGCGACGACCACGTGCTCGCCGCCAGCATTTTGCCACGCGGGCAGCTCGTCGTAGGGGCCGGTGAAGCGCCAGCCGACCATCTCCGCGCCCTTGAGCGTGCCGACCACCTTGTATTCGCCATGCTCGTGGCCGCGCAGCTTCGCCAGCTTCGGCACCACCTCGGTGGAGAGGTAGTAGGTGTCGCCGTCCTGCTCGACCTTGGCATAGTCGAGGTCGGGGTTCACCGCCGCCAGCACGTTCGCCGGGATGGTCCACGGCGTCGTCGTCCAGACGAGCAGGTACTCACGGTCGCGGCCCACCAGCGGCAGGCGCATGTAGACGCTGGTGTGCTGCACCTTCCAGCGCCCCTCGTTGATCTCCATGTCGGAGATGCCGGTGGCGCAGCGCGGGCACCACGGCATCACATCGTGGCCGCGATAGAGCCAACCCCGCTCCCAGCAGGTCTTGAGGAAGCCCCAGATCGTGTAGTTGTTTTCGTCCGAGAGGGTGTAGTAGGAGTTGTCCCACTGCATCCACTCGCCCAGGCGGACGGACTGCTTGGTGATGCGATCGGAGAAGCGCAGCACGCGCTCCTTGCACTTCTCGACGAAGTTGGCGATGCCCAACTCCTCGATGTCGTGCTTGCTGTTGAAGCCGAGCTCCTTCTCCGTCTCGACCTCGACCCAGAGACCCTGGCAGTCAAAGCCGTTCTGGTAGCGCTGCTTGTAGCCGCGCATGGTGTTGAAGCGCTGGAAGAGATCCTTGTACGTGCGGCCCCAGGCGTGATGAACGCCCATCGGGTTGTTCGCCGTGATCGGCCCGTCGATGAACGACCAGCGCTTATCCGAACCGTCGTTGCGATGCAGATACTTCTGCAGGATGTCGTGCTCGTCCCACCAATGCTGCGTGGCATCTTCCAGCAGGGGATAGTCAACCTTGGTCGGCGCCGTCACCGGCTGGAAGAGCTGTCCGCTCCTTGCGCCATTCGCAGACGTGGCCTTCGTCGTGGTTTTGCCGTTCTTGCCAGCTTTCGCGCCGGTCGCGTTCTTTGTCGCGGCCTTGCTCGTCGTTTTCTGCTGCTCCGCCATTGCTCGTCCTCTATCTTCTCTCAGGTTCTGGTTCTCACTCGAAGGCCGGTGGCCGCGAAGCCCGCCCGTGCGGCCTTGGGGACGCCTTGCTTGATCGGCGACATCCAAGACGCACAGTGGTGTCAACTGGAATGTCAGCGACCGCTGGCTGAGGCGTTGTCCACCAGTTCGATTTCCATGCGCTTGTTCTGCTTGCCCTTGTTCTCGGTCTTCAGCACGCGGATCGCGCCGACCTCGCCGGTGCGGCGGACGTGCGTGCCGCCGTCGGCTTGGAGGTCAACATCGACGATCTCGACGATGCGAATGGTGTTAATCTCCGGCGGCAGCAGGTTTATCTTGGTGCGAATCAGGTCGGGGATCTCGAACGCCTCCGCGCGCGGCAGGGAATAGACCTTGATGGGATGATCCGCCGCGAGGGCCTCGTTGACGCTGCGCTCGATGGCCTGCGCCAGTTCGGGCGTGAATCCCTCCATGGAGAAGTCCATCCGCGCCTTGTCGGCGTACATCTGGCCGCCCGTCACCTGCGCGCCGAAGTCCTTGAAGATCACGCCGCAGAGTACGTGCAACGCCGTGTGCGTGCGCATCATGCGGTAGCGGAAGTCCCAATCGAGCTGCCCCGTCACCGTGTCGCCGATGGACGGCAGCGCGCCAGCGGCCGCGTCGATCGCGTGCCAGACGACGTCGTTACGCTTGCTGAGTCCCGTCAGCGACAAGCTGGAGCCGTTCCAGAGGAGCGCGCCACGGTCGGCGAGCTGGCCGCCGCCGCTGGGGAAAAAGGCCGTCTGGTCGAGGGCTAGCGCGTTACTTTCTACGCCTATGACCTTGGCATCAAATGTGGTGAGATAGCTGTCTGTATGGTACAGTGGCCTCGTTGCGGCGACCTGCGGCTCTGGGTTCGGCTGCATCTGACATCCGCTCCTCTGGGTTCTCGCATCTGTTCTCGTCGAGAGTCAGGGGCAGAAAAAAAGCTCCCGCCCCGAAGAAGGGGCGAGAGCAACTCCCGTGGTACCACCCTAATTGACCGGCGCGGCTGCCAGGTCGTCCAAACACTCAGCACCCATCGTAGGGCGCCGAGGAGGGCGTAACGGATCGCGCCGATCCACTTGTCTTATCGGGACGCGCGGCGGATAGACTCCGTCGAGACGCCCACCCGCGAGATAACGGACGGGTTCCGGCCACGCCTCCGCCAAATCAGAAAGGCTTTGGGTGGCAGCTCAGGAATGATCTTCCGCTCGTTCGCGCCGTCCGGTCGCACCAACCCCGGACTCTCTTAGGCGCGTCGCGCGCGTACTCGTTCCGTCAGCGCTGTGCGTGTCGCCAATCGGCGCGCGTCAGGGTTGTGCCACAGAGCACGAGCATTCGGATTGGTTACCGCATCAGTCAGTATGACACGGAACAAGAAAGCGTGTCAAGGCAACCGGAAGGCGACAAAACCTCTGCGCGCCGATGCGACCTCCGAAGGTGGGCTAGGGGAGGATGTCGATGGGTAATAAGCGATCCGGGCAGCGCCGCAAGCGGAAGGCTCCCGCTGCGGCGTCGCGTCGCGAGCAGATGTCCGCCGCTCGGCGTGCGCATCCCCAGGGCGATCTTTCCGTGCGAGCGGCGCAGACACTTTCGCCGGCGGCGCGCGTCGAGCCCAGCTCCGCGCCCGCCGTTGCGCCGGTCACACTCGATGACGAGGGCCTGAAGGCCACCATCGCCGCCTTCACCGCGCACGCGCTCTCGGAACCCGAGGCTGCGCGTGAACCCGTAGAGCCCGAACCGGAAGGCGCTTCAAACGTCGGGGCCGTTTCCACGGAGCCCGGTTACACAGGGCCGCCGCCGATCGCGCCTACGCGCAGCATCCCCCCAACCACGCGAAGGTATCCGACGCTGGCGAGCATGTCGCCCGTCGCGCCACAGGCGTCGCGCGCTACCGAGGCGACGGATCAGACGGAGGTGCGGGATCGGACGGAGTACGCCCCGACCGAGGCCATGAGTACGCCATCGCAGCCTTCGTCTCCGCGATGGGCGAAGCCTGCGGATTCCGTCGCGGCACAGACACGGGCGGCTCTTGAATCACACGAGGCTTCGGTGATGCGCGAGCTCACGGCCACGGACGAGCTCGAACACCTCGATCCCGTCGGCGCCGACGACGAGCCGCAGGCGCTACGCAGGGCCGGACGCCCACTCGAGGGCGGCAACATCGTGCTGGCGGTGGCGGCGTGTCACGCGGGGTTGGTCGCCGTCGCGGCACTCGTCGGCGCCCTGCTGCTCATCGATCATCAGTCGCTGGCGATCTGGGCCTGGCTCTTCGCCGGGATCGCGGGGCTGGGCGGTTGGCTGGCCTATGCCATCGGACAGGACGAGCGGTTGCAGTCCTTGGCAGGCGGTGTCCTGCTCGTCTCGCAGACGGGCATGCTCGGCTGGGCCTTCGCGCTGGTGGGTCCGCGCGCCTCGCTGCTCGTGATCATGCCCCCGCTCATGCTGCTCGCGCTGCGCACGGCGGGACGCGCCGCGACGACCATCTGGATGATCGCGACGCTACTCGTCTATATCGTCTTCCTCCGATTCGCGACGGATATCCCCCTCCAGCCCGCGTTGCGGCTCGACAGCGGCGCGAGGGCTCTGCTGGATGGCGCGCTCGTCGGCGTGGGGATCGCGCTGACGCTCGCGGGCGTGCTCCGCACGGGCGAGCGGCTGCTCCGCGCCGAGGCGATGGCGCGCATGCGCAGCAATGAGACGCGACTGCTGCGGGCGCGCGTCGTCTCGCTACAGCGGCGGGGCTCCGAGGATGCCGAGCGCCTCTACGCGCTGACCGATGCGGCCATGCGCGGTCACCAGCGCGACATCGCCCCGCTCGATCCGGCGCTGCGACCCGTGGCGGAGCGGCTCAGGGCCACCGCCGAGCGCGTCGCCGAGTTGCGCGAGCTGCGCCTGGAGCACCAGCGGCTCGAAGCAGCCCTGCGGCAAGTGACCCGCGCGCTCGAACGCGGCTGGCTGGGCCTTCGCTGGACGTGGCCGAAGCCCACCGGCACGCCGGTGGACGAGCTGATGGCGTTGCTGCGGGCGCCGCGCAATGGTGCGGCGCGCCGGGCGGGCGATCCATCGGCACCACATGGGCTGACGCACCTGCCAACCGATCCCGAGATGCTGGCGCAGGACCGCACGCAGATGCTGCCGAACCGCCCGGGATCAGCGGCCCCGCCACTCGGCGTCACCGGCGAGTACGCCCAGGCGCGCACGCAGCCACTACCCGCCCCACCCAAGGCCAATGCGGCGCTCCGCTGGGACGAGTGGGACGAGTGGCGCGACTGGCAACTGAAGCAGGACTGACCGCGACCTGTTGTCCGCGTCACACCCCGCGCAAACTGGCGTGCATCCTCCCCGCTTGGTCCGTTGTAGCATGTAGGCGCTCTGCGGATGAGCCATCGACGGCCGCCGAGGCGCATCGATCTGGGGAGGGGAGTATACATGCCGAGCGCACAACAACAAGTGTCGCCGAAAACGGGATCGGCCAAGATGTCGACCCTGGCCATCGTCTGGGGCCTCGTGGCCGGCGTCGCGTATCTCGGACTGATTCAAGGGGCAGCTGAGCGCATCTATAGCGCGGTGGGTTCCTCGCTCGCTCCGGGCGCCACGGACAGCGGCCTCCGGACACTGGACTCGCAGCTGACGTCGCAATTTCACATCGCGGTGAACTCATTCTCCTCGCTCTCGACGGTCGCCATCGCCGCCATCCCCGTGGCCATTCTCGGCACCATCGCGCTCGGCCTCGCCGTGCGGCTACGCCCGGCGCAGGGGGCATTCTCCAGCCTGCTGATCGTCGCTGGAGTGTTGGGACTCGTGGGCACGGCGCTCCTTTTCGTCGATCTGGTCGCCAATGACCCGAGTCATCGCAGCGCCTTCTTCCTCGCGATCGGCACCATCGTCGTTGCGGCGGTGCTGCTGCGCCTGCAGAAATTCGTGCGGCGCTTCTATCAGAGGTCGCCCGCGGCGGCTACCCTGATCATCGGGCTCGTCGCGGTGGCCTATCTCTTCCTAGCCAACAACTCCAGCATCTTCACCATCGTGCTCGAAGATCTGGATATCTATCTAGCGGTGGCGGCGTTCGCCATCGTGATCTACGCGGGCTATCACACGTCGCGGCACGGGCAGCGCCTGCGCCGCGGAAAGTAGCCGCTAGTCGCCGGTAACGCACGAAACACTCAGGCGCGGCCTCGGGCTTCTTCGCTCGGTGGCCGCGTCGCATTTTCCGCAGAGCTTGTCGCGCGCCACCATGCCAGCGGCTGCGCCGTGCCGCCGGACGGTGAGCAACGAGCGCACGAAGAAGGGGCGCCGCAGCCGAAGCTGGACGCCCACTCTGCCCGCGCGAGATTCCTCAGCTAGCGCTGGGAGACGCTCAGGTTGTAGTTACTGCCGCCGTTGTTGTCCCAGGTGGAGCTCTGGTTGTAGTAGGCGGTGTTGAGGGCGTTGGCGCCGGCGGGCATCGTGACAGTGGCCTGCCAGGAGCCGTCGCTCTGCTTGGTCATCGGCGTGTCGGTGGGGCTGGTCCAGCCGTTGTAGCCCCAGTGGACGGTGATGCTGGTGGCGCTGGCGGCGAGCGTGCCGTTGTAGGTGAGCTTCACCTGCTGGCCCGCGACCGGCACGTACGGGAAGCGACATCACCGGGGTCGCAAGCGCCGAGTAGGTCGTGCCCGGCGGAGATGCTGACGTTCCAGTTGCCGCCGCCGTTGTTGTCCCAGTTGGTGCCGTCGTTGAAGGCGAAGTTGAGGCTGGTGGCGTCGATCGGCACGCGAGATCGTCGTCTGCCAGAAACCGTCCGGCCGCTTGATCATCGGCTTGTCGGTGGATGGGATATTGGTCCAGCCGTTCTCGCCCCAGTGCAGATAGACGTGGGCGGAATTGTCCAGCGATCCGTGATAGTAGATCGTCAGCGCCTTGCCCTGGGCGAGATTCGCGCTGTTGTAATCCACCGCCCAGCCGGTGTGCGGTGTGTAGGCGCCGCTGACGTAGCGGCCTGTGGTGAGGCTGGTCTGGTCGGCGACCGTGCCATTCGCGGCCGAGTAGAGCAGCGTGACGTACTCGGCCATCGACCAATTCAGCGGGTCCATCGACTTCGTCGGCGTGCCGGCGGTGAAGCCGGAGGGCGGCGTGGAGTCCCAGATCTGCTCGGGGATGAAGCCCGAGGCGTTCTCGGAGGCGGTCATCGCCGTCAGGTAGGCATCCGCGCTGGCGCCGGTCTCGACGGTGTAGATGCCGCGCTCGCCGGAGAAGATCGGCCAGAGCTGCCCGACACCCGTGCCGTCGTAGTTCGAGCCATCGGTATTCTCGCCGTAGCCGTCGTGGTTGTAGCGGAACCAGTAGGCGTTGCCGCCGATGGTCTGTTTGATCGTCGCGTCCACCGTGGCGATGGAGGCGGTGATGTAGGGATCGGTGGCCGGCTTGACGCCCTGGCGCACCAGCTCGAGGAAGCCGGCGTCGGCGATGTTGCGCTCGTCGTAGGTGCCGCCGCCATTGCCGATGACCAGCGTGTGGCCGTCGTTGGGGTTGGCGTCGTCGTCGATGCGCTCGTAGTACGAGCCACCGCTCAGCGATGCCGCTCGTCGTGAAGGTCCAATCCTCGATCATCGCCTGGTAGTAGTCGGCGTAGGAGGCGAAGCGGTTGGCGTTGGTCGTGTCGCCGTTGGTGCTGGCGATGGAGGACGCCGCGAGTAGGCCAGCGATCTCCGCCGCGATGGTGGAGGGGCTGTAGCCGCCGTTCTCCTCCCAGCGCTCCTCGCCGGTCCATGGGCCATGCTCGATGATGTAGTTCGCCGCCGGCTTGATGTGGTTGGTGTAGTTGGTGTTGTCGGTGACGCCGAGCTTCCAGGCGAGCAGGATCGGGAAGGCCTGACTCGTCCTCCTGGATGCCCGTCCAGTTCGGCGTGCCATTGACGAAGCTGTTCTGCGGGAAGTGCCCGTCGCGGCTGCTGCTGCGAGTTGAACTCCCAGAGTGAGGGCGTTTTTCGCGTCGGTGGTGTCGCCGGCGACGATCAGGGCGCTGGCGATCTCGTACATGTCGCGCGCCCAGACGAGGTGATAGCCGCCGACGTCGCCGTCGCCGTTGGTGTCGCCCCAGGGCGTGCCGATGCGCGGCGACGATGGCGTTGGTGGTCTTATCCTGCGAGGCCTTGAGCATGTTCGTCGCGAGATAAGACTCCTGCTGCCGCGCGTTCTTGATGGCCATCGTCGAGCCGTAGAGCGGCGGGGTCGTCAGGCCGTTGTCGAAGGTGTTCCACTGGGTGACGTAGGTGTTGAGCATGTTGGTGGCGTCGCCGAGCGTGCCATTGAGCGTGGATTCGGCGTTGGAGACGGCGCTGGTCCGCCCTGGCCGAAAGCCGAGGCCGAGGCGGAAGGTGGCCGTGGTGGCCGTGGTGAGGTTGATCGCTCCGGCGTCGGAGAGGTCGATCTGGCCGGTCTGGGCGGTGTTGCCGTTGTTGGCCGAGCTATAGGTGTAGCTCATGGTGTAGTCGGGGCAGGTGCCGCTGCCGCAGTTGGTCGAGCCTTTGAGGTCAGTCCAACCGTCGTTCTGGCCGACGAAGCCCGAACTGGTCATGCCCGCTGACGTAGGGGAAGATGGCGGCGAGGGCGCTGGCATATTGGCCGCTGCTGTCGGTGCTGACGAGCATCGTGCGACCGCTAGCGACCTGCGTGGAGCTGGTGTTGTGGTCGCCGGCGTTGTGGATGGTGGGGTTGTAGAGGACGTAGAGGTTGTAGTCGGAGAGATGCCCGGTCAGGGCGGTGAAGGTGACGTCCTGAATCAGCGTGTTGCGCGCGGGGTCGGTGTAGATCGTCTTGGTGAATCTTGTAGCTGCCGCGCGTGGCGGTATTGGTCACCGTCCATGCGAGTGAGTGCGAGTTGTAGAGCGAAGCGGTCGAGGTGGTGGCGACCTTCTCTTCATCCACCCAGGTGTGGCCACTGTTGCCGACGAGGAACTGGAGGTCGGTGCTGTTCGGCGTGTCAACGGTCGGGTAGTAGACCTCGCCGACGATGCCGTTGTAGCCGGTGAACCACACGTCGCTCGTCGTGTTTGCCGCCGTGCCCAGGACGCTGTTCGTGGAGGGCGTCCAGACGGAGGACGAGCCGGGACCATTGGGGGCGGTGCCACCGACGGCGAAGACGCGACCAGATCCGAGGAAGAGCGAGCTGGCCGCGACGACGACCAGGATACAGACGGTGGCAATCTGGCGCCACCAGTGGACGGGGAAAGCGTGAGGCTTGCCTGCGTGAACCACTGTCGAGCTCCTTTGCTGTGGCCACTTCCGCGTGCGCCGACCCTTTACGCTAGGTTGGCACGCGGGATGGTACTAGCTTGCAACACAAGGTGTCAAGCTGTGCTTTGGGAAGCTTTTGCATGCGAGATGCATGCGCGTGGCTCAGAGGTGAGGAGTGCGTCCGTCTGGACGCGAGGGTGGGGATGCGGACGGACTTGGGGCATGGAGGCGATAGAGATATTGCCATTTCTGCCGGAATTTCAAAGTGTGGTGAGGGGATGATTGCCATTCTTGCCGCATTTCGCGGGGTAACGTCGTCATGGGTGTTGCCGATTTTGCCGATTTCTGCCGATTTTCGCACTGTGTGGTAGGGAGGATTGGTGAACGCTGTGGGGGTGAGAGGAAAAGGATGGCGTCGCTTCCCCCTCCAACAACGGGAAACGGCGCCGTCGTCTAGCTCACCGAAACGCGCAAGATGTACACGTTATCGAATATATATTCTAGTTTGACAAGGCAGTAGAAATCTCGCCTTGCATTCCTCCTAAAACGCGGAACGAATCGTGCCGCCGTCGACGCGGATCGTCGCGCCGCTCACGTACTCGGCAAGTGAGCTGGCCAGGTAGGCTACGGCCGCGGCGATCTCCTCTGGCCGACCGAGGCGGCCCACGTCATTCGGCGCCATCGCCTGCGTGGCGTTGTGTTCGATCTCCTCCCACGTCTTGCCCCAACCGTGGGCCTGTCCCATCTGGATGAACGCCGCGCGCGCCGATTCCGCGAGGATCGCGCCGGGCGCCACGACGTTCGAGGTCACGCCGGTGTCCTTCAGCTCGCGCGCGAGTGAGACCGCGCGGTTGTGGCGAGCCGCCAACGTCACGTTGTAGCTCGGCCCGCCGGCCTGGGGTTGTTGCGCCAGGCCGCCGCCGATCTGGATCACCCGACCCCAGCGTCGCTCGCGCATCTGCGGCACCAGGCGCTTGATCATCCGCACGCCGGTGATCACGTTGGTGTTGTAGATCTGCGCCCACTCCGCGGCCGTCGCCTCGGTCCACGAGCGAAAGCCGACGACGCCGGCGGTGTTGAAGACACCGGCATTGTTGACCAGGATGTCGATCGGCCCGCCGGTGAGCGCCGCGGCGGCGACCACGTCGGCCCCGGCGTCCGTCGCGCGATCGCCGAGCGCGATCTCGGCATTCCCTCCCCCGGCACGAATCGCCGCGGCGACGGCGTTGACTCGGCCTTCGTCGCGACCATGCACCACGACGGCAGCCCCCTCGGCGGCGAGTCGCCTTACTATCGCCTCGCCGATCCCGGAACTCGACCCGGTCACCAAAGCCCTTTTCCCCGCCAATTGCAAATCCATGTCGCTCATCCTCGCCCTTCACCTGATGTTGTGTGGGCACTTCACCCACCTCTCTATGGTTTACTGAAGGCGGAACTAGGACAAGATGAGCAGTGATCCTAGGAGTTTCACTCCCCTTTTGAGGGATGCTCACTTCGCACATCGGTCGAATATCCGATTGAAAAGAGGTCTGGATGGTGATCGGGCAGGGATCACAGCAAGCGTATCGCTTGCATGAACTCGCGGACTTCCTGCGCGTGCGCAGGGCGAGGCTGGCTCCCGAGGAGGTAGGGCTGCCGAGGGGAAACCGGCGCAAGACGCCGGGACTCAGACGGGCGGAGGTGGCACAACTGGTCGGGGTGAGCGTGGACTGGTACACCTGGCTGGAACAGGGGCATTCCATCACGCCGTCCACGCAGGTCTTGGAGCGCCTGGTGCATGCCCTGCGCCTGGACGCGAATGAGCGCAGCCATCTCTTCTTCTTGGCGCATCAGCAACCACCCCCTGCGCTCGTGCCGGAATCCGAGGTGGTAAGCCCGGCGTTGCAGCATTTCCTCGATGCGTTTGGCAGTCGTCCAGCATTCGTGTCGGGGAGACGCTGGGATGTCCTTGCGCGGAACGACGCCGGATGTGCCGTATTCGGCGACCACCGCGAGGCGGCCACCCCCCGCGAGCGCAACACGATCTGGGGCGTCTTCACCAATCCCATGGCGCGGCAGTTCATCGTCAATTGGGAAGACGACGCACGGCAGCTCCTAGCGCAATTCCGGAGCAGTTGTGCGCGGTATCCAGAGGATGCCCAACTGGCTGAATTGATCCATGATCTCCAACTCTGCAGCCCAGAGTTTCGGGCCTGGTGGCCCGATCACGAGGTGCGTGGTGGGCAAGAAGGGCGAAAAACGCTCAACCATCCGCAGGTGGGCTATCTCGTGTTCGAGCGCCTCGCCTTTCAAGTCTTCGACACGCCGGACCTCAAGGTCATCGTATAGACACCGCTGGAGGAGTCAGACACTCCCCGCAAACTGGAATTGCTCCTGGATCAGTGGCATCACGGCGAAGGGCGGGGGCATGCTCGACCGAACGAGGTCCCTACGCTCACGTAGGCCCAGCGGTCGGGGGACGACACGGTTGGGTTTTGGTTGGCGGCATGCTGTGAACGAGTGGAAGGGGTATGGGTAGCGAGCGGCGCCGCCGCCCCGCGATGGTGCGAGGAGACGACGCCGCATTCCGGCTGACCGGGGATCTTTCGCCGGACCCGGTATAGTACATATATTCTAGCGCAGTAAGGCACGGTTTCCGGGCCGCGCCCACGGGAAATGGCGAGCGATGCTGGACGAGGCGCGGTCAGGCGATGCGCTGCTGGGTTTCGGCGTGGAAGAGGTGGATATGGTTCGTATCGACGGCGAGGGCGACGCGCTGGCCCGGCTGGACGCGCACGTCGGGGTCCAGCCGCATGGTGGCGCTGAGGGCGACGGCAGACCCCCGCGCCGCTTCGGCCTCGCGTGCGGCGGCGGCGGCCTGGGGCAAGACCAATCCCGGCACCTTGACGTAGGCGAGCTGCTCGTTGCCGAGGTGCTCGACCACTTCCACGGTCCCGACGAGCGTGTTGGGATCGGTCTCGGCGCCCGCCAGGTGGAGGTGCTCGGGGCGGATGCCGACGACGAGCAGTTGATCGTCCCCCACGGTCGTGCGGCGGGCCTGCGCGGGGGGAATCGCCAGGCGACGAGGCTCGGCGCCGGACTCGTTCGGCTGGATGGAGAGGATGGGATCGCCCGCGCCGGAGCTGACGAGGCGGGCGGAGAAGAAGTTCATGGCGGGGCTGCCGATGAAGCCGGCGACGAAGAGGTTGGCCGGCGCGTCGTAGAGCTGCTGCGGCGCGCCGAGCTGCTGGATGACCCCGGCGTTGAGCACGGCGATGCGGTCGCCCATCGTCATCGCCTCGACCTGGTCGTGGGTCACGTAGACGAAGGTGGTGCGCGTCTGCTGGTGCAGGCGGGCGATCTCGGTGCGCGTCTGCACGCGCAGCTTGGCGTCGAGGTTGGACAAGGGCTCGTCGAGCAGGAAGACCAGCGGCTCGCGCACCAGCGCCCGCCCCAGCGCCACCCGTTGGCGCTGCCCCCCGAGAGCGCCCGCGGCTTGCGCTCGAGGTAGTCGCCCAGCCCCAACGTCTCGGCGGCCCGGCTGACCCGCGCGTTGACCTCGGCGGCGCTCCTGTGGCGCAGCTTCAGCGAGAAGGCCAGATTGTCGCGCACGGACATGTGGGGGTAGAGGGCGTAGTTCTGGAAGACCATGGCGATGTCGCGGTCCTTGGGGGCGACATCATTGACGCGGCGGTCACCGATGTAGAGGTCGCCCTCGGTGATCGCCTCCAGGCCGGCGATCATGCGCAGCGCCGTCGATTTGCCGCAGCCCGACGGCCCCACCAGCACCAGGAACTCGTGGTCCTCCACCGTCAGGTTGAGGTCCTTGATGACCGGCACGTTCTCACCGTAGCGCTTCGTCACGTGCTCGAATCGTACTTCCGCCATTGCGTGCCACCTTCGCGATGCGCCGGGCAGATCCGCGGCGCTGTGTACCCACCGTATCAGTAGCGTTCGCTAGCCCTTGACCGAGCCAGCCAGGATGCCGCGCACGAAGTAGCGCTGGAGACTGAAGAAGACGACCAGCGGTAGCGCCATCGAGACGAACGCCGCCGCCGTCAGGACCTGATAGTTGCTGCCGAACGAGTTGACGAGGTCGGCGACCTTGACCGTCAGCGGCGCGAGGTCTGGGTTGCCGCCCAGGAAGAGCAGCGCGACGAGGAAGTCGTTCCAGACCCACATGAACTGGAAGATCGCCAGCGAGGCCAGCGAGGGTACCGCCAATGGCAGGAGGATGCGGGTGAAGATGGTGAAGTGCGACGCGCCGTCGATGCGCGCGGACTCGAGCAGGTCCGAGGGGCAGCGCGCCGAAGAAGCTGCGCAGGAGGTAGATCGCGAAGGGCAGGCCGATAGGCCGTGTGCGCCAGCCAGATGGCGAAATACGTGCCCGTGATGCCGACCTGCGTGAAGATGTTCAGGATGGGGATCAGCGTCATCTGGATCGGCACGACCAGCAGCGCGACGATGCCGAGGAAGAGCGCAGTCGCGACCGGGGAACTTCATCCAGGCGAAGGCGTAGGCGGCGAAGGCGGCCACGAGCACCGGGATGATCGTGCCCGGAATGGCGATGATCAGGCTGTTGATGAAGGCGCGTCCGACGTCCCTGCCCGCTGAGCACCTGCTGATAGTTCTCGATGGTGAAGTGCCACGGCGGCACGAGCCCTCCCACCAGCCGGTGGTGTGGGTCGAGCGCCGCGGGGCGGAGGGAGGCGACGAACAGGCCGAAGGTGGGCACCGACCAGAGCAGCGCGATGACGACGACGATGCCCATCAGGATGCCGCCGTTGAAGCGGCGCAGCAGCCCCTCGCGCGGTGTCTGCGCCCGCGTGCCCGCCGCCTGGAGGAGTACCAGCGATCCCGCCTCAGCGGAGATGCCGGGCTGGGTCGGCGGGGTGTTCGACAGGCTCATCGTTGCGCCTCCTGCTCGCGGAACCGACGGATATTGACCAGATCATGACGGGCACGATGGCGATCAGGAGGATGACCGCGAGCGCGCTGGCGAGGCCGAAGTCGTTGAAATTGAAGTAGTTCTGGTAGTAGTCGAACGCGACGACGCTCGTGTTCGGGCTGGTTGTCGCCCATGTCACGTAGACGATGTCGAAGATCTTGAGCAGGTTGATGACCATCGTCGTCGCGACGACGCAGATGGTCGGGCTGATCATCGGCACGATGACGCGGAAAAAGATCTGCACCTCGCTGGCGCCGTCGACTGCGCGCCGCTTCGAGGATGTCCGCCGGGATGCCCTTGAGGGCGGCCGAGAGGATCACCATGCAGAAGCCGGTCCAGATCCAGACGTAGACGACGATCAGCGCAGATGTTATTGGCGCCGCCGATGAGCCACGCCTGGGGTTGGCCGCCGAAGCGCGTGACGAGGGCGTTGAGCAGGCCGATCTGCGATTCGCCGGGGTTGTTGTAGGCGTAGACGAAGCGCCAGATGACGCCGGCGCCCACGAACGAGATCGCCATCGGGATGAAGATGGCGGATTTGAAGATGCTCTCGAAGCGCACGCGGTCCACCAGCACGGCGATGACCAGGCCGAGGGCAACGGTGAAGATCGTGCCAAGCACGATCCAGAGGATGTTGTTGCGCAGCACCGTCAGGTAATCGGGCGAGGTGAAGACGGTCTTGTAGTTGGCGAGCCCGACAAACGCGGTGGAATAGGCGTTCTGGAGGCTGAGCCAGATGGTGTAGATGACGGGGTAGACGAGAAAGACGAGGGCGATGATCACCGCTGGGCCGATCCAGAGCCAGGCGATGAGCGAGGGCCGCCTCCAGAATGGCTCGGGGCTTTGTCGGCGCACCTGCGCGGCAGGAGCCGATGTGGTTGTGACCGCCATTGGTCGAACTCCTCCGCGACGTGGGACGGAGGGCGGGCCACCTGGTCGGCGGACTCGCCCTCGCCTCAGCCGCGCATTCTATTGCACCGGTACCGGATGTGTGGGAGCGGGCGACCGAACATGCGCAACGTGGCGGGCTGCTCGTCGCCACGGTCGCCGCTGGCCCGATCTCCCAGCGGCGCGGCTTGGTCGCTGGCCCCATACGTTGCGCGCGAGGACTACGACGTATACGCGCTCTTGGCGGTAGATTCGAGGCTGTTGAGCACGTTGTCGATCTGACTCGTGTCCTTGATGAAGGTCTGCACCTGCTGCCACCAGGCTGTCTGCATGGCGGAGGGCATGAGGTCGCCGGCGCCGACGCGGAAGGTGGACGCGCTGGTGAGCTGCTGGGCGGAGGCCTTGGTGACGGCGTCGGGATAGGCGCTGACGTCGAGCGACTTGTTGACCGAGGTGAAGCCGCCGCGCTGGACCCAGATCTTCTGGGCGTCGGCGGTGGCCATGTACTTGATGAGCGCCTGCACAGCGTTGTCGTTCTTGAGCGCGACGATGACGTCGACGCCGCCGGTGAGGGCGCCCTGGTACGTGGGATTGATGGTGGGGAAGTTGAAGAAGTTGTAGTCTGTGCCCGCCTTCGCACTCTTGAACTGGTCGGAGATGAACCCGGCGGCAAAGTCGCCGAGATAGACCATGTACGCCGTCGGGGGGGACTGGAAGGGCGGGTAACATGCCGGCGTGTAGTTCGTGGCGAGGATCGACTGCGGCGCGCCATTGATGTAGTGGTGGCCGGTGACGATCTGGCCGAACTTCTGGAAGGCGTCCTTGATGGTGGGGTCGGTCCAGGGGATCTGGTGCTTCCACCATTTGTCGTACATGTCTGGGCCGTTGGAGTTGATGTAGATCTCGGAGATCCAGTCGGTGGCGGGCCAGCCGCTGGCCGAGCCGCTCTCAACGCCCATGCTCCAAGGGAACTTGCCCTGCCCGGCGATCTGGTCGGAGAGCGCGGTCAGATCGTCCCACGTCTTGGGGGTGGTGTACCCGGCAGAGGAGAACTGCGCCGGATCGTACCAGACGGTGCCCTTGTTGGCCGCCTTGTAGAAGATGGCGTAGAGCTTGCCGTTGACCGTGCCGAGATCAATGAACGCCGAGGAGTAGTCGTTGCGGATCGCACTCATGTCCACGAACGAGTCGAGCGCGATGAGGCTTTTCTGGGCGGCGAGCTCCTGCATCTTGCCGGGGTTGGGCAGGACGGCGACGCCCGGAGGATTGTTGCCGCGGATGCGCGAGGTGAGCGTGGCGTCGAGATCCTTGGTGGACTCGGTGTTAACGGTGATGCCGGTGCTCTGCGTGAAGGGCGCGACCACCGCCTTGAACGAGTCGAGCTCGGTGCTGCCCCAGGTCGTGACGAGATCGACCGTCTTGACTCCGGTCGTTGCGCCGCCGCCACAAGCATCGAGGACGGCGCCGATCGCGCTCGCCGAGAGGCCCAGCGCGACGCCCCGAATCACAAGCTCGCGCCGGGTCAATCCGCGCCGGGCATGTTCTTCCACGAGCTGTTCCGCTGCCGCGCGCTCTTTCCGGTCGACTGGTACCATACGATCCTCCATTGGATGCCCATCACCGTGCACCCGGCGGCATCGCCGGCCACCCGGTCTTTCATGGGCGGCATGTGCGCTCTCGGGGCGGCGCGGAGCTTCTCAACGGCCCGGCTCCGGCGGGGTCCGAGAGCGCATGAACGAGCGGGCATCGTGCGCGTTAGCATTCAAGCGCAAGGTGCACGCCAACACAATTGAGCGACGAGGCCGGTGCGGGCCGCGACACCGGCACACGGTGGAGATGCGATCGAGCGGTGGATCGACGTGCGGCAGACGAGAAAGGCGGGCGCAGCCACCTGCGCGCCGGTTGAAGCTCAGCAGTTATGTCATGTTACGAATTGTATAATAGCATATGCGCGGCGCTGACGCTACGAGGGCTCGGTATCGGGCAGTCGTGACCGCTGACGCGGCGCGCTGCTCTGGCGGTACAATACGGTGGAGGTGGTGTGGCAGGGCGATCCTAGCCATTCGAGCAGTTGCGGCGTCCGTGCGCCGCGTCGTAGCGTGTCGTTGCGCCCCGCCGGGCTCCCCGCGCCGGTCACGAATTGGCCGCCGCACTACCCTCACCCGTCACGTGCGGACTACAACTTCTACAGCCGTCGCCTATTCCCCGATGCCCTCCGATTCTGCACTCGTCGGCATCGTCTCCCAATGCTCACCGACCTAGCGCGTATCGCATCCCGCACCGAGACACCCTGCGGGCGGATCCAATCCACAAGAGGAGCGTCCTTTTCGCTATGGCACACACCAGTAAGCCCGCCACGCTCGGCCAATTGAAGGCAAGCAAGTATCGCGTCCTCCCCGTGAAGGAGGAGATGCGCCAGAACCTGATCCGCAAGCTGCGCACGGATGAGGAGCTGTTCCCCGGCATCATCGGCTATGAGGAGACGGTGATCCCGCTGGTCGAGAACGCGATCCTCTCCGGGCAGGACATCGTGCTGCTCGGAGAGCGCGGCCAGGCCAAGACGCGCATCGCGCGGAGCCTGGTGAACCTTCTTGATGAGGAGACGCCGGCGGTCTCGGGCTGCGAGATCAACGACAACCCGCTGGATCCGATCTGCAAGGCCTGCCAGACGCGCATCGCGGAGGAGGGCGACGACACGCCGATCCACTGGATCTCGCGCGACCGGCGTTACGGCGAGAAGCTGGCGACGCCGGACATCACCATCGCCGATCTGGTCGGCGAGGTGGACCCGATCAAGGTGGCCGAGGGGCGCTACCTCTCGGACGAATTGACCATCCACTACGGGCTGATCCCGCGCACGCATCGCGGCATCTTCTGCATCAATGAGCTGCCAGACCTCGCTGAGCGCATCCAGGTGGGCCTGCTGAACATCATGGAAGAGCGCGACGTGCAGATCCGCGGGTATAAGGTGCGCCTGCCGCTCGACGTCTTCGTGGTGGCGAGCGCGAACCCGGAGGACTACACCAACCGCGGACGCATCATCACGCCGCTGAAGGACCGCTTCGGCACGGAGATTCGCACGCACTACCCGCGCACCGTGGAGCACGAGATCGCGATCATGGAGTCTGAGTCGGCGCCGCTGACCGTCGAGGGCATCGAGACCGCGTTCCCCGACTTCATGAAGGAGGTGGTGGCGGAGATCACGCACCAGGCACGGCGCTCGTCGGAGATCAGCCAGCGCTCCGGCGTGAGCGTGCGCGTCTCGATCACGAACTACGAGAACGTGCTGAGCAACTCGGTGCGCCGGGCGATCCGCCTGAAGGAGCGGCAGGCCGCTCCGCGCGTGAGCGATCTCGTCGCGGTGATCGCCTCGACGGCGGGCAAGATCGAGCTAGACACGGTGGGCGAGGCGCGCGAGGATAAGATCGTCGATAAGCTGGTGCGCGTCTCCGTGCTGAAGGTCTTCCGCGACTACTTCGAGGTCTCGGAGCTCGATCAACTCGTGGCGGGCTTCGAGAAGGGCCTCAGCGTGCAGGCGTCGGACGTGCAGCCAGCGATGGACTACGTGACGCAGCTCGACCGCGTCGGCGGCCTGAAGCCGGCGATCCAGAAGCTGCACGGCCACGGCAGCCCGGCGACGGTGGCTTCGGCGGTGGAGTTCCTACTGGAGGGGCTGCACCTGAGCAAGCGGCTCAATAAAGACGAGGTCGCCGGTGGCGCGCGCTATCGGGCGAAGTGAGGATGCCCAACACCAATCCCCTTCCCGTCGCGATGGGAGGGGGAAGCCAGGCGGAGCGGATTCGCCGGAGGGGGTCGGGGAACCGAACCCCGACCTTTCCCGACAGGGGTAAGGGGCCGTGAGGCGAGGAGGCTCGCTGGTGGCGGACGCTTCAACCCTCTATATGGGGTGTATTCAGTTCATCGCACAGCGGGGCGGGCTGCGATGCCGTGCGCATGACGGCGCCTTCTGATTCTAGAGACGGAGCATCGCATGTTCGACCGATTTTTCCGCTCGCGTCGCGGTTACCAATATTCACGTTGGGACGGCACGCAACGGCTGGACGATCTCGACGCCGAGCAGATCCTCGACGCGCTCTCGGACGACTACCTGAAGAACGGCGATCTGCGCAGTGCGCTGGAGCGCATGATGCAGCGCGGCTTCCAGGATCGCGACGGCCAGCGGCACATGGGCCTGCAAGACCTTATGCGACGCGTGCGCGAGGAGCGGCAGCAGCGGATGCAGCGCTACAACATGTCCGGCGTGATGGACGACATCAAGGCGAAGTTGGAGCACCTCCAACAGCTTGAGCGCGAGGGCATCCAGCGGCGGCTCGATCAGACGGGCGGGCAGCAGCCACGAGAAGGGCAGCAGGCCCCCGGCGATCAGCAATCCGGAGACGAGGGAGAGCCACAGGGCGCGCAGGGCCAAGAGGGCGGCGAGGGACGGGAGGGTCAGGAGAGTCAGGGCGGGCAGCGAAGCCAAAGCGGGCGCTCAGGACAACGCTGGCAGCAAGCGCAATCGGGACAGCCGGGGCAGCAAGGCGAGGGCGAGTCGGGGCTGCCGGAGGGCGTCGATGCGGACGCGCTGCGCAAGGTGCTCGAAAACGTCGCCAATAAGAAGCTGCAATACCTCGATCAGTTGCCGCAGGACCCGGCGGGGCAGATCAAGTCGCTGACCGAGTACGACTTCATGGACGATCAGGCGCGACAGGAGTTTCAAGAGCTGGTGGCATCGCTGCAGCAGCAGATCATGCAGCAGCACTTCGCGGGGATGCAGCAGGCGCTGCAGAACATGACGCCGGAGGAGTTGGCGCGCATGCGCGAGATGGTGCGCGCGCTGAACCAGATGCTGCGCGAGCGGGCGGAGGGCGGCGAGCCGGACTTCGACAGCTTCATGCAGCAGTACGGCGACTTCTTCCCCGGCGTGAACTCGCTGGACGACCTCGTCGAGCAGATGCAGCGCCAGCAGATGGCGATGCAGGCCATGATGGACAGCATGAGCGCGGAGCAGCGCGAGCAGCTCAGCGACATGGTCGACCAATTGATCGGCGACGACCGACTGCGGGTTGATCTGGCCGAGCTGGCGATGAACCTAGAGATGGTTGCGCCGTCGAATGCGACCACGCGATTCAAGCTCACCGGCGATGAGCCGCTCTCGATGGCCGAGGCGATGCACCTGATGGGCACGTTGCAAGAGATGGAGGCGATGGAGGACGCCATCGCGCAGGCGCGGCGCACCGGCGACATCGAGAGCCTTAACGCGGATCAGATGCGCGATCTCGTCGGCGGGGACGAGGCCGCCGCGCTGGAAGAGATCCAGAACCTGATGAAGCAGCTCGAAGAAGAGGGGCTGGTCAAGCGCGAGGGCGACCGCTACGAGATGACGGCGCAGGGCATCCGGCGCATCGGGCAGAAGGCGCTGGAAGACATCTTCGCCCAGCTGCGGAAGGACGCCTTTGGGCAGCACCGCATGCCGGAGCGCGGCTACGGCGGCGAGCGCGCCGACGACACGAAGCCGTACGTCTTCGGCGATCCCTTCCACCTGCACCTGGAGCAGACGCTGCGCAACGCGATGACGCGCAACGGCGCGGGGACGCCGCTGCGCCTGGGCAGCGACGACTTCGAGGTCTACCGCACAGAGCACCAGACGCGGACGGCGACGGTGGTGCTGCTCGACATGAGCTACAGCATGCTTTCGAACGATCTCTGGATGCCGGCGAAGAAGGTGGCAATCGCGCTGGAGAGCTTGATCCGCGGCCAATTCCCGCGCGACGTGTTGCACCTCGTCGGCTTCAACTACATGGCGCACGAGTATAAGCCCGAGGAGATCGTCGCCATCTCGGAGTGGGACAACGTGCAGGGCACGAACATGATCCATGCGCTGATGACGGCGCGGACGCTGCTGGCGCGCTCGCGCGCGGCGAATAAGCAGATCCTGCTGATCACCGACGGCGGCCCGACGGTGCGCATGGGCGGCGGCGGCTGGGTCTTCAACTGGCCGCCCGATGCCGAGACGGAGATGCAGACGCTGCGCGAGGTGCAGCGCTGCATGAAAGAGGGCATCGTCGTCAACGTCTTCATGCTGTCGGACGAGGGCTACCTGAAGCACTTCGTCAATCAGATGGCGACGGTGAACAACGGTCGCGCCTTCTACGTCGATCCGGAGAATCTGGGCGAGTACATCCTGCTCGACTACCTCGGCCATAAGCAGAAGCGCGTGAGTTGAGGGGAGCAGAGGATGAGCCTCAGAGGATGCTGAGTTCGCGCAGGGCAGAGAGGGCGGTAAGGCTCGCTGCCCTGCGCTGCTTTCGCTATTTGTAAGAACGCTTGCGAAGAGATGGCGCATGACGAGCGGGACGGAGAGCTTGGAGGCGCTGGTGACGGGCGCGGCGGCGCTTGGCATCGCGCTGGACGCCGGGCAGGTGGAACGGTTCGCGCGCTACCGCCAGCTGCTGTTGGAGTGGAACGCGCGCTTCAACCTGACGGCGATCACCGATCCGGCGGAGGTGGTCACCCGCCACTTCCTCGACTCGTTGACGGTGGCGCTGGGCGTGCCGCCCGCGCTGCGCGCTGGTACGCCGCGCGTGCTGGACGTCGGGGCCGGCGCTGGTTTCCCTGGGCTTGCGCTGATGATCGCGTTCCCACAGTGGCTGGTGACGCTGCTAGAGGCGACGGGTAAGAAGGTACGCTTCCTTGAGGCGGTTATCGCGGAGATGGGCGCGACGAACGTACGGGCGATTGCAGGTCGCGCCGAGGATCTAGCGCACCAGCCCGCCTACCGCGCCGCGTATGACGTGGTGACTGCGCGGGCGGTGGCGGCGCTGCCCACGCTGCTGGAGTATTGCGCGCCGTTCGCGGCGGTTGGCGGTTGGCTGATCCTGCCGAAGAAGGGTGACCTAGCGGCGGAGTTGGCGCAGGGGGAGCGCGCGGCGCCACAGTTGGGCACGCGGATGCTCGATCCGCTTCCCATCACCGTCCCGCCGCTGGACGACGGGCGCGTGCTGGTGCTGGCGCGGCAGGAGCGGCGCTGCCCGCCGCAGTATCCGCGCGCGGCGGGGGCGCCAGCGAAGAAGCCGCTCGGCGCCTGACCGCCTCTCGCACGGTGCCTTAATCAGCCGCGCAGCGCGCTCGCAATTAAGGGTGCGATACCCGCGATATTTGGGGTGAGCTCGGCGGGGATCGCATGGCGCGCGGCGAGGTACGCGGGGCTGTTGTAGCTGACCCAGACGTGCTCATCGGTGTCCTGCCAGATGAGCGCCTTCAGCGGCAGATCGAGGGCGAGCAGCGGCGAGGCGACCATCAGCGGCGTGCCGGCGATGGGGCTGCCGAAGATCAGAAGCGTGGTGGGGCGCATGGAGAGTCCCGCACGCTCGGCCTCGCCGCTGTGATCGATGGTAGCGAAGAGCGTCAATCCATGTGCCTGGATCGCCCGCCGCAGCCGCTCAAACGTCTCGGCAAATGAAGACGGGCTGGCCAGCGAGATGATGCCGTTCGCTTCGCCTCGGCGAAGATCCGATGGCTGACCGTTTGTGTCGTGCTGTGATGTCACGGCGTACGTTCCTTCGCATGTCCACGCCAAAGCCGCTATGCTTTCGTGGTCAGCATAGTGTGTAGTCAGCATAGTGGTCCCAGAACAGCGCTTTCAAGTCCGCCGGGTGAGTCATCACAGCGTCGCGAGGAGAGGTCATGCTGCGCGCGATCATCTTCGACTTCGACGGGACGATCCTCGACACCGAGATGCCGTGGTATCGCGCCTGGCAGGAAGTCTACGGCCAGCACGGCGCGGAACTGGCGCTGCAGGAATGGGCCAAGGTCGTCGGCACCTCGGATGAGGGCTTCGATCCCATCGCGCACCTCGCAGGGCTGACGGGCGAGACGATCGAGCGCGCGGAGGCCGAGTCGGCGGTGCGCGAGCGTGCGCTGGCGCTGATCGGCGAGGAGCGGCTGCGCGAGGGATTCGCCGATCTGCTGGATGCGGCGCATGCGCGGGGGCTGCGCGTTGGCCTGGCCTCAAGCTCCTCGCGCGAATGGGTGGAAGGGCACCTGGGCCGGCTCGGCATCCTCGATCGCTTCGAGCGCTCTGCACCAGAGACGACGTGGAGGCCGTCAAGCCCAATCCCGCGCTCTACCTGCTCGCCCTCGAACAGCTGGGCATCGCGGCCAGCGAGGCGGTCGCCATCGAGGACTCGCCGACCGGTCTCCTTGCAGCTCGCGCCGCCCGACTCGCCTGCGTCGTCGTGCCGAACGACCTCACGCGCGACTTCGCCTTCACCGACCCCCACGTGCGCATGGAGACGCTCGCCGAGGTCACGCTTGGGGTGCTCGACGGATTGATCACTCAATGAACCTGCGAGCCATCGGCGAGAGGCGTGCGCATGTGCCGCTGGTCCGAGTGGCTAACGTGGCCTGCCCGCCTACTGCCCGCCGCCACGGTACAAACCCTGGCCGACCGCCTCAGCAAGGCGCTCAAGCGATATCTCCAGATGAAAGACCTTGGCCTGCCCGTGGGGTTCCCACGATTCAAGACGCCCAATCGCTGGCGGTGCATCCAATTGCGCCAATACGAGCCGTGAGTCGAGATGGCTGGCTGGATGAGGACGGGGCGCATCTGCATGTGCCTGCCAAACTGGGACGACTGCTCAAAATCAAACTGCACCGCCCATTGGAAGGTACGCCGGTCATGGTGCATCTCGTGTTGCGGGCGGATGGGCACTGGTACGCGCTGATCGTTTGCGAGACGGTCCCCCAGGATGGGCTTCGGCGCAGGCGCATCCCGCGCAAACAGACGTGCATGCATCGCGGCGATTGGGCTAGATGTGGGCCTGAAGGTGTTCCTGGCCGACTCCGGTGGCGGTTTCGTGGAGAACCCGCGCTATTACCGGAGCGGACAGCGGCGTCTTGCCAGGGCGCAGCGCGTCAGCGACCGGCGCACAGAGGGGAGCCGCCGCAGGCGCACGGCCAAGCGCGAGGTGGCGAAAGAGCCCTTGAAGGTTGCTCGTCAGCGACGTGATTTTCATTTCAAGACGGCCAAGCAATATGCGGAGCGGTATCGCCGCCTGTGCGTGGAAGACCTCAACGTGGCGGGGATGATGCGCCACCGCCATCTCGCCAAGAGCATTCACGACGCGAGCTGGGGCGCGTTCCTCGACATCCTCACGGATAAGGCTGAGAGGGCCGGTCACGTGGTCGTGCGAGTACTCGCGCGCTTCACGACGCAGAAGTGCCGCCGCTGCGGCGAGTACGTCCAGAAGAGCCTGAGCGTGCGGACGCATCTCTGTCCCTCCTGTGGCCTGGTGGAAGATCGCGACGTGAACGCGGCCAAGAACATTTTACGGGCGGGGGCACCGCCTTCAGGGACGGGAGCCGATGGGCTGCCGGATGAACTGAGAAGCCCCCGGCTGTAGCCACGGGGAGTTGTCACAATGCTATACTGATCCCCGCGACGATGCGCCGCGCGAACACATCCTCGCGGCCACGATATGGAACGCCGATCACGTCTAGCTATGGAGGCAACGGTGCCAGAGCAGTACATCCTCGTCGAGCGCGACGAGCCCATCGCGGTCGTCACCCTCAATCGCGCCGATAAACTCAACGCGCTGAATTGGGCGCTCGTCGCCGAGTTGGCCGACCGGCTGGAGGAGCTCGACGGCGATCCGGCGATCCGTTGCATCGTGCTCACCGGCGCGGGCGAGCGCGCCTTCGCGGCGGGCGCGGACATCGCTGAGATGTCGGACAAGAGCGCCATCGACATGGCTTCCGGCGGCTTCGATAGCTGGGATCGCATCCGACGGCTGAAGACGCCCCTGGTCGCGGCGGTCGGCGGCTTCGCGCTCGGCGGCGGCCACGAGCTGGCGCTGCACTGCGACATGATCGTCGCCAGCGAGAAGGCGCAGTTCGGTCAGCCGGAGATCCTGATCGGCGTGATGCCCGGCGCCGGCGGCACGCAGCGCCTCGCCCGCACGATCGGCAAATATCGCACGATGGAGCTCTGCCTGACCGGCAGGCGCATCACCGCGCAAGAGGCGCACGAGTGGGGGCTGGTCAACCGCCTCGTGCCGGACGGGCAGCACCTCGAAGAGGCCAAGAAGCTCGCCCGCGAGGTCGCCGCGCAGGCGCCGGTCGCCGCGCGCATGATCAAAGAAGCCGTCCTCTCGGCCTTCGAGACGCCGCTCGAACAGGGGCTGCTCAACGAGAAGCGCCTCTTCGCGCTGCTCTTCGCCAGCGAGGACCAGAAAGAAGGCATGCGCGCCTTCCTCGCCAAGGAAAAGCCCAACTTCCAGGGGCGCTAGCCGACCGCCCTCCGATCCCTCAAGCCAAAGTGAGCAGTCCGTCATGGAACATCCCGAAGAAGCCGTGATCGTCTCCGCCGTGCGCACGCCGATGGGCAAGTACGCCGGCGCGCTGAAAGACATCCGTCCGGACGACCTCGCCGCGCTAACCATCGCCGAGGCGGTGCGGCGCGCGGGCGTCTCGTCCGACGAGATCGAGGACGTCATCCTCGGCTGCGCCAACCAGTCAGGCGAAGACAACCGCAACGTCGCGCGGATGGCGCTGCTGCTCGCCGGCCTACCCGTCGAGGTCGCCGGGCAAACGGTCAACCGCCTCTGCGGCTCCGGCATGCAGGCGGTCAACGCGGCGGCGCACGCCATCCAGGCGAGCGAGGGCACCGTCTACGTCGCGGGCGGCGTCGAGAGCATGACGCGCGCGCCGTTCGTGCTGGGCAAGCCCGACGCGGCCTTCCCGCGCGGCGAAATGCAATTGCTCGACACGACGCTCGGCTGGCGCTTCATCAACCCGCGCCTCGCCGAGATGCACCAACCGTTCAGCATGGGCGAGACCGCCGAGAACGTCGCCGAGAAGTACGGCATCTCGCGCGAAGACCAGGACGCCTTCGCCGTGGAGAGCCACCGCCGCGCCGTCGCCGCCATCGACGCGGGCCGCTTCCGCGACGAGATCGTCCCCGTTGACGTGCCGGCGGGCAAGGCGGGCACCGCGCGCGTGGAGACCGACGAGCAGCCGCGCCGCGACACCTCATTGGAGAAGCTGGCGCAGCTCAAGCCGGCCTTCCGCAAAGGCGGCAGCGTGACGGCGGGCAACAGCTCCGGCATCAACGACGGCGCCGCCGCGCTGGTGCTGGCCGCACGCTCGCGCGCCGAGGCGGCGGGCTGGCGTCCGCGCGCGCGCATCGTCGCCAGCGCCGTCGCCGGGGTGGACCCAGCCTACATGGGGCTCGGGCCGATCCCCGCCACGCGCAAGGCCCTCCAACGCGCGGGGCTGACCGTCGGCGATCTTGATCTGGTCGAGATCAATGAGGCCTTCGCCTCGCAGTCATTGCAGTGCATGCGTGAGCTGGGGCTGGACCCGCAACGCACCAATGTCAACGGTGGCGCCATCGCGCTGGGGCATCCCCTCGGCTGCTCGGGCGCTCGGCTGCTGACCACACTGCTCTACGAGCTGGAGCGACGGGGCGGGCGCTTCGGCCTCGCCACGATGTGTATCGGCGTCGGCCAGGGCATCGCGACGGTGATCGAGCGGCTGTAGCGCTCACTCGGAGGCGCCAGTGGCAACGATATCTGTGCGAACCGCGCCGCGCGCACGGATGGCTCGCGCGATCGAAGCGCCGTGCGGTGGGCTCGCCGGTATCATCGGCGCGTTGTTCGTCCTTCACGAACACGGCGCGGTCGCATCGGTCGGCGGCTGCCGTCCCGGTGACCCCGGCCAGGCGGTGATCTGCGTGACGGGCATCGCGCGGGTGACCTCGACCGCGGCGGACCCCTTTCACTCGACGACGGTGGCGGCACTCTCCGTCGGGCTGTTTTTGGCGATTGGCGCGAGCGCCCTCTGGCACAGCCGGACGGTGGCAACGCCCGCACAAGCGGTGCTGTGCCTGGCGACCGGCGTCGTCGGTTTGCTCGGGGCGTACGCTATGCCCGCGTACGGCTACGGGTATGTTCCCGGCGTGGCGCTCGCTTTCGGAGCCTGCGCCGCGTCATGGATCGTGCAGCGTTCCTCTCATAATGCGTCGCGACCTACGCCGCGGGATGCAGGCGTCACTTAGCGGCCGTCCACCTGGCACGGCATCTGCGCTATCTGCTCTACGATGATGCGCCCGTTCGGACACGGAAAGCGGGCGCGCACTCGGCAGGAGCATGGAACATGATGCTCACCAGGCGCCTGACGCCCAGCCAACGGTTGGCGGCGATGCCGCTCTTCATCCTCGGGGGTCTCTTCTCACTCGCCGCGGGCCACATGATCGCCGGTCACGCGCTCCAGTCCAGCGCCGTCGTGCGCCCGACGCACAGCGCCCAGGGCGTCGGAGGCGCGGCGCTCGCGCCGAAGGCGCAGCCCACTCCCGCCGCAACCGCTAGCCCGACCGCTCCCCGTACGACAAGCCTCGTCGCGCAGAACACGGTGCCCGCCGCCCCACCGCACCACGACGGCAAGAGCAAGAGGGGGGCACCAAAGGGAAGCCCTCCCGCGAAGGGAGGGCGACCGAAAGGTACGGACCATGACGGCGGCTGATCAGCGCCACCGCGCGACGCGGCTACAGTGGGAACCCCGGCGCGAAGGTGCGGACGAGGCTCGGAATCGCCGGCCCTAGCACCACCACGAGCACCGGCGGGAAGATCAGGAACGCCATCGGGAAGAGGATCTTCACCGGCGCGAGCTGCGCCAGGCGCTCGGCGTATTGGCGGCGGCGCGTACGCATGTCGTCGGACTGCACGCGCAGCACGTTAGCGACGCTCGCGCCCAGCTGCTCCGCCTGGATGATCGCCGTGATGAAGGTGCTGAGCTCTTCCACACCGGTGCGCTCGACGAGCGATTTGAGCGCGTCGCGCCGCGCGACGCCGACGCGCATCTCCTGCAGCACGCGGGCGAACTCGCGCGTCAGTGCGTTGTCGGACTTGCTCACCACGCGCGCCATCGCCTGATCGAAGCCGAGCCCCGCCTCCACGCTGATGGTCAGCAGGTCGATGGCATCGGGCAGCGCGCGCATGATCTGCAACCTGCGCTCGCTGATCTTGCCGCGAAGCCAAAAGACGGGCAGGATGTAGCCGAGGCCGCCGAAGAAGAAGATAAACAGCAGGAAGCCGATCGTCCCTTGGTTGGTGAGCAGGCCGAACGCCACCGCGATGCCGGTGCCGATCATGATCGCCAGGCCGCGGATGCCCATGAAGTCCGAGACTTGCATGCGCCCCGTGAAGCCGGCATACAGCAATTGTTTCTGGGTAGTCTCTAGGGCACCGGCGGGCGTCAAGCGCGCCATCACCTTCGAGATCTGCGTGGTCAGCGGCTTGATGAAGCGCTCGCGGAACGGCGCCTGCAGCTCGATGTCCGTCAGCGAGACCTGGCTGCGCAGCGTAGCCTCGTAGAGGCGCCGTTCGACGGGGTCCATGCGGTTGGGGGTCGCCGCGCCGATGACGGCGAAGAGCACGCCGAAGAAGGCGAGGAAGCCCGCCAACGCCGGGAGGAGTGGCTTAATGGTCTCGAGCACGGGCTCCCTCCTTATACCTTGATGTCGACGATTCTGCGGATCACGAGGAAGCCGGCGAATACGCTGATGGAGCTGCAGCCCAGCATCGTCCACCCGCAATAGGTCGTCTTCGTGAAGACGCCGAGCATGTACGTGGGGTTGATGATGCCCAGGAGCAGTGCCAGCGCCACCGGCAACAGCGCGATGATGTAGCCCGAGAACTGCTGTTGCGCCGTCAGCACGCGCACCTGACCGAGTAGCTTCACCCGCTCGCGGATCGTGTTGGCGATGGTCTCGAGCACCTCGACGAGATTGCCGCCAACCTCGCGCTGCACGTTGATCGCCGTCACCAGCAGCTCCAGGTCCTCTGACTGCATGCGCTCGACGAGGTTGCTCAGCGCCTCTTCGGGCGAGAGGCCGAGGCTGACTTCGCGCACGACGCGCTCGAACTCCTTGGCGACGGGATCCGGCCCCTCGCGGGCCACCAACTCCATCGACTGCATCAAGCTGAAGCCAGAGCGCAGCGCGCCGGACATGATCGTGATGACGTCGGCAAGTTGCCCGTTAAACTTGTTCTGGCGCTTCTTGCGCTGGCTTCTCACCCACCAGCGCGGCACGTAGATGCCGGCGCCGAAGAGGGTCAGCGCCAGCACCACGTGGCCACCGATCGGCAACGCATAGCCGAGCAGCGCGCCCACGCTGGCGATCGCCAGGGTTAGCACCAGGAACTCGCCCACGGTGATCTTCAAGTCGGCGCGGGCCAGCTCGCGCGCGAGGTTCTCAGCGAAGCCGCCGCGGCTGTCCTTGTCCGCCGGGGTGTAGACCGCGGCCTGGCGCGGGCGACGTCCGCGACGCCGGCCCGGCGCCTTGGCCGCGGGCGGGGCCGTCTGGCCGGGCGCGTAGCCGACGAAATCGTTGAGCCGCCGCGAGACGGTGTTGGTCTGCCCGTCGATCGCCCGTTGCAAGCCCAAGAAGAGCAGCGCGACTCCGAAGCCGATCATCAGCCCCAGGAGGATCGAGAGGCCGCTCGGTCCAAGGTCCGCCAGTGTGAAAGTCGCTTGCATCGTGGTCCTCATGGCGCCGCTGCCGCCGCGGCAACGTTAGCTCCGCCGCGCTTCACCCGAAAAGTACATGCTCGGCGGGAAGTGGATGTTCGCCAGTTCGAAGCGATCGGCGAAGCCCGGACGGATGCCCGTCGAGCGCAGCCGCCCGAGCAGGCGGCCATTTTCGATGCCGGTCTGCTCGAAGACGAAGATCTCCTGCGTGGTGATCACGTCGCTCTCCATCCGAAGGACCTCGGTGACGTGCGTGATGCGCCGGCTGCCGTCGCGCATGCGCTCTTGATGCACGATCAGGTGCACCGCGCTGGCGATCTGTTCGCGAATGGCGCGCAACGGCAGCTCCATCCCGGCCATCAACACCATCGTCTCGAGGCGGCTGAGGGTGTCACGCGGGCTGTTCGAGTGCAGGGTCGTCATCGAGCCCTCGTGGCCCGTGTTCATCGCCTGCAACATATCGAGCGCCTCGCCGCCGCGGCATTCGCCAACGATGATGCGATCGGGCCGCATGCGCAGGGCGTTGCCGACGAGATCACGGATCGAGATGCGCCCCTTGCCCTCGATGTTGGCCGGGCGGCTCTCGAGCGGAATCACGTGCTCCTGCCGCAGCTGCAGCTCGGCGGCGTCCTCGATCGTCACGATGCGCTCGTCGCCCGGGATGAAGCTCGACAGTACGTTCAGCAGCGTCGTCTTGCCACTGCCGGTGCCGCCGGAGACAACCACGTTCAACCGCACTTGGACGCAGGCGCGCAGAAACTCGATGATGTTGGTGGTGATCGAGCCGAGGCGCACAAGGTCTTCCGGCTGCAATGGCGTCTTCGCAAACTTTCGGATCGTGATGACGGGGCCGATCAGCGAGATCGGGGGGATCACCGCGTTCACGCGCGAGCCATCGGGCAGGCGTGCATCCACATACGGCGAGGACTCGTCGCAGCGGCGACCCAGCGGCGAGATGATGCGGTCGATCACGCGCGCGACGTGATCGTCGTCGCGAAACTTGATGTCGGTCTTGTAGAGCCGCCCCTGCTGCTCCACATAGACCAGCCGGGGACCGTTGACCATGATCTCGGTCACGCTCTCGTCGTTGAGCAGCGGCTCGATGGGACCAAAGCCCAGAATCTCGGCGGCGATAGCCTCGAAGAGGCGCGTGCGATCCTGCCGATTGAGGATGATGCCCTGCTGGGTAAGGATGCGGTTGAAATGCTCCTCGATGGTGCGCCGCACCTGCGCCGTCTGCGAGAGATCGAGCATCGGGTCAAGCTCGGCGATCAGCGCGTTCTGCACCTTGCGCTTCAGATCGAAGAACCCGTCGCGTCCGGCGGCCCCGTTCGCGCCCGCCGTCGTCGTCACCTTGCCTTCGGCGACGTTCCCGCCGAGCGAGCCGTAGCGCGAGTTGCTGAATCCTTCAGATGACGCGCCCCCGCCCAACCCCGAGGTGGCCGGGCCATGCTGGTTGCCGCCGTTGTCTGACGAGTTGTGTCCCGGATCTTCGAAGCGACGCAATAGACTCATCGGAAAGCACCCCTCGCTGTCGATACACTATGAGCCAATCGCGGTACGAATCCTACATTACGTCAACTTGCGCCGACGGCGACCGCGAGTGACAGTGTAGCGAGTAAGCTTGCCAACGTCAACGCGGCGCGACTTTCTGACGGCGGGTTTCTGCATCACCGGAAGAGCCCGCGCTTCCGCTCGCCGACGCCGTCGGGGCTGCGCACGATCTGATCGACCTTCTCCGCCAACCCCTGCATCGCCTTCGAGATCGGCGCGTTGCGGTGCGACTGCACGAACGGCACGCCGCGGTTGATCGACATCACCACCAGCCGCGTATCTTCGGGGATCTGCGCGATGAATCGCTGGTGCAAGCGCGCCTCGACGTGCTTGGGCTGGATGCCGAAGAGCGAGTCGACGCGATTGCAGACGAGGCGCACCTTCGAGCGGGCGTAGCCCAGGCGATCCATCAGCTCGAAGAACTGGCCGACGCGATTGATGGTCGTCACTTCGAGCGTCGTCACCAGCAGGATCAGGTCGGCCTGTTCCAGCACCGTCAGCGTCGCCTCCGAGAAGCTCGGGTCGGTGTCGACGACGAGGTAATCGAACGAATTGCGCACGTCCTCGATGATCGTCTTCATCGTGTCCGCGGTGAAGAGCTCGGCGGACTCGAGCGCCACGGGCGCGCGCAACAGCCCGATGTGGGACGTCTCGTGCTGCGAGATCGCCGCGTTGATGATCTCGCCGTCGAGCACGGTCGCCTCGCGCAGATCGTCGATGCTGTTGCCGGTGTTGATGTTCAGCAGCACGTGGGCGTCGCCCGATTGCAGATTGGCGTCCACCAGCACGACCTTAGGCTCTTGCTTGGGGTCATGCTGCTCGCGCTGCAGGGCGATGGCGAGGTTCGCCGCGATCACGCTGCGACCGACGCCGCCTTTGGGACTGTAGACGGCGATCACCTTGCGCAGCAGATTGGGGTCGGCGACGACCTGCGGCGGCGCCGTCTCGGGCCGCCACGCGGTGCGCAGCGTGTTGATGAGATCGTCGCTGGTGAACGGCTTGATGAGGTAGCCGCGCGCCCCGACCATCATCGCGCGGGTGAGATACTCCGGCTCGCTGTTGACCGACATCATCACGACGCAGGTCTGGATCTTCGAGTTGATCGCCTCGGTGGCCCGCAACCCGTCCATGTCGCGCAGGTTGATGTCCATGAGGATCACGTCGGGGTGCAGCGAGTTCGCCTTCTGAATCGCCTCGTGGCCGCTGGTCGCCACGCCGACCACGACGATGTCACGCTCGAAGTGCAGCAGCTTCTGAACGTTCTGGGCCATATCCGGCATGTCGTCTACGATCAGCAGACGCATTCGCCGGAGGCCGCGTGAAATCGGTGCCCGCTGCATGATCCCTGCCCCTAATACCACCCCCGCGTGCCGCAGCTGATTACCGCAACGTCTCGCAGCGCCCCGAGGGTTCGTCGCCTGGGCCGCGCCCGTCGCCCGCCGTAGTATACCCCGCGCCGCGAGTGATAGATGAGTTGCCAACGGTGAGAGGTGAACAAGACGGCGACACGCCGCGAAGCGCACCGCCGTCACCGTGCCGAAGGAAGCCGCGCCCCTAGTAGCCGAAGGCCTTCGCGATCGAACCCGGATCGACCTCTGACGGTATTCACCGTGGTGGCCTTGTCGTCGGTCCGGCGGATCACCACCTCGATATGCGAGGCGGTCTGCTGCAATTCGAGGAGCGTCAGCGCATCCTGCGGTTTCATCGCCACGATGATCTGGGTCGCCGTCGTGTAGTAGACGTAGACGCTCTGCAGCGTCGTCTGCGTCTCGCAGCCACTCGACTTGGCGTCGGGCAGACTGCACTCCGTCACCAGGAAGTCGACATAGTCGCCCGCCACGGCGATTGGCTTCGACGAGCTACCCGACCCGCCGGTCAGCGTCAGCTCCATCAGGATATCGCCCTTCGGGAGCTGCGCCGGGTTGATGTTGGTCAAGCTGCCGAGGGCACCGGTGCCCTCGGCGGCGAGCCGCTTGTCCGCCGTGCGAAGAATGTCACCCTGCAGGAACTCGCCCACGACCACGTAGTTATTGAAGGTTGCCTCGAGCTGCATCTCGTCGGTGAACTTGAAGGCGTCGGTCGGCGTGGAGGCAACCGGCATCTGCACCTCGGTGAACGCCGCGCTGATCAGCGTATGCTGGGCGTCTGCAGTCGTCGAGGAAAGGGTCGTGTTCGCCGGAAGATCGATCTTCGCCACCACCACCGATTGGAGTTGCGGTCCGGTCGAGGTCGCCTGGCTCACGATGTAGATCACGATGGTGCCCGCGGCCAGCGCGAGCAACACACCCAAGAGCATGAGCGTGCGTCCACCCGAGCCGCGCTGGCGTGGCGGACGACCTGGAGCAGCCATGGAACGTATACCTCCGGCACTATCTGGATCAGTCCACGCCTAGTATCAACCTGCGCCGCCGGCCTGTCGCCCAATTAGGACCTTTTGCTTTAGCGCGCGATGCGACGGGATTGTCCCAGCGCACGCGCCCAGGCCGTGCCGAGACGGGCAGCCCGCAACACGAAAGACGCCGGCGCGCGGAGGTGCAGCGCCGGCTTCTCTCTGCAGGCAGCGCCCACGTTAGAGGTTGTTGCTGATGTTCTTGAAGATCGAGGCGATCTGCGGGCCAAGCAAGATCAGCGTGCCGATCACGACGACGGCTACCAGCGCGATGATCAGTGCATACTCGACCAGACCCTGGCCGCGGCTGACATTACGAGAAAAATACCGATCCAACATGACGAGTCCCCCTCCGAATTGCACGCTGCGCGAGAGGCGTTCATGGAGTGCGCTCGGCCGAAAGTGCCGCAGCCTCGCCACTCTGCCCTCATTCGATGCTACGCACTGATGCTCGCATCCACCTGCCGGAGTCAGCGGCTCGCGGCTCCGCGCCAAGATCTGCCGTGATGTAGCTTCCTGAAGATGCAGCGGCTCGCGCCGCGCCGCACACTCACGCCAAGACGCAAGTCCAGAGCGTCACTGAAGTCCGAACTGGACAACGCTCTTCCTCAGTTTGGCCCACGTCTGAAAAACGCAATCCGGTCACGGCAGTAACTCCTAGCTCCAAATGACTAGCATCGCAGCGCCGCCGTTCGACCAGTACCTCGCTCTCAGGCGAAGGCATCGCCGCCTGACCCGCTGCATCATGCAGGGCGTGCGCCAACAAGGATACGGAATAGCCAAAATGGATAGGGGGTTCCTGGGGATGTACGGCGACGATCAGCACGATGCCCTCGCCGCATCCAATCGAACGCGGCGAGGGCACGCGAGGGCACGGATCTAGGCTTAGCGGGTGCGCTCGCGCTCTGGCACCTCTTCGGAGTCCATCTTGATCCAACCGTGCTTCAGCGCGTGGACCACCGCCGCCGTGCGGTCGTTGACCGAGAGCTTTTTGAGGATCGAGGTGATGTGGTTCTTCACCGTCTGATCGCTGATCTTCAGCGACTTGGCGATCTCTTTATTGCTGTTGCCGCGCGCGATATAGTCCAGGATCTCGATCTCGCGACCGGAGAGCGGCGAGTAGAGCGGCTGGACCTCCGGCGGCTCCTCCGCCGTCATCTCGCGGAAACTGCGCAGTACGCGGCTGGCAACCGTCGGGCGCGAGAGCACGTTGTCGTTGATGATATAGGTGCCGCGGCTGACCTTGCGAACCGCCTCCACCAGATCCTCCGGCGAGATGCCCTTCAGTAGGTACGCCGCCGCGCCGAGCTTCATCGACTGGAAGAGTTGCTCCTCATCCTCGAAGGCGGTGAGCATGACGATGGCGACGCGCGGGCTGGCGTGGCGAATCTGCCGGGCCAGCTCAAGGGAGTCGTTGGTGGAGAGCAGGGCGTCGATCAGTACGACGTCGGGGGTAAGCGTCTTCGCCATCTCCAGGCCAGCCCGGCTCTCGGAGGCCTCGCCGGCAATCGTGCAGTCGCCCGCGCCCTCAAGCGCCCAGCGGCACCCTTGGCGAAAGAGGGGATGCTCGTCGATAACGAGGATACGAATAGACTCCATGCCGATCTTCTTTCACCTGTGCGCCGTGCGCGAGCCGCGTCCTTTGCCAACCTGCGCCCGGCTCCTGCCGCCGCGTGTTCGCAGTATACACGGGTTTGAGCCTAGCACATATTCGCTAGTACACATGCCTGATCTTCGCCTGACGGCGCAGATGGGCTAGGAGACACGACGCGCCACCGCGATCCCCCCAGGACCAGGTGGCGCATCACTTCGCCGGTGGCGCGCTAGGCGCCGTAGTCGAGCATCATCTGCTTGATTTCGCGGGCAAGTTCGAGCGCCTCGTTGAACGGACGCTGCCACACGTTGCGCCCGAAGATCAAGCCGGTCGCGCCGCTCGCCATGCCGATGCGTGCCTTCTCGATCACGCCTTCCTCGCCCTGCATCTCGCCGCCGCTGAAGAGCAGCAGCGTCTTGCCGGCGGACTCCACGACCATGCGCACGGCCTGCTCGCGCGTCACGCGCATCGAGTTGTACGGCGCGGGCGCGGCGGCGTCCTTCTCCGGGTCCAGCTTCGGCACGTTCACCTTCACGATGTCGGCGCCGAGCTCGTTCGCCACGCGCGTTGCGTAGTCCACCGCGTAGAGGCTGTCGCGGCCGCCCTTGGCGTCGATCGCCTCGCCACGCGGGTACGCCCACACGATCGTCGGCAGGCCATAGCGGTCAGCATCCTCGCGCACCTTGCGCCACTGCTCAAAGTCCTGCGCCTGCAGCGGCGACCCGACGTAGAGCGTGTAGCCCACGGCGTCGGCGCCGAGCCGTACGGCGTCCTCCACGGTGGCGAGCAGCGGCGAGATCGGCTGCTTGTCCGAGGGGATCTCCGTCTTGCCGTTGAGCTTCAGCACCAGCGGCACTTCGCCGGCGTACTTGTTCATGTACTTCTCGGCGATGCCGATCTGGAAGACGATGCCGGAGAAGCCACCCTCCTTCGCCAGCCGCAGCTGGAACTCGGGATCCTTCGCGGCGGGGTTGACGAAGAAGTCGCGCGGGCCGTGCTCCAGCCCCTGGTCGATCGGCAGCAGCAGCAGCGTGCCGTTGCCGGGGCCGTACTTGTAGAGCAACCGGTGCAGGCGGGTGCGCTTGCCGGTGCTGAGATCGAGATCGGCCAATGTGGGTCGATTCACACGCGTCGTCGTCATGCGAGCCTCCTCATCATGCGCATCTCGTGCGGCCACGCTGCCGCCGGTCGGCGCGACTTCCGATCAAGAGTCAGGCGAAGTCCGTAATTTTCCGCTTAGAGTATAGCATTTTGCTCCACAAGACGGCCAAGCGTCCGCCTCTACGGGGCGTCACGGAAAGCGCGAACGCGGGGAAGGTGTCGCTGCCCGCCCCGCGTCGCCTCCATCGCGCCGATCAGCGCTACTGCGTCGTGCGCGTCGTCAGCGCCCGGATGCGCGCCGCCGCCTCGTCGCGGCTGATCCGCTGCGCCAGCAATTCATCCAGCACGCCCTCGAGGGTCTCCATATGTGCCGGCGCCGGCGTCGTCGCCTCCGCGTGCGCGGGCTGCCGCACGAACCAACCCTCGCGCCGCGCGAGGAAGACATAGATGCCGACGATGATCGCGCCGACGACGACGTTTGCGACGCCCTGCCGCGCAAGCTGTTCCCAGTTATTGAGCGGCGTACCAAGCGAATTGGAGACGAAGGCATAGAGCACGAAGATCAGCGAGATTACCGCGCCGAGCGTGCCGAACGCCAACAGGACGTAGACGAAGGCCCGTCGTGGCGTGGAGACGCCCGTCCGGCGTGCGCGAGCGCCGAGCCAGAGCGCCAGCGGAACGTACGCGGCGCCTGCGATGATCGCGGCGATATCGCCCGCCCATGTAGCGGCGTTGGGCGGCGAGCCATTGGAGACGCTGCGTTCGACGAGACCACCGAGCGTGAGCGCAATGCCTCCGTAGAACGGGAAGGCGGAGAGCGCCGCCGCGACCGCCATCATCGATTGGAGCGTCGTCTCCCGATTCATCACGCCACCATGGCGAGCGTCGGACTGGAGCCAGAGCCAATACACTACCGCCACAAACAGCCCGAGGACCAGCGGGCTAACGAAGGCAAACTGCACCAGCGCATTCTCGTACGAGAATGGCACGCCTTGGTATGGCGGATATTGAATAGGGGCGTTGAAAACGGCTCGCAGAAGCGAATCGACTCCCTGCTGGAAGCCGCTGAGGATATACGAAACACCGAACGCTAGGCCAAGGAAGCGGAACACCGCGCGGAGCCGCGACGTGTGATCAGCCCGCGACAAGAGGCTGTAACCAGCCCAAATCGCCACGGTTCCGAGCGCGGCCAACCAGTACGCGCCGAGGTTCTGGGCCGTTTGGAGGTAGCATCCGCCATAGTTATTCTGCGCCAAACATGGGTTGGATGCGTAGCCTGTCTTCAGGATTAGCCATGCAACCGTCTGATACAGCGCGTTGAACCCGTAGCTCGCCATGAAGAACAACAGGATCAGCTGGACGCCGTAGAAATGCAGGCGCTGCAGGACGAGCGCCCCACCGCGATCTGGCTGACCGCGTCTGCGCTCGAGCTCGAGGAGCGCGAAGAGCACGGCGAACGCCACGACCGGTCCGAAGTTCCCCGCGGCGTTGTAATAGTAATAGCCGGGTTGATTCAGCGAGCTCAAACCGCTCGCGCCCGTGGAAACCACGACGATGGCCGAGACTGCCTCAGTGAAGTTAAGGAAGAAGGCGCGAACCGCGCCGCGCGACGCGCCCGGATCGTGCGCGATGTCGCGGCGGATCAGCCAGTAGTGCAGCCCACCGAAGATCGCCGTCACGACCAACGCGACGACCGCCAGGGCTCCAGGCTGCCGCAGATCAGCAGCGTTACCACCATACGGATTTGAGTTGCCCCCCATTTGCCGGAAGATATCGCCGAGAAACATCGCGGAGGTTACCGCGGCGAAGCTCAGCAGCACGGTGAAGACGAAATAGAGATAGATGCGATAGAGTGTGCGCGCCATGCTCGCCACCTCAATTCTTGCATTCCCCATCCGGCCGCGCCGCGAGCTGCCCGCGACACGATACGAACCCACCCTCGATGATCGCTTGGGCCGGCCTAGCACAAGTATGCGGTCATGAAGGTTAAACTACCACGCACTATTCATACTGCTGAGCGCACTGCGATCTCTCACAAACGAGCGATTGTGCGCGATGACAGGCAAGCGGTGTACGTTGACATCGGCCGCCGCCGCACCTATACTTGGGTTCGATGACATCGTCGGCGGCGCAGCGCGGCCCCGCCGCCTCACGCGCCGCACACTGCCGTCGCGGCCATGCCCAGACGAGAGGCGGAGCACCGTGACGCAGAACCTTCGCATCCCCGGCCCCACACCGATCCCCCCCCAGGTCGCCGAGGCGCTGTCCCGCCCGATGATCAACCATCGCGGCCCCGAGTTCGCCGAGATCATCGCCCGCGTGACCGCCGGCTTGCAGTTCTTTTACCAGACCGAGCATCCCATCCTCGGCTTCCCCTCCGCCGGCAGCGGCGCGCTGGAGGCCGCCGTCGTCAACTGCTTCTCGCCGGGCGAGAGCGTGCTCGTCGTCAGCATCGGCGTCTTCGGCAACCGCCTCGCCAAGATCGCGGACGCCTTCGGCCTGAAGGTCGAGCGCGTCGAGTTCGAGTGGGGCCGGGCCGCCGACCCGCAGACCGTCGCCGAGCAATTGGCCGCGCACCCCGAGGTCAAGGGCGTCCTCATGACGCAGAACGAGACCTCCACCGGCGTGATGAACGACATCCGGGCGCTGGCCTCCGCCGTGCGCGGCGTGCGCCCCGACGTGCTGATCGTCGTGGACGCCGTCAGCTCGCTCTCCTGCGTCGATCTCCAGATGGACGCCTGGGACCTCGACGTTGTCCTCAGCGGCTCGCAGAAGGGCTGGATGGTGCCTCCGGGGCTCGCCATGGTCGGCGTTAGCCCGCGCGCCTGGGCCGCCACCGAGCGCGCGACGCTGCCCCGCTTCTACTGGGATTTCAAGGCTGCGCGCAAATCGCTGGAGAAGGGCCAGACGCCCTACACCCCGCCGGTCAGCATCTACTTCGGCCTCGACGTCTCGCTGCAGATGATGCGCGACGAGGGGCGCGAGGCGATCTTCGCCCGCCACCAGCGCGTCGCCGACCTCACCCGCAGCCGCGCCACCGAGCTCGGCCTGGAGCTCTTCGCCGATCCCGCGCACGCCTCCAACACCGTCACCGCGATCAAGGTGCCAGCGGCGATAGAGGCCAAGGCGATCACCAAGGCAATGCGCGAGCGCGAAGAGGTCGTGCTCGCCGGCGGGCAGGAGCGGCTAGAGGGCCAGATCATCCGCGTCGGCCACCTCGGCTACGTCCACGAGCCCGACATCGTCGCCTGCATGGACGCCCTAGAGCGCCAGCTCGCCGCACTCGGCTACCGTGCCGCCGCCGTCCAATCCTAACGCCACCGCATACCGTCGATAGCGCCACCATCGTGGAGGCGTCCGTAGGACGCCCCAGTGCGCTATCGACGCTGACCGACCTCAGGCCCTTCTCATGAGCAGCATGACGCCTCACGACCAATCTGCCCGGCGCGAGCCCGACCTCCTCATCCGGAGCGCCGTGAGCGACGACTGGCCGCGCATCTGGCCGATCTATGCCCAGATCGTCACCGCGGGCGAGACCTACGCCTATCCCGAGCCCCCGATTGAGGAAACCGCCCGTTCCCTCTGGATGGAGCAATCGCCAGGGCAGACGGTGGTCGCGGTCGCGGGTGACGTCGTGCTAGGCTCGGCGAAGGTCGGCCCGAATCGAGCGGGGCGAGGCGCGCACGTGGCGACCGCGAGCTTCATGGTGGACCCCGCGCACCAAGGGCGCGGCGTGGGCCGCGCGTTGGGGGAGCATGCCGTCGCATGGGCACGAGATGCCGGCTATCGTGGCATGCAGTTCAACGCCGTCGTAGAGACCAACACCGCCGCGGTCCACCTGTGGCAGTCGCTCGGCTTCCAGATCCTCGCGACGGTTCCCGAGGCGTTCGATCACCCTCGCCACGGCTACGTCGGCCTGCATGTGATGTACCGGAGCCTTTAAGCTAAGCTTAAGCCGCACGATCTCGTGAGGTATCTTCCTGACCTACCGCTAAGCCCCATCGAAGTTCACGCTTGGAGAACACCCATGCCCAGAGCGCAGGATCGCACGAAGGACGAACGCCGCGAAGCCGAGGCCAGCGGACGCCCGCGCGTGCTCGTCGCCGATCCCATCGCCGCCGAGGGCCTCGCCGTCCTCCACGCCATCGCCGAGGTGGACGTGCGGACCGGGCTGGACGCCGCGCGCCTCAGCGCCATCGCCGGCGACTACGACGCGCTCGTCGTGCGCAGCGAGACCAAAGTCACCGCACCGATCATCGAGGCGGGGACGAAGCTGCGCGTCATCGCCCGCGCCGGCGTCGGTGTGGATAACATCGACGTGGACGCGGCCAGCCGTCGCGGCGTCGTCGTCGTCAACTCGCCCACCGGCAACATCGCCGCCGCCGCCGAGCATACCGTCGCCCTGCTGATGACGATCGCGCGCCACATCCCCGCCGCCAACGCCTCGCTGCGCAACGGCAAGTGGGAGCGCTCGCGCTTCGTCGGCACCGAGATTCGCGGCAAGACGCTCGGCATCGTCGGTCTCGGCAAGGTTGGCGTCGAGGTCGCGCGGCGCTGCGGCGAGGGCGGCCTCGGCATGCGCGTGATCGCCACCGATCCCTACGCCGCGCCCGAGACGGCCCGCAAGCTCAACGTCGAGATGCTCTCGCTCGAAGAGCTCTTGCCGCAGGTCGATTTCCTCACCGTCCACACGGTGCTCAACACCGGCACGCGTGGTCTGATCGCCGCGGAAGAACTGGCCCAGCTCCAGCCGACTGCCCGCGTCATCAACTGCGCCCGCGGCGGCGTGATCGACGAAGATGCGCTGCTCGCCGCGCTCGAAGCTGGTACGCTCGCCGGCGCCGCGCTGGACGTCTTCACGACGGAGCCGCCCGCGCCCGGCTCCGTGGCCCGTACGCTGATCGAGCACCCTCTGGTCGTCGCCACGCCGCACCTCGGCGCCTCCACCGAAGAGGCGCAGGTCAACGTCGCCGTGGACGTCGCCGAGCAGGTCGTTGAGATCCTGCGCGGGGGCGCCGCGCGCTCCGCCGTCAACGCGCCCCTGATCCTGCCGGAGACGCTACGCCAGCTCCAGCCGTGGATGGCGCTCGTCGAGAAGTTGGGCCGTCTCTACAACCAACTGCATCCCGGCGCCCTGCGCCGCGCCGAGATCGTCATCGGCGGCGAGATCGCGCAGTACGACACACGCCCGCTCACCGCCGCGCTCGTCAAGGGCTTGCTAGAGCCGATCTCCGAGGCGCACGTCAACCTCGTCAACGCCCCCGTGCTGGCCCGCGACTGGGGGCTGGAGATCGTCGAGAGCCGCTCGACGACGCCGGAGCAGTACGCCAACCTCGTCACGCTGACCGTCCCCTCAGACGGTGCGAGCGATCAGCCGGCCTATCAACTCGCCGCGACGATCACCTGGGGCGAGGAGCGCATCGTCCGCGTCGATCAGTACGCCACCGACTTCGTCCCCTCCGGCCACATCCTGATCGCCCGCAATGTGGACCGCCCCGGCATGATCGGGCGCGTCGGCACGATCCTCGGCGACGCCGGCGTCAACATCGGCCACATGGATGTCGGCCCAATCGCCGCGGCCCAAGGCGCGCACGCCAACGGCGGTGAGGCGCTGATGGTGCTAGCCGTCGGCAGCCCCGTCCCGCCCGACGCCATCGAGCAGATCCGCGTCACCGAGAACATCTTCAGCATCACCACCGTCGAGTTGTGAGGGCACCAGAGCCTACCTGTCCCTTGGTGCAGATTTCTGATCGACTCGCGCTCGATGGCGGTCAGACCCGTTGACAGGATTTTTCGTGGACAGGTATACTCAGTGAGGTTCGCCGGGAGACGGCGCACTGCATGGCCGGATACTCGACACGTCGAGACGAGCGCGCACAGGAGGGGAAAGATGGCAGGCGGAAACATCCGCGGCTTCATCCGCCCCACCGCTGCGCCTTGCGCGAGCGCGCGGTACCGGGGTCTTCGCATCGCCCCTACGGGCGGTGCCGTCAAGGCCGCAGTGTGCCCATTTCCCGGAGAGCGGGTGTCTGAGCATTAGGTAGCTCGCCAGCACCCCGCACGACCTCCCCCAGGATCATGGGCCAGCGACAGAAGAACGCGGCCCGTGGTCCTTTTTTGCTGCCCGCGAGCAGAACGTCTACGAAGCGAACCCGGGCATTCGCGTGTTCCATGCAGAGAGGACTGTACGCCACAGCGACCCCGCGCGGGCATCGCGGCGTTGCGATGCCCGCGCCAGGAGCGCCCGCACACGACCCACGAAGACCCCGACGAGAAGTTGACATGAGGTGTCATGATTTGCGGTTACACTCGATCAGTGCCCGCGAGAAGGCCGAGAGGAGACGCAATTGGCAATCCTAAAAGACGACCTGGACGCGCCGATTCAACCCGCCGAAGAAGCCGCGGCGGCGACGGCGACGGCGAAGATCGACATCAGCCAGATCAAGCGCACCGCGCTCCTCTCTCCCGAGGAGCTTGCCGAACTGGATCGCCACGACGCGTTGGTGATCGACCACGTCTCCAAGCGCTTCGTTAAGTCGCGCAGCGGCGGCATGTGGCCGTTCGGCGCGCGCAAAGACGGCAAGAGCGGCAAGCGCATCGTCCGCGCCGTGGACGACGTCACGCTCACCATCCGCCGCCGCGAGATCTTCGGCGTGCTCGGCTCCAACGGCTCCGGCAAGTCCACGCTGATCCGCCTGATCTCCACGCTGCTGCTGCCCGACGATGGCCGCATCGAGGTCTTCGGGCGCGACGTGGTGCGTGAGCCGCGCGCCGTCCAGCGCATGATCAACCGCGTCAGCGTCGAGGCCGCCTTCTTCCGCAAGCTCAGCCCGATGGAGAACCTGCTCTACTCCGCGCGGCTCTACGGCATCCCGGCGGGCGAGGCGCGCGCGCTGATCCGCGAGATCCTGCTGCGCCTGGGCATCAAGCAGGATCGCATCGGGCAGCCGCTGGAGAGCATGTCGCGCGGCATGCAGCAGAAGGTCGCCATCGCGCGCGCCTTCCTCACCGCGCCGATCTTCCTGCTGCTCGACGAGCCGACCACCGGCCTCGACCCGCGCTCCAAGCAGGACGTGCAGGTCTTCGTCCGCGAGCTGCGCGACACGCACGACGCCACGATCCTGCTCACCACGCACGACATGGACGAGGCCGAGGCGCTCTGCGACCGCATCGCCATCATCGACGGCGGCCGCATCGTCGCGCAGGGCACCGCCGACGAGCTGAGGCAGGCAGTCGGCGCCAAGCTCGCCCTCGACCGCCCCGCCACCCTCACCGACGTCTTCATGGCCTACACCGGTCGCGACTGGGAAGAAGACGAGGCCGAGGATGAGGAAGACGACGAATAGCGACATCCCCCGCTGGGTTCCCCTTCCCTCGTAGGGAAGGGGATAAGGGTTAGGTTTTCTCGCACGAAAGGGATATCCCGTGATACAGACCAAAGCCTCAGGCGGCGCGCTCACCGGTCTGCGCGGCGCGCTCCGCGAGGCGGGCATAGAGGTGAACAAGGGCTACGCCTTCGTCGAGCGCGGCTGGAACTTCACCAAGCGCTACTGGGCCTGGGAAGTCTTCTGGATCGTCTACAACGTCGTCAATTCGCTCAGCGTGACCTTCATCGCCGCCAGCGCCGAACAGATCTCGCCGGGGCTGCACTTCACCCAGGCGCAGATCGATCAGTTCGTGCTCTATCTCGCCATCGGCACGGCGATGTGGACCTACATCAGCGTCGTCTTCGACAGCGTCACCGAGACCGTCACCATCGAGCGCTGGGAAGGCACCATCGAATACACCTTCATGGCACCGATCTCGCGGATGACGCACATGCTCGGCACCTGCATCTTCGCGCTGCTCCACGGCATCGTCATGACGATCATCCAGGTGGCCGTGCTCGCCGCCTTCTTCCATCTGGACCTCTCGCATGCGGATTGGGGCGCGACGCTGGTGATCATCTTCGTCGGCAGCATCTCGCTGATCGGCATCGGCGAGGTCTCCGCGACGCTCCCGATGCTCTTCACCGAGCGTGGCGCGCAGATGGCCTACATCATCCGTGCGATCATGCTGCTCGTCTCGGGCGTCTATTACCCGATCACCGTGCTACCAGGCTGGCTCCAGCTGGTCTCCAAGATCTCGCCAGCCACCTACATGCTCGACGGTCTCCGTGCCGCAATCCAGAGCGGCTACGGCGTGGACCGTCTCTGGTATGACATCTGGCCGCTGCTGATCTGCGGCGTCGTCAGCATCCCGCTGGGCCTCTGGATCTTCGACCGAGCCGAGCGGTATGCCAAGCGCACGGGCAAGCTCAAACGCAACGGATAACCCCGAAAGCGTGTTGATCTTCTTGCTCGGCCAACATCAACAAGCTGACTCACAGGAGGTGTTGCCATGACGGTCTATCTCCGTCCATACAATGCCGAAACCGATAGGATACGCCTGACCGAGCTACTCGCCGTCGCCGCGCCGCGGCCGCCAATGCCCACCTGGGCAGGCCTCGCGGAGGAATCGGCGCCGGTGGGGCGCATCCGGTTCCGCGTCACCGCCGTCGAGCCGGGCGAGCACATCGTCGGGTTCGGCGAGACGGGCCGCGACCCGCACATGGGCTGCGGCCTCTTCTGGCTCGACCTATTCGTCGCGCCCGAGGCACGCGGCCAGGGCACCGGCGCCATGCTCTTCGACGATCTCATGCAGTTCGCCTGGGAGCTCGGCGCGGATCGCCTCCTCGCCCACGTGGACGACCGCATCCCCGAAGGCCTGCGCTTCGTGCAGCAGCGCGGCTTCGCGCCGCATCCCTTCGGCGCCATGCTCGACCTCACCGCGCTCCGCGCCCGCGACTACGACGACTCCGAATACTGCGGCCTGCCCGACGTCCCCGAGCTCGCCGGCCTCTGCGCCTGACCCTCACCACCGTCTCTGCTCCCCTCGCTCCGCAGGGAGAGGGGATGGGGGCGAGGGACCCTCTTCCATAAAGCGAGGCCCCATGTCACTGACAGTGCGAGTCCTCACCGGCGACGACGCCGAGCGCACCGCCGCCCTCATCAACGAAGGCGCCTCCGAGCCCGCCACCGTCGAGACGATCCGCGAAAGGCTGCGCACCACCAGGCGTCCGCCGGGGGAGGAACTGCGCCTCGGCGCCTTCGACGGAGACATGCAGATCGCCTACGGACACGCCGTTCGAGACGCATGGACGCCCGAAGGGCTCTACTGGCTGCACCTCGCCGTCGATACCGCCGTCCGCCGCCATGGCATCGGCACCCAACTCTACGCCGCGCTGCTCGACCACGTCCGTGCCAACGGCGCTACTACCCTCCGCAGCGAGGCGCGCGAGGCTCAGCCGGAATCTCTGCTCTTTGCCAAGAGCCTGGGCTTCGCCGTCGATCGCCATATCTTCGAGTCCGTCCTCGACCTCGCCACCTTCGATGAGCGGCCCTTCGCCGGGACCGTCGAGCGCGTCAAGGGCCAGGGCATCCACCTCCTCACGATGGCCGATGCAGGCGACACCCTCAACGCCCGACGACGCCTCTTCGATCTGGAGCGCACCGTCGCGCTCGACATCCCCGGCGGTTCCGAGTCCTCCACGCGCCCATACGAAGCCTTCCTCAAAGAGGTCTGCGACTCCCCGCAGTATCTACCCGACGGGCAGATTCTGGCGCTCGACGGTGACGACTGGATCGGCATGGTCGGCATCCTCAGCACCTCCACGCCCGGCGGCTTCTACAACGGCCTCACCGGCGTCCTGCCCGCCTATCGCGGGCGCGACATCGCCCGCGCCCTCAAGCTCCTCGCCATCGCCACCGCCCGCCGTCACGGCGCCGCCTACCTCCGCACCAACAACGACTCGGAGAACGCCCCCATGCTCGCCATCAACCGCACGCTCGGCTACCGCCCCGAGCCCGGCTACTACCGCCTCCTCGCCACCCTCACGCCGTAGCGTGCGAGGCCCCAGAGAATCCGGCTACACGGTGCATAGGTAGGGCGCGTATCCAGCAAAATCACGCACTACACGTGCACGCAGCACGTTCACCACGCCACCTAGTGCGTAGACTCAAGCAGCAGGGCACGAGCGCTGTATCCGCAATCAACAACCAGGCAGGCCACGCTGCCATCGCGCGCCAGCCCGAAGAATGCGGGGCTACCCCCCGGCCCATTACAGGGAAACGTCACCATGTTCAGCCCGGTTGCTGCGTCGATCGCGAGCTGACATGGTTCCGGCTCATGCTCCTCCCCCGCCTCGATGATGCTATTGGCCGGGTCAGGGTCTTGTTCGAGCCGACTGGCCAGTGCTGCGCCGGCAGCAGCCTCCATGAACGCCAGAAAACCCCACTCACTGAGGTATCCCCAGGTATCGTGCTCCGGATCGATGGCCACCGCCGCGCCGTCATCCCAATCTACCTGCCAGGCACTCTCCCACGCGCTTGGCCCCGCATCACCGAAGCGCACCATCGCGCTCACGGAATGATGAGCGGCCGCGGGATAGGCTACCAAGCAGGCGTCGCTGAAAAAGACGGAAATCGCCCGATTGGCACCCGCATCGTAAATGGCGGCCAGTCCGGATCATCGAGCGGGTTGGCGACGACGATAGACCCCGACGTGATGACCACCTCGCCGAGAGCGTGCGAGCGTAAAAACACATCCTTGGCAGGCTCGGCAAAGCTGAACCGAGCACCATCCTGAAACGTCTTGCGCAGCTGGTCTGGATACATGCCGTGCTCCACACGAACGGGTAGGGATCAGGATGCCCCATCCCTCCGCCTCACGCCCACGCCGGCCAGTGAATCAACTGCCCCGTCTCGCACTGCGGACACGGCACCCCCGGCAGCAGCCGTTCGTCCGCACACCACTGCTCCAGCACCGCGATATGCTTCGCGCTCATCTCGTCGCGCTGCCGCAGCAGCGACCGCGCCGCCCCCAGGTCCGCCGCATTCTCGATCTGCTCCACCAGCCCGCCGAGCGCTACGCTGCTCGCAAGCTCCCCCGCCTGCGGATCGCCCAGCCCCGGCGTCACCCGCTCGGCCAGCGCATCCAGCGCCCCCTGCGTCGTGATCTCGCCGGCCTGGCGCTCCTCCTCCAGCCCCGCAACGGACTCCATCGCCGCGCGCAGCCGCTCCGCCCCGTCTCGCTCCACCGCCAGATCGCGCCACACCCGCGAGCGGCTCGCCTCCGCCAGCTCGCGCGCCGCCGCGTCGAACGACAGCAGCTCGCCCCTGCACATGGGGCAGCGCTCCACAGCGCTCGCCGTGCCCTCGACGACATGCACGCGCACCGGCCTGCGACACTCGCCGCAGAGCCAATCGCTGAGGTAGCCGTCCGGCGTCGCCTCGCTGCCGGCAAGTACAGCGACCGCCTCACTCGCCGCATCGAGCGCGAACGGCACCCGCTCGACCATCTCCGCCGCGTAGTCGCACGACTCGCACGCCAGACGTATCCTTCTCGTCATCGTCGTGCCCATCCACACTCCTGCCACGCCCGCCCGCAGCGCGCCGCCAGTATACCATGCCTCCCCGCACCCCCATTCGCACGCCCCCACGCGTGGGGGCGTGTGGGGGTCGGGTCTCCTGGGATCACGCTCCCACACTCCGCCGGGTGTTACAATACAATGCGCGCCACACCGGAGTCCGCGGCGCACACAGCTCGCGAGACCGAGCGGGGCATCGCACCACCACATGACAGACGACGAGACGCGCGGCGACGAAGTACTCGAAGCGCCCGAGTTGAGCGACGACGAACGACGGGCCGCAGATGAGCAGCCGCTTGCCCGCGTGCGCTACGGCCTCGGCAAGGAGATCCTCCTCTACCCCGACGAATTCGTCGCGCTCCAGAACGAAGTGAACGACGAAATCCGCATCCGGTTGGAGCACATCCGCCGCGTGATCATGATGCCGGGCGAATTCACGCCGAGCAAACTCGTCCTCATGCTGGAGCTCGACGACGGCAACACCCTTATCGCCGCCGAGGGCATGACCAACGTGCGCGACTTCCGCCGCCTGCTCGCCGCCCTTACCGAGACGCATCCCGAGATCGAGCTCGACCCGCCCAACATGGACGAGCAGCTCATGCAGGCGCTCGACATCAAGCGGCGCAGCCTGTTCGGCTGTTACGGCTTCGTGCTCGGTTCCTGCCTCCTGCTCTGGATCATCTATCTCATCGTCGCCTTCATCGGGCACACCAGCGTCGCGCATTGAGCTGGGCGCCCCTCACCGTTACGGCAAGGAGACGCATGGCAGACCAGGTTCCCACCGAAGCATGGCAGCAGCAGCTCGACGCGTTGCTCGGCCAGCTCACCGACGCTACCGCCGACGCCACGCTCGCCGAAGGCCTCAGCGGACTCGACCCGGCGCTCGCCGCATTCCTGATCGAGCAGGTCGCCGAGCAGGGTACGCCTGAGGCCGCCGCATTTCTGGAGATCGTCGCCGCCCAGCACGATCTGCCCGCCGAGGTCCACGCGCAGGCCCGCGACGCGCTGGCGCAACTCTCCGAGGGCGGCGTCACCCCCGCTGCACCCGAGGCGGAACGCTTCCTCGCCGGTTACATCCAGCAGAACCGCCAGGAAGGCGAGCAGATCCTCCTGCTGGGCTGGCGCATTTCCACCTGCGAGATCGAGGCACTGGTCTTCCTGCTGAACTGGCGCGGCAACGGCCTGCGCGATTACTACGCGACACATGCCCTCACCGACGCGCAGTGGGTCGAGTTGATCGAGCACAACGCCGAGAAGGGCGCACCACTCGCCGAGATCACGCTAGCCGAGGCGCGCGCGCTGCTCGAGGCTGCCATCGCCCAGAGCCGCCGCTACGCCCAGGATCTCCCGCGCGAATACAAGCTCGCACCAAACGTCATCGATCGACGCATCTTCAGCGCGGCGGTCACGTCGGCGGAGCGCCAGCCGCTGTTCATCGCGGCCGATCTCGCGCCCGACGATCTCGTCGCCGCGTACGTCGAGGCGCTGCATTATCGCGACTACGCCCTGGCGGTGGGGCTCCTCGCCGATGCCCATCCCGCGCGCACCGAGCACACCCCTGCCCAGGCCGCCGATGCCCTGCGCGCCGAGCTGAAGCACGCCCCCCGCCGCGAGGAAAATGTCGGAATCGTGCCCTCCAAGGCTGCCGCCGAGCGCGACGACCTCCGCGTCCTGTTCGCCACCGGCGCCGAGCTCGAGGTGCAGCAATCCGGCAAGCGCGTCCGCACGCAGGTCCGCGAGCGCTATACCCTGGCACGCCAGGGCGACGCCTGGCGCATCGAGCGGATCGAGCGGCTGAGCTAGCGCTTCTCACATGTCCTACGTCGTGCAGAAGGAGCCACCATGCGCCAAGAACCGCCCGCGACCGAATCATCCTCAGCGACCACGGAAGTCACCGCGCTCTATCGCCAACTACTGCACGCATGGAATGCCCGCGACGCCGAGGCGTATGCCGCGCTCTTCGCCGAACAGAGCACCGTCATCGGCTTCGACGGCAGCCAGATGACCGGGCCTGCCGAGATCGCCGACACCCTGCGAAACATCTTCGCCGACCACCAAACGGGCCGCTACGTCGGCGTCGTGCGCGCCGTCACCACGCTCGCGCCAGGCGTCGCCCTACTTCGCGCCGTCTCGGGTGTCGTCCCCGCCGGCCAGTCAGACCTCAACCCCGCCCTCAACGCCCACCAGACCCTGCTCGCTGCTAGGCGCGACAAAGGCTGGCACATCCTCCTCTACCAAAACACCCCCGCCCAATTCCACGGACGCCCCGACGCCGTCCAGCAGCTCACCGACGAACTGCGTCAGCTCCTCTAACGCCCAATGCCGCGCGCACGCCACGCGGCGCCGCCCCCGACGCCGCGTCACCACCCACGTCACGCCACGACCCATACCTCGATGCAACGCCCGCACTCCACCCCGATCACACGAAGGAAACCGCGACACCGCTCGCAGGGGCGCGACATGTCTCTTGCCACATGCATGGAAGGCGGACTGAAATCCGCCCTTCCTGTCGTACGCCGGTACTTCACTGCCGCGATCCCCGCCGACAACCATGCTGCACCTGCGCCTCAGCGCCGCGCTTTCCAAGGCTCAACCCGCACGCGTCACGAGCATCCACCTCCACCCTCTCCCGCCTCTCTAGCCTCTGTGGTGAAACCTCTGCTCCGCTCCTGATCCCCCGCTCCCCACATCGAGTAGCCACAATTGGCCCCTTCGCGCCGCACCCTCCAACAGGCCTTCGGCCCGCTCCCAGTGGGCATTTGTGCACATCAGCGAAAACCCATCTCCGCCCTGTTGTAGCGGCCCGCCACAACCGCTGACATACTGCAGTCCTGGCGGCACCGATTCCCGCACGATCTCTACCGGCTCGGCAAGGAGCGCAACATGGCACGCAGCAGCACGCCGAGGGCGGACCGCACGAAGAAGCCAGCCCTCGACGCCACCAGCTTCGCGCGCCATGCCAGCCCCCATGACGCCCGCGATCTGCTTAGCCCAATCGGCGGCGACCCCGACGTCACCGTGCAGATCCCGGCTCGTACCCACGCAACGCCGCCCGACCTCGCCGCGCTGTCGCGCCCGCGGCGCGCCTCCACCGCACGCCCGATCGCCGCGAGCGACAAGGCGCTGGTCGAGCGCACCACCCGCGTGCTCAGCGCGATCCAGATCGCCGAGCCAAGGCTGCCCGCCGTGCTCGCCCCCAGCGATGACCGGAAGAGCAGCGGCCTCACCCTGATCACCGCCTCCAAAGTACCGGCGCTGCGATGGATCGCAGCGCCGCCGCGTGCCCCGCGCCGCATCGCCCCACGCACCTGGCGCGTCGCCGCCATCATGTGGATGCTCGCCGTCCTCCTCGTCGCGGGCGGGGCCTTTGCCGTCGCCAATACCATCGGCCAGCGCGTCAAGCCCAGAGCCTTCGCGCCGCGCGGCGCCTCGCTCGACACCCTCCCCTCCGATGCCCAGCTCGTCGACGACTGGGCCACCGGCAGCGGCGTCTCCAGCCTCGACATCGGCGGCGGCGCGGGACCCGGCTCCACGGCCCCTGGCTCCGCGGGCCTCCCTCTCAAGCCGACAACACCCGCGACCCCTGTCGCCAACAGCGCGCCCCCGCCCACCACGGGTGGCATCCAGGCGGCGCCGGTGCAGCCCTGGCCGCCGACCAACGCCTTCATGTACGTGCCGGGGCATCCCGCCTTCGCGGTCGCCAGTTCCGGCGGCTACTACTCGTGGACCTTCGGCCAATGCACCTGGTGGGCGCAGAACGAGCGGCGCGACGAGAACCTCATGCACATGGGCAACGCGCAATACTGGGCGGGCGTCGCGGCCAGTCGCGGCTATCGCGTCGGCTCGGCGCCAGCCGCCAACGCCACCGTCGTCTTCCAGCCCGGCGTGCAGGGCGCGGGAGGCGCCGGCCACGTCGCGCACGTCGTCGCCGTCTACCCCGACGGCTGGTTCCTCGTCTCCGAGATGAACTTCTTCTGGAACGGCGGCGGTAATGCCCGCGTGGACTACCGCTTCGCCCACAGCGGCTCCGGCGTCTCCTTCATCTACTGACGCACCAGTCTGTCCTTTGGCTCATCTGGGCGTTTGCTCCGGATGCACGCTCGCTCTCGCCCACACGCGCCCCTCGCTAGACAAACGCCCGCCGCGCTCGCTACAATGACTGCAATTCCGCGCCCGCTTCGCAGAAGGAGCGACCCCGCATGACGCAGCACGGCAGCACGGCAGCCCTCAAGCGCACGCCCCTCTACGAGCGCCATGTCGCCCTCGGCGCGCGCCTCGTCGAGTTCGGCGGCTGGGAGATGCCCGTCCACTACACCGGCATCCTCGACGAACATCGCGCCGTCCGCGAGCGTGCCGGCCTCTTCGACGTCTCCCACATGGGCGAGTTCTACGTCGAAGGCCCCGGCGCGCTCGATTTCTTGCAGAGCCTCGTGCCCAACGACGTCGCCCGCCTCGCAGACAACCAGGCGCTCTACACCCAGCTCCTCAACGAGCGCGGCGGCACCGTGGACGATCTGCTCATCTATCGCCTCGACCCCGAGCGCTACATGACCGTCGTCAACGCCGGCACCAAAGACAAGGACTGGGCCTGGATCTCCGCGCACGCCAGCGGCCACGTCGGCTTCACCCTCACCGACGCCTCAGACCGCATCGGCCTCCTCGCCGTGCAGGGTCCGCGTGCCCAGGAGATCGTGCAGAAGCTGACCAGCGCCCCGCTCGCCGAGATCGCATACTACCACTGCCTGCCTGACATCTTCGACAACCGCGACTGCCTCATCTCGCGCACCGGCTACACCGGCGAGGACGGCTTCGAGCTCTACTGCGCCACCTACAGCATTGGCCGCCTCTGGGACGCCATCCTCGATGCCGGCAAGCCCTTCGGCCTGCTCCCCGCGGGGCTCGGCGCGCGCGACACCCTGCGCCTCGAAGCGGGCTACAGCCTCTACGAGCACGAGCTCACCGACGAGATCACCCCGCTCGAAGCCGGCCTTGCCTGGACCGTCAAGCTCAACAAGGGCGCGGACTTCATCGGTCGAACCGCGCTCGAAGCCGAGAAGCGCGACGGCCTGCCGCGCAAGCTCGTCGGCCTGGAGCTGCGCGATCGCGGCATCCCGCGCGAGCATTACCCCATCCTGCGCGACGGCCAGCGCATCGGCGAGGTCACCAGCGGCACGCTCGGCCCCACCCTCGGCCACCCCGTCGCGATGGGCTACGTCCCACCCGACGCCGCCACGCCGGGGACCGCCCTTGCCGTCGAGATCCGCGGCAAAGCCGTCCCCGCCGAGGTCGTCCCACTCCCCTTCTACAAACGCCCCAAATGACGTGCTCCGATCGGCCCCACTGAGGTCGTTCGCATCATTCGCATCACCTGTAGGGGCGCACCGTGTCGCGCCCACCCTCGCCGAATACCGACCCGATGCAGAAAGGCGTACCCACAATGCCCAAGACGCAGCAGCCCGAGAACCTCAAGTACGCCGAGACGCACGAATGGGTGCGTGTCGAGGGCGACACCGCCTACATCGGCATCTCCGACTACGCCCAAGACGAGCTTGGCGACGTCGTCTACCTCGATCTCCCCTGGGACGACGCCGGCAAGCGCAGCTTCACCGCCGGTGAGCACTTCGGCGACATCGAGTCCGTCAAGGCCACCTCCGAGCTCTTCGCCCCCGTCAGCGGCACGCTCGCCCGCGTCAACAATGCCCTCAAAGACCGCGCCGAGCTCGTCAACAGCGACCCCTACGGCGACGGCTGGATGCTCGCCTTCACCCTCAGCGACCCCTCCGAGCTGGATAAGCTGATGGACGCCGTCGCCTACACCAAGTTCCTCGAAACCGCCGGCCACTAGCCGCCGCCAAGCAAAAGAGCCGCAGATTCGGGGTACGCGGCGCCCAGGCGTGTACGGCTCCGCGCCGGACTCGACGGCACAGCACACGACTGATGCTCTTTCATGCGATCAGCCGGCGCTGCGCCATGCCTCACTGCCGCGTCGCAGACCACTCCCGTAACTTCTGCTCCAGCGCGTCGCGTACCAAACGGAACGCTCCGTTGCACTTCTTAGCCAGTTGCCACAGTTTCCGCACGCTGCCATGCCTGAGCAGCCATTTGGACTGGGTCCCAGGGGCTGCTGACGGGCGGCGTGTAGCTCAGATCGAGGTCATTGAGCTCATCCACACGCAGGCCGAGATAGAGGGCAGTGGCATAGATGTCGATCCGCTTCGCGACTTCACTATGCCAGTGCCCGATCAGCTGCGCGCCGAGCAGTTGCCGACTGCGCCGATCTCCAGTGAACCGAATACCCAGTGCTTGCGCTCCTGGATAGTACGCCTTGTGGTCCCAGGTGGTGACCTCGACAGTGAAAGGCTCGTGGCCGGCTTCGCGTGCTTCTTCCTCCAGTAGTCCCGTCCGTGCGATGACGAGATCGAATACCTTCACCACCTGCGTCCCCAGCGATCCATTGTAGGTCTTGTGGGGCGGAACGCCGGGGGCTCTGGTTATCTCCATCGCGGCATTCTCCCCCGCCACACGTCCCTGTTTATGCGCTGTGGTCCCCAAAGGCGCGTACGTATAGGATCCCAGCACGCGATGCCATGTTTCCACGCAATCGCCCGCTGCGTAGATCCCCGGCACGTTCGTCTGCATGGTCCGCGTTACTTGGATGGCTCCGCCAATACCGAGTCGAACACCAGCCGTTTCTGCGAGATGCGCCAAAGGGCGCACTCCCGTTGCCACCAGCACCAGCTCACCCCTCGCGCCGACGTCTTCCGCCCCGTTGGTCTCGTCATGCTGGACACCCGAAACGACCAACTGTCCCCCATCTTGCCGAATCGCGCGCACCGCGACGCCCGTCCGTACCGCGATGTCATGCTCCCGGAGTTCCCGCGCCACCACGTCCCCGAATCCAGGATCGACCGTGCTGAGGACGCTTCGCCCTCGGTGCAGCAGCGTCACCGCGATCCCGCGATGAGACAGTGCGTCCGCCATCTCCAAGCCGATGTACCCGCCGCCGACGATCACCGCAGAGCGAGGAGTATGCGCCTCCAGACGCTGATGCACCAGGAAGCTATCCGCCATCGAGTGGAGGACGTACACTCCCGGCAAGCCCAACCCATCGATGCGCGGCGGTGACGGCTCTGCGCCCGTAGCGATGATAAGCCTTTCGTATTGAAGGGCGCTCTCATCGCCGTTCACGTCAGTCACCGTCACGATTTGTCGGGTCGGATCGATCACTTGAGCCACGGTATCCAATACCAACTCAATGCCCTGTGACTCGATTTCTTCCGACGTTCGGTGGGCGAGCGTCCGCCAATCCGGGACCTCGCCACTGAGGTAGAACGGCAACCCGCAGATGCTGTAGTTGGGGAAAGCATCCGCGACGACGACCGTCACACGGAGCGCCGGGGCTACCTCGCGCGCGCGTAGTGCCGCTGAGATGCCCGCGTCGCTCCCTCCGATGATGAGGAGGCGAGGTCTTTGCGTGGAACCAACCATAGCATGCGCCTCAATTCACCTTTGTCGAAACTGTCGTACGCGAGGGAGGGGATTCGACGGGGTTCGCCTCATGCGTCGTACTCGCACTCCGCAGCCAGCGATAGGTGAGCGCTGCCAACGCCGCTCCCAGGAATGGCGCGGTGAGGTAAATCCACAACGCCGACCACGTGCCGCCAACGAGTGCCGGGGCAAGCGAGCGCGCAGGGTTCATCGAGGCGCCCGAAATCGGCCCCGCGAAGATCGCCTCCAAGCCGACCGTCGCCCCGATGGCGAGCGCCGCCGCCTGCCCTACGGCTCGCGTATCGGTGGCGACCGCCATGATCACAAACATTAAGAAGAAGGTAAGCAGCGCTTCGAAGGCGAAGGACTGCCACACACTCCCGGTCGGCTCGGTGGCCCCCAGTTGCGCCACGTCGCCGAGGGTGAATCGCAGGAATACTGATGCTGCGATCGCCCCCGTAACCTGGGCGAGCCAATAGCCCACCAGACTGCGCAGCGGGAAGTGGCGGGCGAGCACGAAGCCGAGAGTCACTGCAGGGTTGAAGTGTGCGCCGCTCAGGTGCCCGGTCGCATAGATCATGGCGACGATCACGAGGCCAAACACGAGGCCGACGCCAATATGTGTCACCTGACCACCTGAAAGACGATCCACCATGATCGCCCCACAACCGGCGAAGACCAGGCCGAACGTTCCTACGAATTCGGCGAGGCACGCTGGGAGGAACGGCGTGACGGAGGACGGGCGTATTCGTTTCGCAGAAATGCGGGCAGACATGTCACCCCCTAGCCAAACGAGTGCAGAGGTTGGCTCATCTGACGATGAGGTAGGAGCAGCAGATAACCGATGCGTGTCCGCAGTTCAATGGCAATCTGGCGGAACGCATTGAGTCGCTGTTCGGGCTCCTCGATGAGGAGGGGGTCGGGGAAGCTCCAGTGGATCTGATTGGGATCCCCAATGAAGGCGGGGCAGATGTCGCGCATGCGATCGCAGACGGTGATGGTGTAGTCCATTTGCTCGCCGACGAACTGGTCAAGCGACTTGGCGTGAAGTCCGGATGCGTCGACGCCCAGCTCGCGCAAAACGGTGAACGTGTCCGGGTGGACCTCAGTGGGCATACTGCCTGCGCTGTAGACCTCCACTCGCTCGCCGCCCATGTGTCGCATAAGTGCCTCGGATATCTGCGAGCGGGCGCTGTTGTGGGTGCAGAGAAACAGCACGCGCAACGGGCGGGCAGTCACGCTTGTAACCTCTCGCACCGAGCCAAAATCGTCCACGACAAGGTTACCCGATGCGGCACCAAGGCCGGGATAGAGCGCGTTCCCGGTCTCTGCGAAGAGATGGTGCAGACAGTCGAGGTCGAGGTGATAGTAAACGTCTCGGGCGTCGGCACCGCTGCGACGATCTCGGAGAAGGCGAAGCGACTGCAACTGCTTCAAGTGGTAGGCGAGTGCGTTCGAGGGTAGCCGAAGCGCCGCCCCCAACTCGCCCGCGCGCAGATCGCCGGCAGAAAGCATCCGAATGATAGATAGGCGCGTCTCATCCCCAAGGATTCTGAAGAATCGGAGCACGTCGGCATGCGCGGGTGGCTGAGTTGCGGCGGGTATCACGATTCACCTCGAGAATATGAGTCACGCCACTTTGAGTCAAATCTCGTTGAGATGATAGGAATAACCACTACGCCTGTCAAGGGCAATAGGCGAGGGCCGGCAGAAAGATCCCTTGATCGTCTCTGCCGGCCCCGATCAGTGCGAATGTCGTTCTAGCAGCAACTACCGCCTTCGGCAGAGCCACAACAACCGCCCGACGATGCAAGTGTCAGGGGCTTCCCGCTCGTCGTTGGCTTCGCACGCGTGGTTTGTTCGGTCGAGGTAGGCTTGGTGGCGCGCACGAAAGCGCTTGCCAGCTTGCCATCGCCCGACTCCCAGCCCTCCGGCAGCATCGAGACATCAAGTCCCACCTCGGCGGCGAGATAGCGGCGGGTAATGGTAATGCTCACGTCCTCGAAGCCTGCGTCCGTCAGCATCCTCGTGTACTCGTCCACTTCCAGCGCCCCGGCGAGGCAGCCCACCCACGCCTCCATGTCGTGGCGCAGCTCGTCGGGTACGGGACCGTCCGCGATCACGTCCGAGACGGCGAAACGTCCGCCAAGGCGCAGCACGCGGAACGCCTCACGCAACACACGCCCTTTGTCCGCACTCAGGTTGATCACACAATTGCTGATCACCACGTCTACCGCCTCTGCAGGCAGCGGGATTTCCTCGATGCGTCCCTTCAAGAACGCGACATTGGTCGCTCCCGCCTTGGCCTTGTTCTCCTGAGCCAGCGCCAGCATCTCGTCGGTCATGTCGAGGCCATAGGCGAAGCCGGTCCGGCCGACACGCCGCGCCGAGAGCAGCACGTCAATACCGCCGCCCGATCCGAGGTCGAGCACCGTCTCGCCCTCGTGCAGGTCGATCAGCGCGGTGGGATTGCCGCAGCCCAGCGAAGCGAGCACGGCCTCCTCCGGCAACGCGGCAATGTCCTCGGCGGTGTAGTTACCTGTCGTCACATCCGCACCGAAGGCATCCGTGCCACCGCAGCAGCCGCTTTTCAGGGCGTCAGGCGTGCAACAGCCACGCTCCATGCTCTGCACGCGCTCCGCGGCCGCGGCGTAGCGCTCGCGAACCCGCTCAGTGAGAGCTGCAGGATCGTCCATCATCTGCGACGTGTCAGCCATCGTAGTCCCCTTTCATCGACAAGCTTCGATGAATCTGCGCAAAAAATGGGGGCGGAGCCTTAGAGCAAGGCGACCGCCAGCGACAAGGCACGCCGTCCCTCATCCGTCGCCCAGTAGTACGCCCACACGCCCCGCTTCTCGCAGGTGATGAACCCCGCCTCGCGCAGGATGCGCAGGTGGTGGCTAATCGTCGGCTGATTCTGCGGGAACTGCTCCGTGATATGGCAGACGCAGAGCGGGTCCGTCTCCTCCATCAGCATCTCCAGCATGCGCAGACGCGTTGGATCGGCCAGCGCCTTGAGCCGGTCAGCCAACGTCTCCGTGCGCGCGGGACTGAGCGAGGGCGTCACCGCCGGCCCGTCGCAACAAGGCGCCGCGGGTCCGCCAACATCTACCAGGAGAGTGCGTGAGGTCGTCGTGGTCTTCATACGCGGAGCCTAGCTCAAGACATCGATACTTGTCAATGTATCAGGGCAGCCCACACGAGAAGGTCAGTACGTGGCACAGCAGACAGCACCCCAACTGAAAGCGTTCCAATGCCCGGTAGTTAACGCGCCATCAACCTTATCCTCAATTCCCTACGAACCATTCCCTGCCGAAGCGCGTCCCCCGGCGATAGACGCGTCCAGCCCCTTGATCGTCGTCCGGTGGATGGCGTTCTGCACGAACTCGTCGGCCCAGGACTGAGGTTGACCGCTATGGACCTGAGCGGCCATGAATTCTAACTTTGAAGTCGTTGGAAACACGGTGCACGGATGCTTCTGACGTCGTGTTTCCTGATGTTCTGTCGTCAACTTTGCCAATGATATCGTGAATTCATTGTGCCGAGGCATCAACTGGCTCACCGCGCGTTGACGAGGCGCCGGGTGCGGGTGGCGATGAAGCCATTCTTGATGAGCAGTCCGAGTGCCGTACGGTTGGTAAGGAGGTGCCGCGGTGCACCCGTCTTCGACTAGATGCTATGGCATGGTCGTTTTGCGTCCTCGTGTGAACGCTGTCACAGCGCTGCTCTTCCTCGCCCGGTAGACTGAAGCGATCCGCCGCGCATCGAAGGCGGGAGCAGAGTTAGTACGAGTCGGGACAACGATCCCGAGAAGGAGCGAGAGATGCATAGCGGGTTTCCCCAATGGGTTTGGCATCGTGCCGAGTCAATGACGCACACGGTCAGGAGGGGAAGGTCAGTTGCTCTCCTCGTGGCCCTTTCCTCCGCGCTGGTGATGACGGGGCTACAGACCTCCACAGTCTCGGCGGCGACCCAGACGACCCATGCCCGTCCGGTACCTACAATTGCACCGAGAGCATTTGTAACGACATCGTGTACACCGGAGACGATACCGTCTCCAACTGCGGGCACTCTCCGTGCCACCATCTCTACCATACAGACGGCAATTTGACTTCTTACACGACCATCAGCGAGTATGCGCAAGGTGGCACAGGGCCCGGCGTGTGTGCATTTCCTAGTGGCGAGAACATGGTTTGGGCTGGGAGCGATGCGAGCGGACACGTCTATTGGGGGCAGTACTACGGAGGATCGTCCGTGTCGGGTCACACGGCATTGCCCGGAACGACTCGTCACTCGCCCTCCTGCACCTCAAGTGCTGTCGATGGTTATCTCTACGTCGCTTTCGTCGGCACCGACGGCAGGATCAATGTCCTCCGCTCGACCGATGGGGGCGCCACTTGGCCCACCGATTTCATCACCCCCGAGACATCGTCCTATGGGATTGCTATTGCCTCGATCTACTTCGGCTCAACCCCGCGCGTCGTGCTTGCCTGGGCTGGTACCGACAGCCAGCATCACATCAACTGGGGTGTCTTCGATCCCTCGTGCTCGAACCACAGTTCGTGCGCGCTCTCCTACAAGTACAGCGACCCCACCAACTACACCACGGCAGATGTCTCCCTCACGTCCCAGAACATCTGCAACGGATCCGGCCTGACCGTAGCTTGGAAGGGCGCTACCAACGCCGACGCCTACGCCAAAGCGTATTCGGCCCTGTCCGGCAGCAACAGCTGCTACTGGCACTGGACTGGCGGCGACTCCCAGACCGGCTTCGCTTTCACCTCGCTCAGCTACAACGGGACTACGGTCTTCTACTTCGAGGCCCACGGCGCGACGAACGGGGGTATCTTGGAAGACAGGTCTGAGACACTCTGAACCTGGGTGGAATCCCTCGACGCCTCAAGAACCACTCGGGTAGCCCACGCCGCAACATCGCGGCGTGGGTCTATTTGCGCCATCCTCTGCTCACTAAATTGCTTCGTAAGGCATAAGGGTGCCATTACGCCCGAAACGCGCCCGCGCGAAGGGCATACTCGGGCTCACTCAATCTGGAAAGTGTTTAATTTCTGGCGCGATCAATGGGAGGTGTATGGATCTCTGGGTTGAAAAGGCAGGAAGACCACTGGTAAGACTTGGCAATCCCTAGCAGTGCAGCAGAAATCGCTGCGGTTCTGGAGATTGCGGCAGTGTGTTCCGTTCGGGTCCAATGAGTTCAAAACCTCGTCAAATTGGGCTGCCGCTCCTGCTCGGTGTTCCATTCAGTTCCGTTCAAGTCCGTGGCTCTGCTGCCAAAATTGCTGCCGCCACTCGTTCGCCTCGTAAGTTATCCCGAAGACGTGAACGAGTACTTGCTATACGTTCTGGCCCCGATCCCGAGTTGCCTGGGGGTGTCTGGAGTGCCCATGAAATCTGGCCACAGCACCTTTTGACGTATCGACCTCAGGCAGTTTCTGCAATCGGGTTTTCGATCGTTTTGTGGTCAAGCCAGTGGCTTTCCACGTAGCACGTGACACCCGAAAGTCACATCACCGCGGCTGGCCGTCGTTTGTGCGCAGCGCCGTAGCGCATGGCGTGATTCTTGCATGCAAGGAAGTAGCCCGGAACGCACCTATGGCGGATTCTTGGGACAGACACGTTCGGTAGTCCACCGAGCACCCCCTACTTCGCATGGTGGATGGGAATAAGGCCGCTCCAATGTCGTCGCCGCCACCGACACGATCCGTCCTCCCACCATCTGTCCCCCAGTCCTTCGGCGCATCCCATGCCTCCTCGGGCTGGCGTCGGGGAAGGGACCAGCTGCACGATCAGTTCCTGCTGGGCATTGTGGTGGCCTGCGCGCTCCTGCTCGGCTTCCAACTGGCGCTGCTCCTCAGCCAACCACCAGGGATCGGGCCGGCCATCGATTGGCTCCGCGCGGTCCTGAGTTGGCCCGAACTGGCGATCGTGGTCGCCGTCAGCCTCTGGCTCAGCCGCCGGCACCGACCGGAGGCGCTCTCCTGGTGGCTGTTCAGCGGGGGCGCATTGTGCTACGCCATCGCGCGGACGTGGTGGACGCTGGACGATACGCTGATCTACCACCACGGCGTCCCTTTCCCGACCCTCCCCGACCTCCTCTTCGTGCTGCAGTACCCCTTCTACTTCCTGGCGGTGATCTTCTTCCCCCTCGACGGCGTCTGGGGCCCCCGGCTGCTGGCGATCCTGGATGCCCTGCTCTGGATGGGGGCGGCGACCGCCGTCTTCTGGTACTTCCTCCTCGCGCCGCTCTACACGGCGACCAGGTTCTCGCCCCTCGCCAAGGCGGTCAGCCTGGGCTACCCGGTCGCCGATCTCTTCCTGCTGCTCGCCCTCGTGCTGATCTTGCTGCGCACGCTGCGCCACGGCGAGGATCGCCCGGTCGTGGCCCTGGTGGTTGCGAGCTTTGCCTGTTTGATCGTCGCCGATGTCGGGGCCGCCTTCCTCATCCTGCATCCCGCCCACGAGTACCGGACGGGGCAGCTCCCCGACTTCTTCTGGCTCGCCGCCGACCTGCTCATCCCGCTCGCGGCCGTCGTCCAGGTGCGCGTGGTCCAGCGCGTCGAGTCCGCGGGGCGGGCGGCGCTCGAGGGCCCGGATCGCCCGCGTCTGCACCGGCTCGACGCGGCGGACGTCCGGGCGGCTCTCCGCCTCTTCCTGCCGCTCGTCGCCGCGCTGCTGGCGAGCGTGGCGATCATCCTCCGCGCCGCCACGGATGCCACAGTGGGTACCATGTGGCCGCACATTGTCGAGCCGCTGCTGGTGAGCTTCGTCCTCCTGCTCCTCGTCATCGTGCGCCAGGTCGTGATGTTCCTGGAGACGGCGCGGCTGCGCCACGCGGTCCTGGCCGCGCAGGCCGCGACGATGACCGCGCAGGCCGAGCAGCGGGCGCGCGGCGAGCTCGATCGGCGCAAGGACGAGTTCCTGGCCGTGGTCAGCCACGAGATGCGCACCCCCCTGACCACCATGGAGATGTTCTTCGGGCTCGTCGCACGCCGCGTCGACGCCTTGCCGGCGCCTGACGCGGGGAAGCTACAAACGGCGCTCGCCTATTCCCAACACAGCGTCCAGCGTCTCGCCCGGCTCGCCGACGATCTCGTGGACGACACGCGCGTCCTCCACGGCCGCCTCACCCTGCGCCTGGCGCCGTGCGACCTGGGCACCATCGCGCGTGCGGCCGTTGAGGAGCAGCGCGCGGCGGAGCCGACGCGGACCATCCTGCTGCACCCGCCGGTGGGCGGCCAACCCCTGCCGATCCGCGCCGACGCCGAGCGGATCGGCCAGGTGGTCACCAACTACCTGACGAACGCGCTCAAGTACTCCGCCGCGGACCGGCCCGTCGCGGTCCGCCTGGCGAAGGTGACGATCGCGGGCGGAGCCGGAGAGCGCGTGGGAGAGACCTATGAGGAGGCGTGCGTCTCGGTGCACGACGAGGGCGTCGGCGTGCCGCTCGCCGACCAGCCGCACGTCTGGGAACGCTTCTACGTGGTGGAGGGCACCACGGTCCAGAGCGGCTCCGGCACCAGCCTGGGCCTCGGCTTGTACGTCTGCAAGGCCATCATCGAGCAGCATGACGGCCACGTGGGGCTCGACAGCGCCCCCGGCCGCGGCTCCACCTTCTGGTTCACGCTGCCGCTGCGCTGAGCCACCCCGCCTCAGATTCACAGTGCGTCGAAAAGGTGTTGGTTCGAGGTGTCGATGAAGTGCTTGTTCTGCCCTCGGCGTTCGCCGGCGTTCGCGGGCAGCCGCTGACCTGTAGTTATGGGGCTGCCGCCGGCACAACTCTTCATACTTGTTCGCCACTGTTCGCCGGCGTTGGGGTCAAACGTGGGGTCAGTGAGGCGACTACCTACCGATATGGCTGCGAGCGACACAGTGGCGAATGGGCGTGATACGCATGGCACCGGCCGATCATCGCATCTTGCGGCGATGTGGAATCGCATGCAAGCGCTGGATGCTACTCAGGTTGAGGCTCCCAGAGCTCGATGCGGTTCCCTTCCGGGTCTTCAATCGCGGCAAAGCGGCCCACTCCAGCTTGCTCTTCGACCTCTTTGACGATCAGGACCTGGTTCGCCCGCAGGTGCTCGAGCATGCCGTCCAGGTCATCGACCCGAAAGTTCAGCATGAAGGTCTGCAACGCACGGCCAAAATACTCGGTGTCGGCGGGAAACGGGACGAAGGCGGTCTGTCCCTGTTCCTGCACCCATTCCATCCCGTTGATGCCGAGCCGCTGCTCGTACCACGCCGCGAGCACCTCCGGGTCTTTCGCCCGAAAAAACACCCCGCCTATCCCGGTAACTTTCATCGGCCTCTCCCAGTTTTGAACGCATCTTCTCCGGGCGAGTATACCAAAGTGGGACGTGCAGTCACCTTGCATCCGCTCTTCGTCCAGCCATGCCCAAGTGCGGTTGTCCGGTTTGGCGTAGTCGTCTCTCGCAGATTCGTCCATGACCTGCTGATTACGAAATAGCCTTGCTGTGTCCGCACGCGTCCGCTGACGTTCACTCCAGCCGGAATTTTCCTGGTTCGGTGGGGTGTAGTGTCCGCAGGCTTCCGCACAGTTCCGAGTGGGTTGGCGTCAGCGCTCCTCCGAAAATAGTCCCATGGCGCCGTCGAAAGACTTCAGATTTTCATCGGTATCTACGGCAGGTACTGCTACGGGCCTTGGCGTCAATATCGCCGATCATGCTCTACCTGACCTGCTCCCTGGTGTAGTTTTCACGTCAAGTACCCTAAAACAGCGTCTTCATTTCCTCAGGCAACCCCTGGCATGGCTCTGCGCCACTCATATTGGGCGAAATAGAACAGTGTGAGTGTTGCGAACAAGAAACCGCCAACGACCAACCACTCCACGATACCATTGCCTTGATCGGGATCGATGCCGAATAATGCCTCGATCCAATCTCGCTTCACGAGGGTCAACAGAGACAGCACTGCTGAAGTGACCCCCAGGCAAATTTCAATGAAAAAGCGTATTCGCACTCTTCGTTTTACGGCAAGCATCGTCCGTTTTCTCCTTGATACCCCTCTGTTCGTCGGTGTGATGAAACTGTCGTATTTTTCGTTGGGAGAAGCCCGCACAGGTGCGTGAACACTCGGTTTGGGCCGAGACGGGGCCGCGTCCGCTTTCATGGATGCACTGTGGCTGCGAAGAGATCGAGTTTCCCGTTCCGGGTGTCATTCCACACGAGTTGGAAGGCCCCGGCGTTGGCGATGATGCCCTGGTAGTCGCCGATCCACCAGGCTCCGTGTTTCCCGCCGGTCGTAGGGCTGTGTGGGTCGAACGCGGTGGTGGTCACCTGCAGCGGTGGCCCGAAGCGGAGCTTTCCCGGCTCGGAGACGAGCAGGACCTGGCTTACGCGGCCGTTGGCCAGGGCGAACGCGGAGATCGCGACCCGGCCCGCCTGATCGACGGCCAGGTTGGGTTGGAAGTAGATCACGTCGTCGGTGGGCGTCGCGGTCACCGCCTGGCTCCAGGTCCGGCCCTGGTCGTGGGATGTGGTCACCACGATGTCCGAATGCATCGCTCCCGGCTGGTGTGTGGGGAACGCGACGTAAAGGGCATCGCCGTCGGGGGAAATGGCGACCGTCGGGCTGCTGTTGGGCTTGACGTCGCCCGGCAGTCTGGATGTCCGATGCTCCCGATCCCAGATGGATTGGTGCAGCAAAGCTATTGCCTCCATCGGTCGAGCAGACTGCCACGGCCTGGCCGATCATGTCTCCCGACGAGTCCGGCAGGGTTGTCCAGTAGCAGACGGCGCAGACCAGCCCATGCGGTCCGGCGGCAAGCTCCGGGCCTGCGCTCACTGCCGAGGGGGTGCCGGCCTCCACCAGGATTGTGCGTGGTGGCTCGAAGCTCTTTCCGCCGTCGGTGGAGCGGGTGAAGCCCAGAGCCGTCTTTGAGTCGCCGGCGGCCCAGGCAACGTAGGCGTTGTGCTCGGACGGAGTCTGCCCCTGACCGACGGCCAACCAGGGATGATCGCAATACTGCCCTTCCAGCAAGGTCACCGGCGCCGAGAAGGTGCGCCCGCCGTCGTCGGTCCGCCACGTGTAGATAGCACGGCCTCCTGCGTAGGAGGTGGCGCAGACGTAGCCGCGGCCCAGCCCATCGAAGGCGACAGTCACGTCGTCGCCAGTCTTCGTCGCGCCCGCAGGCAGCCGTGGTAGGCCACCCTCCTGCCAGCTTGTCGCCTCCATCGAACGAGAGGTAACACGCGAGGAACTGAGGGTCCGACGTGGGCGACACCTGGCAAGCGGCCATGAGTTGGAGTGGGCGCAGGGGGTTCGCCGCGACCGACGGCTCGACATGGACCACGTACGGGTCGTCGCTGACCCGGACGTTCGCACCGACCCCCGTTAGTGATCCCGTGCTGGTTGGGAAAGTCGCGCTGGTTGGTGACTTTGTGCTGGTTGGCGATCTCACACTATTGCAGGATGACAGCGCCGCCACGGCTGCTGTAGCCACCCCGCTACGGATCAGCCCCCGGCGAGAGAGCGGATCGTTTTTGTCCATGGGGACTCCTGTTTGCATCTGAAGAGGGGAACTCTTTGAGCCTCCGCAGGAACCACAGAGCATGCGGTCTCGCATGAAGCGTCTGGAGACGAAGGGTAGCAAGAAGGGCCACCTGGTGTTATCCGGAATGTCGGCAGGTCGCCCTCGTCAGACTATGCCTAAGCACCTGCCGAGTTCTGCCAGGACTGCATGCAGACATCTGCAAGCAAACTGACCGATAGTGACGTGGTGCTGGCGGGGGCGGTAGAGCATACTGATTTGCAGAGACGTCGGAGTGGGGAGAGGATGCAATGCTATCTGTGCTTACGCGCAAGCGGCCCGAGCGGAGAGAGGTTTCCGAACACGCTCACGGTGCAGTCCACTGGTTCTTACTCTTCTGGTTTGGCTTGATTTTTGGCCAGACACTCGTGTACCGCTTCGTCAGCGAGGGCACGCGACAGTATGGCACTTGGCCCCAGTCTGGCTCCTCAAGCGATCTCCTCTCCGCTGCTTCCTTCTTCCTGATGCTTCATCTCACCCCGACTGTGAACCTGCTCCTGTTTCTAGTGCTCATGGTGCTCCATGGTGGCCTCCATTGGCTGGCCCTGTTCAGGGGGATCACTCCCCGCAAGCTCTGGGCTTATGTTCTGTTCCAACTCGTTGGCATCTTCTGCATTGCTACAGTGGCGGGAACATATAATCTTGGATACGCTGATGATCTGGCTTTGGGCCTCTCGCTGATCCTGGTCATAGAAGTGTTCCTGCTGAGCAAGCATCTCATAACGGTATGGATTCTGGCGGGCAGTGCCCTGGTGTTTGGCATCCTTATGGATGTGCTCCATCTTCAGGCTGAGATGCAAACGGCTGACCAAATCGATACGCTCGCGCTGTTTCTGAAATTTACTGCCGCCATCGGCGGGTCCACCCTATTGCCCTGTATCTGTGCCAGCGTCATGCTATCGCTCATGCAGACCAAAGCCCACCAGCGCGATCAGCAGCTCGTGCGCGAGCTTGCCAGCGCTCATGAGCAACTGGCGACCTATGCTACGCAGGTCGAGGAACTGACGCTGACGACTGAACGCCAACGGATGGCCCGCGAACTGCATGATACGCTGGCCCAGGGACTAGTGGGCCTGAAGATGCAATTGGAGACGATCGATGCCCTGCTGGAGCGGCAGGATGTGAACCAGGCGCGCGGGATTGTGCGCCAGTCGATGGAGCGTGCTCGCTCGGCCCTGACCAACGCCCGCGCGGCCATCACGAGTCTGCGCACAGAGTCTCGAGGAGATCTCAGCGCAGCTATTGTGGCGGAAGCCAGGCACTTCGAGCAGATGACCGGGGTGCCATGTACCTGTTCCCTCACCATGCCTCTGCCTGACTGGCACGCCGAACAGCTGGTGCGTGTTGTCAGCGAGGCCCTGACCAATGTCTCCCGCCACGCTCACGCTTCTCGCGCCTGGATTACCTCATCCAGCGACCAGGGCGACATCCTCCTGGAAATTGGGGACAATGGGGTCGGCTTTGATCCTGGCCAGGTGGCTGTCGGTCACTATGGTCTTGCCGGTTTGCACGAGCGCGCGCGGTGCATCGGAGGCCAATTGCGCCTGAGTAGTGAGCGCAAGGTGGGGACCACACTTGTGCTCCGCCTCCCCAGCGGAAAGGCAAGTGTAGCATGAGCGAGGGATGGGAGACGGTGCGCATCGTGGTGGTGGATGACCATCTCGTGGTGCGCGAGGGACTGCGGATGATGCTGGAGATTGCCGGGCGCGGCTTTACTCCTGGTGGGTGAGGCAGCAGATGGAGCGACTGGCCTGCGGGTGATTGAAGAGCTTCAGCCGGATGTCGTGCTGATGGATCTACGCATGCCTGGCATGGACGGCCTGGAGGCTATCACGCACCTCCGCCAGCGTTGGCCGCACATTGCGGTGGTGATTCTCACCACCTATGACGAAGATGAGCTGATGGTCCAGGGACTGCGCGCCGGAGCACGCGGCTACCTGCTCAAGGACACCGATCGCGAAACGCTCTTTCAGGCCGTGCAACTGGCCGCCCGTGGCGATATGCTCATCCAGTCAGAGATTATGACCCGCATCCTGGCCCACCATCCTCTCCCCGATTCTCGACGTCCCGTCTGCGTCGCCTGCTATGCCTACGAACGAAGCCTTGACCGACCGTGAGCGAGAAGTCCTGCAGGCCATTGCGCGAGGCGAACGCAGCAAAGAGATTGCGGCACGCCTCGGCATCGGTATTCGTACGGTCGGTTCCCATATCACCAATATTTACCTCAAGCTCAATGTCGATTCCCGCGCCTCTGCTGTGGCTGCTGCGCTTGAGCGCGGTCTGCTGGGAGATCGAAAGTAGCACACTCTTGGAGCGGCCCGCCAGCAGTTGCCAGGAGATGTCACAAGCGGCCATGACATCTGGCTTCATGAGCGATTGGGAAGGTGACACCGGATGGCTTCCGCGGTCACCTCTCTGATCACTTTATGGTCAAATGGCTGGGCCCTTGCGCGTGAAATGACCCGAGGCCGCTTGTGTAAACCGCCCTGGCGAAAAGGTAGCGCATACGGGATACGGCCGTGTAGGTTCGCTCTCGTTCATTGTGGACCGCAAACGCGCTTGAAATCGACCGCACCGATGGCGTTGCGTCCACAGAAGTTCAGCAGCGGTCGCACGGGTTGGTGTCATCGTCGGTGTCACCACGGAAACATCTGACTCATACCGTGTCGCACCATAGTGTTGGCGTTTGTCGCCGCACCAAGGCGCATGGCGGAAGAGGAGCGGAGAGCATTCTCCAACTGTACGACGCGACAGCGAGTCACTCGTCCAACACCTCGATGGCATACAGCTCACCTAGGTTGATCCAGAAGCGGTCGTCTCCGCCACCAGGGATCAGATAGCGTGTGCTCTCGTCTCTGCCTGACCCATTCGGGACCGGCCGTGGATGCTCGAGGCGGAGATAGGCTTGTAGGAGTCCTTCCTCGTTCGTTCGCGTTTCCACTGCGCTGCACCACGCTTTGATGGGAAACGGCGCTTCGTCTTCGTCGAGGGCGACGATGATGGCACCCCAGATGCGCGCCAGTACGTGGCGGCGAACAGTCGCGTTGGTCACTGCGTGCAGTTGCTTCCACGCTTCTCGGTCTGGCGACCATGCCCGACGCTGGTTCGACACGAAGGCCTGCATCTCCAGGAGCTTCTTGCCAGTAGGCGGACGTCCCTCGAGCAGGATCCCGAAACAACTCTGCCAATCTGGCGCCCGCCAGAGATTCTTGCCTGGCCAGATGTCGATTGTCGCCACAAGGAGTCGTCCTCTCCCGCCCACTGTGTCCTCAGCGTCTTCGCGGGTCGCTCCACACGCGGTCTCCGCGCGACCGTCCCCTTCTCCGCCAGCTGATTACCCATGTACGACTGACCTGCCACTTGATAGGTCGGAGCTCAGGTCATCACGGGAGTATCGGGCCGTTCTCCACCTGTATGATGCGACAGCGTATCACATCGCCTCTGGTGCATTCTTCACCTTGAAAGAGTTCATATCGGATGTCAACCCTGTGGCGCCGGCGCCACAGGGTTGATGGCGGCAGGATCGTAGGAGGCACCGGTACGGAGCAGATGGTAGATGACGGTGAGCCGCTTGCGCGAGAGGATGGTGAGGGCCTCCTTCTTGGCCCGCCCGCGGTCCAGCAAGCGCTGGTAGCGCGCGTGCCATTCGGGCCGGAAGCGGACCGCGACCAAAGTCGCCATGTAGAGCGCGTGGCGCAAGGCGCCAGGGCCGCGCTTGGACCGCCGCCGCTGGCCGGCGAAGCGCCCGCTGTCGTGCGTGCGCGGCTCCAGGCCGGCGTACGCCACCACCTGATCCACGCGGCAGAAGCGCGTGACGTCGCCGAGCTCCGCACGGATGGTGGCGGTCCAGGTCGGGCCTAGCCCAGGCACCTCGGCTTGCACCTGTTGGCTGGGCGGATCGTGGCGTAGCAACTCCGCCAGCGCGGCGTCCAGTTCCGCCACGCGGGCGTGCAGGTCGAGCAGGTGCAAGGCCAGGGTGCGCACGACGACCGAGCGCGCGGGGACCGCACGTTGACTGGCCGCCGAGTGCCGGGCGAGGTCCTGCAGCGCCTGCGCGTGAGCGCACGTCCAGCGGCATCCACTGACCTCGTCCAGCACCCGGCTCAGCGCGTCGAGTGGCGCCTGGGCGAACGCCTGGGCCGAGCTGTAGGTGCTGAGCAGGCGCAAGACCGCCGCGGCGCCCAGGTCGGCGTGAGCGGGCAGGTGGCCGACCAGTTCGGGGAAGACGGGCACCAGCTCGTCGTGCAGGCGCTGGCGTGCCGCGCTCTGGCTCGCAATCAGGTCACGGCGGGTGCGCGTCAACGTTCGCAGGGCTTGGACCGTCTCGTCGGGCACACTGCTCGCCCGTGCCCAACCAGCCAGCAGGCCACGTGCCAGAGTGTGGGCGTCGATGCCATCGGTCTTGGCACGCAGCCCTAAGCTGGCCGCCCACGACGCCGTCTGGTGCGGGTTGAGCAGCACCGCGACGTAGCCAGCGTGGCGCAGTGCGTCGTAGAGCGGTTCCCACAGACTGCCCGTCGACTCCAGCCCGATCCACAAGGCCGTCGGGTGATCCGCTCCCGCGGTCCACTCCTGCAGCCAATTGATCAGTTGCCCATAGCCGTCGGCCGTCGCCGGGATCGGCGTGCTCTTGAGGCGCACGATGCCACTGGGCGCTTCCAGCGCGCAGACGACATGCGCAGACTTGGCTACGTCGATGCCCACAACGTAGCGGATCTCGGGCGGCAACATGCCATCCTCCTGTTCACTCGGCTCACCGAGCGCTGTGGACGGCTGGGCCAGCCTGGCAGCCACCTGGCCTCCCGGGCGCGGTCCCCTTCGCCATGGGCGCTCACTGGGCTGCGGTTGCAGGTGCGGTGCGCTACACCCAGGGCGCAGTCGTTCGGCCATCGACCGTTCGCTGACGAGAGGCAGGCACGGCAGTCTTTCAAAGTCGGTCATGCCGAAGGGTGAAACAACGACCGTTTCCTGCCAGTTCTCCGGGTAGAGGCCCAGCCAACTCCCTACCCCAACTCCAATATAGAAGGGTGAGGCAGCTTGTCTCAGCCGATGTCTCCCGCCATCTCCCCTGTCCCTCGATTCCCAGGGAATTGGTCATCTATCGTCCGGCATTGTCTCACGTCGTCTCGCGGCATTGTTGTCAGGATTGTTGTCGAGCGAATAGCCTGTTTGCCGGCACATGCGATCTAGCTGACGGCAGTACTAGCGGCAGGAGTGTGGTATGCGATCGCTTGATGCGGTGATTCACGGAACCTGACGTGCTTGAAGAAGAAGACCCCTAGAATCAGGGTCGCCACTAGGAGGAGTGCGGAACTCGCTACAACTACGTATCGATCTAGCTTTTCCTCATCGACATACGTGTTGCCGAGAGCATAGAGGAGCAGTCCGAGCAGTCCGCCAGTGGTATTCGTGATGACGTCCGTAATATCCGTGATCCCGATGGCGAAAATGAATTGAATCAACTCGAAATCAAGACTACAGATAACGACAAGAGCGAGTCGTTGCCAAACGGGCAATCGTTTGAGATTGACGCTTAACAAAAAACCGAACGGGATGAATGCGACAACGTTGAAGATCCAGCCGCGCACGTTAGACGGCGACACATTCGCAAATGGAATCACGTTCAGACTCCTGGTGTGATACGCGAATGGTAGCGCCAAATTGAAATTCAGTTTGAACAAGACTAACCATACCAGCAGGAAAAGGTAGAGGGCGAATACCGTCTTGGAGAGTGCCTTCACGCGTGGTCCTCCGAGATGTTTCAGCAACTGTTTCAGCAACTATAGCAGGGTTCTTTCGGACCCAATAGCCCCCATCCGGCAAAGGTAACCGGTCCTCCTCAGGCTTCTGGCGCTAGCCGTCGTTATCCGCTGAAGAGTGTTCCAGGGTTGCCTGACCCTAGGCGGTGGATGCCTTACGTCTGAGCCGTGACATCGCGACGACGGATGGCGGAGGACGGATGGCGGGTCAACGTGAACGACCCAGAAACGCCGGATGGCTTGGTCGCAGGCACGTCGTCTCTGCGTGCGGCATAGTAGTTCGGCCAGCCAACACTCCGATGTATTGAGGAAGCGACAGCGCGGAACATACCTACGGTTTTGGAGACTGCGGCGACTTGTTCTGTTGCGTTCCAGTCAGCTCTGAGGCGCCGTGAATTCTACCCTTGCAAGTGCCGTATGTTCCATTGAGTTCCGTTCAGGTCGACGGCTCTGCTGCCAGAATTGCTGCCATCCACTTTATCTCAAGCTTGCACGTCTTGCCGTACCATTCACAGTTGCTGGTAGCGCATACGGGATACGGTCGTGTGTGTACATGCACGTTCATGGTGGTTCGCTGAGGTGCTTGAATTCGGCCTATCCAATGACCTTGCGTTCATAGAAGTTCAGCAGCGGCCGTCCAGGTTGGTGTCATCGTTGGTAGCAAGTCAGCCCAAGGCAGGAGAGAGAGGGCGATCGGCGAAGACGGTCTGCAAGGCGGCAAAGAGCGGATTGCCCTGCTTGCGCAAGGTCGCCAAATACCCGCGGAGCCGCACGAACGCCTCCGCGCCGGGATCGCTGCGGAAGCAGCCTGACACTTTTTGCTGCGTCTTCAGCGTCCGGAGGTCGCGCTCGGCCTGGTTCTTGTCGAAGGGGATCGTCAGGTCGTCGAGGAAGGCCAGTACCTGCTCCTGCCCCAGCCATAACCGCTCCAGCAGGTTGCGCGTCGGCGTCTGCTTCACCCGCCCGCGCTGCCTTGGGCGCCGTTCGGGTGGTGGATTGGCCGCATGCCCCGCGGCGAGGATCGCCTGGTAGCGGGTGACGAACGCCGCGCGACGAGCGGGCGGCAGTTGGCCGAGTCCTTCCGCTCGGGCCAGTTCGGTCGCCGCCTTCATCTCGAGCAGCAACGCCTTCAGTTCGCTGGCCCAGGCCTGCTGGTACTGTTCCTCGAGGAAGGTCAACTCCCGCAGGTGGAGGACGCCGGCAGAGCGCATGGCGGCAGCGCGTCTACCGCTGCTAGGTCGTGCAGCCGTCATGCACGCTGACCCCGGTAGAGGTGGGGAGAATGCCCATGGCGTCGGTCGCCTCACTGCCGCGCTTGGCCTGCACGGCGTAGCGCGTCAGCGTCGGTGTGCTGGCCACGTGCACCCAGGCCAGCTTCCCACCCCGACGCACCTCCGTCTCACAGCACGTGCAGCACCGGCACCTGCTGCAGCGCCGCCGTGATCTGCGCCTCCACCGGCGCCAGCGTCGCCGATGCCTGCTGGATCCAGCGCACCAGCGTGCCGCGCCCCAGGCGCACGCCGACCAGGTCGTGCAGCACCTGCTGCACGCGCCCCAGCGGCACGAGCTGCTCCTCGACCAAGTACACCGCCAGCGCCCGCAGCCGCGGCCCGTCCTGCGCCCGGCTCGGCGCCTCGGCCGGGAACGCCCCGATGTTCACCGCCTGGCACGACGGACAACGGACGCGCAGCGCCTGGTGCTCCGTCACGCGCAAGCGCACCGGCGGCACTTCTTGTACCTGTCGTCGCTCGCGGCCCACCACCGGCGCCCCGTCCAGCGCCGCCTGACACGCCGTGCAGACGCTCGGCCGATGCTCTATCAGCAGATTGGGCGTGGCCACCAGGTGCAACGTCTCGCCACGGTGGCCCAGCTGCCCGCCCGCCTTCTTGCCACTCGGCTTGCGCAGGCTCTTCGTGCGGCGCTTCAGCCCATCCGTGGAGGGCGGCTTGCCACTGTTGTGACGGTCCTTCGCCGCGCGGGCCTCCAACTCCTGCACCCGCACGAGCAGGGCTGCCACCTGCTCACGCAACGCGGCGTTCTCGGCCTTTACCGCAACGATTTCCTCTTCTGGCGTCATGCCTCTAGGCTACACTTGCTGCGCAAGTCCGTCTGACTTGCTACTGCGAATGAATGGCCACCGATAGCATCAAGATTCCCCACCCTTCCGCCTTAACGGTGGTTGGTCAACAGTGGCATGAAAGGTGCGGCACGCGGGGTATCGAGCTTGATGGGGGCTCGGCCAGTGACGGGCAGGAGGTGCTGCCATGCCCACCGCACGCAAACCGACGCCGCCCACGACGGAGGCGATCGAGGCGTTCTGCGCGCACTTTGATGATCTGTTTTGCCGCTCGCAGGAGCGTATCGCCTTCCGGCACTACCTGATCGGCCTGCTGCTGCCGCGTGAGCACAATAAGACGGTGGTGGAACTGGCCGCGATCGTGCCGGGGGCCAATCGTCAGGCGCTGCATCATTTCCTGCACGACGCGCCCTGGGACGCCGAGGCCCTCAACCAGCGCCGACTCGCGCTGTGGAAAGCCCATTCGTACCTCGGGCCGCACGCGCAAGGCGTGCTCATCGTCGACGAGACCGGCGACCCCAAACGGGGAAGTCGCATTGTGTTGGCGGCCCAGCAGTATCTGGGCAAGTTGGGCCACGTGGCCAATGGCGTGGTGGCGGTGACCAGCCACTGGACCGACGGCAGCCGGCATGTCCCCGTGGGGGTCAGGCCCTATCGACCGGCTAGCCGCCTGCCTAAGGGGCAGCGTGACCCGGCCTTCCACACCAAGCCCGATCTGGCTTGGGAGTTGATCGAGCAGGCGCGGGCGGCGGACATCCCCTTCCGGCTGGTGGTGGCCGACAGCGTGTATGGGGAGAACGCCCAGCTCGAAGCGCGCCTCTTCGCCGCCCGCATCCCGTACATCATGGGGCTGCGCCCGTCGCACGGCACCTGGCAGGTGGTCGAGGACGAGCGCCACCCGCCGGCCTTCACCCCCGCCGAAGCGGCACAGCGCCTGCCAGCGAGCGCCTGGCAACGCACGGTGCGGTTCGACCGTCATGGCAAGGAGCTGGTGCGCTACGTGGCCGAGCTGGCGCTGGGGACGACCTACGGGCCGACCCGCGGCGTGCGCCTGATCGCCGCCACGCTCGACCCGGCCAAGCGGAAGCCGGAGTCCACGTGGTATCTGGCGACCTCCCTGCCGCTGCGTGAGGCCAGCCCCGAGCAGGTCTATGAGCTGTATCGCTTGCGCGATTGGATCGAGCACTCCTACAAGCCGGCCAAGCACGAATTGGGCTGGGCCGACTACCAGCTGCGCCCCGAGCGCGCCATTGTGCGCCATTGGCAGTTGGTGATGCTGGCCTTCACCTTCAGTCTGCTGGTCGGCGCCTTGCCGGGGCCGAGCCCGAGCTCGACCAGCGCTTCCCCGACCGCGATCCCACCCGTTGGCACTTCAGAGCAGGTGGCCGGGGGAAAGATACGCCCCCGCCTCCGCGGGGCGGGTCGTCTGGAACGTCACGCTGCGCCAGGTACGGGCGTGGCTCTGCCCGTGGGCACGCCTGCAGGGGTACTGGCAACGCTGGTCGCGCAGCGCCCCACCGCCCGAATTGGCCGCGCTCCTCGCCCACGTCGCCCAGTCTCGCCCGCTTGAGGCCCCTACTTGACCAACCAGCGACTAGGCGTTAGCGTCGAGTACTCGGCTTGCGAATGCTCGCAGAACTGGAGAGATGCCCTACGGAGAGTAGGAAGAGGCCAATCGAGTTATTACCGTGCCTGTTTTGCCGTGGACGACCGTGGACTCATGCATAGCCTCCGCAATGACCATTCGTGAGGAATGCTTCCTCGCACGCATAGTATCGGTGAGGGCTCCATACGGTTGCTTATCACCGCGTGTGGCCAAGTACGCGGCTCTCCGCACGGAGGTGGCCACCATGGACGTGAAGGCGAGGCGAGCAATGTCCGGACGCTGGCGACGGCTCGCACGTCTTGCGGCTCTGGGCGCATTGGCCTTGGTCATCCTGGCCTGCGGAGCGAGTTTGCGGCCTGAGATGATCCCGGCGGCCACGCTGGAGCCGGGCGTCCCTGCCTTCCGCGTGGTCTCCCTCGCGGGTGCTACGCTCCAAGCGCGTGCTGGGCGCGACGGCACGCTGCAGTGGCAGACCCCCATCAGTTCGGTGGACGACGCGCGGCTCACCACCGATGCCGATGGCCATACCGTCTACGTCAGCGAGACCTCCGCGCCCAAAGTCATCGCCGTGAGCGCCGACGACGGGCACATCCTCTGGCAATTCGCCGAGTGTACGGGTCCCGACACGCGCCTGCTGCTCGGGCAGGGTCGCCTCTATCTCACCTGCGGGAATGGATCCGACACCACGCCCGACGAGATTGCCCAGGCAACGCTCTACGCGCTGGATGCGCAGACCGGGGCCGTCCTGTGGACGGGCATCCATCAACACGCGGAGGCCCTCTCCGGCGCCAATATCATTGTCCAGACGACCACCGGCGTGGCGGCGCTGAACGGTGCAACCGGGGCGATCCTCTGGCAGCACTCGGTCGCCATCAGCGCCGAGATACCCGGCATCCCGAGCCCCGAAGCGCCGTACGACACGTTCCGGTTCTCGGTGCGCGTTGGCCCTGCTGGCCTCTACTACTCGCCCGATGGTCTCCATGCCGAGGCGTTGCGGGCGAGCGACGGTGCCCTGCTGTGGACGAGCGGTCCGCTGCAGGATTTCATCTCCGCGCCGAACGGCCGCTACGTCCAACACGCGACCATCGCCCTGGCGACGGCGGACGAGATCGTGACACAAGGGGTTTACGGAGTAACCGTGCTCCGCGTGCGCGACGGGACGATCCTCTGGCGCTACTACCAATATCCTGACGGTGGTGGCATCTCGACGCTGGTGGGCGACGACGGCGCCGTCTACGTCGCCGACTTCTCCGACGACGCTGTGGCGACCCCGGACCCGAAGGGCGGCATCCTGCTCGCTGCCTTGAACCCACGCGACGGCTCCGTGCGGTGGGACATGCCCAGCGGCGCTGCGAACCACCATCCACTGCTGCTCCTCGACGGCGACACGCTCATCACCGCTGAACCAGATGAGATCAGCGCCTACAGCACGGCAGATGGGACACGCCGCTGGCAGCAGCAAGGCGTGTTCCCCAACTACCTCGTCGCCAACGCGCAGGTGCTGTGTGTGCAGGCAGGCGCGCTGCTCTACATGCTCAAGATGGCGGGCGGCCTGAAGGTCTGGAAGCAGCAACTCCCGGCGAGTGGGCCAACTCCCCCGCTCCTGCTCCCCGCGTAATTACGCCGCTCGACCTACTCGACTCGCGGTTTAGGAATTCGCCAGCGCTCGTTCGCTGAGGTTCACTCCTGTCCGTCAACGTCCACCATTTCCCGGTTGCTGTCCACCACAGTTCAGCACAGTTCACCGAAGTTCACCGGCATTGGCGTAAAGATTGGCGTAGTAACCCTTCTGGGAGAGCCCCTGATCCGAGAATGCTGTCGGTAGCGGTTGGCTACGTCCGTAGTGGCATCAGTCCGCCTCCGGATTCGTCATGGCGTCGACGCAGTTCATCGCGCCTCGTCGGTGATGGTGTTGGTCTCTCTGCGACGCAGCTCGGCGGGTGGGTCGTGCTGCCACGGGCGGGTCTGTTTTTTGACCGTCGGGGCAATAGTCACGTCCATGCCGTAGACTGTGGTTGAAGGGAACCGAGGGGGCCGGGAGGTCGTGGGGGGGCTGAAGATGCGCACGCGCAAGGTGTATCCGGAGCTGGTACGACGCACGTTTCGTTCCGAGATGACGGTCTGCGTGAGCTGTGGCGCCCGCTTGCGCCGAAGACTGACGGTCTCGCGTCGGGTCGTGATCACGCGGGACGGGCCGGTGCGGGTCACGCACTGCGGGTACCGCTGTCCGAACGAGGCGTGTGAGGGACGGGCGCGGACGTATCGGAGCGCGGTGGCGGATGGGCTGGCCTTGCCCGGGTTCACTTTCGGGCTCGATTGGGTGCTGCTGATCGGACAGCTGCGCCTCGGCCAGCATCTGACGCTGGACCAGACGCACCAGGTGGTGCAAGAGCGGCTGGCGCGGTGGCAGGTGACGATCTCGCGGCGCGAGGTGCTCTACCTGTTCGAGGCCTACTGCAGCCTGCTGCGCGCGGCGCAGGATTGGAGCGCCAATCCGCCCTGGCGCGCCGCGGTGGAAGCCAATGGCGGCCTGCTGCTGGCGGTCGACGGCATCCAGCCCGACAAAGGGCATGAAACGATCTCCCTGATTCGCGACCTGTGGACGGGCCATCTGCTCGGCGCCCAGAACGTGCTCTCGAGCGACGCCACGGGGCTCCAAGCGGCTTTGCTGGCGCCCATCGCGGCGTGGGGGGTGCCGGTGCTCGGCGTCGTGACCGATGGGCAGGAGTCGCTGCTGCAGGCGGTGGCGGCGACCTGGCCCGGCGTGCCCCACCAGATCGGCCAGTTCCACGCGCTGCGCGAGGCGGGACGCGTGCTCTACGAGCGGGACCGGGCGGTCAAGGTCCAGATGCGCACGCTGCTGCAGCTGCGCCTCCGCAAGGTACGCCAGCAGCTCGAGCGCAGGGGAACCACCACCGCCTCCCTCGGCCCAGATGAGGCGCCGGAGGCACTGGAGGCACGGTACGCCCGCATCTTGGCGGAGTATGCCGCGGGCGTACAAGCGCTGATTAATCGCGACGGCCTGCAACCGTTTCGCTTCGGGGCGCTCGCCATGGATGACGCGCTCCGCGAAGTCGAGCAGAGCCTGGCCCGGTTGGCAGCACCGCCAGCCGGGGCGAAAAGGGGGAGCCATCCCCGCGTGGTGCGCCGATCGCCTGAACCGCCTGCGCACGATCCTCCACCTGCGCGCCGTGTTTGCCGCAGACCTCGCCTCCTTGCGCACGGGGCACGCCTGGCTGCTCGAAGCGGAGGCGCTGCTCAGCCAGGACGGGGACCGGCAAGCCCTGGAGCAGACCTTTGCGACCTGGCGTGAGGGCGTGGCGCGCAGCAGTTGCCACTTGCCCGCACCCTACGCGCACTGCCTCGCCCATTTCGTCGGCGTGCTGACCCGCAGGCAGCCGCACCTATTTGTGTGGACGAGCACGCCGGGATTGCCGCGCACCAACAACGACCTGGAACGCTTCATCCGCGCCATGAAAACCCGCTACCGCCGGATGAGCGGCCGCAAGAACTGGCAGGCCTACCTCCTGCGCTACGGGCAGCGGATCGCCTTCTACGAAGCGAGTAGCCTGGTCGCGGATGTGGCAGCCGTGGAGTGTCACGTGCGTCAGGTCGCCTACGCCCAATGGCCAACGGCCCGTCGGGACCAACGCCCCCTCGATCACCGCCTGCGCACCCAGTTCCGCTTCACCCACCGGCGCACCACCCTCTTACGTTCGCTCGAGGAGCGCTGGGCTCACGCGCTCGACAGTACGTGACTATTGCCCCGACGGTTTTTGAAGCGTTGTATCACAATACACGTGCCTTGCCCCCTACTTCAAAGCGAATGTGCGTTAACTGTACGTGATGCCGACCATGATGCCCGTGTTCGGCCTCGGAAAGCGTGAAGGCGTGATGAACTCGCAATCTCCATGGGCGACGCTGCCCGATGGTGCCTTTGCAGCTCGCACCCATGACATGACGGATCCACTCTACACAACCTGCCCGCTCTATCGCATCCTGGCCGTGCGGGCCGAGATGGTGGCACGTGCCTTACAGGATCTGCGCGAAGGGAAGCTCGCCGCCGTCGGTGGCGGTCCAGAACGCCTCATACGCGCCGGCGACATCATCTATACCGGCATCTGTCTGCCCCGTCGACAAGGACGCGAACCCGACAGCGAGACGTTCGGTTCCATCGAGCGCGCCGTCAGCGTGTTCCCCCACAGTGAGGGCGCGCATGCCTGCTTTCACGCCTGTCAACACGGATGCACACTTCGCCTGCAGCCGGCAACCGCTGCCTGCGACGAAGATCGTCACCGAACACCCTCCGGAGAGATCTAGTACTGCGTAAGCCTTGTGGTAAGGAAGATTTGTGGCCACGGGTCACGGGTACTGCTGTGCCTATGGCCAGCAGCGTGGACGTAACGATGATGCTCTGCGACGCCCTTCAAATTTCTCGCGACTGCCAATTCGTAACGATCCACAAACACGTGTCAGAACCTGCTACCTGCGGTTTACCAAGACGCGGCAACCTCACTTAACTCGTCCAGTCTCTCCGGGCAAGGCATTGGCGCTCATCGTTCGTCGCATGATTGGCACCGTATGTGCTGCGAGATACGGGGTTGTACCTACTCCGCCGGCCTGCCCGAAGTCGCGTGATGTGTCGTGGAGTTGTTCCCGCCATCCGATCTGCCTCCAGGTCGTACGCGCCTACGCACGTTGCGCCGACACGCTGTCGCATCGGTTTCCCTTTGGCCCAACCTGTTCCGGCGGGCTCGGCCCGAACGACCCTTTGCGAACGACGGGTACTCTGAGAGGACTGAAGCGATGAATACGGCTGAGCGTAGCGGATCAACAGCACTCCCCGTCGCGGCCCCACCTGAGAGTAGGCGGAAGCGGTCGCGCCTGCGTACCTTCGCGTATGGCGTGCTCGTACTCGCCGTCCTCTCCGGTGCGCTCGCCGCCTACTATGGCCTCAGCGGCTTCTTCAACGCCAATGGGACTTGGTATGGCACGATGTACATCCAATCGGGAGGGAAGACGCCCGCGATCGAGACCTACATGGACGTCTCGACGTCGCTCACGGGGAGCCTCTCGGGGACCGGGTCATTTTGCATCCCCCTTCCATTCGAGAACACCTCGACTGTCACGTACAGCCTCTCGGGCATGCGCGCATTTCCACTGCCCGGCAATGACCATCCGAACCAGGCGCATCCCCTCATACTCACCGCGCAGTACACCGTGCCACTCTTCCTCGGCTTCACGCTGCCGCTCAGTCCGAGCCTGACGCTCGGCGGTGACGCGACAGCCAACGGTCTGCATCTGACAGGTGGAGACGACCGCGCTGCAACATCCTTGAATATGACGCGCGGCACCGAGGCCGCCTTTCTCGCGGCGTGTAAAACGCTCTCGCCTTTGGGGTAGTTGCTCGCCGGTTGCTACGTGCGTCCACGATTGCAGCGTTCGCGCTGAGCAAGACGCGCATCGGGCGGAGTGCGTGGCGTACACAAACGGCGTCAGCGCAGACCGCTAACGACAGGCGCACTACCTTCTGGCGGCGCGTCGAGTCTGCGTACACCTTGGTTGGAGAGGTGAGCCTTCTAGCAGCAAACCTGCGATTTACAAAAACGCGGCACCCTTTCTCACGCAGTCTCAATCGGTCTCCTTGTCACATTATTTCTGCCTTCATTGTTCACAGCCGTTTCGCCTCGTCTCATTCGGTATTGTGGTTCTGCTGTCAGAATTCCCTCGAAAATGAGTCTGTGGTTGTAGGTTCAGGCGGCAGAGGGTGTGAGGGTTACCGTGTAGCCAAGTCGCTCCAACTGGTGCAGGTAGCGGGGCTCGAGGCGAGTGCGGTCGAGGCAATCGAAAGAGTCGGCCCCGAGGTCGGTGGAGGGTTGGCGATCGCGCAGCACGTGGTAGAGGATCACGAGCACGCTGTGCGCCACTGCCACGACCGCCTTCTGTTTGCCTCGGCGACGGGCGAGGCGGTGGAATTGGGCGGCGAGGTAGTTGCCCGAGGTAGGGGAGATAGCCCAGGCCACCGCACCGAAGACCGCACGCAACCAGCCGTTGCCGGGCGTCGTATGCCCGCTCAGGCGCTTGCCGCCGCTCTGTTTGTTGCCGGGGCAGACACCGGCCCAGGACGCGAGGTGCTTGGCCGACGGGAAGCGGCGCATGTCGGTGCCGATTGCAGCAATCAGCGCAATCGCGGCAGTCTGGGCGACGCCGGGGATGGTTTGGGCCAGCGCCAGCGCCTCCGCGAAAGGGCCGAGGAGGCGCTCGATCTCCTGCTGCAGCTCGGCCAGCGCGCCTTCCAGGAAGTCAATGTGCTCGAGCAGGACGCGTAACTGGACCAGATGGACCGGGCGCACCCGCCCTTCCAATGCGCGGCGTAGGTCCGGCAGCTTCGCCCGCAGGCGGCCACGGGCTAAGAGCCTATCCGAATAACCCAGCAGCCCGCAAGGCAATCAGGCCACAGGCGAAATGCAGAAACGCCAGGTAGTTCTGCGGTTTCTTGTCCCAGCGGATCAGCAGACGACGGAAGCGGTTCATCCACGAGTGCGCCCGCTCCACCACCCAGCGCCGCGCTTTGAAGCCCGCTTCGTCTTTGATCGCTTTCGCTTCCTCCCCGCGCGGACGCACATGGGCCGTAAAGCCAAACTCCCGCAGCATGGCATAGACCGCATCGTAGTCGTAGCCCGCATCCAAGCACATCCCCTGCGGTCGCTCGGGGGTCGGGGCGGGACGCGCGACGATCAGGGCGTCCACGGTCGCCCGCGCCAGCTTCATGTCATGCCGATTGGCGCCGGCCACCGCCAGGCCGATCGGCACCCCATGCCCCTCGGTCAGCAGGCTGCGCTTGACGCCGGACTTGCCCCGGTCGGTGGGATTGGGACCGGTTTTCCCCCCCGCCCAGGGGCGCCTTGGTCATCGCCCCGTCCATCGCCAGCCAGTCCCATTCGATCCCGCGCAGCTCATCAAACCGCGCCACCCCAGCGTGCCACAGCTGCAGGAAGACGCCGGCTTCTACCCAGGCCTGAAAGCGATCATGGGCCGTCGAATGGGCGCAGAGCTCGGTCTGGTCGAGCGCCGACCACTGGCAGCCGGTCCGCAGCACGTAGAAGATCGCATCGGCACAGGTGCGATCCGACACCCGCGGTCGTCCGCCGCCGAAGCGATGGGTATTGACGTGGACGGGCAGCAGGGGCTCCAGCACCGCCCACAGGGCATCGGAGACGCGAAAGCCGGTGGTAGTCCGGTTATTCGGCGTGCGCTGCCGTTCTCGCTTCTTGGTCTCGTGTGGCTTCATGTGACGTAGTCTACCACAGTTATTCGGATAGGCTCTAAGTCCGCGAGCGCCGCAGGGTCCTGCTCGCCACCGACCAACGCCTCCAACATCGCCCGGCCGCTCTTGCCGAGCACGTCAGTTGCCACGGAAGCCAGCTTGCGGTTGGCACTCTCCAGCACCTCTGCACCCGCAGAACCTCTTGGGCCCGCTCGTGGACCAACGTCTGACGATAGCGCGTCAGCTCGCGCACGTCGCGGACGGGTTGCGGTGGAATAAAGCTGGCGGTGAGGAGGCCGTGCCGCAGCAGGTCCGCCAGCCATTCGGCGTCCTTGACGTCCGTCTTGTGGCCCGGCACCGCCTTCATATGCGCTGCGTTGACCAGCAGCAGATCGTGGTCGGCCTCCAGCAGGTTGAAGACCGGACGCCAGTACACGCCGGTGCTCTCCAGCGCGACCTGCTCCACGGCGAGGGGTGGACGCTGCGTTTCATGCGCACCCGTGTGAGTTGCGGCACGTGGTGAGCGGAGCCGACGACTACGCCCCGCCGGGGAAGAATACCCCTTCAAGCCCACCATCAGCAACACGAATGTCGATTACTCGGTAAGTAGTCGACACCCACGGTGTCAAGCGCGTAGCAGCGCCTGGGGCGACGCGAGGTTAAGCTGGTACAGGTCGGGGGAGCATGCGAACAGAGAAGGGGGGGAGCCGGCGAGGTATCGTTGTCGGCCGCGGGTTGGCCGAACCCCGTTCCAGTGACCGCAGACCGTCTTCCTTTGAGTGTGGCCAGCGAGATGTACGAATGCTGGGATTGCTCACAGCAGGCGGTGAGCGATATCTACGGCGGAGACTCCGTTGACAGAACACCGAGCCGGGGATGTGAAACGCTCTCGTCGAGTGACGCTCGTTCCCATCCCCTTGTCCGCCACTCCCTTCTCAGAGTGAGCGAGGGAGGTTCCGGCAAATCGTTAGTATAGGAGACATTTATGTCACGCAGCCGTGTCATCAAGATGAGTCTCACCGGAGCTCTACTCGCCAGCCTCGCCATAGGTGCAGTGGGGTTCCTGGTCCTCCCCCGTGTGCAAGCCGCGTCCGGCAGTGAGCGAGTCACGAAAGGCGATGCCGAGGCGCTGCTCAATGCCTTTAGGACAGGGTGCGGGGCTCAAGCGGCCCACGGGCCAATGAATGAAAGTAGCCCGTGTGGAGATAGACACCAAGCGTTTATTCTCTTCTTCCCCTCTTTCAACGGAGCCCACTACTGTGCCGCCGACTGGCACGACATGTTCTACTACAGTGAGGAAAGCATTGACCCGACCAACCCATTGTTGCTGACCAAGCAAGCGGTCAAGAACGACCTACAGGCCAACACCGCTAGCATTGCAGTGGATGGGTCGCCGCTGACGCTCAAATCGCTCCCGGTCAAGCCCGAGGTTGGCACTCCCGACACGTATTACATCGTGATTGGGACGACAGTGTCGCCGGATACACTCCCCGCGGGCACCTATACCGCCACGCTCGTCGGCAATGACCCTGCGAGCGGTCCTCTCGCATTCACTGTAACCTTCACCATGGACGCGAGCGGGACTGGGTCTTGCCTGTGACCTTGTAGGCAAGGCCGGTGGCGACGCTTGGCCCTGTCACCTTCAAGCGCCTTACCAGCGTCATATGGAATCTAAGTCGGTCATTGCCGTTTGCTGTTCAGTGAAGTCCATTGAACTCAGGATTTGGTTAATCCCTGATCTGTCAAAGTGGGAGGAGCGGGTGGTAGGTGTTCATGAGGGCACACAGGTCGGCAAGCCCGGCGGAGAGGTGCGGCAAGGGGTGGATGCGCAGCCAGGGGAGCAAGAGGCAGGCGTAGACGTAGGGCTGGAGGAAGACCCGCAGGTTGGTGAGCCGGTGCTTCCAGCTGGCATCCTCGGACCAGCCCGGATGCCGACGCGCCTCGTCAGCTAGCGGTGCGCCGGCGGCCGGGACAGCAGGAGCTAGCGCATCGGCGCTGCCAGCCGGGGCTGGAGCCGGGGCTGCGGCCAACGCTGGCGCTTGCAGGCTCACCAGCAGATAGGCGCCCATGACCAGTTCCCACCAGCGCTCGATGCTCTGTGCGTCGGTCAGGCGGTCATCGGCCCACCCGAGTTCGTCCTTGACGTGTTGGAAGCCGTATTCGATCCAGGTGCGCAGCCCAAAGGTGTTGCCGACCGTCTCTTCAATTTTGCCCGGCAGATTGGTCATGAGGTGCCAGGTCGTCTCCGGCGGCAAGTGGACAGGATCGGTGGTGAGGACGAAGTAGCGCGTGGGGGTGCGCTTGCCGAAGACGAACTCGCACCGGTAGCGTCGCTCGCTCGTCCCGAGGGCGTTGACGCGGTCGAAGGGACGCCACCGCGTTTGCCGCACCCGCTCGCCGGGAAACGTCCAGACGATGTGGTTGGAGCGGATGGCCACCACATACTGCAGCCCCAAGCGATGCAAGGCCGAGATGAAGTCATAGCTCTCGCCATACCGGCTGTCGGCGAGCACCACGCTGAAGTGAAAGCCCTGTGCCGCCAGCTCCTGGATCAACTCGACGGCCAACTGCGGCTTGCTCTTGTAGACGTCGCCCGGCTTGAGGCGCCGCTGGGGCTTGTCGATCCGGCAGGCAAGGGGGAAGGTGACGGTGTCGAGGACGCCATAGGCGTTGACCGAGACGACGCCGTTGGCCAGCGTATGCACGTTGCCGATGTAGTGGTGGGCGGCGTAGTCCGTCGTCTTGCCTTTCTTGCGATCGCCGGTCTCGTCGAGACAGAGGATGAAGGGGCGCTCCCGCAGGGCCTGGCGGGTCAACTCCAACCGGACCGCGCGCAGGGCCTCCACCGACCAGTCAGCCTCAGCCAGGAAATGGTGGAACGCCTGCGGGTCGGATTTCGTCGCCTGGGCCAGGCGCGGCAGGGACTTGCGTTTGGTCTCGGCGACCAAGCCCAGCTCGAGGCGGGTGAACTGCTCGAACTGCCGGACATTGGGGAACACCGACCGATAGTGAGCGCAGTAGTCATCGATGAAGGCGACGGTCGGGGCGGGATCGCGGGCCTTGGTCATTGCGCTGGCTCCTTCCTCCGAGGCGAAGTCTTCAGCGTTCCCCGCAGCTTCCATGCCCACAGTGACAGATCAGGGTCATACCAAGTCCGCCAGAGCAAGTGGAGAAAGCGCCGGGCAAACCCAGAATTCATGGGGCTATTCCGCACTTCAATCTCCAACGCCCCACGCGGAATCCATATGACACATTCTGCAACAACTCCCGCAAAGTTGCTACGAGACGACTAATCGTTTCTGCTTACTTTGCGTTCTACGAGCTGAGGAAGCTCATGCACAGTGTACATCCACCTCAAGACGAAACTCTGTTCGTTGATCCGACCAGCAAGCGCTCAAGCCGCCCCGCTACCGCTTGGCGGACGAGCCGGCGACGCCTTATCCAAGTTGCCGCAGGCACGGCCGTTGGACTCTCGGCTGGGGTCTTCGTGCAGTCGCGCCTGACGCCCGCCGGCCCGACGAGCGTTCTGGCGCATGGGAATGAGCACGAAGGTGACTCCATCATCGTGCAGTGGAATGCAGCTGCCTTGGCCGCCCTGCTTGCCGTGAAGGCCGGCCCCACCGTGGGTGCCCGTGCGCTGTCAGTCGTCCATACCTGCATGTACGACGCTTGGGCCCCGTATCATCCTAATGCGTTGGGCACACAACTCGGCGGCACGCTGCGCGTTTCCTCGCACCGCAGCCATGCCGACAAGACCGAGGCGGTTAGCTTTGCCGCCTATCGCGCGCTCGTCGACCTAATCCCGTCCCAGACGCCGTTGTTCGCGACGCTGATGACCCAACTTGGCTACGATCCCTCGAATACGTCCACCGACACCGCGACGCCCGCAGGCGTCGGCAACGTTGCCGCGAAGGCCGAGCTCGATTTCCGGCATGGCGACGGCTCGAATCAACTCAACGGCTACAAAGATACCACCGGATACGTCCCGGCTAACGATCCCACGCACATTAACGATCCCAATCGTTGGCAGCCCCTGCTCGTCAATGGTGCGCCCCAGCAATTCGTCACGCCCCATTGGGGTCTCATTACGCCATTTGCACTTACCTCGGGGGCGCAGTTTCGGCCCGCCGCCCCGGAACGGTACCCGTCTGACGGCTATCGCAATCAAGCGGCAGACCTCCTGGCACTGAGCGCCGGGCTCACCGACACGCAGAAGGTGAGCGCGGAATACTGGGCGTCCATACCGGGCAGACCGGCACCCATGGCCTGGGCGCAATTCGCACAATTCGTCTCGCGGCGGGACAGCCACGGCCTCGACGACGACGTCCAGATGTTCTTCGCGCTGACCAATGCCTTCGCTGATGCCTTGATCGCCGTGTGGGACGCCAAGCGGACATACGACTCTGAACGTCCTGTAACCGCCATTCACTTTTTGTATGCCGGCACGCCGGTCACGGCCTGGGGCGGACCCTTCGAAGGTACGCGTGTGATCGATGGGGCCACCTGGAAGCCTTACCTGCTCGCCACGCCGGCGTTCCCCGAATACGTGTCGGCCCACAGCGCCGTGAGCGCGGCGAGTGCAGAGATCCTGGCACGCTTCACCGAGAGCGATGCCTTCGGCGCCTCGTTCACACAGATGGCTGGCACGTCGAGTATCGAGCCCGACCTCACCCCCGCGACCGACGTGACGTTGTCGTGGGCCACGTTCTCGGAGGCAGCAGACCAGGCGGGAATGTCCCGGCGCTACGGGGGCATCCACTTCGAGGAGGGCGACCTGAGGAGCAGGGCGCTGGGACGGGAAGTAGCTGAGCTGTCCTGGAAGAAGGCACAATCCTACGTCAGCGGCCGGGATCGATGACGACACATCCACAGCAGGTAACATAGGGGTGTCCCTAGGACGCTCCCGGTAACAACGTGTGGCTGGGAGGGTGTACCAACATCCTATTAGGCTGCGAACCGCAACAACCCAGCCGGATTCGGCATCAAGCCGTCCAGATAGAGCGTCTGCGTAGACTGCGTTGATATGTTGGCGGGACATCAAGCCTGGTTCGTATACAAGGAAAGTGCCATGGGATGCCTCCTGGACGCGGGAACTAGTCGCGCTCAGAGGCGTCCCGCCGTTCTTCTGCAGATTCTGAGATTCCCTGAACGTTGTGGCTCACGCGAACCTGTAACATAGCTCGATTGTTTACGCTACGCGCTGTCCAGCGACCCCTCCTCATGGGAAGTCGGCACATCATTCCGAATTCCCGGCCGAACAGGTATACACATCAGCGGCGACCATCATGATGCGCGCGGTCACGGCGGTCAACAACGATGCAGATCGCCAGGCTCACGAGCAGGCTGAGCACGATGGCTGCGACAAGCATCAGGCCGACGCTCAAGTCTAGCCGGCGAGGCGGTAGGCGAGTACGATTGTGGGCAGCGAACTGACACCGCTTCCGCTGATGGAAATGAACGGCTCGATCCTCAGCAGGCTCGACGAGCGCGGCAGTCCAGGGCTTCAAGCCCTTGCTACGGACAGGTGGTACCGTCTCGCGCGAGATACCAATCCGCCATGTTCCACGTACTGAAGTTCTCCTCAGGCCACTTCTTGAAATTGCACAGCGTCGGCTGCACGAGCTCCACATCTGCTAGGACGTAGATCGGCACCGCGTAGAGCAGTTGCGAGGCCACCCGCATCAGCTGGCGGTAGACCAGGAGGCTCTGTCGTGGGTCGGTTAGCTGCGCCTCCTGACGCAGGGCTACGACCGTTGGATCGTTAGCCACTTCTGGAAAAGCTGGGAATGGCTGCCAGAAGCGATCTGCCTGGTCAACGGCAACGGAATTTTCAATGACCGTTATGTCGACGGGTTGTGGGTTGTCCAGGCCGGAAGACAAGGAGGCGCCTACATGGAGATTCCTCGCGTAGTCCTGCGCCATCCGTTCGCTCAACGCATACGGCACATCCCCGGGAAACAACGTGCGGATCGAGAGGACCAGTGGTGTCGTCCCATCTTTGAACCGGCGAACGCCATCCGCTCCTACCCGAAACCCCGCGTCATCTAGCAGCTTGGCGGCGTCAGTCGGGTTGTAGGATGGTAGGGTAGCGCTGGGGTCGAAGTCGGGCGCTGGTCTATCGCTCAACTCCTCCGTGAAGATGTTAGGGTCGCTGCACGTGCTCAGGTGTAGCACGGCTCGCGCTGCCGCACATCGGTCAAATGCTTCCACAAAGGCCCTGCGGACGTTGGGATCGGTGAAGATCGAGACCCCTCCGTTGAACTGAGCATTGGGAATCTGTGGGGCGTCGGGAGGCGCGAGCGTCCGGAATTGGAAGGTTGTGAAGCTCGGCAAGGGACTGCTCACCACCTGCGCCTTGGGAAGATCCGCCAGCTGGTAGAGCACACCCGGATCCAAGTCCGCCGCCACCGTCAACTGGCCGCTGCGGTACAGGGCGATCTCTGCTTCTTGTTGCTGAGTCAGGATACTGCTTGGGTTTGGGTGGTTCACGCTGAGGAAGGTGACCTGGTCCAGTACCGGCTGATGGAAGAAGTTCGAGAAGTAGCGAGGATTCTTGCGCACCACCACGCGCCCATCCGGGCCGAAACTGTGCGCGATGTCCTCCACGAATGGACCACTGTCCACGGCCACCTGCTTGTTAAAGGCCGCGCTGTTCACGAGTTGCAGGGCGAGCGTCGAGTTGTAGGCACCGTTCACGGGGTCGAAAATCTTGGCGTACGGCCCGGTCGCGTAGACATGCCATGGCAGTGGGGTCAGCGTATTATACCGTTTGTATGTCCCGCCCAGCACCGCGAGATAGTCAGGGTAGGGCACTGACCAGTGAATCTGCACGGTGTGCTCATTGGGCGTGGTGAGCTGCATCAAGTCATATGGTGAGCCACCGTTCCCGACATTGCCGTCCGCATAGAGATGGTAAGCGAAGAGATAATCATCGGCGGTGATCGGCACGCCATCGGACCAAACCGCATGCGAGTCGATATGGAACGTCGTGGTCTGATAGTCCGAAGTCTCGCCCCCGTTTGAGATCGTGGGAACCTCCGTGCATTGATCCGGTTTGTAGCTGGCGGTGAAATCGATCTGTTCCAACTGCAGATCGGGTAGTTGCGCCAGACAGGCCCCCCAGATGCCCTCGTATTCTTGAAAGATGCAGTCAACCAATGCGAGTTCGTCTGGAAGAAGACAAGGCAATTGTGCCGGGGCAAGACTCGACTGCTCCCGCCACACGCCGACGACCACCGCGCCTCCCGTATCCGCTTTGGGCGGCGCATGGTACGTATAGCTGAAGTCGTACCCCCCCTGCCCCGGCGCCGGGGAGATCGTAGGCTTGGTGATGAACAGCGTCGTTGTCACGACCACCGCGCTCAGCAGCATGCTCGTCACCGCGGCGAACGGCTTGCGCGCGTCGCGCCACTGGCTTGCCACCGCCAGGCGTAAACTCCCCGCCACCGCCGTGCTCGCCAGCAGCAGCACCGCCACGCTCGCCGCCCCCGCCCCGATCCACCATGGGAACGTCGGATCGGCAAGCGAGAACAGCAGCCCAGCCACCGCCAATAGACTCACCGCCAGCAAGAGCACCGCCACCAGATCGGCGCGCAGTCCTGGCCAGGCGTCCAGCGTCTTCAGCGGCGGGTAGTGGGCCGGCAACCCCGGCAAGACCAGTTGGTACAGCTCCTCGCGCCGTGGCAGGTCCTTGAGCCGGTGCCGCCCAAGATCGCGCAGCCCCGCCCCGACCACCAGCTCCTCGGCCACCTGGTCGCGTGTCGCCCGCGAGAGCAGCACCTGCCCGCCATGGCCGGCCGCCGCAATCCGTTCCGCCCGGTGCACGTCGAGTCCCACATAACTACCGCCAGAGAGCGAGCCGATCCCGCTGTGCAAGCCCATGCGCACCATCACCGGCGCGCCCGACGGCCAGTCATGCGCGGCCAGCGCACGCTGGGCTTGGGCGGCGGCAGCCAAGGCATCAATCGCATGGGCGAAGACGACGAAGAAGGAGTCGCCATGGATATAGACCTCGACGCCGGCGTGGTCGGCCCAGGCCTGGCGCAGCAGGCGCTGGTGGTCGGCGAGCACGGCCGCGTAGCGCTCGCCCTGGCGCAACAGCAGCTTGGTCGAGCCTTGGATGTCGGAGAAGAGGAAGGTTACCAGCCCCGTTGGTAAGTCAGGCATGCTCGGCCTCCCCCGGGAGTAGAATTGCCACGTCTGCCATCCTAACGACAGCAATGCAGACGCGGGAAGAGGGAAACGACGACCGGCGGGCGGGATCCTTCCATGTTGTGAGATGACAGGCGGTGTTGCGAACTCGATTATCACACTGTCAAACAGTTGACAGCGATCATGCCACCTCAGTGGTCTACTGCGAGAATACCACAGTTGTGGTAGCGGTTCCGCAAGTATTCGAGCACCCAGGCGTTGAGAGAGTATGATGGGGAAAGAGTATTATGACCTAGACGCATCATGCACTTGAAGTGGCGGTTGCGGCGCATCATTGCGAGTTGGAGCCGCGCAGGCGGCGTATGAACGCCTGGCAGCTACTGTCGAGCTACAGCGGTGCACGCCTACCGAAAAATCACGACGGAAGTCGTCGGGATGCTCGTCGCCTTGGCGCTCCTCGGGGTGGTGACAGCGCGCAGCGCACTGCGCTTCGGAGATGCCGAAGGCTCAGTACGCTGTCACGTTCGAGTGGACCTGCTACTTATGTTGAATCCACGCTCTTGGGATCTAGCACCGCCATACTGAGCGAGTGAGTAGCTTGGGAGGCACGCTATGGCGCGAGCAGTGGACCCTGCCTCGATTAGCGAGCTGGCGTTTTTCAACGGTATCGAACCTTCCGAAGTGGCGCGACTGGCTGACATGCTGCATTGGCGCCAGTTACCTACCGGCTCAAATCTCATGCTGGAGGAGCAGCTGGGCGAGGCCGTCTACTTTATTCTGGCGGGAACCGTGCGTATCTACGCCGCACAACCAGATGGCAACGAAGTCACGCTGGCCATCCTGGGTCCAGGAGCTATAATCGGCGAACTGAGCCTGCTTGATGGCTTGGGGCGTTCGGCGTCGGCGTCGACGCTGGAGCCGACAAGTCTCTACTGGTTGGACCGCATTTCATTCGTGCGCTGCGTGCGCACGATGCCCAGCGTGGCCTACAATCTTGCGCTCATCCTAGCGCGCCGCTTGCGCGCGGCGGATGCACGCTTGCGAGCGCTCTCATCGTTGGACGTCGAAGGGCGCGTGGCGCATATCCTGTTGGGCCTGGCGCGAGAGTACGGCATACCTGAGCCTGAAGGTGCAGTACGCATCCCACTGCGCCTGACACAGAACGATCTGGCACGACTGGTAGGTGCCTCGCGCGTGCGCATTAATCATGTTGTGGGCACGCTTAAGCAACGCCACGAGATCACGGTTGATTGCCGGTGGCATATCACGTTACACAATGTGGCTGCGCTCGAGATGCGCGGCCAATAGACAAGGTACATCTGACACTCCACGGGGGCAAAAGCCCCATGGGTGCTCAGGCTACGGGTCTGATGGGATGATTGTATCCACCCCTGCCCGTTCGCGCCTGAAGGCGCCTCCCAATGCGCCCGACCCGTCTCCCCGTCCGCCACCACATCGCGATACGTCACCACCAGATCGCGGCTGCGCCCCGCCAGCATGCGCCACATCGCCTTCGCGCGCTCGCCCCGCAGCTCGCCGAACACCGGATCCGCGAACACCACGTCGTCCGCATAGCACGCAACCATCGCCTCCGCATCGCGCCGCGCGAACGCCGCATAAAACCGCTCGATCATCGCCGCATTCGAGGCCATCGCCGACCGCCCTTCGCAACCAACCCACCGTGCGCCGACTATACCACACCGCTCCCCGCCAACCTTTGATTGGCAGAGACGCCAAGTGAAACGTGAGCCCCTCGTCTTGCGACCCCCTCCCCGTCGGAAAAGGGGTAGGGGTTAGGTCAAACGTCGCCCTTAAAAATCCCACGTCCGTCCTTGACCGGAAATGTCCGCCTCCCACCCACCCTCACCCTCTCACCTATGGTATACTCCTCCGGAACACCTGTTCCCGATCACCCCAACCAGCCAAAAACTCCCCACCATGCTCTCACTTCCGCTTTCCGATCGTTCGCGCCTCCGCCCCCAGAAACTCCCTCGAATCACCGCGATCAAAACGCAAAAGCGGAAGGAAACGGAAACTACGTTGATGGGCCAACCCCATTCACCGCTTACGCGGTGAATGCGAACGCGAAAAGTAGCCCGCTAACTCGTTTTGCTAACGTGCAATGGTACTGGATTCTTGTCTGCACCTAATTCAGGTGTATATTAGGTATATGAAACAGAGACGCGAGGAGCAAGCGATACAAGTGCGGTTTCCACTAGATCTCCTTGAGGAGATACGCCGGCTTGCGCACATGCATGAACGGTCCTTCAATGGCGAGGTCATTTGGGGATTGCGGTGCTACGCAGAACAGCAGCGCAAGGAACGTGAGGAACGCGATGCAGCAGGCGGAGCGGCACCGAATTGACCGGCACGATCCCCGCTTTGCGTCGATCGATGCCGCCGCCTTCGCCAGCAAACATCTCTACAATGCTGCCCTCTACCTGGTGCGTCAGCGGTTCTTTGCTGACGAGACGGTGATCCCCTACGGCGACCTCGACAAGCTCATGCAGCCAACAGAGCAGTATAAAGCATTGCCCGCCAAGGTGGCACAGTGGGTGCTCAAGCAGGTCTGCTTCGCCTGGAAGAGCTATCTGGCGGCCTGTGCCGCATGGCAGGCCGATCCCTCGAAGTTCCTCGGCCATCCCAAGCTGCCTAAGTACCTCGATAAGCACGGACGCAACCTGCTCACCTATACGGAACAGGCGATCAGCGGCGTGAAAATCCGCCAGGGGATTGTGGACTTCTCTGGGCTCCCGATCCAGGTAAAGACGCGCCAACAGCTGCCGCAGCAAGTGCGCATCGTGCCTCGGGCAACGCATTACATGGTGGAGGTGATCTATGAGCGGGAGGTAGCCCCTGCTGACGTCGATCCGGCCTGGGTGGCAGGTGTGGACTTGGGGATCAACAATTTGGCGGTGATAGCCTCAAGCCAGCCCGGCTTCGTGCCGCTTCTGGTTAACGGTCGTCCGCTGAAGAGTCTGAACCAGTGGTATCACAAACGCCGCGCCTATCTGCAAGACAAACTGCCCGACGGCCAGTTCACGTCGCGCCAACTCGACCTCCTGACTGATAAACGCAAGCGGCAGATCGATCACTATCTGCATGTCGCCAGCCGACGGATCGTTGATCTGCTGGTGCAGCAGCGCATCGGCACGCTGGTCATCGGCAAGAACGACGGCTGGAAGCAGCGGGTACGATTGGGCACACGGACGAACCAATCGTTTGTCTTCATTCCACACGCCCAGTTCATCGAGATGATAACCTACAAGGCGCAATTGGTGGGCATCAGCGTCCAACTGACCGAAGAAAGCCACACGAGCAAGTGCAGTTTTCTCGATGGAGAAGCGGTCGGGCATCACGACTCATATGCCGGCCGGAGGGTTAAGCGAGGCCTGTTTGTGACTGCGACCGGGCACCGGATCAACGCCGACGTGAACGGTGCGTACAACGTGATCGCTAAAGTGGTCCCGAATGCTTTTAGCGGCGACGGGAGAGGGGTTGTGGTAGTTCACCCCGTCAGGCTCGCCCTGCGAAACCGAGAGCATGCGGCCAAACGGCCCATGTCTCCGGCAACTATAATGTATCGTTGAGAGGTACCGGCGCCCGCCGATTGAGGCATGCACCGCGCCCACCGCCTAGTGAGGATCCCAGCCCATGTCCTACGTCCCCAACACCGCTGACGAACAGCGCGAAATGCTCCGCTCGGTAGGCGCGACGACCATCGAAGACCTTCTCGCCCCGATCCCCAAGGACGTCCGCCTCGAACGTCCGCTCAATCTCCCCGCCGCGCTGCCCGAGCCGAACGTCAAGCGCGTCATTTCCGCCCTCGCCAACCAGAACGCCGACCTCGACGCGTACGTCTCCTTCCTCGGCGCCGGCAGCTACGACCGCGTCGTGCCCAGCGTCGTCGCCCATCTCGCCAAACGCTCCGAGTTCCTCACCTCCTACACCCCCTACCAGCCCGAGATCAGCCAGGGCATGCTCCAGGCCACCTACGAATTCCAGACCCTCGTCTGCCAGCTCACCGGGCTCGACGTCGCCAACGCCTCGCTCTACGACGGCTCCACCGCGGTCGTCGAGGCCGCCCTGCTCGCCATCGGCACCGGCACCGGCGAGATCCTCGTCTCGCGCGCCCTCGACCCGCAATACCGCGCCACCCTCCAGACCTACGCCTGGGCGCGTGGCTTCACCATCCGCGAGATCGCGCTCGAAGACGGCGCCACCTCCCTCGCCGCCCTCGACGCCGCCATCACGCCAGAGACCAAGGCCGTCATCATCCAGCACCCCAACTTCTTCGGTTCCCTCGAAGACGTCAAGGGTATCGAAACGCTCGTCCGCAGCACCAACGCGCTCTACGTCGTCGCGATCACCGAGCCCGCCTCGCTCGGCGTCCTCGCCCCGCCCGCCACCTATGGCGCGGATATCGTCGCCGCCGAAGGGCAGAGCCTCGGCAACCCCATCGGCTTCGGCGGACCCGCTGTCGGCCTCTTCGCGACCAAGGGTGATCTCGTGCGCCGCCTGCCCGGTCGCCTCGTCGGCAAGACCGTCGACGATCGCGGCCAGACCGGCTACGTCCTCACCCTCCAGACGCGCGAGCAGCACATCCGCCGCGAGCGCGCCACCTCAAACATCTGCACGAATCAGGCGCTGCTGGCGCTGTTCGCTACCGTCTACCTCTCCGCTCTCGGCAAGTCCGGCTTCAAAGAGCTGGGCGAGCAGTGCCTGCGCCGCGCCCATTACGCCCAGGAGCGCATCTGCGCCATCCCCGGCTTCAAGCCACTCTTCAAGCGGCCCTTCTTCGACGAGTTCGCCGTCACCTGCCCGCTGCCCGCCGCCGACCTCAACGCCGCCCTGCGCGACCGCGGCATCATCGGCGGCTACGACCTCAGCGCCGACTACCCCGAGTTGGGCAACGCCGCGCTCTTCTGCGTCACCGAGGCGCGCACGCGCGACGACATCGAATCCCTGGCTACGGCGCTGGAAGAGATCACGGGGGAGAACGCATGAGCACCGAATCACTGATCTTCGAGAAGGGCGCCCCCGGTCGCGGCGCCAACCATATGCCCGTCATGGACATCCCCGAGAAGCCGCTCGACAGCCTGATCCCCGCGGAGTACCTGCGCGACGAGCCGGCCCCGCTGCCAGAGGTCAGCGAGATCGAGGTGGTGCGCCACTTCACCCACCTCTCGCAGCGCAACTTCAGCGTGGACACTGGCTTCTACCCCCTGGGCTCCTGCACCATGAAGTACAACCCCAAGGTCAACGAAGACATGGCCACGCTCGCCGGCTTCGCCCACCTGCACCCCGCCGAGCACGAGAGCATGACGCAGGGCGCCCTCCAGTTGCTCTACGAGCTTGAGCAATACCTCGCCGAGATCTCCGGCATGCGGCGCGTCACCCTCCAGCCCGCCGCCGGCGCCCACGGCGAGATCACCGGCCTGATGATCATCAAGAAGCACCACGAGCAGCGCGGCGAGGGCCATCGCAACATCGTCCTGATCCCCGACGGCGCCCACGGCACCAATCCCGCCAGCGCCACCCTCGCCGGCTACACCACCGTCGAGCTGAAGTCCGACGCCCGCGGCGGCGTGGACCTCAACCACCTGGAGACCGTGCTCGCCGCGCACGAGGGCCAGATCGCCGCCCTGATGATGACCAACCCCAACACGCTCGGCGTCTTCGACGAGAACATCGTCGAGATCGCGCGGCGCGTCCACGACGCCGGCGGCCAGCTCTACTATGACGGCGCCAACGCCAACGCCATCATGGGCATCGTCCGCCCCGGCGACATGGGCTTCGACGTCGTCCACTTCAACCTGCACAAGACGTGCAGCACCCCCCACGGCGGCGGCGGACCCGGTGCCGGACCAGTCGGCGTCGCCGAGCACCTCGTCCCCTTCCTGCCCGGCCCCCTGCCCACCAAGGGCAAAGACGGCTACCACTGGCAGGACGCCGGCCCCCTCTCCATCGGGCGTGTGCGCGCCAACTGCGGCAACTTCCTCGTCCTCGTCCGCGCCTACACCTACATCCGCAGCAACGGCCCCGACGGCCTGCGTCACGTCAGCGAGAGCGCCGTCCTCAACGCCAACTACGTCATGCGCGCCCTGCAAGACGACTACGACCTGCCCTTCGACCGCACCTGCATGCACGAGTTCGTCTTCTCGGCCAACCGGCAGAAGCGGCAAGACGTCCACGCACTGGATATCGCCAAGCGCCTGCTCGACTTCGGCATCCACCCGCCGACGATCTACTTCCCGCTGATCGTCCCCGAGGCCATGATGATCGAGCCGACCGAGACCGAGACCAAGGAGACGCTGGATGAGTTCATCGCCGTCATGAAGCAGATCGCCCGCGAGTCCCGCGAAGAGCCCGAGCTGCTGCTCGAAGCCCCGCACGACACCGTCGTCGGTCGCCTCGACCAGACCCTCGCCGCCCGCAAGCCCGATCTCCGCTGGCGCCGCGAGCCCGTCGCCGTCCGCGGCTAGCGATGCAGGCGCGCATAGGTGGATGCGCCGCACAGTGCGGGCGAGTCTCCCCCCTTCCCTGTGGGGAAGGGGCAGGGGGTTAGGTCGTTCCATCCAGCGCCGCCACACCCTCACGCGAGTCGCCCCGGCCTTCAGGCCGGGGACCTCCCATCTCAGCGCTCGCTCGGTCATGCTACCCACCGCCTGTACACGCCACGCCACCATGTGGTACCGTTCAAGATGCATATGCTGTGAAACTCTGGCATTGTAGGCGTCAGCAGCCTGTCTACGACTTTCTTGTCTTGCCATGATGCGTCTCAATTATCCTTCATGGCCCCCGGTCTCCAAGGCTCGCCGGACCTCTTTCACGCCAGTCTGCGCCCGTCAAATGTCTGAATATCTGCTACCGGGGATACGCCCGAAGCGAGGAGAGTCCCTGTGAACGACGAAATTGCCTTGTTTATCGACTTCGAAAACATCCGCTACAGCCTCATCAACGTCCAGCGCCGCGAACCCGATCCCCAAGAGCTGATCGCCCTCGCCCGTCGCTTCGGCACCGTCATGGTCGCCCGCGCCTACGCCGATTGGACGCGTCAGCCAGAGTTCTTCAAGGGCAGCCTCACCGCCGCCATGATCGACCGCGTCGACTGTCCCGCCAAGATCCGCGAGCGATTCCGCCAGGCCCCGCAGTTCCAACACCAGGGCCCATACGTCCCCGGCGCGGCCCCCTCCAACGACGACCTCCGCGACGAAGACGAAGGCTACGTCGACAGCGGCGAGACCGAGGCCGCCTCGACGGACGACGCCGGCGAGACCGAGCGCGAGGACGCGCCCATCGAGGCCGAGTCCGACGACGAGTCCGCGACCCGCCCAGACGACGTCGGCTCCTATGGCGACCGGCGGCCGCGCGGCGAACCCTCCGGCAATGGCGCCTACGGCGGCTACAACGCGGCAAATGGCAACGGCTACGGTGGCTACGCCAACGGTAATGGCGGCTACGGCGGCTATCACAACGGCGGCTACCCCGCCCCCACGCCCGTCATCACCCAGAGCACCGTCGACCTCAACATGCTGATGGACATCATCGAGACCGTCTTCGACCGCCCCAACATCAGCACCTTCATCCTCATGACCGGCGATCGCGACTTCACGCGCATCTGCGCCCGCCTCAAGCTCCGTCTCAACAAACGCGTCGTCGTCGTTGGCATCCCCGGCACCGTCAGCCGCGACCTGATCAGCGCCGCCGAGCAGTTCATCCCGCTGGGGATGGGCGTCCCGCCGATGCTGCAGGGTGGCTACCATCCGGGCCAGCAGTTGCCCTACGCCCCGCAGCAGCAGGGTCCCGTCGAGCCCGAAGAGCCCGGCTTCATCCAGTTCCTCGACTACATCGACCGGCACTGGTCCTGGCGCACGGTCGGCGGCGTCGCCAACTTCATCGGCGACCCCTACAACCCCAAGAACCGCTTCCGCGGCCGCCTCACGCGCGACTCCGCCCGCGAGTTGCTGCGCATCTGCATCGACGAGGGCATCCTCTCCATCAGCACCGACGTCTCCGGCAGCGAGAATCTGCGCCTCAACCGCACCCATCCCGCCGTCGAAGCCGTCCTCAGCGAATCGGCGATGAGCTAGCGCCGCGGTCAGTCCCATCCGGAGCGACGAGCCAGGCCACCCAACCTCGCCCGTCGCCCCCGATGGGCTGTTGATGTACCGTTGCCGTGCCGTCCATGGTACCGTTGATGCGCCACCGATGCACCGCTCTCGGGGCGTTGATGTACCTTTGATTGCTATAGGGGCGAGGCGGGCCTCGCCCTCCCCCTCCGCCCCACATGCCTAGGGTAGCTTCCATGCCGGATCGACCACTCCGCATCCTCGCCGTCGATATCGGCACCGGCACGCAAGACATGCTGCTCTTCGAGAGCGACCGCACCATCGAGAACTGCTTCCAGCTCGTGATGCCGTCACCGACCGTCATCGTCGCCGGGCGCATACGCCGCGCTACCGCCGAGGGCCGCCCGCTACTGCTCACGGGGCGCACCATGGGCGGCGGCCCCAGCGCCTGGGCCGCGCGCGACCACGCCCTCGCGGGCGTGCCCTGTTACGCCACGGCCGACGCCGCCCGCACCCTCGACGACGACCTCACCGCCGTCGCCGCCTTGGGCATCCGCGTCATAGACGATACCGAGGCTGGCGCCCTCCTCGCGGCTCGTGACGGCGACCTCGCACACGTCACCCTGCGCGACTTCGACGCCTCCGCGCTGCGGACCACCCTCGCGGCCTTCGACGTCGATCCCGAGGTCGATCTGATCGCCGTCGCCGCCTTCGATCACGGCGCCGCGCCGCCTGGCTACAGCGACCGCCGCTTCCGCTTCGACTATATCGAGCGCGCCGTCCGCGTCGATCCGCGCCCGCTGGCCTTTGCCCACCGCGCCGCCGACATCCCGCCGGACCTCACCCGCCTGCGCGCCGTCGCCACCGATGCGGAAGCCTATCTCGCGACTGGCGACCATCCCCCAACCGACCCCACTTCGCGCGTCGTCATCATGGATTCGGGCGCCGCCGCCGTCGCCGGCGCGCTCGAGGACGCCACCGTCCGCGCCCACCAGCGATGCCTCGTCGCCAACATCGGCAACTTCCACGCGCTCGCCTTCGCCTTGCGCGCCGGTCGCATCGAAGCCCTCTTCGAGCATCACACCGGCGAGCTGACCCGCGAAAAGCTCGAAGGCTACCTCCGCGATCTCGCCGCCGGCACGCTGGAGAACGCGACCATCTTCGCCGACAGCGGCCACGGCGCGCTCACCCTCGCGCCTCCCGACCGCGCACCCGCCGCCGGACAATCGCCTGGCGAGATGCCGATCCTCGCCGTCACTGGCCCGCGCCGCGAGCTACTGCGCGGCTCCGCGCTCAATCCGTACGAGGCCGTGCCCCACGGCGACATGATGCTCGCGGGCTGCTTCGGCCTCCTGCGCGCCGTCGCCGCCCTCGAACCGCTGCATGGGCCTGCCATCGAGCGCGTCCTCGATGCCCGCCACTGACTCCCGCACGGCAAAACGGGCACGCAGCCCCGAAGAGCCACGTGCCCCTATGCGTCCCGCGACTGCGGCGAGCCGGCCCACAACGGTCACCAACCGGTCGAACGCGCGGGAACGACATCGATCCCCGCTCGATGGTTGCCGAGTGCGCGGCGGACCTCAGTCCGCGTCTGCATATGGCGGCACCGAAGCGCCGCGATCCCCGGCGTCCACTATCCAGCGTAGCGTGCGAAGCGTGCTATTAGTCCGCCGTCACGCGCTGGCGGCTGGATGCCCCGCCCTTGCGGCCCGCCTCGCGCGCCTCCTCGCTGCTCCACTCGTGCGCCGTGCCCTGCACGTGGGCCGCCCGCCCGCCCTTGCTGGCGATCTCCTTCTGCTTATTCGGATCCATCGAGGCAAAGCCCCGGCCGTGTCCCTTACGATCTGCCGCCATAAAACGCTTGTCCTCCTTCGTTCTCCGGAGCGGCCAGTCCGCCTCCGGCCAGCCACGCCTCGGCGCCACCTCCGCGTGTGACGCCGCCGCGCGACACCGTCCCGATACGCGCTCCCGCCAGTCCGCGCGAAGCCCGGACACGTCCAGCAAGCGCAGGGACTCTACCCACGCTCCGCGCATGGTCGCTACCTATCAAGAGTCATGCCAGAGCTTGTCACCCTCATTCACCCAACTACGAGTGCCGTCCTACAGGGTTGAATAGTGTTGAGCTTTGACGCGACGAGCGGAATCGTAGCAAAATCCGCGCCAAGCTGCCACACAAAGGCAACGCCTTTCATCGCCCCTCCCGTGGATTGAAAGCATTGCCCGCGCGCCCTATACTTCCACGCAAGAGCAGCCTGCGATGCGGCGGGCCGTGCCCAACGGAGGTGACGTGATGACCGCCCCCCAATCGCCGATCTTCGTCCCAACGCTCGAAAGCCCCGCGCTCGACCTCCCCTTCGAATACAACGCCGCCGCCTTCGTCGAAGGACCGCTCGCCCGCGGCTGGGGCGAGCGCACGGCCATCCGCACCGCCGACCAGACCTGGACGTATCGCCAGCTCAGCGAGCAGGTCAACCGCGCCGGCAACGCCCTCCGCACGCTCGGCGTCGAGATGGAGCAGCGCGTCGCGGTCCTGCTCTACGACTCGCCCCAGTTCGCCGCCGCCTTCTTCGGCGCGATCAAGATCGGCGCCGTGCCCGTCCCGCTCAACACGCAGCTGCGCCCGCAAGACTACCAGTACATGCTCAACGACAGCCGGGCGCGCGTGTTGATCGCCGAGGCCGATCTCTGGGCGCAGATCGCCCCCCTGCGCCGAGAGTTGCCCTTCCTGCGGCAGGTGGTGCTGGTCAATCGCGATCCTTCAGCCGCCGCGAACACCCCCTTCACCGTGGACTTCGCCGCCATGTGCGCGGCCGCGCGCGCCGAGTTGGCCGCCGCGCCCACCACCCGCGACGACGTTGCCTTCTGGCTCTACAGCTCCGGCAGCACGGGCTTCCCCAAGGGCTGCATCCACCTGCAGCACGACATGCACGTCTGTGCCGAGCTCTACGCCAAGCCCGCCCTCGGCATCACCGCCGACGATGTCGCCTTCTCCGCCGCCAAGCTCTACTTCGCCTACGGCCTCGGCAACGGCCTCTACTTCCCGCTCAGCGTCGGCGCCAGCGCCGTCCACTATCCTGGCCGCATCACGCCCGAGGCCGCGTTCCGCACCATCGCCGAGCAGCGCCCGACGATCTTCTTCGGCTCGCCCACGCTCTACGCCGCCATGCTAGCCTTCCCCGACGCCGACAAGTACGACACCTCCTCGCTGCGGCTCTGTGTCTCCGCCGGTGAGTCGCTCCCCGCGCCGCTCTTCACGCGCTGGAGGGACCGCCACGGCGTCGAGATCCTCGACGGCATCGGCAGCACCGAGGTGCTCCACATCTTCATCTCCAACCAGCCCGGCGCCTGCGTCCCCGGCAGCACGGGTCGCGTCGTCCCCGGCTACTCCGCGCTGATCGTCGACGAGGCCGGCCAGTCCGTGCCGCAAGGCGAGATCGGCAACCTCTGGATCGCCGGCGACAGCACCTGCTCGCAGTATTGGAACAAGCACGAGCGCACCAAGTCGACCCTCTCCGGCGCCTGGATCCAAACCGGCGACAAGTATTACCAGGACGGCGACGGCAACTTCTGGTACTGTGGCCGCTCGGACGACATGCTCAAGGTCAGCGGGCAGTGGGTCTCGCCCGCCGAAGTCGAGGCCGCGCTGATCTCGCATCCCGCCGTGCTCGAAGCCGCCGTCGTCGGTCACGAAGACGCCGAAGCGCTGGTCAAGCCGTACGCATTCGTCGTCCTCCAGGACGGCCAGCAGCCCTCCGACGCCCTCGCCGACGAGCTCAAGCAGCACGTCAAGACCACCCTCCAGCCCCACAAATATCCCCGCTGGGTCGTCTTCGTCCCCCAACTGCCCAAGACCGCGACGGGAAAGATACAAAGATTTATCCTTCGAAACCAACTGGCCGATGCAGGGGAAGGATCGGCCGGCGAAGGGGCTGCAACACAGGAGTAGGGGCGGTCCCGCCGCGTCCACATCCCCGTCGAGGTACTTGCGAGCCACCGAGGAGCCATAGCGGGCGAACGCGCGGCGGGTGTCGTGCGCGCTGCCGTCCACCAGAGGCGTCGGCACCGGCGAGCGCACGTGCTCAGTGGTCGGCGACGAGGCGAGCTGCACGGTCGCGGAGATAGTGCTCCTCCGCGAGATTGGTTGCGCGGCGGGCGGCCTCCTCATAGGCAGCGCGCGCCGCCTCATGCTGGCCGGTCTTTTCCAACAGGTGCGCCCGGACGGCGTAGAGCCGGTGGTCGTCGGCGAGCCGGTCATCGCCCTGGAGCGTGTCGAGGACCGCAAGGCCAGTGGGCGCACCGCGGGCCATCGCGACCGCGACGGCATAGTTGAGTGCCACAACGGGATTGTCGGCCAGCAGCAGCAACAGCAGTTCGTAGAGCGCCACGATCTGGGGCCAGTCAGTCGCCGCTTCGCTGGGCGCTTCGTCATGGAGCGCCGCGATCGCCGCCTGGAGTTGGTAGGGGCCGGTAGGCCCCCTAGGTAAGGTGGCAGTGATGAGGGCCACCCCCTCGGCGATGGTCTCGGCATTCCACAGTCGGCGGTCTTGCTCGCCCAACGGAATCAACTCGCCCCGCGCTCCGACCCGAGCCGGTCGGCGGGCGTCGGTGAGCAGCATGAGCGCGAGCAGGCCCGCCACCTCGCTCTCATGGGGCAGCAGGCGGTGAAGCATGCGAACAAGGCGGATTGCTTCCGAAGACAGCTCGATCCGATACAGCCGCGTCCCAGCCGTGCTTGCGTAGCCCTCAGTGAAGATAAGGTAGAGCACATGGAGCACCGCACCGAGGCGCCGCGCCCGCTCCGCGTCGGGGGGTAGGCGGAAGGGGATCCCGCTGTTCTCGATGGTCTGCTTCGCCCGACTAATGCGGCGGGTCATGGTCTCTCCGGGCACGAGAAACGCGCGGGCGATCTCAGCGGTCGTGAGCCCGCCGACGGCCCGCAGCGTGAGCGCGATCTGCGAGGCCGGCGAGAGCGACGGGTGGCAACACATGAATAGCAGGATGAGCGAGTCATCCGCGTCCGCAGCTGGCCGGCCAGCCGGCTGCCATTGTGGCTCGGCTAGGCTCCACCGCGCGACGGTCTCCTCACGGCGTTGGCGCGCCTGCTCGCCACGCAACAGGTCGGTCAGCCGGCGGGCGGCGACCCGGATGAGCCAGCCGCGCGGATCGGCGGGCAGGCCCTCCTGCGGCCACTGCAGAGCCGCTGCTATGAGGGCCTCTTGGGTCGCGTCTTCGGCGGTATCGAAATGGCCGTACCGCCGGACGAGGGCGCCGAGGACCTGGGGCGCGAGCACGCGCAACAGGCCCTCGACCTCAGTAGTTGCCATGGTCTAGAGATCCAGTTCGTCCCGCGACTCCGCGATCGGTCGGACATCCGCCATGGCGGCCTCTGCTGCCCAGGCTGGGCCCGGGCAGCTTGCGAGCCGGGCGGCGATCTCGGTCGCCCGATCGAAGCTGGCACACTCGACAATCCAATAGCCCGCCAAGACCTCGTATGCTTCGGCATAGGGCCCATCTGTCACGACCGGCACCCCCGCTTGTAGCTGGATGCGACGGGTGTGCACTGGCGCACGCAGGGCGCGTGTTTCCACCAGTTCGCCGGACTCGACCAGGTCCTTGTTAAACGCCTCCATGAAGGCGCCCATTGCCCCGATATCCTCGGCGGACCATACTAGCTTGTCGCCCGCCTGGCCGGTCATGGCGTCGTAGTGCTGCTGGGACGCGTACGTCAAGATCATGTACTTCATGCGGTCTCCTCTTTCCGTGGGCACCTACCCAGGATATCCTCTCGATACCCGATTGCGGTGCCTCACATCCAAACGTCGAGACCAGCCGTCTATTCCGGACATCCACTTGACGCGTCGCTCCTCCCATCGGATAGACGGACGTGCGCTCGAGTTGGCGCCGCAGTCTGCAGGATGGGGAGGAGCGACGCACTCAGGAGCCTTCGATAGGCTCCACGCGAGCGGTCGGTTGCCCCTCGGCCTGACGCTCAGCATCGCGACGCAGCTCGCGTTCGACGGACGCGACCACTTGGAGCAGCCGCCGAACGCTGGGCAGCGAGAGATCGACATCGAAGAGCGGGCCGCGCCCGGCGGGATTTCGGGATTCTTCGCCGTGTCGCTCGTGCTCCAATCCTTTGCCTCCCACGTGTAGGGGTCGACCTACGATGGCTCTTCGTATTTGGCGCGTGCGCGGGAGCTGCACACGCCGAGGCAGCGGTCAAAGGAGACCAGCTGCCACGAGCAGTTGTGGTGGAGCAGCAATCTTGAAGGCGCGCGAAAAGTGCGCCGTGAGCAACTGTTCGAGCCCTCCTTTAGCCTCCGCCTCTGCCTCCAAATCGTCGAGATGTTGCCAGATGAGGTCCTGAACATCGGCGACCGGCTCACGATGCAGTGGTAGCACGCCACGCGCAGCGAAGATGCCGAGCAACATCTGCACACGGTGTCGTACTCGCTCGGCCTTCTCGATGCGCTCGCCGAGCCCGCGCTCGACCCACTCGGGGACGTAGCCGAGCTTTGCCTCATAGCGTGCCCGCGCTGCGCGCGCCCGTTCCGCCTCGCGCTCGGCGATGGTGTCGGCCCAGCGACGGAGTGCGTCGAGCCCGGCAGAGGCCGGCGCCGCGTCCTCCACCTCCAGCGAATCGACCACGCCCAGCAGCATGCGCCGCAGCACGCGGCTCTTGCCCGTGTAGCGCGCCCCGCGCACCAGCTCGTACGACTCCTCCGACGGTGGCTCGACCTCGGCGACCGGTTCGTAACCCTGGCTCAGCGTTGCCCAGGTCGGGTGCGACCGGCCAGCGCGAACGATTCGCCCCGCCGTCGTCCACGGCCAGGCGCAGCCAGTGCGTCGTGAGGTGTCGCCAGAGGGCACTTTCGTGGCGGAAGAAGCGCGGGAGCGTGCCGATGTGCGGTAACTCCTCGGCGGCCAGTTCCGCGTCGATGATCGCCTCGTCGTCGTCGGCCTCCGGCTCGGCGTACAGTCGGAACCCGGTGGCCCCTTCGCGTCGCAGTTGGAACTCCAGCCGCCAGGTAGCCGCCTCGGGGTCGAAGCGATCGGGGCAGCGCTCCTTCAGGAGGGCGGCGTAAGCTGTCGTCGCTGCGCTGGCGGGCCTGCCAGCCCTTGTCGTAGATGCGGGCGACCACCGCGCCCGAGCCGAAGACGAAGCCGGTGAAGCGCCCGCCGTCGTGGTAGGCGTGCCACTTCACTCGCGCTGGCTTGATGAACCGCAGCGCATTCCCCAACTCCGCGGAGGGTCGCCAACCGCCTTGCCAGTCGGCGTGCAAATCCAGACGCGAGAGACGCGCCGTCTCGAAGGAGCAGGCACCTCGCACGAGCGGCTCGTCCTGGTCATAGAGCAACTGGTCGCGGACCCAACAGAGCGCCTCCTCGCACGCACCGCGCGGGTTGGCATGCCAGCCTGCGGTTGCGCGTGCCCGAGCACGTGCACTTGCTTTTCCTGCCGCCGTACTCGCCCGAGCTCCAGCCCGCCGAGCACCTCTGGCCCCTGACCAACGACGTCCTGATCAATCGCTACTTCGCCAGCATCGAGGAGCTTGAGGACGCCCAATTGGCCCACTGCATCGCGCTCCAGGCCCAGCCCGACCGCATCCGTTCGACCACCCGCTTCCACTGGTGGCCCAAGCAGATCCACAAACGTCGAGGACCCAGGCGAATTTGATATAACTTAGCAGCCAAGCTGCAAAGCTGCGGACTCTGGAGTCTGTTATGAACTGGAGTGGGGCTGGGTGCTAGCATGCCGTTATGGCTACCCCTCCCCGGTCTCCCAAACGCTACCCGAGTGCTGTGAGCGACGACGAGTGGGCCTTCGTCGCCCCCTACCTGACCGTGCTCGCATCGGACGCCTTGCAGCGCCGACCTGATCTGCGCGCGGTGGTCAACGCGCTGCGCTACCTGGCTCACACCGGCGCCCCCTGGCGCTCTCTGCCCAGCGACTTCCCACCAGGGGCCGCGGTCTAGCAGCAGGCGCGGCGCTGGATGGCGGCGAACTGCTTTGCAGCCCTGGTGCACGACGTACGCCGGCTCTTGCGGGGGCTCCACGGCCGCCAACCGCCGCCAACCGCGGCCATTCTGGACGCGCGGGTGCGGCAGGCGAGCCCCGCGAGTGGGGCGCGGGCGGGCGAGAACGGGCACCAACGCCGCACGGGCTCCACGGTCCAGGCCGCCGTCGACCCCCTCGGGCATCTGCTGGCCTTGGTGGTGCCCCCCGCCAAGGCCGACGAGCGCACCCCGGTGGCGGCGCTGGCCCAGGCGATCCAGGCCGCCACCGGCGAGCACGTCGAGCTGGCGTACGTGGACCAGGGCGCCACTGGCGACCAGCCCGCGGCGGACGCCGCCGCCCACGGCCGCCACCGGGCGGTGGTCAAGCTCCCGGTGGCCAAGCGCGGGGTCGTCGTGCTGCCGCGGCGCTGGGTGGTCGAGCGCGACTTCGCCTGGGCCGCGCGCTTCCGCCGGCTGGCGCGTGACGACGAGCGCTTGCCCGCCGTCTTGGCGGGCCGGCACTTCCTCGCCTTCGCCTGTCTCCTGCTTCATCAGCTCATCCATCTCTACTCACGTCCATAACAGGCTCTAGGCATCCAGAGCCAGGTTTACAGGTATACCTGTATGGCTTCTTTGTAATCGACTTGGCAAATCGTGACACCGTGGCATCGAGGCAGGAATCAGCGTCAGACAAAGTAGGGTAGCGCAACTCAATAGGCCATGAAAGACTGTAATTGGCCACGCATTCATTACGCCATGTTCAACAGCACGACGTTCATTACCTCGCCCTGCAATATCGCAGTAACTTGTCATTGCATTTTTGACTGAAATACCCCAGCGATCATAGCAGCGCTTACACCGACCGCGCGCTAGGTGGGGGCGCTCAAGCGTACCACACTTGATACAGCACTCATGCTCGCGAGACCATCGCATTCCTACAGGGTTTCCTCTCCGCTGCCCGCGGGCAATGGCAGACCGCTGTGCAGATGCCTCTCCCTCGTCGGCATCGTTGACAGCCCTTTGTAACTTGCCGCCCTGGGGGAACCCTCTAAAAGGGCCGTCAAGTCCTCCGAAACCATTGAGGAGGCGGAGCCTGTCAATGGGTATGTGTATGACTATGCGGGGTAGGCAGGTCGAAATCGTCTCCACGCCTCGAACGGAGGCCCTCGCTAAGGCGCTGCTCTAGCCACTCCACGATCTCCGGTAAGCCGTCGCCAGTCTTGAGATTGGTGAACATGAACGGCCTCTCGCCGCGCTGCATACGCGCATCGTGCTCCATGACTTCCAATGAGGCGCCGACGTGCGGAGCAAGATCGATCTTATTGATGACCAGCAGGTCCGACCGCATGATACCGGGGCCGCCTTTGCGCGGAATCTTGTCGCCGCCCGCGACATCGATCACGTAGATGAAGACGTCGGCGAGCTCGGGGCTGAAGGCCGCGGCCAGGTTGTCGCCGCCGCTCTCGACGAAGACCATCTCCAGGCCCGGCAGGTGCTCCTCCAGGTCGGCGATGGCGTCCAGATTCATCGAGGCGTCTTCGCGGATCGCCGAGTGTGGGCATCCGCCCGTCTCGACCGCCGCGGACGCGCTCCTCGGAGAGTGTGCCCTGCCGCAACAGAAACTCGGCATCTTCGCGCGTGTAGATGTCGTTGGTGACGACGGCCAGGTTGCACTGCGGCGACATTCGCTGACTCAGGCAATCGATCGAGCGCCGTCTTTCCGCTGCCCACCGGTCCAGCGACGCCGACCCTGAGCGCGCGCTTCTCGGTGTCTTCCACGAGCATGTCTCCCTCTCCGTCAGAGGCTCAACGCTAGAACAGGAAATAACGCTGGGCCATTGGCAGCGATCTCCGCCGGATCGCACGTGAGCAGATCGCCGTCCGCCCGGACCTCATACGTCTCGGGATCGACCTCGATGGTCGGCGTCGCGGCGTTGTGCACCATGTCTTTCTTGCCGATGGCGCGGCAGTTCGCAACGGCCACGGCGGTCGTCTGCAGACCAAGTCTGCTCGGGATATCGGCCTCTATCGCCGCTTGCGACATGAACGTCAGGCTGGTGGCGGCCGTCGCGGAGCCGAAGGAGCCGAACATCGGGCGATAGAGCACCGGCTGCGGCGTGGGGATCGAGGCGTTGGCGTCGCCCATCGCGCTCCAGGCGATGAAGCCGCCCTTGATGATCATCTCTGGCTTCACGCCGAAGAGTGCAGGCTTCCAGAGCACGAGGTCGGCGAGCTTCCCCGGCTCGATGGAGCCGATCTGCTGCGCCATGCCGTGGGCGATGGCCGGGTTGATGGTGTACTTCGCCAGATAGCGCTTGACGCGCAGATTGTCGTTGCGCGCGCTATCCTCGGGCAGAGGGCCGCGTTGTGTCTTCATCTTGTGCGCCGTCTGCCACGTCCGCAGGATGACCTCGCCGACGCGGCCCATCGCCTGCGAGTCGCTGGAGATCATGCTGATGACGCCCAGGTCGTGCAGGATATCCTCGGCGGCGATGGTCTCGGGCCGGATGCGGCTCTCGGCGAAGGCCACATCCTCGGGCACCAACGGATTGAGATGGTGGCAGACCATTAGCATGTCCAGATGCTCGGCGATGGTATTCACGGTGAATGGGCGCGTCGGATTAGTGGACGAGGGCAGCACGTTCGGATACGAGGCGATGCGGATGATATCCGGCGCGTGGCCGCCGCCCGCGCCCTCGGTATGGTAGGTGTGGATCGTGCGCCCGGCGATGGCGGCCACCGTCTCCTCGACGAAACCGGCCTCGTTGATCGTGTCAGTGTGGATGGCAACCTGCACGTCGTAGGCATCGGCGACCTGAAGGCAGGTATCGATGGCTGCGGGCGTCGTGCCCCAGTCCTCGTGCAGCTTCAGACCGCAGGCTCCAGCGGCGATTTGTTCCTCCAGCGGCGCGGCGGTCGAGGCGTTGCCCTTGCCCAGGAAGCCGATGTTCATCGGCCAGGCCTCCGCCGCCTGGAGCATCCGCGCCAGATTCCAGGCGCCTGGCGTGCAGGTGGTGGCATTCGTGCCGGTGGCAGGGCCGGTGCCGCCGCCGATCAGGGTGGTTACGCCGCTCGAAAGTGCTTCGTAGACCTGCTGCGGCGAGATGAAATGGATGTGACTGTCGATGCCGCCGGCGGTGACGAGCAGATTCTCGCCGGCGATGACCTCAGTGCTGGCGCCGACGATCAGTTCGGGATCGACGCCTTGCCATCGTGTCTGGGTTCCCGGCCTTGCCGACCTTGACGATGCGGCCATCCCTGATGCCGATGTCGCCCTTGACGATGCCCCAGTGATCCATGATGACCGCGTTGGTGATGACGAGATCGAGCGCGCCATCGCCCTCGCGTGTGGCGCGGCTGCTCTGGCCCATGCCGTCGCGAATGACCTTGCCGCCGCCGAAGGTGATCTCGTCGCCGTAGACCGTGAAGTCCCGCTCGACCTCGACGATCAGTTCAGTGTCGGCGAGGCGCACGCGGTCGCCGGTGGTCGGGCCGTAGAGGTCCGCATAGGTGCGGCGCGGAATCCGTAGGTTCATGCTATCCTCCTTCAAGCCGTGGTAAGCGGGCCATTCACCTTGACCGTGATGCCCGTAGCATGATGCGCGCGCCGGCGAACGCGACCAGCGCGACATCCTTCTCCTCGCCCGGCTCGAAGCGCACCGCCGTGCCAGCCGGGATGTTGAGGCGCATGCCATAGGCCGCGTCGCGGTCGAAGTCGAGGGCCGGGTTGACCTCGAAGAAGTGAAAATGGCTGCCTACCTGCACGGGCCGATCTCCGGTGTGCCGCACCCGCACGGTCGTCGTCGCCCGCCCGACGTTCGCTTCGATGTCGCCGGCCGCGTCGTCCAGCAAGTATTCTCCAGGGCGCATGAGGCGTGCTCCCTCGTTAGCGGATAGGATCGTGGATCGTCACCAGCTTGGTCCCGTCGGGGAAGGTCGCCTCCACCTGGACCTCCGAGACCATCTCCGCGACGCCATCCATCACCTCGTCGCGTCCGAGGATCGTGGCGCCGTAGGTCATGACCTCCGCCACGCTCTTGCCGTCGCGTGCGGACTCCATGATTTCGGCGGAGATGACGGCGACCGCTTCGGGGTAATTGAGCTTCAGGCCACGCGCCTGGCGTTTGCGCGCAAGGTCCGCCGCAACGACGATCAAGAGTTTTTCCTGTTCGCGCGGGGTGAGATACATAGGACCGTACCTCCACATGGGGTCAATAGACTTTGCGCGGTGGTGAGGCGGCTCGCCCATAAAGCGCCCGTTTGGCGGTATCCCAGAAGGTGATCAGGTCTGTGGGGATATCTCTGCCATCTCGGCTCAGGGCGCGAACGACCAGACCATGCGCGACAAGACGACTTACGCCCCAGATGCGCTCGCCCGGACGCGACAATGCGTCGGCCACCATGCCCAATTGTTCTTCCAGGTTGGACCAGTGGGTAGCTTCCATGCCAACGCGACAGATGTACAGGTTGCACAGATAGCGATATGGCCCCAGGCGCGCCAACGCGCCCAGTGGTCGCTCTTGCGGCTCCAGCGTGAACCGCTCAAGCGCCAGCGGCTTCCCTTGCGCCGCGATCTCAAACGCTAGTTGCAGCATATGGTACGCGAAAACTTCGCCATGCGCTACCCGTCCCGGCGCGAGTGTCTCCCACCAGATGAGCCCGGCGTCTTCCTCCAGGGTGATGCGTGTAGACTGGCGAAAGCGCGCGCCAGCAAAGGGAATGATAGGGTCGGGGAGGTATTCCAATAGCCCGCCAGTGGCTACGCGTACGGTGGTCGTCTGGTCCGCGACGCCTGATAATTCGCGGCTGCGGTAGAGTCTGGTGGCTCCTGTGGTGGTCAGTTGAACGCGCGCGTCCAGGCCGACGTCGATTGTTGTTTCCAGGTGATCGCCACCCAGAATCCCGCCCGAGATGTTGTGCAGATGTACCAGTGACGCGCCATCGTCAAGCGTGAACGCGCGCACCATTTGCAGCGGCGGACGCTGCTCAAGGACGTTGCAGATGGTTCGCTGCTGCTCTGCTCCTAGCCCTGGCCGCGTTTCAAAGCTCAGGTGAAGACGCCCGTCGACCTTTCGCCTGTTGCGAGCTTCGTGTTCGTCAGGGGCGCTAGCGCTTCCAGTTCCAATGCGCATAGCTCGCTTTCCGAGGAGATTGAAGGTGAAAGGCGTGTCGCTGCTATTCTAGCTGATGAAGAGGCGCGTGGATAACCGCGTGTGCCGCATGCTACCCAGGTCCAGTATAGGTGTGAATTGCGCCAGGTGCTCCAGTGACAAATCGGCGATCTTGCTGCGGTCGGCGGCGGCGATGATTGAGGGATAGAGTCGCCACAGCGTCTGACTGGCGAGGCTCTGGCCGAGCGGCAGCAGGCGCTGGCAGCAGGAGACGATGTTGCCGAGCATCTGCCGCAGGTACGCCAGTATCGCGTCGTCCTCGGTGATTCCCAGGCTTGCCGCGACGAGGCCGAAAGCGGCGCAATAATGCCTCCACCCCGGCGCTGTGTGCGGTCGATATTGCTATGTCGATGACTGACGACGCATCCAGATCACGCGCCAGTTGCAGCAGCCTTCGCCCTAGCGTAGTGCTCGCCACCCGGCTCTCGCGGGCCATCTTGAGCGCGCTCAAGTGCTCGTTGAGGACGAGCCACTCTCGCGCTAAGGTCGGCGCGGCACCCGTCGCAGAGAGGCGGCAGGCGAGGCGGCAGGCGATCGCCTCCAGGCCGCCGACCTCCTGCATGTAGGGCTGCAAGAAGGTCTCTAGCCCTTCCACGGCGAGCATGCCCTCAGCCGTCAGCGTCTCAATCCCGTAGGAGTGCGCCAGCGCGCCGACCGGCAAGACGGAGTCGGCCAGATGCAGGAGACGCAGAAGCGCTGATCGTCGCCAGCGGCCACTGGCGATTCCCTCCGAGTGCCAAAAGACGCCCCACTCACATCGGTGCCGCGATGCCATGCATCTCAACGGGACGCGACACTGGCATATTCGCAACCTTTCTCGGTTGTTCTAGGCAGGAGCGCATCGCCCGAATCGCCTCATCGCTGGAATCGAGCGTCCGGCTACGACTTGCGACGCGCCGCGGTACCTTTCCAGGCAGCCAGGAGTTCGGCAGCGCGCTCGCTCCCCGTGGCACGCTGATGGTGGGTGATGAGCGCGGCCAAAGCGGCGCACTCATCCTCGGCGTCGACCTGGCTAGCTGCCACCACATCGTCATTGTTGTTTAGGTGATGGAAGATGCTGGCCCCGTTGTCGATGACGTAGGCGACGCCGCCGGACATCCCGGCAGCGAAGTTGCGCCCGAGCTGGCCGAGCACGAGCACCACGCCACCGGTCATATACTCACAGCCGTGGTCACCGACCCCTTCCACAACGGCAACAGCACCGCTGTTGCGTACCGCGAACCGCTCACCCGCGCGGCCACACGCCAGTAGCAGTCCGCCAGTCGCGCCATAGAGTGCAGTATTGCCAAGGATCACCTGGTCGGCGGCTCGAAGCCGACTGCAGATAGGGGGGGCGATGTCGATCTCGCCACCAGTCATTCCTTTGCCCACATAGTCATTGGCGTCGCCGTGCAACACCAGGCGCATGCCTGGCAACGCGAACGCGCCAAAACTCTGCCCGGCGCTTCCCGTATAACGGAACTCTATGGTTCCGGCTGGCAACCCAGCGTCGCCCCATCGCTCGGCGATTGCCCCGCCGAGCCACGCACCCACCGCCCGATCGCGGTTCGAGATTGTCCGCTGAACAACCACAAACTCTGCCTCGCGCAGCGGAATCTCGGCCTCCGCCAGCAATCGCGTGGAGGCATCCACGAGCGCCGCAGGACGATATCTGCGAGCATCGGGGCCAGCCTTGCGTGGCGTTTTGCGCTCCCCTGGCGTGAGTAAATGGGCGAGATGAGCAGGCGTCAGGCCGCTGAATGCCACCGATCGTAATCGACCCTCATCTACTACCAGCCAATCGGCGCGGCCACAATCGCCTCATCCAACGAGCGAACGCCCAGTTTTGCCAGAATTCTGCGCACTTCTTCCGCCAGCACTAACAAATAGTGTGCTACTTGCTCGGGCGTGCCAGTGAAGCGGCGACGCAAGTCTTCGCGCTGTGTGGCAATGCCTGTTGGACAGGTATCTAGATGGCACTGGCGCGCCATGTCGCAGCCGATTGAGATCAACGCTGCAGTACCGAAGCCGAATTCATCCGCGCCAAGCAACGCGGCCACCACCACGTCGCGTCCATTCTTGAGGCCGCCATCCACCCGCACGCGCACACGGCTCCGCAACCGGTTGATACGGAGCACCTGTTGCGCCTCTGCCAGGCCCAGTTCCCACGGAATGCCGACGTTCTTGATGGAGCCTAGCGGCGAGGCGCCCGTGCCGCCGTCGTGCCCGCTGATAAGCACGTAGTCCGCATGTGCCTTGGCAACGCCCGCCGCGATAGTGCCAACGCCGCGCTCGGCAACGAGCTTCACGCCGACGGCCGCGCGCGGATTGACCTGCCTAAGATCGTAGATGAGTTGGGCAAGATCCTCGATGCTGTAGATGTCATGATGCGGCGGCGGGGAGATGAGCTGCGTGCCGGGCGTTGTATGGCGCAACCGAGCAATGAGTTCGGTCACCTTGCGCGATGGAATCTGGCCGCCCTCACCCGGTTTCGAGCCTTGAGCCATCTTGATCTCAAGCTCCTCGGCCTGCACTAGATAGTCTGTAGTGACGCCGAAGCGGCCAGAGGCTACCTGCTTGACGCGGCTACTCATCTTGACGCCATTGCGCTGGGCGTGCCGCCAATCAGGGTCTTCGCCGCCCTCGCCAGTATTGCTGCGTGCGCCGATCATATTCGCGCCGAGCGTCAGTGTCAGATGCGCTTCTGGGCTGAGCGAGCCAAGCGACATCGCACTGGTGATGAACCGCGCCACAATCGACTCGACCGGCTCGACCTGTTCGAGCGCAATAGGATGTCGCCTCTTGAAAGTCAACAGGTCGCGAATCGCGGTAGCCTGTCGCGCAGCGACCAAGGAGGTGTAGGCAGCGTAATCCTCAGATGCACCCGTCTCTGCGGCGCGCTGGAGAGCATTCACCACATGTGGGTTGGCCGCGTGATACTCGCCGTCCTTACGGAAGCGCACGAGGCCTCGATCTTTCAGGCGCATGCGTGTAAGCGACGGCGAACCGGGTGTCGCGTCTGATGTGGCAGCACATGCCTCGCGCGCGGCCAAAGTCAGTACTGCCGATTCTGCCGCCTGTGCTCGTACCTGTTCCGCGAGCGCTGCGAGCGAGAGTCCACCAAGCGAGGTCGGTGTGCCAGGAAAGTAGCGTGCGACGAGTTCCTCGTCCACACCGATGCACTCAAACTGTTGGCCGCCAATATAGCTCTCCAGCGTGGAGAGGCCCATGCGCGAGAGTACCTTGCACAGCCCCTTCTCCAGCGCATGCTGATAGTTCTCGGCGGCCTGCTCCGCACGCAGCGTCTCCGCGCCGCGCGTCCCGGCAATCGCGGACGCGGATTGTAATGCTAAATAGGGAAGTACCGCATTTGCGCCATACCCCAACAGCAGCGCCACCGAGTGAACGTCCCAGGCCGCGCCCGTCTCTACCACCATTCCAGTGCGCAACCGTAGACCGGCAGCCAGCAATGCCTCATGTACAGCTGCGATGGCGAGCGGTTGCGGCAACGGTATCTCGTGTTCGCGCAGGTTCCTATCGCTCAAGACGAGTAGGCTGACCCCACCTGCGACGACACCGACCGCGCGCTGCCCCAACGAGTCCAGTGCGTCGCGCATGCTTTGCTCTGGCGCATCAACATTCTCCCCGACTTCTGGCGGGTTCACTGAATATGTGGTCGAGAGCGCGACGTCTTTGATGCCGTGACGTGCTGCCGTTGCGAGCACGACGCGCAACTGTTCACCGTCCAGTATGGGCGAGCTCAGCTCAATCAATGGACTTACAGGCTCGGCATCGGTCAGGCAGGAGCTACGCGCACCCAAATAGGTGCTCAACGACATAACAAGCCGCTCGCGCAACGGATCAATCGGAGGGTTCGTCACCTGCGCGAAGCGCTGGCGGAAGTACGCGGCCAACGGGCGCCGGTGGCGCGCCAACACCGCGAGCGGCGTATCGTCGCCCATGCTCCAGATCGCCTCCGCGCGCTCAGTTAGCATCGGACGCAGGATCAACTCCACGTCCTCATGGCTATACCCGAAGAGCGTCTGTAGAGCGGGTAGGTCATCCGGGTGTCGCGCAAGCGCGTCGTCGCTGTCATGCTGCATGCTCGCAGAGCGGGCCTGATCAATGTTATCCGTAGCACCCGAGATGATGCGCTGTTCGCTCCACATGCCGTAGGGGTGCTGCGCGGCAAGCATGGCCTTGAGATCAGTGTTGCGCCAAAGTCTGCCCGCTAATGTATCCACGACCAGCATGTGTCCTGGCCCGAGTCGTCCCTTCTCGATGATGCTCGATGGTAGCAGATCGACCACGCCCGCCTCAGAGGCGACCACAAGCGTCCCGTCATCCGTTAGCACATAGCGCATCGGGCGAAGGCCATTGCGGTCGAGCATCGCCCCAACATAGCGCCCATCGCTGAAGATCAACGCTGCCGGGCCGTCCCACGGCCCCATCAGCGGCGCGCGAACGCGGAAGAAGTCGCGTATGGCAGACGCGAGATCGTCGTTACCCTCCCAAGCTTCGGGCACGAGCAGCGCCAGCGCATTGGGAAGTTCGCGACCGGAATGCACTAACAGGTCGAGCGCGTTGTCCAGGCTGGCGGAGTCGCTGCCACCCGGCTCAATAATCGGACTCAGCCACTCGGCATCCGCCTGCCAGGTAACCTTAAGGTCAGCTTCGTGCGCCCGCATCCAGCTTCGATTCCCGCGGATGGTGTTGATCTCACCGTTGTGTGCCAACAACCGCATAGGCTGTGCAAGCGGCCAACTTGGGAACGTATTGGTGCTGTAGCGCTGGTGGAAGATCGCTAGCGCACTCTCGTACTCGGTCTGCTGGAGATCGGGATACAACATGGGTAGATTGCCTGCTGACACCAGCCCTTTGTAGACTATAGTGCGTGCAGACATCGACGCGGTGTACAGTCCAGCGACACCTTGCTCGGTGCAGCGCCGCTCAGTCTCCTTGCGTGCAAGGTACAACTGGCGCTCGGCTTCTGCAGGTAGCATGTCATCGGGGATGCGGGCTAGCACCTGCTCGATACGCGGCAGCGAGCGACGTGCCGACCGCCCAAGTGCCTGCGCGTCCAATGGTACCTTGCGCCATCCGAGTACAAGCATGCCGCGCCGAGCCAGGACCTCATTAGCCTCATGTCTACCACGCTCGGCGTCTGCTGCCCGCTGCGGAAGGAAGACCATACCCACGCCTAGCTTGCCTTGCGCTGGGATTTCAATCTTGCGAGAGCGTAGCCAGGCATGTAAGAGGGCCACAGGTACCTGCGTGAGTAGACCTGCGCCATCGCTCGTTCCGGTGTCGGCGTCCATAGCGCCGCGATGTGCGAGATTCGCTAACGCCTCCAGCGCACGCTCTACGACGAGATGCGATGGTTTCCCGGACACGTCCACCACGAACCCAGTTCCGCAGTTATCATGCTCGAAGGCAGAATCGTACAATGGATACGCCGGATCAACGACGCGTCCTTTGTTGCTGGGCGCGTTACGCGCACATTCGGGGAGCCGCTCATCGCGAGGAGACCTGCGTTGTTGATGGGGAGCGCAATCCCACACGTGGCGCATAGACACCTCCCAAGGCATCGAATCACTGAGGGAACGACCCTCGATTCGTCGGCCAGGGGCGACTGCCTCGTCGCGCTTCCGCCACGTGCCATCGACCACGATGGACGTTATTTGCTGGCAGTGATACAAAATGCCCCCCGCGCGTGCCGCAGAGCGGCCATTGCACGAGGGGCTACGATGCCCACGATCACATCACTTCTAGGGGTCCCACGCTGCCCGGAAGCTCTAGAAGTGGGGCGATGCCACGCTATTTCTTTCTAACGTAGCGAGACATTACTCCTTATACAAGTGAATGTCAATTCGTTGCTGACATTGCTTCAAACGAGCTATGAGCTTGGAGCAATTCCGAGGATGATGACTCAAGTGAGATAACCGATTTGAGCCACCTCTGTTCCAAAAATGAGTATTAGGTTGCACTTACCATGGTCGTCAGAGCGCTTGCAGCGGCCACGCGCCTTATCCTGCCGCTGCAAGCGCCGCCAATCAGACTGAGGAAGAATAGCGTTCGTCGGTAGTCTGACGGGTCTTTGGATGGTTCCTCCCTTGGTACTTGAACGCCTGTCGTGAGCTCCGGAACGCGGCAGTCACAGGTAACTAAAAGCGAGAAAACTGTGCGCGTCGAATGAAGCGCTCAACTCCATTCGACGCCTCGTGTGATACGGAATCCGCTTCGGTCGTAATACTTTGCGATTTGGCAAAGTCCCATGAATTCGGGGCTCGGCCAACATAATCAATGATTGCCCAGGCGAAGTTGATATGATCCCTGATCTGTCACTGTGGGCATGGAAGCTGCGGGGAACGCTGAAGACTTCGCCTCGGAGGAAGGAGCCAGCGCAATGACCAAGGCCCGCGATCCCGCCCCGACCGTCGCCTTCATCGATGACTACTGCGCTCACTATCGGTCGGTGTTCCCCAATGTCCGGCAGTTCGAGCAGTTCACCCGCCTCGAGCTGGGCTTGGTCGCCGAGACCAAACGCAAGTCCCTGCCGCGCCTGGCCCAGGCGACGAAATCCGACCCGCAGGCGTTCCACCATTTCCTGGCTGAGGCTGACTGGTCGGTGGAGGCCCTGCGCGCGGTCCGGTTGGAGTTGACCCGCCAGGCCCTGCGGGAGCGCCCCTTCATCCTCTGTCTCGACGAGACCGGCGATCGCAAGAAAGGCAAGACGACGGACTACGCCGCCCACCACTACATCGGCAACGTGCATACGCTGGCCAACGGCGTCGTCTCGGTCAACGCCTATGGCGTCCTCGACACCGTCACCTTCCCCCTTGCCTGCCGGATCGACAAGCCCCAGCGGCGCCTCAAGCCGGGCGACGTCTACAAGAGCAAGCCGCAGTTGGCCGTCGAGTTGATCCAGGAGCTGGCGGCACAGGGCTTTCACTTCAGCGTGGTGCTCGCCGACAGCCGGTATGGCGAGAGCTATGACTTCATCTCGGCCTTGCATCGCTTGGGGCTGCAGTATGTGGTGGCCATCCGCTCCAACCACATCGTCTGGACGTTTCCCGGCGAGCGGGTGCGGCAAACGCGGTGGCGTCCCTTCGACCGCGTCAACGCCCTCGGGACGAGCGAGCGACGCTACCGGTGCGAGTTCGTCTTCGGCAAGCGCACCCCCACGCGCTACTTCGTCCTCACCACCGATCCTGTCCACTTGCCGCCGGAGACGACCTGGCACCTCATGACCAATCTGCCGGGCAAAATTGAAGAGACGGTCGGCAACACCTTTGGGCTGCGCACCTGGATCGAATACGGCTTCCAACACGTCAAGGACGAACTCGGGTGGGCCGATGACCGCCTGACCGACGCACAGAGCATCGAGCGCTGGTGGGAACTGGTCATGGGCGCCTATCTGCTGGTGAGCCTGCAAGCGCCAGCGTTGGCCGCAGCCCCGGCTCCAGCCCCGGCTGGCAGCGCCGATGCGCTAGCTCCTGCTGTCCCGGCCGCCGGCGCACCGCTAGCTGACGAGGCGCGTCGGCATCCGGGCTGGTCCGAGGATGCCAGCTGGAAGCACCGCCTCACCAACCTGCGGGTCTTCCTCCAGCCCTACGTCTACGCCTGCCTCTTGCTCCCCTGGCTGCGCATCCACCCCTTGCCGCACCTCTCCGCCGGGCTTGCCGACCTGTGTGCCCTCATGAACACCTACCACCCGCTCCTCCCACTTTGACAGATCAGGGATGATACCAAGTTCGGCTCGGTGCTTGTTGTTGCGTGGCAGCCCAAGTCCCAAGAAGTCTGAAGCAGCTCTGCCGTTAGGCGCGGAGGCTGCACGATTGTCGCGGTGGACCCGCGCGGTTGTGGGGCGGTGAGACATGGGCACACAGACGCATCGATAGGCGAGAAGGGGCGTCGGGGCGTTCTTGCGAGCGTTCTTGCGAGCGATTGCGCGGATTCCTGCTGGCGGGTGCTGGACGTCACGGGCATACTGGCGCTAGTACTACAGTGACACTTATAGTGAGAAGGCCCATGAAATCACGATTGGCAGCAAGCGAGATACGTGCACTACCGAAGCCATCCGTGCCACGTAGTTCCCGGCCTCATGGCAACCGACCTACGACTAAGTGTCGCTGCAGTACTAGGGTCTGTCTGACGAAAGCCTTATTTTTCCCGCCTCTCAGCGGTCGAAGACCCACGCCAGTGCTGATAGAGCCCGTTGGTGTACGCAAGGAAGGCGAGGGTCTCGTTCAGGTCATCGTCCGATACCAGCTCAGTAGTGTGCTCTTCGCCTGTTGCGCGACGAATCAGGTCGCTGAAGCGCCCTGGTAGTGTGCCTTCCACCCAGCGCGCCGCCGCCGGCTTGGAGGCGACTGACCCAGTATGGAGGGTGTAGAGCAGGCGACAAAGCGTCAGCGCCACGAAGGCGTGATTGCTCCGCACCTGCAGCCACGCCACCCAGCTGGGGTCCCTCTGGGCCTGCTCTTGCCATTCCTCGACAATGCCCATTGACGCCTGCCGCAACTCGTCAGGATGGACGGGGTCGAGCAGGGTGCGCGGGTCGGGGCCGCTGACGACCACACCATGTTCACGTAGCGTGTAGCGCTGGATCGGCCACCCAGGCTCGAGTGGCTCCAAGGCGAGCAGCCCTGGCCATTCCAGCGTGGGGAATCGCTCTGCGGTTGGCACGCGTTCTTGCAGCGCCGCTTGGGGAAGATAGACGGCATCGCTGTGCCTGGCCCACGGAGATGTCGTGCGGTCAAAGCGCTGGTGAAGCTCGCGCAACGTGGCAACCGTCTCATCCGCGAGCGCGGCGGTGGTGACAATGAGGAGGTCGAGGTCGCTGGTCTTGGGATGAAAGTCACCGAGCGCCAGCGATCCCAGCAGGTACATCCCGACGAACTGCGCGCCGAGGACGGCGGAGATCTCCGTCAGGAGTTCCTGCGCTCCCGCATTGACCTCCAGATAAGGTGTGATCTGCCGCGGCGACGCAGCAGGGTCGAAGTTATCTGCCATGCCTGTCGTCTCTCTTCGTGCACGGCGCACTGCCTGCTGATGGACTGGGCGAGGAGTGGCGCCAACGTGATGCCTGACACCATAGCATAGCCTGAGAAGCTGTAGCAGGCGGTGGCAGACGAATTATGCGTAGAGCCAGAGGACGATGGCAGCGAGGACAAGCATCGCTCGGTAGTTAATTGCACGCTTCTCGTAGCGCGTCGCCAGCCCACGCCACTGTTTGAGCCGATTGATGCAGCGTTCCACTACGTTGCGCCGCGCGTAGATGACAGGATCGAAGACGAGCGGACGGCCTGGTCGCGCTGCCCGTTGCGCCCGTTGGTCGCGTCGCTCTGGAATGGTGTGCTTGATCTGCCGCTCCCGCAGCACGCGCCGGCAGCGCGGATAGCTGTAGCCCTTGTCAGCGATGAGGCGGTCTGGGCGGGTGCATGGTCGTCCACGTCCTGTGGCACGGGGAACACGGATGCCGTCCAAGACGGCTTGCAGTTGCGTGCTGTCATGCCGCTGTCCTGGCGTGATGACAATGGAGAGGGGTCGCCTGCGGCCGTCACAGGCGAGATGGAACTTGGTGGTCAGCCCTCCGCGGCTGCGTCCCAGCCCCTCGTCGGCTGGGTGAGAGATCCCTTTTTTTCGTCCGCCCGACTGCGACGCCGCCGCGCCCCACTAGCATGCTGATGGGCACGCGCCGTGGAACTGTCGATGCTCACCTCCCAGACCACCTCGCCCACGGCATCCGATTTGGTCTGCACGTGCATGAGGAGGCGATCCCACAGCCCCTCGCGTCGCCACCGATACAGCCGATCCGCACACGTCTGCCAGGGTCCATACTGCTCCGGCAGATCCCGCCAGGGCGCTCCCGTACGCAATTTCCACAAGATGCCCTTGATGACCCGGCGATGATCCTGCCATTGGCCACCACGCCTGCCGCTTCTGGGTAGCAGTGGTTCAATCGTCGCCCACGCGCTCTCGGTCAACTCCCCTCGGCCCACCATTTCGCTCCCCCTGTTTCGCACTCACACGAGGGTAGCACATCACCGGCGATTCGTCAGACAGACCCTAGTGCTCCGTTCGTCAAAGGCAGTACACGAACCGGCGACGGAGCGTGCGGTGCGGCGGTGGTGGGCGCCCCCAGATCCAGGGACGGGCGTGGGCATTGAGGTGCTGGGTCGCGAGCCGTGTGGCGACGGCCAGGTCCTGGTGCTTGGCGAAGTCCTGGCCCGCGAAGGCTTTGCGCCGAAAGATGCGCCACCAGCCTTCGATCAGGTTGAGCCAGGAGGCGCCCACCGGAAGGGGGAGGGGGTGCACCCGCCGGTGCTTGGCAAGCCAGTCCTGGATGGGTGGACTGGTGTGACTCGAGCGGTTGTCGGCGATGAGATAGAGATCTCCGACCGGGTTGGCCTGCGCTACGGCGGTGAGCAGGGCCAGAGAGCCGGTGGTATGGCGCGCGAGTGCCGTCTGGGTGAGGACCTGCCCGTCCTGGACCCGGAGGGCACCGTAGACCCAGACCTTGTCGGTGCCGCGCCCATACGCCAGCTGGGCCTTGCTGCGGTGTCCATCGGGTGACCACCCTGGGGCGGGAGGGAAGGTCCGGGGCGTCACCGGCCCCAATGCATCGAGGCAGAGGACCGTCGCGCCCGCCGGTGGGTCGGTGGAGCAGGCGACGATCTGGGCCCTTTTGGGACGAAGTCGGGATCCGTGCTGGTGGCCCAAGGAGGCGTGCGACGCCAGCGCACGCCTTCGCGCCGGAAGATGCAGCGCACTTGGCTGCGCGCCACGTGGATGCCGCGGGCGCGGGCCGCAGCCGTCAGCGTGTCCAAGGTCCACTCGGCCGGCGCTGCCGCGCGCTCATCCTCGGCCTCGAACGCCCCCGTGCGCGCGTAGCCCGGCTTGCCGGGCGGGATGGTCTTCACCAGGGCGAGGATCGTGCTGCGCTCCAGCTCGGTCAGGCGCGGCTTGCGTCCACCCCCCGGCCGCAGGCCCAGCCCTTCCAGGCCCCGCTCGTTGAAGGCGTGGAACCGCTCGCGCACCGTCTGCGGGTGGCAGCCCAACTCGGCCGCAATCGTGCTGGTGCGGGCGCCGTCCCAACTGCCCGCAATCATCTTGGCGTGGACGATCCAGTCGGCCGGGGCATGGCTACTCGTCGCCAGTTTGCGCACCTGACGGGCCTCGCGCGCGTCCACGGCTGGCCGCGCCTGCAGGAGCTTGGGCATCGGACACCTCCTCGCCCCTGCTCCCTGCACTATCTGGACCACCATTCACGAACGGCGCACTAGTGGGAGCGGCTCTGGTGACGGGCAGGGCGTCGCGCCGCTTCGGCCACGAGGAGATCGTGAGGGTGGGCACGTTCCGACGAGATCGCGCGCTACGTGCACTGGCCATGGCGGGCCTGATCGCACTGGCAGGAGCGCTGGCGGCCTGCGGGGGGACGAGCACCGGACAGGGCGGGAGCGGCACGCCGACCGCACAGGCGACGACCGCGCCGAAGGCCCCGCCGACGGGCGTGCCGACGCTCTCCGTCGCCTATTACACCGGTTTGATGTCCCTCGCCGAGGCCAACCAGATCATGCAACCAGCGACGCCAGCGACCACCATCCAAGTGAACACGGGCGGGAAAGGCGGCTCGTGCAACTGGCAGTACGCCGAACTGAAGGCGGTCGTCACGGTACTCTTCGAGCCCTTCCCGCAGGGCACCTCGCTCGACGCCGTGGTGACGCAGGAGCTTGCGAAGGTACAGGCCGAGCCGGGCGCGAAGGTCACGAAGACGACGGTCACGGGCGTGGGCGATCAAGCGCTCTACGTCAGCGAATCTGCCCCGATCGGCAAGGGTATTTGGGAGGATCTGCTAGACACCACCACCGGCCCCGTCTACATCTCATGCACCGTGCTCGGCACGGGCGCACCACCCGCAGCGTCGTTGCAGGCGCCATTGACGCAGGTCTGCCAGCAGGTACTCAGCCGCATGTAGGCGTGGGGGGCTGCGTGCTTCGACGGCCAGCCCCCCCCCGCAGGAATTCGATTAATAATGTGGTAATACCTCGACCACGCAACATTTTTTATGCGGCTGCAAACTTGACATAAGATACACTGTGTGTGTTGATGGGAGTGCTCCCGCACCCGTTCTGGCGCGCCCACCGCTGGACGTGCTCTTGATGACGGCCGTGCTGGACTAGAACCGAGACGATCTTGCAGTACACAACGGTCGAAACGATCACCGCCAAGTCCGGACAGATGCGCGACCTCGTGCGTAAAATCGAGACCGACTTGCTCCCGATTGCGCGTAAAGAGACCGGCTTCGTGGCGTACACCGTCGCCAAGGCCGGCGAGTCCACCGTGGTCCCCATCGCCATCTGGCAGACGCGCGATCAGGCCGAGCAGTCGATGAATCGGTTCGACAAGTGGATCAAGGGAGATGCCAGCCAACTGGTCGCCTCCGCCCAGGGCCACGTCGGCGAGCTTCCGTTCTTCACCCTCACGAGTGATCTCAAGACCTACTCGTCGCAGGCTCCCGTGTCCGGTGCGCGCGCCTAACCACTCGCCTCTGGTCCTGGCGACTGCATGCGCTCGGAGCGCTCGGCCGACCAGGTACCAAGACGACAAAGACGGCTCCCTCACAGCGGGGAGCCGTCTTTGTGTGCACAAGTCACGCGATCACACGCGCGAGGCGGGAATTTCGGCCCACCGGTATCTGCCGCCAGCCTGCTCTGTGCTTCACTGTCACGCGTGACACGTCGTGACCGTGAGGAGGGCTGAGATGGGCAACTCAAAAAGCTTGAAACTGGTGTGTCGCGACGGATCCTGGCAGTGGGCGGCCTGGGAACTGATACTACCTTAGCCTCGGTCCACGTCGTTTATCAGCTCGCGCGGCGTGAAGACCCCTGGCTTGAGCCATGGGGAGGAAACGCCGCGCGCCGTCAGGCGCTCCCGACCACCGGACACCAAACGACCAGGTGTGCGATACGTACGCCCTACCGCAGGGCCTGCGGGAAGGTACGCGTGTGGAGGTGGCTTCGGGCCACGACAGGACCGTGTACGACGCTCCTAGCTCGCTAGGTGAGCGGTGGTCAGCCCAAGAATCCCCCGGCTTCAGCCGTGGGGAGTGGTCAAGGAGTTGCTTCGGCCACCAATGGAAGCAGGTGGTGGAGCGAATGCGCGCGGGCTGCGCCTGGAGGGCAGCACAATGCGCCAGTTGGGCATCCTCCAACTCGTCGAGGCTGGCAAAGTGGCGGTTGACGAGGCAGGCATTGGTGAGCGGCCAAAGGTGTTCGGCGGGTTGGAGTTCGGGCGAATACGGGGGCAGGAAGAGCAGATGCAGGTGCTCCGGCACGCGCAGGCGGACGCTGGCATGCCACCCCGCGCGATCCAGGACCAGCACGATCTGCTTGGTGGAGCTGGCCCCCGACGGCGCGGGCGAAGGCGGCTAACTCGACCTCAAAGGTCGGGGTGTTGACGGTCGTGGCGAGGTGGAAGAGCGTCCGGCCCGAGGCGGGATGAACGAACCCGACCAGATAGCGCCAGGCGTAGCGGTGTTGGACAATGGCGACTGGTCGCTGCCCCTTCGGCGCCCAGACCCGGCGCAGGAGCGGCTTCAGCCCGATGCGGTGCTCGTCGGTCGCCCACAGCTCGACAGTGGCCTGGGGGAAGACGGTCGCCACCGCCTGCACGAGCGGCCTTAACTTTTTTTGAAAGTCTCTTGCTGTTCCACGTCGGCCAGGGCGTGCCGCGGCTGGGGGACCTGGGGGCTGTGTTTGAGCCGCACCAGATAGCTCCAGCCCAGGTGGTAGGAGGCCGGGCGGCCCAACTTCGCCGCCATCCACGCCGCCACGTCGGTGCCCGTCCAGGGCGCGTGGCGGGCCGTCGCCTCGGCCAGCGCGGCGCGCAGCTCCTCCTGCAGTGCCGGCGCGAGCACGGGAGCCGCCCGCCGGGACGTCGTATGCCGACGGTTGACCATCCCCGCCGGCCCCTCCTCGTTGTAGCGCTTGGCGATCTGGCCGATCCAGTACGCCCGATACCCGGTGACGCGGGAGAGTTCGGTGGCCGTCCGGCCCTGCGCCAGCAGCCACAGGATCTGCCACCAGGTCCGTTCATTGGGCTCTTTGGCCCCACGGTAGTGGCGTTCGAGCTGGTCGATGCTCAGGTGCGGTCGGAGATGAATGCGTCGTGCCATGCACGCATCCTACCACGCACGCATCCTACCACCACTCAGCCTAATTCCGTATGAGAAAGAGATACGACATCAGCGTGCTGATCTGTCATGTTGGGACAGGCGAGATTTGGGTGCTCGCTGCAACGTCCCACCGGACCAGAAGTGCTAACGCATGCATGCTGCGGTGGCTCGCGGCGCACGATGTCGGAAATTTCCTGGCCCCGATCCCAAGATGACAAATCAGGGTAATACGCCGTCGCGTCGTGCCGTTGGAGAATAGATCTCCGCTCCACTGGTGGCTGCCGGCTGCGCGGGGCAACATGCTCCAAGGGTAGGAGGCGAGACCGTCGTGTGAGAACGTGTTTTGCAAAAAGCCCTGGCGTGACGTAACGCCGTACGCTCTGCCGCATGAGCACGCAATAGCCCAGCGACCTCTCCGACGCCGAGTGGGAGTGGGCGCAACGCTATCTTCCGCCGCTGTCGAAGAGAGGCAGACCGCGTACGCACTCGCTGCGCCGTATCCTCGACGCTATCTTCTATCTGGTGCGCACCGGCTGTGCCTGGCGCTACCTGCCGTGCAACTACCCACCGTGGCAGACCGTGTTCTATCATTTTCGGCGCTTTCGCCTCACGGGAAGATGGCATTTGCTCTACACCGCTTTGCATCGCGCTGAGCGCGAGCGCGTGGGTCGCCACCCGGATCCGAGCGCAGGTAGCATGGACAGCCAGAGCGTGAAGACCGTCGAGGAGTCGGCTAGCGTCCGCGGGTACGACGCCTACCGATGCGTCAAAGGCAGAAAACGTCACCTGCTGGTCGATACCTTGGGCCTGCCGATGTCCGTTTCCGTCACCCCCGCCGACCTGCACGACACCCATGGCGCCCGTCGACTGCTAGCTGGACTGCACTACTTTGTTCCCAGGCTGAAGAAGATCTGGGCTGACGCGGCCTATCGTGGCCACGAGTTGGCGGACTGGTGTCACGCCCAGGGCGACTGGGATCTGGAGGTGGTGGAGCGCAGGCCAGGGCTGCGTGGCTTCTCCGTTCTATCCCGCCGCTGGATTGTCGAACGCGGTTTCGCTTGGTTGAATCGCAACCGGCCGTTGGCCAAAGACGATGAGCGGAAGGTACAGACGAGCGAGACCCTCATCGGGCTCGCGGCGACGCGCTTGCTGGTTCGACGGCTGGCTCATCACAGACCGCTGGGGGGTGTATGTCATCCATGACCTCGGCCAGCCGCGCCATGGGTCAGCGCGTATACTAGAAGCGAGCTGCGAACTGAAGGAGAAGGCCTCTGAGAGGAGCGCGTACATGGAGACGTGGTGGAGCAACGCCCTGTGGTGGCAATTTGGCGCGGCGATTGACATGCTGGAAAACGCTCTGCTGGCCTGCCCCGATTCCCTCTGGCGCCAGCCCGTCTGGCATGACCTGTCCGACCCGTCGCAGGAGGTGGAATTCTGGTACGTTCCCTATCATGCGCTCTTCTGGCTGGACTTATATCTCTCGGCCACCCTGGAGGGGTTCGCCCCCCCAGCTCCCTTCACCATGGCGGAGCTGGACCCCGCAGGAGCGCTACCCGAACGCCCCTATACGAAGGATGAACTGCTCGCCTATCTCGCCTATGCGCGCCAGAAAGGCCAGGCCGTGCTGGGGGGACTGACCCAGGAGCAGGCGCGCCAACCGCTCGACCCTCCCTGGGCGAAGGGGAAGGACTTCACCTACTTGGAGTTACAACTGTACAACTTGCGCCACGTCCAGGAACATGCGGCCCAACTGCAGCTCTTCTTGGGGCAGCACGCGATCCAGGCTGGCCCCAGCTGGGTCGCGCGTGCGAAGGATGACTCTGACAGCATAGAAGCGTCCCCAGAGTAAGCAGTCGACAGGTTCTACCTGTATTGCCAAACACGTTCTGAGGGTTTCTGCTCGTCTGTAGGTCGCGCCACAGACGAGCAGGCGGCGTTCAGGATGCCGAGGGCGAGCGGCTGGATCAGATGGGGCACATGGCCGCACGGTACCAGGAGATCGGGCTGGCACCGGAGCACGATCCACTACCCGGCGAGGTAGAGCACATCGTCGATGCCCTCGTAGCTGATCTTCCAGCCGTGCTCATCCACCAGCTCGATGGGACCAGTGTCGCTAGACGGGTTAGGGCCGTCGTTGAGCGTGACCGTGACCGTGAACACCGCGCCCGTATTCCACATCGACAACCCATAGTCACGCCCCACGATGGCACAGGCGACCACGGGACCATACCCTTTGTCGCGCCCTTGCTGCGACTGCACGAATGTGGCTTCGGTGAGCTCGTACTGCTGAATGAAGGATGACGACAGCAGCGCATACACCGCCACGTAGTCCTGCTGCCGTTCGTCCGCACACATCTGGCGCATCGCGGCTGCAGGCGCGTCGCCCTGAAGAACAGGCTGCACCACCTCGAAGTAGCTTGGGATCGCCACCACCAGGACCACGAGCAGGACAACGAGCGCACGCGCGACATCGCGGTCGTTGGCGTCTCCCGGTATCCGTTGCCAGTTCGTCATTCAACCGCTCCCTTACGAGTGAGTGCCTCCATGCTACTAGATTGCTTCCACCTGATCAATCAACCGGGTAAGACGGGGGATCTGGCTGCGGGGCAACGGCCTTCACACCACAACGGCGTAACACAACCGGGTATAACACGTGTATCCCGCCTCGTGCGAATCGCCGTTCGCTATACGCCATCGCCGCGATTGTGGTAGCACGAGGTGCACGCTCTGCGCGACCTAAATCGTTGGTCGCCCCAGCATGCGGACCGACTCCGATACGGTAGAGCCAGGTGCCATACCGCCTGCAGCGAAATCATCTAATCAAATTTTACGATGTTCGGCCTTCAATACCGCAACCGTGTAATGTTGTCTTTATCGTGGTGCCGTACTATTTGGGTGTCACCCCAAGCCGTACCTACGCTTAGCAAGAGAAACGAAGGACTCGTGCACTACCAGCCGCGTATCATGCCGACAAGAGCCGTCATTAGTCATCGCTGGCCGGTGGGGAAGATCGCGCACTCGACCGTGCTGGTCGTCATGCTCTTCGTAGCGGCATGCGGCGCTAGTCGGCAGGCGACGACCACGCATGCCACACGCTCACCGAGTCCTCAGAACATCTATGTCGCGGTTGGAGCCTCGGATGCATTTGGCGTGGGCACCGATGATCCCGATCGTCAAAGCTGGCCGACGGTGCTCTCCGAGCTGCTGGCTCCTGGCCCGCGGCTCGTCAACCTCGGCATTCCCGGCGAGACGGTGAGTCGCGCGTTGGCCAACGAGCTGCCGATTGCGCTCGCCACGAACCCGCAAATCGTGACGATTTGGTTGGGTGTCAACGACTTCGGCGGCGGCGTCGCATTGAACACGTATAAACAACAACTCTCGTCGCTCGTCTCTGCGCTGCGGCAGGGAACGAGCGCCCGCATCGTCGTCGGTAATCTGCCCGACCTCGCGCTGCTGCCCGCGTTCTCGAACTACAACGCGACCACGCTGACCATGCAGGTCCAACAGTGGAATGGCGCGATCGCGGCGATCTGCGCCGCGCAAGGCGTCGGTTTGGTGGACGTCTTTTCTGGATGGTCCGAGTTGGCCGATCATCCCGAATACATCAGCTCAGATGGCCTACATCCCACGGCACTCGGAGCGCAGCGTATCGCGGCGCTCTTCGATGCTGCCCTCCGGCTGCAAGCTGCTCCGCAGCCAACGCCCTAGATTGCAGCCCTGTGAATAATCTTCTCACCTTCTCGACCAACGCCTTCTTCGCGCAGCTGGCCCTCGGCTCGCTCGCTGCCGTGCTCACGCTGGCGCTGCTCGCGGATCGCGCGCCGTACCTCGTGCGCATCGGTCTGCGCAACGTGGGGCGGCGACGCCTTCGCACGGTGCTCATCGTCGCCGGACTGATGCTCTCGACGACCTTCGTGGCTTCGTCGCTCGCCGTCGACGATACGGTGACCCGTGCGGTACAAACCGTCGCGATCTTCAATCTGGGCCGGATAGATGAAGACGTGGTCGGCGGACGCGGCGACCTTCACCTGTATTCTTCGGCAATTGGCGGTTCGGTAACGCAGGCGCTGACTGGCAATCGGCTGGTGGCTGGCGTCGCGCCGACCCTTTCGCTAGGCGATGTGCTCGTCGCGGACGAAACGTCGAAGCAGGTCCGCGGCGCGGTGACGGGCCTCGGGATGGACGCGTCGGGCGCCGGATCGCTCGGCGACCTGCGCGATACCGCTGGGGCGCCGGCGCCAAACGACACGCTTGCAGCCGATGACGTCTATCTCAACGCGAGTCTCGCGCAGCTCCTCTCGGCCAAGCCGGGTGACGCCCTCCTGCTCTATTCCTCCGTGTGGCCGGGGCAACGATACCCCGCGACGGTCAAGGCCATCGTCACGGGTGGTCCACTCGGCGACAGCCCCGCGTTGGTGGCGCCACTGATCACGCTGCAGAGCTACGCTCGCGCGGAAGGGCAAATCAACCACATCTATATCGCTAACACCGGCGACGGACTTTCCGGCGTGAGCAACAGCGACGCCGTGGCGCAAGCGGTCTATCAGGAGCTTCCCAGCCAGCTGCGAGTCGACACGGTGAAACAAGACGGGGTACAAACCGCCCTACAGGCACAAGAGATCTTTGGTCGCATCCTGACCCTCTACACGCTTTTCGCGCTCTCGATCGGTTTGCTGCTGATCTTCCTCATCTTCACGCTGCTCGCCGCCGAACGCCGCGCCGAGCTCGGCATGTCGCGCGCCCTGGGCATGCGTCGGAGCCACGTCATAAACATGCTGCTCTTCGAGGGTACTGTCTACGACGCGGTTGCCGCGGGGGCTGGCGTCCTCGCGGGACTCGGGCTAGGCATTCTGCTCGTGGTCATCGTTGGCCCGACGATCGCGCGCATCGGCTTCCCGCTCCAGGTGGAGATTCAGCCCCAAAGCCTGGTGACCGCCTTCTGCCTTGGGCTGCTCTTCACCCTCGCCACGATCTGGCTCGCCGCATGGACTGTCAGCCGCATGACGGTCTCCGCCGCACTCCGCGACCTACCCGATCCGCCCAGCCCCGCGTTGTCGCTCGCGAGTATCCTCCGCGCGCTTGTGCTGCCTCAACGGCGTACGAGGCGCCTGGCGCTCAGGCTTGCGGCACTGCGCGCCCTGTTGGCGGGACTCACAACGCGTGGTCTCGTGCCCATCGCCGTCGGCCTCGCGCTGGTGAGCCTCGGTGCGCGGCGGCAAAACGACGTCGTATTCTCACTTGGGCTGACGTCGCTCATCGCCGGGGCGGCGCTCGTGCTGCGATGGGTGGCGCTTTCTCTCGTCGGCCTCGCCCTGCGCGTCCGAGGGCGATCAGCAGGGGTACGTACCCTTTCGCGCGCCACGCTGATCGCCGACCGCGCGACCAGCGTGCTCATCGGCGGCGGGCTGGTCCTCTACTGGTCGCTGCCTTTCGACGCCTTGCGGAATCTTGGGTTGCCGCGATTCTCCGGCGGCATCGAGGTCTTCTTCGTCGCCGGGGTGATGATGGTCTTCGGCGCCGTCTGGGCCATCGCGCCGAACTTAGACTTGCTGCTCATGCCGCTGCGCTGGCTCGGCGCCCACATCGGACGCCTCGCGCACGTGACGCGCATCGCCACGGTCTATCCGGCTCATCACCGATTCCGCACCGGCATCAACCTGGCGCTCTTCTCACTGGTCTGCTTCACGATGGTCGTGATGGCATGCATCGCCGCATCGGCCACTCAAGGGTACGACAACCTCCCGGCGCAGTCGGCGCAATACGACATCGCGGGTCAGCCGCTCTTTTCGCCGGTCGGCGGCATCGCCGGCATCCAATCGGCGCTCCGCCAGAATTCGAGCGCGACCGCGAGCGACCTCGCCGCGGTGAGCAGCGCAACGCCGCTGCCGCTCGGCATCATCCAACCGAGCGTGTCGAACGCGCGTTGGTCGGTGTATCCCGCCTCCGAGATCGGCGGGGCCTTCCTCGAAGGCGAGGGCCTGCCGCTGGTCGGGCGGGCGGCGGGCTACGCCTCCACCGCGGACGTGTGGCGCGCGGTGCGAACCGTGCCGGGCGCCGTTGTCATCGATGCGGACGCTTTGAGCGCCGGCGACGCCGCCGTGCTGGGCGTCCCGACGGGCTATCGCCTCCATGCCTCTCAATTGATAGGCGCGCCCATCGCCGCAGGCATTCCGGGGCTCTCAAGTGTGGAGGCGCTCAACAGCTCGCCGCAGAGCCTCGGGAATCTGTCGGTCGCGGGGCTCAGCCTGAACGATGGGTCGCTGCCGGAATATCAGCTCCGCCTGCGGGGCATCGCGACCGGTCACGGCACCATCGCGCCGACGACGATCTGGGTGACGGATATTCGCGGCGGACCCGCCAAGAAGCTCACCATCGTCGGCGTCGTCGATAGCCTGAGCGGTAAGCGAACGGGACTCCTCGGCTCCGCGGCGACCTTCGCGCCGTTGGAGCAGGGGCTTGCCGCCTTTGGCAACGAATATTACTACTTTGCGGTCAAGGCGGGGGCCGATCCACATGCCGTGGCCCGCGGCCTCGGCTCAGCGCTCTCCAACTACGGCTTTGAGACAACCGTGCTCGCCGACGTACTGCTCGACGTGAACGGGCCCAGCATCTTCATCAGCCAGGTGCTCGTCGGGCTCGTCGGGCTCACGCTGCTCGTGGGCATGGCGGCGCTTGCCGTGGCCGGTTCGCGCGCCGTGGTCGAACGCCGGCAGCAGATCGGGATGCTCAGGGCCATAGGATTTCGCCGCATACACGTGCAGGGCGTCTTCCTGTTAGAGGCCTTCCTGGTAGGAATCGCCGGGACGGCAATCGGCCTCGTGATGGGACTGGTGCTGAGTCAGAACATTTTCGCGGTCGACTTCTTCGAGCGAGTCCGCTCGGGACTGACGTTCACCGTCCCTTGGCACGAGCTCGCCATTATATGCGCTGCCTCGTTGGGCGCGTCCCTGGTGGCGGCGCTGGTGCCCGCGTGGCAGGCCGGACGCATCACCCCATCAGATGCGCTACGGTACGAATGACTGGCAAAGCAAACAACAACACAAAACAACGCCTCACCGAGTGCTCATTCAAAGGACGCGCGAGTGGCCCATTTCAAACCGATTCGACGTGGCGATGTCATCTCTGCATCTGGCGGTGAGTCCCATCCGGGAGACGCCGCGAGTCCGATCGTCCACGCGCGGGGCATCAGCAAAATCTACCGCGCGCATTTCGTCGAGGTCCCCGCACTCACAAATATCGATTTCACGGCGGCGCGCGGCGAGATGGTGGCGATCATGGGGCCGAGCGGGTCGGGGAAGACCACCCTGCTCAACTGCCTCGCCGGACTAGACACGCCGGATCGCGGAACCGTGGAGATCGACGGTGAAGATCTCGCCGAGATGTCCGATGCCAAGCGGACCGACTTCCGCGCACGCTCGATGGGCTTCGTCTTCCAGAATTTCAATCTGTTGCCCGTGCTAAGCGCCGTCGAAAACGTCGAAATGCCGCTCCTGGTCTTGCGTATCCCGGCGAAGCAGGCCCGCGTCCGTGCGCGGGAGCTCCTGAGTATGGTCGGGCTGGCGGAGCGTGAACGGCACTTGCCCGCCGAGCTCTCGGGGGGGCAGAGACAACGAGTCGCCATCGCCCGGGCGCTGGTGACGCAACCCGCCATCGTGTGGGCCGACGAGCCAACCGGCAACCTCGACAGCGAGGCTGCCGCCGAAGTGATGGAGCTGCTCGCGGGGCTTAACCGCTCACTTGGGCAGACCGTGGTGCTGGTCACGCACGCCGCGGAGATCGGCGCCCGCGCGGATCGCATCGTCACCATGCGCGACGGGAGTATCGTGCGCTCGGCACCGTCACTCGCGGTCGAGTGACGCGCGTCACGACTGCGCGCTTGGCGCCGGAGTTCGGGGCCGATCCTCGCGCTTCGGCGTGGTGCGAAGATGACGCAGCACGCGCTCGATGGCGACCGAGGTGGTATCGGGGGCGGCACAGAGGTTGAGGCGGAATCCGACCCAGTCGTCGCTCGTGTGCAGGAAGTAGGACGCGTCCATAATCAGCACGCCCGAGGTCTCTGCCACCACACGGCTATCGATTCCCGCGCGACCGGCGCGCGGGAGAGCCGCCAATGCGTAGGGCCCGGAATCCGCGGGTGAAAGCACGAACCCGGCGGCGCGAAGCGGTCCCGTGGACTGCGCGAGGCCGCAACGCAGGCGCTCCACCACGGCAGCGCGCCAAGCAAGCATCTCTCCCCGCCTGCCCGTAGCATGCTCGCGCGCCCACTGCTCCCACGCGTCGAGATACGCAAGCGCGACCTGTTCGGCGGACCCTGGCACAGAACCCACGAGCGCTTCTGAGAGGCGCTCAACCGCGGATACCAGACTAGGCGCGGCAAGTAGCAGGCTACACTTTGCGCCGTTGATGAAGAAGACCTTGCTCGGAGATCGCAGGATGGCGACGTTCGCAGGGTAGTTGGCCTCGTACCACGGGGCTGACGAACGCCAACTGAGGCCGAGGCGCGTCTCATCGAGCACGATGGGGAGGTCAGGCGGCAGCGCCGCGAAGAGATGGCCGAGCCGCGCCCAGTCGTAGTCTACGCCGACCGAGTACGCCGGATTGGTGACGAGCAGAGCAGAGCCGGGGCGCGCCACCGCCGACCGCACCGCGAACACGTCGACGGCTCCCGTGAGGTAATCCGCTGCGGGGATGATCTCCACGCCAAGGCCAAGCGTCTGCGCGATCCGCACGGGAGCGTAGTAGCAGGGCGCGGCAACCACCAACCGTCGAACGCCGCGCTCCTTCAGGGCGGCAAGCGCGAGGAGCAGCGCCTGCGTGCTGTTTTGCAGCACCGCAACATCGCGGGCCGCCAATGGGCTGTCAGCGCGGCGAATCGTCGCACCGAGAACCTCGGCGGCGCGCTCCTTGGCGCGGTGGAGCTCCTTGGCGTAGGCATACGAGCAGAGGCATCCCCCCACGGCGGCAAGTCGCTCTTCTAGCACGCTGGGAGGGCGGATGGTCTCATCCTCGATCTCCCAACCTCCGAGGCGCGTCACAGGGCGCCCAGTTCTGCGGGCATAGGCATCGAGCGCCGCCAGTACGACATCGAAGTCGGGACAGACTGGCTCATCAGTTCGCGCTGCTCCCACTAGGACTCGCTCCTCATTCGCACACGTACGCGCGCGAAACTACGCCACCGTCACGGTGACCCGATGCCAGCCGGTAGAGCCGTCAGGTACGGTGCCGCGTGCGACCGGCGTCTGGGTGGTCCCCGCGCCGTCGGTCGCGCGGACCACCAGCGAATAGGCGCCCTTCGACGCTGGTCGCCATTCCCACGACCAGAACACCCAGGTCTGGTCCGAAAGCGGCGGTTCGAGGGTCGCGCCGCTCCAGGTTGCCCCATCGTCCGCGCTGACCTCGACGCGCCTGATGCCGCGAGCGCCCGCGAACGCGATGCCCGCGACAGTGAACGGCCCGAGATTCACGCGCCCCTTCGGCGTGTCGATGCGACTCATCGTCTCAAGGGGCGCGAGGCTCCACCCCTGACTCTGGTAGAAGCCCTTGACCTCGGCATTCGTCAACTCGATGCGGGTGATCCATTTGGCGCTCTGCTCGCCGTAGCGCCCCGGGACGACCGCGCGGAGCGGGAAGCCATGCCGATCCGGCAACGAACTGCCGTTCAAGGAGTAGGCGAGTAAGGTGTCGACAGCGAGTAGGTCCGCCTTCGGCAGGCTCGCCACGTAACTGTCCACGCTCTGAAAGACGACGTGCGTGCCTTCAGGCTGCGCGCCGGCGCGTTCGAGCAGCGTCTTCAGGGTCACACCCTCCCAATTGCCGGTGCTGACCAGATTGCCTCCGACCTCATTCGAGATACATTCCAAGGTGATGGCGCGACGCTCGGAGGGCAGGTGCATCACCTCGCCCATCGTCAGCGAGAGCGGGTGCGCTACCAGCCCGGTGACTTCGAGCCTCCAACGCCCCACGTCCACCATCGGATCGATGACATTTTTGCTGACGACGTAGAACTGGTTCGCGGGCGTGACGGGGAGCGGAGGCGCGCCGGGCGTCCCCATGCCTTCGTACGTGAGGTTCGAGCGGGCGAGATAGGCGTCGATGAGGCGGCTCACCACGGCGCCACCGGCGGCTATGGTCACCACCGCGACCCCAACCGCCTGCAAGGCTTCGCGCCTCGGCAGCTCGGTTGTCTGCAACGATGCGCCCCTGGCGAGAGCGGCGCCCGCTGCGTGCCGACGCATCCAGTGGGAGGCGAGCAGTGTCGCCGCCGCGAACGAGGCGAAGGTCAGCGCGAGGCTCAGCATCGTCAGCAGGCGTGCACGGTCGACCGGATCGCCATAGACGCCCGCCGACAGCACGGGCCAGAACAGGACGATCGCCAGCAACGTCATGCCCAGCGCGACGACTCCGGCGCCGAGCCATGCGCGACGTGCCGGCCAGCGTGACGCCTGCGGGGTGCGCGCGTTCGCCGCGAGCTCGACCAGCGGACCCAGCAGCACGCCGAGCGCGAACTGGCCCAGCAGCGTCAGGCCAAGCGGCGTGGTCTTGGAATGCGGCTGAAAGCGAATGAGGAACGCCACAAAGTTGCCGGCGGACATCAGCGGAAGAATGCGCTCGGCCAGCAGCTCTGGTGGCGTGAGCGTGCCCCAGGTCAGCCGCAGTATGCCCATGACGACGGTCGCGACGGTCGCGCCAACCGCCCCGGCGAGCAGCCCCCAGGCGGCGCCGCGCGCGAGATCGAGCGTACGGTGCGCGAGCGCGACAATCCGGTCCCAAATGCTGGCCCATACGCTCGCGGACGGGCCAGCACCCTCACTCATTGACATGGCTCATAGGCTCCATTTGCTGCCACAACCGGCGCACTGATCCCACGGATGATCGCTGTCGAAGGCGGCTCGAAAGGCGCGATAACGTGGACCATTCCATATCTCGGCGAAAGGTTGCTCGAAGACGTTACCAAGCGCTCGCGTGGATGCCGGGCCGGGGTGGAATGGGGCGAAGCAGCACGAGAACACGGTGCCGAGCGAGGTGATGTACGCCAGTGAGACGGGTCGCCTACAGCCGGCCCACGGGCGCGCGCCCTCATTTTCCTCCGTCGGAGCCAGGTATTCCTCCGGGGTGACGGTGCCCGTCGCGCTGAAGACGAGGCCATGCTCGCGGCATCGGCGCGCGGTCTCGTCGATGACGGCGCGCTCGGCGTCCGCGGCCTTGCGGTAGAGCGCCTGGCCCTCGCGCGCGAGCCCCTCGCCGAAATAGATCAGCCGTTGGACGTAGATCTCGCGTACGCCAGTCTCCACCGCCAGATCGACCAACTCAGGAAGCTCCGCGAGATTCTCACGCATCGCGGTGAACCAGAACGAGAGCCGAGGCGCTTCAACGCCCAGCTCGTGCTGCATCTCGGTGAAGCGGCGGAGGTTCCGCAGGATCTTGGGCAGTGTTCGCGGACTCACTCCACGGACTCGGGCATACGTCTCGGGGCGCGCGCCGTCGAGCGAGACGCGCAGCTCGTTCAAGCCCGCCTCGATTAGCGCGCGTCCCATGCGCTCGCTCAGCGCGGTAGCGTTCGAGTTGAAGAGTACGTAAGCCCCACGGCCCCGCAAGTGCGCGACGATCGCCGGCAGCTCGGGGTTCAGCATCGGCTCGCCCAGCCCATGCAGCACGACGCGCTCAAGGATCGGCAACTGATCAGTGATGGCAATCACGTCGGCGAGCGTGAGGTCGCGCTCTTCCTCGCGCTGGAGATGCGTGCGCGGGCACTGATCGCAGAGCTCGTTGCAGCGATTCGTCGTCTCAAGATAGAGTTCCCGCGGCAGCGGCACAAGCGACTCCACCGCATCGGTGGACCCCATGCGTCCGAGGGCGCCGCTCTGACTGACTGGGAGAACGTTAAGCAAGTGCACGTGATTACTCCTCTAACTCGGCGGCACCATAACGGCGGGCAGGCACGGCGGGCGGGCGACTGAAGGTGGTTGCCGAATTGGCCCGGACTGCTCGCGCGAGAGCCGGCAGCAGCGGGACAAGCGCGACAACCAGCGGCGCGATAAATACCCACAGGAAAAGATTCGCGTTATGCCCGCGAGCGAAAATCACGTACGAGAACGGGAGTGCCAGTACGAAGAGCCACAGCCCGAGACCCAGCGAGGGAAAACGGCCAGCAAGGTCACGCCGCGAGCCGTCGGCATTTCCACCCAGCGGAAAGCGTAGGTAAAGCGCGAGGAACGGGAGCAGCGCGCCGACGTACCACGGGTAGATGTGGGGCGAGATGGCTATCCATCCCACCGAGAGCAGGAGGATGGACGCAGGCGCTCGCAGGCCACGCCGCACCCGCAGCCAGAGCGCAAGCGCGCAGAAGCCGAGAAATGCGAGCGCCTGGAGCGCGAGTTGGACCGGCGTGACGACGATGACCGTGGTAATGAGCCGGAAGATGAGGCCTTCGTCGACGAACCGTTGCGAGAAATAGGTTCCGAGGAAGCCGCCGGAAAGGACGCCGAGCGGCAGGAACGGTAGGTAGACCACAGCGAGCACGCCACAGAGCCCGGCGAGAAAGCCCCAATCGCGACGACGCAGCAAGACGAGCACGAACAAGAGTGGATAGAGTTTGGTCGCGGCGGCAAGACCGAGAAATGCGCCCGCCGTCACGCGCGATCCGCGCCAACTCGCACCTGCTACCACGACGGCGGCGACCGTCCAGAGCGCGGCCGCGGCGTCTACGTGGCCGTTGTAGGTGAACTCGATGACGGGGATCGGATTCCACCAATAGACGATGATCCGTCTTGGATCCAGGCGGCGTTGCACCAAGAGCAGCATGCCGAGGCCGGCAACACCGATGTCGCAGAGCGTCATCGCGCCTTTCATCGCGTAGATGTTGAGCGGCGCAATGACATGCACGGCGAGGAACAGGAGTTGAGCGCCCGGCGGGTAAATGGTGACGGCGTCGCGCCAATTCACCAAGGGCCAGATTGACGCGTCACGCAACGCCGCCAGTGAAGGGTCCGTCACAACGTGCGTCCATGGGCTTACGCCATGAGCGATAAGCTGCGCATCCCACGCATAGCGGTACGCGTCGTGTGAGAGCGTCGGCGGCTGACCGACAAAAAGCGCCCGAAAGACGAGCCCGGCGGCCAGTATGATCCCGAGCTCGATCCAGCGCCAGCGCGAGTCTGCCGATGGACCCCTTGCGAACGCTAGCCAGGCGCCGGCAACGGAAATGGCCGCGAGCCCCAACATCAGGCGTAGAAAGGTGTCCGCGCTTGTATTCAGGACCAGCGCGGCGGCGGGGAGGCGCAGGTAGAGGACGACGGAGAGCGCCGCGAGCGCGATGAACGCGAGGCAGCGTCCGGCGGCGGACGCCGTGAAATCGGGGAATTGCCGCGTGGAGCGCGCGAGCCGTTCAAGCGACATCGGTGTCTCCTCGGGCCGCCGTGACGGTGGCAGAAGAATCCCCTGACGTAGCCTCCGGCGCTCGCGAGACCTGCATCTCGGCAAGGACCTCCGCCGTTGCCGGGCATACGTCGGCCTGCCAGTTCGGCGCGGCGGAGAGTGCGGCGCGGAGCATCGCGAGGTCCGCAAACTCATCGACATCGAAGGTCCGCGACACCAGCGCGAGGCGCTTTCCGGCGGCGCGAACCGATGCCACGGTTTCGTCCAAGACACGCGGGGTGCTCATCTCGATATCGCTGAAGCAGTCGAAGAGCGGCACGCGCTGGCCGAGCAGGTAATAGCCCCCGTCGCGAGCGGGACCGATGACCACATCGTGCGTCTCAAGCGCGCGAAATGCCTGCGTTACTCTGAGCGCGGGCACGTGCGGCGAGTCGGAGCCGAGCACGACGATGTTGCCATAGCCGCGAACCGCGAGCGCGGCGAATCCCATCTGCAGCCGCTGCCCGAACGAACCTTCGCGCTGGGCCAGCAATCGCGCGCCGGGAGGCACGAACGTGGCGAATTCGTCGAGCGTGCTTCCGGACGGCAAGGCGCAGTACCAGTAGAGGTCGAAGCCCTCGCGCCGAGAGAGCGCCACCAGGCGTTCGCCCAGGTCATACAGGAACGCGCTATAGAGCCTGGCGGCGTTGTCGTGGCCGATCGCTCGCCCCAACCGCGTCTTCGTCGATCCCGGCTCGGGCAGCCGCGCCATGATGAAGAGCGCGCGGCGTAACCGCTGGGGCGCGTCGGCGGGCGCCCAAGAGCGATACCGCGCGAGCGTCCGAACGATGTGGACCGACGCCTTGACGGAACCACGCAGCGTTCCGCCCACCTTCGACCGACCCGCGCTGCGCCGGTGGTAATCCACGGGAATCTCGCGCACTCGCAACCCGGCGCGCGCGGCCTTCGCCAGCATCTCCGTGGACCAGCCATACCCCATCTCGCGCATATCCAACCGCAGAAGCGCGTCGCGACGAATTGCGCGCGTGGGACCAAGATCGCTCACGTCGAGGCCGTACACCAGCCATAGGACGTGCGAGGCGGCGAAGTTCCCCGCGCGCTGTTGCGGCGTGAGTGCGCCAGGGTCGACATTCCCGCGCGTGCGCGCGCCGACGGCGAGATCCGCGTCTTCGCGCAGGACCACACGTGCCACCTGCGCCGCGCCGTCCAGGTCATCGCTGCCGTCGCCATCCAGAAAGAGGATGACGTCCGCTCCCTCAACTCGTCGCATACCCGCAAGACACGCCCACCCGTAGCCGCGCCGCGGCTCGCTCACCACGTCGGCGCCGGCGTCGCGCGCAGCCTTGGCGGTGCCGTCAGTGCTCCCGTTGTCGACGACATAGATCCCTTTGACGGGCAGGGCCACGAACGCTGGGTGTGCGCGGAGCGCGCGAACGAGAGGGCCGATAGCCCCCTCCTCGTTGAGCGCTGGCAGAACAATCGCTACACTGCTCTTCGCTCGTGGACGCTCCGGTGCCTTCATTCGCCCGCTCCCGCTTGTTCGGTCGATCACCTGCCCTTCGTGAAGTGTCGCGCGCACTTCTAACGCCCACGTGACGAATGTTACGGGGATATTACGCGGGTTGCCTCCTCTACGCGTCGAAGTGAAGGGAAAAGCTGTCGGCGTAAGACGAGCGTAACAATCGTGAAGTAGGATTTAATACATTGAAGGTATCGCGACTGACAGCCTGTACTGAGTGCTTGTCGAGAGAGATGCAATGGAGATTCGAGACGTTCAACGGGGCGCCGTGGACGCCGAGATGCCGCACCGACGACGCATCCTGGTCGTCGATGATGAGCCGAATATCCGGGACGTGCTGCGCCAATATCTGGAGGCGGATGGCTACACTGTCGCCGACGCGGCGGGCGGACACGAGGCGCTGGGCAAGATCGCGACGTCGCCGCCGGATCTCATCGTGCTCGATCTGATGCTGCCGGGCATTGACGGCATCGAAGTGTGCCGCCGGGTTCGCCAATTGAGCGCTACCCCGATCCTCATGCTCACGGCGCGCGGCGATGAGCCCGAGAAGATCGAGGGATTTCGCGCGGGGGCCGATGACTACGTGACAAAGCCCTTCAGCCCGCGTGAGGTGGTGATGCGCGTGCAGGCCATCCTGCGTCGACTCGACGCGACGGGCGTGCCCGCGATGGTGCTCGACGACGCCGTCTACAGCGGACCGCTGGTCATGCGCCTGCGGCTTCGCACCGCCGAACGCGAGGGCGTGCCGCTCGACCTCACGGCGAAGGAGTTCGATCTGCTCCAGTTCTTCGCGTCGCATCCACGCCAGGTGTTCACCCGGCAGCAGCTCCTCGATCACGTCTGGGACATCGGCTACTACGGCGACGCAAGTACCGTGACCGTTCATATTCGACGCCTGCGTGAGAAGCTGGAGATCGACCCCGCTCGACCGCAACACATCAAGACCGTGTGGGGCGTCGGCTACAAGTTCGAGCCGTAGGAACACGACTACCGAGGCACGAGGCGCATCATGGAGACACGCGTATCGAGCTCACCGCCGCGCAGGCTCCGAGTCAACGGCCCCATCCCCATGGCTCCCGCTGGAATCTGGCTGCGCACCGGGCTACGTTGGATGGCGACCGCCATCATTGCCAGCGTGGCGACCTTGGCGATTCTCGCGACGATTCTCCACCCCAATGAAGGGGATCTCCGCGATCTTGCGCTCTTTCTCCTGATCGGCGCGGTCGTGTCGCTCGTGCTTGGCGAGGGTGCTATCTGGCTCGTAGACGCGGTGCAGTTCGGCGGCATCCGGCTGAAGATGGCCATCCCGCCGCTGTTGACCGCCCTCATCATCGCCTTCAACGTCACGCTGATCTCGCGGATGATGTTCATCTCGCCGGAGGATGGTCAGCTCCAAGTGGCATTCCTCGCCTTCGGCGCCGTGTTGGCCCTCCTGCTCGCCGCGACCGTCGGGGGACGGGTTGCGAGCACGGTGCGCCAGATCGAAACGGGCGCGCGGCGCATCGCGGCGGGCGAATACGCGTACCGTCTTCCCGTCGAGGCTCCTGGCGGCACCGCCGAGCTCGTGCAGCTCGCGAAGTGCTTCAACCAGATGGCGGCGAACGTGCAGTCGTCGTTCGAGCGGCAGAAGCTCGCCGAGGCCGAGCGCCGGCAGGTCGTGGCCGCGCTCTCGCACGATCTACGCACGCCTCTCGCTTCGGTACGCGCGATGGTAGAAGCCATCGACGACGGCGTGGTGGCCGACGCGGAGACGGTGCGGCGCTATCAGCATAGCATCCGCGGCGAGGTGCAATACCTCAGCGCGCTCTTGGACGACCTCTTTGAGCTCTCGAAGCTCGAGTCGGGGGCGTATCCGCTAGTGCTCGATCGCGTCGCGCTCGAAGACGTGCTCTCCGATGCCGTGGAGGCGGTCCGCGAGCAGGCGGAGCAAGCAGGGTTGACGATCTCAGGCTGTATTGTCCGACCGCTCCCTGCGGTCGCCGTCGACGCGCGACAGATTCACCGCGTACTCCTCAATCTGCTCCACAACAGTCTGCGTCACACCCCCGCGGGGGGCGCCGTGGTCGTTCGCGCGGAGGTCGCGGGGACCGCGGGACGGCGACACCTTCGCGTGTCGGTGACGGACACCGGGGAGGGCATTGCCCCCGCGGATCTCGCCCATGTATTCGAGCCAACCTATCGCGGCGAATTGTCGCGCACGCGATCGCAGGCGCGCGTCGCTCCAGAACGGAGCGGTCTGGGACTGGCAATCGCTCGCCGCATCATCGAGGCGCACGGCGGAGCCATCGGAGCAGAGTCCCCACTATCGGGCGGCGTACGGTCCTACCTGAACATCGGCGCCGATTCATCTGGCACTGCCGTGTGGTTCACGCTGCCCGCAGACGAGTAGAGAGCATGCTCCCGCACTCCAAACAGCCCTGAAAGTGCCTCGGCCAGGTTGACTCAGAGTGGAAGTGCATCCCGGTTGATCCAGGAGTCGGCACGTTCAGCAATCAGGGCGTGTTGGATACGCGCGCGGCGTTCATAAGCTCCGACAGTGCAATGCCACGATGCCGACACTGGTCGTTCCAAAGGCCGCTGAGTCCCCGGCACCCCTGCGCGTTCGTCTTCGATAGGCCACGCGGCACCAATTTCTCCACCTCTCGCTCGCCACCGACTACTTTCGCCCACGCCTGCCGTCCCATCGAATGGCATCCTCACACTGGGGAAGCCGTCAGCGATGGAGGATCGTCAGCCATGGCAGAGAACCAGCCGCACCTCATCTTGTTCACCAATTTCGGCAAGGTCGGCACGAAGTCGCTCGAAGAGGCGCGCACGACGCACAACGCCACCGCCGGCCAGCCCGACGGCGTCGCCGCCGCCAAGGCGCTGGGTGACCTCAGTCACCTCGTCTTCGCCCCGATGGGCCAGTGGACCGGCAACCTCATGTTCCTCGACCAATGGACCAGCGCCGAGGGCCTGCAACAGTTCTTCGCCGATCCGCAGGTGCAAGCGGGCGCATCGATGCTCTTCACCGAGTACGAGCCGGTGGTCTGGCGGCCGGAGAGCGGCTTCCTCTCCTATCACATCTCCGAGCCGATCGGGCGTGCCGAACGCGTTGTCGGCATCATCCGCGGCACCGTCACCTCGATGGAAAAGGCCCAGTCCGCGATGAACGGCGTCTGGTCCTCCCGCGTGAACCAGGCGCGCAAACTCGGGCTGGTGAGTCACGAGACCTTCGTCCGCCTGGCCGCCCCCGGCTCCCCAGAGGCGTCGGAGATCATCGGCGTCGACATGTGGTCGCATGCCGACGGCTTCAACACCCTCTACGAGGACGCGAGCTTCATGCAGGGATTCGATGGCGTCTTCACCGGAGAGGCCGCGACGTGGATCTTGCAGCGCCCCACCGGCAACTGGATCGAATGGTAGCCCACCAATCCTCTTCGACCACGCGGGAGGGACCGGAGCGCCGGCGCTTCCCGCGTGGCGTCTCCCTCACTCCACGGCCTCGGAGAGCTTCGCCGGCAACCCGAAGCTCTCCGCCAGCTTCGGATCAAGGAAGCTGGTGATCCCTGCGACGCGCCCACCCTCCACCGTCAGCACCGAGATTCCCATCGCGGCATACACTCCGCTCGCCTCACGCCGATAGCTCACATACGCCGGCTGCGCGTTCGCCCGCGTCGGAAGCAGCCGCCAAGCACTCCCTCGCAGCAACGGCGCGAAGAACGCCGCGATGGCCGAACGCCCGACGTAGCGGTCGGGAAGCGGCGGCATGGCCAACATGGCATCCTCGCGCAGGAGCGCCACCAGCCCGTCCATATCGGCCTCTTCCCAGGCGTGGATATAGCGTGACAGCACGGCTTGCGTCGCCGCATCACTCGAAAACGGCGACATCGTGGCCGGCGCGAGCGACTGCCGCCGACTCAACAACGTCGCCCGCGCCCGATGCAGCGCGCTCTCCACCGCAGTGGGCGACAGCTCCAGCAGGTCGGCGACCTCACGCGCATGCCACTCCAGCACGTCGCGCAGCAGCAGCACGGCACGCTGCCGCGCGGGGAGCGCCTGCAACGCGACCAGGAAGGCCAGCGTCACGCTCTCGCGTCGCAGGTAGCGCGTCTCCGGTTCGCCCGCCTCATCGACGAGCAGCCCATCGGGCAGCGGCTCCAGCCAGGACGGGTCCGATCCCATGCCTGACGGGCCATAGCCCGTATCCGCGTGCGACGCGACGGATTGCGTCACGGGACGGCGCTGCCGCCTGTCGATCGCGTCGAAGGCAAGATGCGTGGCGATGCTATAGAGCCACGCGCGAAAGCTGGAGCGCCCCTCGAATGAATCGAGCTTGGCCCACGCGCGCAGCAACGCCTCCTGTGTCAGATCCTCCGCGTCGTGCAGCGAGCCGAGCAGGCGATAGCTGTAGAGCAGGATCTCGCGACGAGACGGCTCGATCAGCTCGCGAAATGATTGCTGATCTCCAGTGCGGGCGCCGCGCAGCAGGGCGCCTTCTCGCTCACCTCGTACCATTCGCGTCCTCCTGGTACGCATCATACGCCGTATGCAAGGAGCTCCGCCGGAAGCGTAGGAGGCAGCGAATCGCACGGCGCTTGCCGCCTTCCGCATGCCGCATGCTACAATGCCAGCGTCCGCTGGCGGGCCTTTGCCGCCCGAGTTACCTGACAGGAGAGCGGCGATGACCTTGGAGCGCCTGGCGCGCGACGCGCGTGCCGTCGAGGAGGCCTGGGCCGCCGCATGGGCCTCGCTGGCCGGCGCAACGGACGAGCCGCGCACGGTGGCGGACGATCTCCCCGACTTTCTGCGCATCTACACGCCCGGCGCACCCGACATGCTGCTCAACCTCGTCATGCGCTACGACGCGCCAGGTCCCGTCACCATGGAACAGGTCGAGCACGTGATCGCGCCGTACCGACGCAATGCGCTCCCCTTCCAGTGGTGGCTCACGCGCGACGCGGAACCGCGCGGCTTGCGCGAGCGCCTGCGTGCCCTTGGCATGCGCACCTGGGGTGGCTCGACCTCGATGGCGCTGGATCTCTGACGGCTGGCGCCCCGCCTATCCCCCCGCGCACCCGGACGTCGAGCTGCTGCGCGCCACGACCCCCGAGGAAACGCATGACGTCCTCAAGGTCGCCTGCGACGTCTTCCTGCTGCCCTGGCACGCCACCCGCCGCTGGACGGTGAGCAATCCGCGCTTCAACGCCTACCTCGCGCGGATCGACGGGCGCGGCGTCGCCACGCTGACGACGACCTACGCCGGCGACGTGGTGCTGGTCTTCAACGTCGCCACGCTGCCGCAGGCGCGACGCCGGGGCATCGCCGGCAACCTCGTCATCGCCGCGCTCCGCGATGCCGCCGCCGCGGGCTGCACGAAGGCGGCGCTCACCGCCACGCACGAGGCACGCCACCTGTATGAAGAGCTAGGCTTCCGCACCTGCGGCTTCATGGAGCAGTGGGTGCCGGGCTACGGGCTGGAACAGTCCCTGCGGCAGGGCCAGCGCGGCGTCGAGATACGGTGAGAGCCGTACGGCGCACTGGACGAGCGGGGGCAACGAGACATGGAAAGTGACCGAAATGGGCTTTAGCCCGTCGCAAGCCAGTGCGGCTGTAGCCCATGTCGAGAGGTGGTCCCGGCTTCAGCCCTTGTATCTCCTTCCATCATGTTGTAAAATAACAACATGAGCACAACGCCACCTGCGTACACCACCATTCGCATCTGGACGCGCACGCTGCGAGCGTTGCGGTTGATTGCCGCTCTCACAAACGAGCGCATGGTGCAGGTGCTCGACCGAATCATTGCAGATGAGTTGCAGCGCGTACAGAAGCGGGAGCAGCGGTGACGTGGAGAGCGTGCGCAAAGCCTACAAGTACAAGCTCAAGCCGACGCCTGAACAGGAGCGCCAGTTAGAGGAGGTCTTGTGGCGCTGCCGCATGCTCTACAACACGGCGTTGGAGCAGCGCATCACGGCCTACCGTCGTTGTGGCGTCTCCGTCTCGCGCTACCAGCAAGAAGCGGAGTTGAAGGACATCCGCGCCGATATGCCGGAGTATGCCGCCATCCACAGCCACGTCTTGCAAGACGTGCTGGCGCGGCTCGACAAGACCTATCAGGCGTTCTTTCGCCGTGTCAGGGCAGGCCAGACACCGGGCTTCCCACGCTTTCACGGGCGCGACCGCTACCACTCCTTTACCTACAAGGAGTACGGCAATGGCGCCCGGCTCGACAACGGCTTCCTGGTCCTGTCGAAAATCGGACGTATCGGAGTGCGTTGGAGTCGTCCGCCAGAGGGCACGCCCAAAACCGTCACCATCTCGCGGGAAGCGGACGGTTGGTACGCCATCTTTTCTTGTGCCGAGGTGCCAGCCCAGCCGCTTCCGCCTACGGGACGCGAGACCGGTATTGATGTCGGGCTGAATGTCTTTCTCATCACCGCCGAGGGGGACGCCATAAAGAACCCGCGCCACTCTCGGCGAGGCGAGAAGAACCTGGCAAAGTCGCAGCGCCGGGTGAGCCGTCGCGAGAGGGGCAGCAACCGCAGGCGTAAAGCGGTCAGGCTATTGGGCAAGAAACATCAAACGGTGAAGCGGCAACGCGCCGACTTCCATCACAAAACCGCTCTGGCGTTGCTGCGCAAGCACGATACGATCTATCTCGAAGATTTGCGGGTCGTCAACATGGTGCGGAATCGGAGCCTCGCCAAGTCCATTTCGGACGCGGGCTGGGCCCAATTCCGTGCCATCCTCGAAGCCAAGGCAGCGTGCGCCGGGCGTCGAATTGTGGCGGTCCCCGCGCAGTATACCAGCCAGGACTGTTCGGGCTGTGGGGAGCGTGTGCCCAAATCGCTGAGCGTGCGCACCCACGTCTGTCCGGCCTGTGGCCTCGTGCTGGACCGCGACGAGAATGCGGCCAGGAACATTCAATGGGCCGGGCAGACCCTTCGGGGACTCGCGGGGCTACCTGCGGGGTTGAACCGAGAATCCGTCGGGCTTTAGCCCGTGCGGAGTGTCAATTGGCCGATGTTCATCACGCGCAGCCGCTTCGCATCGGCGTCCAACTTGCAGCCCACCAGCATCTGAGGGAAGGTAAGGCTGTCGTATCGTCCCCGACCCCGGAAGTGTGGACAACCCAACTCCTGCTCGCTCGCCTTCACCCGGCGAAAGAATGCCTGGAAGGCGAGGTCGATGCGCGCGGCGACATTCTGAAGCGCCTGCGACTGCACGCTCGCCAACGGGGGCCGCTCCGCTTTAAGGGCGGGCAGCGTGGCGTGTTGGTCGTAGAGCCGTACCGACTCCTGCCGCCGTTCCCAGGCGTCACGCCGTTCCGCAAGCAGGTGATTATACAGCCAGCGGCACTCCTCCAATTGCTGTTCCAGGAGGCGTCGCTGCTCTTTATTCGGGTACAAGCGATACTTGAACGTCTTACGCACGCCTTGATACTAACTTCAAGCGAGCGTGCTATCAAAGGAGGGGGCCATTCATGCCCCACTTGAAAGGCGGGACCTTTCTGGCTCCCTATCATAAGCTGCTGACGCTCTCCGAGGCGGTCGCCCGCTACATCCCCGACGGCAGCAGCGTGGCGCTCGGCCTGGCGTTGGAGCCGCTGATCCCCTTCGCCGCCGGCCACGAGCTGATCCGCCAGGGACGGCGCGACCTCACCCTCATCGGCCCCATCTCCGACATCCTCTTCGACCAACTGATCGGCGCGGGCTGCGTCTCGCGCGTCATCGCCGCGTGGGTCGGCAACGTCAGCGAGGGCCTGGGCCACAACTACCGCCGCGCCACCGAGCACGGCCAGCCATGCCGCCTCGTCGTCGAAGACCACAGCAACTACAGCATCGGCCTCGCCCTGCTCGCCGGATCCCTCGGCGTGCCGTATATCCCCATGCGCTCACTGCTCGGCAGCGACATCGCCCGCGACCACCCCAGCATCCGCCCCGCGCCATCGCCACTCGACGGCACGCCGACGCTGCTGGTCCCCGCGCTCCAGCCCGACGTCGCCATCATCCACGTCCAGCGCGCGGACGCCGAGGGACGCGCCCACGTCTGGGGCGGCCTGGGCATCTGCGAAGAGGCCGCACTCGCCGCCATAGGCGTGATCTACACCGCCGAGGAGATCGTGCCCGCGGGCGTGATCCTCAGCGACCCCAACCGCGTGCTCGCCCCCGCCTTCAAGACGCTGGCGGTGGTCCACACCCCCGGCGGAGCGCATCCCGCCCCGGTGCAGGGCTACTACAACCGCGATCACGCCGCCTTCGCCGAGTATCACGAGCGCTCGCGCACCCCCGAAGGCTTCGCAGGCTGGCTCCGCGAGACCATCCTCGACGTGCCCGACCGCGCCGCCTACCTCGCCCGCCTCGGCGCCGAGCGCTGGCAATCCCTCGCCCTCCGCAACTCTCGCCTCGCCGCCCCCGTGGACTATGGGTACTGACGTCATATCAGACCGCCCACTGCTCATCATCATCACCGGCGCACCTGCCACGGGCAAGACGACCCTCGGTCGCAAATTAGGTGAACAGTTCGCACTGCCCTTCTTCTCGAAAGACGACTTCAAGGGTGCCTTGTTCGAGAGCCTGGGCTGGAGCGACGCGGCGTGGTCACGCAAGGTAGGGGCCGCAAGCATCACGTTACTGCGCACAGTCGCGCGAGCAGAGCTCACGGCGGGTCGCTCCCTCATCGTCGAAAGCAACTTCCGCCCTGCGTACGACAATGAGCATTTCGGGCAACTGGTGAGAACGGTTACCTGCGAGCCGTTCCAAATCTTCTGTGACGCCGCACCGGCAACGCTGATAGAGCGGTATCAGGCTCGCTGGCGTTCCGGCGCCCGCCACCCAGGCCTCGTCGAACATGGCCTGATCGATAGCTTCGCCGCCGATCACCTTGACGGCTCCTACGCGCCGCTCGTCATCGGTGGCACCCTCCACACGCTCGACACCACCGATTTCTCCGCGCTCGATCTCACCACGCTGCTCTCCGCGATCCGGGATGCCCTCGGCGCCTCGCAGCCACATGCAGAGCGCGACGGCTTGTGAGGTGCCTGTCATTGCTTCTCAACGACCACGGGCGTCATGCCGATAAACCGCTCTGCCCTCTGTGATCTCTGTGTCCTCTGTGGTGAAATGCTCTGGAATCCCAATAGTGGAGGCCCGACATGCCAGCCGACTACACGCCGCAGGAGCTGATGGTCGTCTGCGCCGCGCGCCAGATCCGCGACGGCGAGGTCGTCTTCGTCGGCATGCGGCTGCCGCTGCTGGCTTTCGCCCTCGCCAAGCGCACCCACGCCCCGGATGCCGTCGGCCTCTTCGAGAACGGCCTCGTGCGCAACACCCCCTCGCTCAAGTTGCTCCTCACGATGGGCGACCCGCCGAACATCCTCGGCGCCGAGTGGGCCACGCGCACCGTCGCGCTGATGGGACTCCTCGCGCAGGGCTGCGCCAACCTCGGCTTCGTTGGCGGCGCGGAGGTGGACCGCTACGGCAACCTCAACACCTCCTACGTCGGCCCGCGCGATCACCCTCAGGTCAAGCTCCCCGGCAGCGGCGGCGGCGCGGACATCGCCTCGCTCGCCCACCGCCTCGCCATCATCATGACGCACGACAAGAAGCGCTTCCCCGAGCACGTCTCCTACGTCACCAGCCCCGGCTACGGCGACGGCGGCGACTGGCGCACGCGCATTGGCCTGCCGCGCGGCGGACCCTCCGCCGTCATCACCACCCTCGCCGTCCTCGGCTTCACCGGCGACACCCACGAGATGGAGCTGCGCTCGTGGCACCCCGGCTCCAGCGCCGAGTCCGTCCGCGCGCAGACCGGCTGGGACCTCCGCATCGCGCCCGACGCCCGCGAGACGCCCCCGCCAACCGCCGACGAGCTGCACATCATCCACGAATGCGATCCCCACGGCTTCTGGACGCGCTGATGAGAACGGGGCTTTCCCGCTCCTCCGCCTGGGCGAGTGGGAAGCCGTAGCTCGCCATCGCATTCGCAGTTGCACCCTCCGCGAACACCACGGGCACCACATCCAGGAACGGCCCCGGTCCGCGGTGCACGCCCAACTCGCGTGCGTAGGTCGCGATACCGCTCTGTGAGCGATTGGGGAACATCTGGCATAACGCATCCCACGTCAGTGTCGGGTAATAGCGGGTGAGCGCCGCTTTCTCCTCAGCAGTCCAAGGATTGTCGTTTCCCGAGCTGCACCGTCACTTCGCGACGTGACTGGGCGCCGCCCTGCCATTGCATCCACAAGCCCAACACCCAGCGATTCACGTAGCCAAGCGCGGAATCTTCGAGCGCGAGGCCGATCACTCGCGCCTGGGCCTCGCGCGACCATTCCAAGAACGTGGCACGGATGCGCTGCGCAACCCACTCGACACGCTGAGTGAGCACCCAGGCCCGCGATGAGATCGGCTGACTGGCCGACAGGGCCGCCAAATCCGCCTCACGCGCAGCGATCAGCGCTTTCGCCTCGCGGGCGTGAGCGAGCAGTTCCTCAGCAAGCGGCGCATTCTCTTCGCGCAAGCTTTGCTCGAGGGCACGCTGGAGGCGTGCTCGTGCATCGGTCAGTTCCCGTCGCACTTGCTCCTCCCGTGGTCCTGTTTGTGTACGACCGCGCTGGTCAATGAGCCGGGCGAGCTCAGCAAGATCGCGCTCGTCAAGGACCAACTGCTCGACGAAGGCCTCACATAGGGCCTGCTCCACAGGGCTCAGGACGGAAGGTCGGGCATGCGCCCTCACTTCGAAAGGGATAGTGCTTTGCCCGGCACGTTGCAGCCAAGCTGTACCCCATGGCGTGCATCCCAGCGCACGACATACGCTCGCCCATGCACCGCACAGCGTATCCGGCCATGCGCCAGGAACCGTGTGGTCGCCGTAGTCGCCGTGGTCGCTCGATGAGGCTCGCTCTTGTGCCGACGCGGGCGGGCGACCGGCGCGACAACGGTAGTCCGCGGCGGGATCCCAGGCCACGATGGCCGCTCCGCCACGAGCCGATCAAAGCACCACCAAAAGAGGTCCGCATCGACCAGCGGCGGATGGCACAGCAGCGGCTGGCCACTCTCGTCCGCGGCGCAGTCGCCTCGACGGACCCGGTACCCGAGGTAGGTCACGTCGGTGAGGATGTTTTGGACCTGTGGCCAATCGATGCGGTAGCCACCGAGCACCTCATCCCGCACGCGATTGCCGCCCGCAGCCTTGACCACGCGCGGATCCACCTCGGGCCCAAAGAACGGCCACACCAACCGTTCCGTTTCCCAGTGGCGCACGACCTCTACCAGCGAGGGTCTTGGGAGCTGCGCGAAGTAGCGGAAGAGATGCTCTGTCGACGAGGAGCGCATGCGGCTCGTAGCGCACGTAATGCTTATACGTCGCGCTGCGCGGGTCGTAGTCCACGATGTACCCGAAATGAATCTGTCCGCCGGGATACCGCCCACGCATGGCACTGCGTTGGTTCGCCGGATGGAGACGGGCCTTGATGTGCCCCTCGACGTATTCACGGCTCGCGCGGCAGGCCCACCGGAAGCGATCCTGATCGAAGCGGCGACGGAAGTTGTACACCGTCTCGCCGCAGATGGCCCATCCACCATACCGGTCAGCCTGGGCGATGAAGCGATTGTGCTCCGTTTCGTGTTGGTCGCGGAACAGCCGATCCTCGTGACTGACCAGCAGCACACGGCTGTGCTCCAGAAGGCAACTCCTCGAACAGCCACCGGCTCAAGCCAGGGCGCTTCTCAATCGTGGTGCTGTAGGCGCCGATGCCCATATCATCTTCCACCAGGCGGATATGGGAGTCCACGAAGCCGCGCCGACGCGCTTCCTGGACAAGCACCTCGGGATTCACCTCGGCGCTATCCAGGTAGCGACCTGCTTGCGAACGCGTGCTCTGGCGAACCAGCACGGTACAGATGGTGTCGGTGGGCAACGGCTCGTCCGCAGCGGACGCCAGCTTAGGCGACGGGTAGCGAGACTGACGCATGATTGCCGGCCACCCCTTTCCGCAGCTCATACTCGAGCCAGCCATCGAGCAACGCAACAAGGAGGGTTGTCCGTCGCGCCGGCAGCAGCTTGTCAGGCGCTGCTAGCGGGAGCAGCGCTCCCCGTTCCAGTGGAGCAGCTTTCACGGCCATGGCTCTGCGCGGTTGGTCCACAGTGCACCCCCCGGACGGACTGGCGCCACTGGACCGCTACCTTTGATACTGCCGCCTGCTTATTGCTGTCTCCAGCCAAGCGCGGTATCATGGAGTTGTACTCTTCTCCGGCTGCGGATCCGTAGCTTGAGACGACGAGCGGCTCGGGTGTTCCAGCACCTGGGCCGCTTTTTCGTGCCTGGAGGGCATTGCCCCTCCTTACATTGCTAATAATAGCATGCATTTTGGTCTATGTCAATAATATTTCGGAAATAGTTCTTTGCATCTTGCAGAATCCAGCCAAATAATCGTTCAATATGGTACGATATGTGCGACAGGGGCCATATACGCGAAGAGGCCCGGCCTTGAGCACGAAGAAACAGGCGAGGCAAGAATAGATGCCTGAACGAGATGGCTATAAGACTCTTGATTTGGTGGCAAAAGAACTCAATATTTCAGACGACGAGGCTCGTGCCTTTATAAATGTCCTTAATATACAGCCACGGACTTTCCGCGAAGATCGAAGAGTCAGATATTACAGTCCCGAGGACATTGCCAAGCTCAAGGAACTAATCCAGAGAGGCATATAGGCTTTTTGCGGTATCAGTTCGAAGTCATGTCGCAACACCGGCGACACGCTGATTAGGTAGGCTCGTCTCTGGATACGAAGTACCTGCTTGGAAGGCAGATACGTACTTTTTCACCGCTCGCCAGCAGCAAATCCGCATAAATTCAGCACTTCTCGCGTGACGCAATTATACGGCGGGAGCGGGGCAGATGCAACCTCCTTGTTTGTTTCTGCCTGGCGCCTGACTTCGACTTCGCGGCTGCCTAGACGAGGCACGTTATAAGACGGCCTCACACGGGGCATCGGCCGTGCCACATGCTTGCGGCTTGGGACATCCGTTGCACAGCTACTCCCAACGGAAATAGCGAATCGCGATGAATCCGAAAATGACCGTGTAGACGGCCATGGTGAGCAGCGCCACATACGAAACGCTGCCGTTGAAGGTCGCATCGAGCAGAGCCCTTACCGCCGCGCCGCTCGGCGAGTAGTACATGATCGTCGCCAAGGGGCCACCCACCTGTGCCGGTTGAACCCATAGGCCCGAGAGGAACAGTAACACAAAGGTTCCTACTCCGCCGACGACGCTCGCGGCCGTCTGTGTTGGTACCAGCGCCACCAGTGCCAGGCCAAGCGCGAAGATCTCGGCGATCGCGAGCAGGAGCGAAACGCCAAACGAGAGAATTTGCACGTGGAGTGCTGCGCCGAACACGAGCGAGCCACCGACAATGTTGATCACGATTGCCGCCGCCGCAAGCGCCAGATCAATGGCCAGCTGCGCAGCGAGCAGCGTGGATGGACGCAGCGGGGTGGTGGAAACCCGCCTCAGCCAGCCGATCTCACGATCCCTGACCAGCGTGGTCGGCAGGGAAAACGCGATGAAGATGAATGAGATGACCAGGATGGTTGGGGTCCAAAGATCGATGATCGTCAGGCCGGTGTCGCCCACGTTTCCTGGCACTTGCTTGCTGATGAACCCGAACACGGCCAGCAGGACTATTGGGAGTCCAATCCCGGCCAGAAGGCCATACGGTTCTCGCACGGCGAGCTTGGCCTGGACCTTGAGCAGCTCGACGAAACGAACGCCCGACCTGTGACTCGTCGACTCTGCGATGGGTGAACCAGTCATGTCTTATCGACTCCTTCAACGGAGGTGGCGTCGTCCCTCGTCAACTTGAGGAAGGCATCCTCCAGGTTTCCAGCTCGCGCCTCCAGCTCTGATACCTGGACTCCGGTCGCTGCCAGCGCATCGATGACCGCTGGCGCGAGATCGCCCGTACCGGTGACGGTGACATACCGCTGCTTCCGCTCGATGTCGTCCACACCGGGTATCGCTCGCAGCGTCTGGTCGTCAACCGGTTGCGATGGGACGAATCGGACCCTGCTCCCCCCCGCTTGCGCCGCGATTGCTTCCGGCGTGTCGAGCGCCCTGACAGTCCCGTGGTTGATAAGCGCGAGGCGATCACACAGCTTCTCTGCCTCATCCATGAAGTGCGTCACCAGGATCACCGTCACGCCACGGTCTCGCATGCGTTCGATGAGGCTCCAGGTTTCACGCCTGGCCTCAGGATCAAGCCCGGTGGTCAGCTCGTCGAGGATGGCGAGCCTCGGGTTTCCCACCAGCGCCAGCGCGATGGACAGCCGCTGTTTCTGGCCGCCGGAAAGGCTTTTGAACGCGGAGTTCTCGAACTGCTTGATGCCCAGTGACTTGAGCAATTCGTCCGGGTCCAGGGGGGTTGCATAGAAGGAGCCGAAGAGCCTCACCGCCTCTCCCACCTTGAGCCGTGGAGGCAGTGCGCTCTCCTGTAACTGGACACCAACCCATTCTCTGATCTTGTTCCTGTCCTTCTGCGGAGAAAGCCCGTACACGCTGATGGATCCCGAATCGGGAGCGCGCAGCCCGGAGATACACTCCACCGTGGTCGTCTTGCCAGCGCCGTTGGGTCCGATGATGCCGAAGATCTCGCCTTCACGTATGGAGAAGGAGACGTCGTCGACAGCAGCCAAATGTCCGTACCGCTTGACGAGGTGTTGAACCGTCACAACGTCTGCTACGTTCATACTGCTACCTCCCCGAGCAGATTGCGCAGCGCCTCCGTGTACGCGGCCAGTGCCGCGCGACCTCGTGTCGTCAGAGCTCCCGTGGTCGTCGATCTCATGAATGCACCTCCTCCTCCGAGTGCTCGCGATCGGCGGCCGGTGGCCGACCCCGGCGCGGCAGTGGGGCAGCATGCCTGGGCATTCTGCCCGCATCAGTTAGGGCTCGCCGCAGCAAAACCTCGATCTGTGCGTTGAGGCTGCGGAACTCATCCGACGCCCACCGGCCCAGGGCGTCGTGCACGGCCGGATCGAGGCGGAGCAGGATAGGCTTGCGGTCCCTGTTCACGAGTAGAGGGTCCCCGCATTGACGACCGGCGTGGGCGGCTGGTCTCCGCAAAGCACCACCATCAGGTTGCTGACCATGGTGGCGGTGCGCTCCTCGTCGAGCTCCACGACGCCCTTCTCGGTCAGCCGATTGAGCGCCATCTCGACCATGCCCACCGCACCCTCGACGATCCGCGACCGCGCGGCCACCACGGCGTTGGCCTGCTGGCGACGCAGCATCGCCTGGGCGATCTCGGCGGCGTACGCGAGGTGGCTGATCCGAACCTCGACCACCTCGACACCCGCCAGGGCCACCCGCTCGGCGACCTCTCTGGCGAGCTGGGCAGCGACGATGTCGGTTGAGCCGCGCAGCGAGGTTCCGCCGCCCTGGGTGTCCTCGTAGGGATGAGCTGTGGCGACATGACGGAGCGCCGACTCTGCCTGGATCGACACGAAGGCCGGGTAGTCATCCACTGCGTAGACTGCCTTGGCCGTGTCGGCGACCTGCCAGACCACGATGGCGGCGATCTCGACCGGGTTGCCGTCGGCGTCGTTGACCTTGAGGCGGTTGGTCTCGAAGTTGCGCACCCGGATGCTCACGGCGCGGCGGACCGCCAGCGGCCAGACACACCAGAGCCCCGGCCGACGGACGGTGCCCACATAGGTGCCGAAGAACTGCACGACGCAGCCCTGGCCGGGCGGGACGATCACGAACGAGCTCGCGACCAAGCAGAAGGCGATGATGGGCAGGCCGATCGCCCAGACTCCCGCCTGCTCCTGAATGGCAGCATAGGTCGCTACCCCCAGCCCGCACAACGCGGCTACTCCCAGCCAACCGGTGATCGTGGCTGCACGCCGCTGCTGGATCTCCACTCTCGCCCCTTGATGGCCTACCGGCTCGACCACCGATGTGGGCTGCATTTGTTCGCTCATTGCGCCCCTCTATGAAAAGTGATATCTATTTGATATCACTTTTCATCCTCGGATGCAAGGGCCTCCTGAGCTCCCCGTTTGCGCGATGGGCCGACAAGGCGCAGCACGCTCGCACGTTTCGAGGTCGCGCTCCACCCTTCGGGCGAGTTCGGCGATCGCGCTGCAAAACCCACGCGCTGGGAGCGACTCGGCAAAGCATCGCCCCACTGCACGTACGCGCTAGGCAGCTCCGCGCAACTCGGCCCCAGTAAAGAGGCTGCGCGGTGCGCTCGCCTTGTATGCCTTGGCCCACTTCTCGTCGAGCAGCCGACGGATGCCGCCCTTCCGCCCGGCGATGGTCTCCAATTCGTCTAGGCTGTAGACTAGCAGGTCGCTCACGGTCGAGACGTCGGCTTCGCGGGGCAGCCGCAGGCGCACCACGCCCGCCGCGTCGAACACGCCCAGCGCCATCTCCAGCAGCTGCTCCTGCTTCCTCGCCCGCTCCAGCGCGTCCAACCGCGCGCCCATCCCGCGCGCGAGATCCGGCGTCAGCGTCAGCGGCCGGCCGGTGCGTTTGGCTTCCGCCTGGTGCAGTTCCCACTTGCGAAGGCGCAGCTTCTGCCGCCTGCGGACGCGCCCTGCGATTCGGTGGAGATAGGCAACGTAGCTGGCGAGAGCGGCACCGGGGTCGGTATCCATCAGCTGCTCGGTGCTGAGCAGCCCCACCGCCATCCGGTCCAACAACCGGCGATAGCCCGAATAGCGCGCGGCGCGTATGAGGTCGTGGGCGTCCTCCGAAAGTTCAGGAGCGCCCCGCATGGCGATCTTCGAGAACCCGTCGCGCAACGCCACCCAAGTCGGGTTTTCCGGCCACCGGCCCCGGTTCGGGTCATCGGTCGGGACGACGAGGCGGAGCCAGCGGCGGGTCAGGTAGGCGAAGAGCTTCCCCGCCCAGTGCAGCGCCTTGCGCACGCTGTGGAGGTGGGGCAGGTCCTCGGCGTCGAGCTCGGCGTCGATTACCGCGTCGGGATCGCTCATCTCGGGCTTGGCGTAGAGGCGGAAGCCTTTAACGCCCTCGCGGCGCAGTTGGAACTCCAGCCGCCACAGATCCGTCTCGGCGGAGAACCGTTGGCCGTTGCGCTCGGCCAACAGGGCAGGGTACCACTCCTGCTTGGCCTTCTTCATCTCCACGGTCTTGTTGTAGATCCTGGCGCGCACGGCGCCTTTACCGATGTCGAAGCCGGTCACCATCCCGTTGACGCTGTGGCGGTCCACGTCCGCATGGACCCTCTTTACGAAGTGGCGCTCGTCGGCGCCCTCGGCGAAGCCGGGATGCCAGCCGCCTTGCCAGTCGACGTAGAGGTCCAGGCGCGAGCAGCGCGCGGTATCGGCGGTGATCGTCTCTTCAGCCCAGGCTTGATCCTGATCGGCGAGGAGGGTCTCGCGGATGTACTTGCAGGCTTCTTCGACCGCCGCCAACTCGCCGCCCTCGTCGGTGTGGAGGCCGAAGGCGCGCATCTCGACGTAGATCGGCGGGCGGTTTTTGAGGCCCTTCTGGAGCTTGACGGCGAAGTCGGGAGTCTCCAGCAGGAAGCGATAGCCGCCCCTGGCCCCGGTCGGGTGCATCTCCGCGTTGAGCCAGCCCGGCACGTGGACGCACCGCCGCTCCTTCATCAGCATGGCGGCGGTCTCGCGCTCGCGCTCAAGGGCGTCCCACATGGCGTCGCTGACGCCCACGTCGAAGGAGAACTCGATCGTGTCCGCCCCGGCGCTCTCGATCTCCGGTCGCCCGTCCACCCAGGGTGCGCCATACCGCTGGACTGGCACCAAGGCTCGCTCAGTATCCATCGTATCCATCTCGGGCTCCTCGCCTTATCGGCCTGCTTCGTCTTTGCCCGTCCGACTGGCGTCGTACGTAGGACGGGCCGTGTTACCCAGTTCGGCCCTCTGGCCAGCGGGGGCGTCCTGCCCCCGCTGGCCACTCGCTGTCTCTCCGTGGCGCGCTTGCCGCACACCTGTTCGCCTGCTAGACTGTGTGTGCCATGATCGCCCGTCGTTCGGATGGATCCCCCCGCCCGCCTGCAAGGAGTCCGACCATGCTGCGCCTGATCCGTGGATCTGCCCTGGTGGCGCTGGCCGCCGTCGTCCTCGTCGCCGTCCTCTATGGGCCGCTCACCCCCTACAGCAACCGCACCCAACAGACCATCCAGGACTTCGAGTCGTGGTACGCCGCGCGTGCATTCGCGACGACGACCGCCCTCGTCGCCTCATTTACCGCTGGCGTGCTCGCCCTCATCACAGCGTGGGAGCCGCGTCGTCGAGCATGGATGACGCTCCTGGCGGTCGGGCTCGTGCTCGACGCCTATATTGGTTCGCTGCTCAACGTCCTGACGCTGGTCTCGGGGAACCCCGACGGCAACATCTATGGCGCTGCAGGGGGCCTTGTGGAGTGGCTGAGCCTGCTGGCCGCCCCGGCATGGCCTGCCGTCGTCGCCCTCGCCTACGCCATACGCTTCCGCGCCGAAGCAGCGCCCTACGCGGTCGTGAGCCCTGCGCCCGACGACGACCCTCTCGAACTCCACTACGGTCCCCTGCGCGGAGGGGAAAAGCGCGCCTGATCGTGTTGGGCGAGTCGCTGGGCGGGTTCGTCGAGCAACACAGCAGCAAGCGCCAGGGCGCGCATGTCGGCGAGTACCTCGGTCGTCGTAAGTCGTTCGCCGATTACACGCCTTGCGATAGGCGAGATAGCCCTGGTCGCGCTTGATACGGCTGACGAGCTGCGTGATCACCTGTTCGCGCGTCATGCCCGACAGCAGCGCCTCGCCCGCCAGGTCGACGTAGGGCGTGTCCGGTCCTGATTCTGGATCTCGCTCGTGCTTCCGCTTGGTCGTGCCCTTCATGTCTGATTGTCCTTTCGATACCTTGCAAAGGTCCGTCACATTCCAGCGAAGTAGCAGAGGCCGATGGCCGCATTCCTGCCTCCCTCGGCACCGCCTCGCGCGTCGTCGAATGACCTCCCGTGGCTGCCGCCCCACCGGCTCTTCGTGACCCTAGCACCGGGCGCTTCCCCGTCAAGGCGACCCCTCCACTGCGCTGCGGGGTGCCGCTCCCGATGGTCGCGGCAGCCTGGACGGGGCCCCTCCCGCCCGGTGCTGTTCGGTTCACGAGCCGGTTGGGGCTGGCCGCACCACACCGGAGGCCTGGACTCGGCACCGCACGCAAGGCGCGTCCGTGAATCGTTCCTCGATGGCTTGATACAATGGGGAAGAGCCTTCGGACGAATCGTGCACCTGGACGCTCTCGGGAGATTTACATGGTCCACCTCGACGGCGGCACGCTCTTCTTACTTGGAATAGGCATCCTGATCATGCTCGTCCTTCCGCGATTCACCAGATCGACCAATTGGCTGATTACGGCTGGCTTTCGCCCTCGGTGGGTGAAGCCCACGCACCTGGGACGCTGCTTCCAGTTCATCCTCGTTGAACTCGTCGGGTGTCTCGTGCTGGGCCTCGGCGTGTACCTCATGTTCGACACATCCCGCGCGGCGCAGGTCGCCGCTGATGTCCTGGACGGTATGATCGTCGTCTGCGTGCTCCTCGGCACTACGTTCGTTGTCTTGGCCGCGATGGGAAAGCTCTACACCGAGATCCCCAAACAGGCCGATCGCCCTTGACGCTATGAGGATGGACCTGCTGTGCGTCGCGGTAGGCGTATCCCCAGCCGCGCCAGTGCTGCATCGCGCGCCGCGTAGTCCTCAGTCGTCCAAGTCCGACCGCGTGTCGCTGTGACCGCGACGCTATCTGCAACCTCCAGTCGCCCAGCTACGGCGCGCCGAGGCGGCTGAGTCCCAAAGGGGCGAGCAGCTCGTCTGCCACCTCCCCCGTCGTGGGCATCGTCGGCATGCTCAGCCCAGCGAGCACCGTCGAGTCCTGTCCCGCACGCCGGAGGCTGAGGCGCGCAGCGTCCAGGGGGCTGAGGATGCCCGACGTGGCGGCCTCCATGAGGGCGATACGCTCCGCAGTCTCCGGCGAGGCAAGGGCGGCGGCGATCGCGCCGAGGGGCGAGCCGTCGCGCGCCATCTGATCGATCTGCGCCTCCTTCTGCATCTTCCAGCGCTCCAAGGCTTGCTGCTCCAGGGCCCGCTGGGTGGCGAGGATGACCTCCTTGCCGCTCTTGGGCCGCTCGCCGAAGATGCCGGCCAGGAACAGGACAGCGGTATACGCCGCCGCGTGGAGGCTGTAATACAGCCAGTTCCACGGCTCGGGCAGGTTATCCAGAGGAAAGGCTGTCGCGTGGCCCCCGCTGGTGTGCCAGGCCAGGGCCAGGAAGTAGAGCACCGAGAGGAAGTTGATCAGTGAACTCACGGCCAGGACGATATAGCCGCGCCTGATGAGCTTCTCGGCCCCGATCTCGGCCTTGATGGAGACGTCGAGGGCCATCAGGTCGTGCAGTTGGAAGATCGTGCTGACCTCGAAGAGGGCGAAGGCGAAGGTACTGCACACCGCCGAGATGAGCAAGTACCCCAGGACGAACGCTATTGCCGAGAACCAGTTGGCCCGCCGAGTTGTAGAGCAGCTGCGCCACCATTGTGTTTGCGACGAGCGCCAGCACCACCACCTTGGAGGCACGCGACCGCAGGAAATAGTCGAGTTGGTCCACGAAGGGGATGCGCGCCCGGCGGGTGGCGCGATTCGAAGCCTGTGCCATGTGTGGTACCTTTCATGACGCGACGACCGGCGATGGACGAACAAAGCAGCTCCTCCTCCGCCGGCCGGCGCACCCTTTTCATCGACTATGCGGACTGCTGAGCGGGGGATTGGCCGGCGCCCTGAGTGGCCTGCTTCGCGGCGGCTTTCTCAGCGGCGCGGGCGGCGCGACGCTGCTTGGCCTGGGTCTTCTGGGCCTTCCTCGCGGCCTGGAGCTGCTTGCGCTCGTCGGGCGTCGCCTCGCGGGCGGCGCTGCCTGTGAAGATCACCATCGAGCCGACATCCTTCTCGCCGGCGCGCGCGTTGCTCCGCTTGAAGGCGAGCGAGCGCATGCCCGTCGCCGAGATGACCAGCCAGCTTTCCTCCAGCTCCCACTGGCTGAGCAGGTCGGTCGAGGGGGCGAGCTCCAGGGGCAGCTCCACCAGGACCCGGTCCTGCATGCCGGGGATGACCAGCGAGAGCTGCACCTTGGAGACGACCTCCTCCTTGCCGTCTGATGTGGTGCGGGTGTAGGACGAGTCGTCGGTCTCCTCGCACTTGCCGATGATCTGGAAGTAGCCGAGCTGCGCGTCATTCGTGTTCGTCGCCATCGTTTGATGTCTCCTTGTGTCTTGCTGCTACTCGTCTCTTGACTCGTCTCTTGACATGGTCAGGCTATCGAGTGCGGTACCGACTGGTACCCCTCACTATTTCTGGGCGGAGCCCGCACCATTGAGTCCTCCTCTTCGCCACAAAAAAGCCCGCCTGCTGCCGAGCCAAGCTCAGCGCATAGCGGGAAAATCGAACTTCTCGACGTCAAGCAACCACACGGGAGTGTGACAGGAAGCTACGTTAGTATCACCCCTTCTGGACCCGCTAAGTCGGTAAACAACGTCTGCGGACGCGTCGCCCGTGCCCCGCCCGATTCCCTCTGCCCCCGTGGGGAAGGGAGCCAGGGGGTTAGGTTAGCGCTAACACCCCGGCCAACGCCTCCCCCCCGCCGAGATCCGCCAGCGCGCCCGTCGCCGACCTGAGCACCGTCACGCGCGACCCGAGCGGCGACCACAGCGCCAGATCGCTCGGCCCGAACAGCGCGACCGTCGGCACGCCCACGAGCGCCGCCAGATGCGTCACCCCCGAGTCATTGCCGAGATAGGCCGCGCAGCGCCTCAACACCGCCGCCAGCGCGCCGATGGAAAGCCCGCGCACGATCGGAGGAGCTTCGCCCGAGATCGCCCCCAGCACCGCCGCGGTCACCTCGTCATCCTGCTGTCCCCCGATCAACAAGGGAGCGAGGCCCGCGCCACGCAGCCCATCGGCGACTTCGGCGAACGACTCCGGCGGCCAGCGCTTCGCCGCGCCACCGCTCCCCGCATGCAACGCCACTGCGCGAGCACCGGGTGGTATGCCCAACGCACGCCACACAGATCCCGCAGTGGCCTCGTCCGCATCCGGCGTGCTGAGCGGCGGCAACAGCCTCGCCAGCTCACCAACCGCGTTGGGAACTGCGACCCCCAGCGGCGCCAGCGTGCGTGCGAGACGCAGTGCCGCATGGTCACCCGATCCCGCGCCTGGCCGGCTCTCCGCAATGACGATCTCCTTCGCCCCGAGCCGCCCCAACGCGCGGCGCACCGTCCCATCCTCATCGCCCATCCACGCGACGACGACGCTCCCCTCGATCACGTCGTACGCCGTCTCGCCCCGCGGCGTCTCATCGAACAGCGCTATCCACGACGGATCGTCATACGCCGAGGTCGCATCCGCCAGCCCCGACGCGCGCACCAGTGCCAACACATCGCCCCGCGCGACAAATGTGACGTGCGCCTCGGTCTTCTGCGCGCGCAGCAGCGCCAGCGCCGGCAACGTCAGCAACGCGTCGCCCAGCGCCCCCGGCCTGATCAGCACGTACCGCTCACCCATCCCCATGCATCTCAGTATTCCCCCGTTCCCTCTGAGGTTTCTCTCTTCTCCTCATCTGCCCTCTGTGCCCTCTGTGCCCTCTGTGCCCTCTGTGCCCTCTGTGCCCTCTGTGGTTGAATCTCTGCTCTGTGGTGAAATCAGCGTCACTTGCCCGCCGCGACGATGGCGACGACCGCCACCCCAATCGGCACCGCCAGGATCAGGAGGAGGATGAGGAGGCCGCGCGGGTTGCCGAAGTTCAGCGTCCACCCCACGCCGAAGCGCCGCTCGACGAGGATCGCCGGGTCGTCGCGATTGACGTAGATCGCGCCCAAGATCCAATGCCGATCATCCGTGCGGTCGGTGGCCGTCTCGGCGAGGGAGCCGAGCCGTGCGCCGCCCTGCCCCGTGCGCAGCGCCAGCACGATCGTGCCGACCAGGATCACGACCACCAACCCGATCGGCGCGAAGGTGATCGCCATCGACGGTCCCCGGCCCGATGCGGCGGACTCAGCGATGACGACGGCGATAAAGGCGAAGAGCAGCAGCAGCAGCGTCTTCATCACGTAGAGCGCGCGCAGCCAGACGCGGCGAAAGGTCGTCTCCGAGCGACCGGGGACCGCCTTCGAGCCGACCACGAGCATGCTCAGCCCGGTGATCAGCACCTCGATGCCGATCTGCACCCATACCATCGAGAAGTACGAGCCGATGCTCTTGGTGGCATAACTGTTGGGATTGCCGTTGAGATCAAAGTGGATGGGGATGACGGCGGGGGCGCTGGCGTAGCGCGAAGCAAGGTAGCCGGCAGTGGCGGCGATGATGCCGATCGGCAGCAGCTCCCAGAGCCAGGGGACGTAGTCGCTGTAATGCCGCTGGGCCAACTCCGCCGCGGGGGCGGACGCCGTGCTCGAAGCCGAGGGCGAGGCGCGCAGCTCCGTGCTGGCGGCGTGCGCCACCAGGTAGGGGAGGCCATCGAGCGCGAGGGCGACGAAAATGACGAGCGGCAGCCACGGCGAGCCGACCCACTCGTCCGATGCCAGCAGATAGAGCGGGGCCAGAAAGGCCAGCGCCAGCAGGTTGGCCAGCACCACGGCGAGGCGATAGCGCGCGAGGATGCGCCGGCCCTGCTCGCTGTTGCGCGCGTCGGGCGCGACGGTCACGCCGAAGAGCAGATCGCGGCGCGTCAGGTTGGGCATGATCAGCGAATAGAGCGCGGTGAAGAGCACGATGACGGCGAGAAGTCCGAGTTCGAAGAGCCGCAGGCTCATACGCTCACTCCAGTGATATGCGGCGTCGCCGCCGCGGGCTATTCAACGACCATCCGGCGAGTCGCTCACGGCGCGGCCTCGTCGGCGAAAACCTCCAGCGCCAGCGCGCGCAGGGCAGCCAGCCCCATGCCCGCCAGCAGCGCCTCCGTCCGCGTGCGCTCCAGCGCGAGGCGCAGCCGCGCCACCTCGTCCGCCTGCGGCTCGGTGCGCCGCGCCAGCCGGGGATGGATCACGGCGCGCGAGCCGTGGCGCAGCAGCACAATCCCCTCAGATTCGAGCGCGCGATAGGAGGCGATCACGGTGTTGACATTGATGCCAAGGTCGCTCGCGAGCTGCCGCACGGAGGGCAGCGCCGCGCCCGGCGCGAGGCGCCCAGCGGCGACATGCTGCTTCACCTGCTCGACGATCTGCTGATACTTCGGCTGCGGGCTGGCCTCGTCGAGCTGGATCACCGGCGCCTCGGCCTCTCGTTCGCGCGCACTCATCCGTCGTGCCTCATTTCCGCTCTACTGATTACTGTTATAGCTGCACTAGCACAGTATGTCAATGCAAGGCGGCGCGCGGGCCGTACAATCTGGGCGTAACCGTGTCCATCAGGGAGGGAGAAATCATGAACAAGCGAGAGCGCGTCGAGGCGGCGCTGCGCGGAGACGCGGTGGACCGCGCGCCGATCAGCTTCTGGGGCCACGACTACATCCGTGAGTGGAGCGCGGACGGCACCGCCGAGGCGATGCTGGCGAACTACCGCGCCTACGACTGGGATTACATGAAGGTCAATCCCCGCGCCAGCTACCACGTCGAAGATTGGGGCGCGACGCTCCAGCGCACCAGCGACCCCAACCACGGCCACACCTTCACCTCCTGGCCCGTGCACGACGCCGATGACTGGCGCAACCTGCGCCCGCTCGAGCCGGACCGCGGTGCGCTAGGCGAGCAGCTCGCCGCGCTGCGGCTGATCCGCGACGGACTGGGCGGCGAGGCCTATTTCATCCAGACGATCTTCTCGCCGCTCTCGGTGGCGAAGTATCTCGTCGGCAACCGCCCCGCGCCGGTCAAGCACTCCATCGCCGACGAGCCCACGGCCTTCAAGGCTGCGTTGGATACCATCGCGCGCACCTTCACCACCTACTCGACCGCATGCCTGGAGGCCGGCGCCAGCGGCATCTTCTTCGCCACCACCGGCTGGGCGGCGACCGGCGCCCTCACTGAGGACGAGTACCGCGAGTTCGGCATCGAGTACGACCTGCGCGTGCTGGAAGCCGTGGCGGGCAAGGCACCTTTCAACGTGCTCCACAACTGCGGCGACGGCATCTACTTCGACCTGCTGTCCGGCTACCCGGTCGAGGCGATCAGCTGGGCGGCGACGCTGCCCCGCAACCCGACGCTCGCCGAGGGCGAGGCGCGCACCACGAGGGCGGTGATGGGCGGCGTCAGCGAAAAGACCACGCTGCTGCACGGCACTCCGGAGGACGTAGCTGCCGAGGTTCGCGCCGCGATTGCCCAGACCGAGGGCCGTCGCCTCCTGGTAGCCCCCGGCTGTTCGATCCCCCCCGCAACGCCCGCTGCAAACCTCCGCGCCGCCGCCGACGCCGACCGCACCCCCGCAATCTGACCGCAGGGACCACTAAAGCATCACAGCGTTCCCCTCGTCCCACGGCCCCTTCCCTTGTAAGGAAGTCGGGGTCCCCCACTGGTGGGGACTTGTAGCGGTGACGTTGTGCTATACTACCCGCACCAGCCGGTAAGTCCGAAGAGAGACGCCGCCTTCTCGACCCGCGAGAGGGCGGCGTTCGCTATTTCCTCACCGCTAAGGCAGGGACAATCATGGATGCGAAAACGCGAAATCCGGCAGAAACGGCAAGTCTGCCGGCGTCCCGGCCTCGCTCACCCCCGAAATGCGGCAAGAATGGCAATGTCGCTCGGTAGTTCGCCGACGCGACAATCTGCAAAAGCGGCAGAATCGGCAAGATCGGCAGCGCCCTCATGGTGAGTTTCCGGCAAAAACGGCAACCTCGCCCCACGCCGCTTCGACGGACTTCAGTTCGCGCCGCCCGTACCCCGACACTTCAGTGCCGGATCTCCCTCCAAAATCTAAAATCGGCAAGATCGGCAAACCTGAGCGGCCACCCAGCAGCATCGCCCGACGGGCGAAAACACGAAGTGCGGCAAAAACGGCAGAATCGGCGGAAATGCCATCGGGCAACGCGACCCCCAGACACATCGTGATCGCCCGCGATTTCAGCATTTCTACCCGACGAACGCGATCGCGATCGTGAAAAGCGGCAGAAACGGCAAGATCGCGCTGCGAGATCGCACCAAACCACCCACTCGCCGCAGACATCGTAAATCCGCTCCGCGCGCGTTCGTCACACCGCTGAGCGGCACGGGCGGCGCCGGAGACGCGTGGTACAATCCGGGTGAGTTGGGCGGCCATGCCAAGCGAAGGACGCCTCGACGAGTGACCATGATGGCGTGCGCCTCGGTGAAGGCAAGGAGCAAACGGCGTGCTGCTGCTGCGCGAGGATGACGTACGCGCCGTGCTGACGGTGCCCGCGGCGATAGACGTACTCGAGGCGGCCTTCCGCGCGCAAGGCGCTGGGCTGGCGCGCAACGTCCCGCGCTCGCGCATCCTGCTCCCCGAGGGGCGCGGCGTACTGCATGTGCTCTCCGCGTCCGTGCCAGGCGAGCTGGGGCATCCAGAACGTGCCGGGGCCGGCGTCTTCGGCTTCAAGGCGTATAGCGCGTCCTCCGGCGGCGTGCGTTTCTCGGTCAATCTCTACTCCGGCGAGGACGGGCGGCTGCTCGCGCTGATCGAGGCGGACTGGCTCGGCCAGGTGCGCACCGGTGCGGCCTCCGGGCTGGCGACACGCTTCATGGCGCGGCAGGATGCCACCCACGCCGGCGTGATCGGCACCGGCGGCCAGGCGCGCACCCAGGTGCTGGCGCTGGCGGCGGCGCGCCCGCTGCGGCGCATCGCCGTCTACGGGCGCGATCCCGAGCGCCGGCGGGCCTTCTGTGAAGAGATGTCCGCCCTGGTCGGCGTGGTCGTCGAGCCCGTCGAGAGCGCGCGTGCGGCGGTTGAAGGCGCGGAGATCGTGACGACCGCGACGACGGCGCGCGAGCCGGTGCTCTCCGGCGCGTGGTTGAGTCCCGGAGCGCACGTCAACGCGATGGGCTCGAACTGGCACAACCGCCGCGAGGTGGACGACGACACGGTCGAGCGAAGCGCGGTCGTCGCGGTCGATTCGCTGGAGCAGGCCAAGATCGAGGCCGGCGACCTGCTGATCCCCGCCGCGGCCGGCCGCTTCGACTTCGCCCGTGCCGTCGAGCTGGGCGCCATCGTCGCGGGCACGGCGCCCAGCCGCGACTCCGCCGGCGAGATCACGCTCTTCAAGTCGCTCGGCGTCGCCGTGGAAGACGTCGCCGTGGCCGGCCACGTGTACGCGCTGGCCCGCGAGCGTGGCCTCGGCGAAGAGGTCGCTTTTCTGCCGTAACTCCATACCACGACGTTCGGCAATCATCGGGAGTGCATGCGATGCGCGAAGCAAACGCGGGCGGGACGTACGAACGGCGCCGGCGCGGCGGGCTGTCCCTTGGCGTCATCGTGCTCGTGGGCGTTCTGCTCGCGGTGGCGCTCTCATCGTGCATCGGCGGCATCGCCGATCCGGGGCAGTGGCTGCCCTTGACGCCGTCCGACGAGCACGAGGTGCTGGCGCTGGCCGACGACCCTTTCAACACCAATTTCGTGTACGCGGGCACCTCCCACGGCGTGGTCTATCGCGCCTACGCGGCGAACCGCGCGGATGGTGTGGCGGGCGCCGGCCTGCCCTCCGATGCGATCGTGTCGTCGCTCGCCGCCGACATGAAGACGCCGGGGTTGCTCTATGCGGGCACCAGCGACGGCTTCTACGCCAGCACCGATCGCGGCGACCATTGGGCTGCGCGCGGCTCTGGACTGCCGAGCGGCGATACGGTGGACGCGCTGGCGGTCTCGACGCCGGCCAACGTCCTCTTCGCCGGCACCACCTCGCACAGCGTCTTCGCCAGCAGCGACGCCGGCCAGACGTGGACAGCCGCCGATTCGGGACTGCCGGCCAACGCGAACATCAACGCGCTGCTCTGGGAGCCGCTGGGCCAGACGCTCTATGTCGCCGTTGATGGCGCGGGCGTCTTCGCCAGCACGGACGGCGGCGCCTCGTGGACCAGCAGGAGCGCGGGCCTCTCGACGCATCCATACGCATTCGTCGCGCGCGAACCGGCGGCGCCGCCGAACGGCACGCCCACCGCGACGACCAGCATCGCGACGCCGCTCCGCACCGCGACCCTCTACGTCGGGACCGACCGGGGCATCGCCTCCAGCGTGGACGGCGGCACCAGCTGGACTCCGCTGCACTTCTCACAGAGCGTGCAGGCGCTGGCGCTCGATCCGCAGCATCCCACCTGGATCTACGCCGGCACGCAGACCGACGTGTATCGCTCGCAGGACGACGGGGCGAGCTGGTCCTCGCTGGCGCCGGGCCTCAGCCACCCCGTCACCGCGCTCCTGACCGTGCTCCCCGCCGGGCAGCAGACCGTGCTCTACGCCGGCTCGGGCCAACTGCAGCGCTTTCCGCCGTTTCCCTCTGGCAGCAACAGCAGTCCTGTGCTAGGGACGATCATGCTGGTGCTCCTGTTCCTGATCATCCTCTGGGTCTTCTGGCGCACCCGGGGGCGCATGATGGAGGCCGACCATCGCCTGCCGCTTGGTATGCAGCCCGAGCTCGTCAAGAAGAAGGAACCCGACCAGCCCGATGAGCCGGAGGGCATCGCGCGCTACATCAGCATGATGACGCCGCCGACGCCCCATGATGGGGAGCGTCCCTCCAAGGGTGACCCCTCGCCCGATGCCGGCGACGCGACCGGCGGCTCGGACGATTTCCGCGGCATCGAGAACTAAGCCGCGATAGGCCATTTCCCTACAGGGCCGACCTCACAATCGCGTCACATCCCTGACACACCTTCACGCGAAACCGCGCGACAATGAGAAGGGCCGGGAACGATCCGCGCAGGGCGGTTTCCCCACGCGGCATGCGCTTCCTGGCGAGGGAGCTTCTCATGGCAACGCAACTACGCGACCGTCCCGCGACGCCCGCCGACTCGCCGGCATCCACGCCGCGTTCACTTCCGTCTCTTCGGCCACTGCAAGCGCTCGAAGCGTGGCGAGCCCACGTGCTCCGCGCGACGCCGACCACACGCCCCAACCTCGCCCTCGCCGGACTTGAGCTGCTGATCGGCTATGAATTCCTGGCATCCGGCGTCGACAAGCTCCTCTACGGCACCTTCCCGCAATCGCTCGGCGGCCTGCTGAGCGGCCTGCTCGGCAACGGCCACCTGCCCGGCCCGTTCGCGGCGCTGCTCCAATGGCTCGTGCTGCCGAACGCGGTCTTCTTCGGCCGCCTGATCGAGTGGGGCGAGGCACTGGCGGGGCTCGGCCTGCTCGCCTCCGGCCTCTGCGCCTTCCTGCGGCCACTCGTTGAGGCACGCGCCAGCGGACGGCTCTGGCGGCTCTTCGCCGGCGCGGATCGCCTGGCGGTCGGGCTTGCTCCGATCGCCGCCGTCGGCGCGGGGCTGCTCGCGCTCAGCTTCTACCTGCTCGACGGGCTGCCCACCATCGGCTTCACGCCGTCCATCGCATACGGCGGGGCGCTCGACTCGGGGCTGATCCTGGCTCTGGCCTGTGCCATCATCCTGGCAACGCGGCTCACTTCACGTCGCCGCGCGAGGCGCTGAGGGAGATGGCGCGCCGCACCAACTGCTCAGTGTCAAAGACCGCATCGTGAGTGATGGGACGAAGTCTTCTCCGGAGCGGCATACACGCGTAATCCAAGGCGACCCGCCGAATACGCGTCCCAACGAAGGGCCCTCAGGGACGCGAGGGTCTACTCGAAAGGACTGGTAGCGACATGCCAAATCGTGACGATTCCCCCCAGCCGCGACGGCGGTTGGGGGGAGTGCGGCTCTCACGGGGCGGAGAAGTAGAGGCTGCTAACGACGGCGTTGATCGAGCCGGCGTTGTCGGTGATGCCCAGGACGACATGGCCGCGGACCGTCCAGACGAGGTACACGCCACCGACGAATCCGGAGACGACGCGCGTGTCGAGCGCCACGCCGGTCGCCGGATCGGCAACGGTGACGACCTCGCTGCGGTTCTGGCTGTCCCAATCCAGCAGATAGAGGGCGAGGCGATGTGCCTGGCCGTCGGTGATGTTCACATCGATGCTGAACGTGGTGGGAGCGTACCAGCACGCGGCGATGCGGTCGGCGGAGTTGGAGACCTTCTGCGGCGCGCGCGGGTCGGCGGTCGTCGGCGCCCAGACGACCCCGCCGGCTCCGCTTGGCGTCACCTGGATGCCGGCAGGGAGCTGCTGCGTGTCGCCGACGACGACCACGCCCTGGTTCCCGTAGACGCCTTGCCAGGTGCCCTGCGTGGTGGTGTCGGTGGCGACGAAGGTCGCGGCCACGGTCGGGACGGGCGTGGGGGTCGGCGTGCGCGTCGGCGTGACGGTCGGCAGGCCACGAGTCGTGATGGGCACGGTCGCCAACGCGCGGCGAGTCGTCGAGCTGTCCGCCAGCCCGGCGATGATCAACGCCGCGACAATGCTCGTGAGGACGGCGCCGATCCCGATCCCCAGGAACAGCGTCGGCAGCGAAGACCGATCGAGCGGCGGCCGGTTGGCGAGGCGCGAACGCGGCGCCGGGCGAGTCCACGAGAGCGGACGCGTCATGCCGCCAGTGTTGAGGGGCACCGTGAAGGCTTCGCTGGAGGCGCGATCATAGGTCCGATCATCCGCGTCGTCGCGAAACCTGTCATCGCCTCGCTCCTCAATCGGCACGCGATCGAAGGGCGAGGCCTCATCCGAGGGCCACGGGTCTACCGGTGTCGTCATGCGCTGCCTTTGTACTACGTCCTCGTAGTGTCATCCGCGCCGCGGCACGCCGCGCGCGACGCTCGCACGGCTTCCATGATAACTGGATGGGGCAAGCCAGGTCATGTTGAGGCGATAATGGGTACAGGACGCTCAGAGCGCCCCGATTCGCTGCGGATGGGTGTAGACGTTGGCGCTCGTGCCGCGCAGGAAGGCCACGAGCGTGATCCCCGAGGCCCCGGCAAGCTCGACGGCGAGGCTGGAGGGCGCGGAGATCGCGGCGATGATCGGGATGCGCGCGGCGAGCGCCTTGAGCACGATCTCGTAGGAAAGGCGCCCGCTGACCAGCAGGATTCGATCAGTGAGGGGCAGCGCCCCGTCGAGCAGCGCGCGCCCGATCAACTTATCGACGGCGTTGTGGCGCCCGACATCCTCGCGCAACGCGACGAGCCCCCCCCGCGCGTCGAAGAGCGCGGCGGCGTGCAAGCCGCCCGTATGCGCGAAGACGCGCTGCTCGGCGCGCAGGCGATCCGGCAGGGCGTAGAGGAGACGCGGCGCAATCACCAGGTCGCCCGCGGGGATGGGCGGGAGCGCGGCGCAGGCGGCGGCGACGCTGTTCTTGCCGCAGACGCCGCAGCTCGCGTTGACGACGAAGCGGCGCGAATAGCTCTCGGCTCGCGCGCGGCCCAACAGATCCACCCCGGCGGCGGGCGCGACCTCGATGACGTGTGGGGAGGGCAGCCCATCGGGATCGTTACCGGGCAGCAACGCCGCAAGCTCATCGCGGTTCACCAACAATCCCTCGGTGAAGAGAAAGCCCGCCGCAAGCTCGTCGTCGTGGCCCGGCGTGCGCATGATCACCGCCAGCGACTCGGCGGTCGCCGTGGTGCCCGTGCCCGCGTCGCGCACGCGCAGCTCGAGCGGCTCCTCGGCGACGAGCTCCTCGGCGTCGGGGGAAGCGGCGTCGCCGCGCAGCCGCAGGATCGGCGCCGTCACCTGCTGCAGTGGGGCGATGGCCGAGCGTGATGTCTCGAAGGTGGCCTCACCCATCACAGCGCCTCGATTCGCGAATGTAGTGCCGGCATGGCGATTCGGGCTACGCGATGACGCGCCCCGGCTCGCTCGTCCCCGCGGGGGCGCCAGCGCCGAAGGCGTCGCGCACGAAGGCCAGCGCATCGGCCAGCACGCGGCGGTGGCGCGCCCCGTTGAGCAATCCCACCTCGCGCGGGTGGATCTCCAGCGTGATCAGCCCGTCGTAGCCGTCGCGGGCGAGCGTGGCCAGCAACTCGCGCAGCGGCAGCGTACCCTTACCGGGAGCGGCGTGCGTCTCGATGCCGCCCTCGCCCCAGATCAGATCGCTCAGGTGGACGTTGGTGAGCAGGGGTCGCACGATCTCGTAGCCGCGCAACACGTCGTCACCGTTCGCGCCCACGTGGCACGTATCATAGGTGATGCCGCAGCCGCGCTCCTCGGCGAAGCGCACCAGCATGCCGAGGTCGTCAAGCAAGAAGCGTTGTCGACGATTGCGATGCTCGCCGTTCTCCAGGCAGATGCGCACATCGTCGCCGACCAGGCTTCGCGACCACTCGATCAGGCGCGTGTAGTTGATCGCGCGTGGCGAATCCTCGCCCCAGAGGTACGGAGTGTGCAGCACGAGGATGCTGGCGCCCAGGTCGCGCGCGGTCGTCACCAGGCGCTCGAGCCGCGTAGGGACGTCGCGCGGCCAGCCCGGCAGCGCCAGGAACGGCGGATGCACGCTGAGGATGTTTCCGCCCTCGCGGCGCAAGGCGCGCTCGACCGCGGGCACGCCGCCGAGCATGTAGTCCCAACCCAGGGCGAGCTCGACACCATCATAGCCGAGCTCGCGCGCCAGGCGCAGGCTATAGCCCACGCCGCGATGATAAAACGTGCCGGTGGAGAAGCTGATGCGCATATGTGGACTCTACCCGTCGAACTGAAGTCACGTCAATCGGGACCGAGCGAGCGTGGCATGCGCTCGCGCCGCCAACAATCACGCCAATTCACGCACCAGCGCATCGAGCAGGTCACGATTGCCGGCAGCCAACACGCTATATGGCGTGGTGAAGTCCACCGTGCCAAGCGGCCCACCCATGACATTGGTGAAGAGCGCGCCCGCCTCGCGCAGGATCAGCGCCGGCGCCATGAAGTTCTCCGGGGTGAGCCGATCGCGGACGTCGAGGTAGGCGTCATACGCGCCGTGGGCAACGTAGCAGAGGTCGAGCACAGTGGCGCCGGTGCGACGCACGCTGCCGCAACTCCGCATCAAGCACCAGAGCCCTTTCATCCGTTCGGCGACGCTCCGCACCGGCGCAAGGGAGTCGCCGTCATCCACCGTGTCGTCGGCGGTCGTGCCCGCCGTGTCGGCGACGTGCTCATGTCCGATATTCGCGCCCAGGATCGCGTGACGTGGATCGACGACCTGCGACGCGGTGATAGCACGGCCGTCCAGGCTCGCGCCACGCCCGCGCGCCGCCGAGTAGACCGCGCCGGTGAAGACATCGCCGCAGATGGCGTACTCCACACGATCGGGGTCGAGCGGCGCGTCGGCGGGCAGCGCGGCGACCGAGAAGCCCACCGAGCGGACGCCGCGCCTGAAGTTGTTGCTGCCGTCGCAGGGGTCCAGCACAAGGGTCCAGCGCGGCGTGCCGTCGCCAACCGTGATAGAGCCGGCTTCTTCGCTGAACGCATTGAAGCTGCCGAGGCCGTCACGTGCAATGTCGAGGGCGATGCGCTCGGCGGTGGCGTCGAAGCGGCGCGTCGCCTCGCCCTTGGGGTTGCGCGCCACGCGGGCGCTGGCGTAGTCGGAGGAACCTTCTGAGAGGAGATAGGCCCGCACCGCCTCGAACATGGCGATGAATAGGGGTCGTGGATCGGCGGGGGCGACCTCATCCGCATCGGTCGCATTTTCGAGTGACGTCATATCGTCCGCTAGACTCAGCTTTCCTTTGCATCCCTAGTCGATTGGGCGAGCGCCAGCATCCTGCAGCACAGTCTGCCGAGGCCCGGCATGCATCCGCTCATGTTACTATAGTAGGGACTCGTTAGGCAAAGCGAGTTCGCATACTCCTTGCCAGGGCTCGCCCAGCACGGGTGCATCGGAGGCGACGCGGAGGCGGGCAGCAGAACGGGAGCGTAGGCGTGGCAGCCGAGGGCATCGCGGGTCGAGAGCGCACGAGACGAAGTGCGCGCGCCATACGCTGGGCGCTCTATGGACTCGAATTCGTGCTCATCTCCAGCGCGCTCCTCGCCACGCAGTTGCTCGCGGCCAAGCTCTGGCTGCTGCCCAACGGCGACGTGGACGAGTATCAGCAGTATGCCATCGCCTTCTGGACGCAGCAGCCGGTCGGCCATGCGCTGCCGGTGGAGTATCCGCCGCTGGCGATCGTGCCGTTCACCCTCACGATCCTACCGCCGGGCGTGAATCCGCACATCACCTTCGGCGTCTGGATGGGCCTCTTCGTGCTCGCGGGCTATTATGCGCTCGTGCGGCTCCGCGGGCGGGCGCGGGCGCTAACATACCTCGGCTATCTGCTGCTGAGCTGTGCCGCCACGCTGCTGGCGCGGTTCGACATCGTGCCCGCGCTGGTCACGCTCGCCGCGCTGTGGGCCGCCGAGCGCCGGCGCTTTGGCGCGGCCTATGCCCTGCTGGCGCTCGGCGTGCTGCTTAAGCTCTACCCCATCTTCCTGTTGCCCGTCGTGCTGATCGCGCACTGGCAGGCGCTGAACGGCGACGACGCGCCTGCGACGCTGCCGGCGAACTGGTGGCGCGGACGCTACCTGCGAACCGCGCGGCAGCTCTGGCGGCAGCCGGCAACCCGCGCCGTCGTGCGTGGGGCGCTGCTCTGTCTCGGGCTGGTCGCGGCGGGCTTCGTCGGCGCACTGCTGCTCAATCCGACTGAGGCGCTGACGAATCTCTTCTATGCCGGGCAGCGCCCGCTTCAGGTGGAGTCTACGCCGGCGTCGCTGCTCTGGCTCTCGACGATCTTCGGCATGCAGGCGCACCCCGACTACTCGTTCACCTCGCTGAATTACGTGGGGCAGCTTGACGGCGCGCTGCGCCTGCTCTCGACCGTGGCGCTGGCGGCGGGCTGCCTCTGGGTCTACTGGCGCCAGGCGCGAGGGAAGCTAACCTTGGGGCAAGCGTTCCTCGCCTGCATCTGCGTCGTGCTGGCGACGAACAAGATCTTCAGCCCGCAATACCTGATCTGGGTAGTGCCGCTGGTCGCCTACGTCGTCGGCCTCGATTGGATCTGGGTGGTCATTTGCTTCCTGACGTGGCTGGACTTCCCCATCATGTACCAATGGGAGCATCCGATCTGGCGTGTGCCCTTCTCGCCGCTCTTCATGCTTGCCCTCGCGCTGCGCAACGGGCTGTTGCTCTGGGTGACGGTCCGTGCTATCATCCGGCCCAGGCCCGCCGCGATATTCGCCAAGTTGCCCCGGCACGCTCGCGACGGCACGGCGACACACCACGAAGAAGGACACACCGATGCGGAGCCGGCGCTGGCGCACTAGGCGCTCAGGATACGCGCGCCGCTCCGCTCCACGGGATCGCGGCCGGTGACGCCGACACGCGACCTGAGCCGCCCCTTCTCGCTGTTGGTGGCGATCTCGTGGGCGGCGGTCGTCGCCCTCCCCTTACTGATCTCGCTGGCGCTGGGGCAACCGCTCGCGGGCGTGCCGCTGGCCGGCATCGTCCTCTGGTTCGGCATCGTGCGCCTCGGGCGTTGGCTTTCCCCGGCGAGCCGCGCGGATGCCCTGGCGCAGCGCGGGCACGACGCCGAGGCGCTGGCGCTCTGCGATCGCGCGCTGGCCATCGAGGGAGAGGGCGCCTGGATCGGCACACGGCGACTGGTCTGGCTGAACCGCCGCACCACCGCATTGCTGGCGCTCGGCCGAGCCGACGATGCCGCCGCCAACGCGCTAGAAGCATTGGAAGTCAGCGCTGACCCGGAGACGTTGGGCAACCTGTCCTCGGCGCTGCTCCGCATGAACCGCTACGACGAGGCCGAGGCGGCGGCGCGGCTGGCGCTCTCCCTCACGCGTGAGCGCTCTGTGCTGGCGCACGCGACACTGGCGCACGTACTGCTGGCGCGCAGCAGGCCAGCGGAGGCGGAGGCGATGGCATGCGCCGGCGCGGAGGACGCACGAGCGCTGCAGCCACTCGTGCGGCAGGAACACTACGTGCTCTGCCTGGCGGCACTCTGTCGCGGCGTGCGCCTGATCAAGCCCGGATCGACCGTGCTGCGCGCGCGCGCGGTGGGCCGGTATCGCGCGGAGCTCAGGTCCGCAAGCCGCAGATCGCCGGTGCTGCGTGCGGTGGCGCGGGCCGAAGAGGCCGAGCGCTTGAGCACCGCGCCGGAGAACCACGATCGCGCGCGCGCGCTGCTCGATCGCGCCCTGCACGACTCCCTGGACTACACGCTGTGGTTGATCGCGCAGCCGGGTACCTTCGCCGGGCTGGCGAACGACGTGCACGTCGCACTCTACGCGGCGCAAGCCACCGAGCGCATCGCCATGCTGCAAGCGAGCGGACCATCTTCCGTTGCGGTAGCCCAGGCGCTCGCCACAGCGGCGGAGACGGCGCAACCGAGCCCGGCTATGCAATCGAGCACACTCGCCATCTACACACAGATCGCGACGCTCGCCGGCACCTTTCTTTTGCTGCTCGTGTGGACGCTGCGCTTCGTGCTCTTCTCCTGAGGCCAGGGTGCGAGCCTGACCTCCCCTGGGAGTGTAACGGCGGCGCTGCTGCGGTGAAGTCCAGTAGCGTGGCGCGAACGGGTGCCGATAGCAGTGGGTTATTGCCCCTCGCGCCGCCTCCCACGAGTGGGATTCGCCCGGCCTACGGGCCGCTGGCGGCGCCGACTACTCCCAATTGCCCAGAGCGGCACGACGTGACGCCGGCACGACGTGACGCCGCCGCGCCCAGCAGCGGCGATGTCGCCCTATGCGCGCTTGCCGGCGATGGCGAGGGCCTTGACGAAGTTACCGGCGAGGGTGTCGAACTCCTCACTGTAGTAGTCTTCGAGGCGGCCACCATCGCAGAGCAGGGCGATGTCCCTGTCGATGGGGATCTGCGCGAGGAGCGGCGCGCCGGTCATCGCCACCAGCTCGGCACCGTTGCTCGGGCCGAAGATCTCGTTGCGCTCGCCGTCGGGCATCATGAGATAGGCCATGTTCTCGACGACGCCGAGCACCTTGCCCTTCAGCGTCTGCACCATCTTGATGCACTTGATCACGATCTCGGTCGCCAGCATCTGCGGCGAAGAGACGATCACCACGCCGTCGAGCGGCAGCGACTGCATGACGGTCATCGGCGCGTCCGAGGTGCCGGGGGGCAGGTCCACCAGCAGGAAGTCGAGCTGGCCCCAGTCGGCGTCGGCGTAGAACTGCTTGATCGCGCTGGAGACCATGGGGCCGCGCCAGACGACGGGGTCGGTGGACTCCGGCAGGAACATATTCATCGACATAATCTTGACGCCGCCCACCGAGCGCAGCGGCTCGATGCCGCCTGGACCCTTGCGCGGCTGGCCGCGCACGCCGAACTCCTTGGCGATGCTCGGCCCGGTGATGTCGCCGTCGAGGATGCCGACCTTGAGGCCCTGCCGCTGTAGCGAGACGGCCAGCAGCCCCGTGACCAGCGACTTGCCAACGCCGCCCTTGCCGCTCATGACGGCGATCACGTGGCGAATCTTGCCGCCCGACGTGCCCGCGCCGGCCATCGTCAGCGGGATGCCGCGACCGACGGGCGCTTTCTTCGCGGGCTTGATCCCCTCGGCCTCCTGGCCATTGGCGACGAGGTTGAGGTCCGCGAGCAGCGAGTCGACGTCCAAGCGATGGGTGCGGGCGCCACCGGCCACGCTCTCGCGCGAGCCGACCTCACAAGCGGTGCAGGGCAGGCCGTGCCCTTGGAAGACTTGGATCGTCTTCGGATACTGCTTCACCACGTCATGGATGATCATGTCCGCGGAGATATCAACTGCCATGACTGCCTCCAGGGAACGTCCGAGCGAAGAGGAACGAGCGGTCGCCGGGACGCGGCTGGAACCGCCGCAAACCGCCGAAAAGATGGATGAAAGCGCAACTGCCATGCGGAACGTCAATTCCGACTAGCCAACTAGGATTATATCACGGTGATGCAGGAATATTGCTCACCTTCGCCGTTCGGCTGCGCCCGCCGTCCCCTCTATAGAGCCTCATGGGCGTGGCGCGCCGGACGAAAGGAGAAGCGGAAACAAGGGTTATGCGCCAGCTTCAGCCTACTACGGCGCGACGGCATTGGCATCGCACGAGGTTGCTACATCCGCGACAACCAATGGGCGACGCGTGTGGCGCTGCGCGCCGCATTCGCCGTGGTGCTGGTATCAAACGCGCTGCCAGGAGGCTGAGCGGAATTGGCGTAGCAACATGTACCATGAATGGACCTTGTTGGTATACCAATCTTCCCCTACACTTTGAACCCTGAGCGATGAGGCGGCGAGCGCGGAGGAAAGACGACGATGACGACGAGCGAGGTGATGCAAATCGTGCCGGTGACGCTGGAGGGCGCGGTCGTGCGGCTGGAGCCGTTGACGATGGGGCACGCGCAGGGGCTCCACGCGGCGGCGCAAGACGATCTGATCTGGCGCTGGATGCCGACAAAGCTCTACGGCTCGCTCGAACGGATCGAGGCGTGGATCGACGCGGCGCTGGAGGCGCAAGAGAGCGGCGCCGAGCTGCCGTTTGCCACGATCCTGCGAGAAACGGGCGAGCCGGTTGGCGCGACGCGCTACCTCAGCATCTCGCGGCCAGACCGCGGACTGGAGATCGGCTGGACCTGGCTGAATCCGCGCGTGCAGCGCACCTCGGTGAACACCGAATGCAAGTACTTGCTGCTGCGCCATGCCTTCGAGACGCTGGGCGCGATCCGCGTGCAGCTCAAGACGGATAGCCGCAACATGATCTCGCAGCACGCCATCGAGCGGCTGGGCGCCGTGCGCGAGGGCGTGCTGCGCAAGCAACGCATCCTCGACGACGGCTACCAGCGCGACTCGGTGATGTACAGCATCCTCGACGACGAGTGGCCGTCTGTGCGCACGCGCCTCGAAGCCTCGCTGGCGACGGGCGAGCGTCCGTGACTCCCACCCGCCAGCGAAACCACTAGGCTCCGGCGACGGTGCCCAGCTTTGGGCGGCGCGGTCGCGCGCCAGGCTGGAAACTGGCCGCCGCCGCCATCAACTCCTCGATGCCACTGAGGAACTTGGCGTAGCCGAGGCGTTCCAGCGCACGCCAAAGATCGCGCAAGCTGATTTCTGGCGGGACGGCCACGGCGCGCGGACCAGCCAGGCGCAGGCGGAAAGCGCGCAGTTTCGGCGAGGCGACCAGCTCTCCGGCCGTCTTCTCGTCCGTTACCTCGATCACGCGCGATACGGCCGGTGTGCGGGCGGCCTCATGCGCTTGACGCGCCCAGTCACGGAGCGTGAAGACGACATTCTGCGGCAGACTCTTCTGGCAGTGGCGCTCCAGGAAATCGACGACCACCTCGATCGTTCCCCCAGTGGCGAGGCCGCGCACCAGCGCCTCGCGCGTGAAGGTGAAGCGGCTGACGCGCCCGATCTGCTCCAGCGCGGTGTAGCGCGTAAGCCAGTAGAGCGCGGGCATGTACGGCTCCATCAGCAGAACCTGGAAGTTCGGCTGCACCACCAGCGAGCGCGAGGCTGGCTGCTCGCTGGCGCTCAGGTCGCTGTGCAGCACCTCCGCGCCGAGCTCGGTCAGCATGAAGCTGGTGGGGTTGCGCTCCTGCCCAGCGGGCGGCACGTCGACGCCGTCGTAGCCGAGCGCCACCAGCCCGAGTTCGTAGAGCGTCGAGCGGAAGATGCCAGTGATAATCTCGCCGTCGGTCGTCTCCCACTGCTGGCGCAGATCGTCGGCGAGCTTGAATCCTGCCTCGCCCGCATTGCGCTGCGACGGGCGCAGCACATACGGGTCCTCCCCCTGCAGCGTCGCGCGGAACGAGGCCAGCGAGTACCACACACCCGGCTCGCATTGCTTTAGCAGCGTCGCTACGGCCTCGCGCGCGATCGGTGTCTCCAAGTAGAAGGTCAGCCACTCGCGATACTCCGCGCCGGGCACGTCCACCCAGTAGCGGTCCGTCGGCCAGCGGCGGAAGATGCGCCGCGCCTGCATGACCAGATCGTGCCGCGCCCAGGAGTCGAGCTTGGAGCCGGGAGCGAGCTTGCCGCGCGTCTTGGCGGTGGAGGCGGGCGCGGCGACGAGGCCGAGCTCGACCGCCTCCTGCTTCAGCAGCTCCACGTAGTCGAGCGCCTCATCCTCGGTCATGCGCGTGCGCTCGCCGGTCAGCAGGGGGATCAGGCGTTGCGCCGCGCGCTTGGGCAACGAGCCGGAGCGGGTCAACTCGATCTCCTGCTGATGCGCGGCCGAGACCAGCACGGCGACATCCCACAGGAACGTCGTCTCCGGCGGCTTGACGGCCCTCGGCGCCACCTGCGTGCGCAGCCCCACCTGCACCGGCACGCGCTCCTCGGCCTTCTGCAGGTTCGCCAGGGTCTCGCTCGGTATGAAGATTACGCGCTCGCCATCGTGGAAAGTGTCGAAGACGAGTGCGTAATCTTCGAGCGTGTGCAGCGCCGTCGAGAGACCGACCTCATCCACCTGCAGCAGCGTCCGCAGCGCGGCCATCGGCGCGATGCCGCCGCGCTGCCGCAGCCATTCGTACGCCCCGCGCAGGGGCGCGTCAAGACGCGCCAGGGCGTAGCGCACCGCGTCGGCTTGGGCGAGGTTCTGTGCCATCGCCGCGCGGACCTCGGCGCGCGAATAATACGCCTGGAGGGTCAGCCCGAAGCGGCGGCCAATCTGATCCAGATCGCCCTGGCGATACGGCGCCAGCAGATCGTCCAGCGTCTTCGATGAGCGATCGGCGATGGGGACGAAGAGCTCGCGCCCGGCGGTGTACAGCGCGGTCGCCAGTTCGGTAGGTACGTAGGCGATCAGCTTATCCTCGACCGGCGCCTGCATGTTGCGCGGCAGGGTGTAGCCGTAGAAGGTGGCGCGCTGGCCCACCAGCTCGGCGCCCTGCACCTTCGCCGACTCGATCGAGATGAGCCTGTGTGCTTCCATCCGCGCGAGCGCCCGGCTCGCCTGCTCCGCGCCGAGGTGAGACCGCTCGGCGAGTTGATCGAGCGGACACCAGTTACGCGCCGAGGGGCCCACCACCACGAAGAGCACGCGCCGCTCCTCGTCGTCCAACCGCTCCCAGACGAAACGTGCGCCAATCGTGTCGCGCATGGCCTGTTCGAGGCGCTGGCGTGTCTCGCTCTCGGTATCCTGCGGACGCTCGGCGGCCCACCATTCGGCGAGCGAGACGAGCGTTTCGAGGGATTCGGCTGCCAGGATTGCGGATAGGCTCTTCATAACGCGGGGAACCTCCGAGGTGCGCGGCGGCGCGCTGGCTTGGCCATAGCGGATTGACGCTTCTGCAGCCAAGGGTCGCGCCGGTGCTCGCGCATGCTTCCTACCTCCATGGATCGAGCGAGGGTGCGAGGGATTGGGATGGACCGCGAGCGGGATGCGGGCGGTGGTCGCGATGCGAGCGATCGCGGCTCAGGCGAGTTGGGTCTCGGCGCCATAGGCCTCGACGAACTGGATCACCTGGCGCGTGAGCTGGCTGGGGGTCGAGGCGCCCGAGGTGATCGCCACGCGCCGTTTCCCGGCCAGCATCTCCGGCTTCAGATCGCCCAGGCTCTCCACGCGGACCGCCGCGCTGCCCGCCAACTCTTCCGCCACCTGCACGAGCCGGTTCGTGTTGTTGCTGCGCGGGTCGCCGACGACGATGGTGAGGTCCGCGCCCTCAGCCAACTTGGCGACGGCCTCCTGTCGCACCTGTGTGGCGTGGCAGATCTCGTTGAAGACCTCGATCCGCGGGTAGCGGCGGCGCATCTCGGCGATGAGCTGGGCGGTGTCCCACTGGCTGAGGGTGGTCTGCGTCGTCACGGCGAGGCGCGGCGCGGCGCGGACCTCGTCGGGGAGGGCGTCGAGATCCGCCACGGTCTCGACCAGTTGGACGAGACCCGGCGCCTCGCCGGCGACGCCCTCGGGCTCGGGGTGGCCCTTCTTGCCGATGTAGAGGATCTGATACCCCTCAGCGGCGAGGCGGCGCACGAGATCGTGCGTCTTGGTGACGTCGGGGCAGGTGGCGTCGATGACGTGCAAGCCGCGCTCGGCTGCGCGCTGCTGCACCAGCGGTGAGACGCCATGCGCCGTGAAGATCACGGTCCCTTCGGTGACCTGCCCCAGGATGGAGGCGCGATCCGGCCCGTCGAGGGTGACGATGCCGAGGGAGGTCAGCTCCTCCACCGCGAACCGGTTGTGGACGATTAGGCCAATAACGTAGATCGGACGCGGCAGGGAGGGATCGCGTGCCGCTTTCCGAGCAATCTCCATCGCATCAACAACGCCGTAGCAGTAGCCGCGCGGCGAAACCTTGATGACTTCCATTAAGCACCAGACACCTTCCACACCGCAGGGGCGCCACAGGAGGCGCACCAACAGAGGTTGGCAGAATGTTCGTGGCACACGGCCGGTCGCCGCGCCGGAAGGGCGCAGACGGTCCGACTCGCGCAGAGGTGGCACGCCTCAGCCTGCCCGTGACGCGGACGGCAAGCCTTATGCGATGCGCCGGGGCCGCAACCTCACTTACTCGCCGGCCAGGCGGAACACGAGTTCGAGTGCCCTGCCGTCGAGGCGGATGATCGTGGCCTCAAAAGACTCTTCGGAACGCTCCTCTTCTTTTCGTCGTGGCGCCTCGTTGGAAGACTCGCCCTGCTGCGGAGCGCTCGCACGCGGCGCCCCGTTTTTGCGCATACTCGTCTTCACCACCCAGCTCCTTTCGTGGAGTCTCCGAGCCGAAGAACCTCGGCCCGGCCACTTCCTGCGTCTTAGCGCAACGGCGACGCATCGGCTGGACGTGGGACGCACTCCCCAGCATTGTACCCTATGGGAAGGCTCTCCGTCCGCCTCGCGTTTGCGGCCCCGAATCGGCCCCGAAACGCAGCCGACGCTGAACCGGCGCAAGTATAGCATATTCGCCGCAAGGCTACTCAAGGTTGGGCGTAACACCCGAGTCCATGGGCACTTGCGGCCTTGCCGCGGGACACAACCGCCCTTCTGAATGACTGATTGAGAACTCATGTTCTATTGTAACAGAACCGAGCGACAGTGGCAAGTCCCCTCCTCGCGTATACTGTGGCGGGGTGTGGTCGGTGGCAGCAGGGTTCAGCCGTCGGACACAGCGCTCGCCAGAGAGTCGCCCCGGCATTCATGCGGGGTTCCCTCTGCGCCGAGAATCCCCGCCTTCATGGCAGGGCGAACCCCGCGAGGGCGGGATTGCGTGACGCGCGTGATTGGCCCAGCCGTAAACCCTGGAAAGCCGCGCGCCCGTCACCTTTGGCAGCCGTGAGGTTCGCATGATCGTCGATTTCCACACGCACATCTTCCCGCCTGAGGTCATCGCGCGGCGCGAGCAGCTGCTGGCGGAAGACAGCTTCTTCGAGGAGCTCTACGGGCACCCGCGCGCGCGCATGGCGACGGCGGAGGATCTGCTGGCCTCGATGGAGTCCGACGGCGTGGACGTCTCGGTGACATTCCCCTTCGGCTGGCGCGACCAGGGGCTGACGGAGGAGTGCAACAGCTACATCATGCAGGCGATGCGCGACCACCCGGGGCGCGTCGTCGGGCTGGCGGGGGCGCAGCCGCTGGCCGGGGCGCGGGCCATCGCCGAGGTGGAGCGCTGCGCCCGCGCGGGGATGCCGGGCATCGGGGAGTTGATGCCGCATGGCCAAGGCTATCGGCTGAGCGACACGCGACTACTCGCGCCGCTGATGGAGGCGACGCAGGCGCTCGGCCTCTTCGTCCTGACGCACACGAGCGAGCCGGTGGGGCATGCGTACCCCGGCAAGGGCGACGTGACGCCCGCCGAGCTGGATGCCTTCATCGCGGCGTTCCCCGCGCTGCGCATCGTGGCAGCACACTGGGGCGGCGGCTACCCGTTCTACGAGCTGATGCCAGAGGTCCACGCCGCCGCGACGAACGTCTGGTATGATTCCGCCGCGTCGATCTACCTCTACCGCCCGGAGATCTTCGCCGAGGTGGCGCGCATCGCGGGCGCGGGGCGCGTCCTCTGGGGCAGCGACTTCCCGCTGCTGGGCCAGCGGCGCATGCTTGACGAGGCGCGCTCCTCCGGCCTCTCCGACGTCGACCTGCACCTGGCGCTCGGCGAGAATGCGCGCGCGCTGCTGGGGCTGTAGAATGGATCGGCGGGTGAACACGCGCCGCGCGGAGCTTCGCGACGCGAAGTCCTCACAGGCTGGCCATGAACACGTAAGGGCACAGGTTGCCACATCCGCAAGTGAACTTTGGGGCTTCTCGCACGTTGCGACTCTGAGGTGAACGCGTCTCTCTCCGCACGGAAGGGTCAATCATGCCGAAGTACGACTTTCTCTACGAGGTGGATGAGGGCGTCGCGACGGTGACGTTCAACCGACCCGAGGTGCTGAACGCGCTGACCTTCGACGTCTACGCGCAGCTGCGGCAACTCTTTGAGGATCTGCGCTACGACGATGCGGTGACCGCGGTGATCCTCACCGGGGCGGGCGATGCCTTCTGCTCCGGCGGCGACGTGCAGGAGATCATCGGCGAGCTGCTGAAGCGCGACCTCAAGGGGCACATCGAGTTCACGCGCATGACGGGCGCGGTGGTGCAACACATGCGCCTGCTGGATAAGCCGATCATCGCCGCGCTGAACGGCACGTCGGCGGGGGCAGGCACGGTGCTGGCGCTGGCGTCGGACCTGCGCCTCGCCTCGGAGCGCGCGACATTTGCGTTCCTCTTTACGCGCGTCGGGCTGACGGGGGCGGATATGGGCGCGGGGTACCTGCTGCCGCGCATCGTGGGGATGGGACGCGCCTTCGAGCTGCTGCTGCTGGGCGAGAAGATCGACGCGGCGACCGCCGAGCGCTACGGTCTGGTGAACAAGGTCGTGCCGCACGATGAGCTGCTGTCCGCAGCGCAAACGTGGGCGCGGCGGCTGGCGAGCGGTCCCACACTGGCGATCGGCATGACGAAGCGGATGATCAACAACGAGTTGGGGATGGATCTGGTGGCAGGGATCGAGGCCGAGGCGCAGGCGCAGGCGCTGCTGCTGATGGGGGAGGATCACCGCATCTTCTACGAGGCGTTTACCGGCAAGACGAAGCCGCAGTGGACGGGACGGTGAGCCGCATGAGCAAAGAGATCATCACGCCGCCGTCGCTGCCGAGGCCGCGCGGCTTCAATCACGGCATCGTCACCACCGGCGGCAAGCTGCTCTTCCTGGCGGGGCAGGATGCCAGCGACGGCGAGGGGCGTATCGTCGCGCCGGGGGATGTGGTCGCGCAGTTCGATCAGGTGCTGCTCAACCTACACGCGGTGGTCCACGAGGCGGGCGGCCAAATGACGGACATCGTGAAGCTCAACATCTTCGTCCGCGACCGCGACGACTATGTGGCGAAGGCGAAGCCGCTGGGCGAGGTCTTCCGCCGCTACTTCGGCGGCTACTATCCCACGCTGGCGCTCTTTGAGATCGCGGCGCTCTTCCAGAAAGAGGCGCTGATCGAGCTTGAGGGCATGGCGGTGCTCGGCGCGGAGTGAGGGGGCAAGCGGGTGAACCCGCGCCTAGGCGCCTGCGGCGACGAAGCCCGCCTGTGCGGGCTCGGACCAGAGTCGGAGAATAGGGGATCGCAATGGACTTCGAGCTTTCGCCGGAGCAGCGCCGCTGGCAGGAGATCGCGCGCGCGTTCGCGCGGGATGAGGTGGCGCCGCTGGCACGCGAGTCCGATGAGCAGGGCATCTTCTCGCACGAGCTGGTGCGGCGCATGGGCAATTTAGGGCTGCTCGGCGGTCCGTTGGAGCCGGAGTACGGCGGCTCTGGGATGGACTACGTCAGCTTCGTGCTGGTCGCTGAGGAGCTTGGGCGGGTGGATTCGTCGGTGCGCGGCTTCTTGACGGTGCATGCGGGACTGGTGACGCTCTGCCTCCGCGACTGGGCCAGTGACGAGCAGAAGCGGCGCTATCTGCCTCTGCTGGCGAGCGGGGAGTTGATTGGGTGCTACTGCCTTACGGAGCCGGAGGCGGGGTCGGACGCGGCGAGCGTCACGACGACGGCGCGCGAGGAAAATGGCGAGTGGGTGCTCAACGGCGAGAAGATCTGGATCACCAATGGCAACGTGGCGGGGCTGGCGCTGGTCTTCGCCACACGCGATCCCTCGGCGCGGCATCGGGGCGTCTGCGCGTTCCTCGTCGATCCTGAGACGCCGGGGTTCGTGCGCGAGCGGATGCCGGGGCGCGAGCTGGGACATCGAGGATCAGACCACGCGCACATTCACCTGGAGGAGTGCCGCGTGCCGGCGAGCGCGCTGGTCGGGGAGCTAGGCCAGGGCTTCACGATCGCGATGTCGGGGCTAGATCGCGGGCGGCTCGGCGTGGCGGCGGGCGCGGTCGGCGTCGGCCAAGCGTGCGTGGACGCCTGCGTGGAGTACGCGCGCAAACGACGACAGTTCGGCAAGCGGCTGGGCGACTTCCAGATGGTGCAGGCGACGATCGCGGACATGGCGGCGGAGGTCGAGGCTGCGCGGCTACTGGTCTATCGCGCGGCCTGGATGAAGGATCAAGGGCGGCCTGTCACGAAAGAGACCTCTATCGCGAAGCTCTACGCGACGGAGGTAGCGGCGCGCGCGGCCTCAGAGTCGGTCTCGCTGCACGGCAATCGTGGCTACTCAAACGAGTATCCGGTCGAGCGGTATTATCGCGACATCAAGGGGATGCAGATCTACGAAGGGGCAAGCAACATCCAGCGCATCATCATCGCGCGCGAACTGCTTGGCCGCGAGGAGTGAGGGAGGGCTGGCGGCTGAAGCCGCGCCTACGGGTGTGCCGCCACGAAGCCCGCCTGCTCGGGCTTGGTCAGACTTTTTGCATTGATGGGCGTGGTAGTGCAGACCAGCGACAATGAAACCATCGTGGGAGATGCGCCTGTGCGCTAGAATGGATGCCACACTGCTCTTTTCTGCCCTCTGTGTTCTCTGTGAACTCTGTGGTGAGTCTTTCCGCGATCCCTGTGGCTAACACCGGCGTTACGAACGGAGGCGAGCATGGCCGACTCGGCGTATTGGAATCCCAAGAACGAGACGCTGCCGCGCGAGGACTTGAAGCGACTACAGCTCGTCAAGCTGCGGCGGATGGCGGAGTGGGCGTATGCCAGCAGTCCATTCCACCGCGCGCGCTGGGATGCCGCCGGCTTCACGCCGGAGCAGCTCGCCACCCTGGACGATCTGCGACGCATGCCATTCATGACGCGCGAGGAGTGGATGGCGTCGATCGCTGAGCAGCCGCTCTTCGGCGACCTGCCGACGACGGATCACGCGCACGCGATCCGCTACCACCTGACGTCTGGGACGAGCGGACGCACGCCGATCCGTGTGCTCGACGGCACGAAGGACTGGCAGTGGATCGCCGAGATGTGGTGCTACGGCCTCTGGGGCTTCGGCGTCCGCCCGGAGGACGTGGTCTATGTCGCGTTCGGCTACGGGCAGTTCATCGGCTTCTGGGGGCTGCACTACGGCAGCGAGAAGCTCGGCGCGCTGGTGATCCCCGGCGGCGCGCAGACCACCGAGGCGCGGGTGAAGCTGCTGCTGGAGATGGGCGCGACCACCGTCGCCTCGACGCCGACCTACGCGCTGCGCCTCTGGCAGCAGGCCGCCGAGATGGGCATCGACCTCGCCAAGGAGAGCAAGGTCAAACGGGTGATCCTCTCCGGCGAGCCGGCGGGATCGATCCCCGCAGTGAAGCGCCAGCTCGAAGAGGCATGGGGCGCGAAGTGCGGCGACACCGCCGGCATGACCGAGCTCGGCACGATCATGATCTTCGAGTGCGAGCGCCAGCACGGCACGCACATCATCGAGGATCACTTTATCGAGGAGGTGGTGAACCCCGCGACGGGCGAGCCGGTCGGCTACGGCGAGCTGGGCGAGCGCGTCGTCACCTCGTTCGGGCGCGGCTTCATCCCGGTGATGCGCTACCGCACGAAGGACATGGTGGTGAAGGTGCCGCACACCACCTGCGACTGCGGGCGCACCTTCGACCTCTACGACGGCGGCATCCGCGGGCGCTGGGACGACATGAAGCTGATCCGCGGCACGAACGTCTATCCGAGCGCCGTAGAGGCCATCGTCCGCGAGCATAGCGCCATCGACGAGTTCCAGATCTACCTCTGGCGCGACGACATCCGCGACGAGATCACGATCAAGATCGAGCTGAAGCCGGGGCGCGAGCCCGAGTGGCCGGCGCTCGGCGAGACGCTGGCGCGCGAGCTGGCGTTGGCGCACGAGAACCTGCGCTTCAACGTCGACCTGATGGAACCGGGCACGCTGCCGCGCTTCGAGTTGAAGGCGCGCCGGCTGGTGGATGCTCGCCCCGTCGCCGTCTACAACCCGTAGCGGGCGTTCGGGGCCGATGGATGATCCGTCCCTGGCCTTAAAGTCCAGGGCTAATCGTGAAACGGCAGACATCGTCCGCGAGGGAATTCGCCCCGCCTTTCAGGGCGGGAGGCTTATGTATACCAATACACGCACGTCCGATAAAGGAGCAAACTCCTATGCCCGATACCGATCTGCTGGGTAATCCGCTGACTGGCACCGAGCACGATCTGTTCGCCGCCTACGAGGCGCTGAAGACGCTGGCGGCGCGCGATGATCTGCCGCCCGCCGTAGCGCGCAACGTGAAGACGGCGCTGGCGGCGATGTGGCAGGTGACAAATGATCTCGACCTGCAATTCGAGCAGCTTTACGACCTCGGCGTCTGAGCGATGAGCCGAAAGCGCGGTCGCGCCCGCTCGCGGCACTTGCCGGTGCGCACAGTCGGGCGCGAGGGGTGGGGCGTCGCGCTGGAGGTCGGCGGCGTCACGCAGTCCGTCTCCGTGCCGGAGGGCGTGGCGTCTTCAGACGCCGGGGAGCCGCAGCCCGGACCGGGCGGGGGCTATTGGGGGCTGATGCTGCCGACGCGCTGCCCCCGGCGCGCGCTGCTGCTGGGTCTCGGCGGCGGGACGATCGCGCACCTGCTGGCGCGGCGCTGCCCCGGCGTCGCCATCGTCGGGATCGAACATGACGCGGAGGTGCTGGCGGTCGCGCGGGCGGATTTCGGCCTCGACACGATCCCTAACCTGGAGGTGGTGGAGGCCGACGCGTTCTCGTGGGTCTCGGGGCGCTCGGACACCGAGCCGGGGACCTTCGATCTGATCTGCCTGGACCTCTTCGAGTCCGGGCGGCTGGCGCTCGGCGCGCTGGCGACGCCCTTCCTCCGGCAGATCGGCGCGCTGCTCGCCCCCGCCGGCACCCTCACCGTCAACCTGATGATGACGGGTCGCACGCCCGAGCAGTTCCACCGCCTGGAGCGCGTCTTCACCATCCAGCGGCGACTGCGGCTGCGCGGCAATCTCGTGGTGCATGCGACGCTGGCGCCGGGACACTCGACTGAAGATGCTCACTAGCCATCAGCAGCCATCAGCGCCCCGCACTACGTTACGCATCTGCGAGCTACATGGTGTGCATGCGCGATCAGGAATAGCCTGGGAGGCGGCGCCATGCCGAACGAGAATGGGGCAGGCCAAGAGCGCTCTCCGCTGGACGAGGACGCGGCGGAGCTATCCCCGCTGCGATACGTCGAGCTTGAGGATGCCATCGCGCGCCGGACCTCGCGCCCACTGCGGGCGGCGCTGCTCATCGGGACGGTGATCATCCTCGCGCTGGCGCTGCTGCCAACCTGGCAGTTCCTGGCGGCGTCGGCAAACGTCACCTTCGACGAGCGAGCAGGGCATCCGCCATCGAGATCGCCAGCAACGTCACCACCGGCACCGTCTCGCTGAATGGGCATCCCGCTGGCACGCATCTGCCGCTGCTGGTCTACCTGCGAGCGGGCCAGAACACCATCACGCTCGACGCGCCACCGTTCCGCGTGCAGACGTGTCGCATCACGGCGCCGACCGGGGCGGCAGACGACACGTGCAGCGGACTCGGCATCGTACCGCCGCTGAAGGGCGACCAGCGCTTTTACCGCGTCGGTCAGCACACATTCGTCGCCGCCTATGTCGTCGCCTTCTCCTTCCGCCTCACTGATCTGCCGACGGAGCAGCAGGCCCCGGCGTTGACGGCGCTCTCGGATGTGCTCGATCAGCAACTCGCGGCCATGTCGGTCGCCGTGCCGGTGGGGGACCACTACGCCAGGGCGCTTGCGGCGGACGGCTCTCCCGTCGTCGCGGTGTCTGATCAGGTGCTCACTGCCACGCCTGTCGTGCAATTGAGTCGGTTGGCTGGCGCCTATGGCTGCGCGGTCACGGTGTGTCCGTACATCGCGGAGACGACCTTCAGCGATGGGCCGATCGTGACGAGTGAGCCGGAGTGGACGGTGTGGCTTGGGGCGTCGCTCGGCTGGCGCTTCAGCGATTCCACGGGCGCTGAGGTCGGCAACGTGCTCTTCCGCGCCGGGCTGGTTGGCCCGACTCTCGCCATGACGCTCGCCTTTTCCGCAACGGGTGGATGGCATGCGCCCCCTTCTGACGCACTCGCGAGTGAGCTACGCGGCGAGGTGGCGCTCGATCTCTGTGTGGACGGCGCGAATGCCTTCTCGACCGGCGCCTCCGCCGCGCAACAGAACGTCATCCTCATCGGCGAACAAGGGGGAGCCAGTCTGGAGGGCTGTGCGCTCACGATGCGCATCGTGCCGGACGATCCCGGCCGCGCTGCGCCATCGGTGATCTGCCGCTTTGGCGCACTGTTGGCAACCGACGCGGCGACGGCGAAACTGCTCCCCGGCCTTCCGCTCGCCTCGCCCGATGAGATCGCGACCATCGGGACGTGACGTGTGCTCGCATGAGGCACTTTCCCGCTGCTGAAGAGACGCCTTAATCGAATCCTCGATGCGCTGATAGTATCCGTACACGTGGTAGAGCTAATTGCGGGCTTCACTCGTCGCGGGTGGAGGAGGGTGGACCAGACGCGGCGTCCACCCTGCAGGGCACGCTCTCAGGTCGACGGTCGGAGGCCTCGTCGTAGTCTTCGCGGGGGTGCGTGGAATGCCGGCCATCTACCCCATTGAGATCGATGGTGGGCAGCGGGCGCGTGCCGAGTCGGTCGAGGATGTGCAGGTCTTCGAGGGAATGCGTCACCAGCGGCGAGAGCGCGGCATCGATCGTAAACGAAGCAGCCGGACGCGGTGCCTCCCAGGGTCGTGTGGATGAGCGACCTCGGAAATGATACTTCATCCCCGACATGCCGCAGCCTCCTCCGAGAGCCACGCAATACGTCGTACTGGCGCCAATCTGCCCCTTGCGTCCCCATCGTCCCGGTGGTACACTATTTAGAACAAATAGTCTCACCCATACCCCCCGAATCACCTGCTTCCTCCCCCAGGAGCCTCGCATGCGCCGCCCACCACTGTCGAGCTCACACGATCCAATCATTGCGAGCCCTTCCGCACGCGGCCCTTCCCCGCCGCGGCGCGAAGGCATGGTCCCCCGCCGCGGGCCAGGAGGAGGTTAGGGACCTTCCGCCTTCCGCCCCTCTCGACCCGCGCGCCCGCTAAAATCCGCCGCCAAAGCCCCATTTAAAGTGAAAAGCGGAAGAAAGCGGAAATTGATCGCCCATGCCCCGCCGCCGATCCGGGAAACAAGAGCGCTCCTGCCGACGCCGCGCCTCGCCCGCCCACCAGCATCGCGCGCCCACACCCCTGAAAATGCCCGCCCTCGCCCCACTTCCGCGTTTTCGTTCGCGTCACGCCTGCGGCGTCAGCACCGCCAACTGCTGCTTGCTCGTCGGCTCCGCGCAGCAAAACCACGCCTCACTCAGCCGCGGCGCCGGCCTCCGCACGCTCGCCCGCACCCGCGCCACGCCCTCCGTCGCCGGGATGCCCAACACCTCGTGCGCCTTCGCCCGGATCGAGGCGAACGTCTTCTCCGCCGGCTGGCGCATCCCCGCCGCCGCCTCCACGCGCCGCGCCAGCGCCCGCTGCAGCTGATCCATGCGCGGATCGGGATGCGCCCACTGATACGTAAACGCCGCCTCGTCCAGCGGCCCAAGCCACGCCTCCACATCCGCATCGGCCAGCAGCGCGGACCCCGGCGGCACCAGCAGCCGGATCGTGAACTGCACCGAGTCTACCGCATCGATCAGGTCATGATCCGCGACGAAGTCGAGCACGTCGAGGAACGCCCGCGCCGTCGTCCACGGCGTGAACGCGACGAATGTCGGGCGCATGGGGATGCCCGCCGCATCGAGGATGCGCAGCGCCTCCTCCACGTCCGCCCGCGTGTGATCCTTCTTCAGATGCCGCAGCACCTCGTCGTCCAGCGACTCCACCGCCGAGACGATGAAGGCGCACCCAAGCGCCGCCAACTCCGGCATCAGCGCCCGCCGCTCCAGCACATGCTCCACCTTGATCGTCGCGTCGAAGGTCAGATCGGGGAACTCGGCGTGCAGCTCCCGCAGGATCGCCATCGAATGCCCCGGACCGTTGAAGAAATCCGGGTCGCCGAAGGTGATGTGCCGCGCCCCCATCGCCACCTGCCGCCGCACATCCTCCAGCACGATCGCCCGCGGCACCACGAAGAAGCGCCCGCCATAGACCGGCGTGATCGGGCAGTGCGCACAGGTGTGCAGGCACCCACGGCTCGCCTCCACATACCCTGCCAGCGCCGAATCCTCACCCGCTGCGTCGCGCACCAGATACGCGTAACGCTCCAACGGCTGCAGCCCCTCGCGCTCCGGCAGGGCGAATGGCAGTCGCGCCAGCATGGGTGCCTCGTCGCGCTCGCGCGTGCGCACCCCTGGCACGGCCGGCTCGCCGCCCACCTCCAGCGCGCGCGCCAGCCCCAGCAGCGCCTCCTCATATTCACCGCCGATCACCGAGTCGGCGCAGGTCCGCAGCAAATAGTCCGCATTCAGCGTGGCATACAACCCGTAGAAGCAGAGATGCGCCGCCGGATTCAGTGCCCGCACCCGCTCCGCCACCTGCGCCCCCAGCCGCAGCGCCGTGTGCATATAGACCGAGATCGCCACCAGCCGCGCGCCGCGAATCGCCTCCTCTGGCAGCTCCTCGATGGACGTATCAACCGCGATAGGCTCATACCCCGCGCGGCGCAGCACCGCCAGCGGCGACGCCAGGCTCAGCGGCTGATGCCCCAGCTCGTAGCACGAGATCAGCAGTACCGACCCATGCTCGCGCATCGCATTCTCGTCCCGCCCACCCTCATGCTGCTCTACGATCATCGAGTCCTCGCCCCCAAGGAAATACGCCAACGCGCCAACCATGATGACCGAGCGAGTACCCCGTCTCGCGGCCCGCGCGGGCGAGCTTCGTGGCCGCGGGCCCCTAGGCGCGGCTTCAGCCGCGGACCCAAGTCCTTCTCCCGCGCCCTGTCTCGAACTCCGGCGAGATGTCCAGCCCGCGGCCCCGTCCCTCGCGGGGAAAGGGTTGGGGTTAGGTCACTATTTCCGCGCCGGAGCGCCGCCAGGTGCGCCCTTACCGCCCGGCGCACGACCACCCTTGCCCGGATTGCCCGGCGGCGTACTCTCCGGAACCCATCCTTCGGGCGGCTGGCCCTCATCTCCGAAGAGGAATTCCTCCATCTGCTGCCGCAAGAGCTGGCGCGCATCTGGATCGGCCAAGTTCAGCCCGTAATGGTTGATCAGCAGCCGCGACTGCTCCTGCCACATATCCCACGCCGCCTGCGAGATGTTGTCGAAGACGCGCTGGCCCAACTCTCCGGGCATCGGCGGCCTCTCCAGCCCAGGAAGCTCGCGTTTCAGCTTCGCGCACATCACCATGCGAGCCATGCGCATCACTCCCTTGTACATGAATTCGCCGCTTACGTGCCCGGATCATAGCATACATGAGGGGCATTGGAGGATGCGAGGAACTCCGACCGCGATCATAGACGGGCAATCACGATGACAAACCATCCGCCACAACCGAGCGTGGTGTTCTTCGGCATGACGGGGCGCTTCTCGTCGCCGCCCCTGCGGGCCCTGCTCCGCGCTGGGATCACCGTGCGCGCCGTGGTCCTCCCCGCACTGCCCGGCTCGCCACCCATCGCCCCGATCACCCCCCCGCGACGACCGTCGAGCCGCCGCGCACTCCCGCTGGCCGGCGCCCCTGCCGAGCCAAGCATCTTCGCGATCGCCCGCGACGCCGGGATCGCCGCCTACGAGGCCAGCAGCCTCGCCGCCTCCGAAACGCTGGATCTGCTGCGCGACCTCGCGCCAGACGCCTTCTGTGTCGCCTGCTTCACGCGCCGCTTCCCGCCCACGCTGCTCGCCCTACCGCGACTCGGCTCGCTCAACGTCCATCCCTCGCTGCTGCCCGACAATCGCGGCCCCGACCCCCTCTTCTGGACCTTCCGGCGGGGCGACGGCGAGACCGGCGTCACCATCCACCTGATGGAAACCAGCCTGGATACCGGACCCATCCTGGCCCAACGCTCCATCCCCGTCCCCGAAGGCATCTCCGAGGCCACGCTAGAGCGTGCCTGCGCCGAAACCGGCGGCGAGCTGCTGGTCTCCGCCCTTCGCGGCCTAGCCGATGGCATGCTCATCCCCCAGCCCCAAGATCCCGCCCTCGCCACGTCGTACCCTTCGCCCGGCTCCGACGACTTCACCATCACCGCAGACTTCTCCGCGCGTCGGGCCTACACCTTCGCCGCAGGACTCATCGGACGCGACCAGCCACTCCGTATCCTCACCACCAACGCCACCTACCGTCTCGTCGCGCCTCTCGCCTACGACGCCGAAACCACCCTCGACGTCCCCTCACACCGGCACGGCGACACCCTCACCCTCCGTTGCACCCCTGGCCTCTTTACCGCTCGCGTGGCGCCGGATACCTGCCTCTAGTACTGCAGCGACACTTAGCCGTAGGTCGGTTGCCATGAGGCCAGGAACTACGTGGCACGGACGGCTTCGGTAGTGCACACATCTCGCTTGCTGCCAACCGTGATTTCATGGGCCTTCTGAACGCAAGTGTCGCTGCAGTACTAGTCGCTGGTTGGTCAAGTCGGGGCCTGAAGCGGGCGAGACTGGGCGACGTGGGCGAGGAGCGCGGCCAGCTCGGGCGGCGGGGCGGCGGACGACCAATGCCTCCAATAGCGCTGCAGCTGCGCCCATGGGCAGAGCCACCTCCGCACCCAACGCAGCGTCGCGGCCCAGACGACGCGTTCCCCGGCGCGCTCCCCCGGCGCCGCTCCCCGGCGCGCTCCGCTGGCCCTGGTTTCCCCCCAGCCGACGCACGCGCGGGTGCGTCGGCGGGGAGGAGGGGTGTCCCGCGCGGCGCCGTCGGGCAGGGCCCCCACCAGCAAACTGCAGGGAAAAGCCAGCATGACCAGCTGCCAGTGGCGCACAATCGCCCGTTCCGGCCGCATCTGGTCGTCGGCCCAGCCCACCGCATGCTTGACCGGTTTGTCGGAGGGCTCGATCCCGTCGCGCAGGCGCTAGATCTCGTCCCCCTGCGCGGCGCTGACCTCGCGCCAAGGGCGAGGAGGTGGCCAGCTACCAGGTCGACTCGGGCTTGAGCTGCGCCGGGTCCAGCGTCGCGGCGATCAGGCGCACGCTGGTGGTCGGGCCAGAGGCCGTGCCCCGTGCCCGTTCGGCGAGGTAGCGCACGAGCTCCTTGCCATGGCTGTCGATAGCGCACCGTGCGCTGCCAGCGGTCGCGGGGCACGCACGCGGCGGCTTCGGCCGGCGTGAAGGCGGGCGGATGGGCGGGCTCGTCGACCTGCTGCCAGGGGCCGTGCGAGGGCCGCCGGCCCATGATGTCGGGGATCTGCGCGGCGAACAGTTGCGCCTCCCGGCTGGCGTTCTCGCCATCGATGGAGTCGGCCACCACCGGGCGGAAGGGGATGCCGGCCGTGCGCGCCTCTTCAATGAGTTGCCAGGCTCAGTCCGGCTTGGTGGCGAAGTCGGGGTCCTTCCTGCCCGTGGGCCGTCGGCTCGCTGGTCGGTACGGCCGGACGCCCAGCGGCACGTGGCGGCTGCCGTCGGTCCAGTGGCTGGTGACGGCCACCACGCCGTTGGCCACATGGCCGAGCTTGCCCAGGTAGTGCTGCGCCGCCAAGACGAGACGGTGGCCTCGCTTGGGATCCCCCGTCTCGTCGACGATGAGCACCCCGCCGGCATGCGGGCCGAGCACCGGATGCGCTGGCCAGCGCGCGAGCCGGCGGCGGTTGAGCGCCGCGGCATCCCAGGGCGCGTCGTGCGCGAAGTGGGGCAGTGCCTGCCGGTTGGCCCCCGGCACGATCGCCGCCAGTTCCACCACCGTCTTGTGGTGTTCGCGCGGCAAGAGCCGGCCGATCAGGTAGTCGCGGAAGGCGACACGCGCCGGCGTGCGACAGAACAGGTCGTCGAAGTGCGCCCAGAACGCGTCGATCGCGTCGGCCGTGGGTGGGGCGGGTTTGCGTGGGGTCGGCCTCGGCGCCTCTCCTGCCGTCACGAGCGGTGTCCCGCTCTGGCTCCTCCCCCACCTGCCGCACCCGTCGTGCCACTGTTGACCAACCACCGACTTGCGCCGCATGGCCTCAGCACGTGCAGGCGCTTCAGCGCAAAGCGTACTCAGTCCGCGCAGTGGTGCGCCGGCACGGACGTGCCGCGATCCCCGCGCGGGCAGCACCATCATCAATACATGGAGCGCGAAATCAACCTTTAAGAATCGACTAAAGTTGATTATCATTGATCCAGATCGATCGTACGTCCACGATGCCAGCCCAATGGAGGGAATCAATGACGCATCCCATCCCTGAGCCCACACAGCCTGAGTACTTCCTCGAAAGCTTCCCGCGCGACGCCTTCCCGCAGTACGTCTGGACCGAGCGCCCCGCGTCGCTCCCCGCCGAGGTCTGGACCACCGAGACGACCCACCGCGACGGCCAGCAAGGCGGCCTGCCGCTCACCACTGAGGGCAGCCTGCGCATCTACGACATCCTCTGTCGCTTCACCGCCACCTCCGGCGCGATCCGCCAGGCCGAGTTCTTCGCCTACCGCCCCTCGGACCGTGCGGCGCTCGAAGGCGCCCTGGCCCGCTACAGCTGCGGCGCCCCCATCGAGCCGACCACTTGGATCCGCGCCACCGCCAAAGATGTCGAGCTGATCCGCAGCCTCGGCATCCGCGAGACGGGCATGTGTAGCCCGTTACGTGGACGGAGCGTTTCCGGGCTACTCCCACAGAGCTTCTCCGCTAGACTTTATCCATTTTGCAGAATGGAGGGGGGAGGAGTACGCTGACGACCACTTCAGCCACGAGGTGGTCCCATGCTGCTCCTCCCCACGGGCATTGTCGCCCTCCTGACCCCGTTCGCGCCGCTGTTCTCCCGCCCGGTGTGGCGGCATGTCCAGGTGTTGCTGGTCGGCGCCATCCTGGCTCCGGGCCGGCGCATGGTGAGTACCGCGCTGCGCGCCGTGGGGCTGAGCCACTTGTCCACCTATCAGACGTACCATCGCGTGCTGAATCGCGCGGTCTGGTCGAGTCTCGGCGCATGTCGCACGCTGCTGGGTTTGCTCATCGCGACGTTCGCACCGACCGGCCCGCTGGTGGTGGGGATCGATGAAACGATCGAGCGCCGACGCGGCAAGCGCATCGCCGCGGCGGGCCTCTACCGTGACCCGGTGCGCTCCAGCCGGAGCCACTTCGTCAAAGTGCGCGGCTTGCACTGGATCTGCGCCACCCTCTTGGTGCCCCCTGGCAGGTCAGCTTGAGGACGCCCAGGCACGCCGCTGCGTCGCCCTGCAGCGTCGCCGTGACCTCATCCGCTCCACCACCCACTTCCACTGGTGGCCCCTGAGGATCAAGAAACGACAAGGCCCGAGGACTACGTGATATAACACGCTCTAGAAAGCGAGTGGAATCTGATAATGGAAGTCCGACACGGCATCATATGCGACCAGAGTCACCGCGACTTGTCGATGCCGTGGACATCTCTGGCTACATCTCTCCGCCGAATATATTGCGTTCAGGACACCTTCACTTTAAGTCCTCAACTGGCTTCGGGCGAAATCGCTCGTGGCCAGACACGAAGTCGGCGAGAGTGGCGTTGTCGAGGAGATTAAACCCGACGCGAGTCAGCGGCCGCGCGTGCTGACTCGCGTCTCGGCTTCTTTGGACTCCCTCGCCTGATCGAGGTAGCTTTTGGCGATCGCCTTGCCGGACCAGGCGTAGGCGTAGTGGGGGGCCAGCTCGGTTGCGCGGGCAAGTGCACCCTGCGCCTCCGCCGTTCGGCCAACGGCCTCGAGGACGGTCCCTTTACCGGACCAGGCGTAGGCGTAGTGGGGGGCCAGCTCGGTTGCGCGCTCCGACGCAGCAAGAGCTTCAGCATAGCGCTTGAGCGTATATAGAGCAGCGCCTTTGCCGGCCCAGGATCTTGCGTTCAGCGGATCTAGAGCAAGTGCTTGCTCGAAAGCAGCAAGCGACTCAGCCGCCTGCTCGTATGCGACCGCAGCGTCTGCGTGGCGGGCGAGGCCATATAGAGCGCCTCCTATGCCGACCCAGGCCTTGACGCACTGACGATCAAGCGCGATGGCACGCTCATGGGAGGTGAGAGCCTCAGCAAAGCGCTTCAGGTCGTTGAGTTGCCAACCTCTGTTGGCCCACGTTGCAGCATTTCCGGCGTCGAGTGCTAGGGCCCGCTCGGTGGCCAAGCGCGCCTCGTCGAGACGCTGCAACTCGGCGAGGGCGGAGCCGCGATTGTGCCACGCGTCCCAGGAGGTGGGGACGAGCTGGGTCGCCACTTCGAAGAACCGCAGCGCCGCGACGCAGTCGCCTTGCGCCATCAGCGCCTTGCCTCGAATTAGCAGGTCTGGGCCACCCTCTCCCAACTGAGGCATCTGCTCCACCTGCGCTTCGCCGGCAGGCGTCAGAGCCAGCGCTCGCAGTGTGAGTCTGATGGCCTCCTCGGATGGGAACGGCGCGGCATTTTTGAAATCCCGTAGCCAGAGCCAGAAGACAGCATCATCCCCAAGCGGCTTTGCTAGCACTGGCAGCAGGACTCGTTCCGGCTCCCGGCGCTGCTGAGCGAAGGCCAATTTGACCTCGTCCCGGACCCGCTGTGATGCCACTGAGGCCTGTGAGAGGATCAGGATGAAAGCTGGGCGCGTACGCAGCTCGCGCTCCGTGGTGTCTAGTTGGTCGTCCACGCCAATGTTCTGCTCGTCACACCAAACGTCCGCGCCCGCCCCGCGCAGGGCGGACGCAAGCTGGCTGCAGAAGCCATCGTCGTCATGGCTGTGGCCGACAAAAACCTTAAGAATGTCCATCGGCTGCGACTCCGTGTAGGTAGGCATCAGTGAACTGCGCTAGCCGCCCTAGTTTAGCATGTCTGGGTGGAATAGTGAGCTCGAGTCATCTATGAGGCAGCTTAGAAGTCCTGAGCCTCGGCCCGCACGGCGTGACTGGTCCCAAGTTATGCTCGCTTGCGCCATACAGCGCCTTACGAAGGCTCTTCGTTACGTTCACTCATGTCCGTCAGCGCCTTGGCCTGGATGTCCCAAAGGACGATCCGCGCCTGCAAGCGATCTACACCTGGCTCATCGCCGAGTTTGACAATGGCCGTCAGACCAGCGTCGAGTGGGAGGAGCTAGAACCGATCGTCGCACGCGCCTTCAATCCGGCCCTGGCGAAGTCGGCGTAAGATACATCGGCGTCCAGCCCACAGTCGCTCGGAGGGGGCATCGCCGCACCATCCCTTGACAGGGTGCGGGCCCTGGCGTAGCATCCCGCCGAGTGGAGATGCGACGCGGGCCGTGTGGCTCGGCGTCCGCAACGAAGGGCTGGCCTCCATGCGCATCCTCGTCGGCAGTGGCGTAGAGTTCGCCGAGCGGGCTCTGGCCGTGCTCTCGTGGACCGAGGAGGAGGGCCTCTCCGTCACTGGACCCGAGGCCGAGCGGGTCCGCACGTTCGTCGAGCGCGAGTACCGCCAGTGGTTCGATCAATCCGCTGGCGGGCTCTTCGTCACCCTCAGCGATGAAGAGCTGGTCGTCAGCCTCCCCTACCGGCTGCCGAGGCCACAGTGGTGGGCCGTCGAGCTGACCGTCACCGGCGAGCGCCTGCCGCAGGTGCCATACGATCCCCACGGCTCGATCTGGCGCCGCCTCAACCGCGCCGACCGCGCCGCCGCCACGCGCGCCGCCCTCGCACTCCTCAACGAACAGTATGGTGACCCCAACGCCAATGTCCTCCTCACGTGGATCGAGGGTGAGGGCGACGCAGCGATCTACCACTTCGTCGGCCTGGCCCCCGCCGTCGTCGGCAAGCTCAACATCGCGGCTTATCAGGTCCGCACAGGTGCCTGGCAGGCCATCTTCGAAGCTGATCGCGCCGGCCCCGCCTAGGTGCAGATCAGTTTCCGCGCCGTGGGCTGAACGCGCGTCACATGCTGAGACCCCATGTGCCCGTGCTCAGCTGTTAGGCGCCCACGCGGAATCGTGACACTCCTCTTTGCGGGCCATTGCGCTCTTCGCGTCTTTGCGGGTGAACTCTCCGCCTCTCTCCTTACGCCTGAGCGTAGTGGTCGAGGTAGGCTTGCTCGTCGGGCGTGAAGGTGGCGCCTGTCTCGTTGAGCTTGAACCAGATGGTGTTCTCCAGCCAGAAGCGGTAGATGAATTCGTCGAAGGTAGGGGCGCAGACGACGCTCTGCGAGAGGACGTTCGAGCGACCAACGTCGGTCAGCTCCTCGCCGTCGTCCAGCTCATAGGGCGAGACGATCACGCGGGCGTCGCCTGGGGTGAGGTAGAGATACCAGAGCAACACGTCCTGCTGGTCGTTGAGGAAGCGGAGGATGTAGCCCTGCTCGGAGGCGGGGCAGGGGATGATGCGCTCCGAGAGCTTGAAATAGCAGGCGGTACAGGAAGGAATGCGATCCTGCAGCTCGGACGATCCCATCAACTCGACGAAGGCGGGCGGCAGGGTGAGGCCGAGCTGCCGCGCCTGCCCCGCGAGGGCGTCGATCTGGCCGCGCTCGGAGGGATCGTTGCGATGCACCTCCATCTCGTGGTCGAGGTGGTCGGGCAGCGCGCCGAGCCAACTCAGCGTGCCGTCGAAGTTCGTCAAGGGCGGCAGGCTTTCGTAGGGGAAGAAGCAGTACGTGCCGTCGCAGGCGCGATAGCGCCCCAGGTCGGTGCCCCACCAGCCTGGCTTGAACGGCACGCCCTCGTTCGCCACTACATCGCCCACTGATCCGCCAGCTATGGAGGAGCCGGGTGCGCCGGGCGTTGCCGCCACGTCGTCCTCTCGCGGACCGCGTTGAGACGGGTTCGCCGTTGCCGTGACTGGGCTGAGGACAGGCACCAACCTCACCGCGACGGCCGGCGCGCTGGCTCGTGGCATCTCAGCCGGATTCGTTGGCGCTGCCGCTGGTATGCTGGCCAGTGCGCTCGCTGGTGTGGCCTCCGGCGCGCCCGCCGAGGACGGCTCAGGTGCGCTGGCGGGCGCAGTGTATGGTGCGTCGGGAGGCGTGGTCTCTGGCATAGCGACGGGCGTCGCTGGGATGGCCGCTGCGGCGACGGGGGCATCGGCGTCGAGGAGGGCGCGGAGGTAGTCGTTGAGGAAGACGCCGTTGGGGTCGAGGGCGGCGCGGACGCGGCGGAAGTCGTCCCAATGGGGGTAGCGCTGTGAGAGCGTCGCGGCGGTGAGAGTGTGGAGCTTGCCCCAGTGCGGGCGTCCGTCGTAGCGCTGGTAGATCTCCTCCAGCGCGGCGAAGTACTCCTCGTAGGGCATGCCCTTGAACATATGGGCGGCGATATAGGCGGAGTCGCGCCCGTAGGCCGGGCTGAGCCAGATGTCGTCGCCTTTGACGAAGCGGCACTCCAGTGGGAAGTTGACGCGAAACTTGCCCCTGGTGATGCGTTGGTCGATCTCGCGCATCACCTCGGCGAAGCGCTCGATGGGGATGTTGTACTCCATCTCCTGGAAGCGCACGGCGCGCGGGGTGGCGTAGATGTGGTGGCTGTAGTCCACGGCGGTGGTGGAGGCGATGCCGAGTGTGGAGGCCCTGCACATCGCCGGGCTGAGCGGCGGGATCGCGCGGCTGATCTCGGAGAGCAGCCAGAAGACGCCGTTCTCCAACACGACGCGGTTTAGCTCGCTGCCGAGGTTCGAGCCGGTGGGCTTGTCGGTGGTCTCGTTGGTGAGCTTAGCCTGGGTCCATTTGGTGTACGGGAACCAGTAGAACTCGAAGTGGGCATTCTCGCGGCTGTACTGCATGTAGTTCGCCAGACAGCTCTCCAACCGCTCACGTCGCGTCTGGTAGCGCAGGCGCTTGGCGGGGACGACGCGCAACGTGACGGACGCGACGACGCCGAGCGCGCCGAGCGAGACCTGCGCGGCCTTGAAGGTGTCCGGGTCGCGCTCTGGTGAGAGCTCCAGCACGTCGCCTGAGGCGGTGACGAGGGTGAGGCCGGCGATCTGGGTGGAGAGGGTGCCGAAGCCGAGGCCGGTGCCATGCGTGCCCGTGCTGAGCGCGCCGGTGATGGTCTGCACGTCGATGTCGCCGAGGTTCTCTTGGGCGAGGCCGCGCGCCAGCAGGTCGTCGCCGAGCTTTTTGAGGGGCGTGCCGCCGAGGACGGTGACGGTCCCGCGCTCCGCGTTGACGGCGGTAATGCCTGAGAGGCCGGCCATCGAGAGCAGGACGTCGTCGGTGCGGACCAGCGGGGTGAAGGAGTGGCCGGAGCCGGTCACGCGCATATGGCGGCCCGTACGAGCGTACTCCGCGACGGTGCGCGCAAGCTCATCCACGCTGCGGGGCGTGGCGACCTCGCGCGGCTTGAAGTCTACCGAGCCGGACCAGTTGCGCCAGCGTCCACCCTTTATCGTCGTCGCCATACTCATCCCTCTCGGAGACTCAGAACTGTAACACGGAGGACACGGAGTTGAAACGGAGTTGAAACGGAGCGAACAAGGCTATGCCGCACCCACCGTTGTAGGGACAATGCGTGTCAATAGAATCGCGTCTTGGACTATCTTCTCCAGCGCCCTCCGTTTCAACTCCGTGACCTCCGTGTTGAACATCTCCGCAGCCCCTCTTGTCTTTACAGGAAGGTTTGGCCATCGCCGCGATAGGTGGTGGCGCGGTCGGTGACGGCGCCGTTGGAGACGAGCAGCAGGTGGCTGAAGCGCTCGCAGAGCTCGCCAGCCTTGGCGTGGCGGAAGAAGATGGGGTCGCCGAGGTCGAGGGGGATCGGGCCGCTGTAGCGTACGGGGGTCTGGACCTCGCCGGCGCCTTCGAGGGGTTCGAGGGTGGCGCCGGGCGGGAGGACGGGCTTCGGCAGGCGGTCGGGTCCGGCGGGGCCGGAGGCGATGTAGCCGCCGCCGAGGCAGGTGTAGCGGCCAGGGCTGGGGCGGCGGACGATCTCGACGGCGAAGCCCGCGGCGGGGGCGTAGCGGAAGTCTTGGTAGGCGTCGAAGAGGGTGGGCGAGTAGAAGCCGGAGCCGACGGTGATCTCGGTGACGGGCGACTCGGCGCGGGTGGACTTCATGCTGCCGGTGCCGCCGCCGTTGACGAAGCGGAGGGTGCCGCCGAGCGAGGCGATCAGGGCGGTCAGCTCGGCGCGACGGCGAGCGACCTCGCGGATGGAGCGGGCCTTCAGTCGGCGTATCAACGCGTTCTTGAAGGGTTGGCCCGGGACGGAATCGCCGACCCCGGCGATCTGGCCCTCGTAGCCCATGATGCCGTCCAGCGTGAGGTGGGGCGAGGCGAGGATGCGCTCGGCGACCGGGCGGGCCTCCGCCGCGGAGCGGAGTGGCGAGCGCCAGGGGCCGAAATGCAGGCCAGGCACGTCCAGCGACATGTCGAGGTCCAGGCAGAGCGGCAGGCGCACCCCGGCTGCGGTGGCGGCGGCCTCCGCGCGCTCGACATGGGCGAGGCTATCGACCATCAGGGTGATCTGGGCACCGTCGGCGGTGGCGCGGGCGACGTCGGCGTAGTCGGCGGGGTTGGCGACGGGATAGCCCAGCAGCAGATCCGTGAAGCCCTGGCTGGCGAGCCAGATGGCCTCGGCGACGGTGAAGCACATCAGCCCCTGGATGCGTGGGTCGGCGGCGAGGATGCGACGGATCACGGCAACGCTGCGCAGCGACTTGGAGGCGAGGCGGATGCGCTTGTCACCGGCGCGGGCGAGGATGGCCTGGATGTTGGCGTCGAGGAGGTCGAGGTCGAGGTAAGCGAAGGGCATGCGCTGACCGGCGAGGGCGGCTTGGTAGTAGGCGTAGTCGCGCATGGGTGCCGGGGCGGGCGCGGCAGGTGCTGAACTGCGCTGCTGCTGGAGCATCGGGGGCCTCCTCTCGCGGTTGGGGGATGGTCAGCATTGGGCGGGTGGCGAAAGCGTAGTCGGCGGCTGAGGGACTGTCAAGGGAGCGGGCTGGCAGCGGAGGGCGGATTCATGCGGTTGCGGCAGGTTGTAGGCGTTGTGGCTGCTCCCCGGCTTTCAGGTGAGGGGGTAATCGTGCTGGGCGAGGCGCTCAAGAGACTGAATGGAATCGATATCAGGCCGAGTTGGCCGGTGGCGCGAGGCGAGCTCGGAGCAGGATCGGCGGTGCGACGCGTGGCCGAGCGAAACGGCAATGGGAAGCGAGGGTATATATCTTGCGATGTGGCCTCCTGAAAGGGTCGCACTTATGTCAATGAATTCAGGGGTGCGCGACGGTCGGGATCCCGCTGGGTCGCGGGGGCCGATGTTGCCGATGGCGGTGGTGGTCGTCATCGTGGCGGCGCTGATCGTGATCATCGGCGTGGCGCAGGTGACGCGCTGAGCTGCGACGGAGCGTCCTACGTTCATTAGGCTGATCCGTGTCGGGCGCGGGCGAGGATCTCTTCGACTACCTCGGTCTTGGCGTCGGCATAGTTCTGGACATACTTCCACTCTCTACGGGCGAGGTCGCGCTTGGTGCGCTCGTAGAGGGCGCGGTCGTCGTCGTGGGTGCGGAGCCAGTCGCGGAAGCGCAGCATGCGGTCGATCTCGGGCTGCCCGGCGAGAAGACGTGCAGGTTGATGTCGGCGTCTGGGCCTCTGAGCAGGCGATGCTGGTGCCAGTCCGCCTCGCGTATTGCGAGCACGTAGCCGGCGGCCTCTAGCGGGGCGACGTAGGCCGGTTCGTCGGCGGAGTCGGCGACGACGAGCAGGATGTCGATCCGCGGCTTGGCGGCGAGTCCGGGGACGGAGGTCGAGCCGACGTGTTCGAGCAGGACGACGCGATCGCCCAGGATGGCGTGGACGCGCTCGGCCTCGCGGGCGTAGAGGCGCGGCCAGGCGGGATCGTAGTCGGCGATGACGATGGGGCCGCTGCTCCGCGGGACGTTGCCGACGCCAGCGGCGAGGATCTGCTCTTCAGTCGCGGGGACGAAGGGCGGCTTGCGGGAGTTGCTGGGGGCGTTGTCGGGTGGCATGGTTGCGGGCCTTTCGCGAGGTTCCTGGGCTTCTCGGCGTGAATGCCGGGGCGAATCCCGACGTGGGCCTCATCCCGGCGAGCCCCCGCACGCAGGAGACCCGCCTCTCCCCGCGGGGCCAGGGGAGGCAGAGCGACGCTGCTACCGGGGGCGAATCTGGCAGATGCAGGTGGCTCTCATTGCCATTCTTGCCGGGTTTCACGGTTTTGCCGGGAGAGGGACCTAACCCCTACAAGCCCCCACTCGTGGGGGACCCCGCCTTCCCTGCGAGTGAAGGGGGGCGTGGGGCGAGGGAATCGTGGACTTCGACGGGACGGCAGGATGGCGTGCCAATACTCTTCCTCCAGTTTGGCGTGATCAGTCCTCGGCGTCGGTAGTGGGGGCGTCGGCGGAGTCGATGACGGCGCTGGGCTTGGCGAGGAGGACGGGGACGGGACCGGCGATGCCTTTGAGCTGCTCTTGGCCGCGGGAGACGAAGGTGATGCCGTCGACCTGGGGGGCGACGTAGACGACACCGGTGGAGACGAGCACTTCGCCGGCGGCGGCGAGGCTGCAGAGTCGCGCGGCTCGGTTGAGGGCGGCGCCGCGATAGCCACCTTCGACCTGGGCAGCTTCGCCGATGTCGAGGCCGACGCCGATGCCGGCGGGCCAGTCGGGCTGGAGGCCCGCGGCCTCGGCGTAGCGTGCCTGGAGGTCTTGCGCGGCACGGACGGCCTGGCGCGCGGAGGCGAAGACGGCGAGCACTTCGTCGCCGCGGACCTCGACGACCTGGCCGTCCCACTGTTCGCAGACGGCGTGCGCCATCTCGGCGAAGCGCCCGGTGAGGGCGGCTGCGGCGGCATCGCCGTGCTCTTGGGTGAAATGGGTGTAGCCGCGCACGTCAGCGATGAGGAAGACGAAGATGGCGGCGGTGAGCGGCGGGTGTGCCTGGCGGGCGGGCTGGCGCCCGGCAAGCGCGTGGATGATGGGAGAGTCGAGATCTGCGGCGTCGAGGAGGTCCTCGCGCTCTTGCTTGTCGAGGGTGAGAGCGGCAGCAATGGCGAGGATGGTGTCTTTTGAGGGCGCGGGGCGCTTGCCCGCCTCGATGTCGCGCAGGGCGCTTGGGGCGAGGTTGACGGTGGCGGCGAGCTGCTCGATGCTGATGCCGCGGAGGCTGCGGAAGTTGCCGAGCTGGGTGCCGAAACGCGGCAGGCGATCGAAGAGATTCGAGAGGTTGGGGATGTTCGGGAAAGGCATAGCCGTGCTCCTTTCGCGCGGCAGAGGTGGCGCCGCGGTGGCTCCTTGGCATGATACGACGGGGACGCCAGCGGTGTCGCGCGATGGCTAGGGCGGAAATGTGACGCGGGACTGGGAACGATGGGGCTTCGTGGCATCGGGCGGGCATTCGGACGGATTGGTGGGTCGGGGCGGCAAGTTGGTGAAGGCGGGGAATTGTGCGGGACGAGAGCTTGTGAGTGGGTGGCCGAGGTAGGCGATCTCTTTCCGTTTCCTTCCGCTTTTTGCGTTTGTGCGTCCTTTGTTGGGGGATTCAAGCACGACGAGCGCTGGTAGATGGAGCGGGCGGAAGCTGGAGAGGCGCGGTGTGCGCGGCGCGTACGGTGCGGGATTTCGGGTGGGGCGGGCCTGCCCCCTAGAGGTGGGCGACGATTGATCGCTCTTCGGCAGGTTTCGGAGCGCCGCCATCGGCGCTGCAGCAGCGGATCGCGGCACTGAAGCGCTGGCGTACGAGGCATGGACTGACGTTCGCCGATGGTGTCGCACGGGGGTGTCGGTTGTCAATGAACTGGGGGGGGCGGGAGGGTTTGGACATGGGCAGCATAGCACAGGCGGGTGCGGGAATGGCGCTCGCGGATACGGACAAGGGCGGACATTGGCGGTCAGGTGCGGACACGAGTTTCCCCAATCCTGCGAGGCGCGTCAGGTTAGGCCCGGCGAAATGAGCGGCGAGTACGCCGCCAGCTTGGCGACGATGAGGACTGCTCCCCGCAGGTCTATCGCTCGTTGGCCGCCGATCATGATACGATGTCACCCATGACCACCCCATCCGCGCCCTGGCGCCGCCTGCCGTTCTCCGACGAGCCGATGGGCCGCCAGCTCGCGCTCGGTGAGGCCATCCTCGGTCAGCTCGCCGCGACCGGCGCGTCCGCCCTGCGCTGGTATGTCCCCGCGGAGCAGGCTCTGGTGCTCGGCAACGGCCAGAAGCCGGGCATGGCGGACATGGGCGCTTGCCACGCCGCCGGGGTTCGCTTGTATCGTCGCACCTCGGGCGGTTCTGCCGTGCTTGTCAACGCCGATCTGTTGAGCCTGGACGTTGCGCTGCCCGCCGAGCATGCCCTCGCCACCACCGACGTCGTCCGCGCGTACCAATGGATCGGCGAGCTGTGGACCGTCGCCCTGCACGAGCTCGGCGCCGCGAAGGCACGGGCTATCCCGACGGAAGAGGTGCGCGCCGTCCCCGCGCTCGCCAAGGACGATCCGCTGCGCCTGGCCTGCTTCGGCACGCTCTCGCCGTGGGAGGTCGTGATCGGCAAGCGCAAGGTCGTCGGGCTTTGCCAGGTGCGCCGCCGCCCCGGCGTTCTGTACCAGACGGGCCTGCACCTGCGCTTCGACCCGAAGGCGCTCGGCACCCTGCTGGACCTCAACAACACCACGCGCAAGACCCTTGGCACGCGCCTGCACAATGCCGTCGCGGCGCTGAACGAGGCCGCCAGTCGCGCCATCCCCGCAGACGACGTGATCGCCGCCTTCGAGCACGCGCTCAGCGCCGCACCCGGCGCGATCATCGCCCCCGCCGACTACACCGCAGCCGAGCTCGCCGACGCCGAGCGCATCGAGCGCGAACGGTTCCTGCCGTTCGCTTGAGCTGTCAGCTTGCTTCGATTCACACTGCGGGGTGCTCGTGCTGCGCCAAAAGCCCGCTCTGCATGAGTGCGACTATGCCAACGAAGAGGCCTATCCCTGCCAGCACGAGCGAGGCAAAGGAGAACGCATCGGAAGCGGAGAGGTCCCTCAGATGCAATGGCAAATTGCTGCTCGAGAAGGTGGCCAAGATTGTCAACTGACTGGCCTCGAAAAATACGATCAAAGTGCGGAGATTTCCGCGGCGATAGCGCACGGCCCGCGCCTGTAGCTCTCGGTTCGATGATACACGCCGAAGTGCCGCGCGCTTCTCCGTGACATGAAGGGCAATCTCAGTGAGGACCACCAGCAGCGCAAGCAGCGTTGGTCCGATCCAAAGCAGTAGCGGCGCCCCACGCACGAGCGCGGCATCCTCGCCGTGGATGGCCGAAGTGTCTAATGACGAGGGCGACGTCAGGAGGAGCAGAGGCACCACGGCGCTGAGCGCGGCCGCCGCACACGCTGTCGCGAGGGCGACCGTTGGATGCCACCGGGAATGTGGCGCCATGACGTGATCGCTCGCAACCGCCGAGTCGCCGTCGTTGTCCGAACCGCGAATTCCAAGTACAAGGGCAGCGGCGATCATGGCGGCCAGTGTGGCGTATAGGACAGGCGCGAATGACCAGCCGAGCGACGCGCCGAATGCTAGATAAACGCCAGCCACCGCGCCGCCGGCAATCGCTGCGAAGAGGCCCGCCGGCGCGACCACCCGAACTCTTTGCTGATCCCGCATGAAGTTCGTCAGCAACTCGGCCTCGTCGGCCTGCGTGACCCGCTCATCCAACACGCCAGCCTGCCATAGCTGTTCGCGCAGTTTCGTCAGCGCACGTTCGCGCCTGAATGGCTCGCGCGACTGCCTTCTCGTTCGCCACGCGGTTTAGAACCCGAGCAACGCGAATGCGAGCAGCATAGCTGCCACGAGAGAGCGATAAAACCAATCGTTCAACGATGCGTTCACCGGCGCCGCCTAGTGGCCGAGGTTCATCACCCAATTGCCGACGATCACCGCGAGCGCCACGCAGGCGATCAATGTGGCGAGGAAGAAGAGCAGCGCGGCGATGACCAGACGCCGTGCCAGGCTGCGCTCAGGCTCGCGCTTCGTTGGTGTGGCATGCGTCGCCGGGGGCAGCGCGAGCTGCTGCCCAACCGTCAGCCGCGTCTGCCCGCCAGTCGCCGTCTGCCCCGGCGTCACCAGGCTCCCGTCTACCACGGACGCCGGCGGCAGCGCCAGCGCGGGCGAGGGCGCGCCCAGGATGTCGGGCGAGGCGAGGCCGTGGTCCACCAGATACCGGTTGTGGTAGTATTGCACCGCGCGGTCGCCCGCCGACTTCAAGAAGCCATAGTCGATGGCGCCCGCCACCACCGCGCCGATGCCGGGGATGATGCGCCCGACCCACTTCGCCGCCTGCTCTTCGGTCAGCTGGATGCTGAGGCGCATCAGGATGCGCGGCAGCACATCGGGCAGCACGTGCGTCAGCCCCTCGCGCGAGAGCCAGTTGCCGATGCCGCGCAGGCTATCGATGCCCGCCGCCAGCGCCAGCACCTCCGCCAGATGCGCCTGCTCGTCGGCGTCCGTCGTGTCGTAGCCGTAGGATTGCGCGATGTCGGAGGCCATGCGCACCGCGTAGATCGCCGTCAACTGCACGTCGGCGCCCGCCGCGACCACCGCCCAGAGGCCGCCCGGCAGCCCCGTCACCGCGCCCGTCACCGCCGCGCGCCGCCGAAACGTCGCCGCGAACTCCTTCGCCACGCGATCCATCTGCTCCACTTTGAGCGCGCGGATCTCCGCCAGCGACGTCACCTTATGGCCGCGCTTGTTGTGCGCCGCGATCACCTTCGGATCACGCTTCGAGGCCCACGCGATGGCCTGCTGGATGCGATCCGGCGTCTTGCCCGGCTTCAAGATGTCCTGCACGGGCTGCGGCAGCGCGTTGATCACCGCCTGCTGCGCGAACTGGCCGACGGCTCCCGAGCCGCCGCTTTTCCCGGATGATGACATCGCGTTTCACCCTCTCCTCAGGCGGCGACCGCCGCACCACCCTCACGCACAGGCGCTTCGAGCGATTGCATTCGTCGAGGCGCGCCCAGTATAGCGGAGCGGAGCCGGGGCGACAAGTGCGCGGCGAATGCCACTCGCCGAGCGGGGAAACAAGATGACGGCGTTGAGCGGCCACCTTGGGTCACGCGCCGCCGCGCCTTGCGGAAGAGGTACCAAGGTCGCGAGCGCTTGACGCCCGGGCGCTCGCCCACTATCATCATCCAGGCGACGTCCAGATCGGTCGCACGGCTACCGCGTCCGTCTGGCTACCAAGGAGAGGAGGGCGAAGATGCCAGGTGCTCCCCGACCTCCCAAGAAGGCGGCGACCCCGATGACCTTCGGGCAGCCCGACGGCAGCTTCTGGAACGCGCCGTATGGCGACGATGATCAGTACGGCGAGCCCGACCGGGGCGACCACCCTCGCGACGACTATGACGCTCGCGGTCATCGGTCGCTCGCGCCACGGCTGACGCTCCCCTCGATGCCCCTCGTATCGCGTGGCAAGCCCGCGGCTCCGCGCCGCGAAGACAGCGGCCACCATCGCACGCTGCTCGACGCCACCAATCGGCAGCAGGCCGTGCGCGCGCCCAGTTCGCCCAACGTACACGACGAACCAGGGCTACACGCGACGGCGCGAAAACAGCTCTGCCCGCCCGCTCAATCGCGTTTTCGCGCCGCAAGACGACGACTACGCGGAGGTGGCGCGCGAGCCCGATGCGTGGGAGCGCGACGACTACGATGACCGCGATGACCGCGCGCTGGTCCCCGTCGCACCCTACCAGCTCGATCTCGTGCCAAACCTCGCCGCGTTCAGGCCGCGCGCCGCCGCCCGCATCCGCGCCGACACCCGCGCGCTGGCACGGCGCGCGGCGAGCAGCCCCTGGTCGCTGGCGCGACTGATCCTCGCCATCGCCACCATCACCGCCGCGATCCTCACCGCGCTGATCACCTCCGGCGAGGCCTCCGAGCCGCTGATGGGCGCGTTCGGCACCTCCAGCGGCAGCCAGTCCGGCAAGACCATCACGAGCCTGGTGCAGGCGGAGACGCAGATCGAGCGGCCCGACCTCTACGACTCGTATTCGCAGTTCCTGGGTTGGAAGGGCGCGGCCTGCAGCGCGGCGGCGCTCTCAGAGGTCCTCACCGCGTGGGGCGTGCAGCATGCGACGATCGGCAAGATGATCGACGCGCTCAACAGCGGGTCGCAACCGAACATCTCGCCCAATCTCGGGCTGCTCACTTCCAACGGATTTCAGTATGCCGCCAGCCAGTTCGGCTACCACGCCTACCTCCACACCTATTCCCTGCCGTCCGAAGAGAACCTGAGCTACCAACAGTTATTGAACATCACGAACACAGAAGGCATCCCGGTGATCGTGAACGTCCGCATCTCGTGGGGGTACTATAGCTTCTTCGACGGCGGCCACTTCCTCGTCGTGACGGGCGGGGATGCGCAGGGCCTGCGGATCGTGGACTCCTCGACGTACTACATCCACTACCTGCAAAAGGACGTCTTCTACAGCATGTATACCGGCGTCACCGCGTTCATCGTGCCCAACGGCTCGGGCGACCCCACCGCCTGAGCCGCGTGCTCCAGCCGATTCCCGCCGCTGTGTATACTGGACAGGGCGCGCTGCTGCGCGGAGCCGTTTTGCTTGGCGCGGCCCTGGCGCATTGACGAGCGTCCTGTTTCGGCGGCGGACCTCACCCCCTGCCAAGCCCCTGCTCGCGGGGACCCTGCCTCCTCCGCGAGGGGAGGGGGAGAGGGCAAGACGATTTTCGTCCATCAGGAGAACGAAGTGACTGTGGGTGTTGCCTCAGCGCGTGCGCCTCGACGGCGCTCTCGCCGCGGCCGTCGAGGACGGCAACAACCCGCACGATAGAAGGCGTACGCATGTCCCCAACGCTCGACGTCGCCACCATGCTCGACGCGCTCATCACGCGCTTTCCCCGCGCCGTCCGCCCGCACGAGCCGCTCGCCCGGCACGGCACCTTCGGCGTCGGCGGCCCGGCGGATGCGTGGGTCAACCTTGCCAGCGAGGACGATCTGTTGGCCCTCGTCGCACTCGCCCGCGCGCAACGTTGGCCGCTCATGCTGGTCGGCAACGGCACCAACGTCCTCTACGCGGATGGCGGCGCGCGTGGCATCGTCGCCCGTATGGCGCTCGACGACTGGCGCCTTGAAGCGCTTGACCATGACCACGCGCTGCTGACCGCTGCCGCCGGGGTCAGCCTCCCCAAACTGGTTAACGAACTGGCCGAGGCGGGCTACGGCGGACTCGAATGGGGCGCGGGCGTCCCCGGCACCGTCGGCGGCGCGGTCGTCAGTAACGCCGGGGCGCACGGCGCGTGCGTCGCCGATACCCTGCGCTCGGCGCGCGTGCTCTTCACGGAGGCCGAGGGCGACGCACCGCCACAGATTCGCGAGCTGGCCGCCGCCGAGCTCGGCCTCGCCTATCGCCACAGCCGCTTCCGCGCCGAGCGTCGCATCACGTTCGGCGACGATGGCTTGCCGGTCGCCGCGCCGCGGGCCGCCATCGAGCCGCGTGAGATGATCACCGGCGCCACCCTCGTGCTCGCTCGCGACGAGCCGGAGCGCATCCGCCAGCGCGTCCGTGCCTATCGCCAGCACCGCAAAGACACGCAACCGCCGCAGCAGAGCGCCGGCTCCGTCTTCAAGAACCCGCCCGACGACCACGCCGGACGCCTCATCGAGAGCTGCGGACTCAAGGGAACGCGCTTCGGCAAGGCCGAGATCTCACCACGCCACGCCAACTTCATCGTCAACACCGGCGGCGCCTCCGCCGCAGACGTCGTCGCGCTGATCGCGCTCGCCCGCCGCACCGTGCGGGAGCGCTTCGGCGTCGAGCTCGAACTCGAGCTTGAGTTGCGCGGCGACTGGTAGCCATTACGCCGCCTGACCGCCTGCGCGCGATGGGTGCCTCAGTCCATGCGGCCCCTATAGCGACAGTTCGGTACCGCGATCTTCGCCCTCAACGATCGACCCATCTGCGGTGCAGGGGCGCGACATGTCGCGCCCGCCGCCCCTCGCGCTCGGTCTGAATGGATCAGTTCCAACAACGCAAAGAGAGGAACCCGTAATAGGTTCCTCTGCTGTCAGGATTTGCCGCGCGGGGTGAGCGCTAGGCTCCGGCCTGCGCCTGGTTCAGCCGTGCCATCAGGCGCGACTTGCGACGAGCGGCGTTGTTGCGATGCAGCACACCCTTCGTCACGGCGCGATCCAGCGCGCTGATCGCCTGCTGTACGGCCTCCTCGGTCTGAGGCTCAGCGGGCGTCGAGGCGATGCTTTCGCGCGCCTTGGTGATCTGCGTGCGCACAGTAGACTTCACGGCCTTATTCCGCGCGCGGCGCTTCTCTTCGATGCGCATGCGCTTCTTGGCCGACCGTAGATTCGGCATACGAGACGAATTCCTCCTGAGTCGGCCATCGGCCCAACCCGCGTACCCTCATTCATCGCGCGCTCATCGCGGGGGGCAATCACGCATGCCGTCCCCACCTGGGGAGCAGTCGTGTCCCGCGCGCCGCTGACCCGACGCCGCGAGACATCGTGCTGCTCGCCGCGCCACAATCCGAGCTAGTATACCAGATCGAGGTCACGCCGGCAACCAGGGCATCCGCGCGGGCTATCGCCGGAAGGCTACCAACGCGCCCCGCGCGCGACATCGGGCGGCATATCGTGCCCCGCGATGAGGCGCGCCCCCGTCTGCGCCACGTGCGTCAGCACGTCGTCGAGATCGAAGGGCTTCGTCAATACCGGCAGCGAGAAGCGGCCCCGCGTCGCTTGGACAGCGCTCGGCACCGTGTCCGGATTCGCCGTGATGACCGTGTAGGCATGCCGCGCCACCAGCGCATCGTCAGCCGCGACCAACTCCAGCAGCTTGATGCCGTCCATCACGGGCATACGCAGATCCGTCAGCACTACGTGTGGATCACGGAAGGCGCGCAGCAGCGCGATCGCCTGGGCGCCATCGCCCGCCTCGGCCACCGCATACCCTTCGTCTTGTAGAACCGCTCGCAACGTCTCGCGGATCGAGCGGTCGTCGTCCACCACCAGCACGCGAATTACGCGGTCAGCCATGGGGATACTACCCTTTTGCCAGCTATGCGAGTCGTCGTGGCCACGGGTCGGAAACACGGCGGGCTTGCTCACACCGCTCGTGCCCGCGCACAACGTCCCGGTCTTCACCCGCGCCATCAGTGTTCACTGAGGCGAACGGGGCCCCAGGGTCAATCCACACCACCGCTGCTCCGAAGTATGCCACACAGCCCGGAGCACAGCCTGGAGCGAACATTCCCACGCCGCGCGTGACGCTCTAGTGGTGAGACGGTTGAGGACCTATCCGATAACGCCGCTCACCTGAGTAGATCGGCATGTCGGGGGTCGCGAGATCGTAACAATTTCGGGGAGAAATCTGCAAGAGCCGAACGGTTCGCCCTGGCAACACGGCCCTCACGGATGCTATGCTGCGCGGGCGGGTCGCGCGAAGGCGCCGACCGGCGGCGCGGCGCAACGGCGAACGCACGGCTACAACGTGCGGCTACTATGCGAGGGGAGCATCATGGCGGAAACCTCCATCCCCGGGACGACGACGTCCCTCGACTTTTCGCACGGCAACGCGAACGTCAGCGGGCTCTTGGAGCGCCTGCACGAGATCGAAGACCTCAACGCGGTCTCCGCCCTGGCACAGTGGGACCAGAACACCGCCATGCCCGAGGGCGCCGGCGAGGTCCGCGGCAAACAGCTCGCCACGCTCCAGGCCGTCCTGCACCAGCGGTGGACCGACCCGCGCCTCGGCGAGTTGGTCTCCGCGCTGGAGGCAGAGATACAGTCGGGTACCTTCACCGACGCCGACCGCGCGCTGCTGTGGCATGCCAAGCGTGGGTACGACCAGGCCACCAAACTGCCGGAATCCCTCGTGATGGCGCTGGCCGAGAACGAGTCGGGCAGCTTCGAGGCCTGGCGCAAGGCCCGTGCCCACAACGATTTCGCCGCCTGGGCGCCCTGGCTCGAGCGCACCGTCGGCTTGATGCGCGAGATGGCCGACCGCCTCGGCCACGGCGGGACGCGCTACGATGCCCTCGTCAATCTCTACGAGCCCGGCATGACCACGCAGCGCCTCAACGAGCTCTTCCCCGCCGTGCGCGACGTCAGCATCGAGACGCTGCGCCGCATCGAGTCCAGCGGCTCGCCGATCGACGACGCCTGCCTCCGCGAGGACTACCCCGCCGCGGGTCAGGTCGAGCTCTGCAACGCGATCCTCCGCGCCATGCACTACGACTTCACCGTCGGCGGCGTCGCCATCTCGCCGCACCCCTTCACCACCAGCTTCGGCACCCCCTTCGATGTGCGCCTGACCATCCGCACCGACGAGCACTTCCTGCCGACCTCGGTGATGTCCGCCGTCCACGAGGGCGGCCATGCGCTCTACGAGCAGGGCAGCGCCAAATGGCTCGCCCGCACGCCACTCGCCGGCGGGGCGTCCCTCGGCGCGCACGAGTCGCAGTCGCGCCTGTGGGAGAACGCCATCGGGCGCTCGGAGGCCTTCTGGCGGGCGCAGTACGTCGCCGCGCGCGACACCTTCCCGCGGCAGCTCGCCGACGTCGACGCCGCGACCTTCGCCCGCGCCCTCAACAAGGTCGCGCCGAGCCTGATCCGCGTCGAGGCCGACGAGGTGACCTACAACCTGCACATCATCATCCGTTTCGAGCTGGAACAGGCGATGGTCAACGGCGAGCTCTCCGTCGAGTCGCTCCCCGCCGCATGGAACGCCAAGTATCAGCAATACCTCGGCATCACCCCGCCGAGCGACGCCGACGGCTGCATGCAGGACGTCCACTGGTCCACCGGTTTCGGGTACTTCCCGACCTACACGCTGGGCAACCTCTACGGCGCGCAGATCTACGCCACCCTGCGCCGCGAGTTCCCGGATTTCGACGAGCGGCTGGCAAGCGGCGACACCGCCTTCGTTCTCAACTGGCTGCGCGAGCACATGTACGCCTACGGCGCGACCTATCGTCCCAACGATCTGATCCAACGCGTCACCGGCGCGCCGCCCGACCCGCGCTTCTTCGCCGACTACCTCCGCACCAAGTTCGCCGCGATCTACAACCTGCCGAAGCAGGCCTAGCCGCCTCACGCTCGCCAGGCACACGGGCAGGGCAACGCGGCGACGATTCGGACGCCAGAGGGGGGAAATGAAGCGCATGCGCCCACTGACCTCCGCCCAAGAAAGTCCGCAACCGGCCACGCTCCCCGCAGGTCTTCTGGTGGCCCTGGCAGCCGAGCTGGATGGACCGGACGTCGCCGCCGTCGTGCTGGGTGGCAGCTTCGCGCGAGGCGCGGCGACCACCTTCAGCGATGTGGACCTCGCGCCGATCTATCGCGAGGGCGCGCCACTCCCGCCGAAGCGCCTCTTCTGGCGTGACGGCTGGCTGGTCAGCGTCTCGCCCAAAACGGTCGCGGCCTGGCGCGAGCGCTTGTCTCAACCCGAATGGGCAATCTTCCTCGTCCCCAGTGCCGCTCGCCTGCGCATCTTGCTCGACAAAGACGGTGCGATCGCCGCCTTTGTTGCGGAAGCGCAAGCGTTCCGCTGGGGGCCGCTCCAGCCAGCAGCGGACACCTTTGCCGGCGACATGCTAATGTTCTCCGCCGAGAACGCGCTGAAGCTGCTCGGCGCGCTCGCGAGGGGTGAGGAAGCTGCCATACCGTCTGCCCTCGGCGAGATACTTTACAGCCTCACGTGGGCCGTCGCCACCCAGTGCGGCGTCATGATCGAGACTGAGAGCACCGAGAGCACCTTCTATCGCCAGGTACAAGCCTCCGTCGACGTAGAAAGTGCCTGGTCGCGCGCCCTGCACACCGCGCTCGGCTTCCAGCACGAATCCCTGCGCGAGCGTGCCGCCGCTGCCCTGCGCCTCTACGCCGAGACGGCACGACTCCTCGCCAGCGTGCTCCAGCCGCCCAACCGCGACGAGGTAGCGGCCACCGTCGAGCGTATCGCCACCCTAGGCTACGCCTGACCGCCGCGTCGCCGAGCAGAAACGAGGCATCATACGCATGGATGAAGCCACCTTCTTCGCCTCACAGGTCGCTTTCCACGACTGGCTCGAGGAGCACGGGGCGACCTCGACCGAGCTGCTCGTCGGCTTCCACAAAAAGTCCTCCGGCAATGGCGGCATCACGTACGCGCAGGCGCTGCACGAGGCGCTCTGCTTCGGCTGGATCGACGGCGTGCGCAGGAGCCTGGACGTCGCGAGCTTCGCGATCCGCTTCACCCCGCGCAAACCACGCAGCATCTGGAGCGCCGTCAACATCAAGCGTGCCGAGGAGCTCAACGCGCTGAGCCTGATGCAGCCCGCCGGGCTCGCCGCCTTCGCCAAGCGCGACGAAACCCGCTCGCGGATCTACGCCTACGAACAACGCCAGACCGAGCTCGACGATGCCTCGCTTCAGCAGTTCCGCGCCAACGCGGAGGCCTGGGCGTTCTTCCAGTCGCAGGCGCCATGGTATCGCCGCACCGCGACGCATTGGGTGCTCAGCGCCAAGAGAGATGACACTCGCCGCAATCGCCTCGCCGCCCTTATCGCCGACTCGCAGGCCCGTCGCCGCATCGCCCCACTCTCGTACACGGCCAAACGCGACGGCTCAGCCACCTCGTGATCGAGGTCCATCGTCCGTGTCCTGCTCGCTCATGGCACCCTGTCGCGCCGGGTTATCGGTCGCTCCCCCGCATGAAGGCCTAGGTGAGTCGCGCTCGGCATAGTTGACGCAGAGGCGAACAGCCCCAAAAAGCGGGATGGCTCCGAAACCCCGCCGTCCCCAAACCCTGCCGTCCTCCGTAGCCGCTGTGCTGAAAACTATCGTCGTACTCAGGTACGGCGGGCCGTTGGCCTTCGCGCCGCGTGCGGGCGTCGGGATTCGCCCCCGCCTGCGAGCAGGAGAGCGGCGTCATACGCCAAGAAACCAGCACAGCGCGACATCACAGCTCGCGCGCATAGATCCACATGGCCTCGTCGCCGGAGGTGAAGCCGGCGCCTTGCATTGCGTCGCGCAGGATCAGCAGGTTCGGCAGCCACAGCTCAACCTTCGCGCATCCACGCTCGGCGGCGATCCGGCGCAACGCCAGCCCCAGCCGCCCCAGCGCGTCCGCCGTGCCATCGGTGTAGCGCGATTCCAAGGTCGCCGCGTCGTCACCCTCGGCGGCATGCACCGTCACCACCGCCAGCGCCTGCAACGATCCCCACTCCTCCAGCGCCCACACCTCCCCAGCGGCGAGATATGCGCGCAGCACCGGCTCGCTCAGCGCGCGCGCCGCCCAATACTCGAGCTCCAGGCCGCCGGCGAATGGGCGCAGGTTCGACTCCTCCAACCAGGTCCACACGCGGTCAAAGTCTTCGGGGCCGAGCCGAGCTGCCGCATTGCCAGCCTCCTCCGACGCCGCCGCCTCGTAGCGCACGAGTTCGGCCACGCGCACAAAACCGAAGCGCCCGACGAGCTGCTGCGAGGCGACATTCTGCTCGGAGGTCATCAAGCGCGCCACTTGTGCCCCGTGCGCGTCCGCGCCCGCGAGCGCCCGCGAGAGCATCGCGCGCCCGACGCCACGTCGTCGCTCGGCGGGATCGACTCGGATGCCCTCGATCCACGCCTCCTCGTCGCTCAGCAGGCGCCAGTGGATCACGCCCACCGGCTGCTCATTCCACACGGCGACCAGCAGCGCCGAGCGCTCGGGATCAGCGCCAAGCCAGTCGTCCCACACGTACGGGATGTAGTCTTCGCCGTCGAACGTCGTCGAACTGAACGCGAAGACAGCGTCGCGATCCTCGGCCCGCGCCGGTCGCACGACGAGGCCACCCGTCTCGGCACCACGCGCGTCACTCTCCTGCATAGCACCGCTCCCATACTGCCGCCGACTCTGCATCGCGGCAGCTCACACCGCCGCGCTCCTTGCACCAGCATACCCCACGCCGCGCATCGCTCGGCGTATCCTCTACGGCGACCGAGTAGCACCGGAAAGTCGGTGCCGGGGCCGCATCATCCCGCCCCGGCGTGGCCGGAGGGACCTGCGCCATGCCCGCGATCGTGTCCGCGTCCCGCGGTCCGTCCGCGCCCACCGCGCCCACCAGCGTGACCGCGGGACACCTAATCGCGCCGGCGAGCAGTCCCGCGACGATGCCCGCCTCGACGGCCCGCGTGGGACTCGAACGTGCGGAGTCGTCACTCGCGGAGGGGGGTGCCGTAGATCGCGAGGAATGCATCGACCCCATATTTGATGACGGCAGCGGTTTCTGCCTCGGTCGGCGTGGCGCTCGGGACGAACATGGCCCGTGTCTGCAATGGGCCGATGATGAGATAGCCGAAGTGTTCGGCCGCCGTAGTGGGATTTGAGAGCGTGAGGAAACCGGCCTCCGCGAGCTGGCCGAGACGATTGGCGAGCTGCTGCTCCACGTGGAGGGGGCCGCCCTGATAATACGTCAGCGCGAGGTCCGGAAACCGGGCCGCTTCGCCGATGACCAACCGGCGCAATGCCATCAGGTCGGGTTGCAAGATACTGTGCGTCCAGGTCTGCGCATACTCGCGTAATTCGCGCGTGACCTCTTCCGCTCGTTCCGCCGGACGCGGGGTGAATGTGGTGAGGCCGCTCTGCGCAGTCTCGACGATCGCGCCGATGATGCTGCGGAAAAGCTCTTCTTTGCTGCCGAAATTGGCATAGACGGTGGGTTTTGACACGTGCGCCTCGGCGACGATCTCGTCGACGCTCGCCCCCGCGAAACCTCGCGCCAAGAAAACACGCAATGCCGCCTCGGCGATGAGCTGGCGCTTCGCGCGTCCTTCCTTGCTCGCCACGGGTGCCGGTTCCGAAATGTCCTCCATCGCACGTACCTCATGTTGTAGGGCACCCAGGTCCATCTTGCAATCTTCGCGCACCTCGTGTACGCTTGTCAACGCGCAATCTTACTAAACAGTTTAGTTTAGCTATGGTTGCCCAAGTGGGCGCCGTCGGTGAAGGCTAGGGGGCGAACTCGTGGACACCGTTCTCACTCGACCGACTCTGCTGATCCGCGCCGGCGCTATCTATTCGATGGCGCGCGGTCGGGCGATCTACCGCGCCATCGCGATACGCGACAATCGGATCATCGCAGTCTCGGAGGATGCGCATGGGCTGGATACCATTGCCGCTCCCTCGACCCGCATCGTGGACAATGCCGAACTTACGCTACTTCCGGCTTTCTTCGACACGCACAATCATCTGTTCGAGGCAGTGCTCAATTCGCTGCTCGTCCCCGTCGAACGCGCGCATTCCATCGCGGAATTCGTCGAACTCATCCACCACGTGGCCGCTGCGATCCCTAGCGGCCAGTGGATCCAGACGACCAACGCCTGGAATCAGGCGAACCTGGCCGAACAGCGGCCTCCGACCGCCGCGGAGCTCGACGAAGCGACGACGGAACATCCCGTCTTCGCCCAGCGCGGCGGGCACCTGGCCTGCGTGAACTCGCTCGCGCTCCGTCTCGCCGGGATCACCGCGGAGACCCTCGATCCCCCAGGCGGCGCGATCCAGCACCTAGCCAACGGTAGCCCATCGGGGATCCTGGAGGGAGGCGCGGTGATGCTCGTCTCCAAGCTCGTGCCTCCACCCCGGTTCGAGGACCAGGTAGCGGCCATTCGTACAGTCTGCCAGCAATACAACGCCCTCGGCATCGGCGCGGTGCGGGCGCCGATGATCGCCGCGGAACAGATGCTGGTGTATCAGGCGGCGTGGGAACGCGGCTGGCTAACGGTGCGGACGCAGCCGCTCATCAACGTGCTGCCGTTCGGGCCCGTCGAGCAGCGCATCGCCTCCGTGGCGCGGTGGGGCGTGCGGAGCGGTTTCGGCGACGACTGGCTGCGCCTCTGGGGCCTGAAGTTCGTGCTCGACGGCGGGCCCGAGGGTGCGGCGCTCGACCAGCCCTTCGCCAACGATCCGACCGCGCACGGGCACCTCAACTGGGATCCGGACGAGATGTTCGCGGTGGCCGATGCGGCGGTGAAGCGCGGCTGGAAGATCGCCACGCACGCGCTCGGGGATCGCACCGTGCGGACGCTGCTCGACGTCTACGAGCGAGTCATCGCAGCGAACCCAAGCCTGCCGCCGCGCTCGATGGTGATCGAGCATGGCTTCCTCGCGGACGCGGAGCAGCGCGGGCGTGCCGTCCGGCTGGGCATCCCCGTGACGGTCCAACATCCGCTGCTCTACGGGATGGCGGGGAACCTGCTGCGCCTCTGGGGCCCAGAGCGCACGCGCAGCATCATGCCGGTGCGCGCATGGCTCGAAGAGGGCGCGCAAGTCTCGGCGGGGACCGACTACCCCGCGGGTTCCGTCGATCCCATCCAGGCCATCTGGGGCATGGTAACCCGACAAACGAGGGACGCAGGGGTGCAGGGTGAGGAATACACCGTCGATCCGTACACCGCCTTCTGGCTCTACACGGCGGCGGGCGCCCAGCTCGTTGGCGAAGAGGGCCGACGCGGCACGCTAGAACCGAATTGCCTGGCGGATCTGGTCGGGTTCGCGGGCGATCCCATCTTGGCATCGGCGGATGACCTGAAGACATTTGCCCCCATCCTGACGGTTGTGGACGGCCGCCCGATGCACGATCCACAGCGGATGGTGTCTGGTGAGCGATGACAGACGATGATGGAGGCAAACTGGCGGGGCCTCGTATGTTACGAATGCCACTGTCCTCCGCGAGTGAAGCCATGGCATGCCGCCAGCGGTCGTCGTAGCGCTTGCAACGCCCGCACGCGCGATGCGTCCGGACGTGGTGCCGCGCTCGACGCAGCGCTCGTGATCGCGCGACCATCGCGCCTCTACCTCGATCTTCACTGTCCGCGAGCGATGGCGGACCGCGTGGCGCCGGTGATAGACTGCCCTGCAGGGACGCCTGCTCCATCGGCATCGCGTGACAGCATTAATGAAGGTTCCACCCCCGCACCTCACCCCCATGGAGTACAATGTCCGCATGACGCAGAGAGCTCCATCCCGCCTCGACCGGCTCTTCCCGCGGCAGCACGCCCGCGAGCGTTGGCAGGCAGCCAGCGACGCGTGGGATCCCGCGTGGCAGCCGCGTGGCCGCTGGTGGATGCGCGCCCAACGCCGCGGGCGAGACTTCTTCGCCCGTAAAACCAACGCCTGGCGCAGGCTCGCCAAGCCGGGACGCGCGGTCTAGCATGGCGCACCACGAATCCACCGTCACCGACGACCAACACGCCCTCCAAACGCTGGACGTGTACTTCAGCATGCAGCTTGGCTGCTCGGTCGGCGACCTGCGACGCCCCGGCTGGACCGTCGTGCCCACCCGCGCCGAGGTCGACCCCGCCGCGCTGCTCTTCGAGCAACGGCCCCTGCTCTCCGTGATCGCGCCAATCCCACGCCCGCTCGACGAAGCCGCCCCGGCGGATCGCGCGGGCGTGGTCAGCGTGGCGCCGGAGCTCCGCCCCACCCTCGCCGCGTTACTGCGCGATCTGCCGCCCGCCGAGCTGTTTGCCGCGCACGGCCTCGCCGCCTTGGAATCGTTGCTCAGCGCCAGCGCCCCGGACCGCCTCACCTCCACCGACGAGGCCCACCTGCGCATCGCCTACGTCACCCGCGAGGGCTTCCGCCCTTACGTCGGCCCCTGGCTCGATTGGATCGAGCCGCTTGACGAGGCCGCCGAGGTCGAGCCGTTCGCCCTGTCGCTGCTCGCACGCTACAGTGGCGGCGTCTCCGCCGTGCGCGAAGGCAGCGCCATCGTCTCCTTCGCCGGCATCCGTCCCCAATCGCCGCACGTCGCCGAGATCGGCGTCCGCACCGATGCGTCGCACCTGCGCGCCAAGGGGCTCGGCCGCGCCGTCGTCTCGCGCGCCACCAAAGCGATCCTGGCCACCGAGCGGCTGCCGATTTATCGCCACCGCGCCGACAACGCCGCTTCCGAGCGCCTCTGCGGTGCCCTCGGCTACCGTCCCTACGCCGATTCTCTCGCCTACTTTGCCCGCGCCCGGTGAGGCCGCGCACCGAGCGCGCAGCGTCGGGCAGAGTAGCGAGAACGACGCGCGCACAGTAGAATGTGGGCATGGCGATAGCGCAGGCTTCCCCCAACTTTACCCCTGGCGGCTCCAGCGCTCGACCGTCGGCGCCTCCTCGACCACACAACTGCTGGCGGGTCGCGCTCGCGCTGATCCTCGGCGGCGGCGCTGTGCTCCGGCTCTGGCTGCTGGCGCGCGGGCTGCCGACGCTGGATAGCGACGAAGCCACCATCGGGCTCATGGCGCTGCACCTGCGCCACGGCGAGTGGTCGGTCTTCTTCTGGGGCCAGTCCTACATGGGCAGCCTGGAACCGACGCTCGTCGCGCCCTTCGTCTGGCTCTTCGGCCCCACGGCCACCGCGCTGCGCCTCGCGCCGATGCTGATCGGCCTCGCCGCCATCGCCGCCATCGCGCTCCTCGCCCGCCGCATCTACTCGCCGCGCGTCGCGCTCGCCGCTGCCTTCCTCCTGGCCTTCGGCTCTCCGTACTTCGTCATCCTGAGCGTCCGCGCATACGGCGGCTACGTCGAAACGCTGCTTTTCGGCGCGCTGCTGCTGCTCCTCGCGCTCCGCGGCGCCGACCCGGCCAGACGCACGCTTGCGGCGTCGGCGCTGCTCGGCGTCCTCGCTGGGCTCGCCCTCTGGACCAACCTGCTCGTCGCCCCTTTCCTGCTGGCCGTCGCCGCCATCTTCTACTGGCAGCGCCGAAGCGATCTCCTTGGCCGCAACGGGCTCGCCCTCGCAGGCGCGCTGCTCGTCGGCGCCGGACCCGCGATCGTTTACAACATCGCCACTGGCGCCGCGACGCTCACCACCATCCTCGGCATCACCGCCGTTGGTGCGCACGGCGCGCAATCCCCGTCGCTGCTCGGCAACCTCTGGCTCGAAGCGACCGTCTCACTGCCAATCGTCGTGGGCGGCGTCCTCGGCGGCTACCAATCCGCCGGCCTCACCATCGCCGGCTATCGCGCCGCCGCCTCCGCGCACCCACTCGCCTACGCGCTCGACCTGCTGCTCGCCCTCGCAGCCGCCGCCCTGCTCATCGCCACCGCCATCTCCGCGCTGAAGGCGCGCCGCGAGCTGCGCGTCCCACCGAAGGTCCTCGACGTAACGCCCGCCGAGCGTCGTGCGTTCGTCCGCCGCCAGGGCGAGGCCGCGCTGCTCCTCGTCACCGCCTGCTATCTCATGGCGATGGCCTTCACGCGCCAGGGCGACCTCTTCGCCGTGCCGCGCTACCTCTTCCCCGTCGTCATCTCTGCGCCCATCCTGGCCCACCAGCTCCTGCGCGTCCTCACCTCGATCACGCACGACGTTAGACGGCTATCCTCGAGCGTCCATATCACCCGTGTCGCGTTTCCCACCATCGTGTTCGCCGCGCTCCTGGCGTGGAACCTCGCCGGTGCCGCCGCCGTCACGCCCGTCTCCACCGCCGCCCTCGACCACGGCTTCTGGGTCGCCAACGACGACGCCGCCCTGCTCCACGTGCTGCACGCCCATGACGTGCGCACCGTCATCAGCAACGACTATTGGGAGGGCCTTCGCCTCACCTTCGAGAGCGGCGAGTCCATCATCGCCGTCATGATCACGCCCGAGGGCCATCCCGGCTTCAACCGCTACACGCCCTACATCGCCCGTGGCCTCGCGGACCCACTCCCCGCCTACCTTGAGCTGACCGGCACACCCGAAGTCGCCCTCCACCTCGCCAGCATACGCTCCGGCGCCCTCCCCGGGTACAGCGTCAGCACCGTCGGCCAGTTCACCCTCTTCCTCCCCGGCTAATGCTGGTCGCGATCGCCTAGACCGGGAGCCCCTTGCTCCGCAAGTACGCGCCAATATCGATACGATATGGCTCTGCGCTATCGTAGCCGACATGGAATACAATCAGTGTCTCGCCGTCTGGCGACCAAATGGGGCCCTTCATCTGCACACCCACGTTGTCGGCGAACATGACGTCCACCGTCCGCGTCGGATCGGCGGTGTCTACTAGGTAGATCTTGTCCCCGCCCTTCGAGCTCCTGTAGCGTACCGCCACCCACCGCCCGCTGGGTGACCAGGCGTAGGATGTATCCACGTCGCCCGCCAGCATGATAGGAACGCCGAGCGCCGGACCTTTCGGCCCGCTCGTCACGGCGACCTCCCACAGATCATAGATGCCCGAGGAGATGCCCTGCTGCTTGACGTAGGTCAGCGCCGAGGCATGCGGCACCCACGCCGGGGTCTCCACATCGTCCCGCGGCGAGGTGAGCGGCGCATCTGTCACGCGCCCCAGCGGGTCGACCGCGAACAACATTCTGCCCATCGAGTTCGGATCGTTCGGCAAGGTACCCGAGTTGACAATGAGGACACTGCCATCAGGCGCCCAGGTGCTTCCCTGTCCCTCGGGATGAAGCATGCCGCTCAGCTCAATCGTGCGCGGAGATGCGAATGGGTCCCCGCCGACGAGCATCCGCCCGTCGCTGGTCACGCAGCTTAGCTCGCCGTCCGGCAGCCAGGCGAATGAGAAGGGGCGGTTGACCTGCCCGCAGCCCCAAGAGCTCAGATCATGCTTCGTGCCACCGTCCGGGCTGAGCACCTCCAGGTGGGCCGCGTAGCCAGGACCGACCAGTAAGGCGATCCAGCGTCCGTCGGGCGACCATGTGGCGTTGGAGTAGAAGGAGAAGCCCCAATCAAGCCGCCGGAGGATAGGCAGTCCCCTACCCTGGGAGATCGCCGTGTTCTCGTCGCACCCGGTGAGCAGCACGCACCCCATGAGGATCGCGGCTAGGAGTGCTATGCGTGCGCGAGGGGGCCTCAGCACAGCGTTGTTCTCCTCACCCACATCGCGCAGAGCCAGCTACGCGTCAAAGTTCCGTAACCTCAGCATATACCAAGCGGTCACGCCCTGCGCCAGCTACCAGTCCTTCTCGCCCGCATTGTTACCGCTTGCTTCCAGCCGCCGACCCGGTGGATATGCTATACTGCCCGCAACAACCAGCGGTGAGTCCCAGCAAAGACGCCGCCTTCTCCGAGCGCGAGAGGGCGGCGTTCCCATTTTCCCAGCCCAAGGGAAGATGCCCATGCGACCAAAATGCAAAATCCGGCAAAAACGGCAAATTCAACTTCTCCGTACCCGCGCGATTCCCCCTGGCCTTCAGGCCAGGAAGCGGTGTCACCGCGATCCTTCCAACATGCAAAAATCGGCAGGATCGGCAGACCGTCGATGCAGCACATCCGAAAAGCGGCAAAAACGGCAAGTGCTCCACCACTCTGATGTCGATCCCGCGCAGGCGGCGGGGTCCTCCGCTGGGGGCTTCTTCGCTGCGGCACGCCCCCCAGGCGCGGTTTCAACCGCCGGCAACCGATATTCCGGCAAAAACGGCGAGATCGGCAACGTGGATCATGGGTTCACCCGCCGCCGGCCTGCATCCACAGTTGCGCTCGCCCGCGTGTCAGGCTAAGATGAAGGCGCACTTGAAGCCAGGGATCACCATGCGCGCGAGGGAGCGAAGGCGAGGCAACCCATGTCCGGGCAGGATCGCAACGACGAACCACAGCAGAGTACGGCCACCGCCACCAAGCGCAATTCGCTGCCCCCGGCGCCAGCCGCCGCGCCGATCAGCGCTGCTCCGCTCGAGGGCGTCGCCCTCTTCGCCGGGCTCGACGCCGACGCCCTCGACGAGCTCACCGCCGTCGCCCGTGCCCGCACCTACCGCACCGGCGAGATCATCTTCCACCGCGACGACCCCGGCCAGGTGCTCTACGTCATCCTCAGCGGCAAAGTCCGCATCTACGTCACCAGCCCCGACGGTCAAGAGGTCGCCCTCGCCCTCCTCGGCATCGGCGACTACTTCGGCGAGCTCGCCCTGCTCGACGGGCAGCCGCGCTCCGCCAGCGCCGCCGCCGTCGAGCCCGCCGAGACGCTCGCCCTCCAGCGCACCGACTTCCTCAACGCCGTCATGAACCACCCGCGCATCGCCGTCCAGGTCATGCACGTCCTCTCGCGCCGCCTGCGCCAGACCGACGCCATGATCGAAGACCTCCTCTTCCTCGACGTCCACGGCCGCGTCGCCAAGAAGCTGCTCGAGCTCGCCGAGATCCACGGCGCCCGCACGGCCGACGGCATCCGCATCGAGCTGCGGCTCACCCAAGGCGAGCTCGCCGCGATGGTCGGCGCCTCACGCGAGAGCGTCAACAAAGTCATGGGCTACTTCATGGACAAGCAGTTCATCAGCACCGACAAATACAAGATCACCATCAAGCGCCTCGCCGAGCTGCGCCGCCGCGTCTGGTGACCCCGCCAAACTGTAAAGTCGGCCGCTCCGCAGCACCCTATTCGCGCCATCCCTCGTGACATGCTGCGGCGTCGCGATGTACACTAAGCACCGCATACCGCCCGGGGTAGTAAACAAGCCAGCGGCGGACAATCACCTCACTCGCCGCATCGGCGCGTCGGTTCGTCCGGAAGTGGAGAAGTCCCGTGAGATCGCTGATCGTCATCCCGACCTATAACGAGCGCGAGAACATCACCGGACTGATCGACGATGTCCTGCGCAATGCCCCATCCACCGATCTCCTGATCATCGACGACAACTCCCCCGACGGCACCGGCCAGCTCATCGACGAGATCCACCAACGGTTGCCGCAGGTGCGCGTACTGCATCGACCTGGCAAGCTCGGCCTGGGAACCGCCTATGTCGCGGGCTTCCACTACGCCATCGAGCAGGGCTACGACTTCGTCTTCGAGATGGATGCCGACTACTCCCATGATCCCGCCGACTTGCCGCGCTTCTTCGCCGCTGCCGAGCAGGCCGATCTCGTCATCGGCTCGCGCTACGTCAAGGGCGGCGGCACGCCCAACTGGTCCGCCATGCGCAAGTTCATCAGCGGCGGCGGCAACCGCTTCGCGCGCTTCATGCTGCGCATCCCCACGCACGACTGCACCGCCGGCTTCCGCTGCTACCGCACCGCCGCCCTCAACGCCATCGACCTGCGCCTCATCCGCGCGCAGGGCTACGCCTTCCAGGTCGAGATGACCTACATCTTCTGGAAGCGCGGCTACCGCGTCCGCGAGGTGCCCGTCATCTTCGTCGATCGCCGCGTGGGCAAGTCGAAGATGTCGCGCAAGATCTTCATCGAGGCCTTCCGCTGGGTCATCGCCACCCGCTTCAAGGGCGACCCCGCCGTGCGCCAGATGCCGCGCCTGGGCGCAGCCGCGCCGCAAGAGGTGGCCGAGCCCGCTTCGGAGAGTGCTGCCACGCAGAGCCGCTCCTAGCGCCTCTCATCCGTGAAGGGACGAGCGCCGCTCACGGTTCGCCCGCGCCCTGCTCCGCCTGCGGCGACAGCTGCCACATAGCGGGAGAGCGGCCATACCGCAGGCGTCCCGGCTGCAGGTCGGGATCGAGCGTCTCGTCATACCGATACGCGAGCGGATCCGCGCCGAAAATCAAACGCCCGATCCACGCGCCCAACGCCGCAAGGAGGATAAGCGGCGCCAAGCCGACGGCAAACCGGATCATCATCACGACGAGTACCGCCCCGATAAAAACGTGGCGAATGCTCGCCCCGCTGAGTCCGTACGCATGGAGCGATGGCAGCTCCGAATTCGACAGCAGGACCGCCACGAACAGCATGGACACCGCCGTGCTCACGCCCGCCGCGACGACCGCCGCGAATATCCCGGCGCCGATCGAGCCGCCGTCCCGCACGGTCAGCAGCCCCGCGCCGAAGATCACGCCGAGCGCGACCAGCCCCGCCGCCGCGAGGACCGCGGTGTTGTTCGTGTAGTCGTTCGCGTCACCCGTCGCGAGCAGCAGCGAACGTCCGCCGAAGAGCCACGGGCCGTTGAGGACGATCTGCGCGACCACTAGGACGACCGCGCCGGTGAGTCCCCATCGCATCGCCGGAACCTCCGCTCGCCTGCACGGCGCACCTCCGCGAAGTGGATGACGCTCGCGTGGCCCATGGCGCTCGGCCATGGGCCACGCGCTACACTTACGAGTTCGGGTACTGCGGAGGTCGCGTCTGCGCGTCGTCCTCCGGTGGATAACCCGCAGGTGGCGGCGGGTACGAACCCGGCGGGGGATACGACCGGATGCCGGGGGCTCGGCGGGTAGGCTCCCGGCGGTGGGTAATTGCCCGGCGGGGGGTAGCTCCCCGGCGTGCCCTGCGGCGGATAGCCGGTCGGCGGGTAGCCCGGTGGCGGCGAGAAGCCCTGCGGCCCCTGGTAGAAGGACTGCTGATACGGATTCACCGGCCCGTTATATCGTCCCTTGCCCGCCAGGCCGCCAAGCGCCCCGACGCCGGCGCCGACGCCCGCGGCAATCAACAGCCCCACGACCGCGAGTATGAGGACGACGATGATGGCTGCGGTCTTCGCTTCTGAGGGCGAGTTTACCTTCGTGTTAGCTTCCGACAAGATCGAGTACCAATCAGCAGCGGGAACAGTCGCGGCCGCGATCACGCTAATCACCGCCCCAATAGCTCCGCCGATGATGGCTGCCAGAAGTCCGCTGATCGCGCCCGAGCCGGTGCGCCCCGTTTCGCGCGCCGCAAACATACCCGCGAGAAAGTAGATAGCCAACCCGATGAGGAGCGAAAGGCACGCGAATGCAAGCGCCCCGCCGCCTCTGCCACCCCCGAACGTACCCGTGCTCTCGGCGAAAGCCCGCCGCCCGCCCGTGCCGTACTGGATGGCGGTGCTGATAAGCCGCAGCACGCCGATGATGCCGCCGAAGATGAGTCCGTAGCGAACCGCCGGGTTTCCCGATCGCTGCATATGGCCTCCGATCGCGCTCGCGGGCTAACGCACGTGCCGCGCGTACGTTCCCGCACGGCGGCGTCCGTTTCCTCACATGAGTACGCGCACTACGCAGGGTAGTTGCAAACAAGCCGCCTCATGCCGCGGGCGTAGGCGAACCGGCGATCGATCCGCGCTCGCCGCCGCGCTCGCCCGCGAGCGTGCCCACGTAGATTCCAACCGCAAAGCCGAGGCCAAGCTGCAGCAAAAGCGTGGCAAGCTGAATCGCGACGAAGGCCACATCCGGCGAGCTCACGAACAGGCCTATCACCGGCTGCGAGCTCGGCGTCACCTTGAGCTTGACGCCGGTGGCCACGGCCCACGAGAACGTGCCATCCGCGTGGAGCACCACGACCGCAAAGACCGACGCCACCGCCCAGAACAGCCCACTGATCCAGGCGACCCGCCGCCCTGCCGTCGCCGCGACCTCCCGACCGCCCAGTCCAGCCGCCATCCGGCCTGCATACCAGGCCAATGCCGCCGTCACCACCAGCGAGATAGCCGCCGTCAGGTACGTGGCGACGATGAGGGGCAGCACGTGCCCGAGCTGCGGATCGAGCCAGGGACCGCCGCTTTTGTCGCGATAGGCCAAGAGGCCGCGTTGCAGCGCCACGATATCCGCCTGGTGGGCGAGTGCGCTCGACGCCACGACGAACGCCTGCAGCAGCGCGACGGCGCCCGCCGTGCACCCCAACAGGTTGGCGAGCTGCAACGTCTCAGCCCGCGCGTCGATCGTGCCCTTGGCTGGGCCTCCCGGTCCGCGATCCATGCGTCACCTGCCTCCCGCGCCGCATCCGGTCAGCTCGCCACGCCCGCGCGATCACGCCCGGCGGCTTCCCGTTGACGCGAGGAAGGGCCAAGCGTGCTGCGGCGTGTCAGTTGTTGCCTTCGTGCCCGTCGCCGTCGAAGGCGATGTCATAGGTGTCGTCCATCACGGTGTCGGGGCTCTCGATCGCCTTGATGCTGTAGCCGCCGCCGTTGAGCTGCGCCCGCTCCGCGCCAACCAGCCGCTCGTACAGCGTTTGTAGCTGCTCGTCGTTATTGAAAAAGAGCGTGAGCGAGCCTTTGCCCTGATGCGATCGCTGCAGCCGCGCCTTCATCTCGATCGATTCGGTGAACTCGCGCTCAAGCTCGCGCGTCTCATAGGTCTGCTGACGCACCTGACCGCCACGCCGGTCCGGCGTCAACCGCAGCGCGGCCTCGTTGTAGCGCCGCGCCTCCTCCTCGGCCTGGCGCACGCTCATCCCCTGCGCGACGATGCGGTCCGCCAGGTTGATGCGCAGCGCCTCCCCGTTGACCTGCAGCACAGCGCGCGCATGCCCCTCGGTGAACGTCTGGGGCATCGTCCTCAGCTTCACTATCACCTCGTCGGGCAGATCAAGCAGCCGAACCTTGTTCGTGATCGTCGAGCGATTGCGCCCGACGCCCTCCGCGATCTGCTCCTGCGTCATGCCATACTCGTCCATGAGCAGGCGATAGCCCTGCGCCTCTTCCAGGGGATTGAGGTCCGCTCGCTGGAGGTTCTCGATCAGCGCGAGCTCCAGCATCTGCTGCGGCGTCGTCTCGCGGATGATCGCGGGGACCGAGTCGAGCCCGGCGAGCCGCGCCGCCCGCCACCTGCGCTCGCCAGCGACGATGCGATAGCGCGCGCCATACTCATCCTGGCCGTCCGTCGTGAGGATGAGGGGCTGCAGCATGCCCACTTCTTTGATCGAGGTCGCTAGCTCGTTCAACGGCCCGTCGTCCGGAATCTGCGTGCGCGGCTGGTAGGGGTTCGGCGCGATCGCGTCGATCGGCACCTCGCCCATCGGCGCGGCGACGACGCCAGCCTCGTCCGCTTCTTCCTCCGCGATCAATGCCGACGAGCCCGGGATCAATGCGTCTAGCCCACGGCCCAGACCAAATCGTTGCTTGGGCATGCTCTGCGTCTCCTATGCCGTCACGCCAGCCATCGCTCGCGCGATCACTTCCTCGGCAAGCTGCTTGTAGGCCAGGGCACCGGGCGACCGTGGATCGTGCTCGAGGATGGTCTGGCCGAAGCTCGGCGCCTCCGCCAGCCGGACGGTACGGGGAATGACCTGGTCGAACTTCTCCTTCGGGAAGTGCTCGCCGATCTCCTTGACGACCTCACTGCCCAGCTTCGTGCGCGGGTCGAACATCGTCAGCACCACGCCGAAGAGCTGGATGCGCGGGTTCAGCCGGTCGCGCACCAGTCGGATCGTGTTGAGCAGCTGCTGCATGCCTTCGAGGGCGAAGTATTCGCACTGCAGCGGCAGGATCACGCCCTCGGCGGCGGTGAGCGCATTGACCGTCAGCAGCCCGAGCGACGGTGGGCAGTCGATCAGCACGAAGTCGAACTCGGGCGTCACCGCTTCGAGGGACCGCCGCAGCCGATACTCGCGCTGCTCCAGGTACACCAGCTCGATGTCGGCGGCGTAGAGATCGACCTTCGCGGGCAGCAGCGAAAGGTTCGGGCGGATGTCGCGCCGGATCACGTCGCGCATCGAGACGCCGTCGTTGACTAGTACCTCGTAGATCGACTGGCCCACCCGATGCGCGTCCACGCCGAATCCCGTCGTCGTGTTGGACTGCGGATCGAGGTCGATCACCAGCGTCCTGCGCCCCGCCTCCGCCAAACAGGCGGCGAGATTTATCGAGGTAGTCGTCTTGCCGACGCCCCCCTTTTGATTCGCGATTGCGAAGACCCGTGCTCCAGGAGTGCCAGACATCGGGCTCGCCCACCTTTCGGATGCTCCATCACGGAGGAAACGCCATCATAACGCCGAGATTGCGGGCGCCGGGGAACGTGCCCCCAGCCGCCTCGCGCGAGCGTGCCGCATCCACGTCCAAGCGACCTGGCTTCGCGCATGAGGGGCGATCGAGCAACCTCGCGAGGGCAACACAACCCTTTCAGGCCACGGCATTGTACAGTATGCCCTCGACCTGAACAAGCGCCACCGCTTGGCTGACCCGACTGGGCTACTGCATAGCCCACTTGGGTGGCTACCCGGCGAGCGGGAACATCAACCAGCGCTCGACGCGCCCACCGGGTCCGTGTGCCAGCCCGACCCGCCCGCCGCATCACTCCACGACGGCGCGACCGCGTATGAGATCGAGCGATTCCGCCGTCGCACTCTCCTCTCGCCGCGTTCGCCCCGCACCTCGACGAGAATCGCTTACCAAATAGCCCGCAAAGCCGCTGGGCATTAGCCCATGCGGATGAAAGGCTTGCGTCGGCTTTAGCCAGCAGCCCCGTTCGGTTGCCGGTCTGTAGATATTGCGGCAGCATTATCTACAGGAGAAACGACATGAGCAACCTAGACTACCAGCGCGATGAGCATCACGTGCATCTGATCGTCTACCATCTCATCTGGTGTCCCAAGCGCCGCAAAAAGGTGCGCAAAAAGGTGTTGGTCGATCAGGTTGGGCTCGCTGCGAAGCACTGATTCGCCAGAACTGCAGCGAGAAGGGCTGGACGGTCCTGGAACTGGCGGTGCAGCCCGACCAGATCCACCTGTGTGTGCAAGTGTGGCCGTCCGTGAGCGCTGCTGTGTTGGTCAAGGAGTGCAAGGGATTCAGCGCATACACGTTGCGCAAAGAGTTTCCCGAGTCGCATCGGCTTCCGTCGCTGTGGACAAGATCGTACTTCGCGTCTACAGCGGGCGACGTCAGCGGTGAATCATTCACCGCTATATCGAAGCCCAGAGCCGTCAGTAGATTGGCCGTTATCAGCTCGCGCGGCGTGAAGACCCCTGGCTTGAGCCATGGGGAGGAAACGCCGCGCGCCGTCAGGCGCTCCCGACAACCGGACACCAAACGACCAGGTGTGCGATACGTACGCTCTACCGCAGGGCCTGCGGGAAGGTACGCGTGTGGAGGTGGCTTCGGGCCACGACATGACCGTGTACGACTCCTAGCTCGCTAGGTGAGTCGTGGTCAGCCCAAGAATCCCCCGCCTTCAGCCGTGGGGAGTGGTCAGAGATGAGCGCGCGCAAGAGCTACAAGTACAAACTCAAGCCAACAGCAGACCAGGAACGGGTGTTGGATGAGACGCTGTGGCGTTGCCGCGACCTCTACAATGCGGGTTTAGAGCAACGCATCTGGGCCTACCGCCGCTGCGGTGTCACCGTCGTGCACGCCCACCAGGAAGCTGAACTCCCCGGTATCCGAGAGGCGTATTCCGAATATGCTGCCATCCACTCACAGGTCTTGCAGGATGTCTTGACGCGGCTGGACAAAGCGTATCAAGCGTTCTTCCGGCGCGTGAAGGCCGGGCAGACGCCAGGCTTCCCCGCTTCCAGGGACGCAACCGCTACCATTCCTTCACCGACAAGCAGTACGGCAACGGCGCTCAATTGGATAACGGCTTCCTGGTCTTATCGAAAATCGGGCACGTAGCTATCCGTTGGTCACGCCCCATTGAACGCAAGCCCAAGACAGTGACGATTTCGCATGAGGCCGACGGCTGGTATGTGATCTTCTCCTGTACCGAGGTTCCTGAACAGTCCATGCCGCTCACCGGACGCGAGACAGGCATCGACGTAGGATTGAAAGTGTTCCTCGTCACCGCCGAGGGTGATGCGATCGAGAATCCGCGCCACTACTGTAGGGCGGAGGAGCGACTGATCAAAGCCCAGCACAAGGTTGCTCGTCGCAAGAAGGGCAGCACGCGCCGCAAGAAGGCGGTGAAGCTGCTCGCCAAGGCGCACCAGGCGGTGAAGTGGCAGCGGCGCGACTTTCACCACAAAGTCGCACGCCAATTGGTTCAGACCTACGATGCGATCTACCTCGAAGACTTGCAGGTCGCCAATTTGGTACGGAATCGCCGCCTGACCAAAAGCATCAGCGATGTGGGTCGGGCGCAGTTCCGCAGTATCCTCGACTACAAGGCAGCATGCGCCGGTAAGCGAGTGATTGCGGTTCCTGCTCAAGACACCAGCCAGGATTGTAGCGGTTGTGGGGAGCACGTGCCAAAGAGCCTCAGTGTCCGTACCCATGTCTGTAGCAACTGCGGGCTGGTGATGGATCGCGACGAGAACGCGGCGAGGAACATCCACTGGGCCGGGCAGGCCCTTCGGGGAGCCGTGGCGTAGGCCGCGGTGGTGAACCGAGAATCTGCTGTGGCTTTAGCCTGTGCAGAGTGTCAATTGAAAGCAAACGCCTACGTGTGGCATAGTTCGGTCGCGAACACGTCGCGCGTGGCGCTTCGGCAGCTGGGGGAAGTCGCATGGCGAAGCGTACCAAGGTGGCGCCGCCAACCCCGCGTGCGGAGCGAGACCGCACGCTCGCCATCTTGCTCACCGCCGGCCTCGCGTTCTACTACCTCGTGCCGTCACCGCTGGTCTCGCTGCCCGGAGTACTCCTCTTCGCCGTCTGCGCGTGGCGCCGCCCGCCCCTCGCGCTCAGCCTGCTACCGCTGACCTTCCCGTTCTGGTACGTCCCGAAGCGCGTCGCGGGCGCCGTCGTGTTCCCGCTCAGCGAGATCGCACTCGCCGTCTGCGCCGCCGTCATCATCCTGCACTGGGCAAGCGGCACGCCGTTCTCCAGCAGGCAGATCCGCCTGCGCCGCCTGGGCCTCGTCCTGCTTGGCCGCGTCGGCGCGCTCCTGCTGGCGGGTGCATCGCTCTTGATCGTCGGGGTCGGCATCGGCGTCATCATCGCCCGCCAGCGCCCCGAAGCCCTGCGCGCGTTTCGCTGGGAGATCGCAGAGCCGCTGCTCTACCTCGCCTTGCTCGTCCTCATGCTGCGCGGCACACGCTATCTCCCGTGGCTGGTGGGCGCCTTCTGCGCCTCGGCCGCGCTGATGGCCGCGCTCGCGCTGCTCCAGTTCGCGGCGCTGCATGTCACGTTCTCTCCGCTTGCGAGCGGCAATCAGCTCGTGCCCTACACCGCGCCTCGCGCCACCGGCATCTATTACGGCAGCAGCAACAGCCTCGGCGCGCTCCTCGAACGGGCGCTGCCGATGCTCGTCGCGCTGCTCGTCGTCCCACACGCCTCCACCCGCCGAATCCGTCTCCTCTCAGCGGTCGGCATCGCGCTCATGGCGGCGGGGCTCTGGGTCAGTGATTCGCGCGGCGCGGTGTTCGGAGCCGCCGTCGGTTGCCTGCTCGTGTTGCTCTTCGCCGTCGGGCGCCGCTGGTCCTCCCTCGCCCTCCTCGCCGCGCTGGCGCTCACCGCGCTCTGGCAGCGCGAACGTCTCGCACAAGAGTTCCTCGCCGGCCACCATGGCACCGGCGAGGTGCGCACCCTCGTCTGGCGCGCCGCGTGGCGCATGATCCGCGACCACCCCATCCTCGGCATCGGCCCCGATCAGTTTCTCTACTACTACAGCAGCCGCTACACCGATCACCCGTACTGGATCCCTTTCGAGAACGGCCATCCCACCCCCGCGCTCTACGAACCGAATCTCTCGCATCCGCACAACCTGCCGATCGAGCTCTGGCTCAGCGGCGGACTCCTCGCCCTCGGCGGCTTCGCGCTGATCCTCTGGGACCTCGCCTGCCGCTTCCTGCGCCTCCGCCAATTCGACGGCAGGTCGGGTTGGCGTGCGGCGTTCGCCCTCGGCGCTGGCGGCTCGATTCTCGCCGGCCTCGCGCACGGCCTCGTCGACAGCGCCTACTTCGCCCCCGACCTCGCCCTCGACTTCTGGTGGGCCGCCGCGCTCGTCGTCATCCTCAGCAAGCGGCACCCACGCCCGCTTCGTAACCCTCGCCCGCCGAGTGTACCTTCTGGTTCAGCCTCGCCTCCCGCGAATCACGCTCGCTAGCGGCGCCTTCCCCCTCTGGCGGGAAGGCGGGTCTCCCCCTGGGGGCTTGGTAGGGGGTTGGGGACCTTGCATCACCGTGCTCGCAGTGTTCTACTGACCATAGAACATGTGTTCAGGTTGATGCAACCGCACTCCCTCGACGCCCTCCCTCTCCCCCTCGCCCACCACTCCTTCACCTTGCGCCCCCACTCCGCGAATCGCCCATCACCAAGGATGCCCACGATGCACATCCCGCCGCCAACACAACGTCTCACAACTCCCCGCTCCGCGGCTATCGTCCCAAATCCCGCGCGATCCGTCCCTGCGGCGGCACTTCCGCTTTTCCGCCGATGTGCGCCCCACTCCCCTTGAATCCACGAAAACGAGTCGATCTCGACGAAAAAGCGGAAGGAAACGGAAATGATCGCGCCGTCCCCGCGGACGCCGGATCCGGGCAGCAATGGACTTCCTCCCGCGGCATGGTCACGCGGCCTCACCCCTGCTACAATTCGCACCTGAACGGTTCGCATCGGACCATCTATATCGCGCCTTCCGCATCGGCGTCGCCACATCACCATGCACAGGTAGCCGACATGTCATCCTCTTCCACGCTGACCTCCGACGACTCCGCGCACCTCCGCGACGCGCCGCAATCGCGTGGGCTGCTGCTCGGCACGCGCGGCTCCGCGCTGGCCCTCTGGCAGACGGAGCACGTACTCGAATTGCTGCGGCGTCGCTGGCCCGGCGGGCACTTCGACCTCCGCACGATCACCACCCGGGGCGACCGCACCCAGGCCCTGCAGACGCCCCTGACGCAGCTCGGCGACAAATCGATGTTCGTCGCCGAGCTTGAGCGCGGCCTCCTCGCCGGCGAGGTTGACGCCGCCATCCACCCGATGAACGACCGCGCGCTGGTCGAGGCCGAGGCTAGCGCGGCTATCGACGCCGCCGTCCACAGCCTCAAAGACATGCCCGGCACGCTCGATCCGCGCCTCGTCATCGCCGCCGTGCCCCTGCGCGAAGACGCCCGCGATGCCCTCATCTCGCGCACCAGCCGCACCCTCGAAGAGTTGCCGCACGGCGCGGTCGTCGCCACCGGCAGCCTGCGTCGCCAGGCGCAGCTCAAGTACCTGCGGCCCGACTTGGAAATCGTCTCCATCCGTGGCAACGTCGACACCCGCCTACGCAAGGCCCTCGCCGCAGACGGACCCGACGCCACCATCCTGGCCCTCGCCGGGGTGCGCCGCCTCGGCCTCGAAGAGCACGTCACGCAGATACTGCCTATCTCAACGATGGTTCCCGCCGTCGGGCAGGGAGCGCTCGCCGTCGAGATTCGCGCGGACGACGCCGAGGCACGCCGTCGTTTCCGTCCCATCGATCACGCGCCTACCCGCCGCGCCGTCGAGGCCGAGCGTGCCGTGCTCGCCACGCTCGGCGGCGGCTGCCAGGTGCCGCTCGGCGCCCACGCGACCGTCGGAGCCGACGGCGCGACGCTGCACCTCGTCGCCATCGTCGCCACCCTCGACGGCGCGCGCCTCATTCGCGTCGAGCGCGAGGGATTCGATCCGGCGCCCAGCGGCGCTCGGCCGGGCCGTCGCCCGCGACCTCCTCCGCCAGGGCGCCGACGTTATCCTGCGCGCCATCCTCTCGCACCCAGGTGGCTGATCCAGGGGTCTCGTCGCGCGGTGTTCGTCCCCCCTCCCCCGCGAGAGGGGTGGATTCCCCCGCGAGCGGGTGCCTGGTCGAGGGTGAGGCCCCCAGCGATCCACCCAGGAGAACAGCAATGGCCATCGCACCGAACGCGCCAACCGAGCGTCAGCCGCTCGCCGGACTCCACGTCGCCATCACCCGGCCACCCGAGCAGGCGCGCGACCTCGCCGAAGCGCTTGAGGCCCTCGGCGCCCGCGTGACGCCGCTCGCCACTATCGCCATCGCCCCGCTCGACGACCCCGCCACGCTGGACGAGGCCGTATATTCGCTGGCGGCCTACAACTGGGTCGTCCTCACCAGCATCAACGGCGTCGCCGCCCTCGCCGACCGCCTCGCCGCCGCTGGCTTGGACTGGAGCGCCCGCGGAGCCGCCCGCTTCGCCGTCATCGGCCCCGCGACCGCCGCCGCGCTCCGGGCGCACGGCGTGGCGCCCGACCTCATGCCAGACGAATACGTCGCCGAGGCCATCGCCGCCCGGTTAGGGACCGTCGCCGATCAGCGCATCCTACTCCTGCGGGCAGACATCGCCCGCAAGGCGCTCGCCGACGATCTGCGTCGCACCGGGGCCGACGTCACCGAGCTTGCGGCCTATCGCACCGTCGTCCAGCCGCCCGAGAGCGCCCGCCTAAGCGCACTCATCGAGACGGATCGTCCCGATGTGATCACCTTCACCGCCTCCTCCACCGTCCTCGGCCTGCTCGCCGGGCTCGCCACCCTCGACCGCGATCCGGCATCCGCGCTGCGTGGCATCACCCTCGCCGCAATCGGCCCCATCACCGCGAACACGCTACGCGAGCACGGCCTGACTCCCGCCGTCGTCGCGGAGAGCTACACCATCCCTGGCCTCGTCCGCGCCTTGGTCGCGCATTATTCGGCGCAACCATCGCCCCACTAAGGAGAGAGATGTCCATGTCCTCGATCGCCCTCTTCGAGCTGCTGGCCGCGCTCGCCGCCTTCGCCGCCGCCATCTTCCTCGCCGATCAGCAGGTCCATCGCCCGCGCCCGTACAAGCTGCTCTGGACCCTCGGCCTCGTCTTCTACGGCGTCGCCGCGGCCGCGGCCTTCACTGGCGCCGCGCAGCAGTGGACCGTGACCGAGTACAAACTCTGGTACTATTTCGGCGGCATCCTCACCGCCGCCTTCCTCGGCCTCGGCTCCTTCTGGCTCCTCGGCCCCCGTCGCGTCGCCGCCGTGATCACCGCCCTCGCCACCCTGCTCGCCGTCTACGCCGCCATACGCATCCTCACCTACGCCGTGCCGGCCGCCACCGCCGCCCGCATCCTCGCCAGCTCTACCGCTGACGTCACCAACGTCGGCAAGTTCAGCGTCCTGCCGGGCGACCTCACCGTCGTCGCCATCCTGATGAACATCCCCGGCGCGCTCTTCCTCTTCGGCGGCGCCGCCTGGAGCGCGTACCAGTTCTGGCGCCGTCACGCCCCCGGCTACCGCCTGGCCTCGATGCTGCTCCTTGCCCTCGGCGCCGTCTTCCCCAGCGTCCTCACCGGCCTCCAGCGACTCGACTACAGCGGCGGCGCCGCGCTCGGCGAGTTCGTCGGCGCCGTCTGCCTCTTCGCCGGCCTCCTGATCAGCCTGGACGCCTTCACCGTCTTCCGCGTCCCCTTCACCAACCTCGTCCTCCGCGAGCGCCGTCCCGCCCCCGCCGCCAAAGCCTAATCACTCAACGGCCAACGAACCGGACGTTCATCCCTCATGGCAACCGATCCGCCCTCGCCGGAGACCGTAGCGCCCAACAGCCTGTAGGGCGCCACCGGTTTTCACGCTCGTCTCCCCCCGCGCACGCACGTAGCGCCCACCCGACACCGATAACACCTTGGTTCTTGGAGTTTGAACTGCTTCCAGTCCGAGAAGCGAGCCTGTGCGCCGACACCCCAGAGCGACACGCACCTAGTACGAGGTCCAGCGCGAGCCTCGCCGCACGCATGGCCCACCTCAGTCCGCGCGTTCGTACGCCGGCACTGCAGAGCCGCGATCCCCTTCCCTGTACGCCGGCATCCGCGCGCGCCCCTCGCCTCCGCGGAGGAGAGGCAGGGGCTTGGCAGGGGGTGAGGAACCCCGCCGCCGCCGCGCTCCCCCGTCCCCGCCTACTCCTCCCACTCCCGCGCGCGGCTCACCGCTTTGCGCCACCCCGCGTACAGCCGCTCACGCTCCTCGGCGTCCACCCGCGGCGTAAACTCGCGATCCAGCGCCCAGTGCCCGGCCAGCTCCTGCCGATCGTGCCAGAAGCCGACCGCCAGCCCCGCCAGGTACGCCGCGCCGAGCGCCGTCGTCTCTAGCACGCGCGGTCGCTGCACCGGCACTCCAAGCTGGTCCGCCTGGAACTGCATCAGCTCGTTGTTCACCGCCGCGCCGCCGTCCACGCGCATCCCTTGCAGGCGCAGCCCCGAGTCCGCCAGCATCGCCTCCAGCACGTCGCGCGTCTGGTACGCCATCGACTCGACGACCGCCTTCGCCACGTGCGCCCCCGTACTGCCGCGCGTCAGCCCCAGGATCGCCCCGCGCGCCTTTGAATCCCAATACGGCGCGCCCAGCCCGACGAACGCCGGCACCACGTAGACGCCGCCCGTATCCGGCACCGAGGCCGCCAGCGCCTCCACGTCCTCGCTCTGCCGGATGATGCCCAGGCCGTCGCGCAGCCACTGCACCGCCGCACCCGCCACGAACACGCTGCCCTCCAGCGCGTACGTCACCTCCGGCCGCGCCGGATCGCCCAGCGCCCAGGCGATCGTCGTCAGCAGCCCGTTCGCCGAGGCTCGTGCCTCCGTGCCCGTGTTCAGCAGCATGAAGCAGCCCGTCCCGTACGTGTTCTTCACCGTGCCGGGCGCAAAGCATGCCTGCCCGAAGGTCGCCGCCTGCTGATCGCCCGCGGCACCAGCGATTGGGATCGCCGCACCGAGCCAGCGCGGATCGCACGTGGCCAGCACCCCGCTCGACGGCGCCACGCGTGGCAGCATCGCTCGCGGCACGCCAAGCTCGTGCAGCAGGTCATCGTCCCAATCGAGCGTGTGGATGTTGAACATCAGCGTCCGTGACGCGTTCGTATAATCGGTGACGTGCGCCCGCCCGCCGGAGAGCCGCCAGATCAGGAACGTTTCGACCGTGCCGAAGAGCAACTCGCCCCGCTCCGCACGCTGACGCGCCCCCGCGACGTTGTCGAGCAGCCACTTCACCTTCGTGCCCGAGAAATACGCGTCGATCACGAGACCCGTCTTCGCGCGCACTGCGTCGCTGAGCCCCCGCGCGATCAGCTCCTCGCAGATCGGCGCCGTCAGCCGGCTCTGCCAGACGATCGCGTTGTGGATCGGCCGCCCGGTGTCGCGCTCCCACACAATCGTCGTCTCGCGCTGATTCGTGACGCCCAGCGCCGCGATCTCCGCGGGATCAACCTGCGCCCGCTGGATGACCTCGCGCGCCACCTCGATCTGCGACGACCAGATCGCTTCGGGATCATGCTCGACGAGTCCGGCGGCGGGAAAGAGTTGCGGGAACTCGCGCTGCGCGGTGTGCAGCGGCTTCCCCGTCGCGTCGAAAAGGATCGCCCGCGAGCTGGTCGTCCCCTGGTCAAGCGCCAACACATAGCCCGCCATTCGCCGCGCTCCCTTCTCCGTAACTCGTCCGCCGTGTGATCAAGCCGCTCGGAGGTACTATGCCACAAGTACCAGGCGCCCGCTGCGGATTTCTCCGCGCGGCCCGCGGAATCGCTGGCCAGTCGGCGTCGATGCCCTTGCGACTGCACCGCGCGTCGCCTACAATAGCTCCACCATTTCGCGGTGGTCGGCTGGTTCCGGCGTCGCGTCACCCGGCACCCACGGCGGCCACATTCAGTTCCCCACCGCAAACGAAAACGTCATATATCCTCCAGGCACAGCGAAAGGAGGCGCGCGGGCCATAACCTGCCTTGGCGACGAGACAGATCGAGGCTGGCATGCGCGCAGACCACCCATGAGCAGACCGCCAGTTACCGTGCGTCCAGCCACACAGACGGTGCGCCTCCAGCAGCCACAGCAGCCCAAGGTGCCGCTGACGGACTTCATCCGCAGGCAGTTGGTGACGGTCGCCGAGCGCGATCAGCAGCGCAGCCGGCTCGTCAACGTCCTCATCGTCGCGCTGGCCTTGCTGACCATTGCCACGGTCCCCGGCTACATCGGCACGGCGTACGCCACGCTCTCGCTCTCGCTGATCATCGTCGCCCTCGTCATCTATCTCGCCGCGCTGATCACGAACACAATCTTCAAGCGCACCGCCGCCGGGGCCTACATCCTCGTCGTGGGCGGCGGACTCGTCCTGGCGGGCCACTCCATCGCCCTTGCGGCCACCGGCAACGCGCTCCAGTCGGCCCACGCCGCGCTGCTGCTCCCCGTCGTGATCCTGATCGCGGGCCTGCTCTTCGTCCCCGAAGTGACGCTCATCACCGCCTTCGTCGCCACCGCCTCCACCGCGTTCGCCCTGCTCTACGGCCTGGCGAATGACCGCTCGATGAACAGCCACGATGCGTATCTCGTCGTCGTCTACACGCTTGGCCTGCAGCTCGTCACCGCCCTGGTGTCCTGGCTCCTCGCCCAGTTCATTTACGAAAGCGCGCTGGAGTCGCAGCGCGTCCACGAGACGGAGTTCGCGCAGGCCCGCCTCGACGCCCTCAACTCCAAGATGGAGCAGGACGATCGCCGGCTCAGCGACAACGTCTCGACCCTCCAACTGGCGATCACCCGCGCCATGGCGAGCGACTACGGCAGCCGCGCCGAGCTCGACGACGGCCCGCTCTTCCATCTCGCCGAGAGCCTCAACCTGCTGTTCACGCGTTTCGAGGCCGCCATGCAGGCCGAGCAGCGCCAGTGGCGCATCGACGGCGCCACGTTGCCGCTAATCGACGCCATCTCCCGCATGACCGACTTCGGCTCCGGCACGCCGTCGAGCCTGCCGATCATCACCGATACGTCGCTCGACAGCGTCTCTGTGCTGCTGGGCCAGATGCAGGCGGCGCTCACGCAGCGCCTGGGACGAATCCAGCGCATCGGCGGTGAGGTTTCCGACGTCGCCGCACACAGCGCTAATCCCCTCGCCGGCGCCACCGACGGCGTGCAGGAGGCGCAGCGCATCGGCGGCAAACTCATCTCGGACGCCGAGCGTGCGTTGCAGCTCGCCCAACGCTACGTCGCGATCGTGCTCACCATGCGCCAACTGCTCAACCGCCTGCTGCCGGACGAGATCACCCGCTCGCCGCAGGGCGGCAAGTCCGACAGCGATGCCGGCGCGCTGCTGGGGTTGGGACACGATCTCGGCGTGAACGCGTCGGGCAGCACCGGCATCTACCCCGTCGTCGGCGGTGAAGGCGATGACCATGCCGACATCGCCCCGATGACCGTGCCGCTGCCGATCCTCGAAGTGCGCCCCGACGAGGCAATGAAGCCGGTCCTCGGCGCGAACGGCGAGCTGCCGACCGAGTTGGTGGACACCTGGCATCAGATCGGGCAATTGGACGCCGAGCTCGAGCAGCTCGACCGCCTCCTGCGGCAGTTCGCCCGCGACCTCGGCCTGCAGTCGCGCAACCTGCGCACCGTCGACGCGAATATCGCATGGCTGCGCAGCGCCCTCGAAGCCATCGCCAGCAACGCCGGTCAGCTGCAGCAACTCGCCGGGCAGTCACTACCACTGATCAGCCCGACGCCAACGGGTCCGAGCACCTTCTCGGGGCCGCTGGGAAACGAGCCTCCCGCCCAGGGCGCATCCGGCAGGCCAGCCGCTGCATCCCAGCCGCACGCCCCGGAGCGCACGCCACAGTTCTCCAGCCTGCTGCTCCCCAACGATCAGTCCGGCGATCGATCGCTCGCCAACCTCGCGCAGCAACTCAACCAGGACGAGCCAACGTCGGCCTCGCCCGCGGCCGCCGACGAGCCGCCAGCCGAAGAAGGCGAGATCGCGCCGGGCTCGCTCCGCGCCACCGACCTGATCAACCTCGACGACATGGACGGCACGCTTTTCGGCGACAACCAGTCCTGAGTGCTAGGTTCGGGGCTTTCTTACGCCGCCCGGAAGTGATTACACCGTCGGGAGCGGATCGGTCACGTCAGCAGGTAGTAGACCTCGGTCCACACCTCGTCGGGATCGTCGCTGTGCGGCCCGTACACCTCCCACCTCGGGCCGGTATGCCGCAACCCCTGCGCGTCGCACCAGTCGATTACGGCCCGATGTGCCGCCGTCAGGCCCGCGTACGCCCCTCGGTGGACGGTCATCGCCACCTGCCCCGCCGGCAGGGTCGACGCCACCACCCGTCCAGTGAGTTCGCACGGCACGAGCAGTTCGACGCCGACCTCGACATGCGGCACGTCGTCCCGGTACAGCATCACGTTGCGGCAGCCGCGGTCGATCCCGCCAGCGCGCAAGCATGCCCACACCTCGTCCAGCAGCCCTCTCCAGAGCGTCGGGAACTCCTGCCACGTGGTCGTCGCGGGCACCACCGCGGTCGGGCGGGCTGCGACATCCGTGACGGTGACCTGATAGCCCACGTCCCCTCCTTCAGGCCACCCGGACGTAAACCAGCAGCGTCGTATACCACCTGGGTGTGGCCCACACCGCGACGCAGCGACCCTCGCTAATAGACGTTCGACTCGGTATAGTCGCCGAACGTTTCGCGGAAAACGCCCATGATCTCGCCGAGCGTGCAATAGGCGCGCGCGCAGTCGAGGATCGCGGGCATCGTATTCTCGCCCCTCCGCGCCACGTCGTGCAGCGCAGCCAGCGTCACCCCCACCCGCTCGTTGTCGCGCTCGCGCCGCGTGCGCTCCAGCCGCTCCAGGTGGATGCGCTCCTTCGCCGGATCGACGTAGAGCGTCGGCACGCGCGCCGCCTCATCCTCGACGAAGCCGTTGACGCCGACGATGACACGCTCGCCCGTCTCCACCTCCCGCTGGAAGCGATACGACGCCTCCGCGATCTCCTTCTGGAAGAAGCCGTTGCGGATGCACTCCAGCACGCCGCCCAGCTCGCGGATCTGCTCGATGTAGGCCACCGCCTGCCGTTCCGTCTCGTTGGTCAGCGCCTCGACGAAGAACGACCCCGCCAGCGGATCGGCCGTGTTCGTCACGCCGCTCTCGCTCGCGATCACCTGCTGCGTGCGCAGCGCGATCAGCGCGGCCCGTTCGGTCGGCAGCGCCAACGCCTCGTCCAGCGAATTCGTGTGCAGCGAGTTCGTCCCGCCGAGCACCGCCGCCAGCGCCTGCACGGCCACGCGCGCCACGTTGATCTCCGCCTGCTGCGCCGTCAGCGAGACGCCAGCGGTCTGCGCGTGCGTCCGCAGCATCCACGAGCGTTGATCCGTCGCGCCATAGTGCTCGCGCATCTCACGCGCCCAGATGCGCCGCGCCGCACGGAACTTGGCGATCTCCTCGAAGAAGTCGTTGTGCACGTCGAAGAAGAACGAGAGCCGGGGCGCGAACTCGTCGATCGCCAGCCCGCGCGCCAGCGTCGCGTCCACATACGCCAGCCCGTCCGCCAGCGTGAACGCTAACTCCTGCACCGCCGTCGCCCCCGCCTCGCGGATGTGATAGCCGGAGATCGAGACGGTGTTCCACTTCGGCATGTGTCGCGTGCCGAACTCGATCGTGTCGATCACCAGCTTCAGCGATGGCTCCGGCGGAAACAGAAACTCCTTCTGCGCGATGTACTCCTTGAGGATGTCGTTCTGCAGCGTCCCGCCGAGCTGCGCCATCGGCACGCCCTGCTTCTCGGCGGCGGCGATATACATCGCCCAGATCGCCGGTGCTGGGCTGTTGATGGTCATCGAGGTCGTGACCTTGTCCAGCGGGATGTCGCCGAACAGGATCTCCATGTCGGCCAGCGACGAGATCGCCACGCCGCACTTGCCGAACTCGCCGAGCGCCATCGGATGATCGTGGTCGTAGCCGTAGAGCGTCGCCATATCGAAGGCCACCGAGAGGCCCATCTGCCCTTGCTTCAGCAGGTACTTGAAGCGCTCGTTGGTCTCCTCGGCAGTGCCGAATCCGGCGAACATGCGCATCGTCCACGGCTTCGCGCGGTACATCGTCGGCTGCACGCCGCGCGTGTAGGGATACTCCCCCGGCATGCCGATATCGCGCGCATAGTCCAGCCCCGCCACATCCTCCGGCGTATACAGCCGCTTGATCGGCATGCCGGACTGCGTGGTGTACTCCGTCTTCTGCTCCGGCATCCGCTTCGTGGAGGCGGTGAGCGTCGTCTCCTCCCACGCCCGCCGCTCATCAGCGACCCGCGCCACCGCGTCGGGCGCGAAGAGCGTGCTCTGCACCAACTCAGCCGCCGCATCTGGCGTGTTGCCGTTCTTGCCGTTCCTCGCGCTTTTGCCGTTAGGTTTCGGCTCCGCCTCGCCGGCCTGGCGGGATTGCTGGTCGATCATGCGCCTGCCTCCTTCTCGTCTGCCAGACGCACTAGACCTCGATTGACATCGCCACCGCGCCGCCGCCGCCCAGGCAAAGCGTCGCCAGCCCACGCCCGCCGCCGCGCCGCCGCAGCTCGTAGATCAGCGTAGCGAGCACGCGTGCGCCGCTCGCCCCGATGGGATGCCCCAGCGCCACCGCGCCGCCGTTGGGGTTGACCTTGCTCCAATCCCAATCCAGCTCCTTGCCATTGGCGAGCACCTGCGCCGAGAACGCCTCGTTGACCTCGATCACGTCGAAGTCATTCATCTTCATGCCGGTTCGCTGCAGCAGCTTGCGCACGGCGCGTGGCGGGCAGGCGAAGATCTCGCGCGGCGCGATGGCGGCCGCCGCGTAGCCGGTCACGCGCGCCAACACCGGCGCGCCAAGGTCGCGGGCCATCGCCTCGCTCGCCACCACCGTCGCCGCCGCGCCGTCGTTCAGCCCCGGCGCGTTCCCCGCCGTGACCGTGCCATACTCCTTGCGGAAGACCGGATTGAGCTTGCCAAGCGTCTCGATGCTCGTGTCTGGCCGGATCGACTCGTCCTTCTCGACCAGCAGCACGCCCTTCTTCTGCGGGATCTCGACCGCGACCATCTCGCCGTGGAAGCGACCCGCCTCCGTCGCCTCGTGCGCCTTCATGTGGCTGGCGTAGGCGAACTGATCCTGCGCCTCGCGCGAGATCGAGTACATCTCCGCGACGACCTCCGCCTCCTCGCCCATGTGGACGTCCTCGAAGGCGCACCAGAGGCCGTCGCGCACCACCGCATCCACCAGCGTCGCGTCGCCCATGCGCAGCCCCGTGCGCGCCTTGGGCAGCAGGTACGGTGCGTTGCTCATGCTCTCCATGCCGCCCGCGACGTAGAGATCGCCGTCGCCCGCCTTGATTGCCTGCGACGCCAACATCACCGCTTTCAGCCCCGAGCCGCAGACCTTGTTGACCGTCACCGCCGGCACGTCGTCGGGGATGCCCCCATGCAGCGCGGCCTGGCGCGCGGGCGCCTGGCCCTCGCCCGCGGTCACGACGTTGCCCATGATCACCTCGTCCACGCGGTCGACCGGCGCGTTGGCGCGCTTGACCGCTTCGCGGATCGCGATCGCGCCCAGCTCGGTGGCGCTGAAGGATGCGAGTGTGCCGAGGAATCGGCCTATGGGGGTGCGCACGGCGCTGAGAATCACGGGATCACGATCGGCCATCGTCGGCTCCTTTGCGTGACGAAGACCCGGCACACCGCGTCGTGTGCCGGCGGGGAGGCGGAGTGGGTTTGAAGGGCGCGTTCACCGGCATTTTGACCACTCCCCTCGGCCGAAGCCGGGAGATTCCTGGGCCGACCACCGCTAACTCGGCAAGCCGAGAGAGTCTTACACGGTCGTTGGAGGCGTGGTTATCGCCACCGCTCCGCAGGCGTAAATTCCCGTAGGCCCTACGGTATGGGGGCAGTATAGCACGGCGAAAGGAGTCGGCGCTTCATCCCCATCGCCCCCATGGCGCACGCCCGGGGTCTTCGCACTGCGATAATGATCATGATGAGCCGCCCGCCGGAGGAGGGTCAAACCACGGTCAGCGCCGAAGACCTTCCGTCGCATCGACGCGCGACTCCTGACACACGAAACGTTGGGGCATCGAGGTGCGAACGGTTGCCCAAGGCCCATGCGGGTTGGCCCGTCTCATGCTGCTAGTGACCCAGCGGAAGAAGTCTCGTGAGATCAGGGGTGCCAAACACGTCACCAGTGTCGCCCGAACGTAATCGAGGAGGTACGAGCATGAATCCCGATCAGGTACCCGACCAGCCGAATGAACCGGGATACCAAGGGTATCCGCCGCCCCCGCCAGAGTATCGGCAGCCGGGTTATCCGCAGCCGGGACAAGGATATCCTGGACCGGGCAATCCACGGCCAGCGAACCAAGGCTTCGATCTCCAAGATCTGTTCCAGCGCTGGCAGGCGGTCATCACCGGCCGCAGCGTCCCGACCTTCGACGAGCAATTGCCCAGCGCGAACTGGCCGGCCATCTGGATCGGCCTGGCGATCCTCGGCATCGTCCGGGGCATCATCGGGGCTATTGAGACCGCAGTCGTGTCGACGGTGCGCATAGGAAATCAGGTCGTCTCCACTGGTTCGCCCGTGGGGAGCTTTTTCAGCGGGGTCATCGGCACGTTCATCGGCTTCTTCATCGGAGTCGGCATCCTCTACCTCATCGCGAAGATGTTCAACGGCTCCGGCACTTTCCTGAGCTACGCCTATCTCCTGTCGTTGATCTTCGTGCCGCTGGGCGCTATCAGCGCGATCATAGGGCTGATCCCGGTGATCGGTGGCCTCATAGCCCTCGCCATCGGCATCTTCGAGATCTATCTCGCCATCCTGGCGACAGCGTCCGCCCATCGCTTGCCGATGGACCGCGCCACTTGGGTGGTGCTCATCCCTGTGATCGTCGGCTTGGTGCTTGCCCTGCTGCTCTTCATCGCCGCCGCCGCGCTGTTCGTGGCGCTCGGCCTCTAGCAAAGAAACCGGCTGAGGCCCCCTGGCTTTCGCTCTGGGGATGAACGCCAGGTCGCCCGCAGGCGACGATTGGGACACTCGATTGCTGATTTTGCGCGCTCGTGCGAGAATGGTGTGGTAGGCGGTCGCTTTTGGAGTGCTCTTCGGACCACGCCGCCGCCCACCCGTACGGTTCGGGCCGGGCAGGCCCGTCGCGTAAAGCAGACCCGGTAGCCGTGGTGCCCGTGCCACCGATACGGCTTCCCCGCCGGTCGCGAGAAGCCCCTCCTCTTGAGGGATGGGAGCATGTCACTGCGTCTTCCCTGATCGACAAGAGGGAGCGGGCACACGCGGCCCGCTCCCTCTTGTTTCCCCTTATTCCTCGGGTGCGTGTCAGGAGTCCTGCCCTGGTCGCTCCTCCGTGCTCGCGGGACCCAGCACGCGACGCTGGCGATAGGCCTCGATGCTGCTGACCGCGCCGCTCGAGTGAGGAGCCTCCGGCGTGACGGATCGGCTCTCACCTTGCAGGTCGCGTGTCAACGCCCGGAAGAAGCGCCCGACGCGACTCCACCGCGGCGGAAACGCCTCCGCCCAGAAGCGCTCGTTTCCCCGGCGGCCCACCGCGACGAAGGCGAATGGCTTCGCGGCGAATCCATACTCCGTGCGCGTGACAGGGATCCGGGACACGCGCAACGTACGCCCAATCACGCGGCGCCCGTTCTCATGCGTACGCTCGTGCCGATGTGCCGCGAATTCGCGCACCGCCTGCCACACCTCGACGGGGACCCCATCGGGCGCGGCGTCGTCGAGCGCGTCGCGGTCGCTCTGCCACACATCTTCACCCGAGGCGCGGTGCATCATCTCGGGCCGCACCCAGCTCGCCACCTCGGCATCGCTGATCGGCAGCGTCCGATGCGCCACGTGCGTGTCGAAGCGCCGCACGATCTGCCGGTACTGGATCACCTTGCCGGTGCCCCCGCACGCCGGGCACTGCGCTGCGCTGGTGCCGCGGCAGACGTCACAGACGCGCTTGCCGTTGCGGCAGTCGCAGGCCACCGTCCCGTCCACGCAATCCGGGCACGGGATCGTGTCGGCCTCTGGGACGCTGGCTCCTGGCGCCCAGCGCGCGGAGGGCGGCAGCGGCACGCCGTAGTCCTGGCGCAGACGCTCGCTGAGGTCCGCCAGCCGTTCGCCGGCCCCCACTGCCAACCGCTCCGCCCGCACCTGCATGTAACTCTTCGCCGCGCCGGCCTTGCGCGCCAGCGCCGGATCGGGGATGCGCGCCCGCCCATGGCAGCGTCGGCACGGCACGCGCGAGCGCCCGTGGCAGGTCGGGCAGACGACGAAGCCCTTGCCCTCGCAGGCCGCGCAGGCCACGTGCCCCGTGGCGTTGCAGACCTCACACGCCGCGATAGCCTCCGACCCGGCGATCCGTTCGCGCCGCTCTCCCGACTCGATGTCGGGCGCGAAGGGCAACTCATAGTCCCACACCGGCAGCAGCGGACCCGGCAGCGCCGGCCACTGGCCCCGATACGGCTCGCGCCCGTCGCCGACCTTTCGCGCCTCGCCACGCTCGCGCAGCTCGATGCGCCACACCGCGGCGCGCTCGACCGAAACCACCGTCATTGCGGATGGTAGGTCGGGATCGACCAGAAAGTCGCGCTCCACCCAGCGCCGCGCCAGCGTGCGCGCGTACAAATCGTCTTCGGGCACCACGTGCCGGCTCTCGGGCATGCCGGGATGCGTCTCGTCCCAGAGTGACGCGGCATGGTCGAGCGCCTTGCGCACGCGCGCGCCGAGATCGCCCGCGCTCTCGCGGATCAGCGCCATCGTCTCGCGCGCCTGCATCTCGCGCTGCGTCTCGGGCTCGATCTCTTGATCGAATGCCGACCATATCTCCTGGTGGCCGTTATGCAAGCCCGTGCCGTTCTCGTCGTCGCTCACCACGGACCTCCTTCTCGGCCAAAGCGCCAGAGGGGACGCGGCCCTAGCAGGCTCTCGCTATCCACCGTCAGCGTCTTTCGGGTCCCGCGGCAGGAAGAGCGAGGGCGTCACCACCTTCACACGCTCTTTACGCCGCGCGGAGGGGCGCGGTTGCGTCGCGCGCTTCGCTTCCGCCCCACGAGCAAGCGCCTTAACGCCCCCATTTTCCGCCCGCTCTGGCTCCTCTGCCACGGAGGCCATCACCTCCGCCGCGAAGAGCGACGAGCGGTTGCTATGCAGCCCCGCGCGCACCGCCAGCGCCTCCGCCATCTCATCCGTGATCGCCACCGCCGCGCCGAGGTGCTCCCCCACCGCCGCCGCCAGCTCGTGCAGCCCGATCCGCCCGGCGGGCGCGCGCAGCACGATCCAACGCAGCGCGTCCAGTACGTCGTCAAGCCAGCCGGGTGCGCAGAGACCGATCCCGTCCACCCACTCCGCTGGATGCTCGGAGGTGTGCTCCCAGGCGTTGAGGACGTGCCCCAGCTCGTTCCGCGAGTAGCACCGCAATAGCGTCATCGCCTCGACGGGCGCGACTCGACCGCGCCGCTCGACCTCAGCGCCGATGCGGGCCAAGTCCAGCGAGGCCAGCCGCGCGGTGAAATCGTCGTAAGCGAGATCGACCGCCGCCAAGAGCGCGGGCGCGCCGATATTCACGCGGTACCAGACCACCGGCATCTCGCCGACCAACGTGGCGAAGGCCTCGCGCGCGGACTCCGGTGCCGCGACCAGCAGATTCACCGCGCCGCGTACCGCCCGCAGCTTGCGCGCCTTGCGCTCGCGATACTCCGGACGCCAGTAGCCCGCCACCTCGACGTAGACGCGCCGCGTGCCGCGCGTCAGCGTGAAGTCGGGGATCACGATCACGTCGCCGACGACCACCGGCTCCGGCTCGCGCTCCAGCCGCCAGCCATGCGCCTCGCCCGCGCGCTCCAGCGCCGCGAACTCGGCGAAGAGGTGTTCCTCCACGCCGCTATCGAACTCGGCATCGCCCGCTCCTGTCGCGATCGCCGTTGACGCGCCTTTCGCGTCCGCCGCCACCCACAGCATGCGCAGCATGCGCTCGTCGAGTGGCAGCGTCATCGGCGTGCCGCGCAGATAGACGGTCGCCGTGCCGGTCAGCTCCGCCCCGGCGAAGGCCGCAGCTCCGTCCCGCGAAATCCCGCGCCGATAGCCGAGCAGCGCGCGACACACCCGCGCCAGGCGCTCGCCGTACTGTTGCGGCGCACCCGTCACCTCCTGCGGCCCATAGAGCGTCACCCGCACGGCGCTCCGCGCGAGGCTGTGCTCCGGCGGCGGGTCGCCTTCGTTGGCCCGCGCGACAGCGTACAGCGCGGGCCGCTCCGCCACCATTCCAAGCGGCGCCTCCGTCCCATCCGCATCTCCTGCCGCCAGCGGCGCATCAAAGGCCACGTCGTACTGGACGCCCATCCTCCGGGCCAGGAAGCAGACCCGCTTCACCACCGTCCCCAACGGGATGCCCTCGCCGCTCGCCGGCGGCGCGATGCGCCACGCCACCTCGGATGAGTTCGCCAGCAACGACTCGAAGACCTGCTGGTTGTAGCGCGCCGCCAACGTCGCGGGCGTCGGCACACCCTCCCCCACGCGCACCAACAACTCGCGCGCCTCCGCATCCAGCGCGAGCAGCGCACCGAGCGTCGCGCGCGCGACCCCCATCTCCGCCGCGAAGGCATCCAGCGACTCGCCACGCGCATCCTCGCCGAGGTAGCCGCCGTGCCGCTCATTGACGCGGTCGTACAGCGCCAGTCGCAGCCCCGTCGGCGTATCGATGCCTCGTGCTGCGAGGTTTGCCGTCTCCCGCGCGGACGCCTCGCCCGGCCACATGACCGCCCGCCACTCGTACCATTCTTCGAGGCAGATCGTCAGCCCGCGCGCCAGCCGATAGTCGCCGATCAGCTCGGCGGGCCGATCGAGCGGGAACGATCCCCGTGAACTACCCACCGACGCCTCGTAGAGATCGATCAGCGCCTGCATCTCGCGCACGAGATCGTGCCGCCGCAGCAGATGCGGCGTCATCACCTGCTCGCCGTCGCGCCGCACGATGCGCTTCTTCACATCCGCGAGGCTCATCCGCATCTCACGCCTGCTCCCGTCTGCGCTCCGAGACGCGCTCCTCGGTGGTCTCCTCCGTCACCAGCTCATAGAGCACCGCGCGCCGCTCCTTCGGTCGCAGGATGCGCCCCAGTCGCTGCACGTAATCGCGCCGAGTGGCGCTGCCGCTGACGATCACCGCCACCGCGCAATCGGGCACGTCCACGCCCTCATTCAGCACGCGCCCCGTCACCAGCTTCGAATAGCGCCCCGACCGGAACCGCTCCAACACCGCGCGCCGCTCCTCCGTCGGCGTCCTGTAGGTAATCTGCGGTATGCAGAAGCGCATGCTGACCGCCTCCACCAGCGCGTTCAGCTCACAGAAGATCAGCACGCGCTCGTCGCGGTGCCGCTCCAGGATCGCTTGGAGCTGCTCCAGCTTCGCGGGCGCATTGAGCGCAATCTGGCGTGCCTCTCGCCAGGCCAGCATCGCCGCCCGCGCCTCAGGATCGCGCGCACTGGCCCACACAACTCGCCGCTGAAACTCCGCCGGCGAGGTGATGGCGATCCGTCGCCGCGCGAGAAAGCCCCGATATGCCTGGCGTGCCCGCTCATACCGCACCCGCTCATCGGCCGTCAGCGCGATGGCGATCTGCCGCTCCTCATACGCCGCAAGGTAGCGTTGCGCCGCAAGCTCTTCCGGCTCGCGGCGATAGACCTCTGGCCCGATGAGCCGCGCCAGCGCTAAGTGCTCCAGATCGGCGCGTTCCGGCGTCGCGCTCAACCCCAGGCGGTACGGCGTGAAGGCGCCCTCCGCGATCTGCCGATAACCAGGTGCGGGCAGGTGATGGCACTCGTCGAAGATCAGCAGCCCGAAGCGATTGAGCAACTCGGGATGCAGCTGCGCCGACTCGTACGTGATCACGGTGACCGGCCTGATCTCGTGGTCGCCGCCACCGTAAAGCCCAACTATGTCTGCAACGCCGTCGAGCGCACCCACCAGCGCCGCGCGCCACTGCCGCAGCAGATCGAGCGTCGGCACCACGATCAGCGTCCACAGCGCCATGTCCGCCAGGGCCATCGCGCCCAGCGCCGTCTTGCCGCTCCCCGTCGGCAGCACCACCACGCCGCGATTCCCCGACGCGCGCCACGCCGTCAACGCCTCCTCCTGGTACGGGCGCGACTCCAGCAGCAGTTCGACGGGCGCGGGCAGCAACGGGTGTTCCTCGAAATCGACCCGCACCGCGCACGCCCCCTCCGCGACGAGCGCATCGCGCAGCCGCGCAAAGTCAAACGGTCGCGCTCGCCAGCACGTGCCGCGGCGATCGCGCGTGAGCAGCGCCGACGCCTCGCCCACCGTCTCCGCGCCAAAGAGGGCGACTAACAGCCCCTCGTCATCCATTGCACACCAATCGACCGGCGGCACAAGTACCAGATCGCGCCCACGCAGCGCGAGCGTGACCGTAGGGGCTAGGGCAGTCTCGTCCATCGACACGGCGAAAATCCTCACAGGGATACTAGGGGAGCGCGCACTCTCTCCCATGCATTCTACCCACCGGGCGCGAAAGCGGTCGGCGCTGGTACGTAATCATCTGCCGCCGCTGCGGTTACTCGGGCCATCAAGCAGCCGCCCACCTTCGCTCTCACCTCACATTATGGCCCCTTCCTCGCGCGGAGGGCGGGGTCCCCCCGCGACGGGAGTTGAGCAGGGGGTAGGTTCCCCCTGGCGTGTCCCGACCGTATCTGGTACCCTGAGGGCGACGAGGTGAGTCAAGACCGCGAGGGAAGCGCCGCAGAGACGAGCGCCCTCTAGCGGTGGTTGTGAGAGACAACACGGTGTTGTGAAGGAGGAGCACTATGGCCACTCAACAGGAGCGGGAGGCATTCCTCCGAGGCTGGCGCGCGGCGATGGACGAGGTACTCTCCGTCTTGGCGACGGAGGCGAGCGAGTGGGCCGCCGAGGAGCAAGAAGCGAGCGCCTCGGGCGAGTACAAGCTTCCTGGCAGCTTCGCCCTCGAAGAGGTCCGCGGCAGCTTCAAAGGACGCCACGAGCTGCTGGCTTGGGTGACGCAGATCGGCCCCGCCGCCAACCAGCACTCCGAGGCGGAGGTCGCCGCCGCCATCGATGCCCTGCTTGAAGGGCGCTCACCAGACGTCGCCCGCACCACCCTGGGCCTTGCCCAGCCGTCGGAGCCAGAACCCGAGGCCGCTCCGCCTGCCTAGCGCTCGGCGCGTCGCGAGAAGCCACGGCATGCGCCTTGCTCACTGATCATCTTGTTGCAGTTCCCACGCACCCAAAACGAGACGGGTGCGGCACGGGAACTGTGCCAGAGGAGGAGAGCCATGAGCAATCCCGACGAGAACAATCTCGATCTGCAGAATGATACCGATCTGCTCAGCGAGCTTGAGCCAGACTGGCGAAGTGCCGCCGTCGGCGTCATTGTGGTCGCCAATGACGACCAGACCATCGGCAACGTGCGGGCGAAAGCCAACGACGGCCTCTTCGTGCAGAGCGCTATCCAAGGCGAGGAGGAGTTCTTCGTCACCCCGTCCGACATCGCTTCGGTCGGGCCGGGTAGCGTCAAGCTGCTGATCGCCTCCTCCGAGGTCATGCGCGCCCGGCCCGAGACGGGCTCCGGAGGATCGCAGGCCGGCGACACGGCTTCCCAACAACCGAGCTAGGCCGGCTCGACTTCGCCTTCGTGGCGAGCCATCGCACGTGCCGGCGCGGCCGAGATCGTACCGGCACGTCGCGTGTATTATCCGCCTGTTACGAAACCGGCGACAATTGCCACCAGCGCCCACAACGTACAGAGCTGCGCGCCCTCTAACCAAGTCGATTCGCCGTCACGGCTGAGCAGCATGAAGATGAAGGTCGCCGCGCCGAAAGTGATGATCTCTAACGGCGAGAACTGTAGTGGGATCGGATGCCCTGTGTTCAAGCCCACCAGCACGAGGATCGGCACCACCAGCAGGATCATCTGGATCGTCGCGCCCGCCGTAACCGCCATCGTGATCTCCATACGGTTCTCACGCGCGGCGCCCACCGATCCATACAGTTCAACGACTCCCGCCAGCAGCGGAATCAAAATGAGTCCGAGGAAGAATTCGTAATGCTTGAGCACCGCAAAGTTCTGGACGATTTCCTCCACCGATCCAGCGAAGTGCTCAGACATCGCGGCAACTCCAGTCGTCGCGATGCCGAGCACGAGCACCGCCACAAGTCCCCGCAGGAGCGGGCGATTGTGGAAGAGTCTCTGTTCTCCGCGCTTCTCCCGCCGCCGGCGCTTATGCTCCAACAGTCCCGCCTTGGCATAGACGCGTTCATGCTTGAGTGCGGACTCACGCTCCTCCGCGAAGAGCGCCTGCTGATCGGTCCCTGTCACGAGTGGCTCGTACGCCGCGTCGTGTCGGTGCCGGCGCAGCTCGCGTTGCTCGCGCCGCGCCTGCCGTTTCTCCGCGCGCAGCTCCACTAGGTTGTAGCCCTCATTGAAGCGGAAGACCGCGAAGCCGACGTATGCCAGATAGCTCACGAGCAGGACAATGGCAAGCAGCGCACTGACGGGGAGATCGAAGACTGGTCGAAGCTCCTCGTGTTCCGGCAGGAATTTCGAAGCAACCGTCGGCAAACTCAGACCGATCACCGCCAATGCGAAGACCGTCGAGTACTCGCTCGCGTTCTCCGCACTGAACTTCATCTTGCCATTCCGCGCGGCGCCGAAGAGTGTCGAGACTCCGAGAAACAGCAGCGAGTTGCGGATGATCACGCCCGCGATCGTGCCCTCGACGATATCCGCCGCGCCGGTGCTCACCGTGAGCAGCACCGAGATGCCGATGGTCAACTCGGCGACGTTGCCCAGCGTGGTGTGCAGCAACCCACCGATGAACGGGCCAAGCAGCTCTGCCAACTCCTCGACGGCGCTCTCCACGAAACCGGCCAGCGGGATCAACGCAACCGCCGAAAGCACGAACAGCGCGAACGGCACCTGCTTGTCGCCGATCTCAAGTCCGAAGGTCGAGTTGATGAACGCGATGATGGACTCGTTGAAGATGACCAGCGGGATCGCCAGCAGAAGCACGTTGATCCTGCGCTTGAGAACCGACCCTTCCACAGCTCCAACCCCTCCTCATCTCTGGCGGCGCTCCCCGCGAGCACGCACCGAGCCTGGCAGCCGGTGCGACGGCTCAGGCGCCAGTGTACACGAAAGAGCCGCCGAGGCCAACACCCCACCTGTCTCTCTGCACCGCTCCCTCACCATGCTCCAGGGTGGAGGCACCTGCCTGAAGGCAGGGGTAAGCGCCGTCTTCGGTCCTACTCCATTGACAATTGACGTCAATGGAGCTACGCTTGTTCTATGAAACAGACCCTGCTTGTCAAACTTGCTCCGACACCCGATCAGCATGCTGCGCTTTTGCGGACGCTGGAGGCGTTTAACGCTGCGTGCAACGCGATTGCGGTGGCGTCTTTTACCGCGCGTTGCGCCAACAAAATCGAACTGCAAAAGATGGTCTACTACGACATCCGCGATCGGTTCGGCTTGTCGTCACAGATGACTATTCGCGCCATCAGCAAGGTGAGCGAAGCGTACAAGCGGGACCGCGCGATTCAGCCACGCTTCCGCCCGCACGGTGCGATGGTCTACGACCAGCGTATCTGCTCGTTCCCCGGCCCGGATCGCGTCTCGCTCTTGACCCTGGATGGCCGTGTTGCAGTACCCTTTCGTTTCGGTGCCTATGCCGAGGGGATGCTGCAACGCACGCGCGGGCAGGCAGATTTGCTCTATCGCAACGAAACCTTCTTCCTGGCGATTACGGTAGACGCGCCGGAACCCACCCCAATCGATGCCGACGACTTTGTCGGCGTGGACTCGGGTATTATCACGCTGGCGGCCACGTCGGATGGGGAATTTCTCAACCATTCCACTGGTCCCAAGCATGCCCATGTGCATCAGGTCCGCGCCCGCTACAGTCGTTTTCGCCAGCAGCTCCAAAAGAAAGGCACCAAGAGCGCCAAGCGGCTGCTCAGGAAGCGCAGTGGGCGCGAAAAACGGTTTGCCAAGGATGTGAACCATTGTTTGTCCAAGGCTAGAGCCAGCACGGCGAAAGGCACAGGGCGCGGAATAGCTCTTGACGCTGCAAGAGCAATCGCTTAGAATAAGTGCATGGATACACCGGTCAGTCGTCACAACATCTACGATGAAGAACACCGTGAAGAGCGCAGGATGAAAGCGCAGGAACGGCAGCAGCGCGATCCAGCTCGGCATAATGAGCAAGTGCGCATCAGCAAACGCAAGGATTGGGATCAATACCTTGCTAAGCAAAGTAAGTACAACCGGGCCATGCGTGTCTCCATGAAGGCGCTTGCCATAGAGGCGTTGGGCGGCCAGTGCGTACGCTGCGGCTACCATGATGATATTCGCGCTCTCCAGATAGATCATATCGCCAGCGACGGCAGACAAGACCGTGCGATGACTACTGCGATGACTACTTGGTACACGCTTTATAAGCAGATCGCAGAATTGGGCAGTCAGGGCAGATATCAAGTCCTATGCGCCAACTGCAACCAAATCAAGCGTATGGAGGCCAAGGAACATCCACCTGGACGCAAACGCGCTGACTAGAACATCCGAAGCCGAGTCAACGGTTCCAAGCGCCAGCGGAGAGTGCTGCACGGTTGGGCGTTCTCCCAATTACGTGCCTTCATCGCCTACAAAGCGGCGTTGGCCGGTGTGCGCGTGGTCTATGTCAACCCGGCGTATACCAGCCAGACCTGCAGCGTCTGCGGGCATGGTCAGAAGGCTAATCGTTGTACCCAATCGAAGTTCCTCTGTCAGTCATGCGGGTTCTCCACCCATGCTGACGTGAACGCGGCGGTGAACATTCGTCAGAGTGCTCGCAGCCGGGCGGCCGTCATTCCGCCAGACGTGGCAGCCCTCGCGGGCTAGCTGCAAGCCCCCGGTTCTAGCCGTGGGGTAGATGACACGCCAGCCCTGCCCTGCCGGCGAAGGATAACGACATGCCCCGCATCATCATCACCAGCGACCTACACCTCGGCATCACGCCGGAGGAGCCGATCCGCGCGCTCGCCGGCCGCATCGCCGCCGAACGGCCAGATCTCACCGTCCTCGCCGGCGATCTTGGCGAGCGGCTCGACAACTTCGTCCGCTGCCTCGGCATCTTCGCCGGGCTGCATGGGCAGGTTGGCGTCCTCGCCGGCAATCACGACGTCTGGTCGCGTCGGCGGCACTCCAGCCAGGACCTCTTCGAGCGCGAGCTGCCCCGCGCGACGAAGGAAGTCGGATTCCTCTGGCTCGAAGATACGCTCTGGATGCGCGATGGCGCCGCCGTCGTCGGCAGTCTCGCCTGGTACGACTACTCCGCCGCCGATCCCGACCTGCCGCCGATGCCCGCCGAGTGGTACGCCACCAGCAAGGGCAAATACAACATGGACGCCCACTTCGTGGACTGGCCCTGGGACGACGCTGCCGTCTCCGATCGCCTCGGCGCCAGCATCACCGATCGGCTCGCGCGGGTGGAGGCTGACCCTACCGTGCACACCGCCGTCGTCGTCACCCACGTCCCGCTGGTGGAGGCGCAGATCCTCCGCAAGCCCGGCGACGTTCGCTGGGGCACCAGCAACGCCTACTTCGGCAACCTCACCACCGGCAACCGCGTCCTCCCATTCGCCAAGGTCGCCGCCATCGTCAGCGGCCACACCCATGTGGGACGCGACGCCCTGATATCGCGCCCCACCAGCGACCCCAACGGCCACCAAACCGTCCACGTCTCCGTCGTCCCCAGCGACTACGGAGCGCCCGCCTTCATCGTCGTCGACGTGCAAAATGACGCCACCGTCGAGGTGCGCGTCGCCGGCCCCTCCGCCAGCGCGGTAGAGCGCGCCGCCGGCAGCGTGCGCCGCGCCTACGGCATCGCCGGGCGCACCATGCGGATCGCGAGGAAGCGACTATGGCCCAACTGAAGGTAATCGTGGTCGGGGGCGGCGTGATGGGCCTCGCGGCAGCCTCCGCGCTCGCCGGTCACGGGGCGGATGTCGCCGTCCTGGAGCGCTACACCGTCGCGCACGATTGGGCCTCATCGCACGGCCTCTCGCGCGCTATCCGCCATGAATACGGCTCCGAGGCGATCTACTCGCGGATGGTCGCGCGCAGTCTCACCCTCTGGGACGAGCTCGCCCGCGAGTCGGGCCAGCCGCTCTATACCGAGACCGGCGTGCTCGCCCTCGGCCAACCCGACGACGGCCATACTCTCGCCGGCTATGACGTCATGCGCGCCGAGGACCTCCCGGTCGAGCGCTGGACGCCGGAGGAGTGCGAGGCGCGCTTCCCCGCCTTCCGCGCCGGCGAGTTCGGCGCCATCACCTTCAATCCGCGCGGCGGCATGCTCGCCGCCTCCGACTGCGTGCGCGCCCTCGCCGCCCAGATCCGATCGCGCGGTGGCGCCATCCGCGAGGGAGTCCGCGTCCGCTTGGTCGAACCGCGCGGTACGGGCGGGCGCGTGGTGCTGGACGACGGCACGGTGCTCGACGCCGACCGCGTCATCGTCGCCGCGGGCCCCTGGGTGCACGACGTCCTCGGCGATCTGCGCCTGCCTGTGCAGGCCACGCGCTCCCAGGTCTGCTACCTCGCCGGCCTCCCGACGTCCGCCTTCGCCGTCGGACAGTTCCCCGTCTTCCTCGTCGGCATGACCTACTACGGCTTCCCCTTGCAAGGGCCGAGCTGGTTCAAGGTCGGCTGGCACGGTCGCGGCGCCGACGCCGATCCGAACGATCCGTATCCGCCCGACCAGGCACAGATCGCCGAGGTGCGCGACTTCCTGCAAAGCGTCATCCCCGCCGCCGCGGACGGCGAGCTGGCCCTCGTCGATCGGTGCATGTACGACATGACTCCCGACGAAGACTTCATCCTTGATCGGCACCCCGGCGGCCCAGGCGTCGTCATCGGCTCGGGCTTCTCCGGCCACGGCTTCAAGTTCGGCCCCGTCATCGGCGACCTGCTCAGCTCGCTGGCCCTCGACGCAGTGCCGGCGTTCCCACTCGACCAGTTCCGCCTCTCGCGGTTCGCCACGCCCGCGAATTGACAGCGATCCGCAGGCTCTCGTACGATACTGCTGTGAGCGTCCAGGGCAGATGCCTTGGTGACGCGGTGCGCGAAGCTGCGCAACACGGTGCGGAGGCGGCATGAGCGACAACGAGCGCGCCTCGCTGCGGACCATAGGCCTTATCTACAAGGAACAGTCCGAGGATGCCGCGGCGCTGGCGGGCAGCATCCGGGCGATGCTGAAGGGTGCCGGGCGCGAAGCGTGGTCCGCCAACCGCGACGACGAGGCCCAGATAGGGGAGCGCCTCGCCGGTTCTGATCTCGCGCTCGTCCTCGGCGGCGACGGCACGATCCTCTCGATGGCCCGCGTCTGCGCGCCCCTGCACGTGCCCATCCTCGGCATCAACTTCGGTCACGTCGGCTTCCTGACCGAGCTCGAGCCCGCAGAGGTCGCCGAAAAGCTACCCCTGTATCTCGATGGCGACTACTGGGTGGACGAGCGCTCCATGCTGCAAGCCGAGGTCGGCGGCGACGGCGGCGACGCGCTACAAGCGCTTCATCGCCCTCAACGACATCGTGCTCGTTCGCGGGGCCGAGCCGCGCGTGGTCCGCTTGAAACTCTCGATCGACGGCCACTACTACAACACCACCGTCGCCGACGGCATCATCGTCTCCACGGCAACCGGCTCCACGGCGTATAATCTCTCCGCGGGCGGGCCGATCTTGCACCCCCAGGTTCGCAGCTGCGTCCTCACGCCGCTGGCCCCGCACCTCGCCGCCGACCGCTCATTGATCCTCGAGCCAAACGCCGTCGTCACCATCGACGTCGAACCAGACTCCGCCCCGGTAATCCTCTCCGCCGACGGCCAGCTCAACCTCGACATTCCGATCGGCACCCGCGTCAACGTCCACGCCAACGCCCACCTGACCAAGTTCCTGCGTCGCCGTCCGCCGACCTACTTCTACCGTATCCTCTCCGCCAAACTGCGAGACAACCTGTAGATGCTGCTCGAAATCTCCATCGCCAACTTCGCCATCATCGACGCGCTGACCCTCGGCGTGGGGCCACACTTCGACGTCTTCACCGGCGAGACAGGCGCTGGCAAATCGATCCTCGTGGACGCGATCTCGGCCCTCGTCGGCGAGCGCATGCCGGCGGACGTCGTCCGCGCGGGCAGCGACCGTGCCGTCGTCGAGGGTATCTTCGACGTCTCGCGCCTCCTCGCCCAGCCCTCCGATGACGTGCCTGGCCCGCGCCTCGCTGAGCCAACCGCCGAAGACGACGCCGCTGGCGACGAGGCGGGGGGCGACTCGCTCCGGCGGGTGCTCGCTGAGCTTGGTCTCGAGGCCGAAGACAACACGTTGATCCTCACGCGCGAGATTCTCGCCTCCGGTCGCGGGCTTGCCCGCATCAACCGCCGCGCCGTCCCGCTCTCCGCGCTCCAGCGCATCGCACGCTTCCTGATCGACATTCACGGCCAGAGCGCCCACCTCGAACTCCTGCGCCCCGATCGCCACATCTTCTATCTGGACCGCTATGCCGGCGTCGAGGACCTGCGCGGCCAGGTGGCGCAGCTCGTCGCCGAGTGGCGGGCCGCGCGGCGCGAGCTAGAGCGCCTGCGCCAGGACGAGCGCGAGATCGAGCGGCGCGTCGAGCTGCTCCGCTTCCAGGTGGACGAGATCGAGGCAGCTCGCCTCGTCCCCGGCGAGCTGGATGATCTGGAGGTCGAGCGCCGCCGCCTCTCGAATGCCGAGCGCTTGGGCGAGCTTTCCGCCGCCGTCCACGCTGCACTCGCCGGCGACAGCGACACCGACGAGGTCGGCGCGCTCGATCTGCTGGCGCGGGCCCAGCGCAGCCTCTCCGAGCTGCTGCGGCTCGATGACTCGCCCCGCGACGCCCTCAACACCCTGGAGCAAGCCACCTACCTCGCGCAGGACGCCGCCGACGCCGTGCGCTCGTACGCCGACGAGATCGCCGCCGATCCCGCGCGGCAGGCCGAGGTCGAAGACCGCCTTACGTCGCTCTCCAAACTGCGCCGCAAGTACGGCGCGACCATTGAAGAGATCCTCGCCTACGCCGAAGAGTCCGCCACCGAGCTCGACGGCCTCACGCACCGCGAAGAGCGCATGGCCGAGCTACAGGCGCGCGACGTCGAGCTCAAGGCGCGCATCGGCACGCTCGCGACCCAGCTCTCCGAGCGGCGCAGAGCGGCGAGCGAGCGCCTCTCCTCCGCGATGGAACGCGAGCTCAACGACCTCAACATGCGCCGCGCGCGCTTCCAGGTGGGCATTTCGCAGCGGCACGATCCTGGAGGCGTCCCGGTCACGCTCGCGAGTGCCGGTGCGAAGGCAAAGACTATCGCGCCCACCGAGACCTTCGCCTTCACCGCGACCGGCATCGATCAGGTCGAGTTCCTGATCGCGCCGAACCCCGGCGAGCCGTTCAAGCCGCTGGTGCGCATCGCCTCGGGCGGCGAGACCTCGCGCATGATGCTCGCCCTCAAGACGATCCTCTCCAACGCTGACATCGTTCCCATCCTGATCTTCGACGAGATCGACAGCGGCATCAGCGGTCGCAGCGGGCAGGTTGTCGGCGAGAAGCTCTGGCAGCTCGGGCAGTCGCATCAGGTGCTCTGCGTCACCCACCTGCCGCAGATCGCCGCCCTCGGCGACTGCCACTTCCGCGTCGCCAAGGCTGCCGAGGCCGACCGCACCATCACCCAGGTCGAAGACCTCACCGACCAAGAGCGCGTCGCCGAGCTCAGCCAGATGCTCGGCGGGGCCAGCACCGCAGCCTCGCGCGCCAACGCCACCGAGCTGCTGGAGCGCGCCGCCGAGTGGAAGCGCAACGCCCAGTCAACCATGCGCAGCGCGTGACATCGCCCGGCCGCTAACGAGAATGCGCCTTGTCTCGCATCTGCCTCGCACGGCACAGGACGACCAGCACCCGGGCCGCGCAGCGTGTTCGCGAGAGAGAGGCCGCATAGGATGCGGTCGAGTGAGGGTGAGGAAGACGCCAAGGGCAATTGGGCCCGGCGCGGCTAGATGCCCCGGCTCAGTCGTGCCGCGAGCTGCGGCGAGAGGCCGAGCTCGCGGATGCGGCGCTGCGTCGTCGCCACGTCATACTCCACGCGACGGAAGTCGAAGCCAAGCTCGCTGTCGTAGATCACGTACGACGCGCGGGGGTCGCCGTCGCGAGGCTGGCCCACGCTGCCAGGGTTGATGATCGCGCGGTAGCCCTGCGGGAGCATCCACAGCCCCTGCGCCGGTATCATGCGCTCGCAGCGCGCCCACGTTTCGTCGCCGGCGGCGGGAACTTCCATGTCTTCGAGCATGCGCTGCGACGGTCCGCCTTCGCCCTGCATCGAGAGCGCGATCGAGGCCGCCATCGCGTGGTGAAACGGCGCCGAGGCCGCCGGATGCTCCCCCGCCTGCTGCAGGAAGATCATCGGCAGATGCGAATGCCCCACCACGCAGAAGATCGTCTCGAACGCGGCGAAGTTCGGTGCCGCGACCGTCGGCGTCGTCAGGTACTCCCAAATGGGGTTGAGCGGGCTGCCGTGCGCCAGCGTGAAGTCGCCGATGCGCGTGATCTTGGGGAGGTTGCGCAGGAAGACGCGATCCTCGCGACTCAGGCGCTTGCTCGTCCACGTTGCGGATTCCGCCGCACCCTTGCCGAAGCCACCGAGATCGATTTTGTCGACCGCCGCCCAATCGTGGTTGCCCGGGATGCAGATCAAGCACCAGTCGCGCACCAGCTGCACGCACTCCTCCGGCTCCGGGCCATATCCCACCACATCGCCGAGGCACCATCTTTGCGAAATGCTACCACCATGCTCCTCACAGAAGTGGTCCATGTCATCGAGCACGGCGTGCAGCGCCTCGGCATTGCCGTGAACGTCGGAGAGGATGGCGTAGCGCATCTGCTGGAGCACTCCACTACTGCGTCACTGCATGAATCCGGGACCAATCCCGGCGCTTCCTTCGGTCTTGACTCGGCTCGCCGCACCAGCGGTACCGTCTACAATATCGGGGCGAGCGCGCCGAGTCAAGCGAGGGCGACTTCTACATCGTACACCTTTCGCTCCGCGTCCCGAGGAGGGTGAATGCTCCGGCCTGTCCAAGGACTACACACAAGGATGAATAGGAGTTTTGACTCGCGCGGCATAGTACGAACCACTCAGGCCAGCGCGTGACCCTGAGGCGACCGTCTTCGCTCCTAAAGAGCAACAGCGACAAGCCGCCCTCCCCTCGCGCCAAGCCACTTCGCCGCGCTCGAAGCCATGCTAACGCATGCTATACTAGAGTCAATGCGCTCGCGTGGCGAGAGATGCCGGCGCGAGCGGACGTACTCATCGCAAGGGAGGTGGAGTCTCTGGAGCCCGCAGATATGGCGCAAGCGATAGTAGATGTCGCCGCGGATAAGAAGGCCAGCGACGTCATCTTGCTCGACATCCGCGAATTGTCCGTTCTCGCCGATTATTTCGTGATCTGCACCGGCAACAACCCGCGGCAGATTAACGCCGTTCGGTCCGCGATTGAGGACAGGATGAGCGAAGTTGGCGTTCACATGCGCGGCCAGGAGGGCAGTGCCGATAGCGGCTGGCTCCTCCTGGATTATGGCGACGTCATCGTCCATATCTTCGGCCCGATGGAGCGCGAGTTCTATCGGCTGGAGCGGCTCTGGAGCGGCGCGCCGACGGTGGTGTACCTGCAATAATTCGTCGAGAAGAGGGTGACGGCGATGGTGACGTTACGCAATCGGTTCTTCGTTGAGGGTATCGTCCTCGGCGGTATGTGCGGCATCGTGCTTGGTTCGTTGATCGCTTTCCAGGTGGGCAACGAGAAGGTCAGCGCCGTCCGCAAATACGTCGAAGGGGCTTTGCGCCGCGAGCCCTCCGTGCGCCGCGACCTGCTTTTCCAATAGCCTGCCCTGCTCAGGGAGGTTATGGGCAGCCTGCGTTTCCATCCTCGCCAGGAAGCTGGCCCAGTCCGCTTGAGTATGGCGCGGGTCACGCGTCGCTCTCCCGATCCGGGGCGGCTTCGACCCGGGCTTCTTGTGTCGTGCCGCGACCTCGTCGTCCTTCCCACAGCGCCGCCGCGACCGCGAGCGCCATGCCCACCACGAGAGCCAGCGCCAGTCGCTCTATGATGCCGCGCCAACTCGCCTGCTGAGCTGCGCGATCTACCACTGCTCCTTCGAGCGCACTCGTCACCTGCACGCGCAGCTGAGCATCGGACCCGGATCCTCCGGCCGTCGTGTCGCCATTCGCCACCTCGGTCGTGATGGCGGCAAGCGCGGCGACCAAGACGCGCTCCGCGTCCGCCTTCGCGGCGGCGTGGACGGTGAGCGTCACCATAGCGCCCGACTGCACGATCGCGATCGCGTATGATGCGGCGCCGACGTTGGATGATGTGACCAGATCGCTCGCCACGTTCGCCGCCGTCTCCGCACGTGACTGTGCCAGGTACCCATCGTAGCTCGAGACCCCTGACGGCAGGGCGACGATTTGGAACGTCGCCGACTCCGTGTAGGGAGGCGACGTGACCGCAGGCAGCTGCGTCAGCGACGCGCCAACGCCGACCAGCACGACGACTCCCGCTATCAGCCACCAGCGCCTTGCGATCGCGCTGACCGCGCGCCGAAATCCGCTCGTTCCCTGGCCATCGCTGAGCACGATCATCACCTACGCGTCCCGCCATACGTTCGCCTGCGTGGGCGTCTCGGCTATCAGCACGCTCGGCGGTAGCGACGTCGAATACCTTGCCGCCTCCTCCTCGTGCAGCGTGCGCGGCTGATCCGCCCGCGCCAACGGCACATCGAAGGTGGATCCTCCTCGGCTCGCAATGCGCCGTGTGCCCATCTTCTCCTCGACGAAGCGCAGAAAGCGGCGCGAGAAGCGTGCCGTGTCGAACTCCTCGGCATGGCGCCGGATCGTCGCCGGGTCGAATTGCTCATCGCGGAACCCGCGCACGGCCTCCGCGAGCGCGTCGGGCGTCTGCTCGTGGAAGAAGACGCCCGTCACCCCCTCGCGCACCGTCGCCAGCGCCCCGCCCGCGCCGTACGCGATCACCGGGCGTCCACAGGCCTGCGCCTCCACCGGGGTGATGCCGAAGTCCTCCTCGCCGGGGAAGATGAAGGCGCGACAGCGGCTCAGCTGGCTGCGCACCTCGTCGTCGGGCAGGTGGCCCAGGAACGTCACGTTCTTCGCGGCCATCTTGCGCAGGTCTTTCTCGTCGCGCCCTTTGCCGATGATGCGCAGGGGCAAGCCGAGCTTCGAGAACGCCTGTACCGCCAAGTCGATGCGTTTGTACGGCACCAGCCGCGAGACGATGAGGAAATAGTCGTCATGCTCCTGCGAGACGGCGTAGCGCGACGTCTCGACCGGTGGGGGGATGTAGACGGACTCGCGCCGATAGTACTTCGCGATCCGCGCCATCACCGTGGGCGAGTTCGCGACGAAATGGTCGACGCGCGCCGCCGTCGCATAGTCCCACTGGCGCAGCCGTGTGATGAAGCGCGGCAGCACCGAACGCGCCAGCTTGCCTAGCCGCTCGCGCTCGACGTAGTCCTCGTAGTTCCACGCCCAGCGCATCGGCGTGTGGCAGTAACAAATGTGTAGTGTCTCGGGTCGCGTCACCACGCCCTTGGCGAAGGCGCTGCTATCGCTGATCACCAGGTCGTACGGGCGCAGATCCATGTGCTCGAATGCCTGCGGGAAGAGCGGCAGGAACGGCTGGTGTCGCTTCTTCACTAATGGCAGCCGTTGCATCGAGCTGGTGCGGATATCGAACGAGCGGAAGCGGCGGTCGACGCGATCGGGCGCGTAGATCGAGGTGTAGATCGGCGCCTCGGGGAAGAGGTCGTGCAGGGTGAGCAGCACCTTCTCCGCGCCGCCCATCTGATTCAGGTAGTCGTGCACCAACGCCACACGCACCCTGCCACTCCTCTCACGCATCCGCCGACGCGTTTCGACTCAGTACGCTCCGCGGCGCGTCAACACCGCCGGGACCGTCTGCAGGAGAATCTGGACGTCCAAGCGCAAGCTCCAGTTCTCGATGTAGTAGAGGTCCATCAGCACCATCTCGTCGAAATCGAGGTCGCTGCGGCCACGGACCTGCCACAGTCCGGTGATCCCTGGTGGCATCTCCAGTCGCGCTCGCTCCCAGTCCTCGTACTGGGCAAACTCAGAGGGCAGCGGTGGGCGCGGTCCCACCAGGCTCATCTCGCCCTTCAGCACGTTGAGGATGTTCGGCACCTCGTCGAGGCTCGTCTTGCGGATGAAGCGCCCTACCCGCGTGCGGCGCGGATCGTTGCGCAGTTTAGACTTGCCGCGCTCGTCCCCCTCGGTCGCCTGGATGATCTGCTGGTGAATGCGATCGGCGTCAACATGCATCGATCGGAACTTGTAGAACGAGAAGGGCTCGCCTCGATACCCCAGTCGTGTCTGCTTATAGAACACTGGGCCGGGGGAGTCGAGCTTGATGGCGAGGGCGATCAGCAACCAAATCGGCGCGCCGATCACGATCGCGGCGAGCGCGCCCACGATGTCGATCGCTCGCTTGATCCCGTATTGCCACGAGCTGGTCAGGCTCCGTTTCAGGCCGATCAGTGGGATGCCCTCGACGGAGTCCACATCGATACGTGAGAGGCTCAGCTCGTAGAGATCAGGTACCAATCGGAAGTTCGCCCCCGCGCGCTCGGCGATGCGCACCGTGCGCAGTATCTGTTGCTGCTGGTGTGAAGGCAGGGCGACGATCACCTCGCCGATGTGATTATTGCGGATCACGGTGTCGAGATCGCCCATCGCGCCGAGCGCACTGAATCGCCCGAAGTCGGTAGGGTCGCCGTCCTGGTCATGGATGAACCCCACCACGCGGAAGCCGAGGTACGGACTCGCCGCGATCTGCTGCATCATCAGCTTGCCGAGCCGCCCCGATCCGACCACCAGCATGTTGCTCAAGCCAATGCCGCGCCGGTACAGACCGCCCAGGATGCCGGAGACCACGAGACGGGCAAAGCTAGCGATGACGATGATAGCGATCCAGAGGAAACCTACCAGCGCGCGTTGCGAGCTGACGATGAGGTCGGTGTGACTGAAGAGATAGGTGTAGGCGGAGAACCCCGCAAACGCAATCGTCGCCGACGAAGAAATGACCCAAAATTGCTTGAACCAGGTGCCAGTAGGCCGGAGGAGGTACAGCCCTTTCAAGCCGAAGATCGCCAAGACACCCACCGTCGTGGCGATCTGAAGTTCGAGAAAAGAGCTCAGTGGCTCGAAGATCACCGCGGTCGTGAACCGGACGCCGCTTAGGACCACGAAACGGAGGTAGTATGCCGCGATGAACGCGATATTCAACATTGCCCCGTCCAGCAAAAAGAGTGCCGTGCGACCGAGCAGCAGCCGCGTGTTGCGCCTCCGCAACCGGTCTTCGACGCTATAGACCGGCAGCACTGGGCGCGCCGCGGAGACAGGCCAGGCCGGCGCAGGCGATGAAACCTGCGCCGACGCGCCGGTTGAGGTTTGGGCGTGTTGCTGTAAATCCACCGCGCTACCTTCCCCGCTTCCCCACTCCGACGTTTCCAGCCTCCGCCGCCTCGCGATAGACGTCCGCATACTCTGCCGCCATTCGCGCGGGAGAGAACTGTCGCGCCCATCGCGGCCCGTCTTCCTCGGTCCGTGAGCGTACCGCTGGGTCCGACAGCACACCATGCATGGCGTGTGCCAGCGCATCCTGACTGCCCGGATCGACGAGCAGCGCCACCCCTCCCCCAGCCTCGGGCAAGCTGGAGACATTCGACGTCACCGTCGGGGTGCCGCAGGCCAGTGCCTCCACGACCGGCAGTCCGAATCCCTCGAAGAAGGACGGATACACGAAGAGATCAGCGCAAGAATACCACAGCGGCTGGTCCTCGCGAGAGACATACCCCGCAAAAGTCACGCTTCGCTCAAGCCCCAGCGATCTGACGCGATCGAACACCGCCTGGTAATACCACCCTTTGGCCCCAGCAATGACCAGTGGCGGCGTGTCGAGAGAGAGCGCGCGCAGCTTTGCGTATGCCTCAACAAGCGTCAGCAGGTTCTTCCGCGGCTCGAGCGTACCGAGGTAGAGGATGTACCGCTCCGGCAATTGGTGCCGAGACCGGAAGCTCGCTCGAATGTCGGGGTCGTTCACCGGTTGATATTCCGCGTCGATCGCCGGATAGATCACCCGCACGCGCTCGCTCGCCGCGCCAAATCGCTCCAAAAGATCGCGCTTCGTCGACTCAGCGATAGTGACGACACGCGTCGCCCGCCGCACGCTCCGGGTCGTGAACGTCCGCTGATATATGCGCCGCGTCGGACGAAAGTATTGGGGGAAGTGCATGAACGCCAGATCGAGGACGGTGACCACCGAAGGGCACGGCAGGCGCATCGGCAACACGTTGACCGGAGAGTGAAAGACCTCGATATGGCCGCGCCGAAGCTCCGCCGGCAGCTGAGTCTGTTCCCACAGCACCCGTTGCACGGGACGCTCCGCGAGCGTTGACCCTGCCACAACCTCAATCTTCCCAGAAGCGGTCAATGCCTCGACAGCCGCGGTCCCTATCGCTGCGCGATTGACGAAGACCGTGTAGTGCTGGGGGGTGGTACTTTGGCTCAGGCCATCGAGGAGCGTATACGTGTAGCGGCTGACGCCCGCGTTACGATAGGTCTGCTCAAATGACACGAGGTGAGCATTTATTGCGACACGCAACTGGTCGACGTTCATCCTGCTCCGCCCCAATCCTACGCGTATAACCGCTCGACTATACCCATTCGGCGCGCGAAGTGTGAGCGACGGGTCGACGCAAGCGCGTCACCCCGGCGCTGTACATCTACTCGGCTCGGCGTGCGGCGCGTCTCGCAAGGGGCAGACCGAACGACCAGCCAGCATATAAGAGTCCGCGATAGACCGCGTCGTATGGCCCCACCCAGCTCGTCTCCGTCGGGCCGAAACCCTGCTTGAACTGCGCGATACCTTCGTTCACCCGCCCATTCAAATCGTACACCTGATAGCCTGCCGCCTTCATCTCCCGAATGGCATGCCACTTCAAAAGGTAATTACTCTTAAAGTCTTGCCCCGCATCCGCGACTCCACCATAAAACTCTACAGCCTGCCGCCCGGCACAGACCAGCCACAGGAAGGAAAGCGGCGTTCCGTGTCGCAGCGCGACGTATAGGAACTGTCGCTCGGCTGGATAGAGTCGGTACAAATTTTCGTAATACGCCTTTGCGTGCAGCCCAAACCCCGCGCGTCGTGCCGTCTCTTGATAGAGCGAATAACACTCCGCCAGGTGCTCGCCGCCAACATCGCGGACGACAACCGTCTCCTCCCGCTCCGCTTTTCGGATATATTGACGCGTCTTCGAGCGCATCCCGGCAAGGATGTCATCTTCGGACTGGCGCAAATCCATCGTGTACGTGTCCATCACCTGCACCGGATCGCGGCTCCTCCTGAAGCCGGCATCCGCCAGCACATGCACGGTGCCCGAAGGCCACGCGGGGTCCACTTTGCAAAAGATAGCGTGCTGTGTGCGCGCGTGCTGGCGGAACCCACGCGCGAGCACACTCAGCGCGTCAGCATCCTCCGGCGCGACGACCGGGCCGCGCGGAGCATAGAGCATCGCCGCCGGTACACCACGAACCCGGCGAGTGAGCACTTGCGCCCCCGCTCGGAAACGGCCATCCTCAAGGATCGCGAATCGATGGGCATGCCAGCCAGCGGCGCGCTTCACCTCGCCCCATCCCCAGCACTGCAAGGGGTGCCCAAAATCGTGCCCCGCCACGGCGAGATCCCAGCTTGCGGCGTCCGTAACCTCGCGTAGCTCCACGAGTTCATGCTCCTCCGTCGTCCTCTGGATGTGGGGCAATCGTGTGGCTTCCCACGGACGAAGCCAGCACCATATCCTCGGGCCGCGCACCGCGCGGCAGAACCTGGCCTGTCACCGGCGAGACGCCATTGGAAGCCGCTTCGACACGCCAGCAGAAATGTAGCATAATGTGCGCGCGAAAGCGACTGGCGCCGTACGAAGGGGGCGAAGGGGCAGTCACCAACGACGCGCCCGGGCGATCGCTAACAACACTGGAAGGCGGGCAGAGATGCCTAACGCATTGATCACAGGCATAACTGGGCAGGATGGCAGTTACCTCGCGGAGCTATTGCTGGAGAAGGGCTACCGAGTATTCGGGTTGGTACGCCGGGCGAGCACGTTCAACGACGAGCGCATCCGCCACCTCTTGGACCGCATAGAGATACTCGACGCAGACCTCCTCGATCAAATGTCCATCGTGCAAGCATTGCAACGCTCGCAACCGGACGAGGTCTATAATCTGGCGGCGATGTCATTCGTCGCCTCCTCCTTCCAACAGCCAGTGGCTACCGGTGAATACACCGCGCTCAGCGTCGCGCGGATGTTAGAGGCGGTGCGGCTGTTCGGGCGGCCAATCAAGTTTTATCAGGCCTCCAGTAGTGAAATGTTCGGCAAGGTGCAGGCCGTTCCCCAATGCGAGACGACACCATTTCATCCACGCAGCCCCTATGCGGTTGCCAAGCTCTACGGGCATTGGATCACCATCAACTTCCGTGAGAGTTATGGCATGTACAACTGCTCCGGAATCCTGTTCAATCACGAATCGAGTCGCAGAGGCGTCGAGTTCGTTACGCGCAAGATCTCCCTTGGCGTCGCGCGCATCAAACACGGCATCCAGCAGAAACTGGTGCTCGGCAATCTCGAGGCGCAGCGCGACTGGGGCTTCGCCGGTGACTACGTCGACGCCATCTGGCGCATGCTCCAGCTTGATGCCCCCGACGACTTCGTGATCGCCACCGGCGAGACGCACACTGTGCGCGAATTCGTCGAAGGCGCGTTCGCCGCCGCCGGCATCGATGACTGGCAGTCGTACGTGCGGGTGGATAGCCAGCTCTTCCGGCCCGCCGAGGTCGATCAGCTCATCGGTGACGCGACCAAAGCGCATCGCATATTGCACTGGCGTCCTCGAGTCACATTCCCCGAACTCGTACGTATGATGGTAGAATCCGATCTCGATCGCGTCGCACGCGAGATCGGCGGCTCGTACTCACCTCGCCTTAGCATCCCCACTCCCATACCTGACGTGCCGCGCTGAACGTGGTTGCGACAAGTGCGTTGGCGCTGGCGCGTTCCAACGCACTTGTCGCGCGGGGAAAGGCATCCTGGTTGCCATGTCAGATCCCTCTCGGATACTCATCACGGGCTATTCAGGTTTTGTCGGCGGCTTCCTCGTCGGACAGTGCCAGGTACGCTATCCCCAGGCGATGCTCTTCGGCCTGACGCTCGCCCATCCATCCCCCTCCGCCGCACCGCAATTCGCCGCGAATCCCGTGGTGCCCTTGGAAGGAGACATACTGAAGCCGGATTCGGTACGCGCGGTGGTCGCGCATGCTCGGCCCGATCTCATTTTCCATCTCGCCGCACAAGCGTCGGTTCCAGCTTCCTGGCAGGACCCCGCTCAGACGCTCGCAACCAACGCGGGTGGGGCCGTCAACCTATTCGAAGCCGTACGCTCCGAACAGCTCAGCCCGCGCATCGTACTCGTTGGCTCGGGCGAGCAGTATGGACTCGTTCGTCCCGAAGAGAACCCGATTCGTGAGGATTGCCTGCCACGGCCTGCGAATCCGTATGCAGTCTCAAAGGTCGCGCAGGATCTGTTCGGCTTCCAATACTTCGTCGCGTACGGGTTACCCATTCTGCGCGTGCGTCCTTTCAATCACTTCGGTCCATCGCAAGCAGACTCGTTCGTAGTGTCAAGCTTCGCGCACCAAATCGCGCGTATCGAAGCTGGCCTCGCCGACCCGACATTGCTCGTCGGCAATCTCGAAGCCCAGCGTGACCTCCTGCCGGTTGGAGATGTCGTGCGCGCGTACATCGCCGTCGGCGAGCGCGGCATACCCGGCGCCGCGTATAACGTGGGTTCAGGCACGGCGCGATCGGTGCGGCACATACTCGATGGCCTACTCGCACTCGCGCGCGTGCCTATCGAAATCCGCACCGATCCTTCGCGCTTCCGCCCCGTAGATGTGCCCTTGCTCGTCGCCGACACCTCGCGTTTGCGCGCGGATACGGGATGGGCGCCGAGCACCGGCTTCGAGGACGCCTTGCGCCGCACGCTCGACTACTGGCGCGAACACGTAGCGCACGTGCGACAGTCATCTTGACGCGTGCCCCGCGCCGCTCGCGCGCTTCAATGTGTTGACGGCCCTCGAACGCTTGTGCTATCGTCTCCCCACCGCGTCGCCATAAGGACCGGGACGCGAAAGGGGAGGTGGCATGGGCGCGAAGCGTGGCATCGCCAATCGGATGGAGCAGATCGAACAGGCCGGTGGCCCGTACGACGCGGACCTGTCGCCCGAAGCCGATGCTGTCTCCGAGTTGGACTCCCCTGCCGAGGATGATAACGCACTCGGCAACCACGGCACGCAGGGAGGTGACCTTCTTCGGCGTGCCCGCGACCTGCTACTTGAGCGCGACGAGCCCATCAGTCCCGAAGAGTTGGCAAGTCACTTGTTCGCCAGCAAGCCGCTGCCGTCGGGTCCCGCCGGCGCTTGGGTCGCCATGGTCAGCCAAATATTGGAACCCTCGCCCCTTTTCGCCCGCGATGGCGATGGTCGCTGGGCGTTGGCCGCGTGGAGCGTCGCCGCGCGGTCCCTCGACAATGCCGAGTTCGTCGTCCTCGATGTCGAGACCACCGGATTGGCCCCCGGCAGGCATCGGCTCATCGAGATCGGCGCCGTCCTCGTTCGCGGCGGGGCGGCCGTGGCGAGCTTCCAGAGCCTCCTGCACCCTGAGCGCAGCATACCGCAGTTCATCACGACCTTCACTGGGATCAGCCCGCGGATGGTCGCTCGCGCCCCACGCGCCGCCACCGTCCTGCCCAAGCTGCGCGAATTCGTCGGCGAGCGGCCCATCGTGGGGCACAACATCGGTTTCGACCTCGGCTTCCTCAACTACGAGGCCGATCGCTGCGGCATGTCGCCGGCGTTCCCCCTCGAAGGGGTCGACACCATCGCGCTAGCGCGGCGCTACATCCCCGGCATCCGCAAAGCGGGACTCGACCGCGTCGCCGCCGCGCTGCACATCCCCGTGCGCAATCGGCATCGCGCCCTGCCCGACGCTTCGATCACCGCCACCGTCTTCTCGCTACTGCTGGCGCGCGCGCGCGAAGAAGGCTGCCAGACGCTCGAAGACCTCTTCCGCGTCCTCGACGGTGTCGCCCCGTCCCGCTCAGGTCCCTCGCATCCCCGACCGACCGGGAAGATCTACCTCAACCCCGCGTGGCGGCAGAAATTCCCGTTGGAGCCGGGCGTCTACTTGATGAAGGACGAGTACGGCGAGGTGATCTACGTCGGCAAGGCCAAGTGCCTCCGCGACCGCCTCTCGTCGTACTACAGCCAACCACTCGGCTACACCCGCAAGATGGACGGGCTGCTCCAGGCGGTGCGTGAGATCGAGACGCGCGTGCTCGGCTCCGAGCTGGAAGCCCTACTGGTCGAATCGCATCTTATCAAGCAGCTTCAGCCGCGCTACAACGTTCAGCTCCGCAACTACGAGCACTACCCCTTCATCAAGCTCGACGTCCAGCACGCCTACCCGCGCTTCCACGCCACCCGCGAGGTCGCCGCCGACGGCGCGCGCTACTTCGGCCCGTTCCGCAGCGGGCGCATCGTAGACACCACCCTCGAGCTGATCGAGAAAGTCTTCCCTCTGCGCACCTGCACCCGCTCCCTACCGCCGCACGCCGCCCCCAGCGAGCCGTGCCTCCGCTATCACGTCAAGCGCTGCCCAGCGCCCTGCCGCGGCGAGCTGGACGCCGAAGCCGCCGCTGCCTATCGTATCGCCCTGGACGAGGCGTGCAGCTTCCTCGGCGGCGAGCGCGACGACTTGATGGACAAGCTGCGCCGCCAAATGTTCGAGGCCGCCGCCCGGCAAGACTTCGAGCGAGCGGCTCGCCTCCGCAACGCCATCCGCGACGCCGATCAGGTATTGCTCGGCCAGCGCCTCGTCACCGGCGCCGTCGAGGCCAACAACCTGCTGATCATCTATCCCTCAGCCCTGCCCGAGCAGGTCGAGCTCTACCTCATCCGCCACGGACGGCTCGCCCGCCAAAGCCGCGTCCCGCACGACACCAATGTGATCACCGACGAGTTGCGCGCACTCGTCGCGGCAGCCAACGACCTAGGCGTCCCCCCCGCGCGTGTTGGGCGCGAAGAAGTCGATCAGATCAACATCATCGCCCGCTGGATTCACCACCACAGCGATGAGCACGAGCGTGCCTTCTTCCGCCTGCCCACGCTCCCACCCTCACCAGAAGAGATAGATGCCTTCGTCGAGCGCGTGCTCGCCGGTCTCGCCGCTCGCGGTGAAGAAGCACTCGTGGCGGACGAAGCCGAGGATGGCTTCGACGAAACGAGCGAGGAGGATCGGCCTCGCGAGCGTCCTGCCGACGTAGACTAACGGCGATGCGGACGTCTCGCTTATTCGCTGGCCAGATTGCGCAGTGAGCGCATGATCAGGTCTTCCAGCGAACCCGCCTGATCCTCCGGAACCGAACGAACGGCGGCGCTGGCATGCGCCACGGGATACCCCAGGTTCGTCAGCGCCTCCACCGCCTGGGCGCGCAGACCAGCCGGGCTGGCGGGCACGCCAGGGGCAGGAGCGGTAGGGAATGGCGACAGCTTCTCGAAGCGCGGCCTCAACTCCAACACCAGCCGGCCCGCGAGTTTCTTTCCCACCCCCGGCGTCAAGCTCAGTCGCGTCACGTCCTCAGAAACCACCGCCTCGCGGATCCCCTCGGCTGACATCGCGGAGAGCATCGCTAGCCCGATCCTCGGCCCCACCCCGCCGACGCCGAGCAACTGCTCGAACATGTCACGATCTTCCGGCGTCGCGAAGCCGAAGAGGCTCATCGCGTCCTCGCGCACATAGAAGTGCGTGTGCAGGTGTACCGCCGCGCCCACAGTCAGCCGCGCCAGCGCGTTGAGCGGCATGAGCACGCGCAGCGTCACGCCACCACCGACCGTGACGAGGGCGCTGTCGAGCGTCTTGCCCTCTACCGTGCCGCGGATCGCTACGATCATGCCTCACACCCTCCCAAACACGCTCCCGAACAGCATCCTTCAGACTCGTTGTGCCAGATGTGACGTGTGCAGGTGGCAGATCGCGACGGCCGCCGCGTCCGCCGCATCGTCCGGCTTCGGCACCGCCGGCAATCCCAGCAGCACCTTCACCATCTCGCCCACCTGCTTCTTCTCGGCCAGTCCGTACCCATGCACCGCCTGCTTGATGTGCATCGGCTTGTACTCGCTGACGGGCAGCCCCGCGTTCGCGCCCACGAGCAGCGCGATCCCACGCGCCTGCCCAACGGCGATGATCGTCGTCACGTTCTTGGCGAAGAACAGTTCTTCAACCGCCATCTCGCGCGGGCCGAACGCCTCCACCACCTCCGAAAGCTCTTGATAGAGCTGGAGTAACCGCTGTGGCATGGGCATCGTCTTCGGCGTCTCGATGCAGCCGCAGGTCAGCAGCTTCAAACTGCTGCGATACTCCTCGACGATGGCGAACCCGAGCCGCGCCGAGCCGGGGTCCACCCCCAGCGCACGGCGCGCACCCGCACGTAGAGGCTTCGGCGTCACGGCTCCCGACGAAAGTTCGCCCTCGCCCGCATCATCCCTCATACTTCTCGGCGATTTCGTTGGCGATATCGGCGTTGGTGTAGACGTTCTGCACGTCGTCGAGGTCTTCGAGCCTGTCGATCAGCCGCAGCGTCTGCAAGCCTTCTTTCTCCGAAAGCTCGATCTTCGTCTTCGGCACCAGCGTGCTCTCGGCGTTGACGATGGCGTATTTCTTGTCTTCGAGCGCTTTGCGCACGGCCTCCAGGTTGGACGGTTCGGTGTAGATTGTGAGCTCGGTGTCGCCATCCTCGGGGGTGTCCACGTCTTCTGCGCCCGCGTCTATCGCCTCCAGGCTCACGTCGTCGGCGTTCTTGCCGTCGAGATCCACCGTGATCACGCCGCGTGGCTCGAAGATCCAGTCCACGCAGCCCGCCTCACCCATGTTGCCGCCGTTCTTGTTGAACGCGTTGCGCACCTCGGCGACGGTACGGTTGCGGTTATCCGTCATCACCTGCACCATGATCGCTGCGCCGCCGGGCGCGTAGCCTTCATAGGCGATCTCTTCGAGAGCAGAGCCCTCGCCGCCGCCGCTGGCACGCTTGATCGTGCGGTCGATGTTATCTAAAGGCATATTGGCTTCGCGAGCCCGCGTGATCGCCATCCGCAGGCGGAAGTTCGCATCGGGGTCGGGCCCGCCGCCCTCACGCACGGCGACAACGAGCTCGCGTCCGAGCCGCGTAAACAGCTGCCCGCGCCTGTTGTCGTTCACGCCTTTCTGCCGCCGGATCTGTGCCCACTTTGAGTGACCAGACATCGAACCGCCCCTTTGCGCTCAACTATGTACATGCCGCGAGCCCACCCTCGCGACGCTTCTACGCGCTCCCCAATTGCCACAAGAATCGTTCCACTGCCACCTACGACGAGGCCAGGGTATTGTATCATCGCGCCGGGCGCGGCGCCAAACGGACACTGTACAACCGGCCCTTCAACACCTCCGTGTGGGACATGCTCTCCCTTGCGCACCCCATATTCGCATGCTATACTGAGGTGCACAACGGGGGTGTAGCTCAGCTGGGAGAGCGCGACGTTCGCAATGTCGAGGTCAGGGGTTCGATCCCCCTCACCTCCACCGTTAGAGTGCGATGCACCGCATTATGCAGTGAGTCGTACTCGTTTTCTTTTCCTCGCAGCAACTTCTTTTCCTCGCAGCAACTGGGGCACGCTGCCTCTACGCTCGCATCGAAGTGCCGCCGCTCCAGCACCTTCAGCCCCGCGTTCACCCTCGATTCCGCAGGCGATACGATTCCTCGCTGCGCGCGGGCGTACCCGTGAACCCGCCCGGACGCCGACAGGCCACAAAGTGCCTAGCCGTGCGGATTTCTGCCAGGTCAGCCGTTTGACACCCTCGTTGGGTCGTGCTACATTAACCCTTGGTGCAGCTCGCCGAGCGCGGGTCGCGCGCGACACTACAGGTGGAGGCTCCCGACCATGCCGGAGTACGTGCCCGTCCTGATCCTGATGGGACTGGTCTTTGCCTTCGCCCTCCTCACCATCGCCGTCACCTTCGTCTTCGGCCCCAAGAAGCCGACGCCTGAGAAGCTCGCCCCCTACGAGTGCGGCATCGAGGAGATCGAGGCGCCGAAAGATCGCTTCCCCGTTAAGTACCTCACCACCGGCATGCTCTTCATCATCTTCGATGTCGAGGCCGCCTCGATCATCCCGCTCGCGATCCTCATGCGCCAGCTCAAAGTGATGGGGCTCATCGAGCTGCTCGTCTTCACCGTCGTCCTCGTCATACCTTTCCTCTACGTCTGGCGCAAAGGAGCCTTCACGTGGGAGTAGACCTCGCTTCCACAGGCGATCCCACCGCCAAGGAGCCGGCCAAAGCCGCCGAAACGCGCCCGAACCCCTGGGCGCCAGTGCAATATTTCTCGAACACCCAGACGCCGCGCGGCCCGCGCATGGCCGAGCGTCCCGAAGGCTTCGGCATCGTCCTCGCGCAGCTCAACAAAGTGCTCGACTGGAGCCGCAGCAGCTCGCTCTGGCCCGCCACCTTCGGCCTTGCCTGCTGCGCCATCGAAATGATGTCCGCGAGCGCCTCTCGGTGGGACATCTCGCGCTTCGGCGCCGAGGTCTTCCGCGCCAGCCCGCGCCAGGCCGATCTCATGATCGTCGCCGGTCGTCTCTCGGTGAAAATGGCGCCGGTGCTGCGCCGCATCTACGACCAGATGCCCGAGCCGAAGTGGGTGCTCTCGATGGGCGCGTGCGCCTCGTGCGGCGGCGTCTTCAACAACTACGCCATCGTGCAGGGCGTCGATAAGATCGTGCCGGTGGATGTCTACGTTCCCGGTTGCCCGCCGACGCCGGACATGCTGCTACAAGGCTTGAACCTCCTGCAAGAGAAGATTCGCGCCCACATCCCCAATCCGCCGGATCCGCTCTCCGTCACCGGCCAGAAGTTCCTGGGGAGCGAGGGCTAGCCACGCATGACCAAGCCGAAGACCACGGAAGAGGCGGCGCCTGAGCAGCCGTTCGTGCCAAGCGATCCCTTGGCCGCGCGCGCTGTCGCCCTGCTCCGCGACCGGTTTGCCGCCGACCTCATGGACGTGGCCGAGCATCGCAGCCAGACAAGCGTCGTCGTGCACCCAGAAGCTATCGTCGCCGTCTGCACGGCCCTCCGCGACGCCCCCGACCTGCGCTTCAACTTCTTGGCGAACGTCACCGCGGTGGACTGGCCGGAGCGCGAGCCGCGCTTCGATATCGTCTATAACCTGCTCTCGCTCGAGACACACGCCACGCTGCGCCTGAAGGTGCGTGCTGGCGACGAGGATACGCCGTTCCCCGAGGTACCGTCGGTCTCCGGTGTCTGGCCAGCCGCCAACTGGTACGAGCGCGAGGTCTACGATCTCTTCGGCATCACGTTCAGCGGCCATCCCGATCTCGCGCGCATCCTGATGCCGCCAGACTGGGTCGGCCATCCGCTGCGCAAAGACTACCCGCTGACCGGCATCCACCTCCCGGACCCGCACTGGGGCGGCCAGATTCCTTTCACCGCGCCACTGCCCCCCGGGACCGGCGCGCAGACGCTCCGCACCCCGAAAGGCTTCGAGGAGCCGCCTGAAGACACCGGCCACAGGCCACGTCCGGGCATGCCAGGGTCGGGAGCATAAGCGCGGCGGGCAACATCGAGTCAGAACACTCTCCGAGGCATACTCATGACGATGCAGATAGACGAAGAGCCGCGCGTCCTCCAGATGGACGAGAGCGAAGCGCTTGAGGGCGGGCAGCGCCGCGACACCATGACCATCAACATGGGGCCGCAGCATCCCTCCACCCACGGCGTCCTCCGCCTGATCCTCACCCTCGACGGCGAGACCATCGTCAAGGCGATCCCCGACATCGGCTACCTGCACACAGGCATCGAGAAGACCGCCGAAGACAAGAGCTACTTCAAGGCGCTGGTCCTCACCGACCGCATGGACTACCTCGCTCCGCTTTGCAACAACTACGGCTACTCACTCGCCGTTGAGCAACTGCTCGACATCACCGTCCCCGAGCGCGCGCTGTATGGCCGTGTGATCCTCGCGGAGCTGCAGCGCATCGCCAGCCACCTCGTCTGGCTCGGCTCCAGCGCCCTCGACCTCGGCGCACAGAGCGTCTTTCTCTACTGCTTCCGCGAGCGCGAGCTGATACTCGACATCTTCGAGCTCTGCTCCGGCGTCCGCATGATGACGAGCTACATCATGCCCGGCGGACTCCAAGCCGATCTCCCGCCGACCTTCGAGGCCCGCGTCCGCGAGTTCGTCAAGCTCTTCCCCTCGCGCCTGCGCGAGTACCACGACCTGCTCACCAACAACCGCCTCTGGATCGACCGCACCAAGGGCATCGGCAAAATCTCCGTGGAAGACGCGGTGAGATTCGCCACCTCCGGCGCTGTACTGCGCGGCAGCGGCCTCGCCTACGATGTGCGCAAAGCCTTCCCCTACGGCGGCTACGACCGCTTCGACTTCGACATCCCCGTCGGCACTAACGGCGACGTGTACGATCGCTACCTCGTCCGCATGCTGGAGATGGACCAGAGCCTCAAGATCATCCGGCAGGCGCTCGACGGACTCCCCGGCGGTGCATGGCAGGTCAGCGACACCAAGATCGTGCCGCCGCCGAAGTACGAGATATCCTCCAACATGGAGGCACTGATCCACCACTTCAAGCTCTACACCGAGGGCTACCGTCCGCCCGCTGGCGACGTGTACCTGCGCACCGAGTCGCCCAAAGGCGAGCTTGGCTTCTACCTCGTCAGCGACGGCGGCCCAAAGCCCTATCGCATGAGCGTGCGTGGCGCCTCCTTCGCCAACTTGCAAGCGCTGCCCCTGATGATTGAAGGGTGCCTACTCGCCGACGTGGTGGCCGTGATCGGCAGTATCGACATCGTGTTGGGAGAGGTGGACCGCTGATGATCTCGGAGGACGTCAAAGCCACGATGCGCGAGATCGTCGCACGCTACCCCAGCCCACGCTCGGCCACGCTCCCCTGCCTTCACGTCGCCCAGGAAGCCGAGGGCTACGTCACGCCGGAGGGCATCGCCGCAGTGGCCGAGGTGGTGGGCGCCAAGATAGACGAGGTCGAGTCCGTCGTCACCTTCTATTCCATGTATCGCCGCGCCCCCGCCGGCATGCACACCATCAAGGTCTGCACCAGCATCTCGTGCTACCTGCGCGGCTGTGACGATCTGCTCGCCCACCTCGAAGATCAGCTCGGCATCCAGCGCGGCCACACCACCGCCGACGGTAGGTTCACCCTCCAAAGCGCGGAGTGCATGGCCGCGTGCGGTATGGCGCCCGTGCTCCAGGTCAACGACCAGTTCGTCGAGAACGTCACCCTCGACGACGCGGACGATCTGCTCGCCCAGCTTCGCAACGGTGGCGCCGTCGCCCCGCATGCTGGCAAATGGAATGTCCTCGATCCCGCCACCAGCGGCGACCGAATCGCTCAACACTCCACGTGGCGCGAGAAGAGCGGGAGGGAGAACTAACATGGCGGACACGACTCCCGACACCTCGGCGCAGCCTTCGCTTTCCCTGGGACCGTACCCGCGCATCATCACCAAGAACATCGACGTCCCCGGCATCGACCGCATCGACACCTACAAGCTGAACGGCGGCTACGAGGCGCTAGCGAAGGCGCTGCGCGACTTCACCCCCGAACAGCTCCTCGAAGAGGTCAAGAACTCCGGCCTGCGCGGACGCGGTGGCGCCGGCTTTTCCACCGGCACCAAGTGGAGCTTCCTCCCGCCGACCAGCCCCAAGCCGCGCTACCTCGTGGTCAACTGCGACGAGAGCGAGCCGGGTACCTTCAAAGACCGCATGCTGATGGAGCTGAACCCCCACCTGTTGGTCGAGGGCACGATCCTTACGTCGTACGCCACCAAGGTGCATCACGCCTTCATCTACATCCGCGGCGAGCTGCCCTACGCCATCCGCCAGGTCGAGCGCGCCGTCGAAGAGGCCCGTGCCGCCGGCTACATCGGCGAGAACATCCTCGGCAGCGGGTTCGACTGCAAGATCACCGTCTCCCCCGGCGCCGGCGCCTACATCTGCGGCGAGGAGAGCGCGCTGCTTGAGTCGCTCGAGGGCAAGCGCGGCTATCCGCGCCTCAAGCCGCCGTTCCCCGCCGTCGTCGGTCTCTACGGTGGCCCCACCGTCATCAACAACGCCGAGACCGTCGCCACGGTGCCCGCCGTCGTCACGCTCGGCGCCGCGACCTACGCCGCCTACGGCACCGAGAAGAGCAAGGGCACCCGCATCTACTGCCTCAGCGGCCACGTCAACCGCCCCGGCAACTACGAGCTGCCCCTCGGCACGCCCCTGCGCGTCCTGATCGAAGAGTTCGGCGGGGGCGTGCGCGGCGGCAAGCAGGTCAAGGCCATCACCCCTGGCGGCTCCTCGGCTCCCCTCCTCGCCGCCGACAAACTCGATACCCCGCTCGACTTCGAGTCCATCGCCGCCGCCGGCTCGATGCTCGGCTCCGGCGGCGTGATCGTCTTCGACGAGGATACCTGCATCGTCGGGGCGGTCTTGCGCATGACCGAGTTCTACCGCGACGAGTCCTGCGGCAAGTGCACCCCTTGCCGTGAGGGCACCTTCTGGCTCGTCCAGCTTCTAGAGCGATTGGAGCACGGTCAGGGCAAGGCCAGCGACATCGATCTGCTCAACGACATCTGCGACAACATCGCCGGCAAGTCCTTCTGCCCACTGGGCGATGCCGCCACCTCCTGCATCGTCAGCAGCATTCGGCTCTTTCGCGATGAGTACCTGCACCACGTCACCGAGCACGCCTGCCTCGCCGGTCCCGGCGCGCGGCGAGCAGTCGCCGTCCCGGCATAGCCAACAGCCGAGGCGCTACCAGTACGCTGCCTCGTATCATGTTGCTCGCGGTGTTGGGGTTGATTGCCGCTCCGCGGCGTGAAGGTCGGGGCGAAACCCGCTCGGGAGCGGCGACACTCATTGCATGCTCGGTGTACGGCCAGGGAGGTTAGGCGAGCGAGGGGTCGAGGACGATGAGGTTGCGGAGGGCGTCGCCGCGCTCGGAGGCGGCAAGGGCGTCGTTGATGCGCTCCAGTGGGTAGCGAGCGGTAATCAATTCGTCGAGCTTGAGGCGACCGGAGAGGTAGAAGTCGACCAGGCGGGGGATGTCGGTGCGCGGGTTGGCGGAGCCGAGGTGGCTGCCGAGCATGATCTGGCCATCCCAGGCGAAATCGGCCATGGGCATCGGCGCTTTGGCGCTCCACGCCGGCAGGCCGGCGATGACGATGGTGCCGCCGCGACGCAGCAGGCGGATGCCTTGGTCCACCGCGCCGGTGTGGCCGACGGTGACGAGGACGTAATCCGCGCCGCGACCGCCGGTGAGGTCCCGCACGGCGCGCCGCAGCGCCTTGCCGTCATCGGTGACGAGGATGCCATCGGTGGCGCCGAAGGTTCGGGCGGCGACGAGCTTGGCTTCGACGGTATCGAGGGCGATCACGCGACTGGCGCCAGCGATGGCTGCCGCCTGCACGGCGTTGAGGCCGACGCCGCCACAGCCGAGGATTACGACGCTGCTGCCGGCTGCGACTTTGGCGGTGTTCCAGACGGCGCCGGTGCCGGTAAGGACGCCACAGGCGAGCAGCGAGGCTTTGTCGAGCGGCATCTCGGCGGGGATAGGGATCACTTGCGACTCGTGGACGACGGCCTCTTCGGCGAAGGCGGCGGTGGAGATGCCGTGGAAGAGCGATTGGTTGGCGGCGTCTCGGAGGCGGCTTTCGGCGTTGAGGGCGATCTCGCCATCGCAGAGGTAGCCCTGGCCGCGCGCGCAGTAGAAACAGCGCCCACAACTGCGCATCAGCGAGACGACGACGCGATCGCCGGGCCTGACGGTGGCGACGTCGGGGCCGACCTCTTCGACGATACCGGCGGCTTCGTGCCCAGCGACGACGGGGAGTTGAGGCCCCCACTCGCCTCTAAGGAGGTGGAGGTCGCTGTGGCAGATGGCGACGGCGGCGATGCGGACCTTAACCTCGCTGCGCCTGGGGGCGTCAATGGCGATCTCTTCGACGATGGCTGGCTCGCCAAAGGTGTAGCAGACGGCTGCTTTCATGCGCTCCTCCTTAGGCCGGTTCGTGATTTCCCTCGTAGTGTACCGCAGGGGCGGACATGGCGGGCGAAGCGGGCCAGAATCCTTATTTCAAGGGAGTTGGATAGGTATGATGGGCGGGAGATGCGGTGCGCGCGTGGGCCACGAACGCTGAATTTTCGTTTTCCGCTTTCTTCCGCTTTTTCGTTTCGGGTGGTCGCTCTCGACGGATGGAGGGTGGCTGAAGGGTCTTCGCGGCGCGGACGGAAAAGGCGGGCTGGTGAGGTATCTAAGGAGATATATGAACATTTGTTCTAGTTGGAGGTGTACCATGTAGGGCGTGACTTCGCAAGGTGGATAGCGGGGGACGGGGGTGGTTGATCCACGAGACCCCTTGACGGGGTGTGTTGGTTCGATTACTCTAGAAAAGCAGAATGTTCCAGTTTATTGGAGTATTTGGCATTGGCGATCTCGCGGGCGAAGCTGATCTTGCATCCGGTGCGGATGCGCGTGCTGGTGGCGCTGGCGCGGCGGCAACTGACGGCGCGGCAGGTGGGGGAGCTGCTGCCGGATGTGCCGCAGGCGACGCTCTACTCGCATCTCGGCATGCTGACGAAGGCGGGGCTGCTGCGCGTCGTCTCGGAGCGGCAGGTGCGCGGCGCGGTGGAGAAGGTCTATACGGCCGTGGAGGAGTACACGCAGCTCAGCCCAGTCGATCTCGCCAGAGCCACGCCCGAAGAGCACTTGCAGTACTTCACGATCTTTGTCTCGTCGCTGATCGGCGACTTCGCGCGCTATCTGGAGCAGGGGAAGCCGATCAATCTGGTGGCGGATGGGGTGGGCTATCGGCAGACGCCGCTGTACCTCAGCGATGAGGAGTTTATGGCCGCAGCGTTGGATATGAGTCGCGCGCTGCTGCCGTATCTGGCGAGTCGACCCGCGCCGAATCGGCGACGACGCCTCTTCGCGACCGTGGTGTTCCCCGACGTGGAGCCATCCGAAACGGACGACTCGCCACAGGAATGAGGCATTCGTATGCCGACGAACTTCTGGCCCGAGTTTGCCATCCTGTACGGCGCAGCGCTGGTCGGCATCGCATGTGTGACGCCGTACACCACGGCGATCACCGGCGTTGCGCTGCGGAAGGCGCAGGAGCGGATGCGCCAGCCGCGGTGGGTGATCCTACTGCTTCAGAGTGCGCAGAGCGCCGTGCTGCTAGGGCTGGCGACCGGCTTCGGATTGCTCATCGCGCATCACCTTGGCCTCGGCGCTCCGCTGGTAGAGGGTGTGCTTGCAGGGAAGGATGTGACGGCTCAGGCGCAAGACATCGTCGCACCGGCGCTGATTTTCGGGGTCGCGCTGGCGACGGCCATGCTGATCGTGGAGATCGTCGTGTTCTGGCCGCGCCTGCCCCAGACCATGCGCGAGACGTTTCCCATTCCATCACTCGGAAAACGCTTGCTGGCGTCATGCTATGGCGGGATCGACGAAGAGATTCTGCTCCGCCTGTTCCTGCTCTCATTGCTGGCCTGGCTGATCGGCCTCGTCTGGCATCTGCCCGGCGGCGGGCCAACGCTGGGCGCATTGTGGCTCGCCAACATCATTGCCGCCGTCATCTTTGGTCTGGGTCATTTGCCGGCCACAGCTGCGGTGGTCAAGCTGACGCCGTTATTGATCGTGCGCGCCATCCTGCTCAACGGCGTCGTCGGGATCGGGGCGGGCTATCTCTTCTGGCGGTACGGCCTGGAAGCGGCGATGCTCGCACACTTCGCCGCTGACCTCGTGCTCCACGGCGTTGGCGACTCGATTGCGAAAGCCGTGCGCTCGGCGTCGGCGAGCACGTGAGCACCAGGCTGTATTTCACCACACGACCCAAACACGCCCACGTTCGGCATGTGACCGCGGCATCTCCATCTGGGTCGTCGAGCGCGGCACAGCGGCGCGGAACGGGTGAACATCTCGATCACGGCGGCTGCGGAGGTAAGAGCCTGTCTGAAGAACAGGAGCGTTGCTATGCCCATATCTGGGGGCGTCGTACCTACCGCCCCGCCGTCCGCGATCATCCTCTTGCCGGCGCTCGCCTTATTGGTCGTCGACGTAGGGATGGCGATCTATTGCATCAACGATCTCTACAAGCCTGAGCGGCGCGTAACTGGGGGCAACAAAGACTTGTGGGCGCTCGCCATCGTTCTCTTCAGCTTCTTCGGTATGCTGGTCTATCTCTACTACGGTCGGGAGAATTGACACTCCCCACGCCTAAAAGTGGGGATTCTCGGTTCAACGCCGCTGCCTACGCCACGACTCCCCGAAGGGCCTGCCCGGCCCGTTGGATGTTCCTGGCCGCGTTCTCGTCCCTGTCGAGCACGAGGCCGCAGGAGGTACAGACATGGGTGCGCACGCTCAGGCTCTTGGGGATGCGCGTCCCACAGCCGCTACAGTCCTGGCTGGTATAGGCAGGTGGCACAGCAATCACCCGACGCCCGGCGCATGCTGCCTTGGCGTCGAGGATGGCGCGGAACCTCGCCCAGCCCGCGTCCGCGATGGACTTGGCCAGGTGCCGGTTCCGCACCAGGTTGGCGACCTGCAGGTCTTCGAGGTAGATGGTGTCGTACTGGCGCAGCAGAGTGAGCGCGGTTTTGTGGTGGAAGTCGGCTCGCTGCCGCCGCACGTGCTGATGAGCCTTCGCCAGCAGCGTGACCGCCTTGCGGCGGCGCTTGCTGCCCTTCTCCCGCTTGGAGACGCGACGCTGCGCCTTCGTCAGCTTCTTCTCGCCGCGTCGGTAGTGGCGCGGGTTTTCTACCACCTCGCCCTCGGCGGTGATGTGGAATACCTTCAAGCCCACGTCGATGCCCGTCTCACGTCCGCTGGGCGGAAGCGGCTGGGCCGGGACATCGGCGCAGGAGATGCTGGCATACCAACCATCCGCTTCTTTGGAGATGGTGACAGTCTTGGGCATCCCTTCCAGCGGGCGGCTCCAACGTACCGCGATGCGGCCAATCTTGGAGTGGGCCAGGAAGCCGTCATCCAGCCGTGCGCCGTTGTCGTATTGCGGATAGGTGAACGAGTGGTAGCGGTTGCGGCCCTGGAAGCGCGGATAGCCCGCCGTCTCACCAGCCCTCACCCGGCGAAAGAACGCCTGATGGGCGCGTTCGACGCGCAACACCACGTCTTGCAGGACCTGGCTGTGGACCTCGGCATATTCGGGCATCGCCTCTTTGATGCCAGGCAGTTCGGCCTTTTGCTGGTAGTAGCTCACCGAGATGCCGCGCATTCGCCACGCCTCGCGGCGCTCGCCGACGGCGGCGTTATAGACGTGGCGACAGAGCAGCAACGTCCGCTCCAGCATCCATGCCTGGTCGCGCGTGGGGTTGAGTTTGTACTTGTGGGTCTTGCGGGTCCTCTGTTCTTCCATGTCTACCTATTCCGCCTGCTAGACACGAAAACGGCGACCATCGGACGTTCGTGGCCCTCGCAGGCCACTCGGCTTTCATCCCCCTGCCTAAAGGTAGGGGCTTTCGCCCTGATTTTGCTAACGCCACAGAGTCGGCGGCCTCTCTCGCCGACACGGCACGATTCGGAGGAAACGCGATGCCTACTCTCGGCGCAATCGACAAGACGACACTGCTGCTGGCCCTGACGCCGTTGATACTCATCGACCTGGGCATGGTGATCTTCAGCATCGTCGATCTCTACCGGCCTGGGCGCCGCGTGCGTGGGGGCAACAAGATTGTTTGGCTGCTCATTATCCTCCTCATTAGCACGTTGGGCTGGGTGGCGTATCTACTGGCGGGGCGAGAGGAGTAGCGCGATGGAAATCGCTATCGCGTGTCGCGGGCTGACCAAGCGCTATGGCGACGTGGTGGCGCTTGATGGGTTGACGCTGGAGGTGCCGACCGGCGCGGTCTTCGGCATTCTGGGTCCGAATGGGGCGGGCAAAACGACGCTGCTGCGGCTGTTGACGGGGCTGGCGCGGCCAAGCGCGGGGCAGGCGACGGTTGCGGGGCTCAGCGTGGCGTCGCGGGCGGAGGAGGTCCACCGGCGCATCGGTTTCCTCGATCAGGCGCCACGGTACTATGGGTGGATGCGGGGACGTGAGCTGGTGACGTTCGTGGGGGAGCTATTTGGGCTGCGCGGGTCCGCGCTGGCGCAGCGGGTGGACGAGGTCCTTGCGCTGACGGGGCTGACGGAGGCGGCGAACCGGCGCATCGGCGGCTATTCCGGCGGCATGCGGCAGCGGCTGGGGTTGGCGCAGGCGCTGGTGAATCGCCCAGAGGTGCTGTTCCTCGACGAGCCGGTCAGCTCGCTCGATCCGGCGGGGCGACACGAGATTTTGGAGGCGATCGCGGCGCTGCGCGGCACGGCGACGGTCTGTATGTCCACCCACATTCTGGCGGATGTGGAGCGCGTCTGCGATGCGGTGGCGATCCTGGATCATGGTCGGCTGCTGGTCTCCGCGCCGGTGGCCGAACTGCAGGAGCGTTATACGCAGCCGGCCTTCGAGTTGGAGCTTGCGGCAGAGCAGGGCGAGGCGAGCGAGCGGCTAGTGGCAGCGTTGCGCGCGGCCGCGTGGGCCGGCGAGGTGACGCAACGGGGCGACGTGGTGCGGGTGGTGGTGCGCGAGCCGACGGCGGCGGGACGCGAGATGTTGCCGCTGGTGGCGTCGCTTGGCGTGCAACTGGAACGCTTCGAGCGGGTGCGGCCCAGCCTCGAAGATATCTTCCTCCGGCTGACGGAGTCTGTGGGTGCTGAGAAAGCGCGGGTATCGTGATGGACGGGTTCGGCCTTTTCCTGCGCAAAGAACTGCGCGAGAGCCTGCGGACCAACCGGGTGCTGGTCGTCGCGGCGATCTTCGCGCTGCTGGGCATCATCTCGCCGCTTACGGCGAAGTTCACGCCGGAGCTGCTGAAGTCGCTCGGCGCGACGGGTGACGGCGTCACGATCGTGTTGCCGACGCCCACGTTGAAGGACGCGATTGCGCAATTCATCAAGAACGTGGCGGGCACGGGTATTCTGGTGGCGGTGCTGCTGCCGATGGGGCTGGTGGCGCGAGAGAAGGAGCGCGGCACGGCTGCCTTCGTACTGACGAAACCGTTGACGCGCGCGGCGTTTCTTTCGGCGAAGCTCGTCGCGCTAGGGCTGACGCTGGCGCTCGGCGTGGGGATCGGGGCGCTGGCGACATACTGGTACACGGCGCTGCTCTTCTCGCCGATCGATCTGGGCGGCTTCCTGGTGGCGGCGCTGCTGGTGCTGCTCTCGCTGCTGGTCTACGCGTCGTTCACGTTTCTCGGCAGCACGCTGACGAATGGGCAACTGCCGGCGGCGGGGATCGGCCTGGCGGGGTGGATCGCGGTGTCGATCCTCGGTGCGTTCCCCGCAATCGAGCAGTATACGCCGGCGGGGCTGCTCGATCCGGCGTCGCAGGTGGCGCTGGGCACGGCGCCGCAGCATCTTTGGGTGTCGGTCGCGGCGAGCGTGGGGCTGTTGGTGGTGGTGGTGGCGGTGGCGTGGGTGAGCTTCCGCGGGCAGGAGTTGAGTGCAGGGGAGTGAGGGCAATGGGCGAGGATTCGAGCCTGTCCGAGGATTCGAGCCTGTCTATGCTTTGATGTCCAGCGTGGTAGGTAGGGTGCGGGCAGTTGAGCGGGCACCCACCTTACGCGTCTTGTGAACTGGCTTACCTGATTTGTCCCCATCGCGGGGTGCTGTTCGTCGTATCGGCGGCAACGGCATCTAGAGAGAAGGGGATGGCCATGCACCGGGTACTCGTCGTCGCGTTCGTGTCGCTGGATGGGGTCATGCAGGACCCCGATGGGGCTGAGGCAACGCCGGGGGGAGGATGGGCCTTCCGCTATGGCCCGGCAGCGGTGGCGGGGGATAAGTTCAGACTGGGCGAGCTACTGGACACGGGTGTCCTCCTGTTCGGCCGTGCCACCTGGCAGCACTTCGCCACGCTCTGGCCGTCGCGGACCGACGAGTTCTCGACCAAGATGAACCGCATTCCCAAGCTGGTCGCGTCGCGCTCCCTCGAACGTGTGGACGCCTGGGATCACTCGGAGCTGGTTCAGGGCGATCTGGTGAACGCGGTTGCGCGGCGGAAAGAGACGCAGGATGTCGTGGTGATCGGGAGTCTCAGCGTCGTGCGGACGTTGATGGCGCAAGACCTGGTGGACGAGTATCGTCTGATCGTGTTCCCGACCGTGTTGGGCGCGGGCAACCGTCTGTTTGGCGACCAGGGTGCCTCGGTCGAGCTTGAGTTGGTGGCCGCGGAGCCGGTCGGTCCGGCGGTATTCATGGTGTACCGGCGAGGGATGCGATCCGCTGAAGGAGCGTCGTGATGGAGTACGCGTTGCTGATCTACGAGAAGCCTGGCGCCTACGATGGGCTCGATGAGACGGAGCGGGCGGCGCTCATCGGCGAGTATTGGGCGCTGCGCGACGATCCGCGCGTGGTGGCCGGCGCAGGGCTGAAGCCAATCGCGACGGCGACGACCATGCGCGTGCAGAACGGCGAGATGTTGGTAACCGACGGGCCGTTCGCGGATACCAAGGAGGTCTTCGGCGGGTACTTCATCGTCCGGGCCGACGACATCGACGCGGCACTCGAGATCGCGGCCCGCTGCCCCGCCGCGCGCCTAGGCGGCTCAGTGGAGGTGCGCCCGATCGTAGAGCCACGGCTGTGATCGAGCAGATCTTTCGCGAGGAGTGGGGGCGGGTGCTGGCGTCGCTCGTGCGCCTGCTTGGTGACATCGACCGGGCCGAGGAGGCCGCGCAGGAGGCGTTCGCCATCGCGGTCGAACGCTGGCCGCGCGACGGCATGCCCGACCGGCCGGGGGCATGGCTGATGACGACGGCGCGCAACCGGGCCATCGACCAACTGCGGCGCGAACGCATCCTGGAGGCGAAGGCGCGACTGCTGGAGGTCGCCGAAGCGGCGCCGGACCCAGTCCCGAACGAGGCGGACGGCGTGGCGATCCCCGACGAGCGGCTGGAACTGATCTTCATGTGCTGCCACCCGGCGCTGGCGGTGGAGGCGCAGGTGGCGTTAGTGCTTCGCGCGCTGGGCGGCCTGAGCACCGAGGAGATCGCGCGCGCCTTCCTGGTCTCACCCGAGACGATGAAGCGACGTCTCTCGCGGGCCAAGGCCAAGATCAGGGATGCGGGGATACCGTTTCGCGTGCCGCCTGCGCACCAACTGCCCGACCGTCTCATAGCGGTGCTGGCCGTGGTCTACCTCATCTTCAACGAGGGCTATCGGGGCCGTCACGAGCTGGCCGACGAGGCCATTCGGCTGGGGCGATTGCTCGCCACGCTGATGCCCGACGAGGCGGAGGTACGCGGCCTGCTCGCCTTGGTGCTGTGCCAGGACGCACGGCGGGCCGCGAGGTTCTCGGGCGAGGAGCTGGTCCTGCTGGACGATCAGGACCGCTCGTTGTGGAATGTCGACCAGATCGCCGAGAGCGGCGCGCTGCTAGAGTGGGCCTTGGCACGGGGCACGCTAGGTACCTATGTATTGCAGGCGGCCATCGCCTGGCTGCAAACAGCCGAGCGCATTGACTGGCCACAGGTCGCCGCGCTCTATGGCGAGCTTGCTGCGCGCACGCATTCGCCGGTGGTTGAGCTGAACCGCGCGGTCGCGGTGGCGCAGGCTGGCTCATCTGAGGCGGCGTTGGGTATGGTGGAGCAGCTTCCCCTGGAGAGCTATCCCTACCTGCATTCGACCAAGGCTGAGCTGTTGCGCCGGCTTGGCCGAACGTGCGAGGCCCGGGCCTCTTTCCAACGCGCGCTTGCGTTGACCCACGACGAGCGCGAGCGCCGTTTCCTCATGCGTCGCCTCGCCGAGCTGTGAGACAGGCGTTCGGCCATGAACCCCGCTTGCTGGAGCCGGGGGCTTGCAGCTCGCCCGGAACGCCACCGCCGCCGCGCGTGGCGGCATGAGCGAGGCCCGGCACGGGCGCCCCCCACCGCGTGGGCGCCAGCGAGCGCGTCCGTCAGACATTGTACGTGTGCGACGGGGACCTCCCACACCGCCGGCAGGTACGAGGGGGGCCGGCGCCGTACCCACCGTTTGCTGTGTCCGCAGGATGGAGGGCCTTCGCATGCCGGCGGTCGAGCACGCGAGGAGAGGGCGCTCACCCCCTGCCCGAAGGCGGGGGTCTCCGCGCCGTAGCAGGGCGAGGAAGCAATTAGCGGCAGAGCGGGCGTGTGCGTTACGATTGCTCGTATGCTGTTCCACCACAAAGATGATGGCGTGGTGGCTATGTTTCTTGACAGTTTTCATGGCAACCAGCCACAATGGGAGCACGAGGCTTTCTGGCAACGCTAGGCGAATGGGCGTGCGGTGGGAGACCGCCAGGCGCCGATTTCGTCACGGCAAAATCGTGGTAGGCGCAAAGACTGCCTGACACGCTTCGGCTTCCGCCATCTGGACACTCTGCTCGATGCTCAGAGCTGCGCTATCGGGATCGTGAACAAAGCCGAGAACTGGGCGAAAGACCTGCTGGCGGACCCCACAGTCATCGCCCACTTGTTCCGTGCCAAGCTCTACGGCCAAACGCCGGGCTAGGCGCAAGATCGAGGTGCTAGAAGCAGGAAGTGGGCATGGGTCGGCGCACCAATGTCCGAGTAGGGAGCGAAGGGGGAGGCTGATGCAATTGGTTGAGCGCCACGTCATCAAGCGTGCCGATCCGCGCTTTCTGGCGATTGACCGTGCTGCTTTCGCCTCCAAAAACCTCTACAACGCAGCCAACTATACGGTGAGGCAGGCGTACATCTACGAGGGCGTCTATCTCGACTATCACGAAATGGACCGGCGCATGCACGGCCACGAGGCATACCACGCCCTGCCGGCCAAGGTCGCCCAATGGGTGCTGCGCCTCTTGGAGCAGAACTGGCAGAGCTTCTTCGCGGCGCTGGCCGCGTGGAAGGCTGACCCCTCGCGGTTCCTGGGGCGGCCTAAGTTACCAGGATACAAGGACAAGCAACGCGGGCGCAATCTCTTGATCTACACGATTCAGGCGCTCAGCATCCCAGCGTTGCGAGATCGGCTGATCCGTCCATCCATGCTGGGCATCGCTGTGGAGACCAAGCAAACCGACATCCAACAGGTGCGGATCGTGCCGCGCCACGGCTTCTACGTGGTAGAGGTGATCTTCGAGCAAACGCCAGTTCCGGCGGCGGTCAATCCGGCACTCCATGCGGGCGTAGATATTGGACTGAATAATCTGGCAGTGCTAGCTTCAGACAAGCCGGGCTTCGTCCCGCGCGCAGTCAACGGGCGGCCGGTGAAATCCATCAACCAGTTCTACAACAAGCGGCGCGCGGAACTGCAAAGCCAATTGGGCGAGGCGCATACGAGCCACTGCATGGAACGCATGACGACCAAGCGCACGCGGCGGATCGACCACTACCTGCACACGGCCAGCCGCCGCATCATCGCACTGCTAGTGGCGGAGAGCATTGGCGCGCTCATCATCGGCAAGAACCCGCTCTGGAAGCAGGAAGTGGGCATGGGCCGGCGCACCAACCAGAATTTCGTCTCCGTGCCTCATGCCCGGTTCATCGAGATGTTAACCTACAAAGCCGAGCTAGTGGGCATCCGGGTGTTCGTCACCGAGGAGAGCTACACCAGCAAGGCCAGCTTCCTCGATGCGGACCCCCTGCCTCTCTATGACGCGGCCACGCCCGCCCCCGCCTTCAGCGGGCGGCGCGTGAAGCGCGGCCTGTACCGAGCGGCGGATGGGACGCCGGTGAACGCCGACGTGAACGGCGCGTACAATATCATCCGCAAAGTAGCTCCTGAGGCGTTCGCGCGAGGGAGTAGAGGGTGCGTAGTCCACCCGGTGCGGCTCGCCGCATAAACCGATCGGCAGTTCGCTGGAGATCGGAAACTATGCTGTTCTTCCTCAAGGCGCTGGTCGCCATGTTCACGGTGATCGATCCGATTGGGCTGGTGCCGGTCGTGATCGTGCTAACGAGCGAGATGAGCCCCCGTGACCGCCGCGTGGTGGCACTACGCGCGACGATCATCGCGGGAGCGGTGCTGACGTTCTTTGGGGTGCTGGGGCAGACGATCTTTTCGTCGTTGGGCGTGACGCAGGACGCGTTCAGCATCGCCGGTGGGGCGCTGCTTTTCATCGTGGCGATCGATATGCTCTTTGGGCGGCAATCGGGCATCCGCGAGTCGCCGCGCGAGACGCGTGAGGCACGTCATCGCGAGGATGTGAGCGTGTTTCCGCTGGCGATCCCGATGATTGCGGGGCCTGGCTCGGCGACGACGCTGATCCTATTGATCAATCAGGCGAACGGGAATGTGGTGGAGTGGGGCTTCATCGCGATTGCGACGGCGTTGACGATTCTGGCGTGCCTGATCGCGATGCTGATCAGTGCGCCGATTCAGAGGGCGATCGGCAACACGGGTATTCTGGTGCTGTCGCGCGTGCTGGGGATGCTGCTGGCGGCGGTGGCGGCGCAGTTTATCCTCAATGGTGTGTCGGAGTTTGTGCATCGGTTTGTGTGATTGGGCGAGGGGGGGCAGAGGCGGATGCACGTTTGCTTGATGCGGGCATGCGTGGGTTGTAGCGATGGGTGGCGGTAGGGGCGTGACCTTCGGCATAGGATGTACTTTTGCGAATGCCTCTTCCGGCATGCGACGTTTTTGTGGCTGGCGCGTATACTTCTTCGTGAGAGTTCGATATATCGAACTGGTGTACGGCATTGCGAATTGGAAGAAGAGGAGTGGCGACCATGGCCGACCTGGTTCCGGCCCAGAACAGCCAAAGCTCGCAAGACGCGCACGAGGATCTGCTGGCGGCGCTGGCCGCGAGCCGCGAGCTTGGCCCGGAGATGGATCAGACGCTCGCGGAGCGCTATCTGGAGAAACATGGCAAGCAGAGCGCGGCGGCGTCGCGCGGTGCGCAGGGCCAGGCAGGTGTCGTCGCGCACAGGCCGAACTTTGAGTTTGCGGCGATTGGGCCGGTCCTCGGCGTTGTCGCGTATATCGTGCTCTTGATCGTGTCGGGGGGCAACCTGTGGTGGACGTTCTTCATCATCCCGATGATCAGCGGCGGCTGGTTGTGGGGTGAAGGGCATCGCCGATGGGACGCTCCCAGCCAGGAGGCGATGTCGGCGCGGTGGCAGCAGCGTGAGGCATGGCGACAGTCGCGGCGCGAGGCGCACGACCAGCGCCGCGCATGGCGGCACGGCTACCCCTACTATCCGCCGTCGTATGCGCCACGTGACGATGGCGCGCAGCAGCCGTCATCGCAGGCTGCGTCGATGCCGCCCGCGAAGGACGCGCGCACGCCGAGCGACGTGCTATAGGGTTCGCGTCGTGCGCGGGCTTCCCGGCCTTCAGGCCGGGGCGAATCCACGTCTGGGTGGTCCTCCCGTTGGGGTCAGCGCGACTACCGCGGCGTTGCATTATGTGTCCCCCCGACGAGTTCCCTGCCCCAGCGAGGGACCTCTCCCCCGCTGGGGCAGGGAGGGGAGGCTGCGTGTCTTCGTACGCATACCGCGCGACACCCTGGCGCACGATGCTTTCACGATGTTTTGTGGCAGGTGCTAGTGTTATGCCGGGGAGATGAGCAGGCGGTCGAGGTCGAGGGATTGAGGGTTGGTGCTGGCGAGGGTGCCGAAGTGGAGGGTTCCGCGCGGTGTGACGACGGCGTACTGGTTGTCGATCCAGGCGACGAAGCCGAGGGGGCCGCGAGGGGGATGCGGCGTGGTGAGGACGGGTGCGCCGTCTACCCAGAAGCGGGCCTCGTCGCGGCGCCATTCGAGGGTGTAGTCGTGCCAGGCGCGCGGGTCTACACTGAGCGGGGCTTCGTGGGCGCCGGTGAGGCGTTGCAGCCAGCGCGCGGCCGGTGCGGCGTTGCCGGTGAGGCGCGCCCAGGCGGCGGCGCCGAGGAAGGGTGCTGAGGCAAGCAGGGCGGCTGGACGCTGGGCGTGGACGACCTGGGCCTTCCAGCCCCAACCGGCGATCCCCGGCACGAGCGCCATGTTCGAAGGGGGCGAGGCGGCGAAGAGCCAGACGGCGTCGGGCAGACGCGGAAGGCCGCCGGCGGCGGTGAGGGGGTAGTTCCAGAAGCCGAAGCCGGCGGTGCCGTGGAGGTCGCTGGCAGCGTGAGAGAAGCGGGCGCGCACGGTGAGCCGGAGGGGTGGGCGCCAGAGGAAGCGCGCACGGCGGGGGCCGCTGTAGTCGTCGATCTGGGCATCGCTGTAGCGGCCCGCCTGCGCCGAGGGGAGCGCCAGGTGGAGCGCGGAATCGGCGATCTCGACGGTGCCGCCGCCGGGCGCCCAGCGGTGCCAGCGCGGATCGAGCGGGCCGTCGAAGTCGTCATCTATGGTGGGCATGATCAGGCTCGCTGACGGCGAATGGCGACGACGGTGACCGTCGCGGCGGCGAGGAGCAGCGCGGCGAGGAGCAGCGCGTGAGGAGGAGTAGGCCGCGAGTGCAGGGCCGGAGCCTGCCTGCGTCGGTGGACCTGGAACGGTTAGCGCGAGGGGGGTAGCGGTCGCGATGGCAGCGACGACGGTGAAAGATGGCGTCGCGAGGATGTCTGGCTGGGTTGTAGTGAGGTCGAGGTGGTACATCCCCGGAGCGAGGTCGTGATTCAAGGTAACGCTGACCACTAGTATCTGCGCTGCGTTGAGCGAGACGACATGCACGACGAGCGAGGGGCCATTCAGCTTCTCTGCATTGGGACCCTGGTCAGTGACGACGATCGCGTGCACTATGCGCTGAGCGGGTTCCCAGTTGGTGACGTCGATGGTGAGCGCGGTCCCCGCTGGAATTGCGCTCATCGCTCCTTCGATGGGGACTGTCGAAGGAAGCGGTGTGGCCGTGGGCGTTGGCAAGGTGGTCGCGACGACGAGTGGCTGATCCGACCAGGAGAATAGGTCGTTGGTATCGGTCGTGAAGGTACACAGCCACCACGCACCTAGACCGAGCTGGGTAGGCCACTTAAATGAGGTCCTCGCGCTGTGTTGTGGCGGGGTGATTGTGAGGACAGGGAGGCCTGGCACCGCCTGCGCTCCGGGACATTGCCGGTTGCCTGCCACTTGGAGCGTGGCATAGAGGCGAAGGGAGACTGATGTGGTAAGCGGTAGCGTGTTTAAGGTCACCGTCAGGGTCATCTGCGGTGTCACCGTCCATGGCGAGGCATCGATGACCGGCGGAAATCCACTCGCGCGCGACGCGGGCGCACGGGCGAGTAGCCCGACGAGGCAGAGCAGCAGGAGGGTGCCTCCGAGGATGAGCGTCCAAGACTGCGCGGGAGAGTGGGGGGCGCGGCTTGACCGAGCGTCCATGTGATGCTCTCTGTCTCAACGGGCACGATCTCAGCGATAGCGGCGGGGGATGCGCTTTTTCCAGGCGGTGGGCAGGATCACGTCGATGGCGTCGTCCACGGTGACGATGCCGAGCATCTTGTCTTCGTCGTCGACGATGGGGAGGGCGACGAGGTCTTCATCGGCGATCAGGCGGGCGACATCGCGCTCACCGTCAAGCGGGTGCGCGACGATCTCGGCAGGCTTCATCACGTCGGCGACGCGGGCGTCGGGCTCGGCCAGCAGGAGATCACGCAGTGATACGACGCCGAGGAGGCGTCCCTCCGCCTCAAGGGGCAGCGGGCCGCGCGGGGTGGCGATGGTGGCCAAGGCTGCGTGTGGGCCGGGCCTGCCGCGCGGCTTGGCGCCGTTGCCGCGCACCTGCGGTCGCGCGGGCGGGCGCTCTTCGGCGACGACGTAGATCTCCGGCAGCGCGGCGGGCAGGGGGTCCTCGGTATCCAGCTCGGCAGCGCGGGCGCGGGTGCGCAGCGCAGCCATGATCTCACTGACAGTGGCCCACTCGGGCACGGAGATGTAGTCGGTGGTCATGATGCCGCCGGCGCTGTCTTCGGGGTAGCCGAGCAGCTCCTGGACCTCTTCGGCCTCTTCGCGATCCATGCGGCGCAGGAGGTCGGCTTTCTCCTCTTCGGAGACACCTTGCAGGGCGTCGGCGGCCTCGTCCGGCTCCATCTCTTCGAGCACGTCGGCGGCGCGCTCCTTATCCATCGCGCGGAGGATCTGCGCCTGCTGCTCGTCCTCTAGTTCTTCGAGGGTGTCCGCGGCGTGGGCCTCGTCCATGTTTTCGAGGAGGCTGGCGCTCTCCGCGGGGGTCAACTCCTCCAGCAACTGGGCGAGATCCGCGGGGCGGATGGTGGAGAGGCGGTCGCGCGGCACCCGGAGCCGCACGGAGCCGCCCTCCTCGTCCGTGCCGGCGCTGCCGATCACTGGCACGACCATCGCCCAGTCGATCAGCGGGGCGGTCCTGGCGATGCGGGCGCTGAGGCGCGGGCCGAAGAGGCGGCGCACCATCCCCGACGCACCGACGTCCGCCGCGAGCAGGCGCCAGGTGCCGTTGGACTCGCCGAGGTCGAGGTCGTTGATGCGCACGACGCGGCGCCCTTCGACATCTACGACTTGCTTGTCGAAGAGGCCGCCGCGCAAGACGAGCTCGCCGTCGCGCTTGGCGAAGCGGCGCAGGTTGAGCGCGGGCGAGGTGAGCGTGACGCCGTCGTTGCCCATCCGCCGGACCTTCTCCCACGGAATGAAGACGTCGCGGCTGCCGCGCGGACCCTTGAGGCGAGCGACGAGTCCGATCACCGGCGGATAGAGGTCTACTGTCGGCGTGCCGGGTTGCGGATCGGTGGTCGGGACGTGGACGACGAGATCGCTGAGGTCGGCGACGGCGTCACCGCTGGGGTCGCGGATCGGTTTATCTAACAAGTCGGTGAGTGACGCCATCGCGAGGCTCCTGTCAGAAGCTGAGATTTAGCCACAGAGGTCACTGAGGGCACAGAGAGCGGAAAGAGAAGGCTCACGATACCGGGTGCGCAGAGATTGAGCCAGGAATGAGCGCGCGTCTGTGGAGTCGCCTGCTATGGGCATGTGTCTCTCGAACACGGACGTTTTCGTATTGCATCTCGTGTCTCTGTCCTCGGCGAACTCTGTAACCAGTGTGGTTAAGTGTCTGCTTCGCTCTAGCTTAGTAGGTTGACGCCGAAGAGCGGCAGGAAGGTGGTGACTATCATCACGCTGGAGAGGATCGTCAGCAGGCCCGCCGTGCCGTAGGCGATGACGTTTTGGACGGGCGAGTTGACGTACTTGCCCATGATGCGCCGGTCGTTGACCAGCCTCAGGATGAAGTAGAGCATGATCGGCAGCAACACGCCGTTGATGATCTGCGAAACGACGATCAACCGGATCAGTGGCAGGCCGGGGATCAGCGCCACAAGCGCGCCGAAGGCCAGCATGCCGGTGAAGATTCCGTGGAAGATCGGCGCCTGGCGGAACGAGTACGAGACACCGCGCTCGAAGCCGAAGGATTCGCAGATGGCGTAAGCCGTGGAGAGTGGTAGCACCGCCGCCGCCAGCAGCGATGCGCCAATCAGCCCGATGCCGAAGAGCAGCGGCGCGTATTTGCCGAGGAAGGGTTGCAGCGCGACGGCGGCGTCTTTGGCGCTGTTGATCTGCACGCCGTGGCCACCGCTGGCGGCGTAGATGGTTGCACCGGTGGCGATGACGATGGAAGCGACGACGATGGCGGCGAAGACCGAGCCAATGTACGTCTCGTTGCGCTCGGCCTTGTAGTGATCCATGCTGATGCCCTTCTCCGCCACGCTGGACTGGATGTAGAGCTGCATGTAGGGCGTGATCGTCGTGCCGATGGTGCCGACCAATAACTGCAGGTAGGTGATCGAGAACTGGGCGGAGGGGATCACGGTATGCTGCGCGACCTCGCCCCAATTGGGATGCGCCAGGACGGCGGCGATGGGGTAGGTCAGGAAGGCCAGCGACATCGCTAGGAAGATCTTCTCGACGTGCTGGTAGGAGCCGCGCGTGATGAGCAGCCAGACGCCGACGGCGGCCACCGGCACCGTGAGGTATTTGGGGATGCCGAAGAGCTCGGAGGCAGCGGCGATGCCGGCGAACTCGGAGATGGTGACGAGTGCATTGGCGATCAGCAGGGTGAACATCGCAAAGGCCGCACCGCGCACGCCGAAGTGCTCGCGGATGAGGTCCGAGAGGCCCTTGCCGGCGGCGGCGCCCATCCGCGCGCACATTTCCTGCACGACCGAGAGGCTGATGGTGATCAGCACGAGCACCCAGAGCATCTTGAAACCGAACAGCGCGCCGACGCTGGACCACGTGGCGACGGCGCCCGCGTCGTTGCCGGCATTGGCGGCGATGAGGCCGGGTCCGAAGATGCCGAGGAAGGCCAGCGGCTTGGCCCAACGGCTCTTGCGCCAGGTATCGAGCTGCTTCAGGCGATTGTTTAGGCGCCTGGCGGGCCGGCGGTAGAGCGGCGAGATCCGCTGACGTGCTTGAACCATACTGTGACGCAGTCCTGGGATGAATCCGGGCGCGCGCGCGGGCGCGGACGAAAGTGCGTGAACAGTGGGCGTGAGAAATTCAGGTGTTGCGAGCTTCTGCTCCATGGGGCGCCTCCCCATTCTCTAGCAGGCTCCGCCGCATAACGCGTCGGGCCCGCTGGGCGCCGGAGCGAGGCTCAATCAGCTTCGAGTGCTCGTGAGGCGCGCGATCCGGGGATGGCCGCAGACGCGATGGTGCGAGGGAGCGGGATATCTGTTGGTGTGTTGTGCGTACCGAACGTTGGAACTGGTACTCGGACCAGCGTCCATACGTTCCTCCTCTCTGCTCCGCTCCATGCACACTGCCCATCGGCGTGGTGCGGTATTGCCAGGAAAACCACGAGCCCTCTCCCATGCGACGGGGGAGAGGGCTTAAAGGCAGATCGCCACGGGCGCGCCTGAAAGCGCGACACTCGCGGCTGCCCCCTCCCTTGTCGAGCTTTGGCACCACGGGACGTAGAGGCATATGCCTCAGCCACTGGGGGTAAAGCCTTGACTCGGCCCCACCTGTCCTGACCGTCGGCGTCTCTCGACGTTTCCGGTCCGTGGCCTTTGTTCTCCGCGGACGCCTCACCTAACGAGGTGGCACGTGTCGGGCGAGTGGAGCTATCCTCCACGCTCGTCCCTTCAGCATATGATATGCCAGCGGGCGCGCGATGGTCAATAGATGGGGGCGAATGGATGGGCCTGAATGCCGGGGGCAATCCCTTGGGCACGATGTCCACGAGCTCGTGAGAAACTGCGTCAGACGCGATCGAGCATGTGGTCGCCGCCGAAGATATTGCGCATTTTGTAGGGGGCTGGGGTGGTAGCGAGTTGCCAGGCACGGAGGCGCCAGCCGGGATAGAGGAACCAGGGGTCTCGCAGGCGATAGGTGGCGTTGCCGGTCCACGCGGGGAAGGGCAGCTTTTCCTGCCAGCAGAGCCATTCGACGGTCGCGGCGATGAATGCCGCCCAGTGCTGGTGATCGCGATCGTCGCCCGCCTCGGCGATCGGCTCCGCCACCAGGGTTGGTTTGCCGTCCGCTGTCATCCGACGCCAGTCGTCGAGGAAGTCGCCTAGCGCGACCCAGGGTGTGGTGCCCGCGAGGATGCGGTCGAAGGTCTCTCGGGCGGTCTGGTGGTGGTATTGTTTGCGGCTCTCGGTGGCGGTCGTTTTCGTGATACTCATCGCACGCCTACTCTTCCTCGTCGAACATCGTCTCTAGCAGGTATTGGGTACGCGTCGGCACGAGGCGTTGTGGCACGTACTTCTCGACGATGGCGAGTGCGTCTTTGAGGGTGGTCAATCGCAGGTACTCTCTGAGCGCCTCGAGATCGTCGATATCCTCTGGACGACCGGCGATGGCCTTGAGTGCGAAGACGTACTCCGGACCTACGGTGTAGACGCGCAGGCCGGGGTAATCGGCCCATATCTCAGTGGGCGGCGATTGATAGAAGAAGCCTTTGACACCATCGTTGAGCCAGTCAGGTGAGAGACCCTCGCGCTCGGCGACGATTTGCGCGGCCTCGCGGATCGCCTGCGGTTCGGTGGCGAAGTAGGCGTCAATGTCCTTCGTCGTGTCGCGATTCTTTATGACGAGCAGCATGAAGGCTCCCCCGGCGATCAGAATCTCGCCGGTGACGCCGCGCTGCTCAAGCTCTTGCCCGAGCAATTCAAGATTGTGTACGATGTCGTCGGCCCTCATTCTCTCATGCGCCCCATGTGGATAGTGCTCGGCTTTCTCGCATGCTCTTCTGCATTATCCGCCATGTATGACGGCGTGGGCAAGCGCTGGCTGGCTCAGTCCATGAGAATTGGTGAGCCTTTGTATTGGGCGCGGAGCGTCTGCACGCGGGTCCAGAGTTTCGTCGCCAAGGTCTCGCCCAGACGACGGTTGGGACGTAGCGAAGGCAGAAAGCGCGCTCCATCGGTAATTTTGATCGCGCCGAGGATGTATCGGGGAGGGATGGCGTCGGCGATCACCTGACGATCTGGCACTTTCAGCGCGGCGGCGTCAATGCGTTGGCCATAGTTGGGACGCCAGACGTGCGGCCCCCTACAACGGGCAGCAGGGAAGCGCTTGTACCACTGCTCCCATGACCACGGTGCTGCTCGGGGCGCCGCGCCAGAGTTTTCGTGCTCGCGAAAGAACGTCTGCACGTCTTTGTCGGAGAATGGTTGTGTGTGGGCATGAACCGCGCGGAGCCGCAATGTCAGGGATTGCACCGTCCCTAACCCGCCATCCGGAAGCGGCTCATATACGAGGTAGGTGCTCAGGCGCGCCGTCTCTGGCACTCGATGCAGTCCGGACTTCTGGGGTTGCGAAGCCAAGAAGTCGCGTAGTGGCTGGTAGTCGTCGAAGCCGTCAAAGGTGTGGACAAATTTCGCCGATCCTCGCATGCAGAGGCGGCAGTGTTTGCTGTGATCATCTTCCTCGATGTGTTCGGGAAGGGTAATGCCATAGCGGCGCACATTCTCTGGCGACGGCGCTCGCGCTCCGCCTCCGAGTCGATGTCTCGCCACGAGAAGTCCACTAGGCGGAAGTAGTCGTCGAGGAACGCGCGCCAGCGCAGCGGTGTCAGGTCGGCGGGGAGCGCCGGATCGAGGCTGCCGACACGGAGCGGAAAATGCGCGTCGAGGGCAGCGGGCGTCAGGGCGATGTCGTGGTCGGCGCAGTAGCGCCCCAGCCAGTAGTGCAGACACCAATGGCAGAGTGTCCATCGTGCCAGAGGCTTGTGTGGCCCGCCCTCGGCGCTACTGGCTTCGAGACGGTATGTCTCGCGGAAAAACGAGCGGGTGCGCCAGACGCTGATGAAGGAATTTAGCTCGATGTTCGGCACGAGGGCATGGACGAGATGGCGCGCTTCGGGCGGTAGATCGACGACTATGAGGTAGCCGGGACTGCCGCCAGTGAGTTTGAGGGGCCAGCCCATCGCGAAGGCAACCGAATCGCCGCCTTTTCCGGCAACTGGAGCGGTGCTGAGAAAGACGGCGTTGCCTTGCGAGCGTCCGCTCAATTCCCAGACCCAGTCGCGATTGGATGCATGCGGCTGTGGCGGCATCAGCCCATCTTTCAGGATGCCGTCGAGCGCCTTCTCAGTTGTCCCGTGGAAGAGTAACATGCGGCACATGATAGCATTCGCGGACCCTGGCCGCCCGTTAGCCACGTTGGCTGGGTTACCACGCGCCTCACGCCCCAACGTTCAGTTCTAGAGCAGTGGGATGACTTCGCGGGCGAACAGTTCGAGGTTGGTGTTGTCGGGGAAGTCGACGACGCGGACGATGAGGCGCTCGACGCCGAGATCGATGAAGGCTTGTAGCTCCTCGGCGACCTGGGCGGGCGTGCCGATGATGACATCTTTTTTGTAGAGGGAGGCGTCGGCGATGCGGCGGGCCTCGGCCTCGGTGCTGGCGAGGGCGATGGCCTCGGGCGACCAGGTTTTGGTGATGTCGTCGTAGTTGCGCCCCTCGGCGTCGCAGTGGCGGCGGAGGATGTCGAGCTTGCGGGCGTAGTTCTCCACGGAGCCGCCGGGGTAGTTCCACCAGTCGGCGTGGCGGGCAACGACGCGGAGGGTCTTCTGCTCACCGCCGCCGCCGATCATGATGGGCGGGACGGGATTCGGACGCGGGGCGCAGTAGGCGTTCTCGATGCGGTAGTAGGCGCCCTCGAAGCTGGTGGGAGACTCGGTCCACATGTGTTTGACGATCTGGATGGTCTCTTCCATCTGGTCGACACGGGCGGAGGCGTTGGGGTAGGGGAAGTTGTAGGCGCGGTACTCTTCTTCCATCCAGCCAGCGCCGATGCCGAAGAGGAAGCGACCTCCGGTGAGGAGTTGGAGGTTGGCGGTCATCTTGGCGAGCAGGGCGGGGTTGCGGTAGGACTGACAGAGGACGCTGGCGCCGAATTTGAGCGTGGGGTGCGCGGTGGCGAGCGACGCGATGGTGGTGAGGCACTCCAGGTACGGCGTCTCGTTGGAGATCCACGACGAGCCGGGGAGGACGTGATCGTCCACCCAGACGGAATCGAAGTGGGGCTGGATGCTGTCCAAGGCATGGTGAAGCTGATCCATGAAGGTGGCGGCGCCGCTGCCGTCCAGCGGGCAGGAGGGCATGTGCCAACCGAATTTGAGATCGGGCATCTGCGGCGTGATCCTTTGTGTCTCTGCAACGATCCGGCGATTCACACTTCGTAGAATACGCCGCTCATGGCGTGATCGGCCATATCGCCTTGGCCCCGGCGGCACGTCGCATCGCTGCTCTGCTGCCACGTGTGTAGTATTATCCGTAACGATCAGCCGCGCAGTGTCGCGCGTTCCCCAATGAAGCAGCGAAAGGCACGAAGATGTCCACTCCCGCCGACAATAGGCAGTCGCAGCACCCGATGACGCTCACCCAGAAGATCCTCGCCGCGCACGCGGTGGGCCTGACGCGACCCTGGGTGCAGACCAGCGATATGTTGCAGATCCGCGTGGACTGGACCATCGCGAGCGAGCTTGCTTGGAACGGCATGGACCGCACCTACACACTGCTGGGGCGGCCCGCGCTCGCCAATCCCGATCGTTTCTATCTCGCGCTCGACCACACGGTCGATCCGATCACGCTGGCGAAGGATGCGCGGACGCAGAAGCTCGCCAACCTCTCGCGCGAGTTCGCCGTGGAGCGCGACATCAAGCACTTCTACGACGCCAACCAGACAATCATGCACACGAAGTTCTACCGCGATCTGGTGCAGCCGGGTGAGGTGGTGCTGGGGGCGGACTCGCACACCAGCTCGCATGGCGGCATGGGCGCGATCGCGATTGGGCTGGGCGGCGCGGACATCACGGCGGCAATGGTGCTGGGGCAGACGTGGCTGGAGGTGCCTGAGGCGATCTCCGTCGAGTATGAGGGCGAGTTGCCGTTCGGCGTCGGTGGCAAAGACGTGATCCTGCGGACGCTGGGGTCGCTGGGTAGAAATACGGTGGCGATGGAGCGCAGCGTGGAGTATCGCGGTGGCGCGGCGCACAATTTCACCACCGACATGCGCTTCACGATCTGCAACATGACGGCGGAGTTCGGCGGGCTGAACGGCATCTTCGAGGCGGACGAGCAGGTGGCGGACTGGCTGGCGCGACGGCGGCGTGGCTACAACGATACCGCGCGCTACTATCGCGCCGACGAGGACGCGCCGTACATCGAGCACTTCCCGATCCAGCTCTCGACGCTGGCGCCGCAGGTGGCGCAGCCTTTCTCGCCAGATAACGTGCATGACGTGACGGAGCTGGCGGGGCAGGCGCTCGACGGCGCCTTCATCGGGGCCTGCACAACAACGGAGGAGGAACTGGCGCTGGCGGCGCTGGTGCTGGACGTGGCGTTGCAAGACGGCGCGCGGCCCTCGGAGACGCCGCCGGAGCGACGCGTGGTGGTGCCGGGGGATCTGTGGATTCAGCAGCACTTCCGCGAGACGGGACTGTGGGAGATCTACGAGCGCGCGGGGTTCACGGTGGACGTGCCGAATTGCTCGATGTGCCTGGGCATCGCCAGTCGCAAGGCTGGCAAGGGCGAGGTCTGGCTGAGCTCGCAGAACCGCAACTTCGAGAATCGCATGGGCGAGGGGTCGCTGGCCTGGCTCGCCAGCGCGGCTACCGTCGCCGCGAGCGCGCTCGACATGCGCGTGACCGATCCGCGTCCGCTGCTGGAGCGGGTGGATCGCGACCGGCTGAACGCGGTGCTGCTGCGCAGGCCATCGCGGCGAGCGCATGAGATCACGATCAGCGAGCCGGAGATCACCGTCGAGGCGGCGAGCGCGGCCAAGGGCGGCGCGGCGGCAAGCGGCGGGACGGTGCGCGCGACGGTGCAGCGCTTCGGCGACGCGGTAGATACCGACGCGATCATCCCCGGCGAGTTCTGCCATCTGACGAAGCTGGAGGATTTGGGCGACAAGTGCTTCTATTTCGTCCGACCGGAGTTCCGCGAGCGGGCGCGTGCGGGGGCGACGATCGTGGTGGCTGGCGAGGGTTGGGGCAGCGGCAGCTCGCGCGAGCATGCGGTGTGGGCGCTGCAGGGCATCGGCATTCAGGCGATCATCGCGCGGAGCTACGCCTTCATCCACAAGCGCAATCTGGTCAACGAGGCGCTGCCGTACCTGATCATCACGGACGACGCTTTCTACGAGTTGGCGGGCGAGGGCGCGGAATTGGAGATCGACCTCGCCAGCGGCATCGTGCGCGATGTGGCGTCGGGGCAAACGTTCCAGGCGCAGATGCCGTCGCGGATGATTCAGGCACTCACGGCGGAGGGCGGGCTGGTCGCCGCCGTCAAGAAGCACGGCGCGTCGGTCTTCTCGGAGCTCAGCGCGTGAGCGTGGCGGCGTTGAGATCGGCGGGCGAGGTGTAGCCGCACAGCGCCAGCGTCAGATCGAGGTCGGCGAGGAGGTTGAGCAGCACGTCGCGTACACCGGACTCGCCGGCCAGGGTCAGCCCCCACATATAGGGGCGGCCCAGCAGGACTGCCTGCGCGCCGAGGGCGAGCGCCTTGAAGACGTCTGTCCCGCGCCGGATGCCACTGTCGAAGAGCACCGGGACGCGACCGGCAATGGCCTCGACGACGGTGGGGAGCGCGTCGAGCGAGGCGATGGCGCCGTCTACCTGGCGTCCGCCGTGGTTGGAGACGACGATGCCGTTCATGCCGGCGTCGAGGGCTTTGCGCGCGTCGTCGGGGTGCAAGATGCCCTTGAGGATCAGCGGCAGGCGCGTATGGGCACGGAGGAAGGCGAGGTCGGACCAGGTCAGCGTGGGGTTGGTGAAGACCTGCACGAAGCGGAAGATGGCCGACTGCGGGTCTTGCTCCGGCGGCTGCGCGAGGGAGGCGCGGAAGACGGGATCGCTGAGGTAGTTGGCGATACCCTCGCCCAATAAGAACGGCAGGTAGGCGTTCTGCACGTCGCGTTCGCGCCAACTCAGCAGGTTGGTGTCGAGGGTGACGACGACGGCGGTGTAGCCGGCATTTTCCGCTCGCGCAAGGAAGCTAGCCGTCAGCTCGGGGTCGCGGCCCCAGTAGAGCTGAAACCAGCGTGGGCCGTTGCCAGCGGCCTGCGCGACCTCTTCCAGTGTCTTGGAGGAGGCGGTGCTGAGGATGAAGGGCACGCCCTCGGAGGAGGCGGCGCGCGCGACGGCGACCTCGGCGGCGGGGTGGACGATGGATTGCACGCCGATGGGGGCGAAGAGGATGGGCGCGGGCAGATCGAGATCGAGGACGCGGGTGGTGAGGGTGCGCGCCGAGACATCACGCAGCATGCGCGGGACGATCTGCCAGCGGTCGAACGCTTCACGGTTGGCGCGCATGGTCTGCTCGCCGCCAGCGCCGCCCGCGACGTAGCCATACGCCTCGGGGGAGAGCTTCGCCTTCGCCTGGCGCTCTAGCTCTTCATAGGTAACGGGGATCGAGGGCTTCTGGCCCTGCATGCCGGCGAGATAGACCTGTAGCTGCCGCTCTGATCCGTACGCTCGCGGTGCCGCGCCGCTCATGGATGATGACTCCTTCGCGTTATGGGGTGATGTCTGACAGTGCCTGTGCGATTGCCACGGCGAAGGCTGCCCCCGCCGTGTCGTCGCCGTCCTCGAGGCTCCAGACTGCGGAGAGGACGGCCTGCGCGAGGCCCCAGCCGCGTATGCGCTCGTGGTCGAGGTCCAGCGCGTCGGCGAGGAGGGCAATGCGCCTAGCGAGCAGGGGCCTTGCATCGGGTAGGGCGCGCAGTTGCTCGTGTGGATTGCGCAGGATCGCGCCGGTCTCATATGCAGGCTCGCCCACGAGGCCCTTTGGATCGATTGCCAGCCAGGGCCCGCGCGTCGCGGCGAGGATGTTTTCGTGGTGGAGATCGCCGTGGAGCAGGACGGGCGCTGCCATGCTGGCCTCAAGGTCGCGATAGAGCGTTGCTGCTTGCTCGAAGAGTGCGTTCGGAATGGGGCCGCTGCCGCTGAATTGCTGGCGGTGACGCTCGAAGCCGAGCCCCCAGCGCGCAACGGTCGGGAAGTTGTGGCGGTCGGGGGTGGGTTGCCAGAAGCATCGCATCACATTGGCGGCGACGGATGTGGCTAGATCGTCGTCCTCGATGGTCGTCAGCGGTGTGCCAGGATCGATGCGTTCCAATAGCAGCACGGCGTTGTCCAGATCGGCGGCGAGCAGCGCGACCATGCCGCGACCGCGATAGGCCGCGAGCGCCGCGGCCTCGGTACGCAGCTCTGTGTCGTCCGTGAAACCGATTTTGAACACGACGGGAGATCCGTCTGCGCGGGTCGCCCGCGTGACGTAGTTGAAGGAGAGCGCGGCGTACGGCTCGCCGAGGGTCAGTGACCAGCGCTGGGCGTACTCAGTGAGCGTGGCGGGCAGGCGGTCCAGCCATTCACGTGCGCTAGGTCCGCGTAGGCGCAGGATGGTGGCGGCGAACTCGTCGGGAATCTGTGGCATGTAGGGGCTTTCTGCGTCATCACGAGTTGGAGCGTGTCACGCTTGCCTCTACTTCAGGATCTGACCGGCGACGACCATCTTTTGGATCTGGTTGGTGCCTTCGTAGATCTGGGTGATCTTGGCGTCGCGGAAGAGCTTTTCGACGGGGTACTCGCGGATGTAGCCATAGCCGCCGTAGATCTGGACGGCGTCGGTGGTGACTTCCATGGCGACGTCGGAGGCGAAGTTTTTGGCCATGCTGCTCTCGTAGAGGAAGGGGCGGCCCGTCTCCGTCACGCGGGCGGACCACCACGTCATCAGCCGCGCCGCCTGCACCTTCGTCGCCATGTCGGCCAGCATGAACTGGATGCCCTGGTTCGCGGAGATCGGCTTGCCGAACTGCACGCGCTCGTTGGCGTAGTCGCGCGCATACTCGTAGGCGGCGCGGGCGATGCCGAGCGCGATGGCGGCCACCATCGGGCGCGAGCGGTCGAGCATGGTCATCGCCAGCTTGAAGGCGCTGCCCTCCTCGCCCAAACGATTCTCGGCGGGGACGCGCACGTCGTCGAGCAGCACCTCGCCGGTATGGGAACAGCGGATGCCGAGCTTCTTCTCCTTCTTGCCCCCGGTGAGGCTGGGTGTGGCGCCGGGGACGATGAAAGCGCTGATGCCGCGATGCCCCGCCGCGCGGTCCGTGGTGGCGAAGACGACGTAGAGGTCGGCGATGCCGCCGTTGGTGATGAAGCGCTTTGCGCCGTTGAGGATGTAGGAGTCGCCGTCGCGCTGCGCGGTGGTGGTCATCGCCGCCACGTCGGAGCCGGCGCCCGGCTCGGTGAGGGCCATCGCGCAGAGGCCGTTACGCTCGACGATGGGCTTCAGCAGGCGCTGCTTCTGCTCATCGGTGCCGGCCAGCAGGATCGGGATGCTGGCGAGGTGCGTGCCGCCGAGGACGGTTGCGACGCCGCCGCAGCCCCAGGCCAGCTCCTCGGTGATGATGCAGTTGGTCAGTTCGTCGGTGATGCCGAGGCCGCCGAGCTCCTCGGGGAAGGCGAAGGTGGTCAGACCAAGCTCGCCCGCTTTGCGTACTAGCTCGTACGGGAACTCTTCGCGCTCGTCCAGTTCAGCCGCGACGGGGCGGATTTCCTGCTCGGCGAAGGTGTGGGCAAGCTCCTGCATGGCCTTCTGCTCGTCGGTGAGGGTGAAGTCGATCATGGCGGGCGGCTCCTGGGGTATCGAGCGCGGCGTCACACTTTCGTGCCGCGAGGCAGTGTACCATTCAGCGCCGTTCAGGTGGAAGGGACGAGCTTGAGGCGGCACGAGATGGTATAGAGAATACGGGGCGCGTAGACACGCTCGCCCGCTCTCGCCAATGTGAGTGTGTCGTGCCGCTCTCACGTCGGAAGGAGATCAGATTGACACTCCCCAGGCGTAAACGCCGGGGATGCTCAGGCTACGTATGTGGTACCCCATGGGGTAGCCCACTGCGTTAGCGCCTGACGGGCCTGCCCGGCCCGATTGTACGGGGTGGCGTCCGAAGAGGCCACGTTGCTCGGCCGGACAGGGCACTCGTCTACCGAACGAGTAGAGCAACGGCAATTGGACCGGACTGGCTTTCATCCCCCTGCCTCAAGGCAGGGGGATGAAGCCAGGATTTTGCTAGTATGACCGAACGCTCTACCCCCGTCGCCGTCGCTCGCGCATTCACCGAGGCCTGGACCAGCGGCGACATGGGCGCGGCGGCGCGCTGCGTCGCGGAAGATGTGGTCTTCGACGGCCCATTGGGCCATGTCGAGGGGAAAGAGGCGTATCTGGAGGGTCTGAAAGGGCTCTCCCAGGCCGTGGACCTCACCGGCGCGCGGGTGCTCGCTACGTTCGGCGACGACGCCCAGGCGCTGATCATGTATGACCTGATCACCGGTCGGTTCGGCACGCTGACCTGCGCCAAACTCCTGACCTTCCGCGACGGCTATATCCTGGTAGATAGGCTGACGTTCGATAGCTACGAGATCAAGAAGGCACGGGGCCGGTAGTCTCGTCTACCGTCGTCAGGCGCACGATTGGTATCTCGCGGTCGGTCTTTTGCCGGTAGGCGCCGTATCCCGGAGCCCGCGCCACGATGCGCCGCCATGCATCTTTGCGCTCGTCGCCGCGTAGCGACTCTGGCCGAACGTGCAGCCTGCGCTTGCCGATCTCGATCCAGACCCTGTCGGGGTTCCTTGCCATGTTCAGATACCAAGCGGGATGTTTGGCCGAACCCGCGGCGGATGCGACGATCAACCACGAGTGATCGCCGTTGGGGAACCAACCGATGGGTGACTGGCGCACCTTGCCCGTCTTCGCGCCCACGGTGGTCAGGAGCAGTTGTGAGGCGCCTTGCACCTGCATGCGATGTCCGACGAGACGATAGAACCCCACATTGAGCCGGGCGAAGAGCCGGATGAGAGTAGGCGACATCTTTGGGCGCTCGGTGCCGTAGGTTCCGTTGGGCGTGAGTTCGACGGCCATCTTTCTTCTCCGATTGCGGGGCGCCTTGCCAGGATGAGACTACCACGCGGGTCATCGCTTGCCCATCCGCCACCGACCGCGAAAGGGGCGCATAGGCCGCGTGCCTCCTGCCCACTCCCGACCAGGCGGGCGTGCGCATGTACCGTGAGTGCTCGTTGCCCTTCGCGCTGGTCAGCCGGGGGAGGGTCAACAGCGAAGGTGCCTGCCAGGATGGGGAGGACGGTGACTGGCGGAAAGGCTGATGCGCCCACTTGCCCCGGATCGCATGCTGTCGAGGAATGAGGCGCGATCCGCGCGCGGCGACGAGCACGAACGATGGACGGGCGTAAGAGACATGGCACTACAGGGATTTTACTGGCTTGAACGCGGCCTACTGGCGGGCTGTGCGCGACCGGGTGGGCGCGGCGGCGAGACGGTGGCGGCGGACCTCGCGGAGTTGCGCGAGCGCGGCATCGGCGCGGTGCTCTCGTTGACGGAATCGCCGCTGGACGAGGCCACCGTGGAGGGTGCGGGCATGGCGTGCCTGCACGTGCCGGTGGATGACCTCCAGCCGCCGGAGCCGGAGCAAATTGAGCGGGCGCTGGCCTTCATCGACGGGCAGCGTGCGCGGGGCCGCGCAGTAGCGGTCCACTGCCTGATGGGCCAGGGACGCACCGGCACTGTCCTCGCGGCGTACCTTATCCGCGCGGGCCGCACGCCAGGGGCCGCGCTGCGCGAGCTGCGCACCGTCTGTCCCGGTGCGGTCTCGGCGCCTGTGCAAGAGCGCGCGCTGGAGGCGTTCGCCCGCCGGAGGGATTGGATCGTGTAGCACGGTCAGCCGTGTAGGACAAGAACACCGCGCTACATCGCCGGATAGTTCATGTCGAAGGCGGCGGCAGGCACTGCGATTATCGTGCCTTCTGGGGGGGATCGTCGGGCGTCGCGGGCCGTGTGGGGTTGGCGATCACGACGTGTGTGCTCTCACGCACGACCAGGTCTGCGACTTGCAGTTGGATATGCTCTGGTCGCGAGATGGACTCTTCGGTGAGCTTGCGCTGCAGCAGGTCGATGGCGGCCTTGCCTAGTTTTTTGGTTGGATTGCTCACTGTCGTCAGGCGGGGGCTGGTCAGCGTCGCCCAGGGCACATCGTCGAACATGATGAGTGAGATCTCCGCGAGCGGCTGCCCACGCTCGCGGATCGCGACAAGGACAGCCTCGGCCAGGAGATTGCTTGGTGCAAGGATGGCGGTCGGCGGTGGATCGAGTGCCAGCAGCTTTCGCGCGGCGTTCAGGCGGGGACCTATGGCGAACGAGCACTCCTGGACGTATTCGCGCTCCCATTCTCGTGAGAAGTCGCGAAACGCATCTTTGTAGCCTCGCAAGCGATCATGCAGTGTGGAGGCGGTGAGCGGTCCGGTAAGGTAGCCGATGTGTGTATGGCCCGCGGAGAACAGGTATCTTGTGGCCATACGCGCGCCCTCGTAGTTGTTGATCGAGACAGAGTCCACCTGTGGGAACTGATCGCGCAGGTCGCGATCGACGAAGATGAGCTTGGTCGGGGTGGCGAGCACGGATTGCCAGACGCGAGGTGACGTCATGCTCGCTGGGATGGCGATGATGGCGTCAACGCGGCGCCGCAGAAGGGCGCGAACGCTGTCGTATTCGAACTCTTTTTCGAATTTGTCCGCGGTGACGGCGATGATGGTCTGGCAGTGTAGGTCGCGCAAACGATCGGCAATGGTTTGCGTCAACTCGGCGTAGTAGGGGTTGGTCAGCTCGGGGACGATCAGGCCGATGGTGCGGACGCGTTTAGGCAGCGCAGGCTCGTTCTGGCGACGGGGGGTGTAGTGTAGCCGCGCCGCTGCGGCAATGACCTTCTCACGCGTGCCATCACTGATAGGCCCATTGAATTGCTTGGCGCTGAGCGCGCGTGATGCTGTCGCGGGGGAGACGCCCGCCTCACGCGCAACCTGCCGAATCGTGATCTTGGCCATGCTGCTGCCCTTGTGTCCGCCAGGAGTCATGCAACATGCATCGTGAAATGCGAGTTTGGTTCATCGAAATCCAGGGATCAGCATATTGAAACGGTTGATGGGGTGTCAACGCGATTTGATGCGATGCACAGAGTTTTAACGCAGGTTTTACTCGGCGTGTGGAGCGTTTACGTCACGCCCATGAATGCGGCGGCGAGCGCTCTCCGCTATGACCTGTTGTTTCTGCGTGCATGCGCAGAAACAAATCAAGAATTTAAGAAACGTTTCACTGAAAATCGTATTAGATTGTGTACGTTTAGTCTAGTCGCGACAGACGGCTTAGGAGGACAGCCGACCTTACTACGAATGGAGGTGTGGATGGGTGACATCATCGCGACCGGGCTGACAGGGAGCGTGTGGCCCACGTCGAGGCCGACCGTCGAATTCGACGATGTGAGCCCAGCAAGGCATGGCTGGGGCATACCTCTTATGTTCGTCGGGCGTTTGCGCGCTCGGATGCCCGAGAAGGCTCTTCTCGAAGACACACCCGTGGTACTCGGCGCTATCGCTGAGGGACGCGACAGGCCTGAGGCGACAGGTGCCGCCTGCCTGGAGAGAGTGAGGTCGGGAAAGATGGCTGTGTTCGCCTTTGGACCGTTTTTGCGCCAGTTACGACTGCGGTATGGCGTGCGGGTTCGGAGTGAGGAGCTAGACGGCATCGCCCGTGCTTATGGCGCGTACAGCGTGCAGATCATCTGTGCCGTGCTCACCCAACGGCGCTATCGGATCGATTGCGACACCTACACAGGCATCGAAAACGGCGAGATCTTCCCGCGTGACGCCGAGCGATTCCTCGACGCGATCACGACGTGTCTTGGACTCTGTGAGAGTGAGGTGCACGCGTTGTGGCAGAAGCTTGCCTATGAGGCGCTGCGCATCGACGCGGGAGAGGGCTTCGCGCTCGGCGATCTTTCCCCATGCGCTCTCTCTTCGCTAACCGGTGAGAGGTCGATCGGCGAGGGTGGGTTCGGGCAGCATGCGGCTGCCTCTTTCGGTCAGCCGCGCGGGAAAGGCTCGCCGCGGTCGTTGACGCGCAGGAACGGCGGGCGCGCTTCGGTGGCGGCGAGCGCGGCGTAGCGTCCCGGCCGGCGGAAGGCGTCGCCCCAACTCTCGCGCTCGCGGTAGTCGCGGATGGCGCCGAGATCGAAGGCGGCGAGATAGACGCCCTCGGCCTCGCCCGCCTCGATCACCAGCATGTCGCGCGATTGGCCGTCAGCGAAGGCGATGGGATCGAAGGCGATGGAGTGGCCGTTCTGCTGCGGCGCGGCGTAGTTGGCGAGGGCGACGGCGACCATGTTCTCGTAGGCGCGGGTGTGCAGCTGGGCGATGCGGTGGCGCTCCATCTCGCAGGCGTTGGGGATCAGGATCAACTCGGCGCCGCCCAGCATGAGGATGCGGGCGCTCTCGGGGAACTCGCGGTCGTAGCAGATCATGGCACCGACCTGCACGAGGCCGGCGGCGGTGTCGAGCGCGCAGACGGGGAAGTCGTCGCCGGCGGTCAATGCCGCCTCCATCGTGCCGAAAGCGCAGGTGTGGACCTTGGCGTAGGTCAGCGCGATCTCGCCGTGTCGGTCGATCAGCGAGGCGGTGTTGCGCGGCGCAGTGGGCCACTGCTCCATATAGGTGACGGCGATTGCCATCTCGAGCTCGCGGGCCAGCGCCTGGAAGTGACCGATATAGGCGCCGTTGTGGGAGACCGCTTGCGCCTGCCAGCGCTCGCGCGGGTCGCGTAGCGCCTCATAGCCGCTGGATTCGTCCCGTGCCCAACGATCCGGTGCTCGCCAGAGGTCGTGTGCCTCATCATCTTCGGCGCAGTAGCCGACGTAGCCGATGTTCCACATTTCGGGGAAGAGGGCGATGTCGGCGCCGAGATCGTGCGCGCGGCGGCAGAACGCCTCGCCCTTCGCCAGATTCGCCTGCTGATCGGCGCCGTGGGCGGTCATCTGCAGCAGTGCGACGCGCAGGATGCTCATGGGATGGTCCTCGTGCTCGGCTAGTCGTGCGCCAGGGCGGCGGCGAGCTTCGGCAGCGTGACGTCGTAGCGGTATTGGAGGCCGCGATGGCCGTCATCGAACTCCTCGTAGTCGTGGGCGATGCCGCGCTCGGTGAGCTTGCGGTGGAGGATGCGCGCGCCGAAGTGCAGGTTGTACTCGTCGCGCCAGCCCGCCTCGATATGGACCAATCGGAGCTGGAGTAGATTTTCGGCGTAGCGGTCCACGAACTCGACGGGGTCCCACTCCAGCCAGCGCGACCAGACCTCTGGCACGCGTTCGCAGGTCTGTGGATCGACTGGCAGGGCGATGCCGAGCGGTGCAGCGGGATCGGGCGAGTAGCAGGAGGCCATCGCCAGGATGTTGAGCACATCGAAGTCGCCGCCGGGGCGTTTCGTCTTGGCCTGGAACTGCTGCCACCACGCCTCGACGCCACCCGCGCGGTTGAGGCCATTGCAGAAGGCGGGGAAGTCGCGCCCGTAGACGATGTCGAAGGCCATGTCGCCGCTGTGGCAGGCCAGCGCGGCGAAGGTATCCGGGTGGCGCATGCCAAGCATCAGCGAGCCATAGCCGCCGCTGGAGATGCCGAAGAGGCCACGCCCCTCTGGCGCGGGAATCGTGCGGTAGCGCGCGTCGATCCAGGCGACTAGCTCCTCGGCGATGTAGTCCTCGTAGCGGCCCGTGGTGGAAGAGTTGAGGTACTGGCTGCCGCCGTAGCGCGTGAAGCCGTCCGGCAGCACGATGATGGCATGCGGCATCCCGGCGGCGTAGAGTCGCGTGAGGCGGTCGGCGAGGTTGCCCTGCCAGGGGTCGTCGTTGAGCATACCGAGGCCGCGACCGGCGTAGCCGCTGAGGCCGAAGAGCACGGGATAGCGCCTGCCAACATTCGTGGTGTCGGCGTAGCCCGGCGGCAGTAGCACGGGCGTGCGCCGCGTCGCCGGGTCGCCCAAGGGGTTGCCCGCCAGCACGACGCTCTCGACCTCCGGTATCTCGACGGTGACGGCGGACATCGCGCACTCCCTTCGCCTCGCTGCTAGGTGCCTCAACGCTTCAGAGTATACGTCTCCCCCACTCAGAGACACCTGAGGATCTGGCTAGTTGCATGTCGAATGAGGCGTGCTCGCTAAATCGCAACAGCGCTTCAGAGAACGCCTTCTTTTCTGACTGGTCATCCATGGACTGTGGACGCGATATTTTGCTTCGTGGGGAGAGTGTATGTTAGTGTAGCGATCTTGCCTTGTACACTGTGGATATGTTTGTTTGCTTTGTGCTATTCTACAGGAGACGGAATTGTGGAGTGCGCCCGCTGAGTGGTGCCCATCAGCCGGCAGCACATTTAGACCTCAACGGACGGCCACTCGCAACCAGTGGAGGAGTTTAAACCAACCGTAGACGTTATGCGGAAGTACTTCGTACTTCCAATTCGCGGAGGGGCGCGTCGACACGACCTTTTCTGTCAGGTGCAGCAGGGCTGTGTCGTCGTTCTGGGAGGCTCGGACACACCGCGACCTCCCAGGGATACGGAGCATGAATTTATGGCGCGCGGCAAGTCGGCAGTAACGAGACCAGCAAAAGACCAGGTGAGCCTTCTCGAGATCGTCCGAGTGAGAAGGCAGGAAATCGAGAATGACCCCTCGCCCCAAATGCAGGGGCAGCATTGGGATGAGACGACCTGGATGCCGACTCCGCAGGCTCGTGTGCCATTTGCTAACCAAACAATCGGTAGATTTCTCGGTGGGCGAAATGAATGGGCGCAACTCGCCATGCTTGAGGACTGGCTGCGCTCAAGCGTGGGCATGCCCTCGCATATCGATAGGCTCCTCATCTGGGATTTCGACCGTCGTATGAACCGCTCCAAGACCTTGGCGAAAACGCAGAAGGCATTATTCCTCGTGTTGGGTTTGCTCATCGGCGTGGTCGTCGGTCTCGTTGCAGGATATATGGTGGGGCGCATGGTACTCGGCTAGCTGCTTCGTGGCGGCAAGGAGACTCAACGGCATGCGGTGGTATGCCGTGCCGTAGAAATCATGCGCGCGAAACGTTGATCTGCATTCGCCGTGGTAACGCTACTGCCAGCGTCGGGGTGTCGCATATCTCCGCCAAACACCGCGTTGCGGACGCCGGGCGCAAACGTGGCGTGAGATCCCTTGGCAGGATCGGGTACCACAATGGCCTCAAAACGCCTTGTACTCCGCCGTGGCCGTGGTCAGGGCATGGTGGAGTACGCGCATGGCAGGAGTACTCGCTGCTGCTGGCCATCGTCACGGCGGTCGTCGTGGTCGGCTTGTCGCGATTGCACCGAAGGTTAGCGCCATCTTCCAGCAGGTTTCGCCGTGGTTAGGGCCGAGCACGACCTCCACCGCTGCTCCCCTGGTCGCGCCAACCGTTATCCCCCGCCACGACGGGGCATAGCAACAATGGCTGCATCAACAACGGACAAAGGAACCACGGGACGGGCTATTGCCCTTGATGCTATGTGATTGGGCCACCGATTGAAGCTATGCGCCATCGAGGATGAACAATGCTGTGGCTGACGCTCATGGCGATCTGGGCGACGTTTGATTGCCTGGGCAAGATCCCCTGGCATGAAGGGCGCAAACCCGCGACAGGGGAAACGTCAAGCCCGCCGGCAACACTGTCGGCGGGCAATTGGTGCGTATGAAACCTACCATTGAGGCAGGGCGTGTACCTCGTTGTACCGCGTATCGGTCGGTTCGTTAGTTGGCTGCTACCTGTTGGGCCTGTAATCCCGCGACACCAACGACCGCGCGTAGGACTTCGAAGTCTCGGGTGGCGATATCCTTCTGAAACCAGTCGTAGGTCTTGCGGAAAGGGAGGGTAAAATCGGGGTGACTAGCCTCCACGTAGTAGCCCGCGCCAGTGCGGCCCAAACGTGCCTCCGCTCCCGTCTGCTCATTCCGGTAGTACATGCTTCTCTTTCACCTCGGACGAAACGATTTCGTGCGAGAGGTAATGCTAACAGCACATTGCCCATCACCACCCCGCATTTTACCACACCGTGACATGGGTTGCATCGGCCCGTTCGCGCTAGTCTCCCTACGCGCCCTGGAGGTCGATCCGCGCGCCTTCGGCGCGGCGGGCGGCTGCTGAAGGCTGTGCTATAATGCCGTGCGCGCCGCGCGATTCCCCCAGAAAAGGTGCAGAACACGCATGGATACCGCTCCTTCCGGTGAACGCATCCTCGTCTGCGTCGCCTGGCCGTATGCCAAGACCAGCACCCACGTCGGCCAGATTGTCGGTTCCTTTCTCCCTGGCGATATCTTCGCCCGCTATCACCGCATGGCCGGCAACGCGGTGCTGATGGTCTCGGGGAGCGACATGCACGGCACGCCGATCACCGTGGACGCCGATAAACAGGGCGTCACGCCGAGCGAATACGCGCACGGCTACCACCGCCAGATCGTGGACGTCCTCGACCGGCTCGGCATCTCCTTCGACCTCTACACCGAGACGACCACCGCGAATCACTACAAGGTGACGCAGGATTTCTTCCTCCGCCTCTACGAAAAGGGTTATGTCTTCAAGGACACGATGGAGTCGCCCTACTGCCCGCACGACAAGCGCTTTCTGCCGGACCGCTACGTCGAGGGGACGTGTCCCTATTGCGGGTATACGGAGGCGCGCGGCGACCAGTGCGACAACTGCGGGCGTACGCTGGACCCGACGCAACTGATCGCGCCGCGCTGCCGCCTCTGCGGGCGCACGGATGTGGAGATCCGCGAGACGGAGCATTTCTTCCTCGATCTGCCGAAGTTCGAGGAGCCGTTGCGGCAGTGGTTGCAGCACGGCAAGGAGCACTGGCGTCCGGGTGCACTGAACTTCGCGCTGAACTGGCTCAAAGAGGGGCTGCGCCCGCGCGCCATCACGCGCGACCTCGACTGGGGCGTGCCGGTGCCGCTGCCCGGCTACGAGGGCAAGCGCATCTACGTCTGGTTCGACGCGGTGATCGGCTACTACTCCGCAAGCATCGAGTGGGCGCAGCGCCAGGGCAACCCGGACGCGTGGAAGGCGTGGTGGGTGCTCGGCCCGAATGGCGAAGAGCCGTCGCGCTCGTACTACTTCATCGGCAAGGACAACATGGCCTTCCACGCGATCTTCTGGCCGGCGATGCTGATGGGCTACGGCGGCCTGGCGTTGCCCTACGACGTACCGGCCAACGAGTTCATGACGATGGGCGGCCAGAAGGCGTCATCCAGCCGCGGCAACGTGATCTGGACGCGCGACGTGCTGGACCAGTACGGCGCCGATCCGCTGCGCTACTATCTGACCTCGACGATGCCGGAGACGCGTGACAGCAACTTCACCTACGAGGATCTGGTGCGCCGTAACAACGACGAGCTGGTGGCGGCCTACGGCAACGCGGTCCATCGCGTGCTGACCTTCGCGCAGCGCAACTTCGGCGCGCAAGGTGCCGCAGCACGGCCCGCTGACAGAGGCCGACGAGACGATCCTGACGGAGGTGCGGCGCGGACTCAGTGCGGTCGGCAGCGCCATCGAGGCGGTGCACCTACGCGATGGGCTGGGCGAGGCGCTGGCGGTGGCCCGCGCGGTGAACCGCTATCTGGACGAGCAGGCGCCGTGGAAGGTGATCAAGACGGATCGCGAGCGCGCGGCGACGATCGTGTACACGACGATTCAGGCGCTGAACGGGCTGAAGGTGCTCTTCGCGCCGTACGTGCCGTTCTCGTCGCAGCGGCTGCACGAGTTGCTGGGTTTCTCCGGCGAGGTGTCGCGCGAGCCGTGGGAGGCGCGGTCCGTGCCGGCGGGGCAGGCGCTGCCGGTGCCAGCGCCACTCTTCGCGAAGTTCGATCCGCCTGTGGAGGGATAGGCAGACTTCAACGCGGAGATTGCCGAGAGCGCAGAGATAGAGCAGAGATTTCACCACAAGAGGACACGGAGCTCACAGAGGGCAGAGAGGAGCGGGGGAACGTGGAACTGAGCTACGATCAGGCGCTGGCCCTCCTCCGCGAGCGCAACACGAACGAGAGCCTGGTGCGGCATGGCATCGCGGTGGGGGCGGCGGTGCGCGCGTATGCCGTCAAGTTCGGCGAGGATCCGCTGAAGTGGCAGATCGCGGGGGTGCTGCATGATGTGGACTACGAGCAGCATCCGACGATTGAGGAGCACGGCAAGGTTGGCGCGGGCTGGCTGCGCGACCTGGGCTATCCCGAGGACGTGGTGCATTCGACGCTGGCGCACAACGACTACCACGGCATCCCGCGCGACGATCTGCTCTCGCGCACGGTCTTCGCCTGCGACGAACTGGCGGGGATGATCACGGCGACGGCCCTGGTGCGCCCGAACAAGAGCATCGTCGGCCTGGAGGCCAGCTCGGTGCGCAAGAAGATGAAGGACAAGGCCTTTGCCCGCGGCGTCAATCGCGACGACGTGATCAAGGGCGCCGAGGAGCTTGGCGTGGACCTCAACGAGCACATCGCCTTCGTCATCGAGGCGATGACGACCGAGGCAGACGCGCTTGGCCTGCGCGGGCAGGAATAGGCCGCACCCTCGTCGCAACCCAGCATTTAGCGGAAGATGTTGCCGACATCGTTGAGGGTGACGATGAATACGAGGGTGAGCAACGCGCCCATGCCGATTAGGTTGACGAGCGCCTCGCGCTCCGGCGTCAAACGCTTGCCGCGACGCAGCACCTCGATACCGATAAGGAGTAGACGTCCGCCGTCGAGCCCCGGAACCGGCAGCAGGTTGACGACGGCGAGATTCAGGCTCAGCAGCCCGGCGAGGTAGATCAGCCAATACCACCCGATGACAGGCACCGTGGCGGCGATCTGCCCCGTCTGCTGGACGATGCCCACCGGCCCGCTCAGTTGAAACGGTATCTGGCCGCTTATGAGCTGATAGAGGCTATGGAAGAAGGAGCCGATGTCTTGCAGCCCGCGACCGGGCGCTTCCCAGAGGGGATGCGGGCTGCTGATGCCGTGGGCGGCATCGGTGCCCACGCCGAGGTGTGCGCTCCCCGCCACCTTGGCGTTGACGGTGAGGACGACCGGCTGCGATGAGCCCGAGCGCTGCACCGTTACCTGAATGGGGACGGTCTCGGCGCTTTTGTCGGCCTTGACCGCCGCGTTGATCACGTCGGTCGTAGCATTGACGACATTGTCAAAGGTCTTGACCGATTTGCCGTCGATCGCCATGATATGGTCGTGGTCCCGCATCCCGGCGGCTTGCGCGGGGCTGCCAGGCTCCACGATCACGTAGGAGGACGGCGTCACCTGGCCGACGGCCTCGGCGAGCGTGAAGAGCACGATGGCGAGGATCACGTTCATGGTGACGCCGGCGACGAGGACAATAGCGCGCTTACCGGCGGGCTTGGCGCCGAAGGTACGCGGATCGGGGTTGCCGTGCTCGTCGGTGGTCTCGCCGTTCTCGCCGGGCATCCGTACGTAGCCGCCGATCGGCAGCAGGTTGATGGAGTAGGTCGTCTCGCCGCGGGTGACGCTGGCGACGCGCGGCGGGAAGCCGATGGCGAACTCGTCCACGCGGATGCCGGCCCACTTCGCGGTCAGGAAGTGCCCTAGCTCATGAACGAGCACCAGCAGGGCGAAGATCGGCACCGCGGCGAGATACATCCAAGGGCTGATGTTCATCTATCTCTCTCTCCAGCGCAACACTCTTCTCAAGCAGAGCCATGCGAAAGGGGCGCGCGCATATCCGCGCATATCGTTACCTCAATGTGCCTCTCGGAGAGCATCCGCAGCATACGCCGCACGAGTCTCGCGAGCAATACAAACACTATACGGCCTAGCGACATGCGGGGTCGTAGATACGTCGCACAAGGGCCAGCCTCATCCCACGGGCAGCCCGCGCACGCGATAGGCCTCTTGCTCGGCCCAGGCGACCGTTGCCAGCACATCCTCTAGCGAGGGATCATCGAGCACGGTGTGGCGCGTGAGCACGGCTTCCAGCGTCTCGGCGATCTCCGTCAGGCGGATGCGCCCGGCGAGGAAGAGCGCGACGGCAGTCTCGTCGGCGGCCACCAGCGCGGCGGGCGCCGTGCCCCCACGCCGGCCAGCTTCGTAGGCGAGGCGCAGGCAAGGGAAGCGCGCGAGATCGACCTCCGCGAAGTCGAGCCGGGCGACCTCTGGCCACCGCAACGGTTGAGCAAGCGCCGTGCCGGCGCGGTCGAGGCGATCCGGATAGGCGAGGGCGTATTGGATCGGCAGGTGCATGCTGGGAAGGCTTGCCTGTAGCTTGATCGAGTCGTCCTGGAACTCGACCATCGAGTGGATGATGCTCGTCGGCTGCACGAGCACGTCGATCTTGTCGTACGGCATGTCGAAGAGCCAGTGTGCCTCGATGATCTCCAGCCCCTTGTTCATGAGGGTCGCGGAGTCGATGGTGATCTTCGGCCCCATGCTCCAGGTCGGGTGGCGCAGCGCTTGCTCGACGGTGACGTCGCGCATGGCCTCGATCGGCGTGGTGCGGAAGGGTCCGCCGGAGGCCGTGATGAGCAGGCGGCGCACCTCGCTGGTCCGCTCGCCTCGCAGACACTGCCAGAGCGCGCCGTGCTCGCTGTCGATCGGCAGGATCTCGGCTCCGCGGCGACGCGCCTCCGGCATGACCAGATGGCCCGCCATCACCAGCGTCTCTTTGTTGGCGAGCGCGATCAGCTTGCCGGCACGGATTGCGGCGAGCGTCGGCGCCACGCCGACGAGGCCGGAGGTGGCGGCCACGACCATATCGACATCGGGATGCGTCGCGGCGACGGCGAGGCCTTCGATCCCGTACAGCACATTGGGCAGCAGGCCATCCAGCTGGGCGCGGGCGGCGGGATCGTCCCCGGTGCAGACAACGAGCTCGGGCGCGAACTCGCGCGCCTGTTCGGCGAGCAGCGGCACGTTGCCGCGCGCGGCGAGCGCGACGACGCGGAAGCGATCGGGGTAGGCGCGCACGACGTCAAGCGTCTGGCGTCCGATGGAGCCGGTGCTGCCGAGGACGGCGAGCCGGCGCGGGGATGCGGGCATACGTGTTACTCTGTCCTGCTCGCGCAGATGACGGCCCACTCCGCTGTGAAGCCTGGCAGATTATAGCATCGGTGCCGTGGCCGCTTGCTCGCACACAGGTGCGGAGACGCGGCATGATCGCTCAACAATTGCTACGGGCGGGCAGTTGCAACCGCGCCTGGGTGGCCGTTGGCCGCGAAGCCCGCCCAGGGCCACTCGGGACGGGCAGATCAGCGAATGACCATGCCCTTTCGCGCGATCCGTTTCCGCTTTCTTCCGCTTTTGCGTTTTGATCGAGGGGTTGATGGTGAATTCAAGGGGAAAGATGGCGTTTGGGGTGGAAATGCGGGAAAGGCGGAAGAGGCGGAGTGATGCAGGAGAATGGCCGCTGAGGCCCCATGGATTCGCTGCGGCCCAGCTCGCGCTGCAGGAGGATAGGCAGTCGTCGAGAGCCCCAGCGCGGCCGCTCCGCCGCCAGCGCCCGCAGCCGCTCGCGCACTCCCGCCTCGTCGCTCCGCGTCCGACGCCGGTAGCGCCTGGTGCGCCGATGCGCCCCGAGCACCCGGCACGCTCACCGCTCCGACATCCGATGCACCTGTCGCAGATGGCCCACCGCCGCCCGACGGGCGGTGGGCGTCACCAGTTTTTTGTGGCGACGTCCTTCAGCGCGGTGTGGTCCAGCGTCAGGTCGGCGACGATCTGTTTCAGCCGGCGGTTCTCTTCCTCCAACTGCCGCAGCCGCCGCAGTTGGCTGACCTCCAGACCGCCGTACTGCGCCTTCCAGCGGTAGGAGGTCCCCTCGCTGATCCCGTGCTCGCGGCAGAGGTCGGCAACCTTCTGCCCCCCATCGGCCCGCTTCAGGATGCCGCTGATCTGCTCTTCGCTGCAGTGACTCTTGCGCATGTTCGCCCTCCCGATCGCGTTCGTGCACTCGGGAGTCTCGCACATCACCCGGAGACCTTTCCAGGCCCTTCCTCACTTTTGATACTGCTGGCGAATTGTGATTGCTGCCCGTTCGGGATGTTGGACCATCGTTTGCTGCTCTCGGTCTCGGCGATTGGCATTCGTGAGGCGCTGGACCCGACCCGAGGAGGCGAGAAATGTCGCTGCATCCGCACCATCCTGCACCGGTTCCTGAGGAAACCGGACGCGTGGCCCGATCAGCATGCCCCCGCGGCAATCGCTCCATGCGCATGCGCGACGAGCTGAACGCCCCGTACGCCGACGAGGCCTTCGCAGGGCTCTTCTCGGTTCGCGGCCAGCCGGCAGCATCGCCGTGGCGCCTGGACTTGGTGACCGTCTTGCAATGTGCCGAGGGGCTCTCGGACCGGCAAGCCGCCGATGCGGTGCGGAGTCGGATCGACTGGCAATAGGCGCTCAGCCTCGAGTTGACGGATCCCGGCTTCGACCACAGCGTGCTCAGTGCATTCCGCAGCCGACTGCTGTCAGGCGAGGCTGAACACCTCTTGCTCGATACCCTGCTCGCGTGTGTGCGGGAGCGCGGGCAGCTCACCGCGCGGGGGCGGCAACGGACCGATTCGACCCACGTCCTCGCGGTGGTGCGGGCGCTCAACCGCGTCGAGTTGGTGGCGGAGACGCTGCGGGCGGCGCTGCATACGCTGGCGGTCGTCGCGCCCGAGTGGTTGCGGCGGCATGCGCCACCGGAGTGGGTCGAGCGCGACGAGCGGCGACGAGCGGCGGGCAGCGGCTGACCGGTTGCCGACCACGCAGGAACAGCGGCGGCAGCTCGCCGAAACCAGCCGAAACCACGGGAGCCGACGGCCGCGCGCTCTTGACGGCGAGCGCCGCGGCTGACGCCCCAGGATGGCTGCGTGGATGGCTGCGTGGATGGCTGCGTGCAGTGCCCGCCGTCGACGTGCTCCGGCGCGTCTGGCGGCAGCACTTCGTGCCGACCGAGCAGGGCGTGCGCTGGCGTACAGAGGAAGATGGGCTGCCACCCGCTGCCCTGTTCATCGCCTCACCCTGCCTCGCCCTGCCTCGCCCTACGAGCTCGACGCCCACGACGCCCGCAAATACACCACCTCCCGGGTAGGCTGTACGGTCCATCTCACCGAAACCTGCGAGGACGACGCGCCCCATCTCATCACCACCGTCGCCACCACCGCGGCTCCTCTCGCGGACGGCGAGACGACCTCTACGGTGCATCAGGCGCTCCGCGAGAAAGGCTTGCTCCCCGCGATCCATCTCGTGGAGACGGGCTCCCTCGATGCCGAGCCCTTGGTCAGCAGCCAGCGGGAGTATGGGGTCGAGTTGCTGGGCCTGACACGCCCGGATGTCAACCGGATGACACATGGCAGGCCCACGAGCGCCAGCGTTTTGACGCCCAAAGCTTCCCGATCGACTGGGAGCACCAACGGGCGACGTGCCCCGAAGGGTACTCCAGCAGAGTTGGACACCGGCCGTCGACAACCGTCACACCGCCGTCATGAAGATCAAATGCTCCATGCGCGATTGCCTGCCCTGCCCCAGCCGCAGTCAGTGCATCCGTTCGCGCAAACGGTACCAGCGGCGCACCAGCGCGATTCGGCCCCAGGATCACTTTCTCGCGCTCCGTGTGCGGCGCGAGCGCGAGCAGACGGCGGAGTATCCACGGCCTATGCCCGCCGCGCGGGCATCGAGGCCACCATCTCCCAGGGGGTGCGAGTGCTCCGGTTGCGACGGAGTCGTGACACTGGTCTGGCACGGACCCATTTGCGTCACATCCTCACTGCGACCGGCCTCAATTTCCTGCGCGTCGCCAGCTGGCTTGCTGGCATCCCGCGCGCTGGCACACGGCCGTCGCATTTCGTGGCCCTCATGGCCGAGCCCGCGTCTGCCTAACCGAATTCGCCACCAGTGTCGAAAGTGAGGAAGAGCCCCTTTACAGGGGTCATGTCACAAGGCCGATATCGACTTCGACCTCGACCAGTGCCCCGTCCAGGCCGATCACCGCGCAGGTCCGCGCCTTCGCCAGCATTGTTGCCACCCTTCTCGTCTGCCGCATCCCGTCCAGCCATTATCGCTGCCCGGACGCCGGTGTCAATGTCGCGGGGGTGGACAACTCACAGAATCGGGAGAAACCCGAAGAGCCGCTCGTACGTCCTAGTACTGGATGGTCATTGCCCTCGGTTCGCGGGGATTCGTTGTCTCTTTCGCCCGGCGCTCGGCGGTATTCTCGCTCAGAAGGCGCCCTAGGTTGGGGGCGATCACGGTCGAAGGAGTCGGTGATCTGGGGCTAGAACCGCTGGCGCCGTGCGTTACAATAGGCTTCTCAGTGTTACCGATTCCCATAGGCGCTCGCATGCTACTCCCAATCGTTTTCTGCGCAATGACGCGCGGGTGAGACTCCGCCGATCCGCGCCTTTGACGCGTCGTTGGGGCCTGTGCTAGGGGTGAGAGAGATGGCGTGGCAAGATGTGTTTCCCGTCTCTAGCCCGAGGATAGACGCCGAAGAAGAGCGCGAGCTGCGGCTGGCGGCGCAGGCGAGCGCTGGCGCTGAATGGGCGCTGACCGCCCTGATCGCGCGTTACCAGCCGCCCGTCACACGCTACCTTACGCGCCTCATCGGCAATCCCGAGCGGGCGCGCGTGCTCGCCGAGCGCATCTTTGTGCGCATGGAGCGGCGCATCCACGGTCCGCAGGGCGGTCGTTACCTACGGCTCTGGCTGCTGCGCTCGAGCACTGAAGACGGGCTCGACGCGCTGCGCAAGCCGCGAGGCTCGGCCGCGCCGCCGCGACTAGGTGCGCCCCTGCGACCCCTCGCCTTGCTCGACGCCCCCGGCATGGGCCCGCACATCGCGCGACTGCGCGCGGGAATCGGCGCCATCGCGGGCGTCACCAGCCAGACCAGCCGGCAGGTGCGCAAGTTGATATGGCGCGACCACGACCGGCCCGAGACAACGCCCAACGAGGCTCGCGAACTCCCGCTGGACAACGAGGCGGATGACGCGGACGAACCGGATGCGCGCGAGGCTCTGCGCTACCGCATGATCCGCGCGATCCTCGCCGAGTTGCCCTATGGTGACGCACAATGCCTCGCGCTGCACCTCGTCGCCGGGCTGAACCAGGCGGAGGTCGCGCGCGCGCTTGGCCTCACCAATAGCGCCACGCGGCGGCGCATCGTCCTGGGGCTGCAGCTCTTTTCGCAGCGCTATGATGCCGCCGTCGCCGCGCTGGGCCTCTCGCCCGAGATGCTCGCGGAGATTCAGCCGGATGCGCAGCGCGACCGGCTGGCGCCAGGGATCGGCGGCTACGTCCCCTATCAGGAGCAGCCGACCAACGCATATCCGGCCGTCACCGTCTCGCCGGAGCCGCCGAGTGCTGACACGGAACTGTTCGAGTCCGCCGCGGGACCGACCAATTGGCTGCCACGAGAGGATTCTTCGGTGCGCCCGTCGACCTCGTTCAGCGTCCGGACGGACTCCGTGCTGGAAGGTACCATCGTCGACGCGATGCCGGGCGAGGCCGAGTTGACCGAGGCGCACCCGCTGATCCTCGCCGAACCGATGCTGATCACGGCGGACACGATGCCACTGCCTCAGCAAGATGCGCCGCCCGACCTGCCTACCGACGCCGATCGGTGGCCGCAGCCGCCGGACGCGACGAGCGATGGCAGTGTGTTCGACGCCGATGCCGAGGCCGTGCTCGACGATGAGGGGCCGACCATACCGCGCTTGGCACTCGTCCATCCACTGCGGAAGGAGACCGATGAAACCTCGGCTGAGGCTGCGGCGCAAGTCCCCGTGGTGCCCGTGCTTTCGCCGCGCCCGCGCGAACGGACCGAGACCGTGCCGCTGCCCGGCAGAGGGAGCAGCCTCGTGGATCTGCCGATCGACGAAGCGCCGGAAAACCAGATGCACCCCGAATAGGCCCTGCACATGGCCCGCGGCGATCGATGCCGCGCCGCCTTCGTGCGCCATGCGCTCAAATCCTTTTCCACGCTCACTTTCGCCCGAGGCAACCCACTACGAGGTCCGCCAATGACGCTAGAGAACCGGCCCGCCACACGCTACCACCGCGTCACCACACGGCGTCGCACGCTCCACGCGCTCCAGTGCCCATTGGAGCCGGAGCTACTGGTCGCCGAGTTTGGCGATGAGCTGCCGCCCGACATCGCGCTGGCCGTGCGCGAGCATATTGCCGTGTGCGAGATCTGCGGCGCACGGTCCCAGGCGCTGCGACAGCCCTATGAGTTGCTGGCGTCCTTGGGTTCCGAGCCGGTCCACTACGTCCCCGATCTCCGCGAAACGGTGCGGGTGCGTGCGCGGCAGGGGCGGTTCATGCGCAGCCTGCTTGGCAGGGCTCGCACCGTTGGACGCGGCGGCATGCTCGCCATCGCCAGCGCGGTCGGAGCTGTCTCGCTGATCGCCCTCGTGATCATCGCTATGCTCGCCAACGTTTCGACGCCGCCAGTCGCGCGATCGACGAACGCGCTCGCGCATCCCGGCGCGGCGGCGGCCTCTGGGACACTCTTCGTGGAGACGGACAAGCTCGTCACCGTCGCGGACCCCGCCGGGAACGAGCGACAGATCGCCGAAGTACTCTTGGTTCGGCAGCAGGATGGCGTCGTACTGCGCTCGCTGCCGGCATCGACGCAGCCGCTCCACACCGCCGGCTCTGGGCAGCTTCCGCTGCTCACGGGCGTCGCGCCGGACGGCGGCTCTGTGCTCGAGCTCTTCGCCAGCTCATCGGGTTACACCCTGGTCGCCATCGACATCAGCACCGGCGGCCTGCGCTTCGCCGTGCCGATCCGCGCGCCGCGTGGGGCTGCGCTGCCCGTCGATGCCACGCCCGCCTCGCTGACGTATTCAGCCGATGGCTCCTCGATCGACCTCGGCCTTGTGGAGACCAATCCGGCGGCAGGCGGGCCGACCGTCCTCGTGCTCAGTGCGTCGAGTGGAGCCGCCCTGCGCGCGCTCGCCCCGACGATCACCTCGCCGGCGCCGATGCCGCCGCCGCCGGGAAGCCTCCCTGTCACCGCGTTCCCCAATGCCGTTCCCATGCTGAATATCAGCACCCTCGCCGGCGCCACGATCACGCAGGGGGCTGATGGCGCGGTCGCCGTCTCGCCCGATGGCCTCTGGGTCTACGATCTGCTGATCATCTCCCAGGCCCAGATCCCATCCTACGGACTGATCCGCCGGATCGACGTCTCCACCGGGCAAACGCTGCAAGAGCTAGCGATCGAGGGCGACTTCACGCTGGCGCGGCTCGTGATGGCGGGCGGCAATCTGGTCCTCGTCAAGGGCAGCCCCGCGGCGGAGGCGTACGTGTTGGACACCACGGCTAAGGGGCCAAGGCTGCTCAGCGACGCCGCGCTCGGCGGGCCCGGCGCGCCGGTGGGCACTGTCTTCAGCGGCACGCTCAGCGCCAGCGTCTCCGCCGACGGCGCCAGCCTCTACGTCGCGCAGGACGTGACCGCCGATAACGGCCTCATCACCGGCCACGACCTCTGGGCGGTAAACCTCCAGAACGAGACAATCCTCTCGCACCTGCTCGATCGAGACGCCGCGGGCAGCGTCCTCGGCGACGGCGTCGCGGGGGAGAACGCGCTGGCTTTCGTGCTACGGCAGGGGCAGGTACTTCTCGCACCGCCCACGCTGAACGGCTCGACCAAGCCGTGGCTCGTCCTCCCCGGTGGTCACTTGGTGGTGGCGCTGCTCGCCTCGCTGCCATAGCAGGATTAGCCTGCGTAGGTCATGGCCTGAAGGCCACGGAGAATCCCGCGCGGGAGCAAACCACATACCTGGACATTCAGCGCAGACCTCGCAGCAGCCGTCGCGCCGCCACCGCCCCGCGTCGCGCCCACCAGCGCACACGCTCCTCCGCGCGCACGCGCAGCATGCCCTCTAGAGCCACCGCCGCCGCGCGGCCAAACGCCTCGCCGCAGGTCAGTGCCGTGCGCAGGTAACCCGCGTCGGCGAGCGCGAGCCACGTCTCTTGCGAGCTCCGGATGCCCTTCGCGCCGAGGTGCCGATTCAGCCTGGAGCGATAGACGGCGAGCAGCCGCACCGGATCGAGCGTATGCCATGCGCCGCAGAGCGAGAGCGGATCGAAAGTTGCTGGCCCCGCCGTCGCCAGCGCCCAATCGAGCAGCAACAGCCGCCTCCCCACGCGCGGGGCAACCCGCGTCGGCGGCAGGACGCCGAGATTCGGCCCCCACACGTCGCCGTGCAGCAGCGTAAACGGCACAGCAGAGACTGCCTCTATCCAACGTTCCGGCGCGGTGAGCACATCCTGCAGCGTCGCTACGGCATCGGGCGGCGCGATACGGAAGAACGCCTGCCAGCCCGCGGCGGCGAGCGGCAGGTACTCGGCAGGGTCACCTGCGGCGATGCGCTCCGCGATGCGATCTGGCGCATAGAGCAGCAATGTATCCCGCGCCGAGGCCAACCCTAGCCGTGAATCGGTGACGCGGCGATCGTCCCAGAAGCATGCATGCAGCCGCGCCAGTCGGTCCAGTAGGAAGGCGACAACCGGCGGCATGCGCCCCGGCGGCGTGCGAAGCGGTTCGCGCAGCAGATGCCCGCGCCCGTCGCGCAGCAGCAGCGCACCCCAGCGCGACCCCGCCAGGCTTCCCCGTCGCACCCAACACACCGTCGCCGTATCGAGGCCATGCGGAAGATCGCGCAGGATGTCCCACTCGCGCAGCGCAATCTCGCGCATGAATTCGTCGTGCGAGAGGATGCCGAGCCAGCCGTCCAGCGGGCGCAGTTCTTTGAGGATACGGCTCGCGTAGAAAGTCGCGCCGCTGGGCTGCACACGCGCCAGCGTAAGCCGGGTCACGCGCGAGCCGGAGAGTCCGCCTGCCAGCGGCTGCGCGCGCACGATCTCATCTGATGAGAGGCCCAGCGTGGCGAGCATGGCGTCGCGGTCGGGAAAGGTCGGCGGGAGCGACATGGAGGTATCCAAATGAAATGCAGCGGCGAGCGGACCGAGCCAAATTGTACGCCGCGAAATGCCCCACTCGCTTGCCGCGCTCCCTTCCCTGCGGCGATACTAGGATGTTGCCCTGTCACAAAGCGCGGACGCGGGCGGAATGGGAGCTGACGATGCGAGCGGACGTGCTGGTGCTGCGTGCGGGACGCGCCTCGCCCCTCGCGAGCCATCCCTACGCTTGCGACGTGCCGCCATGCCTGGCCGCCGAGATCGAGCCGGGGCAACTCGTCGCGCTCCATTCGGGTGACCACACTGCGGTCGGCATCGTCTGGGCGCTCGACGCCTCGGACGAGGTGGTGGCGCCCGCTCACGATGACGGCGATGCAGGGCGAGCGGAGCTCCGTGAGATTCGCGATATCCTGCTGCGCGAACCGCTGCTGCGCGAGCCGCAACGCGCCCTCGCCGAGTGGATCGCCGCCAACTTCGCCGCGCCGCTCGCCGCCGCCGCGCGGCTCTTTCTGCCGCCGGGGCTCTCATCCGGCGTGCGGACGGTGCTACGGCCTCAGCCCGCCGAGCCGGACGTGGCGCATGCCGAAACCGACGAGCGCACTGACGACGCCGCCGCGCTCCTCGGCATGCTCCGCGAGCGCGGGCGCGTCGAACGGCGCGATGTGGATGCAGCGCTGGGTTCGCGTCGCGCGCAGGCGGCGATCGGCGCGCTGCTGGCGAGCGATCGCGTCATGCAACACGCCGAGCTTGAGCCGCGCCTGGAGGCCGCGCGGCGCGTTCGGCAGGCGCGGCTGACCGGCACGCCCGCGGCGCTTGAGAAGTGGCGGGTGGAGGCCCGCGCTCGGCTGGATGCGTTGCCGCCGACCCCGACTCGCCGGCGCCCCACGTGGCAGTCGGCCAGCACGGGGGAACGCCAGGCCGAGCGCATCCTCCGTCAGCTCGCCGTACTTGATCTCCTCAGTCGCGCGCGCGCCGAGGGCGACGGCATTTGGAGCGTGGACGAGCTGCAAAAACTGACCCGCGTGACCCTGCCCGCGCTCGATGAGTTGGCGCACGAGGGGTTGCTGTCCGTCGAGACGGCGACGCTCCGCCACGACCCGCTCGCCGGGCAGACGCTGCCGCGCACCGTGCCCTTGCCGCTGACGCCCTCGCAACACGACGCACTCGATCAGATCCTCGCGCCGCCCACGCCGGAGCAGGACGGGCGCGTCGTATTGCTCCACGGTATCACCGGCAGCGGCAAGACCGAGGTCTATTTGCAGGCGCTGGCGGCGGTGATCGGTGGCGGCCGGCGCGGAATCGTGTTGGTTCCAGAGATCGCGCTGACGCCGCAGGCGATGGCGCGTTTCGCGGGGCGCTTTCCGGCGCGCGTGGCGCTGCTGCACAGCGGCCTCACCGACGCCGAGCGTCTTGACGAGTGGCGACGCATCCGCAACGGCGAGGTAGACGTCGTGCTCGGCTCGCGATCCGCCCTCTTCGCGCCGGTCGTCGATCTCGGCCTGATCGTGGTGGATGAGGAGCACGAGGGGGCCTATAAAGAGGAACGCACGCCGACCTACTCCGCGCGCGAAGCGGCGGTGCGGCTAGGGCGGCTCACCGGCGCGACGGTGGTGCTCGGCAGCGCAACGCCTTCCGTCGAGTCCTACTGGCTGGCGACTCAGGGTGACTACCAGCTTGTGGAGCTGCGCGAGCGCGCGCCAAGCGGTCCCGACGACAAGGCGAGCACGCTCCCACCGGTGACGATCATCGATCTCCGCGCCGAGCTGCGCGCGGGCAACACCAGCATCCTCAGCGAGCCACTCGCAAGAGCCCTACGCGAGACGCTGGACCGCCGCGAGCAGGCGATCCTCTTCCTCAACCGGCGTGGCACGGCCAGCAGCGTGGTCTGTCGCGAGTGCGGCTACGTCGCGCGTTGCAGCCGCTGCGACGTCTCGATGACCTTCCACGCCGCGGAGCACGCGCTGATCTGCCACTACTGCGGGCACCGCGAATCACCTCCGAACGCCTGCCCCGTCTGCGGCAGCGCCAGCATTCGCTATTTCGGGCTGGGCACCGAGCGCGTGGAGGCCGCGGTGAAACGCCAGTTCCCCGCCGCACGCGTGTTGCGCTGGGATCGCGACACCGCGCGGACGCGTCACGCGCACGAAGAGCTCCTGCGCGCCTTCACCGAGCGCCGTGCCGACGTGATGGTGGGCACGCAGATGATCGCCAAAGGGCTGGATCTTCCGGCAGTGACGCTGGTCGGCGTCGTCTCGGCGGATGTGGCCCTCTTCCTGCCCGACTTTCGCGCCAGCGAGCGCGCATTCCAGCTGCTGACGCAAGTGGCCGGCCGTGCGGGGCGCGGTGCGGTGGCGGGGCGCGTGCTCGTGCAGACCTTCAATCCGGAGCATTTCTGCATCCAGGCAGCGGCGCGCCACGACTACGCGGGCTTCTTCGAGGCCGAGATCGCGGGGCGACGGCGCTACGCCTACCCGCCGTTCCGCCGCATCGTCAAGTGGACCTATGAGCACGCCGAGCGCTATGCCGCGCAGGTCGAGGCGACGGCACTGGCCGAGCGGCTGGAGATGCTGATCGGCGATGGAACTCTGGCGGATACGGATATCGTCGGCCCCGCGCCGGCCTTCATGGAGCGCCTGCGCGGGCGCTACCGCTGGCAAGTGCTGCTGCGCTCGCCCGATCCGCTGCCCGTGCTGCGCACGCTCGCCGCCGAGGGGCTCCCCCGCGGCTGGTCGGTGGACGTCGACCCCGCCTCGACGCTGTGACACGCTTGCGAATCCCCCACCGCGCGCGGCGCTCCGAAAGTGACGCCAGCACTTGACCGCACCGCCGCATTGTGTGTACAACATATGAACGAGGGAGCGCAGCCGATGTTGCACCCTCGCGCGTGATATGCCGCATATCTCCGGAACGGCAAACGCTTCGTCCTCATCTCGTGTCTCGCTCATCTGATCTCGCATTGCCGGTGGTGGCTGTGGTGGTGTGTGGTGGGGCGGCATAGCTCCGACTGTTTCGCTTCTCGATCTCGAAGGTCATCGGCTGCCAGAGGCTTCGCCTTTCCGAGCCGATCCATACGCGTAAGACGATGACGTATACGTGACGATCGGGCGGAGTAGTATTCGTCGGTGGGGAGGTGGACGATGGCGCATTTCGTCTCGCAGCCTGCGATGCGGCCGTTTCCGGTGCCCGCCCTCCCGCGCACCGTGCAAAATGTGCAGTACGTGTCCGAATTGCCCGACGCCTATGACGACCGTTACCCTCGGCGTTGGTGGCTGCGGGCGATCCGGATGCTGGCCAGCGCGTGGTGGACGCCGCTCGTGATCTATCTGGCGCAGGCGTTAGCGCAGCTGGTGCTGGTGGAGAGTGCCGAGCGATTCTCCGCGCCGCCCGACAGCACGATGGTGGCGCAGGCGCTGCGCGTTGACTGGGCGCCGATGTTCATCCTCGATCAGCCTGCGGGTCTGGTGTTCATTGTCCTCGGCCTCGTCGCGTTGCTGCTGGCCTTGGTAGGCGCAATCGCAGCCGGACGCTGGGCCGAGGAGGACCGCCGGCAGGAGGCGCAGGTCTTGACGTTCCGCCTGGCGCGGCCCGACGAGCGTTTGGACGTCGCATTCGTGCGGCAAGCCCTGGCGCCCGCTTTGGCCTGGCGGCTGCGCACGGCGCGTATCCGTCGGCGCTTGGCGGCGTTGGCGCTGGCGCTCATCTCCATCGCGGCGGGCGTGCTGATTGCGCTCGGCGCACATCCCCTCCGATAGCGCCAAGTCCCGATCTCCATTTTTGTGCTCCCCAGCAAGAATGACTGCTCCAGACCAGGATCCATCAACCACTTCGGCACACCGCATGCAGGTGCCACCCTTCGACAGGCACAGCACATCCGAAGGTAGTGCCGCAGGCGAGGAGCATCACATGGCAGCGGAGATTCGCGTCGGCACGGCGAGCTGGACGGATCACGATCCGTTCTACCCCGCCGAGTATCACAAGGCCGCCATGCAGTCGCGGCGCATCGAGTATTATTCCCGCTACTTCTCGATGGTCGAGGTCGATTCCACCTTCTACCACCTCCAGCCGCCGCGCAACTTCGCCAAGTGGGCCGAGCGCACCCCGGCGGACTTCGTCTTCGACGTCAAGGCGTACGGCGAGATGACGTGGCACCATCGCGACGACGCGGGCACCGCGATCACCCCCAGCGCCGAGACCTTCGCGCAGTTCAGCGAAATGGTGCAGCCCATGCGCGATGCCGGTAAGCTCGGCGCGCTGCTCTTCCAGTTCCCGCCCTGGTTCACCTTCGACGCCGACCGGCTGGAGTACTTCGCCACCGTGCGCGAGCTGCTGCCGCGCGACACCATCGCCGTCGAATTCCGCCACCGCTCCTGGGTCGAGGGCGCGCACGCCGACGAGACGCGCGCTGCGCTCACCGAGAACCGTCTTGCCTACTGCGCCGTGGACGAGCCGCAGATCGGCAGCGGCTCCGTCCCGCCCATCGTCCTCGTCACCGACGGTCACTTCTCGATGGTGCGCTTCCACGGGCGCAACCGCAAGATGTGGTACGGCAAGCAACTCCAGAGCAGCCGCGACCGCTTCGACTACCTCTACACCCGCGACGAGCTCGCGCCCTGGGCCGATCGCGTGCAGCGCATTGCGGAGCGCCTCAGCGGCGGACAGGTTCACGTCGTCACCAACAACAACGCACACGAAAGTGTACCCATCGAGCAGGTCAGGATACACCTGCATCTGCCGAAGGTCAGGTGGCCGTCATCCCCGCAGTCGGAGGCGGTGCTCAATGCGCTGATGCTTCAATCTTTGCTCGGCCAACGCCGTCGGAAATGGCGAGCCGTTGCCGTCAACGGTAGATGGGATCTTCCTTCAGGCTGCGCTCGCAGCTGATGCCCTTGGTGAGAGTATGGAACACAATGTAGAGTGAATGTTTGGATCTTCCGATGCTCCTGAGATGATCCTCCATACTCTTTGCAACTTGACTGGGTAATGCATCTACGTTCCGTCCCTGGTCGTGAGGTGACCGGAGAGGCCTAGAGTGTCCATGAAATCGGGGTAAAGGGTACCTCGCGGTGGTGAACCTGGGGACCTCCTATGGTCGCCGCCGCACGTGTTTTGTGGTCAAGGTTCGGGAGGACGTACACCTTTATGCACGCGGCTCGGCTGAGGTGAGGTAGCCATTGACCCACTGGTCGTTGGTGAAGTTGCCCTGGGCGGTCTCGTTGAGGCCATGGACCCATGGGCGCAGCTTGTAGGAGTTGGTGTACGCGGCGGTCGGGCAGAACCCGCCATCGTCGAGGAGCAGTTGTTCAGCTTGGTTGTACATCGTCATGCGCTGAGCCTGCTGGGACGGCAGGAACATCTTGTCGGCAGCCTCCATCAACGTGTCGGCAGCCGGAACGCTAATGTGGCCGAGGTTGTAGAGCCCCTTCGTGTCGAAGAGCAGGGTCAGGAAGTCCTGCGGGTCCGGGTAATCTGCCAACCAGCCGAAGCGGTAGAGCTGATAGTTCGTCGTGTCCCCTTCTTGCAGGATGGTGTCTGGCGGCGTGAAGAACTTGACGTTCACCCCAAACGCCTCCTCCCAGATGGACTGATAGTACGTCTCCGCGGCCATCGTCGTGACGCTGGGGGAATGTATAAGCTCAATGGTCGGCACGGGTGCGCCATGCAGCGTGGCTTTATACGCCGCCCAGTGGGCTTGCGCCTTCGCTAGGTCGCCGGAGGTGGGGACGCCGTCCGGTCCCTGCAGATTCGGGTTGTAGCCTGGCATGCCCTGCGGCACGATGTGCCACGACGGGTTGGTCGCGCCCTTGTTGATGTTCATCGAGACCGAGTCGCGGTCGATCACTTCACAGATCGCCAGGCGGGCGTCTTTGTTGTCGAACGGCTTGATCTTGTAGTTGAACTCCAGGCCGCCGAACTCGAGGATCGGGCTCGCCTTATAGTCGGTGTCGCTCTTGGCCGCAGCGACCTGACTTTGAGGTATTTCACTGGCGAAGGCCGCGGTCGGGGTGGACTGGTAGGTGCTATAGAGAGTGTCGCCATCCTCGAAGATCTTATAGTCCACTTCGGAGAAGTTGATCTTCTTACCGGCGGCCACACCCCACCAGTTGGGGTTCGGGACGAGGTCAAAGGTTGCCCGCATGGTCCCACGTCTTGACGTTGAACATGCCGCTGTTGCCCTTGTCCGAGACCAGTTGGTCGGTCCACTTGCCATCGGCGCCCAGGCCGTCGCCCAGCACGCTCTGCTCGATCGGAGCCGCGGTCGGATAGCTCAGCGCCTCTTCGAAGTAGCCGGCGGGGGCCGTCAGCTTCAGCGTCAGGGTGCTCGCGCTGTCGTCAGCGATGATCGAGTCGCCGAGCAGCGTCTGGACCGCGCCGACGACCGTCTTACCGTCACCCTTGCAGGTCTCGGCGAGGTACGCTGAGGCGTCCTTAATCGGAGCAAGGTAGCCACCGGTTGGCGAGGCCAAGCAGGGGTTCGCCGCGCGGTTGAGTGCGAAGGCATAGTCAGAGGCTTTCACCGCCGTGCCGTCGGAGAACTTCTGGTTAGCGCGGATGTGGAAGGTGTAGATGAGGCCGTCGGTGCTGATGTCGAGTTTATCAGCACCCCACAGCTCCGGCTTGAGGTTGGCGTCGAGGGTGACGAGTTGGTCGAACACCTGGTTGACGATCGGGAGTGTGGTGGCGTCCTGCGCCATGCCGGGGTCCATGGTGTAGATGTCAGTTCGGCCACTGCTAGAGTTCCAGTACAGCGTGATCCGCTGGTTCGCGCCTTTCGCGACAGGCTTCGAAGAGGGGGTGACCGCGGAAACCTGATGCAAGACGACGCCCACGACGGCGAGCAGGAGTACGAGCGCGATGACTGCCGGGGCGACGCGGCGCCTGAACATACTGCGCTGTACAGGGAGATGTGGCGAGACTGGATCGGCCATGCTGTCACTCCTCAGGACCAGCCGTCTGCGATGACACGAGCGCGGCTACTATCCTATAACCGTCGCAAGCCTCCACGCCGTAAGACTGCGGCCGCAGGCATCATTTAACAGGTCGCCAGTCTTCCAGCCTCACAAGATCGGAAGCACCTCGGTAAGTGGCTTGGCATCAACAGCATCTCGCAAGCACGTGCGGGAAAGTGCGCATACGGGATACGGTCGTATGCGTTCGCGCACGTTCACGGTCGTCCGCAAGGGCGCTTAAATTCTGATTTCTCGATCACATTGTGTTCACGAAAGTTCACCGGCGGTTGCCCAGGTTGGTGTCATCGTTGGTGTCATAACAATGGTTCTTGGCCACAAGAGGTGCCGCGAATTGTGGAATGAGATGGTAGAACGACAGGGGCGCTGGCCCTCGTCGTCTCATCCCCATGTGTTGGAGTCTCCCTCGTGCGTGTTGCCTCTCTCCTTGCCGCCGTCTTTCCCCACTGGGCTGGCCTGCAGCTCGATGCCGTCTGCCTCGAAGCCCATCAGCTCATCTTTGACCTGACCTCCACCCATCGCGCGGCGCGGTGCCCCGACTGTCAGCGGCGCTCGCGCCGCGCGCATAGTCGGTTCACCCGTGTCGTTGCGGAGGTCTCGCTCGGAGACCTTCCCGTCCGTCTCCGCCTCCACGCGCGACGCTTCCGCTGTCTCGATGCGGCGTGTCCACGACGGACCTTTCGGGAACGCGTGCCCGCGGTGGCGCCTCGCTACCAGCGCCGGACGCCCGTCTTGCGGCAGCGGCTGGAAGCCGTGAGCTTCGCCCTTGGCGGGCAAGGTGGGCAACGACTCGCGCGACACCTGCGCCTGAGTAGCGACGGGCTGAGTCGCAACACGCTGCTGCGGCTCATGCGTCGTGCTTCCATTCCCGCTGCCAGCGAGATCGCGCCGAACCTGAGCGCCCTGGGTGTCGACGACTTCGCCTTCCGGCGCGGCCGCGCCTACGGCACGATCCTGGTGGATCTCGACCAACATCAGGTCATCGATCTCTTGCCCGACCGCGACGCCGCCACCTTTGCCACCTGGTTGGAGCAGCACAACGGCCAGGAGGTGCAGGTGATCAGTCGGGATCGGGGTGGGGCGTTTGCCGACGGGGCGCGCCAAGCGGCGCCACAGGCCGTCCAAGTCGCTGACCGCTTTCATCTGCTGCACAATCTGGGACAGGCGCTGGATCGGTTGCTCACCCGTGAACAGCATGCGCTGACGCTCGTGGCCGACGCGGTCAGTGCTGCGCATGAACAGGCTGCTGCCGAGCCAGCGCCCGACGCCGAGATAGGCCCCCCACCTTCCGAGACGGCCGAGTCGCTGGAGACTCCCAGCGCCTCAACTACCCGTCTGGAGCGTGAGCACGCCGCGGTCGAGGCGCGGCGGCAGGCCCGCTATGCGCGGGTCGTGGCGCTCGCTCAGGAAGGTCATTCGCTGCGGGAGGTCGCCCGGTTGGCCGGCGTCACTCGCGGGACCGTGCGCCGCTATGTGCGCGCCGGTCAGTATCAGCCGTGCGCCAAGCGGAGTCGTCGGCCGCGCACCTGCGATGCCTACGCCACCTATTTGCGAGCACGCTGGGAGGCAGGCGAACACAACAGCGCCGCGCTCTACGCCGAGATCCGCATCCGGGGCTATTCCGGCGCTGCCTCCACGGTGCGCCAGTACCTGCGGGCCTGGCGGAGGGGCCCCCGTCGTCCCGGCCGACGTCGACGTGCGGAAGACGGCGCAGGTGCTCCGCCGCGTTCGCGGCGCCGTTTCTCGCCGCGCCAGACGCGCTGGGTCCTGCTCCGCCCGCTTGAAGAACTCGACCAGGAGGAACGGGCCTATCGCGAGGCCCTCTGCCAGGAGAATGCCGCGATTGCGAGCGCGCAGGCCCTCGTTACGGAGTTCGGCCGCATCGTGCGCGCCCAGGCAGATAGCGACCTCACGATGTGGTTGGAGGTTGCGGCGTACACTCGGATTCCCGAACTGGTCAGTTTCGTCAGCGGAATCCGCCGCGATGCTGACGCCGTCCGCGCGGCATTACGCTCGCCGCATAGTCAGGGGCAGACAGAAGGCCAGGTCAACCGCCTCAAACTGCTCAAGCGCCAGACCTACGGGCGGGCGAACTTCGACTTGCTTCGCCGCCGGGTGCTCTACCGGGCCGCCTGACTGTGGCACCGCATGTGGCCAAGAACCAACTCTACACCGCCGCCCACAGAAGTGGCACCCCTACTTCGAGGGGAACCGTTGCACCGGCTACCGCTTCGGCTCCGGCGACAGCATCCTCGCGCGCCTCTACGACAAGTCCACCGAGCGCAGGACGCGCCACGACGAGGGCTACTTCGCCCTCCTCGCCGCGCGCAACCCGGCCATTTTCGACCCGGACAAGACGGTTTGGCGCTTGGAGTTCCAAGTCCGCCGGGAGGGGATGAAGTCGTTTCGTCTGGCGCCGGGATCCGATGGGTCTGACGCGGACGCAGAGGATCTGGACCTTCAGGTGGCGGCTGAGTTGTCAGCGGAGGAGTTGCCGCACTTGGCGACCTTCCCGAAGCTCTTCGCCCATGCCGACGCCTTCTTCCAGCACTTGACCGCCCACTGGCTGCGGCTCACCACGCCTGGACGCGGCAAAATCCGCTCGCGCTGGCCCACCGATCCCACGTGGGAGGCGTTGCGGCGCAACTTCGGCGTGCTCGTAGGCGCTCCCCCACTCGACGCGGAGGCGCGAGAGCTCGTGCGGACGCACCATTATGAAGGGCGGCAGCGGCTCTTGCGGCGCATGGCATTCGGCGTCGTGAAGGCGCTCGAAGTCCAGGACGCCTCGGTAGCCTCCGCCTCCCTCCGTCAGTTGGGCGAGCTGATCGCGGCGAAGGAGGAGAAACGTCTTGAGGCGCGCAAAGCCGCGGCAGTAGAACACTTGGCATCGCAACTACGGCATCCTCAATGCCCTCGACCTGCAGATGCTTCTAGAGCAGCCCGTCGGCAAGGGTGAGCCCCTGCCCGAGACAATCGCCGAGGATTGGCAGAAGGTGCGAGCGGCAACATCGGAGACCGCAACATTGGAGACCACTAAACAGTAGGTGCCCACGCATGCCTACTAATCGGCCTAATCGGCGCCGCGTCGAACCTAGGCCCGCACCCCACTGCGAGCTTACGCGAAGGGCACGAGTGTATAGGTGGGATCCGACGATTGGTCGTCAAGGAGTGAAAGCGTCACCACAAGTGGTTGGACCGTCGAAACGTAGACGTTCGCGATGGAGGCTTCGCTGAGCGTCGTCCCGGTGGTCACACTACGCCACGTCGCGTCTCCCAACTTCCAGGCGTAGACAGCCACCGTACCGATGCTGACTTGTCCATTCGGCGGCGTGGTCGAGGTCGAGAGACTACGGCGACCAGGGATCCATCAACCAGCGGCGTCTGAGAGACGCGCAGCAAGCGAGCCCGTTGTGGTAGCCCATCGTTTGGCGCGGCGCTCCACGTCTGCCCACCGTCTGCGCTCGCCTGCACCTGTGTTGAGTCTATGATGCCGGAGCTCTCGGACCACGCATACACCAACGCCGGTGACCCACCGCCACCCGCCGCCGTCAACACGACGCCGAGTTGCGCAACACTAGCGGGCAGATCGGCCGCGTGAGACCAGTGGCTGCCGCCGTCGTCGCTCCGCCATAGGGAGTGCGCGCCCTGCACTCCGTTCCAACACATGGCGGTCGAGGCCACGGCGAACACCGTCGTGCCCTGAGGCGTTGCCGCATAGGCGCAGATGTGGCCCACCTGGCTCTGCAGCGTCGCGTCGGCGTCGCTCCAGGTTTGCCCTTTGTCATCGCTGCGCACGATGCGGATGTCGCCGGTCTGGCTGAACGAACTCGCGCTATTGAGTTGCCAGGCGCGCCCATAGAGTGTGCCACCTTGCGCTTGGAATCCCGTCGCGTCGTAAGAGAATGTTATACCTGTCTGGAAAAGCGTCCCAGCGACGAGCAAGTGCACCTGCGACCAATGGCTCCCGCCATCCTCGCTCGCATACAGGTTGTTACAACTGTAGCCGCCTGAGGCGGGGAAGTTATAGCCCAGCCTCGACGGTTGGGAGCCACCGAGCGGGAGTTGGGCACTTGCGCCGCCCGTAGTCCCCGATGGGCACTCGCCAGCCGCGTTCGGATACGGCCCATCTACAATGGATGCCAACAGAAACGCATTGTGCGCGTCGGCAGGATTCACCGCCAGGTCGATAGCGTCAACGAACCCTCCGAGCGTCGGATAGGGCAGCTGAGTCCAGCTCGCGCCACCGTCTTCGCTGCGCTGCAGCACGACGCCCGCCCCGTTGTCCGCATATTCGTAGATCACCTGCGGATCGCTCGGCGCCACCACCGGAACCCCCGGCTGATTCGTCACCGGCGTGCCCGCAGTAAGGGGCAGTTTGAGTGAAGTCTGCGTAGGGGTCGCGGTCGCCGGCGTCCCCGTGACCTCCGGTGAGGTCGTCGTCGCCGTCTCACCACCCAGCCGGGCGCGATTCTGCCCTAGCGTCACGATGACCCCCCCAAGCAGCGCCACGACGAGGATCGCCGCCACCGTTGCGAGAGGGACCGGCAATTTGCGTACGGGGGGCTTGGGCGGCGTCCAGCCGGAGGCATCCCGCGTCGTTGACCGCGCGACGGACACGACTGGGTCACTCATGCGATCCTCCGATGTTCCAACTCTTCCCCCACTCTGCTGATGCGCCGGCAGCAAGGTCTGGTGCAAGTGAAGCGCGAGCGGTCCCGCGGGCGGCACGCGGTGCCGCCACTCCTCGGCATCCGCCGACACGAGCGAAGCGATATCCTCGAGCTCCGGTGGCAGCAGATCAGGAGTCGGTGGCATCGTCTGGTTTGGGTCATTCCACATGGCCGATTCCTCCAGGCCGCGTAACACGGCGCAGATGCCCCGAATCGCCCAGTTCGTCGCGCAGGAGGATCAACGCCCGGCGCAGCCGCGTGCGCAGCGTCGGCGGCGGCAGGCCGAGCGCCTCGCCGATCTCGGAGGCGTCGAGTCCCGCGTAGTAGCGCAGCGTCACCACGAGACGCAGGCTGGCGTGCAACGCGTTGATCGCCTCGCGCACGTCCAGCGCTGCGGCATGCGCGTTCGCACCGGGCTGCGCATCCTCGCGCGCGGGGAGCGCGACCAGATCACCGTTGAGCGGATGCAGCACGCGCTGCCAGCGCCCGAAGCGACCGCGTTGCCATTCGCGGCAGATGTTCACCGCGATCCTCAGCAGCCACGGGCGCAGCGCCGCCTGATCGCGCAGCGACGCGCGAGCCTGCCAGGCCTTCATCACTGCCTCTTGCGCGGCATCCTCCGCGTCGGCGAACCCGACCAGCGCCGACGTCACCTTCAGCAGCACCGGCGTCTCGCGCTCGATTAAGCGAAGGAAGGTCTCCGCGTCGGTGATCGGCACGGTCCCCTCGGCGCCTCTCGCCTCCGCCGGCGCAGCGCCTCCCGACATCTCGCCGAAGTTGGCGTGCAGGTGTGGCGCCGGCTTCCCCACCAATGCACCACCTTCCGCTCCCCGCGCCTAGCGATGGTCAGCCCATCCGCGTCGTGCTCAGCATAGAAGATGGGGAAAGTGCGGCAAAGTGTTTGCGCAGATCGTTCAGCGATCGCTATTCCGCTTAATCGCCAAGTGTCGGGGAGAAGAAAGGCGCGGTGGCGTGGCGCTACTGCCCCAGGTGGCTGCGGTGGTAGAGCAGGTAGAGCATGAACGCCTGCCGGTAGTCGTCCACCGTCGCGACGCCCGCCGCAGCGACGCGATCCGTCACCGCGAGGATACCCTCCGCCAGCTGCAGGTCAGACTCATCCACGAATCCTGAGCGGCGCAACGCATCAATCACCCCGGAGGGGTCGTCGCTACGGGATTCGATGCCATAACTGCGCGCGCCACGTCGGACATACGCCTCAAGTTGATAGCGTAGCTGGAAGAAGATCAGCAGGTCACCGCGCGCGTCTTCACGCTTCGGCGCGGCATTAGGCACTGCGGGCGGCGGCGCGGCGACAGGCCGTGGCGCTCGCGGCGGGGCGGGCGCCTGTGGCATCACGCTCGTCGGCATGCCATCGTCTGGCGGCATGCGGCCACCCGCTCGGGGCGGCGCGCTCGGCGCGGGCGCTGCGCTGCGCTCATACGCCTCCGGCTGCATGTCGTGCAGGTAATCGCCATAGAGCTGGAAGATCTCGTTGGGGATCGGCGGCGGTGCGCTGCCTCCCGAAGGAGAACCGGATGCACCCCACCCCTGGATCGGCACCGGGCCCGTCGGACGCTCGGCAATCCCATTTCCAAAAATCGCGGACTGCGCCCCCGTCGCTAGCGACGCGAATGGCGAGCTGCTGGGCAGGCCCCCGCTGTTTGGCGCCGGCGAAGGCGACTGCACGGGGATCGTGGCCTGCGAAGCGCCCGCGAGCCAACGTCCGAGCGGACCAGCTCCCTTCGAGCGTGCGGGCGGCGCGACCGCCGGCTGGCGTGCCGGGTGCGGTGGCGTGGCGGCTGGCGAAGGGGCGGGTGCGCGAACCTGTGCGGGCGGGGCGGGCGGCTCATCGCCGCGTCGCACAAGCACCGTCTCCAGCACGCGGGTGTTGTGGTCGAGTAACTCGGAGGGCCGCTGTGAGCGCGTATCCGCCCCCTCCCACGTGCGCTGAGGTCGCCGCAGACCGAAATCCCTGGCCGTGCCGCCGACGAACACCTGCAGCGACTTGTGGATCTCCGCCGCGACGCGCGGGATGCGGCCACGCAGGCTTGGCAGTCGCCGCGTGGTGTGCGGCCGGTGCAGATCGGGGTTCACGTCGAGGTAGCGCCGTAGTACTTGTTCGAGGAAGCGGCGCACCTCGGGCGAGCTGACGTCCGTATGCTCCACCTGCGCGAAGTTTATCGAGCCGACGAATTGCTCGATCTCCTCGCGCTTCACGCGGTCCAGTGGCCGCACGATCTCCTTGCCCGCCCGGTGATCGAAGTATGGCGGGTAGGCGAAGCGCACGGCCAGCGTCTCCGCTATCTCCGCGCGCAGCAATTCGAGCTTGCGCGGCTCGAGCTCGCCGACGACCAACGGCATGGGCCAGGCTCTCCCTCGCGCGCCAGATTCTCCTGCACGCGGCATTCTTTTTCCTTGGCCGCCACCCTGCCACGGCCACTGCGCCCAGTCTACCACGCCCGCCGCGAGGCCGAAAGCGGCGACCGACGTTCAGGAATACCGAGATCGTGCTGCCTGGATTTGGGGTACTGGGAGCGGTTCACGGCCTGAATGCCGCGGCTAATCCTCAATACAACAGCGCAGCCACTGCCGCAGATTCAGCCAGGTTGGAGCACTCTCCCTCGCTCTTCGCGAACCTGTGCGCCCTTGGCGTCTTTGCGGTGAATTTGATTTCTGCCTTATATGTTTGAGGTCGTGTAGGCTGGCCGTGTCGTCATGTCGTCATGTCGTCATGTTGTCATGGCGCGATAGACCGTTTCTGCCTGGGTCGTGAGAGGCCGTGGGTGAGCGTTGGTCGTCGCGCCGCGCCTCTCCGCGAATCCGAACAGTTGCCGGGGCAGCAAGCCCGTATCACGCACGGTTGGATCACGTGGCGCTTGGGAGGAGAGGACGACACCAGAGACGACACCAGAAGGGAGAGCAGGATGAGCCCAACCCTGAGCCAGTCGCCGGAACCGATCAGGCCTACCTTCGTGGGCATTGCTGTGGCCAAGGCCTGGCTGGAGGTCGCGGCGCGACCGAGCGGGGAACACTGGCGGGTGACGAACACGGAGGCGGACCTGCCGGCGCTCGTCGAGCGCATGCGCCTGCTGGGTGCGGCGCTGATCGTCTTGGAGGCGACTGGTGGCTACGAGCGTCCTATGGTAGCCGCTCTGGGGGTGGCTGGTCTGCCGGTGGTGGTGGCGAATCCGCGGCAGGTCCGCGACTTTGCCACGGCCACGGGAAGGTTGGCGAAAACAGACGTGCTCGACGCGCCCGTGTTGGCCCACTTTGCCGAAGGGGTTCGTCCCGCGCCACGTCCCTTGAGCGATGCGGCGACGCAGGAGTTGGTGGCGTTGCTGGAACGACGCGCTCAGGGGGTCGAGCAGGTGGTCGAGCGGGTGGTCGAGCGGGTGGTCGAGATGCTCACGGCGGAGAAGACCCGCCGCCGCCAGGCGGGAGCGCGCGTGCGTCCGTTGATCGAGGCACACCTTGCCTGGCTCGAAGCCTGGCTCGAAGCGGCCCGGGAGTAGTTGCATCAGGATCTGGACCACCTGCTGCACGCCAGTCCGCTGTGGCGGGAGCGCGACGAACTGCTCCGCAGCGTGCCCGGGGTAGGCCCGATCCTCGCGTTGACCCTGCTCGCGGATCTCCCGCACCTGGGCACGTTGACGCACACGCAGGTGGCTGCGCTCGTGGGGGTCGCACCCCTCAACCGGGAGGGCGGTTTCGCGCGGGGGAAGCGACTCATCTGGGGTGGGCGCGCCCGGGTGCGGTCTGTACGGTACATGGGCGCCCGCAGTGCAGTCCGCTACCATCCGATCCGGCGCGTCTCCTGGACCCGGTTGCGCGAGAAGGGCGAGCCCCCAAAAGTCGCCTTGGTGGCCTGTATGCAGAAACTGCTGACCATCCTCAACGCGATGCTCAAGCATCAGACGCCGTGGCAACCCGCACCTACGGCTTGACCGCCAACACCGTTGCTCACCCCGTCTCACCCACGTCCGCCAGCTCCGCCGCTGAGATCTCCAGCAGCCGCGCCGGCGCGACGCGAAAGACCGCATTGGGTGTGCCCGCCGCAGCCCACACGACGTCATACTGGAGGAGGGCGCGGTCGAAGAGCGTGTGCAGCCGTTGCGCGTGGCCGACCGGTGGCACCCCGCCGATGGCAAACCCGGTGGCCCCGCGGACGAGGTCGGCGTCTGCGCGCGCCACGGGACCGCCGGCGGCGCGCGCGAGCTTTGCCATGTCCACCCGATGCGCACCGGAGGCCAGCACCAGCAGCGGCCCATTCCCAGCAGAGAAGACGAGCGATTTGACGATCTGCCCCACCGTCGCGCCGACCGCTAGCGCTGCCTCCTCCGCCGTGCGCGTGCTCTCGGCGAACTCGGTGATCTCCGGTTCCACGCCGAGTGCCGCCAGCGCGTCTGCCACCCTCCGAACGGATGCCTTCATGCCCACGTCCTCATCCCCCTCGCCCACAATTCTCAACGCGTTGCCTAGACTATGGGCACTCGCTCAGCCTACGCTTATTATGGAGTGTTTCGCTCGCCCATGACCACTGAGGATGCCCTTCATGTCTCGCCTAAATAACCTTTTGGAATCGCGACTCGGCAAGCTATCACTCTGGGCCTATGGCCTCGGCGTCGCCGGCTTCTACACCGCCCTCTTCTGGCGCACCGGCGTCGTGGGCAAGCGTGACGAGGCGACCGCGGCGCCGTTTCCCTCGTCAAGCTCAGACGCCGCGCTCCCGTCAGTCACCATCATCGTCCCCGCGCGCAACGAGGAGCGCAACATCCGCGACTGCGTCACCTCGCTGCTCGCCCAGGACTATCCTCGCTTCGACGTGCTGGTGGTGGACGACGCCTCGACCGACGCCACACCTGTCATCCTCGTCAATCTCCAGCGCGCGCACCCCAACGGCGCGCGTCTCCGCGTCAAGCACGTCCACGAGCTGCCGGAGGGCTGGGCCGGCAAGCCGCACGCGCTCCACGTCGGCGCCCGCGCGGCGACCGGCGACTGGCTGCTCTTCACCGACGCCGACACGCGCCACGAGCCCGAAGCCCTGCGCACCGCCGTCGCCATCGCCACCGAACGCGGCCTCGATCTGCTCTCCTACGGCACGCGGCAAGACCTGCCCGACTTCTGGGGCCGCGTGCTGATGCCGATGGCCTACATGGGCATCTCGATGATGTACGCGCCCGACGCCGTCAACGACCCCAAGAGCCCCGTCGCCATCGCCAACGGGCAGTTCATCCTGATCCGCAAGGCGACCTACGATGCGCTGGGCGGCTACGCCGCGCCGAGCCTCCGCGCGACCGTGGTGGACGACCGCGACCTGGCAGTAGCCGTCAAGCGCACGACGGGCAAGCTGGCGATGGTGGACGGACGTGACCTCGTGAAGACGCGCATGTATCACGGCCTGCGCGAGCACGTCGACGGCTGGAGCAAGAACGCCTACGTCGGCAGTCGCGGCGGCCCACTCTTCTACCTCGCCATGATCGCCGGCCTGCCGCTCGCCACCATCGGCCCCTTCGCGCTCTTCCTCCACGGCCTGGCGCACCGCAACCGCACGGCCACCGCCACCGGCGCGCTCTCCACCGCCGCCCTGCTCGCCTATCGCCTCCGTCTGGACGACGAACTCGGCGTCCCCCGCCGTTACGCCCTCACCCACCCGCTCGCCGGGATCGTCTTCAGCGGCATCCTCCTGCGCTCGGCGTGGCGCAAGCTCAGCGGGCGTGGCGTCGTCTGGCGTGGGCGGACGATCAAGGTGTGAGGCGAAACGCACAGGTGCAGCAGCTGGAGACAACTTATACTAGAGCTGTTTCTCCCGCCTCGACCCAGCGTGCACACTTTGCGGACAGCCGTCCGCGACGCGAACTGTGACATGACTCGTTCCATTGAGTGATAGGGACATCCTTCCATGACGTTCGCAACAGGCCCGGCGATTGCAGTGGCTTCGCCAGACGGACTGCTGTCCCTGGCATGGGTCGACGTGGCACTCGCAGCTCTCCTCCTCAGCACAGCGATCTACCTCGCTGTAGCGGGCCGAGGTCGTAAGGATGAGTTGGAGCGCCGGCTCGCCATACGTACTCATGCTGCTCGTGATCGTGCCGGCACTCGTGCTCGCTCAGCGCGCGTTCACCAGCTACCAGCAGCTTCGCTCCGCCATGCCCCCCGGCATCCCATCGGACGTCGATGAGCGCTTTACGAGTTGGGCGGCGCAGATCAGTGGCGCGAACACCGTCTTCGGTCTCCTCACCCTGCTGATTGCTTTAATAGTGCTCGCTCTGTTAGCCGTCGCCGTGCTCGCGCGAGCGACATCGTCGCCTCGACGGGTCGCGTAGGCGACGAGTAAGCATGTTGGCACACCTGCGCCAGCGCTGCACGATAGTACCCCGCTCGTCCTCCGGGCTCATGCCGGAGACGCGCAGATAGTGAATGCACGGCGTCCCGCCCTGGACGGGGCGTCCTCGGCGCGCAGCCCTTCGTTGCCGTCAATGCCAGAAAGCTCCACGTCGAAGCCGAAGGGAACGGTGACATACTCCCCATGCCTAAAGGCGAGGGCTTCTCGGTTCGGCCCCGCAGGCAGCCCCGCGAGTCCCCGAAGGGCCTGCCCGGCCCATCGCATGGTCCTGGCCGCGTTCTCGTCGCGATCCAAGACCAGCCCGCAGTTCGTGCAGACAGGGGTGCGTACACGCAGGCTTTTGGGTATGCGCACCCCACACCTGCTACCGTCCTGACTGGTGTACTGAGCAGGAATCGCAATCCCCCGATGCCCCAATCCCCCGATGCCTAGCGTAAGCTGCTTTGGCTTCGAGGATGGCCCGGAAGTGCGCCCAGCCTGCGTCGCTGCTGGACTTGGCGAGGTGGCGATTCCGCACCATGCTGGCGACCTGCACCTCTTCGCGGGAGAGGGCGTCGTGGTGGCGAAGGAGGTCCAGCGCCGTCTGGTGGTGGAAGTCCGCGCGCTGGCGCTTCACCGTCTGGTGCGCCTTGGCGAGCAGTCCAACGGCCTTGCGGCGGCGATGACTCCCCTGCTTGCGTCGGGAGACGCGCCGCTGCGCCTTCGCGCGCTCCTTCTCGCCGCGTCGGTAGTGCGCGGATTCGCCACCACCTCCCCATCCGCCGTGCTGAGAAAGACCTGCAGCCCCACGTCAATCCCCGCCTCCCGGCCCGCCGCAGGCAATGGCTGCACCGGCACCTCCGCACAGGAGAAGCACGCGTACCAGCCATCCGCCTCCCGCGAGATCGTGACCGTCTTGCGTGACCGTCTTGGGGGGGCCCTGGAGTGGCCGATGCCGACGAAGGCGAATCCGCCCGATCTTGGAGAGGCGCAGCAGCCCCCCGTCCACCACCGCGCCGTCGTCATACGGGGGATGCCGTCGTCATACGGGGGAGAGGTGAAGCTGTTGTAGCGGGTGCGCCCCCGAAAGCGGGGATAGCCGGGCTGTTCGCCGTTCCTAAGCCGCCGGCAGAACGCTTGGAATGCCCGATCAAGACGCAAGAGGACATCCGGCAAGACCTGGGAATGGACCTCGCCGTATTCGGGAAAGTCTGCCTGCAGGTCGGGCAGCTCGGCCTTCTGCTGGTCGTACCCCACCGAGGCACCGCGGCGTTCCCCCGCCGTCTCGCGTTCCTCCAGGGCGACATTGTCGAGCGTGCGACAACGCCACCAGGCTCCCTCCAACACCTGTCCCTGCTCAGACGTCGGCATCAACTGGCATCAACTGGTACGTGTTGAAGGTCGTGTTGAAGGTCTTGCGCACCGTGAGGGCGCTCTGCTATTCCCTACCACACCACTCGGCCCGATCGGCAAGACTCCGGCAACTAGCGGGATCCCATCGTGGCCCGCGCGGGCCACCCAGCTTTCATCCCCATACCTGAAGGCAGGGGGCTTCAGCCGGTTCCTCCGCTAACCGCCGCTCGAAGTCTCATCGGCCGCGGGTCGCGATCGCTATCTTCGCGCGCCCTACGATCGGTCTGCCGCGACGATCGGCAGGGTGAAGGTGAAGCGCGCGCCGCCGCCGGGGCGGTCGCCCGCTTCGATAGAGCCGCCGTGGGCCTCGACGAGCTCGCGGACGATCGCCAAACCGAGGCCGGTGCCACCGGTGGCGGTGGAGCGCGAAGAGTCGGCGCGGTAGAAGCGCTCGAAGATGCGCCGGCGATCCTCTGGCGGGACGCCTGGCCCGTTGTCGGCGATCGCGATAGCGACGCGACCCGCCTGCTCGCGGGCCGATACCTCGATGCGCCCGCCCTCCGGCGTAAAGCGCAGGGCGTTGTCGAGCAGGTTGAGCAGAATCTCGGTGAGGCGATCGGCGTCGGCATGGACCGGTAAAAGCACCGCTGGCACATCGACGGCGAGGGTAATCCGCTTGCGCTCCAGCTCGGGGGCGAGCACGGAGAGTGTCTCGTCGAGCAGCGAGGGTATCGCGACCTCTGCCAACTGCAGCGTCTGTGCGCCGGCCTCGTACGTCGTGACCTCGCGGAGCTGATCGACTAGGCGGCGCAGGCGAGCGGCCTCGCGGGCGATGAGCTGCGTCGTATCCAGCCGGGCCTCGGCGTCGGGCACCACGTTGTCGATCAGCGCTTCGGTGAAGCCCTGGATCGCGGTCAACGGCGTCGCCAGCTCGTGCGAGACGTTCGCCACCAACTCGCGCCGCATGCGCTCCTGCTCGCGCAGCTTGGCCACGTCACATTGGAGCGCGGCGGCCATTTCGTTGAAGCTCGCCGCCAAGCGGCTCAGCTCTTCGGGGGCGCGCACCTCCACCCGCGCGGCATAATCGCCGCCGGCCATGCGCACGCTAGCGGTGGTGAGGTGCGAGAGCGGGCGGATCAACTGGCGCGCGGCGTAGGCGGCCAGCAACGCGGCGAGCAGCGCGGCCAGCAACGCGGCGAGGAAGATGGTCGCCGTGTTGTTGCCGAAGAAGGCTAGTGTCCTGTCGCCGCGAATCAGCGTCGAGAGCGCCACCGCGCCGATGATGGTCCCGGTCGATCTGTCGCCTGCGCGCACGGGCGTCGCCGCGTAGAAGCGCTGCACCTGCCACGGCATCGCCGCGTCGCCGAGCGTGCCCGCATCGGTCTTGCCGGCCAACGCATCCTTCAGCGCGGCGCGCATGGTGCTGACGTCGGAGGGGGAGAGCTCGTCATCGGGCAACAGGGCGGTGGGGGTCGCCAGGATCTGATTCGAGGTGTTCATGATCCAGACGTTGAGCGGTCCGAACTGGTCCTGCGCGGAGCCGCTGGATGACAGTGTCGAGGTAGAACCGGGCGTGAAGCTCCCTTGCTGGCGGCCGATAACCGCGGCGACCTGCGTCACCTGCGACTCGATCTGGCCCTGGCGGTACTCGTTGAAGGTGGTGGCGCTGACCATCACGGCAACGATGGCGACGACGGCGACGGCGCCGAGAGCGATCGCGGCTGAGCCGACGGCCATCTGCACCCGCAAACTGCGCGGGCTGAACCACCGGCGGCCCTCCTGCGCGCCACGCGGGTCGGGCTCAGGCTGTATGAGCCGCATGGTCTTCATCCTCGCCGCCGGTGGGGTCGAACTTGTAGCCGACGCGCCAGACCGTCTGAATGAAGCGTGGGTGGGCGGAATCGCGCTCGACCTTCTTGCGCAGGGTGCCCACGTGGACGTCCACCGTACGGCTGTCGCCGAGGAAGTCGTAGCCCCAGACGCGACTCAGCAACTCTTCGCGAGTGAAGACGTGCTGCGGAGCACGCACGAACGCCAGCAGCAGGTCGTACTCCTTGGCGGTCAGCTCCACGCGCCGCCCTTCAGCTTCAACGCGACGCGCCTCGGGCATGATGATGAGGCCGGGGAAAGTGAGGAGCAGATCGGCGCTCGGCGCCTCCGGCTGGGCGGCGCGACGCAAGATCGCGCGGACGCGGCTGACTAGCTCGCGCGGGCTGAACGGCTTCGTCACATAGTCGTCTGCGCCGAGATCGAGCCCGGCGACGCGGTCTTCCTCAGTTTGGCGCGCGGTGAGCATGAGGATCGGCGTCCGCGAGGTGGCGCGGATGCGGCGGCAGACCTCCCAGCCATCCAACTCTGGCAGCATCAGGTCGAGGATCACCAGGGCGGGCTGCTCGCGCTCGTGAAGGGCGAGCGCAGCCCGCCCATCGGCCGCGGCGACGACGCGGAAACCGGATTGCTCCAGGTAGAGCCGCACGAGGCGGGTGATGCTGGCTTCGTCTTCGACGACCAGGATGGTCTGCGTTTCGACGGCAGTCGCGGATGCTGGCTTGGATTCGATCATGGCTTTGCTCGCTGAATTCGTGTGAACGGTAGTGAAACAGATGAGCGCCAGATGTGGCACCCCAACGCTGTATCGCCCGACGTCACCACTCGACTCCTTTCAGGCGAAACGAGCGAGGGTGGCCTCGCCCCTACACCTCTCGACGTAGACTGGTATCGCCGCTGGCAACGCTACTCGGTGCGAAGGGCGACGATGGGGTCAAGGCGCGAGGCGCGCACGGCGGGATAGAACCCGAAACCGACGCCGATCACCGCCGAGACGCCCGCCGCCAGCAGGATCGAGAGCGGATTGACGGTGAATGGCAGGGTGTACGACCGCGTCAGGAAGAAGCCGCCGATGAGGCCGAGAGCGATGCCGATCGCACCGCCCGCGACGCTCAGCGCCAGCGCCTCGATCAGGAATTGGTCGCGCACGTCGCCGCGCCGCGCGCCGATCGCCATGCGGATGCCGATCTCGCGGGTGCGCTCGGTGACGGAGACGAGCATGATGTTCATGATGCCGATGCCGCCGACGAGCAGCGAGATCGCCGCGATGCCGACCAGCAGGAAGGCCAGCGTCTGCTGCTGCGCCTGCGCCGTCGCCACGAGCTGATCGGAGCTGCGCACGGTGAAGTCGTCCGTGCCGCCGGCGGCGATGCCATGGCGCTGCTCCAGTAGGGTGGTGATCGCGGCCTGCGCGGAGGTTACATTGTTCGCATCGTCGACCTGCACCTGGATCTGGCTGACGTACTGCGAATTGCTGAGGCGCTGCTGTGCGGCGCTGAACGGCACGTAGGCCACGTCATCTTGGTTAGCCGCGCCGACGGCACCCTTCGATTGCAGCACGCCGACGACTTGAAAGGCCTGGCTGTTGATCAGCACGCTTTGGCCGATCGGCGAAGAGCCATCGGTGAAGAGGTTCTGGGCGACGGTGGCGCCGAGGACGGCTACGGGCGTATTGGCGCTCTCGTCGGCGTCGGTGAACCACGCGCCCTCGGATACGGTCCAGGTGTCGATGGTCTGGAAGTTGGGATAGACGCCCTGGATGCGCGTGTTCCAGTTCTGGGCACCGAAGATCACCTGCGAGCTGGACGATTTGATCGGGCTAGCGGCGGAGACGTGCGAGACGGCGGTGAGGGCGTCGGCGTCGGCCTGGGTCAGCGTCTGCGCGCCGCCCGCGGCGCCGCGCGCACCGCCAGTGGTGGTGACGCCGGGGCTGATGGTGAGCAGGTTGGTGCCGAGGCCGGCCAGGCGCGAGTTGACCGAGGCGCTGACGCCCTGGGTGAGGGTGACGGCGGCGAGCACCGCACCGACGCCGACGATTACGCCGAGGATGGTGAGCAGCGAGCGCAGGCGGTTGGCCCAGAGTGCCTCGAACGCGCTGGAGAGGCTCGCGCCGAACGATGCGCGCCGCCGATTCCGGCGCCGGTGCGGGACGGCGATGCGGGCGCGGCGGTCAGGGTTGGTGGGCATCGCGGCGGCCGGCACGGCGGGGATGGCTTGGGAGGTCGCGTCGAAGTCGCTCACCGCGTCTCCTCCTTGATTTGTATCGGTACGCTGTTGGGGGCGGGCATCGTCGTCTCAAGCTCGACACGGGCGGAGCGTGGCTGCGTTACCGGCTCGTCGCGGATCACGCGGCCGTCGCGGAAGACGACCTGGCGATGGGCGTACGCGGCGATATCCGGCTCGTGGGTGACGAGCACGATGGTGAGGCCGCGGCCGTTCAGCGCCTGAAGGATCGCCATGATCTCGATGCTCGTATGGCTGTCGAGGTTGCCGGTCGGCTCATCGGCCAGCAGGAGGGCCGGCCCGGTGACGAGCGCGCGGGCGATGGCGACGCGCTGCTGCTGGCCGCCAGAGAGCTGCGCAGGCTTGTGGCTGGCGCGCGAAGCGAGGCCGACAAGCTGCAGCACCCGTATGGCGCGACGGCGCTGCTCTTCTTTCGCTAAACCGGCGTAGAGCAGTGGCAGCATCACGTTCTGCAGGGCGGTGGAGCGGGACAGTAGGTTGAAGCCTTGGAAGACGAAGCCGATACGCCGATTGCGCACCGCGGCGAGCTGGTCGGGCGACATGCGGCTGACCGACGTGCCCATCAGGTAGTAGTCGCCGCTGGACGGGCGGTCGAGACAGCCTAGCAGGTTCATGAAGGTGGATTTACCGGAGCCGGAGGGTCCCATGATGGCGACGAACTCGCCGGGATGGACATCGAGCGAGACGCCGCGCAGGGCGCGCACGCGGGTCTGCCCCAGCAGATACACCTTCTTCAGGTCACGGACGGAGATCACGGCGTCCGGATCGGGACCGCTCGCGAACTGCTCCGTCGCCGCGTCGGACGGGTCGGTGAGCGCTTCGTCGTAGGCCGTGTAGGGTGGCTCGGTGCCGTAGGTTGCCACGTTGTGCTCTCCTCAGTCGGGTTCGGGTGCCGCTATGGCGTAGCACCCCTGAAGGATCAACCGCCGGTGCCGCCGCCACCACCGAAGCCACCTCCGCCGAACCCACCTCCGCCGAACCCACCCCCGCCGCCGCGACCCGTGCCGGTGGAGGTCGAGCCGGCGGTGGTCGTGCCGCCGGACTGCCCGGTGACGACCGTTTCGCCGCCGTTCAGGCCCCAGAGCACTTCATAGACGCTGCCACTGGTGAGGCCGGTGATGATCGGCACGACGGTCCACTTGCCGTTGCTGCGCTCGAGCACGTAGGAGGCGGCGGGCTTGTCGTCGGCGAGTTTGGGGTTACTCGACCTCATGGCGGCGAGCTGCTGAGCCGCCTGTTGCACCGCCGAGGTGAGCTGCGTACGGGTGATGATGCCGTTCGTGAGCGCCGACCGGGCAAAGGTGACGGCGCTGGCGGGGACGAGCACGACGCCGGCGCGCGACGCCGTGGCGATGGTGACGCTGGCCGTCATGCCGGGGAGCAGCTTGGCCGTGCCGACCCGCGACATATCCACGTTGACGGTGACGGGGTAGGTGACGACGCTCGAGCTGCTGGAGCCGAGCGGGGAGACGGCGGTGACGGTGCCGCGGAAGATCTGCGAGCTGTAGGCGCTGACGGTGAAGGTCGCCGATTGGTTGGCGGCGACGCCGCCGATATCGGCTTCGTTGACGCCGGCGGTGATCTGCATCGAGGTCAGGTCGACGATCTCGATGAAGGCGCTACTGCCCGCGCTGCCGGAGGACGAGCTGCTCGATCCCACCGTACCGCCCGCCTGGCCGTTTATCGTGGCGACGGTGCCGGCGTGGGGGGCGGTGAGCGTGGCGTTGGCGAGGTTGTCCTTGGCGGTGGTGAGGGCGGCCTGCGCATTGGCGAGGCTCGACTGAGCGCTGCTCACCTGGGCGTCGGCGTTCGCGTTGGACTGGTTTGCTTGCGCGACGGACTGGTTATACTGGGCATAGGCGGTCTGTTGGCACTGCGAAACGGTCTCGCCCTTCGGGGGCGTGGAGCAGTTACTGAGCGCGGTCTGCTCGGTGAGGTAGGCGAGGTTGAGCTGGGCGGAGGTCTGTGCCTGGGTATTGCTGCGGCTGACGTAGGTGTTGTTCAAGGCGGTCTGCGCGGAGTTGACCTGCGTCTGCGCCTGGTTCGCGGCGTCTTGCAGGGAGGTGGGGTCGAGCTTGGCGAGGGTCTGTCCGGCGGTCACCACTTGTCCGACGGTGACGTCGACCTCGTTGATCTTGGTGCCGCTCGTCGCGCTGACGTTGTAGGTGCCCGCCGCCAGCGGCCCGGTGGCGCTGATCGTCGTGGTCAGGTTGCCAGTGGTGACCGAACCCGTCGTGTAGGTCACCGACGTTTGGCCCGGATGGGCGAAGACGGCGATGCCGCCGGCGATCAGCGCGATCACAACGACGACGGCGATCGCGGCGGCGACGACGCGCCTGCGCCACCAAGGCTGGGGCGCCGCACTGTCTATGTCGTCTGTGAGATCGTCAACGTCGTCGAAGAGTGGCAGATCTAATGGACTGCTCGCGATCCGGCGCTGTGGCTCCAACATGCGTTCTCTCGCCTCCCCCAGGGTGTGCGGCGCGCTCCACGCCACAGCCTACCTTGCATCCCCACTACGTGCTCGACATGTCGCGGCCCGAAGGTCGCGGATCAATCCTACCTCGGCGAACGATGGACCGCACGGCGAAATGAGCCACGCCAGTGGCAACGGATGAGCAGATTCCAACGTTCCCCTAGTATGACGCCTGGGCATGAGATTAGTCTTGGAGGCACGTAAAGAATCTGCAAACTCGCCCGAGCAACCTGGGAGTGAATCAGCCCGAGCTGAGGTGGAAAAGGCGATTACCTGTGTCATACCACAGTGGCGGGGCTGAGGGAATCGCGGGGGACGTGGCACTGCAGTGCCGGCCCACGGGGGACGCGGACTGATGGCGTTTGACTCTTCATGGCGGGCGGTGGGCCTACCACTTGGGTATCCGCGCGATTTCGTCAAAGTCCATACGTTCGCTTGGGCACGTGCCGGCGCGCACCGTGCCGAGGGTTGAGGGCGCTGTGCGCGTGGCGCTTCCTTCCTCTTAGGCGGCGCCGAGGTAGGCGATGAGGCACTCGATGCCTTCGCTGGCGCCGGTGACGGCGCGGAGGCGGCGACCGAGCTGGCGCAGCAGCCACGCTGAGCCGACGGGTTGATCGGCGCGGAGGGCGGTGACTTCTTCGGTGGCGGCCTGGGCTTTGGCGAGGGTGTCGGCGGTGCAGAGTCCGAAGCCTTCGATGTACTGGATGCCGCGGGCCTGGCGCGCTGCGCGGGCGGCTGGCATGGCGAGGCGCGTGGCGACGGCCTCTTCGTCGCAGCCGAGGCGCTCGGCGAGCGTGGGTTCGGTGAGAACGCCGTTGACACGGGCTTCGTCGCAAAGGGATTCGATGCGGGTGAGCTCGCCGCGGGCGTCCGCTTCGCCGATGGCACGGCTGAGCAGGGAGGGGAGGCGGGCGATGTCGTCGCGCGTGGTGTAGCCTAGTGTGGGCGCACTGTCGGGCAGAGCGGCGTCGCTCTCGGCGGTTGAGAGGGCGACGAGGGGGACGCGGGCGGCGATTGCGGCGAGGTGGGCGGCGGCCTCCGGCGTGGACGGGGCGGGGACGAGGGGGATGCGGGTGGCTGGGGACCTCACCCCCAGCCCCTCTCCCTGTCGGAGAGGGGGGACAGAGGCAGATGCGCTGCCGATCTTGCCGTTTCTGCCGGGATCTGACCTCACCCCCGACAAGCCCCCGGTGGGCGACCCCGCCTTCCCACTGAGGGAAAGGGAACCGTCGTTCGCGTTGCCGTTTCTGCCGGAAACGGCGTTTGTGCGGGAACAGGTGAAGAGGGCGGGGAAGACGGCGCCATGGAGCACGACGGGGTCGGCGGCGCGGCGGAGGTACCATCCCTCGGCGTCGCCGGCGCGGCGGAGGATGGCGAAATCGGCGGCGAGGGTGTCGGCGCGCTGCCAGAGGTCCAGCAGGGCGGCGGGATCGCCGGCGGTAGCGGCGGTGGGGCGAGCGCCGAGGTTGGCGAGGGCGTCGGCATCGAGGCGGAAGAGCCATTCGCCGGTCGGACTGGCGACGATGGCTTCGCCGCCACGCGCGGGGAGGCCGCAGCTGAGCAGGGCAGAGAGCAGGTGGACCAGCCGTGCACCGTGGCGCGCCCAGCCGTTGAGGGCGTCTTGCCTACCGTGGAGGACGAGCTCGCGTCCCGCGAGCTCGGCGCGGACGCTGGCCTGGGCGCAGAGCGCGCGGATCGTCTCGGCGTCCGTCGCGGCGCGGGCAAGGGTAACGCGGACGATGGAGGCGTTGGCGAGCAGCGCGGCGATGACGTCGTAGTTGAAGCGGGCGATGACGTCGTCGGGCGTGGGGGTGGGTCCGTTGCGGGTGAGGACGGCGTTGGCGGGGACGTCCAGGGCGATCAGCGTCTCGATCTGCTCGGGGGCGAGGCCGAGGTCCGCGCCGGCGGCCCGCAGGAAGGGCGCACGCTCAATGCCGCCGACGAAGCCGCGCAGGGCGCCGTTGGCGCGGCGGAAGAGGTAGAGACGTAGGTCGCTGGGGGTGACGATGCCGTGCTCGGCGACAGCGGCGACGGTCGCTGCGGGGAGGATTTCGGCGAAGGTGCGCGGGCGATGGCGATAGGTGGTGGCGAGGCAGGTGACGATGCACCGGGCGATCTTGTGGTCGCCGAAGAGCTGGACGATGACTTCGCTATCCAATTCGCGACGCGGCTTGCCGAGCATGGAGTCCAGATAGCGCAGGGCCATGCCGATGCGCGGGGCGAGGGAGCGGTCGCGTAATAGCGTGGGGTAGACGATGCGCAGGTCGCCGGTCTTGGCGCGGCGGGTGGTCTTGCGCAGGTCGGCGAGGTGGAGCATGGGCGGGTTTCCTCAGGAGATCCAGATTATTTCAACAGAGAGGACGCAGAGGTGACGGAGGGCAGAGGAGAGGTGAGTAAGCATCTGTGAACGGGTTCTGTATTGCCATTCTTGCCGCGTTTGGGAAATGCGGCGATGCGGCTGAGACGGGCATTGCCGTTTTTGCCACGTTTTGGGGGGATGGGGATCGTGGCCGGCGGCTGAAGCCGCGCCTGGGTGGCCTCTGGCCGCGAAGCCCGCCTGCGCGGGCCTGGAGGATCTTGCCGATCTTGCCGTTTTTCGTGTTGTGGCGTGTGCGGTGACGGGCGGGGTGGGATGGGGAGGGCGAGGCAGGCCCCACCCCTACAGCCGTTCGACGCATGTTGATGCATGGTGGCGGCGTTGTTTCTGCCGATCTTGCCGATTTTTGCGGCTGTGGTGGACCACTCGCCGAGGGATGCGGGCAGACGGGCGCGACATGTCGCGCCCCTACGCACGTCGGGTGGTGTTCGTCGGTGGGGGATGGATTTGCCGTTTTTGCCGGAAATCGCGGTGCGGCTGCGGCGCGGGTGCAGTGCGGCGGGATGAGCGGAGTTGCCGATTCTGCCGCTTTTTGCGTTTTGCACGGGTCTAGCTGGCGAGATCGGGAGCATCGGAGAGTCCTTTGCGCTTGGGACGGCGGCGGCGAGCGGCGTTGCGCTCGGTGGTTCGGCGCGAGATGAGCTCGTAGAGTTGGGCTTCGGTGGCTTTGGGACGCAGGACGCGTCCGAGGCGCTGGACGTATTCGCGCATAGAGGAGCTGCCGCTGGCGACGATGGCGACGTTGGCGTCCGGCACGTCGACGCCTTCGTTGAGGACACGGCCCGTGACGAGCTTGGTGAAGGTGCTGGAGCGGAAGCCTTCGAGGATGGCGCGGCGCTCGGCGGCGGGAGTGCGGTAGGTGATCGACGGGAGCAGCAGTGCGCGGCTGATGGCGTCGACCATATCCACATACTCGGTGAAGATGATCACCTTGTCGTTGGCGTGGCGGCGCAGCAGGTCTTCGATGGTGGCGAGCTTGGCGGTGGCGTTCATGGCGACAAGGCGGGCCTCGTGGTGCGCGCGGAGGGCGCGGCGTGCCTCGGGATCGAAGCCGCCGCGACGCAGCAGGGCGTCGAAGAGACCGGGTCCGCCGCCGAGCTGGGCGCGATGGGTGGCGAGATACCAGCGCCATTGGGCCATCAGCGATTCGTAGCGCAACTCTTCTTCGGGGGTGAGATCGACGAAGACCCGGCGCTCGCGGTAAGCGGCGATGTGCTTCTGGGCGGAGAGATCTTCGGCGTCGCGCTCGTAGACGACGGGTCCGATGAGGGCGGTGAGGTCGTTGTGGAGGCCGTCGGCGCGCTCGAGGGTGGCGCTGAGACCGAGGCGCCAGGGGGCGCGGCACTTGGCGGCGATGGCGCGGTAGCTCTGGGCGGGCAGGTGGTGTGCCTCATCGAAGATGAGCAGGCCGTAGCCATCGAGCCGGCGGCGCGGCATAGCGGCGGAGTCGTAGGTGATGACGGTGATCGGGCCGGTGCTGCGCTCGCCGCCACCGACGGCCCCGACGGCATCCTCCGGCGCGGAGAGGCGCTCGCGGAGGCCGGATCGCCACTGGCGCAGCAGCTCGATGGTGGGGACAACGACGAGCGTGCGGACGCCGAGGCGGGCGACGGCGCTGAATGCGACGACGGTTTTGCCGGCGCCGGTGGGCAGCACGACGATGCCGCGTCCGTCGGCGCGCAGCCAGGCGTCCACGGCGGCGACCTGATAGGGTCGGGGAGCGAGGTCGAGGTTTGGCGTGAAGGGGAGGGCGTAGTGGGCAAGATCGGCGGGACCTAACCCCCCAGCCCCCTTCCCCCCTGGGGAAGGGGGAGCCGAGGGGCGGCATCGTCTCGGTCGGTGACGGTTTCTTCAGCGTCGGCATCCTCGGCATCGTCGGGCTCGTCGAGGGCGGCGAAGAGGTCGGCGGTTTCGGTGGGATCGGACCCGTCGTTCGTGTCGGTTTGTGGGAGATCGGTATCGCTCACGAGCGCTCCTGGCTCTAGGGTGGCAACCGTACGTAACTAGAACAAGTGTTCCTGATTCTAGCATGGTGGGCGATGTAACACAAGCATTCCGGCGTTGTAGGTGGGATGGGGGTGTCACGCTAGGCTATTCCGTGCGCATGCGGCGTGGGTGGAAGCGGGAGGTGATGCGTGCGTTTCATGCCCTAGCCATCGGATGAGTCGTGCTAGAGTGGAGACGCAAGTCCGCGTGGAAGGGGAGAATGAGATGTGGAAGAGATATCCCGGAGTGTTGCCAGACGACCTTGTGCGTAGGTTCCCAGGGTGGGAAGGCGTCGAGCCGACTGTTACTCTGGCGGATTTTCGATCCGGTTACGTGGGGTTGGAACAGATGCTTGCCGCGTCTCATTTGCTTTGGCCCTCGATCATCGAGGATGAGGGCGCCATATTCATTGAGCGGAGCTATCACGCAGAAACGGCGCGCCAGTTGCGGGCGAAGTTTGGTGGCGATGATCGTCATGTTGAGCGATGGATGAACGCGCAAGAACTCATTGACTTTTTTTCGGGGAGATCGTGTCGCGGATCATCCGGCGTTGGGGCGTGATGAACTGCTGGCCGCATTTGGTCAGGCGCTCAAACTGTTCTGGGGCCTCAGGCTAGCGACTCTCCTTCCTGAGCGGGCATGCGAGATTGAATTTGGCGACGAACTGGAAGGCGCGAGCGGGCTTGCAATAACCGTGTACCAGCGGTAGCGTCGGCGTAGGCGCTGCGCTTGGAGGGTTAGGCGAAGCGGACGGCGGTGCCGAGCAGGATGACAATGAGCTGCGCGGGGCGGTTGTTCTGTGGGTCGAGGTGGGACTGCATGTGTACGTCGATGATGGCGTCGGCGTGCATGGCGGCGGCCTGGGTTTCGAGCTGGTCGCGGGCGAGGTCGAGGGTGTTGGTGCGCATGCCGGCGGAGATATGCAGGATGGTGCTGACAAGTCCGCGGGCCTCGTAGGGCTTGCCGGGGAGCGCGGAGAGGGTGACGATGACCACGTGGGGAGGTCCTTTCCTTGACGATGGGATGCGCCGGCATTGTAGCATCTCACAACGGCGAGGCGGGCGTGACATGTCCCGCCCCTACACTGAGCAGGGCGATTCGCGGATCGGGGCAGTTCGCATAGAGATGAGGGGTTCGCGGTAGCGATAGCGGTAGCGATAAAGGAAAGGTGTGCGGGGAGGTTGGGAGCCTCCCCGCACAGGATGTACCGTCGCGTGGGCGTCGTCGCGTGGGCGGCTACGGAGTGGTTAGCGGCGTCAGTTGAGGGCGACGCCGGTGGTGAGCGCGGGGGCGTCGGCGGGGAACGCTTTTGCCTCGCGCTGATCAGCCTCGACGGTCTCGGTCGCGCGCTGTACGACGAGCGGGGGCACCACCAATAGCGGGACCGGCGACTGGTCGATCAGTCCGGTGGCGACGCTGCCGAGGACGAGCTTGCCGAGTCCGGTGCGGCCGTGTGTGGTCATGACGACGAGGCTGCCGCCGTGGCCTGCGAGCGCCTTGCCTATCTCACCGGCGGCGTCGCCTTCCAACAGCAGCGATTGCACGATGAGGCCCGTCTCCTGCGTGAGGCGTTTGCGCATCGTGCTGAGATAGTCGCGCGATTGCTGGTTCTCGCCGCGCATGCTCACCGGCTCGACGTAGTACGGGCCACCGGCCATGCCAAGTGGCAACGGCTCCAGGACGCGGGCCAGCAGCAGCACGCAGCCGCTGCGCTTGGCGAGCTCTATCGCCGTCGGCAGTGCATGCTCGGCCTCGGTGCTGCCGTCTAGCGGCACCAGCACGACGGCGTTGGGCAGCTTGAGGAGTTCGTCATACCTGTCGGCGGTAGAGTCGTCCGGCCAGATCAGCAAGGGTACGGGGGCGCGCGAGAAGAGCTTCGCGGAGACGCTCGGATGCAGGAGGCCGTCGAGCAAGCCGCGGTGCCGGTGCGCAAGCAGGATCAGCGAGGCGCTCTCCTCGGCGGCGACCACGGCGATGTTTTCCGCCGGGTTGCCGTACTCCATGCGGTAGTACGCATGCACGCCGGCCTCGCGCATGTCGCTCGACTGCTGGCGCAGCGAGGCGGTGTCGGCGAAGACCTGCGGCAGCGGCGTGCGCTCGGATTCGACATGCAGCAGGAAGAGTGTGCTTCCCTCGCGCTCGGCGATGCGCCGGCCGAGTGCTGCGGCGGCGACCCCGGCGGCGCTGTCATCCGTGGCGATGAGGATGCAGTGGAACAGGGCAAATGGAGTGGACATGGTACGCCCTCGCTTTCGCGGTGAACCTCGACGCACCTGGGGAACGGGTCCCGCGCGCCGTGACCTTGAGCATACGCGAAGACTCTCACACGGCGGTCACGGCGCGCGCGGCCGCGCTCACATGGCGATCACGGTGGGCTTGACGTGCTCCCCGGTGTGACGTGCTACCCGAAATAGGGCTCTTACGCACTTTTGGTGAATCAAGAGAGTAGTGATTCCGGGGCGTGCGCTATGGTTTGCTCCGTCTCTTCAGGACTGGAGCAAGCGTATGGCGCAGGCGACCATGCTCCCCGATCCCGAGCAGGTGGAGCTTGTGGCGGTGAGCGGCACTACATCAGGAATCACGGCGGTGGTCCGAGCACGCGCCAGCAGTACGGCTTGTCCGGTCTGTGGTACTCAGTCGGAGCGGGTGCATTCGCCGTACACTCGCCAGGTGGCAGACCTGCCCTGGGGTGGCGTCGCCGTCCGCCTCCAGTTGCACGTCCGCCGGTTCTTCTGTGACCAGTCGACCTGTCCGCGCGCCATCTTCACCGAGCGCCTCCCAGGAGTCGTCGCCCCGTACGCACGGCGCACGGGGCGCCTGAGCCAGCTGGTCGAGCTGGTGGGCTTCCTGCTTGGGGGCAGTGCGGGCAGTCGGCTCCTGCAGCACCTCGCGCCAGGAGCGCTGTTGGGCAGCCGGGACAGCGTGCTGCGGACCATCCGCCGAGCCACATTTCTTCTGCCGCAGGCGCTGCACGCGCTGAGCGTCGACGATTTCGCTTTTCGGCGTGGCGTCACCTATGGAACGATGCTCGTCGACCTCGAGCGGCGTCGCGTGGTCGACCTGCTGCCAGAACGCTCGGAGGTAGCCTTTGCGTTGTGGGTGCGCCAGCATCCTGAGGTGCAGGTCGTGAGCCGGGATCGCGGCGGTGACTACGCTCTCGGAGCGGCTCTGGGCGCGCCGCAAGCCGAACCGATCGCTGACCGCTTTCACCTGCTCGTCAATGCCGGTGAGGTCCTGGAGCGTTGTCTCACGAGGCACCATGCGCGCCTGCGCGAGGCGGCGCTGCGCAGTGCCCCAGCGGAGGCGGTGCCTCGTGCGCCGAAGGGCGCGGCGGCGGACGCGCGCCGCAAACAGGAGCGGCATGCAGCCCGTGAGCAGCACTTTCAACAGGTGGTAGCCCTCACGCAACACGGGGTCTCAGCCCACCCGATCGCCCGACGCCTCGGCATCGCCCGCGAGACCGTCGCGAAGTACCTGCGGGTGGCGGCCTTCCCCGAGATCGCGCTCCATCCCCGTCCCCGACGGATTGACCGCTACCTGCCGTATCTGCGTGAGCGCTGGGATGCCGGCGAACACAACGTGCGGCAGTTGTGGCGCGAAATCCGGGCGCAGGGCTACCCCTGCAGCGATATCGCCGTCCGGCGCATCGTGAGCACCTGGCGCGAGCCCGCGCCGCAGCGGGGCGTGCCCGGTACGCCGTTACCGGCCAAGGAAGAGATCCTCTACTACTCAACGCGCAAGACGCGGTGGCTCCTGTGGAAGGCGGAAGCGGCACTGTCAGAGCGCGAAGGGGCCTATGTGGCGGCGCTCAAGGAGCTCTGTCCCCCGATCGCCGAGGCGCAGCGGCTCCTGACCACCTTTCGCGCCATCCTCACACAGCGGTGCAGTGAGCAGCTGCAGCCCTGGTTGCAGCAGTGCGAGCAGTCGGGCATCTCCGAACTGGTCGGCTTCGCGCGTGGCCTGCGCCGCGACGAGCCCGCGGTACGCGCGGCCCTGCACTCTGACTGGAGCCAAGGGCCGATTGAGGGGCAGGTCAATCGCCTCAAGCTGCTCAAGCGGCAGATGTACGGCCGCGCCAAGTTCGATCTCCTCCGCCAGCGCGTGCTCTTCCACGCTGCAGCCTGACGGAGATGCTTCAGGGGGACGACGTCTCCTGTTCACCAAAAGCGCGTAAGAGCCCGAAATAGCGACCAGCGGATGTGAGACAATCTCCGAAGCAGAGGAGCGGATCACATGCGCAAGAGTCGGTTCAGCGAAGAGCAGATCATTGGCATTCTGAAGCGGGTGGAACGGGGTCAGGCCCTGACCGACGTCTGCCGGGAGACGGGCATCAGCGACGCGACCTACTACCGCTGGAAAGCGCAGTATGGCGGCCTCGAGGTCAACCAACTCCGGCGGTTGCGCCAGTTGGAGGACGAGCATCGCCAACTGAAACAGGTGGTGGCGGATCTCACGCTCGACAATCGGGCGCTGAAGGACATCACCGCAAAAAACTGGTGACGCCCACGGCCCGTCGACGGGCCGTGGGCTACCTGCAAGCGACCTATCAGTTCTCTGAGCGGCGCGCCTGCCGACTGGTCGGAGCGCATCGGACTACCATGCGGTATCGACAGCGCCAGCCCTTCGACGAAGCGGAGCTGCGCGAGCGCCTGCGCACCTTGGCGGGGGAGCGACCCCGCTGGGGCTATCGGCGGTTGCACGTGCTGGTGCAGCGCGAGCGCGGGGGGATCAATCGGAAGCGGGCCTATCGCCTGTATCGCCTGGAGGGCTTGGCCGTGCGACGACGCAAACGCAAGCGGGTGGCCGTAGCGCCACGGGGAGCAGTGGTGCGCAGCTGGAGCCGCGGGCAAGCCTGGGCGATGGATTTCATGCAGGACACGCTGGCCAGCGGCCGGCACTTTCGCACGCTCAATGTGCTCGACACGGTGACGCGGGAATGCTTGGCGATCGAGGTCGATACGTCGCTCCCTGGGCAGCGGGTCGTGCGGGTGCTCGACCAGCTCGTCGAGCGGTATGGCGCTCCCCAACAGATCACGGTGGATAACGGCCCGGAGTTTGTTGGCCTGGCGCTCGACCGGTGGGCGGCCGCCCACACGGTGACCCTGGACTTCCTTGAGCCGGGGAAGCCCTCCCAGAACGGGTACCTCGAGAGCTTTAACGGCAAATTCCGCGACGAATGCCTTAACGCCCACTGGTTCCTCACCCTCGACCAGGCGCGCCAGATTATCTTGGAGTGGAAGGAGGATTACAACACCCAGCGGCCGCACAGCGCCTTGCAGCAGCTGGCGCCAGCCGTCTTCGCCCGGTCCATACCAGCCTAGCAGTGTCTCTCATTATCCCTGGTCATACACCGGGGAGCACGTCAGGCAGGTACTCGTACTCCTTGCTGGTGCGACGCCAGCGCCCAATCCAGCCAAACGTGCGTTCCACCACCCACCGCCGCGGCAGCACCTGGAAACCCGGCGGCAGCTCTGGCGGCTCCTGCCCCGGCGCCACCCAGGACCAGCGGCGCGGCCGCCGCACGACCGCCACCGTCCAACCCAGCGTCTGCTCCACCCAGTCCTTGAAGCTGCCTTGGTAGGCGGTATCCACCCACAGGTGCCGCAGGCGGGGCAACGCCTGGGCCCGGTCGGCAATCGCTTCGAGCAACCGCTGACCCCCAACGCCGTCAGGTACATTGGCTGGGTGCACCAGCGCCTTGACCACCAGGCCGGTCGTCTCGACCAGCAGGTGGCGTTTGCGTCCGTTCACCTTCTTGCCGCCGTCGAAGCCGGCTGAGTTGGGCGGTCCCCTTTTTCGGTGCTCTTCACACTTTGGCTATCGACAATGCCGGCGCTGGGCGTGGTGGCCCGGCCCGCGTGCACGCGCAGGCGCTCGCGCAGGATGGTGTGAATGCGCTCCCAGTCCCCGCTCAACCGCCAGGCGCGCCAGTAGTGGTAGACCGTCTTGCACGGCGGGAAGTCGTGCGGCAGCGCCCGCCAGGCGACCCCCCCGCGCAACCAATAGCTGATGGCATCGACGATCTCGCGCAGGTCCACGCTGCGCGGCCGCCCACCGGGCTGGGCCGCGGGCAACAAGGGCGCGAGCAGCGCCCACTCCGCATCATTCAGATCGCTGGGATACCGACGACGGCCCATCGGGCACCTCTTCCGCTGGCGCGCCCGTGGCTCCTCCCGCCGGCTCGCCACCGCTCCTCCCTGCACGATCCGTGCCCTTCTCAGACACGCTCTAGTACTGCAGCGACACTTAGTCGTAGGTCGGTTGCCATGAGGCCGGGAACTACGTGGCACGGATGGCTTCGGTAGTGCACGCATCTCGCTTGCTGCCAATCGTGATTTCATGGGCCTTCTCACTATAAGTGTCACTGTAGTACTAGAGCAACTTTCAATTAGGTTGAGCAGGCAGAGCGTAGCCAGCGTGCACGAGTCTTTCGTTTCTTTGCCTTCGCTGTGGTACGCGACATGCAGCAACAGCTACGGGTACGGGCAATCGCTGAGAGTGCCCGCGGTCGACCGTATTACAAAGGAGAAGGAACGTGAAAATACTGATGGTCCTGACATCGCACGACCAACTGGGAAACACGGGGCGCCCGACTGGTTTCTGGCTTGAGGAATTCGCGGCCCCCTATTTCGTATTCAGGGATGCTGGAGTTGAGCTGACGCTCGCCTCTCCGAAAGGCGGGCAGCCTCCGCTCGATCCGAAAAGCGATCTGCCTGAAAATCAAACGCCGGCGATGGCGCGGTTCAAAAAGGACGCGGCGGCGCAAAAGGCGCTCGCCACAACGGTCAAACTTGCGGACGTGAAGGCGGAAGACTTCGACACCGTTTTCTATCCCGGTGGGCACGGTCCGATGTGGGATCTTGCGGAGAGCCCCACGTCGATCGCTCTTCTGGAGGCCTTCTACAATTCCGGCAAGCCAATCGCACTGGTGTGCCATTCGCCCGGGGTGCTTCGCCACGTTACCTACCAGGGCGCTCCGCTGGTGAAAGGAAAACACGTCGCCGGTTTCACGAACGGCGAGGAAGAGGCGATGCAGCTCACCAAGGTTGTGCCGTTCCTGGTCGAAGACGAACTGCTACGGCTCGGCGCCATATTCGAGAAGAAGGCGAACTGGCAGCCTTTTTCTATCACTGACGGCCGTCTCATCACTGGCCAGAATCCTGCGTCGTCGACCTCGGCGGCTCAGGCGCTTCTGAGACTCATGACTGGATCCGAATCGGAGCCGTCAAGAGACAGCGTACAAATCGGACACAAGAGCTATGAGATGCCCCCGCGGGAGGGAATCAGCGTCGCACATTTTCTCACCGTCGCCGACATTGACCGATCGCTTCGCTTCTATGAAACGGTCTTCGGCGGCCGCGCTCTGAGCAGAGGCGACAGCAAGGGCGCGCCTGGGTACATTCAGATCGCGAATACCTGGCTCCTGGTCAACGTCGGGGGCGGGCCAACCCCCGACAAGCCGTCGGTAACGCTCACCGTCCCCGACCCGGATAAGATCAACGGCTTTATGAATATCCGCGTTGCCGATATTCAAGGGTGCTATGAACTATGGAAAAGTCGAGGAGCCGAGTTCATCACGCCGCCGATCCCCAAGTACGGCGAGACGCGCTGCTACATCCGCGATCCAGACGGTTACATTATCGAGGTCGGTCAGAGCACCGAGCTCAAGTACGGTTAAACGCCCGGCTGGGATCGGAGTCCGGATTAGAGCAATTTGCGAAATGCAGAGGCAGGCACGAGAGGTGCGAAGTACCCCGGCATGCGTGCCTATTCGACCGACCTCAAAGAACGCTTGGTGCGAGCGGTGGCTGAGGGTCAGCCCATGCGAGGAGCCGCTCGCCGCTTTGGAGTGGCCGTCACTACCGTGAAACGAGCCGTCGTGCAGGAGCGCGAGACGGGCTCGCGTCAGCGCAAGCCGATTCCGGGCCGTCCGCGCGAGATCAACCGCGAGCAGGAGGTGCTCCTGCTCGCGCGGCTGGAGGCGGCACCGGATGCCACCATGCAGGAGCACTGTGCCTGGTGGGCCGAGCAGTACGGCCAGCAGCTAAGTGAGACGACGATGTGGCGGACGATCCAGCGCCTCGGCTGGACGCATAAAAAAAGTCGCTGGCAGCCAGCGAGCGCGACGAGGAGGCGCGGAAAGCCTGGCGTGAGGCCGTTGCCCAGCTCGACCCGGAGCAGCTCGTCTTCGTTGACGAAAGCGGCACCAATATCTTCCTGACTCGGTTGTATGGCTGGGCGCCGCATGACCAGTGAGCTAGCGGATCGGTGCCACGCAATCACGGCAAGAATACCACGCTCGTGGCGGCGCTCATGCCGGAGGGTTTGTGCGAACCGTGGCTGATTGAGGGGGCCATGACGACCGAGACCTTCGAATGGTACATGCGCAACGAGCTGGCGCCTCGGCTCCGGCCCGGGCAGGTCGTCGTGCTCGATAATTTGAGCGCCCACAAGGCGGCCAGCATTCGCCAGGCCATTGAAGCGCGCCACTGCACCCTGCTCTTTCTGCCGCCCTACTCGCCCGACTTGACGCCGATCGAGCAGGCCTTCTCGAAAGTGAAAACCATCCTACGCCGGCTCGGTGCCCGCACCCGCGAGCCGTTATGGGAGGCCATGCGGGTGGCGCTTGAGGCGATCACCCAACAGGATGCGATCGCGTGGTTCGTGCACGCTGGCTACGCTCTGCCTGCTCCAGCTACCTGAAAATTGCTACTAGTCAGCGAAGGAGAAGCAACACATGCGCACGACAATCAAGGAGCAATGGCTACGCGGCACGTTGGTCGCCGTCGCGTAACCTCCTCGAACGCCTCCTCCTCGGGCAAGATGCGTCGCTAGCCTTCCTCGACGACCTGAGCATCCCCTTTGCACAACAAGCTCTATGACTGCTCCAGTCAGCGGAGCTTGTGAAAATGGGTGAGAGTGGCGGTGACGGCTGGTTGAGGGAGGTCGTCGGCCTGGCTGGTGCCCGCGTGGAGCCCGCCAATAAGCTGACCGTGGTGCGCCCAGGAGACGGTGCGTGTTGCCCTTCCCAACACGGGGAGTGAGCCCGCGGAGGAATCTTGTTCGTATTTCGCACCAGTCACCAGTCGTTGTGATGTGCTGGTGTCCTCGGGTGGCCCCAGCACAGAAGGGGGTGGCCACGCGGCCACCCCGCTGTCAACGCTGTCGACGCCGACAGGACCGGGAGCGAGGGACCCCCAATGCAGGTGCAGTACGCGCGGTGCTGTGGACTGGAGGTGCACCACAAGAGTGTGGTGGCGTGTGTGCTCCTCACGGCCGAGAATGGGACGGTGCAGCGCCACGTGCGGACGTTTGGCACCATGACCGCCGATCTGTTGGCGCCCGAGCGGCTGGTTGAACGCGCAGCAGGTCGAGCAGGTGGCCATGGAATCGACCAGCGTGTTTTGGAAACCCATCTAGAACCTCTTGGCAGGCCGCTTTGAGGTGCTGGTGGTCAACGCCCAGCATGTCAAGGTCGTCCCCGGGTGCAAGACGGACGTACGGGACGCCGAGTGGATCGGCGACTTGCTGCGCCATGGCCTGCTGCGCCATGGCCTGCTGCGCGCGAGCTTCATCCCCGACCGTCCCCAGCGGGAACTGCGCGATCTCACCCGCTACCGCACGACCCTGATCCACGACCGGGCCAACGAGGTGAACCGGCTGCAGAAAGGGCTGCAAGGAGCCAACAGCAAGTTGCCTACGGTCGCGACCGACATCCTCGGCACGTCCGGCCGCGACATCCTCGTGGCGCTGGTCGCAGGGACCACCGAGAGTGCGCGCTCGCGCAGTTGGCCCGGGAGCGGCTGCGCGAGCAGATCCCGCAGCTGGAGCAAGCCCTGGCTGGCCAGTTCAGCGCCCAGCACCGCTTCCTCATTGCCCAGCAGTTGGCCCCATTGACTCCCTGGACGCCAGCCTGGAACGGCTCAGCGCCGAGATCGCCGAGCGTGTGCGCCCTGTTGACGCGGCACGGGAGCGGCTCCAGACCATTCCCGGGGTGGGCCGCCGCACCGCCGAGGTGCTGGTGGCCGAAATCGGCACCAATCTCACCCGCTTCCCCAACGCGGGCCACCGCGCTTCCTGGGCCGGGCCCTGCCCGGGCAATGACGAGAGCGCCGGCAAACGCCGCAGTGGGCGCACGCGCCAAGGCAGTCCCTGGCTGCGCACGGCCTTGGTCGAAGCGGCGCAGGCGGCAGCACGCACGAAAGACACCTCCCTGGCCGCGCAGGACCGGCGGTTGGCGGCGCGTCGGGGAGCCACGCGCGCAGTCGTGGCGGTGGCACACACGATCCTCGTCATGGTCGAGGTCCTCCTCACCCCAGAGCAGGAGTCGTAGCACGACTTGGGCAGCCACGAGTTCGACGAGCGGGATCGGAACGTCGTCCAGCATCGGCTGGTACGCCGCTTGGAGGCGTTGGGGTACACGGTTTCGTTGGAGCCCACTATCCCTGCAGCTTGACCCCTTCGTACGCTATTTTCACACCAGTCACCATGCGCGGCTATTGAGTCCGGTATCTGGCTCTCCCGCGGACTTGGTGAAATGGCGAGTGCCTGCACTGCCGGGCCATCGCTAGCCAGTTGGCCGGTAGAGGACGCGTTGCCGAAGGAGCCCAGAATCGAAGCTGGCTCGCCCGTACATCTGGCGCTTGAGCAGCTTGAGGCGGGTGATCTGCCCTTCAGTCTGCCCCGGGCTCCACGGGGAGGTGAACGCCGCGCGGATGGCCGGCACATCCCGCCGGACTCCCTGGGCGAAGGCCGCCAGTTCCGCAATCCCGCTGGCGTCCGCCTCCTCCAGCCAGGTCTCCAGACCATCCACCTGCCGCTGACGGAGCATGGCGAAAAAGCGTCGGACGGCGCCGCGCATGGTGGCCACGGTCGGGCTGCGGCGGAGGAGCTCGTCGACAAACACCGCCTCATGCCGTGAGCGATCGTCCTCCTCATGCAAGAGCCGCCACCCCACGGCGCGGGGCGCGGCACGCAACGGTGGCGGTGGTGCCGGGGTAACGCGTGGCTGGCGGGGATAGGGGCCCGGCCGGCGCGGTCCGGGACGCCAGAGGGCGAGGAGGGTGTAGAGATTGGAGCCGCTGCCCCGATAGCCGCGCGCCCCGATCTCGGTGAGCAAGCGCCGTCCGTTCTACACGCCGGCATCCCAGCGTGCGCGCAGATACGGCTCGAAGGGGCTTAGCCGGGAGTGGCGCGGCGCGACCGCCGCCCGCTGGGGACAGGCTTCGGCGCGCAGGAGGCGGCGTATGGTATTGGGGCCTATGTGCAGGGCATCCACGATCGCGCGTACGCGCTTGCCCTCGGCGTGCGGCCGTCGACAGGCGTCAAAGCGAAGTTGGCGCCTCGTCTGCGCCTCGGCTCGGGCGTGCTGGCGTGGGAGAGTATCGCCCCGCACGCGGGCCAGAAACAGCTTGCTCTGTGCGTCCATACCCTCCCGCCCTGGCGCTGGCGCTCCCTGAGCCGCCAGACGCAGCAGGGTCTGCTCCCGCCCGAGCACCTGCTGCAGCGCCTCCACCAGATTCTTGAGCACATGGAAGCGATCGGCAATCTGCACGGCCTGCGGTTCGCCACGACTGGCCCCGTCGGCGAAGTTCGCCCCGCGATCCCGGCCGACCACCGCCACCGGCGGCTGGGCCTGCAGCCAGGTGGCAAAGGTGTCCGCTGCCCGATCGGGCAGCAGGTCGACGACCTGCCGACGCGCGAGATCGACCACGATTGCGCCGTAGCGCTGGCCGCGACGCAGGCACCAGTCGTCCACGCTCACTACTTCGAGTGGCGGCCCCATTGGCAGCGGGGTCCGGCGGATCTCGCGCAGGAGGGTATCGGGGCTGGCGACAAGCCCCAGCGTGCGCAAGCCCCAGCGGCGCAAGAGCCGCGCGCCGGCCTCGCCGCCCACGGCGAAACGCACCGCGCGCAGCCACAAGGTCAGACGCTCGGTGCGACGGGCGTGAGGCGCGAGCAGGCCAGGCAGACGCCCAGTGAAGACGTGGCGGGCGCACCCCAGGCGGTCACAGAAGAACCGCCGCACGTGGAGCAGCAGGCGGAAGGCTACCCCATGCCACGGCAGATCGCTGACGCGGCGCACGTACCGCGAGTGCACACGCGTCGACGCGCCGCCGCACAGGGGACACCGCGCGCGCGCTGCGTCGTCTCGACAACCGCCGTGCTACCAACTTCGGTTGCAGTCAACTGCACGAGATGCAGTCTGGTCGGGTCGGGCAGAATCGTCGAACCGGTACGCACCTGGCGCCTCCTCTCCGGGGACCACCATGCACCATACCGCACCAATTCTTCTTACCTCTTGCCGGTTCACCAAGTCCGCGGGAGAGCCAACTCTCGGACTTGACCCCACTGCGTTATGTGAAGTATAGCAGAGTCGCACACTGCTCGGATAGTCGCTAGAAACGCCGGCTACCCCTGGAGTTGACGCGTCGTGCTCATCGCCCGGGCGACCAACACCCGAATCCGATGGCATCGGTCCTGCATGTCAAACGATGTGTCGCGCGCCACGTAATCGATGATCCTCAGTGTCGTGTCGAGATCCTTGATGCGTTGCGCCGACGCCTCCTTCAGCGTCATGATGAGCTCGCGCGTCAGGTCGCCGGGCGTCTCCGGCATCTTCTCCTCGTCCGCTGTCGTCTCGTCGCCGAACATGTGTGTCTCCATTCGCCCTACGAGGCTCGCGCCTCGTCACTCTTCAGGATTGCCGCCCATCGGACCTTCGTGTTGCCGCGTACGCCTCCTTCGTAGATCTCGCGATTGTCGAGGATATCCTTCACCGTCGTGAACGACCACTTGCCACCGAGCGGGCTCGGGTGATGACGCCTGTTCAGGTTGGCGGCGATCGCCCGGAGCGTCTGTCCTTCCTCTCGCCAACCGAAGATGCAGCGCACCACCACAGCGCCATGCCGATCCACATCGATCGCGCGTACGATCCGCCGATACCCATACGGCAGCCTACCGCCGCGGTCGCCGTCCTTGCGGTCGATCTCGCTCAGCGCGGCCTTGGTGCGGTCGGCGATCAGGTCGCGCTCGAGCTGCGAGACCGCTGCGAACATCGTCAGCACGAACTGGCCCTGCGCTGTCGCCGTGTCGAGCGATTCCTTACAGCTGACAAACGCTATGCCGCAGGCCCGGAACTCGTCCACCAGCTGGAGCACCAGCAGCGTCTTGCGCCCCAACCGATCCAGCGACGAGATGATCACCGCGCGATACATCCCCGCCTTCGCGTCGGCGAGCAGCTGCGCCAGCGCCGGGCGATGCTTCGGCCCCTTCGTGCCGGAGATACCTTCGTCCGCGTAGAACACCGGCTCCGGCCAGTCCTTCACCATCGCCATCGCCGCGCAACGGGTGCGTTGTGCCTCCAGGCCCAAGCCCGACCGCGCCTGGTCCTCTGTGGAAACACGAACATAGGCGGCGACGGCGTCGGCGTCGACCGCCTGCTGAAGTGGTGAATTCTTGCGCCTCCGAGGCATCTACCCTTCCCTTGCTATTAGTTCGGTGACTTGACATAAACTCATCTGTACGACTCGCGGACGGCTACCGTACAGATGAGCTATATTGAAACGCTGAATGATTCAGCATTTGCGATGCCTGTATGGTCGCCGAAAAGGAGCGCATCAATTTTCCGTTTGGTCGAGAAGCTGAAGGGAGATTGGCGATGCGCACACAGCCCACTGCTTGGTCGCTTATAGCCGAAGGCCTGAGGAAAGTTGTCATCGCAGCAGGCGGCGTTTTATTCGGCGTCGGGATTGCCTTTCTATTGTCAGCTATCAGCATCAGCGGCTCGCCCGTACACCCAGCCCTCCAATCACCGATTACCAATTGTGCTATCGCTGTACCGTTACTCGGCTTTTCCTCAGCACTGGCCTACTTCGGAGAAGGAGAAAGTTTGGCAAGTATCATGTCCTACGCATTGTTCATTGCTGGCGGAGCGTTTCTATCCGCCGCTCTAGTAAACGCTTAGAACTACATAGCGCCTGGCGCCGGAGAGGCCTTGGTTCTAACTCAATTGGTGGGCTACGTTGTCTTCCTAGTCACGGTAGCTGCTTCTTCACTGCCCACCGCTCGCCACCGTATGCGAGAAAATAAGAAACAACGGTCGCTTGAATTGAATGAGCCTGGCACGAACTAATCGGTGTTAGACGCGGCGGCTACTCGACGATGGTGATAGGTAGCTTCAACGCCTGGGCGAATGCGTACTCGCCTTTGGTAGACTCGCCCATATAGCCACCAGGCGCAACGAACAGCGCCTCATCCGAGATACTGAGTTTGTCGCGGTGCAGCTCGTCCAAGTCTGCCGCTTCAGTCTTCTCGCCAGACTTCTTCACATAGGGCATGAGTACAATCTTGCCCTTCGCCGTTTCCTCCACTGCCACTTCGAGCATGCGGTCAAAGAATCGCATACTCCCGCAGATGGTTACTATCCAGCGATTGCCGCCCATGTCACGCCTGTTCTAACAACCCTTGAGTAACGAGCGCCGTCAAGTTGATCAACATAGCAACAGGGCCGAAATGGTGATTGACCTGGGACCTAGCATGCGGAGTGTACTGGCAGACGCCGCCGAACTGTAGCAGCTGCAGGCACTGCCGCCTGCTCGCTCATCAAAGTGACATCACTGAATGATGGAGACCTTATGGACCCAGTCATGCTTGAACTGTGGCTGCGTTCTGTCGTGCGAGCCGCAGCCATGGAGTACGGAGTCGCCGATGCGAAAGTTGAGCCAGGTGGCGTTCGGTTTGTTCCTGGGTTGCTGTTCATCACCATGGCGGGTACGCGCTGGGGGCACCCTGTGCGGATGGAGATGACCTACAAAACGGGTCCGGAAGATTCCGACGCCCTCACGCGGGTTGGCGACTGCGTCATGATGTGAGTAGCAGCCTACCGTAAGCAGCGTCTGAGGTGAGTGACATGCTCCCCAGGCGTAAACGCCGGGGCTGCTCACGGCTCCTGAGGTATTCCCCAACGGGCTGCGTTAGCGCCTGACGGGAGTGCCCCTCCCGAAGAATGTTGACCGCTGCGTTCTCGTCACGGTCGAGAATCAAGCCACAGGAGGGACAGACGTGGGTGCGAACGGATAGGCTCTTATACACCCGCTCGCCACAGCCGCGACAGTCCTGCGTCGTGAACGCTGGGGGTATCGCTTCCACTCGCGTGCCGGCCCACGCTGCCTTGCAAGTGAGGAGACGTCGGAAGGCATTCCAGCCCGCGTCGTTGATGCTTTTGTTGAGGCCGGCTTTCTGGCTGGCCCCGTTGTGCAGATTGCCGCCCTTGCTATCCGACTTCGCCCGGGGGCGGCGCGATAGGTTACGTACCTGGAGGTCGTCCAGATAGATCGCGTCGTACTCGCGTACGAGGGCGAGCGCCGTCTTGTGCTGGAAGTCGCGCCGCTGGCGCTTGACCTTCTGATACTTCCTGGCGCATTGCCCAACCGCTTTCCACCATCGCTTGCGGCCCTTCTTGCGACGCGAGACGCGCCGCTGGGCTTTCTTCAGCCCCTTCTCGGCCTTGCGGTGGTGCCGGGGATTCTCGACGTCTTCCCCGTCCGCTGTCACCAGGAACACCGTCAGCCCCACGTCAATGCCGGTCTCCCGCCCAGTGGGCGGGAGCGGTTCCGTGGGCACCTCCGCACTGGAGATGCAGGCGTACCAGCCATCCGCCACTTTGGAGATCGTGACCGTCTTGGGCGTGCCTTGCACGGGTCGATGCAACCGCAGGGGAATACGCCCGATCTTGGAGAGGCTTAGGATACCGCCATCCAGCACCGCACCGCCAGGCTCGCCCACCTGTGGATATTGACGCCGAATTAGAATTGAGCGGGCAACGCCGGGAAAATTGACCTACCCCTGACCGGCCGCTACTCTCGTGGGTAACCACACTCACGGGAGGGAGCAGATGCTGAGGAGTAGGACGGTGCATAGGATACACGAGATGGCAACCCAGGGGCAGTCTCTTGGGGCCATTGCCCGGACCCTGGGCTTGAGCCGCAACACGGTGCGCAAGTACCTGCGAGGAGCCCCCGATGCCGAGCCGCGGCGCAAGCGGGAGACGAAGGTCGAGCCCTACAAGGCGCAGATCCGGCGGTGGGTCGAGGACGACCACCTGTACAACTGCGTGACCATGCGCGAACGCCTAGGGCCGCTGGGGTACGCGGGGGGCATCAGCCAACTCAAGGCGTTCGTCCATCCGCTGCGTCCCCGTTCGGCGACCCGCCGAGCGGTGCAACGGTACGAGACCAAGCCAGGCGAGCAGTTGCAGTTCGACTGGGGAGAGTTCCGCTACGAAGAGAGCGGCGCCGAGCGCAAGGTCTTCGGCTTCGTCGCCATTCTGGGCTACTCACGGATGCGCTTCGTCACCTTCACCAAGCGCAGCGACACGCCGACCCTCATTCGGTGCCTCATGGCGGCCTTCGAGTATTGTGGCGGCGTGCCGCGCGCCGTGTTGACGGATCGCATGAAGAGCGTCCTCTTGGAGATCGAAGATGGGACGCCTACGTGGAATCCGCTGTTCGCCGACTTCGTGGCCTCCTTGGGCGTCGCGCCGCGCGTCTGCAAGCCCTATGTGCCGCAGACGAAAGGCAAAGTGGAGCGCAGCGTCGGCGTCGTCAAATCGGCGTTCTGGCCCGGCGTCCGGTTCAGCGACCTCGACGACTTGAACCGGCAAGCCCTCGCCTGGTGCGACCGGCTCAACCGGCGGCCGCATGGCACGACCCACCAGGTGCCCGTCGAGCGACTCGCGCAGGAGCCCTTGGGCGCGTTGCCAGGCGACTGGGCTTGGGAACGGTTCGGCGCTGAGGAGCGCAAAGTGAGTTGGGATGGCTACCTCTCGTACGACGGCGTGCTCTACGGACTGCCGAGCGAGCCGCCATTGGCCGGCGCGCAGGTCCAGGTACGGGAGCGTGGCGGGCAGCTCGCCGTCTGGTAGCAGGGCCAGCGGATCGTGACGCTAGCCAAGCGCAGCCGTTCCCGCGAGATCGTGCCCCATCCTCACCAGTTCCGCACCGTCCCCTCCGCGGCGGCCGCCCGTCGTATCGCCGCGCCTTTGGGGCATCTCACCTCCGCCCCTGACGTCGCCGCCCGCCCGCTCGCCGACTATGACCGGCTCTGTGGCATTCTCGCCCACCACGGCAGACCAGATGGCGTCGGGGTGTCGGCATGACGACCAGCATGACGAGTGGACCAGCCCGCGTGGCGAACGCGCTGACCGGCGGACGCACGACCAGCGAGAAAGCCTGCCGCGACCTGGGGCTCACCTCCCTCGCCCACGTGTTGCCGTCGCTTCTCGACGCCGCGCGGCAGCAGCAACTGCCCTACGAGGCATTCCTGGTCCAGGCGTTGGGCGCCGAACTCGAGGGACGCGCCACGCGAGCACGGGAGCGCCGACGGCGAGCCGCCCATCTGCTCGACCACAAGACGCTCGACACCTTCGATTTCACCTTCCAGCCGTCGCTCTCCGAGCCGCTGGTGCGTGAGTTGGCCGGCCTCAACTTCGTACAATCCGCCACCAACGTCGTCTTCCTCGGGCCGCCGGGGGTCGGGAAAACGCACCTCGCCACCGCGCTCGCGGTCGAGGCGCTGGAGGCCGGGCATGCCGTCGTCTTCACCACACTCGCGCATCTCGCCGAAGGCATGGACAGCGGCGCGTCCCAGTTTCAGACCTGGCGCACGCGCCTGCGCCGCTATCTGCAGCCCCCGGTCCTCGTCATTGACGAAATCGGCTATACCCGCCTCACGCCGGCCCAAGCCCATGCCCTCTTCGAGTTGGTCAACGCCCGCTATGAGAAAGGAGCCATTCTCCTCACGAGCAACACCAGTTTCGCCGAGTGGGGCAGCCTCTTGGGCAATGAGGTCCTGGCCTCCGCGCTCTTGGATCGGTTGCTCCATCATGCTGAGGTGATCGCGATCAATGGCCCCAGCTACCGCATGAAAGAACGCCTGCTGGCACACCAGATCGCGGCCCCCACCTAGACGCCACAATCGTATGTTGTGAGCCAGGAGGCCGGTCACTTTTCCCGGCGATCCCGCTCATTTCTGTATCGGCGTTGAGTCGGCGTTGACAGCACCAGAGAGGAGATCCCATGACCCGCTACCAGGTTACCCTCGATGCGCAGACCTTGCAACGGCTGTTCACGAGCGGTGAGCATCAGCTTGGCCAACTCCTGGAGGCGATCGTGAACCAGGTGCTCGAAGCGCAGGTGAGCGAGCAACTCCGAGCCGACCCGTACGAGCGGAGCGATGAGCGGCAGGGCTACCGTAATGGCTACAAGCCACGCAAGCTCACCACGCGGGTCGGACGGCTGGTGCTGCGCGTGCCCCAGGTGCGCGACGGCGCCTTCTCGACCGAACTCTTCGCGCGCTACCAGCGCAGCGAACAGGCCCTCATCTTGGCGCTCAGGGAGCTGGTGGTCAACGGCGTCTCGACGCGCAAAGTCGCCCGCATCACCGAGGACTTGTGCGGGACGAGCTTCGCCAAATCGACGGTCTCTGACCTGTGCAAGCGCCTCGATCCGCTGGTACAGGCCTGGAACGAGCGCGACCTGAGCGGCCAGCGCTACCCGTTCGTGCGCGTCGACGCCCTCGTGCTCAAGGGGCGCGAGGGCGGCCAGGTGCGCGCGGTCAGCGCGCTGCTCGCCGTCGGCGTCAACGCGCAGGGCTACCGCGAGATCCTCGGGCTGCAACTGGGCGACAGCGAATCGGAGCGCAGTTGGATCGGCATCTTCACCTGGTTGAAGGGCCGCGGCCTGGCCGGCGTCGACCTCGTCGTCTCCGACCACCATGGCGGGCGGGTGAACGCCATCCGCCTCCACTTCCAAGGCGCGAGCTGGCAACGCTGCCAGACCCATCTGTCGGCCAACGTCGCCGATGCGACCCCGAAGGCGCTGCAGGAAGCGGTGCAGGGGCGACTGCCCGCGATTTTCGACGCCCCCGATCCCGAGACGGCCCGCACCCTGCTGGCCAAGTTCGTCGCCGACTTCGCGCCGCGGGCCCCCGGCGCCGTCGCCACGCTCGAGCGCGGCTTCGACGACGCCACCGCCGTCCTGGCCCTGCCGCCACACTATCGACAGCGGCTGCGCACCACCAACGGCGTCGAACGCTTGAACGAGGAGATCCGCCGCCGCGAGCGCGTCATCCGCATCTTCCCCAACCGCGACTCCGCCTTGCGTCTCCTGGGAGCCCTCCTGTTAGAGCAGGACGAGGCCTGGACCACGGGCCACCGCTACTTCGAGATGAGCGCCTACGGGCAGTGGCGCGCCAGCCAGGAACAGGAGGTCGCTCTCCCACACACCGCTGAAAGCAATCCGTCTACCTTATCCAAGCAAAGTACAGAACTTCTCGGACTTGACCGCCTGCGGCGGTCCAGATGGGTTCCATGTGGCGCTTGCCGCTGAGCCGGGCTTGCAACACCTTGTAGTACATCACCATGCTGACATCTCCACCTGGAGAGAAGGTCATGCCAGAAATGCGCTTGCCGAAGCCGTGAATCGTCACCGCCCGCTCTCCAACGGGGGTCGGCTCCTTGTCGCGATCGCGCTCGGGGACCAGGTCGTCGAACGGGTCGAACTCGCCAAACGTGTCGTCCTCATAGAGCGCGTCCCAGTCCAGCGCCAGCGCCTCGGAGCCCTCGCCGTCCTCGCCATGAATCGCGCGCATCAACTGCTCCACCTCGGACTTGGCCGTTTCGTAGTTCGCCCGGCTGCGGGAGCGGGTGACGTACCGGCTGGCCTGTTCCAAGGCGAGCAGGGCATCGGCCAAATCGACCGCTAGGTGAATCTGCGAGACCTGCCAGCGCGCCGTCTCGTCCGCTGCGATGGCCGCCGGCGGAAACAGAGCGACTGAGATTCGGCGAGTACGATCTCAGGATCGCAACGCGCCGGGATGCTGGATGCATCCAAGGAAGTGGAGAATTGAAGCGGCAGGGACATCTCAGAGTGTCTGATGTATCCGATTGCGAAAAAGGGATCATCGTTCTGGTTGGTATCCTGTAGACTCCCCAAGAAACGACCTGCTGGCGGATTCACTTTTCTCTGCCAAGGTCTCGCGGACCGCTTCCTCCAGGCTAAGTTGCTGACCTGCTGAAAATGCGGATGTCCACGCCTCCTCGCCGAGGAGTGCCCGCGTTTCCATCATCCCATCAACCAATTCCTGGTGATCGGTGGGCCATCGAGGCGTTCCCAACGCCTCGCGAACGGCGTCCGCCGTTCCGAACAGCCGCGCCGCCCACTCGGTCTGCCGAGCGGCAGTGGCTAAGAGCGCCCGGCTTTCTAGGACGTGTACCATGTGCCGCTGATTTCCCAACGCCTGCACCACCGTCATCGCCTCCCGCAACAGGAGCGATGCGCGTGTCAGATCTCCCTGATGGAGCACCGTCCGCCCGAGATCCTCTAGACAGTCGGCCACATAATCCTGTTCGATGTGCGCGGCTGGCAGAGCCAATGCCTCCTCAAGGAAACTCACTGCCTTGGCCCAGTCGCCTCGGTCGCAGGCGAACCTGCCCAAGTCTCCCATCGCATAGGCGATCGCCCGAGGATGTCCCAGCTCACGCGCGGCCGCCAACTCCTCGTCGTAGTACATCGCAGCTTGCTCTATGTCCCCCTCGATGTGAGCCAAGGGTCCCAAACCGAAAAGTGCGAAGATCATCGCCCATCGGTCTCCTGCTTCCCGCCCTAGCGTTAGTCCTGCCTTCAGTTGGAGTGCCGCAGTCTCGTAGTCCTGCTGGCGGATTGCTGTATACCCTGCCAATGCTAACCCGCGCGCCCGCACCGCCGCCGAGTCCATATCATCGGCCGCAGGCACAGCCAAAAACGCATCCAGCCAAGCCCGCCCCTCGCGGAGATAGTTGCGCAGATCCCAGAAGCGCCAGATGGCTACAGCGAGACGCAGGCCCTGCGATGCCGCTCCATGGTCGTGCAGCCAACCGAGCGCCGCCCGCAGATTGTGATGGTCGCGTTCCAGGTGATCTGCCCAGTCCACCTGCCCCGTGCTCCATAGCCCCAGCTCGGCCAGCTCACCCATGTGCAGGTAATACTCGGCATGCGCACGCTGTAGGGTTTCGGCATTGCCGCTCGCCTCGAGCCGGTCCACGGCATATTCTCGTATGGTCGCAAGCATGTCGAAACGTGACTCTACTTCCCCTTCCCCATGATCTACACGCTGGACGATGTTCTTATCAATCAGCCCTTCTAGCGTCTCAAGTAGAGACGCTGATGGATCATGTCCCGGCATACATACGGCCTGCGCAGCCTCCAGCGTCCACCCGCCCACGAAAGCTCCAAGCGCGCAAAAGAGCCTTTGCTCGTCAGGCGCCAGCAGATCGTAGCTCCACGCGAGCGTGGCCCGTAGCGTCTGCTGCCGAGTGGGGAGGTCCCGAGCTCCACCCGTCAATACCTCCAACCTGCGTGAAAGTCGAGCCAACAGCGCCGACGGAGGGAGCAGTTTGATTCGGGTGGCGGCCAACTCGAGTGCCAGGGGGAGTCCATCCAGCCGCACACATATGGCTGCGACCGTGCCCATATTGGCAGCCGTGAGTGCAAACTCTGGCCGCACCGTTTGGGCACGCTGGACGAAGAGCGCGACGGCGGCGTTGTCACCAACGTAGTCAGCTGGGATCAGCGGAGTGGGGAATGGGGTAGTCGTCGGCACGGCTAACGGCGGCACTGCATACTCGCATTCCCTGCGCAGATGTAGCTTCGTCCGGCTGGTCACCAGTACCTTCAATCCGGCGCACTGATCCAACAGGTCAGCCACAAGTGGTGCTGCGTCTACGAGGTGTTCGAAGTTATCCAGGAGAAGGAGGAGGCTCCTCTCACTCAGATAGGCTCGGAGAGGGTCGCCGCCGCCTTCGTGCAGATTCAGGATATGGGCAATAGTCGAGATTACCAGAGCAGGATCGTTCACACTATCCAGTTGGACGTACCTCACCCCGTCCTCGAATGTATTCACCAGCTCGGCCGCCACTCGTAGTCCTAGTCGACTCTTTCCAACGCCTGCCGGCCCGGTCAGGTTCACCAGGCGCGCGTCCTCGCGGCGCACAAGGGCACATACATCAATTATCTCCTGCTCGCGCCCAAACAGAGGCGTCGATGGGGTTGGCAGGGAGTGCGGTTTACGCTCGCTCGTTTTAAGGGGCGGGAAGTCCGCCTGGAGGTTGGGGAGCACCAACTGGTAAAGGCGCTCGGGGTGGAGCAGATTCTTGAGATAGTGTTCCCCCAGCTCGCGCAAACCTGAGCCCTCAGGAAGGTCGTTACGAACCAACTCCCTTGTGGCTGCCGAGAGCAGTACTTGTCCGCCAGACCCGGCCGCGGCGATGCGTGCAGCCCGATGAACGTCCAAGCCGACGTAGCGGCCCTGCGCCGTGACGAAGGGGGCTCCAGTGTGGATCCCCATACGGACCCGCGCCGGCACTCCCGACGGCCACAGATGTGCCGCCAGCGCCAGTTGCGCCGTGCAAGCCGCATTGAGCGCGTCACCAGCGGTTGGAAAGGCTACGAAGAAGGCAGCGCCCTGGGTATCTATTTCGCGGCCCGC
>CAWJCH010000013.1:0-145436 GCA_963841205.1 uncultured Chloroflexia bacterium | reverse complement strand
GCCAGGGATGCGAGCGAGAGGGAAATTGGCCCACGGGAAGATGATGTACACCGCCTTTGCCTCTGCTCCATCCCCATTTTTCAGAAATCCACCCAATAGGTTAGTATGTGGAGCAAGCGAGGGGAGGACCAGATGCGCAAGACGGCCTTTACCGAGGAGCAGGTGGCGCGCGCGCTGCGCCAAGCAGAGGCGGGCACGCCCTCGACGCAAGATGGGCGACGCCGCTCCGTTCGGCTTCCACGGTTGTGCGACCACGTCGGCACCGATGATACTAGGGCGGCCCAGGTGCTCGAAGGTCGGCCGCAGCTCTCTGGGCGCATCGGCCGAGCTCACGCCGATGCTCGATGGAATCGGAGAGGAAGTCGCCGCCATGAGCGTCCCGAATGACGACAGCGCATTTAGTGGCTCGATCCCGGAGCAGTACGAGGCGTCCCTGGTCCCGCTGATCTTCGCGCCCTACGCCGCGGACCTGGCGGGGCGGATGGCGCTCCGATCCGGTACCCGTGTGCTGGAGGTCGCGGCCGGCACCGGCGTCGCGACGCGTGCCCTGGCCTCCACCCTCCCCGAGGGCGTCGCGATCGTCGCGACGGACCTGAATCAGCCGATGCTGGACCATGCCGCCGCGCTCGGCACGCGGCGCCCCGTGGAGTGGCTCCGGGCGGACGCCCTGCAGCTCCCCTTCCAGGACGCGACCTTCGACGCGGTCGTGTGCCAGTTCGGGGCCATGTTCTTCCCGGACAAGCCGAGGGCCTTCTCGGAGGCGCGTCGGGTACTGCGCCCGGGAGGCACCTTCATCCTCAGCGTCTGGGATCGCCTCGAGGAGAATGAATTCGCCGACACCGTGACGACGGCCCTCGCGGCGCTATTCCCCGCGGATCCGCCGCGTTTCCTCGCCCGCACGCCCCACGGCTACCACGAGAAGCAGGCCATCGTGCGCGACCTGGCGGCCGGTGGGTTCGTCGCACCTGCGCGTATCGAGACGGTCGCCGCGCGCAGCCGAGCGCCATCATGCCGGGTCCCGGCGATCGCGTATTGCCAGGGGACGCCCTTGCGCGGCGAGATCGAGACGCGCGATCCAGCCCGCTTGGACGAAGCCACCGAACACGCGGCGGGAGCGATCGCCCATCGGTTCGGCACCGTCGATGTGGACGGCAAGATCCAGGCGCACGTCGTGACCGTGAGACGCTGAACGATGTGGCGCCCTGCCCACCGCGGTCGCCGGTCAACCCAACCGTGCTGCACCAGCGCGCACTCGCGGCCCTGGACGAGTTCAGGATCCGACTTGGGACGAGGAACGAGCAAGGACCTGCGCCTACGCATGGAGGCCGAGCGTGAGTCACTGGTCGCCCTGAAACGAGTGGGAGCGGAGCGTGGTACCGCCCCCGTCGGGCGAGCAAGCGGCGGCAGCACTAACGGCAGCAAAGCCGTCGACCTGAACGGGACGCAATGGAACGCAACGGGACAGTGAGTGTCGGAAACTTGCGGCAATGGGACACAACGGCACAAGTCGCCGCAATTTTGTAAACCGCAGGTGGGAGAAAACCAGCGACTGCGGTGGAGTTACGATTCGGCCACGTGCAGCCTTCATGAGCGTAATGAAGGAGGAGCAGCCGTCCGTCGGAACCGATTGCGGGGTCGGCCACCGAACGGGAGTGGTGGTCGTGTCAGGCCAATGCAGGATGCAGCCGCATCCTGCCGACTTAGGCGATGGACAGGCGAATCCCTGCGGACGTGAGGCGAAGGGGGTTCGCACACATTACGCTGCGATGGACGTACACACGTTGAGCAGTTGCGGCACGGTGAAGGGCTTCGCGAGCTTACCGTCGGCTTCGATGTCGGCGTGTGCCTCGAGATTCACATAGGCGGAGAGCAAGATAATCTTGTGCTGTGCGCGCTGCTCCGGCATCGCCGAGAGCTCTCGCACCACTCCGCGTCCGTCGAGGACGGGCATCAGCAGGTCGAGCAGCACCACGCGCGGGCCACTCCGCGCCAGCATGTCCATCGCCTCGCGCCCATTGCTCGCCGTCTCGGTCGGATAGCCCTCCAGCTGCAGCACTTCGACCAGCAGCTTGCGTATGCTCGGATCATCGTCCACAACCAGGACAGTGGGCAAACGTGCTCCCCGATGGTCCGGTGCCGGTTCGCGGTCGGATTGTTGCCGATCGACCTGCTGCTCCCCCGCGGGAATAGCGGCAAGGCGCTCCACGATGCGTTCAAGCGCACTCACTCGCTGGCCCAGAGCATCAAGAGCAACTCGCACATCCAGTTCGCCGGAGGGTGACTCGGGCGGTCGCCCGAACAGCGTGCCCAGTTCTGCCAGTTGTGCCTCGGTCAACAACCGCTGCCGTCGATCTCGGTCGCCCTGCAGCGGAGTAATCCCTGCATGCTTCAGCCACCGGAGCAGCGTCTTATGGTCGACCCCTAGGCGTTCGCGAGCGTCCCGGAGCGTATACGCCTTGGCTCGAGCAGTCATTTCCCCCTCCACCTGCGTCACGTCACCCGCGTACCCATGGATAGTCCTCATATATTACCTCCTTCCTAGCCCATAATGCCATATCCATGGAATGTACTTGTATTTTACAGGTGCACAAGGTACAACGATGTACAGCCACACGGCAGGCGGCGACAGCATCCACCGCGCCAATCGTACGACTCGTGTTTTGGCGCAACCCGAGGCATCACCTGGCTCCGATGACCACATCGAGAGGAGGCATCTCCCCGCTAGACACCAGGGAAAAACCAATGGCACAGCACCATAGATTCGCGCGCCCCTTCTCTCCAGCACTGTATGATTGCACAAGACCCAACGCAAGGACTATCGCAACGTTGCCATACCACGATTCGCCCTCAGGTGCCGCAATCTGGGTAGCTCATCATCGTAGTGCCACCGCCTACCCCACGCCGTCGGAGGACTGCAAATGAAACACATTGACGAGCCGCAGATGCCGTTATACCTCGATCCGATCACCGAGTACGCGGAATTCTGGTTGCATCCAGCCTGGGCCGAATCGCGAGATCTCCTAGCGCTCAGGTGGGGCCGCGCGCTTCGCGTGCAAATCGGACTCGCATGGCTAGAGGAGCGAATCTCTACCGATCGGGCGTCGAAGCGCACCGTCATGGTTGCGGAGCGACTCCTTCCCTTCGCGATCCCCGGAAAGGATTTGCCGCGAGGAGTGTCGGAGGTCACCTTCGAGTTTCTGCTGTTCACGGCCGGTTTAGATGTATGGGATCGGTTGCCAGACGCTCGAACAGCGCGTCTCACTCTCGAGTACTTCACTACCGAGACTACTCTTGCCCACCTCGCCCAGAGTGCGGCCCCTGAGAGTGCTCTCACACGAGCACGCACTGGCCAGATTGTTGACGACGCGGTGGGGATACTCCACGAAGCGCTCGAAGCCGTATGTCCCGGGAGCGCTGCTGTGTATCAGCGTCAGCAGCTGAGAAAGCGGTGGAGTGGTCGGCCTCCAACGCAGCAGGCTCAACCTCGCAGGAGCAAGAGCGAGGCAGCACGCGCGCGCTGGTCGGATCCTCTGTAGTGCCAGCGACCTGCCAACACGATACGTTCAGGCACCCAGTCAGAGAGTGCCCGCTCAAAGATGCGTGTTCGCGCCACGAAACTGCAAACGAGCGAGGAAAACCAGGCGATACAGCGGCAACCTCCAAGCCCCAGCGTTTTGCACCAGCCAGTCACCATCCGACAACACACGCCCGCGAAAGTAGGAAGACTCTGATGTGCGATGACCCCACACAATCCCTCATGAGCATCGTCCGGGCACATGAGGGCGCAACTCAGTTGCAAGTCGCCTTACACGCTGTCCTGTCGAGCACTCCCGAAGCCCACCCGTCCTGGCTCGACGTTGCGCGCGACATCCAAGTAATCGCGCGACGGCTCGAGCACACGATGCTGGAGATGCAGGAGGTGCTGGGCCGAGATCCCCTCACTTTCCCTCTGCACCAAGTGTAGGGCGTAAGCGGACAAGTTGCCCTTGCACATGGGAGCAACTTGTCTCACGTTCAGTGTTGCCCCCATTCTCTGGACCATAAGGCTTCGTCCATTACTACCGTGCGGTGATCCTCTTTGAGAGCACTGCCTCGCCCCTTCAAGGTCAAGAGCGCTGGTTTGACCTGCAGGATCCCGACGTGGGTGTGAAAGTCCACCGATAGGATCCGGTACCGCTGGTGAGACGGCTCGCTGCCATTCCGCCGACCCTCCTCTGGGGCGATTCAGGAAGCCTGCGGGTAGTCATGATCGTATGCTCATGTCTGACGCAGCCCCGTGAAGCGGCTGAGAAGAGACGATCCAGGAGCAACTCGAGGTCTGTCAGAGGGGCCTATCCCTGCACAAGGCCCTCCTCACGAGGCGTTGGGCTGATCCCAGCCCTGGAGGATAGAGTGTCTTGTCAAATCCGAATGCCCCCCTACAACGAGCTGGCGCCGACCATGTCTGACCCCAAAACGATCGAAAAACTGACTCCAGGGAGCACCTAGGCTCGCGAAGGGCAATCCCCACGAGCCTAGGAAAATTGGCAACTCAGGTCATTTTGAGGAAGTGGCAGTCAGGGTAGAGAAAGTACGCACGATATAGGTCGTATTTTCAGGGGTTTCCGGACATCGATGGACGCGAGCGGACGAACGGAAGTGGATTTGCAAATCGCAGGCCGATGCAAATGTTGACCGGCCTTGCAGCGGCACGAGCATGCCAAATCTCGTGCGGATTCGCCTCACACCAATTCTGACTCGACTTTGGCCTTTTTCCGTTGGGCGCTTTCCAGGCCGCTCCTCAAGCCAGGTGTAGGCGACCTCGAATTGGCCATCTCCCGGCCCCTGGCGCATAGGGCGAATTGCATCCGCTTCGAAAGCGGTCCCGAAAGGCGTGGGGCCCGACCACCGACAAAAAGGGCCAACGTCGAGTCAAGGTTGACTCGACGTTGGCCCTTTTGCAGACGGTAAAGGTGTTCCTTCGGGGGTGGCTGCGGAATGGCGGGATCGCCGGCGCGGAGGTATCCGTATGCTGCCCACTTCCGCCCTGCTGCTCACCATGCTCGAGCCGGTCACCGTCGCGTTCACCCGTCCAACCTTCGCCCATGCCCTCACGCTCGTACCGGGGACGCTGCTGGCCAGCGGGCGGCGGACGGTCACGGCCGCTCTGCGTGCCACGGGCCGCGGTCACGAGCGGCATTGCACCGGCGCGCACCGCGTCCTCAATCGGAACCGGTGGTCGGCGCTGCGCCTGAGCCGGATCCTCCTGCCCCTGCTCGTGACGACCGTGGTCGCCGCCGATGCGCCGCTGGTGCTGCTCGTCGATGGGACCCTTGAACGGCGCTGGGGGCGCACGATTTGCCTGAAAGGTCGCGAGCCCGACGCGGTGCGCTCGCAGACCGGCCATGTGGCGACGAGCGAAGGCATCCAGTGGCGCTGCCTCAGGTTGCTCGTGCCGAGCCCGTGGAGCGCGCGGCACTGGGCACTGCCCGTGCTGACGGTCCCGACGCGCTCGCCCGCCCTGAGCCGGACGCTGCACACGCGCCACCGCACCGCCCCCGAGTACGCCGAGATCCTCATCGTGCTCATCCGCCGCGGGCAGCCCGAGCGTGAGTTGGTGCTGGTGGGCGACAGCGCCTTCGCCACCGCCGGCCTCGGGCTCACCTGCCGGCGCCTCGGTGGGCGGCTCGGTGGGCGCCTCGGTGGGCGCCTCGGTGGGCGCCTCGGTGGGCGCCTCGGTGGGCGGCTCGTCTCGCGGCTGCTGCTCAGCGCCCAACTCGACGACCCGGTCCCACCGCCGCCCAAGGGCACGCCGGGCGTCAAGCCCCAGAAGGGGCCGCGGCAACCGCGGCTGCAGCAGCGGCTCGCCCACGCCGACCCTGCGCGGACCACCTGGGACGCGACGGCGATCGATTGGTACGCCGGCCAGCGGCTCGCCATGGACCTGGCAACTCGCCATGGACCTGGCAACGGGCACCGCGCTCTGGCCCCGCGAGGGCGAGACGCCACGGCCATGGCGCTGGGTGCTCCTGCGCGACCCGTCTGGGAAACGGCAGCCCTTCGCCCTCTTCTGCACCGACCAAGACGCCTGCGTGCTGCCGATCATGGCCTGGTACGTCAGTCGGTGGGCGGCCGCAGTCACCTTCGCGGAAGTCCGCGCCCATCTCGGCTTCCAGACCCAGCGGCACTGGAGCCCACGCGCCGTCGCACGCCCCACGCCGTGCCTGCTCGGGCCCTTCAGCCTGACCATCCTGCTCGCCGCTCGGGTGGCCTCCGATCCGCTGCCAACACGACAAGCAGCCTGGTAGGCCAAGGCGGAGCCGACCTTCGTCGACGTGCTCGCGGCCGTCCGTCGCCAGTTCTGGGTCGAGGCGAATGCGCCAACCCTTCGCGCCGCGGGGACCATGGCCAATGCACGCTCCTCATCCGCGACCCTGCTCGATAGGTTGGTTCATGCCGCCGGCTATGCCGCCTAACACGGCCAAAGTCGAGTCAATCCTGACTCGACTTTGGCCGTGTTAGGCGGTGGTCGGGCCCCACGCCTTTCGGGACCGCTTTCGAAGCGGATGCAATTCGCCCTATGCGCCAGGGGCCGGGAGATGGCCAATTCGAGGTCGCCTACACCTGGCTTGAGGAGCGGCCTGGAAAGCGCCCAACGGAAAAAGGCCAAAGTCGAGTCAATACTGACACCAGCGCCAGCGAACGCTGACGGACATCGGTGAACGCAAAGCGCGTCTCAGGTCTGGAATCCGCAGCCTCTACGGAGGCCAGCGTACATCAGCGAACTGCCAGAAAGGAATCCAGTATTCCTGGTTCATGAGTGTCCGAGGGAATGGGTGGTAGAGGGCTATTGTGGGGACTCAGTCTTACAACACTTCGCCCTTCTTCCCCTCACTCTGCGGATCAGTACTTGAGAGGAGAGACATGGAAACCAGTCTTAGCCACATTGACCCAGACATGCACGTCGCGAGGATCGTCCGGCCCACCAGTTCGCGCTGGCTGTCGTTGATCGTCCTCTGTGCTGGTTTTCTCATGATCGTGGTGGACTCGACCATCGTGAATGTTGCCCTCCCATCGATCCAGCGCGACCTCGCCTTCTCGCAATCCAACCTGGCCTGGGTCGTGAATGCCTACTTGATCGCCTATGGTGGCGTCATGCTCCTTGCCGGACGCCTCGGCGACCTGATCGGACGCCAGCGCGTCTTCCTGATCGGGCTCGCAATGTTCACCGCGTCCTCGGTGCTCTGCGGCCTTTCGTTCAGTCAACCCATGCTCATCGTCGCCAGGTTCGTGCAGGGCGTCGGCGGCGCGGTGAGCTCCGCGGTGATTCTGGGGATGGTCGTGACCCTGTTTCCTGAGCCCATGGAGAGGGCAAAGGCTATGGGCGTCTTCGCCTTCGTCGCATCGGCCGGCGGCGCGGTTGGCCTACTGGCCGGCGGGCTCATCACCCAAGCCATCAGTTGGCATTGGATCTTCTTCGTCAACCTGCCGATCGGGTTGACGACGATGGTCCTCGGCACGCAGCTAATCGCCTCTGACCGGGGCATCGGACGGGGCAAGGGGATCGATGTGCTCGGTGCAGTCCTCGTCACGGGTGCCCTGATGCTGGGCGTCTACACCATCGTCGAGTCAGATGTCTACGGACTTGGGTCGCTGCGCACTCTTGGGCTTGGCGCCCTCGCGTTCGGACTGTTGGCGGCATTCGTCGTCCACCAGGCGTTGGTCTCCACCCCACTAGTGCCACTGCGGCTTTTCCGCTCTCGCAATCTCTCCGGCGCCAATCTCATCCAGGCGTTGATGGTCAGCGCCTTCTTCGGGTTCTTCTTCCTGGGCTCGCTGGACATGCAACGAGTGTTGCACTACGGGCCGCTAGCAATCGGCCTCGCGTTCCTTCCGGACACGGTCGCCATGGCAGCGTTCTCGATCGGCCTCTCAGCTCGCCTGATCGTCCGGTTCGGGGCGCGCACGGTGGTGTTGGTCGGTCTGCTCTGCATTACGCTTGGGCTGTTGCTCTTCGCGCACTCCCCGCTGAACGCCGACTATGTGCGCGACCTCTTCGCCCCTATGGTGTTGCTCGGTGTAGGCGCTGGCATGGCCTTCCCCGCATTGACCATCCTGGCCATGTCCGGCGCAACACCCCAAGACGCGGGGGTCGCTTCGGGCGTCCTTAACACGACCACGCAGGTCGGTGGCGCGCTGGGCCTGGCGATCCTGGCGACGTTGTCAATCGATCGAGCGGGGCAATTGACAGCGGAGGGTCACGCCAACGCCGTGGCGCTGAGCGGCGGCTACCACCTCACGTGGGCCATCGGCGCCGGTATTCTCCTCGTGACGACCGTACTGGCGTTCACCCTCTTGCGGCCCGACACGGCCAGTATGGCGGATGATCCGCATGAGACGGAGGAGGTACAACGCCCCGGTGTGGAAGAAGCGATCTGCGCGTAGCCAGCATTGGCAGCGTGGAGTCACCAACCAAACATCCCCCGAGCGATCCGAAAATCTCTCAAGGGAAAGGAAGGGGCAAGTTGATAGGATTACCTGCCCCCAAGACGCCACATCTGCCCCCAGTTTGAGAAATCTACCCCCAGAACTGAGCGAGATGTGGCGTCTTGGCGAGTCTCTTAAACTCTGGGTCGGGTGGACTCATAGCTGAATTCAAGCGGATCGAGCGAGCATCACTAACTATCCCTGGACACCGATGAGTGCTATACTATACACTCGTTCGGTATGCCCCAGAAGGGGCGAGGGTTGCGCGCAGACCCAGGCCAGCGGTTGTGGCGCGCGCTGCCAGATGGAGAGGACGACACTCGCGATGAAGGTTATTTTGCTGCATGAGGTGCCGGGGCTCGGCAAGCCCGGTGAGCTGAAAGAGGTGGCGCCGGGCTACGCTCGCAACTACTTGTTGCCGCGGCAGTTGGTGACGGCGGCGACGCAGAGCGAGATCAATTCGCTGAACGAGCGCGTGGCTTCGGCCCAGCGGCGCGCGACTCAGCAGCGGCAGACGAACGAGGAGTTGGCGGCGCGCATCAACTCGATCATCTTGACGTTCGCCGTGCGCGTGGGCCAGGGTGGCCGCCTCTATGGGTCGGTGACGAGCCAGAACATCGTGGACGCGGTCCAGGAGCAGGAATCGCTGACGCTCGATCGGCGGTTGGTGCAGTTGCGCGATCCGTTGCGGTCGCTCGGCGAGTTCACCGTGGGGGTGCGCATCGCGACCGGTGTGGAGCCGAAGCTGACGGTGCGCATCGTGTCGTCGGACTCGATCGAGGCACAGGGCGCAGAGGCGGCGACGTCGGATGCGGGGACCGAAGCGGCGGAGGCGGAAGTGGCGGAGGCGTAGCACCTACAAGGCGCTTACACGTTGGTACACGGTGGGGGACGTCCGTATGGACGTCCCCTTCTTGTTGTGCCCGATTTCGGCGGGGAGAGGGAGCGACCGTGGCGCTGAGGGCGAGGGACCTCACCCCCCTTACTCGCGGGGAAAGCAGGTGAGAGGCGGGAGCGCGGCACGGCAAGGTGGCGTGGGGAGGGTGGGGATCGCGGCATTGAGGTATCGGCGTATTCGGTGGGAGATCGCGGCGCGTCAGTGCCGGCGAATGGGGGCGTCGAGCCGATCCAGTGGCAATGAGCGCAGCGGCGAGACCTCAACCGTAAATTGGCATGGAAGATGCATTTCCTGAATTTAAACGTCCTCGCGCAGATTCAGAAGGAAGCATCCCCATGGCAATGGATTTGTCGCAGCTCAACCAGCAGGTACAGTCGCATGTCGCGTCGCCGCAGTTAGTGGCTGCGAATCACATCCTCGCGCTCTCGTCCGCCGCTCTGCAGGAATTGATCCAGCGCGAAGTGGACGAGAATCCGGCGATGGAGGTGGAGGAGTTGCCGATCTGCCAGCAGTGTGGCAGGCCGCTCCAGAACGGGTTCTGCGCCAACTGTTCGGCGGGCGTGAAGCAAGACGTGCGCGAGGCGCTGGCGGAGGCGGGCGACTTCGCCGACGACGGCCTCTGGTCGCGGCGGACGACGGGCGCGGGCGATGACGAGGAGTTCGACCCGACCGCCCGCGTGGCGGCGCAGCTGAGCCTCTCGGAGCACCTGACGCTCTCGCTGCAGGCGCAGTTCCCGATCGAAGACAGCGCGCTGATCGAGTATTTGGTCGGCAATCTAGACGACGATGGCCGCCTGCGCTGCTCGCTTGACGAGGCGGCGGCGGAGTTCGACGTGGACACCGAGCATCTGAAGGAGATCGTCGAGGCGCTCCAATCGATGGAGCCGGTGGGCGTCGGCGCGCGAGACCTGCGCGAGTGCCTCCTGATCCAGCTCAGCTTCTTGGAGACGCAGGGGATCCACCAGCCGTTCGCGCGCGAGGTGATCGGCCGCTTCCTGCAGCAGCTGAGCGAGCATAAGTATGGGCAGATCGCGCTGGCGCTGGGGACGACGACGGAGACGATTCACGGTGTGAGTGAGTTCATCAAGCGCAACCTGAACCCGTTCCCGGCGCGCGGCTACCTCGGCACGAACCTCTCGGCGGGGGGCGAGCGCACGCACACGGTGTTGCCGGACGTGATCATCAACAAGCGCGTGCTGGCGGACGGACGCCACTATTACGATGTGGACGTGGTGGAGTCGAAGCGCTATTACCTGAACGTGAACCCGTCGTACTCGCAGCTCTATTCGGAGATGACGAACCGCCAGTCGAACCTGAACGAGGACGAGCGGCGACACATCCAGCAGTACGTGTCGCGCGCGAAGCTGTTCATCTCGAACATCCACCAGCGCCGCCAGACGTTGACGAAGATCACGCGGCACATCGTGGAGCTGCAGCGCGACTTCCTGGATAGAGGCATCCGCTCGCTGGCGCCGCTGACGCGGGCACGGGTGGCAGTCGACCTGGGGATGCATGAGTCGACGGTGAGCCGGGCGACGGCGGCGAAGTATTGCATGCTGCCAACGGGCGAGGTGATCCCGTTCAGCAACTTCTTCGTGGCGAATCTGGGTATCAAGGATTTGATCAAGGACCTGATCGACCGCGAGACGACGCCGCTGACGGATCAGGAGATTGCGGACATCCTCAGCGAGCGCGCGATCGAGGTGGCGCGGCGCACGGTGGCGAAGTATCGCGAGCAGTTGGGGATATTGCCGTCGACGCTGCGATAGAATCCCTAACCCCCTGGTCCCCTTCCCGTCGCGACAAGACTAGGAAATCCGCACCACGACTCTCGGGCCATAGTGTGGATCAGTGCACGGGGCCCACCCTCCGCACGTGCGGCGCGCCCAAGCCGAGCTACGTCCACCCGCCAGGCACGGCTCAATTGAGCAGGTCGCTGTTCAGCACCTCCGCCGTGTTGCTGCAAGGCACTTGACCACTCCCCACGGCGGAAGCCGGGGGATTCTTGGGCTGACCACCGCTCACCTAGCGAGCTAGGAGCGTCGTACACGGTCATGTCGTGGCCCGAAGCCACCTCCACACGCGTACCTTCCCGCAGGCCCTGCGGTAGGGGGGCGAGTATGGCACACCTGGTCGGTGGTTGTCCGGTTGTCGGGAGCGCCTGACGGCGCGCGGCGCTTCCTCCCCGTGGGTGCACCGCGGGGTCTTCGCGCCACATTATTTGATAATTCGCGATGCGGTTCCCCTTATGCCCACGTATTCCCCAGGCAGCGATGGGAAACCTGCAGAAATCAGTAAGGGCACGTGTGGAATGTGGGCTGCACGGGGCAGTGCGCAGGGAACTTCGGCAACTTTCGCCAGCTTGTTGAAGTCGAGGATGAGAGCCTCGTCCTCTTCGATGGAGTTTGCGGGCATGGGGATCGTTCGTGCTGCGGTCGGCTAAGTTCGCACCGGCACAACGATCATGGTGCCGCTGCGGGATGCGGCTCAACCATGGTCCGGCTGCTTCGGAAGCGGCACTACGGAATCCTGTGTGCTGGTGCTTGACTACACTGCCTCGCGGGCGGGTCTTAGACCCGCCCCTACGTTCAGTCGCGGCTATCCGTTATTCCTCCTGGTAGTCCTGATAGTACTCGAGGCCGAGGTGGGTGATCTGCTCTTCGCCCATCATCCAGCGAAGCGTGTTCTTCAGCTTCGTCTGTTGAATGAACACGTCGTGCTCCGGGTACACGGTGTCGGCGTGCTGTGGGCTCTTGAAGTAGAAGGACAGCCATTCCTGGATGCCCTTCATGCCGGCTCGTTTGGCGAGGTCGAGGAAAAGGGCGAGGTCAAGAAGAAGGGGCGCGGCGAGAATCGAATCTCGGCAAAGGAAGTTGATTTTTAGCTGCATGGGGTAGCCGAGCCAGCCGAAGATGTCGATGTTGTCCCAGCCCTCTTTGTTGTCGCCCAGGGGTGGGTAATAGTTGATCCTCACCTTGTGGTAGACGTCGCCATAGAGGTCGGGGTAGAGCTGGGGTTGGAGAATGTACTCGAGGACGCCGAGCTTCGACTCCTCCTTGGTCTTGAAGCTCTCCGGGTCGTCGAGCACCTCACCGTCGCGGTTGCCGAGGATGTTCGTCGAGTACCAGCCGTTGAGGCCCAGCATGCGCGCCTTCAGCATCGGCGCGAGCACCGTCTTGATCAGGGTCTGGCCGGTCTTGAAGTCCTTGCCGCAGATCGGAACGCCCTGGTCGTTCGCCAGCTCTACTAGCGCCGGGATGTCAGCAGTCAAGTTGGGGGCGCCGTTGGCGAAGGGGATGCCTTCCATCAGGGCAGCATAGGCGTAGAGCATCGAGGGGGCGATAGTTCCGTCGTTGGCGTCGAGCGCCGCCTCGAAGCTTGCGAGGTTGAGGTGGCTTGGTCCCTCTTCCATGTAGATCTCGGTCGAGGCGCACCAGACCATGACCAGGCGGTCGCACTTGTTTGCGGAGTTGAAGTTGCGTATGTCCGCGCGAATCTGCTCGGTCAGATCCCTCTTCGTGCCGCGCTTGACGTTGGGCCCGTTGAGGCGCTTGACGTAGTACTGGTCGAAGGCGGCCGGCATTGGCTTGATGGACTTGAGGAAGTCGGCGATGGGTTCGATGTGTTCGTGGCGGTCGAGGACGCCGCACTTCAATGCTGCCTCGTAGGCGTCGTCGGGGAAGGGGTCCCAGGCGCCGAAGACGATGTCGTCCAGGTTCGCGAGCGGGACGAACTCGCGGATGAGGGGTGAGCGATTTTCCGTTCGCTTGCCAAGGCGGATGGTGCCCATCTGGGTGAGCGAGCCTATGGGCCGGCCGCTGCCGCGACGGACGTGCTCGACGCCGCTAATGAGCGTCGAGGCGACGGCGCCGAGGCCGACGAGGAGGACGCCCAGGCGGCCCTCTGCCGGATGGATCGGGTCGGGCTTGAGTTCGACGAAGTCTTTTGCTTCCAAGATCACACCTCTCTGGCGGCCGAGTGACACGAGTGGCACTTGCCATTGGGCCGGCACCCGCCCTGTCCTCGCCCAGTGCTCGATCGTGCTCTGTCTCTTGCCGAGCAGGGCAGCAAGCGCGCTCTGGCCGCCGAAGCGTCTGATTATGCGCTCGGCGGCGTTCGCTCTCTCTTCCATAGCTGGTATCCTAACGATTTTTTCGTTAATATGCAAGGACACTCTGGCCGATGAGCGCAGAATCAGGCCTACATGGTGCTCATCTCTTGGTACGCGGCGGCAATTATAACAAAATGTTCGTTAGCATACAAGGCGCGCCAGAAAGGGGCGGGACGACATTTCACACTTTCCGCATGGTCAATTGGTGGATTTGTAGGACTGTTTGTGGGCCTGGCCAAGGAAGTGCGGTACTCCCCGCTGTAACGACCAGCGACACACATTCTACAGTGGAACGAGCTAAGAGCGTTACTCACTGACACTCCGCAGGGGCTAAAGCCCCACGGGTTCTCGGTTCAACGCCCCCGCCATCGCCGGGACTCCCCGAAGGCGCTGCCCGCGCCCTTGGCTATTCCTGGCCGCGTGCTCGTCGCGGTCCAGCACCAGCCCGCAGTTCGTACAGACATGCGTGCGCACGGACAGGCTCTTCTCCATCCGTGTGCCGCAGCCTGAACCGTCCTGGGAGGTGTACGCCGGATTGACCGCTTCCACTCGCTTCCCGGCGCATGCTGCCTTGCACGCGAGAATGGACAGGAAGCGGCCCCATCCGGCGTCGTGGATGGACGTGTTGAGGCCCGCCTTGCGGCTGGCTCCGTTCGGGAGATACCCGCCGTGCCCATCGGGGATCGGGGCGGGGCGTCGGCTCAGGTTGGCGGGCGCAATGGCCTCGTGGTAGATCGTGTCGTACTGGCGCCCGAGGGCGAGCGCCGTCTTGTGGTGGTGCTCGGCACGTTGGCGCTTGACGTGCAGATGGGCTTTGGCCAGCAGCTTGACCGCCTTCGTGCGGCGCTTGCTCCCCTGCTTCCGCCGACTCACCCGCCGCTGCGCCTTCGCCAGCCGTTTCTCGCCCGTGCGATAGTGGCGGGGATTGTCCACGATCTCCCCCTCCGCCGTCACCAGGAACCCCTGCAGCCCCACCTCAAGGCCCGTCTCGCGTCCGGTGCGGGGGAGCGGCTGGATCGGCCCGTCGGCACAGGAGCACGCGACGTACCCGCCATCGGCCTCACGCGAGACGGTGACGGTCTTGGGCGTGCCTTCCAAGGGGCGGGACCACCGGACCGCAAGGCGCCCGATCGGGCTGCGCACCAGGAAGCCGTTCTCCAGGCGAGTGCCGTTGCCATACTCCTGGTAGGTGAACGCGTGGTCACGATCTCTGCCCTGGAAGCGGGGAAAGCCGGGCTGCTCGCCATTCGCCACGCGGCGGAAGAAGGCTTGCTAGGTCTTGTCCAGCCGGGCCAGCACCTCCTGCAGGACCTGCGAGTGGATGGCCGCATACTCCGGGAACTCCGCCCGGAGCTCCTTCAACTCCGCTTCCTGTTGAAAGCGCGTGGCGCCGATGCCTTGTCCCCGCCGCCACCAGGTGATGCGCTGTTCGAGCGCCACGTTGTAGAGCGTGCGGCAGCGCCAGAGCACGTCGTCTCACGCCTGTTCCTGCGAGGGCGTCGGGCGAAGCTTCTCCTTGCACGTCTTGCGCACGCGCTCCATGGCTCACCGCCCCGTCTGTGCGGCGATATACCGCTGAAGAGTCTCCTGGCTCACATTGCCGGCGGTTGAGGCGAAGTACGAGCGGGTCCAGGTGGAGGGCAGCTTCAGCAGGTGGGGAAACTCTTTGCGCAGATGGAAGGAGGTGACGCCCTTGCATTCCTTCACCACCTCGGCGGCGCTATCGCTCGGCCATACCCGCACGAACAGATGGCTATGTTCGGGCTGAATGGCGAGGGCTACCACCTGCCACCCTTTCTCAGCACACTTGCCTTCGAGCAACTCCCGACACCGTGCCGCCACTGGCCCCACGAGCACGGGCTTGCGGCGGCGTGGGCACCAGATGAGGTGCTAGATGATGAGATGGACGCGGTGTTCCTCTCGTTGGTACTCGTGTGTCTGTTCCAGGGTCTTTAGTCCACAACAAATAAGACCAACAGGCAAGCGGTTGGAAGAATGGCTAAAGCCGAGGAGCGCCTAACCGCTGCCGTTGAAACAGCCCGGCTTGCGGCGGGCTAAAGCCCTTTTCTGTCAAGATGGCCAATCAAGCGCCGATGCTTGTTGGCCTGAGAGGATCATGGCGATGGCCATTTTGGCCACGCTACTGTTAGCTACCCAGAGACCATGAATGCTCGTCTCCTGATTGGAATCAGTCTGCATCATGTGCTGCAACGCTGGGACTGCTGCACGCGCTCGCATCTTCGCCAATGCGACTGCAGCCGTCGCACGCACATCTTCATCAGGGGCCTGCAACTGTTGAATCAAAGCATCAACTACGTCACCGTCATCTGCAAACGCACTCAGCCCTTTGATGATGTCGAAACACACAAACGGATCCGCCTTTTGCGACAGGGCCTGCAACAGGGGATCGCGCATCCGCTCACCGCCTAAACCCACGAGCGCGCGAACAGCATTGCGCTGCTCGTGACTGGTCGGAGCGGCGAGGCAGGCCACGAGATCGGCAAAGGATTCCTGGTCCTGCAAGTCTCCCAGCGCGACGATGGCCGCAGACCGCACCAACGCCTCACGATCTTTGAGTAAGGGACGGATCCAGATTCCCGCTTGCGGCGGATGCTGCTCGACCAGACGATAAATGGCCTGCATGCGTCGGCGATGATCCGCCGAAGTCAGTTCAGCAGGAGCTATCTGGTCTCCCATAATACACCTCCGCAGGCGTGAGATACGTTGACACTCCCCAGGCGTAAACGAGGCGTAAACGCCGGGGATGCTCAGGCTACGTATGTGGTACCCCACTACGTTAGCGCCTGACGGGCCTGCCCGGCCCGATGGTACGGGGTGGCGTCCGAAGAGGCCACGTTGCTGGGCCGGACAGGGCACTCTTCTACCGAACGAGTAGAGCAACGGCCATTGGACCGGACTGGCTTTCATCCCCTTGCCTCAAGGCAGGGGGATGAAAGCCAGGATTTTGCTAGGGTTTCATGCGGTCGCTCGTGATTGTAGTAGGCGAAGTAGCGGTCGAGACCGTGCCAGGCATCGCGGAGCGGGCGGGCGGCGCTGGCGTTGACAATCGCGTTGGGCGAATAGTATACTAGCGCAGGCTTTGTGGCCCACCCCACGCGCCAAGGTAGCTCAGGGGTAGAGCATGCGACTGAAAATCGCAGTGTCGGCGGTTCGATTCCGCCCCTTGGCACCACACATCTCCCCCGGTCTCTCCTCCCCTGGCTGATTCCTCCCTGATGACGGTTCGTGTGCCTCCACCTCATGTCCGAATTGTCCGATACCGCGTCGTGCTGGTCGGGTGCCGTTGGGGTATCGTGGCGCTGCAGGTCCGGCGTACGGGGGAGGCGAACTGCAGTCCGTCGTTCACTCGGCGCCCTTCGGGCGAAACGTGGCATACGACGCTCGCGCCAAGCCAACACAAGGCGGCGTGGCTGTTGTTTGGGCGCTTTTCATGGAGTGGAAAAGGCGAGCATGCGCGGTCTACGAGGCACCGCGTCCAGCACCGCGGGGGAAATCGGTCTCATCTGTTTGACGCGACGGTACCCTGGCGACTAGACTCATTGCCGAAGGATACGGCTGAGCGCGACTGCGCAGCGTTGCAGGAGGCGGTGGCGCGATGGCGGAGGCGCAGGGAGACGAGATCGGGGCGATCACGCGGATTTTGCCGACGGTGAGGGCTTCGAAGCGGCGAGCGCTGGCGGGAACCGTCTCGTGGTCGGTGTTCCTGGTTCTGGTGCTGGCGGCGATGGTTGTAAGCCTGCTGCGGCTGTCCGGGACGGGTCCTGCGGGGGCGGCGCACACCTCTGTGTGGCAGACGTCGAGCGGATCGGTGAACATCGAAGCCATTGGCCCGCCGCCGCCGGTGAGCGCGAAGGCGGCATATGTCTTCGATGCGGACCTCGGCTTCACCTACTACACGAAGAACGCCGATCTCGAACTGCCGATGGCGAGCTGTACAAAGATCATGACGATGCTGCTGGCGGTGGAGCACGCACCGCTGGACATGATGATCACGGTCGGGGCAGACGCGGCGGCGTTGGTGCGGCCCGACAGCAGCTACATGGGCCTCAGCACGGGCGAGCAACTGACGCTCCAAGACTTACTGTATGGCTTGGTGCTGCCTTCGGGGAATGATGCGGCGGTGGCGATCGCGGATGCCATCGGCGGCACGCAGGCAAATTTCGTGGCGATGATGAACGCGCGTGCCCAGCAGCTCGGCCTGACGCATACGCACTTCGAGAATCCGCATGGATTGGGTCAGGACGGGCACTACACCACCGCGCGGGACCTCGCCATCCTCGCGGGGGTCGCCATGCACGTGCCGGCGTTGGTGACGGTCACGTCGACGCTCGCGTACTCGATTCCGAAGACGTCGACGCATAAGGCATACACGCTGAGCAGCGGCACCGATCTACTCTCCGGCGGGCGCTATCCATACCCTGGTGCGATCGGGGTGAAGCCGGGCTACACGGGCGACGCCGGCTACTGCGAGGCGTTCGCGGCCATCCGCGATGGTCACTTGATGGTGGGTGTGGTACTGGACGAACCGACGTGGCAGATTCGTATGGTGGATATGCGCACCTTACTGGATTGGGGCTTCGAGCACGAGAACATCCCACCGTCGGCGGTGCCCGTGCCGTGGTCGCATCCCGCGGCGGATTGAGGTTGTGCGGTGTCGGGTTGGGTAACGGCGGAGGTGCGGGGGACCTCTTCCACGACCAGGCGGAGGGCAAGGCAGGCCTCGCCCCTACGGTGGGAGGCGACATCCGGCGAGGATGGGGTAGGCCGGCGCGACATGTCGCGCCCCAACTTGGGTAGCAAGTGATATCTACGTTGGGGTGCGACGTTGGGATGTGGTCGTAGCGGTGGCAAGGGGCCGCGACACTGCGGTTCGCGGGGCAGCAGGCGTCAATCGAGCGGGAGGTGCGGTGAACCGCGTTACCCGGTTGGCGGTTGGTCCCGCGACAGATTCGTGTACTGTCTGTGCGGTAGAGCGAGGCTGAGTTGGGACGATCAACTCAGATTTCGAGTTGGTCAGGCGTCCGTCCACGAGGCGGCGAAGTCGAGCAGCCGCGTGATACCCACGCGGAGGTCGTCGTCGCTGCTGGCGAGGGAGACGCGCACGTGGCGGGCGGCGGCGAGACCGAAGGCGATGCCTGGCGCCACGGCGATGCGCTGTTGTTCGATGAGGCGCTCGGCGAAGGTGACGGTGTCGAACGCGGCGGCGGGCTCGACACCGGTGGCACGCGCCACGGGGATGAGTTGGTAGAACGCGCCTTGCGGCGTGGAGTCGAGCGATCCGCGCGCTCGGAGCAGCTCGACGGACGCGTCGCGACGGCGGCAATAGGCGGCGACCATCTCGCGGACGCAGTCCTGCGGGCCGGTAATGGCAGCGTGGGCCGCGCGCTGTGCGAAGAGTGGCAGGTTGTTGACCTGGGCCGCCACGACCAGGCCGAGCGGGCGCGCCACTCGCTCGGGGGCAACAGCCCAGCCGACGCGCCACCCCGTCATGGCGTACGACTTCGAGCAGGTGCCGACGGTGATGGTGCGGTCGGCGGCGCCCAGCGCGGAGGGGCTGATGTGCTCGCCGTCGAATACGATCTCGTCGTAGCACTCGTCGGAGAGGATCCAGAGGTCGTGGCGCTCGGCGATCTCAACGAGCCTTAGCATCGTCTCGCGCGGGAAGACGGCACCGGTGGGGTTACTCGGCGAGTTGAGCAGGAGAATGCGCGTGCGCGAGGTGATGGCCGCTTCGAGGGCGCGGACATCGGGCAGCCAGCCGTTTTCCGGCACGAGAGGGTAGCGGACGCGGCGTGTGCCCGAGGCGGCGAGCATGGCGTCATAACCCGCCCAGGCGGGATCGGGGACGAGCACTTCGTCGCCTGGAGTGCAGAGGGTGAGGAGCGCGGCCATGACGGCACCGGTCCCGCCGGCGGTGGCGACCACATTGGCGGGGTCCGCGGCGATGCCGCTGACGCGGGCTGAACGGGCGGCGATCGCTTCGCGCAAGGCGAGTATGCCGTTGCCCGGCCCGTAGCCCTGGCGCTCGTCGCGAAGGGAGTGCTGAGCGGACTCGACGATGTGCTGCGGCGTCGGGAAATCGGGCTCGCCGAACTCCAGGTGGATGACGTCGTCGCGTCCGTGCACCATGTTGCCGATGCGGAACATGGGGTTGGGCGCCTGGTTGGCGACGATCGGGTTGGGCTCTGGCATGGCGGAAGGCTCGCCCTGGATTAGCCGAGGGTGGTGAAGAGGCCGATTACCCCGGCGAGGAGCGTGCTGAAGCCGAACAGCAGATACGCGGCAATGGCGTACCAGGGATTTGGTTGAGTCGACTGGAAGACGATGGCGCCGACGACGCCCGCCACCTGCACGGCCAGCGAATAGAGCGTGAGTCCGGTCCCTTGGATCCAGCGGCGCGTGTTGGTCATTTTGCCGCGACGGAACACGGGGCGGGTGAGCGCTTGCGCGCCGAGGACGCTGGCCACGAGCACGACGACGATCCAGCCGACGACGAGCTGCGGAACCGGCAGCGGTTGTTGACGGTAGCCGAGCACGACGAGGCCCAGCGTCACGACCATAGTCCCCCAGAGCACTTCGACTGCCGCGAGAGTGAACATGACCTTGCCGAAGCGAGTCACGGGGGTGTCGCCGAGCTTGATCCAGGCATCGGGTTGCGCGGGCGCGTCCGCGCGAGCGTCTCGCCGTGCGGCTTGCATTTCGCGGGTGGCCTTGGGAGCCGCCATGGCGACGGCGGCTGTACCCATCATGGAGGTGAGCGTGCCGGTGGACCCTGCTGGCGGCGGCAGGAGCGGGGCTTGGGCGCCGCGCGGAGAGACCGCACGCTGCTTGCCGCTGCGCTGGTCGTCTTGGGCGACGGCTGGCTGGCGTCCGGTGCGCTGATCGACCTGCGGCGCGGCCGCGGGACTCGCATAGCGCGCGGCTGCCGCGACGGGCGCTTTGGCGAGGGCGCGCATGCCGGAGGTGCCCCCGACGGGTGCGACGGCGGCACGCTTGCCGGTGCCGTCGGGCAGGCTGTTTGGGTTAACCGCGCCGAACTGCGACGTGCCCTGGCGCAACGGCGTGCCACAGTTGACGCAGCGCATGCTCTCCGAGCGATTTTGCACGCCGCAGCGCGGGCACAGCACGCCGAGGCTCACCGGTGAGGGAGCCTCGCGGTTGAGGTGCTGCAGCGAGGTGGTGAGCTCGTCGCGCAACTGCGCCGCCGACTGCTGCCGGTTGCCGGGCGAAAGCTCGAGGGAGCGGGTCACCAGGCGATCGGTCTCTTCGCTGACGCGCGGGTTGAGCTTGCGGACGGAGACGAGGTGCATGCCCGCGGTGCCGCCGGCGCCGGTCTGCGCCATGAGCCGCCCTGGGGCCTCTGGCGGGTCTTTGCCGGTGAGGCAGGCGTAGAGGGTTGCGCCAAGGCCGTAGATATCGGTGCGGGCGTCGGTGCGGCCCTTCGCCATGTATTGTTCGGGCGGCGCGAAGCCGGGCGAGACGCCCTGCGCCGCCGTCATGGTGGGGCCCTTCTGATGGAGCTTGGCGAGGCCGAAGTCGATCAGGATGGGCATACCGTCGGGGGTGATTTTGATGTTGGCGGGCTTGATGTCACGGTGGATCACCGGCACCTTGAGGTTGTGCATCTCATCGAGCGCGCCGCAAATGTCGATGGCCCAGCGTAGGGCCTGCGCCTCATCGAGCGGGCGCTGCTGCTTCGTCAGGCTGTCGTTGAGCATCTCTTCGAGGTCTTTGCCGCGCACGTAGTCCATGATGAGATAGAGCCGGTCGCGGTCCTCGATGAGGTGGTAGCCGTGGGGGATGTGGGGGTGCTTGGAGTTGATCAGCAGCTCGGCTTCGAGGCGGAACTGGTTGCGCACGCCGAGATCGGGGTCGGAGACTTCTTTGATGGCGCGCTCGTAGCCGAGGGTGAGGTCGGTGGCGCGATACACGCTGGCGTAGCCGCCACTGCCGATGACTTGGTCGAGGCGATAACGCTTGGCGAGCACTGTGCCGGCGGGTAACGTCGACTGCTGGACTGGTTGCTGCGGCACCAAGCTCTCCTTTGCCACGAGGTCTGCGTGCCGTGCCGGTGCGTCGTCGGTGCGCTGTGCGCTCGGCGGGCAGGGTCAGGATAACATGGCTAGCCCGGCATGGTCAAGCATTTTGCCCCAAGTGTGGGACTGATTGCTTTTGCGCCGCCAGCCGCTACGTTGCCGGCTCGCCGTCATCGATCACCGCTTCGTCGTCGAAGAGGCCGGGGATGGGGTCGAGACGCAGGATGCCGGAGGAGATGTCTACCGACTTGATGAACTCTTTCGCGGCGGGCACGAGGGTCTCGGCGCCGGTCGCGTCGTTGCGCACGACGAGTAGATCATTGCCGATGCCGACGAGCACATCGGCGACGCGACCAAGCGCGTTGCCGTTGACGTGCTCGACGCGGAGACCGAGCAGATCGTGGATGTAATACTGGTCGGGGGGCAGCGGCGCGATCTCGGCGGCAGGTATCCACAGCAGTTGGCCGCGGAGGCGCTCGGCGGCGGTCATGTCTGAGATGCCTTCGAGCTGTAGCAGGATTTGGCGTTTGTGCGGGTGCGAGCCCTCGACGCGCAGTTTATGGTGATCGGCGCCGAGGTAGACGACTTGCAACCGCTCGAAGCGATCGGGCACGTCGGTCAGCGGCTCGACTTTGAGTTGGCCGTGCACGCCGAACGTGCCGACGATGCTGCCGATGGCGATCCAGTCGTCAGGCTGATCCACGTCATTCCTCGGGCGCGATGTTGCCCTCGTCGATTTCCAGGCCGATGTGGCGCTTGCCCTGGACGGCGGCGGAGGCACGCATGAGCGTACGCATGGCCCGCGCGACGCGGCCCTGCCGCCCGATCACCTTGCCGAGGTCGCTCTCGGCGACGGAGAGGCCGACGACAGTGGCGAAACGATCCTCGCGGATCGAGCGCACGACGACGCTCTCTGGCTCGTCCACCAGGTTGCGCGCGAGGAATTCGATGAGTGGTACCATGCGTTGCCGACACCTCTCCGCGCGGCGCCCAACCGCACAACGGTCGAGCTAGGCCTTCGCCTTGGCTGGGGCCTCGGCGGTCGCGCTCACGCGGGGCGGCAAGACGCCGGCGCGCTGCAAGAGCGAGGCGACGGACTCGGATGGCTGCGCGCCAACTGAGAGCCAGTGCTTCGCGCGATCTTGATCGACGATGATGGTGGACGGCTCGGTGCGCGGGTTGTACGAGCCGATGTTCTCGATGATGCGGCCATCGCGCGGCGAACGGGCGTCGGCGACGACGATGCGGTAGGTGGGCGCGCCCTTCATGCCCATGCGCATGAGGCGAATTTTGACCATGTCTCTCCGGTCCTCCGAACACGCCACGCTGCGGCGGCGTGCCTCGCTGTCATCCGATTCGTCGGTGTATGCTGACGCGCGAAAGCCAAAGCCAGCGGACAATGTTCGCGTGCTCTCGCGCGGCTCCGTCGTCGTGTCAATCATCCGGCCAGTGCATACGCCGGGCAGTTTTCCCAGCATACCATCCTCCCGGCGGGGTGTCAACGCGGACCAGGCCATGAGACGGGGCGGCGGTTTTCGGCCGGCAGCAGGCGTACGGGCGGTTTTGCGCGGTCCTGTCACGCTTCTCGATACGTGAACGCCCGATTATACTGGCGGGGCGGGCCGCGCGGATGCTGCTGTGGGAACGCGAATTGTGGGGCGAGTGGGGACTATGCGCAGCGTGGCGGATTCCGAGACGTCGGCGCGGGTACGCGGCGGTTTGTATCGGCGGGCCGAATGGGTGATCGCCTGGGCACTGCCGTCGATCGGCGACGTGATCTTCGTGGCGGTACTGCTCGGCGCCACCTTTGCGTTGCAGGGCCTCGCGCTGGGCATGGACGGCGACGCTGGTTGGAACCTACGCATTGGCCTGCAGATCCTGCGCCATGGGCTGCCGCGCAATGAGTTTCTGCTCAGCACGACCTACGGCCAGCCCGTGGTCTATTGGGAGTGGCTGAGTCAGGTTTGCTACGCGCTGGCCTATCAATTGGGCGGGCTGAACGGGGTGGTGGCGCTGGCGGGGTTGTTGGTGGCGGTGACGTCGCTGGGGCTCTATGCCGCGCTACGAGTGCGTCGCGTGCCGCTGCTGTTGGCGTTGGCGCTGGCGGTCGCCGGCATCGGTCTGACGTCGATCACGTGGACAGCGCGGGCGCAGCTCTTCTCGCTGGCGTTGACGATGTGGACCTCGGAGGAGATCTGGCGCTACTGGCGCGACGGGCGCGCCGCCCGCCTGTGGCGCTTTCCACCGGTGTTCGCGCTGTGGGCGAATCTGCATGGCGGATTCCTCGGCGGGCTGCTTTTGTTAGCGACGGCGCTAGTGGTGACCTGGCTCTTCCCCGCGGCGCGTGGTCGGGCTGAGCCGCGACGACTCGCGTGGAGCGTCGCGGCGTCCGTGGCAGCGACGTTGGTGAATCCGTGGGGCGTGGGCCTGTGGGGGCACATCCTGGGGTACCTGCGGAATCCGTTGATCGCGCGCTATACGCAGGAGTACCAGTCGCCGGATTTTCACTCGCTCGCCGGGCTGCTGTTCCTCGGGCTGACGATAACGCTCGTGGCGTGCTGGATGTTCAATGCGAGGCGAGCTGGCGGGGCTGGGCTGCATCCGCTGGCGGCGGCGAACGCGCTGCTGTGGACGGCGCTCGGCTGCGTGTCGGTGCGATTCGTGCCGCTGTGGGCGTTGGTGGTGCTGCCGCTGCTCGGGCAGGCGCTGACCTCCGCGTTGCGCGATGGTGTCGTCGCTTCAACTGAGCCGGGAAATGCGGGAGTCATGGGCGCTCTCGTCTCGCGCGGGCGCGCAGTGGTGCTGTGGGCTGGCGGTTTCTCGCGGCGGTTGGCGGCGACGGATGCGCGGGTCGGGCGCGGCGTGTGGGGCGGGCTGGCGATCGTCGCGGTGCTGGTGGTGGTGCTGCATCAGGGGGCGCTACCGGGGTCGAATGCGAGTGTCTTGAGTGCTCAGTTCGACGCGAAAGCGTTCCCGGTGGCGGCGGCGCGACGGCTGGAGGCAGGGGGGCTGCCGGAAGGGACAGGCTTCACCACATATGAGTGGGGCGGCTACCTCGATTTCGCGCTGCCCGCGTTCGATCCGTTCATCGATAGCCGGTCGGACGCGTATCCGCAGCAACTTTTGGCGGACTACGCCCGTATCGAAGGCGTGGAGCCGGGATGGCGGGTGCTGCTCGATCGCTACGGGGTGCGTTGGGCGCTCCTGCCGGCGGGGGGTCCGTTGGCAGAGCTGTTGGCGCTCTCGCCGGGGTGGACCTGCGCGGCGGAGGACAGCGTCGGGGTGGCGGTGCTCTGCACGCGCGGCGGGTGAGGCGTCGCCCTCCTTCCCTGCGACAAGGTGTTGGGTCTGGGCGGTGTACTGGGTCTACGCTGTGGAAAATGTGAAGTAGTACCGCTTCGCGCTCATCCGCCCCTGCGGTATAATCGCCAGGACGACGCAGCGAACAGCCAGGAGGACGCAATGCCACGAGGGATCGGACAGCGGCTGCGTGCTCCGCTGCTGACGCTGGCGTGCGCGCTGCCGCTGTTGTTGTCGGCGTGCAGCTCGGATTCGGCCTCGACCTCGACGCTCTCGTTGGGCCTGACCGGCTCGACGGCGAGCCACGCGGAGCAGCCGCCGACGCTGGCGGCGAATGGGTCCGCGGATGCGTATGCCTTCGTCTACGACGACCAGATCTGGCTTCACGATGCCGGCACGTCCGATGCGCGGCAGCTCACGCATCTGGTGCTCTCGGCGGGCGCCGCTATCGCGTGGGGTCCGCTGGTATGGTCGCCGAACGGGCAGTATATCGCCTACGCGTTGAGCGAGAGCGACAACCCCGCGGCGGCGGCGCGCACATCCGGAGCGGTCTACGTGGTGAGCACATCGGATGGTTCGGTGGTCAACACCGCGGCGACGGGGAGCCTTTACGGGCACACCTATGCCTGGTTCGGCAACCAGATGCTGTTCTATACGGATGGCGGCGGCATCAAGATGTACGACGTGGGCGATGGCGACGCGCGCGTCTGGCCGGTGCTCGATGCCTATGGCTTACCGTCGGGGCCGTCCGGGAACACGTATACCAACAGCGGCATTACGTACACCGATATCGCCGTCTCGTCGAGCCAACTCTACTACACTAAGATCACCCTCAACCCAGATTCGGGCATCGGCACCGTCGGAGTAGCCGGAACGGCGGGGCTGAGGGCTATCTCCCTTGGCGACTTGCAGCCCGATCAGAACTACGGACCAGGCGAAATCGTTAATTTCCTCCCGTTGCCAACCTACGATGCCTTTTCTGTGTATGGGCTTGGGAACGCGTATTTCGATATGTCGGGCAATCTCGTCGCGGGGGCGTGGCAGCTCAGCGGTGATGGGACAGACATTGTCTTGCAGCAGATCGGCGGCGTGGACGTCAAGGCTGGCACGGTCGGCTCGTCGTTCTGCCAGGGGAGCGTCAGCAATGGATTTGACTGCGGCGCGCTCAACGGCGCGGGCACATTCCCGCTAGCGAACCGTCCGACGGCGGGCATCGACAAGAACGGCGCACAGCTCGCTTTCACCGCGGGCACGCTCTATACGCAGGCCGCCAGTGGCGGCACGGTCGCGAAGTCGGCTGGCCTCGGATGGACGACGCCGCCGGTGTGGTCGAACGACGGGAAGCACGTCGCGGTGACGCAGTTCGTCAACTCGACTACGGACGCGAATGGCGTGCCGCAAGTAAAGCTCAATATCGTGGTCTATGACGGCCAAAACGCCTTGACGCTGGTGACCGGCGGGCAGGACCTCGCCTGGAAGCCGTGATCGGGAGGCGTTGATCGTCGGTCTGGTAGCTGGGCCGCCGATAATGGCTGATCCGGTCGTGAAATCTGAGGGAAGAAAGGCGTCTGGTATGCGTGCGGTTGATGATGATACCGAGATGAAGGTGGCCGTGCTGCGCAAGTTGGTGGAGTGGGGGCCGCTGCCGGAGAGCGACGTGAGCCGCATGCTGCGGAGCTACTTCTTGATCACGGATGATTACCGCGACATGTCAGAAGAGGGCTTGCTCGACATGCGGTTCGTCGGGGACGAGTATGTGCTGAGCCTCGCCACGTTGGGGAAGTTGTTCCTGGAGCAGAACGGGGCCGCCGGGGAGTGATGTGTGTCGAGTTGGGGGGATAGCGCATTGATCCGCTCCCCGGTCTAAAGGCCGGGACTATCGCGCTCGGCGCACTCTATCAACTCTTGACACTCCCCACGGCGAAAGCCGGGGGATGCTCGGTTCGTCCCCGCAGGCTACCCCGCGAGTCCCCGAAGGGCCTGCCCGGCCCAGTGGCTGTTGCGCGCCGCGTGCTCGTCCCTCGTCGAGGACGAGGCCGCAGGTGGGGCAGATGGGGGTGTGCATGCTCACCGTTTTGGGCACGCGTTCCCCACACCCGCTGCAGTCCTGGCTGGTAGAGGCGGGCGGCACGACGACGACTCGACGCCCGGCACAGGCTGCCTTGGCCTCGAGGATGGCACGGAACTGCGCCCAGCCCGCGTCCGCGATGGACTGGGCCAGGGGACGGTTGCGCATCAGGGTGGCGACCCGCACGTCTTCGAGATTCACGCTGTCGAACCGACGCAGCAGAGCAAGCGTGGCCTGCTGGTGGAAGTCGGCACGCCGGCGCTGCACCGTCTGGTGCGCCCGCTGCAGGTGGCCGACCGCTTTGCGGCGGCGCTGGCTGCCCTTCTTGCGGCGGCTCACCCGCCATTGTGCTTTCGCCAGCCGGTGCTCCCCACGGCGGTGGTGGCGTGGGTTCTCGACCACGTCCCCGTCCGCGGTGATGCGGAACACCTGCAACCCGACGTCGATGCCCGTCTGGCGCCCGGTGGGCGTCAATGGCTGGGGTGGTACCTCGGCGCGGGAGAGGACGGCGTACCACCCATCGGCCTCCCTGGAGATCGTGACGGCCTTGGGCACGCCTTCCAGGGGGCGGCTCCACCGCACCGCCACGCGGCCAACTTTGGCGAGGACGAGGAAGCCGTTCTCGAGTCGCGCGCCGCCATGCCCACCTCCCTGTGGAGAGGTGAGGGAGTGGGAGCGGGTGCGGCCCTGGAAGCGCGGAGAGCCTGCCGTCTCGCCCGCCTGCCCGCCTGCCCGCGCCGGAAGAAGGCGAAGAAGGCTTGGTAGGCGCGGTCGACGCGCACCACCAGGTCCTGCGAGACTTGACTGGTGACCTCGGCGTACTCCGGCATGGCCTCCTTCATGGCCTCCTTGATGCCGGGCAATTCGGCCTGCTGTTGGTAGTAGTGCACCGAGACGCCGCGCACCCGCCACGCTTCCCGCCGCTCGCCAACGGCGGCGTGGTGGACGTGGCGGCAGCGCAGCAGGGTACGCTCAAGCATGGGCACCTGTTGGGGCGTGGGCTTGCGTTTGTACGTGTAGCTCTTGCGCGTGCCGTCTGGCTGCTGGTCCAGAGACCGTCATGCCGTCTCCTCGTCCCATCTCCTCGTCGCGCAAGCGGCAAGCGGATGACCGGTTGGTCGTACCGTCGCCCGTGGGCGACACGCCTTTCCTCCCCCATGCCGAAAGGCAGGGGGCCTCAGCCATGATTCTTGCTAGTCCTCGCATTTCGATGGCGCCGATCGCCTGCCTACGCCTCGCGGTGCGCTCGCGGCAGGTATTCGTGGACCGGCGCCTGGTCAAGTTCCCCCAGCAGGCGCAGCTCCACGAGATGGGTACGCAGCTGATCTTCCGAGATGCCGAGCTGGGTCGCGGTCTTCTCGAAGTCGTGGTCGTTGATGCGCCAGGCCGCCGAGATGGCGGCTTTCTGCACGTCGCGGAGCATCTCTTCGAGGGTCGTCCCGGCGCGCACCTTCTGCTCGACGTCCAGTACATAGCGATTGAGCTCGTTGGCGAAGACGACATTCTCTTCGGTGATGACGCCGCCGCGCGAGAGGACGACCGCGCGCTGCACGATGTTCTCCAGCTCGCGGACGTTGCCGGGCCAGTCATGGCGCAGCAGCTTCTCCATCGCGCCCTCCGTGATGCGCGCGGGGGTCGAGGTGGTGCTGTACCGGTGCTTGTCGAGGAAATGGCTGACCAGCGCGGGGACGTCCTCGACGCGCTCGGACAACGTCGGCATGTGGATGGCGATGACGTTGAGGCGGTAGAACAGATCCTCGCGGAAGCGCCCGGTGGCGACCTCGTCGCGCAGGGTGCGGTTGGTCGCCGCGATCACGCGCACGTCCACCTTGACGGGGACGGTGCCGCCGACGCGCTCGAATTCGCGCTCTTGCAGCACGCGGAGCAGCTTCTTCTGGGTGCCGAGCGTCATCTCGCCGACCTCGTCGAGGAAGATGGTGCCGCGATCCGCCGACTCGAAGCGCCCCTTGTGCTGGGTCAACGCGCCGGTGAACGAGCCCTTTTCATGACCGAAGAGCTCGCTTTCGAGCAGCGTCTCGGGCAGCGCGGCGCAGTTGACCTTGATCAGTGGCCCGCCACGGCGATCGGAGGCGGTGTGGATCGCCTCGGCCATCAGCTCCTTGCCGGTGCCCGTCTCGCCAGTGACGAGGACGGTGGCGGGGGTGCGCGCGACGCGGCCAATGGTCTTAAAGATCTGTATCATGGTGGGGCTGGAGCCGACGATGCGCTCGGCGGGGTCTGCCTTGGGGCCGACCACGATGGTGCTCTCGGCGTTGCGCTTGAGATCTTCATATTTGAGCACGCGCTTGACGGCGGCGGTGACCTCGTCGAGATCGAAGGGCTTGGTGAGATAGTCGGCCGCGCCCTTTTGAATCGCCTGGATCGTGAGGCTGGACGAGTTCATGCCGGTTATCACGATGACCGGGACATCGATGCCCTGTTCGAGGGTCTGGCGCAGGATATCGAGGCCGGTGACGTCGGGCAACACCTGATCGATCAACGCGACGTCGGGTCGTTCGCCATCGGCGTTGGCGAGCAGGCGTAATGCCTCGGTGCCGGTCGGAGCCGTGATGACCTTGTAGCCTTCGTCGGTCAGGACCTGTTCGAGCAAGCTGCGCACGCCTTGATCATCGTCGGCGATCAGCACGCGCTTATTCGACGCGAACTCGCTGAAATTGGTTTCCACTTCGCGTCCGCGATTCGCTTTCGTCACGTTCGCTCCTCCCTGTCGCCGGACCATCGCGGCGCTTCCCACGCGGTGAACGTGATCGTGCGCGCTCGTGCGATTTTGCCCTCGATAACTATCGAGGGTCGTTCACTCGCCCGACGAGGTGTTGGATCAATCCGCATCAGTATACCGCGTCTGCAGGCTCGCCTGTGCGGGCTCTCGCGGCGGGGTCAGGAGGCGGTGGAGTCGGGCCGGTCGCCGGAGGGACTGGCCTCGGCGTGCGGGGCGCCGGCGCGCTTCAGGACATAGTAGGCGGACTGGGGACTCAGCGGTTGGATGCCGGCAAGCTCCCAGCCGTCCTTGCCCGCGCTGTCGAGGAATCGCCTGACAAACGCCGTGCGACGCTCCGAGCCGATTAGCAGCTCCTCGCCTTCGACGGAGATGCGCCCACGGTAGTCGATGTACGCGACTTTGTATTCCCACTGCTGCACACACCACCTCCATCGCCACGAACGCCTGCGCGTCGAGACGTCTGCCAAACAGGTCAGGGCGTCACGGCTCGCGAGATTGCGAGGTTCGGGCGCGCGACCGCGACTGCTGCGTCGCGTCCGCACCCACTCGTATGGTCAGCATGCGCCGTGCCAACCGGGCGCGAGGTTGATCGGCTTGGGAGTGGGCTATTCGGCTGAGGCGGATGCGGAATCTTCGCTTGAGAGGGAGATCGCGAGCGGGAGGACGAGCGTGAAGACGGCACCCATCGCCCGCTCGGTTCCGCCGCCGTTGCTGACGGAGAGCTGGCCGCCGTGGGCCGCCGCGATGCCGCGGGTGATGAAGAGTCCCAGCCCGCTGCCGGCGACTTCGGGCGTCTTGCCCAGGCGTGTGAACGGCTCGAAGATCGCGCGCATCTGCTCTTCAGGGATGCCGGCGCCGTAGTCGCGCACGTGGATGTACGCGTGGTCGGCGTCCTGTTCGACGGCGATCTCGACGGCGCCGCCCTCGGTGGAATACTTGACGGCGTTGTCGATCAGGTTGCGGGCGGCCTGCACAATACGGTCCATGTCGACGACCGCGATCACCGGCTCGGGGGGGCGGGCGAGACTGAAGCGCCGCTCGCGTACGGTGCCGCTGAACTCTTTGACGAGCCCTTCAACCGCCGCAGCGATGTCCCCCGGTTGGCGCCGCAGATCGAAGTGGCCGGTGCTGAGTCGCGTGGCGGTGAGCAGATCTTCGACGAGGCGGTTGAGGCGGAAAGCGTGCTCGACGACGATGTCGGCATACTGCTCAACCGTCTCGTGGGGGAGGCCAGGGCGCTTGGCGAGCTGCGCGTAGTTGATGATGGGGTTGAGGGGGCCGCGCATCTCGTGCGCGACCATCGCGACGAAGCGGTCGTGTTCTTGCTGCGACTGGCGCAACTGGGCATTCGCGGCGTCGAGCTCCTCGATTTTCGCCCGCAGATCCTCCGTTGACCGCTCGACCTGCTGTTGCAGCCGAGCATTGAAGTTCTGCGCCTCCTGGTGCGCAGCCTCGAGCTCTCGCACGCGCCCGGCAAGCTCGTCCTGCAGCTCGGCGCGCTCCAGAGCACGATCGACGCGGGCGCAGAGCTCGTCGATGTCCACAGGCTTGACGAGGTAATCGTACGCGCCGTCGCGCAGGGCGCGCAGGGCGGAGTCGAAGGTGGCGACGCGCGTGAGGACGATGACGGTGAGCTGTGGCCACATCGCGCTGATGCGCTGGAGTGCGGTGTCGCCGTCGTCGGCGATCGCCACGATCGCGAGGTCGAACTCGTGGAGTTCGAGCGCACGCGCGGCTTCGCGGAACGTTGACGCGGCACGTGCGGCATGGCCCCGCTGGCAAAGCAGCGCGGCGACGGTCCTGCCGATGCCCTCGTCGGGTTCGAAGACGAGGATGCGACCGTGCCGCAGTGGTGTCCGCTGGCCGACGGCGCCGGCGACTTCGCTGACAATCTGCACGTTGCATCCTCCAAGCCGCGACGCCATCGCAGCCGCGCTCAACTGCCCCTTGTCCGTGGGGGAAACCGGCACATATGTATACACCACGGGTGGTGCTTTAGTGTAGCATCGGCAGCGCGGATTCCTCACGATACTAGCCATCTGACCTATGCCAGCGGAGAATGCGGTACGAAAGCGGTCTAGGCGCGCGTGCGCAAAAGCGTCGCCTCCGCGGGGTGGTCTGGGGTCGTCGTGCGGGAGAACGCCGAGCGTTCCGGGTATACTGGTATGTGTGTATGTGTGGATCGGGTTTGCTTGCGGGCTGTGGGCAACGATGCCTGCGTTATAGGTCCCGCCATCGCCAGGAGTATTCGCATGGACCTCTCGCTCAGCGCCGAGCAAAAGATGACGCGCGATCTATGTCGCGACTTCGCCGAGGCTGAGATTCAGCCGCACGCCGAAGAACTTGATAGAAGTGGGGAGTTCCCGTACGAGATCGTGCGGAAGATGGCGAGGCTGGGCCTGCTGGGGCTGCCTTTCCCAGAGGAGTATGGCGGGGCGGGTGCGGACTTCCTCTCGTATTGCCTGGCGCTTGAAGAGATCGGGCGCGGCGACGCGGCCGTTGGCATCACGATGGAGGCACACACTTCGCTCGGCGCGACGCCGTTCCACCTCTTTGGCACGGAGCATCAGAAGCAGCGGTATCTGGTGCCGTTGGCGCGTGGCGAGCAGCTCTGGTCGTTCGGTCTCACCGAGCCTGGGGCGGGATCGGACTCCGGCGGCACGCAGACGCGGGCCGAACTGCGCGACGGGGCATGGCATATCGACGGCGCCAAGAGCTTCATCACCAACGCCGGCACAGAGATGACGGGCGGCGTGACGATCACCGCCGTGACAGGCACTCGACCGGATGGTCGGCCGGAGATTACCAATCTCATCGTGCCGAAGGGGACGCCGGGGTATGCGATCGGCAACGCCTATCACAAGATGGGCTGGCGTGCGTCGGATACGCGACCGCTGGCGTTCGAGGACTGCCAGGTGCCCGCAGAGAACGTGATCGGCGGTCGCGGCGACGGCTTTCGCCAGTTCATGCAGATCTTGACGATGGGGCGCGTGGCGATCGCGGCGCTGAGCGTGGGGCTGGCGCAGGCGTGCTACGACGCCGCGCTGCGCTATGCGCGCGAGCGGGAGCAGTTCGGCCGGCCAATCGCGGCGTTCCAGGCGGTGGAGTTCAAGTTAGCCGATATGGCTATGGAGATTGAATTGGCCCGGCTGATGTACTACAAAGCAGCATGGCTGTATATGCAGGGCGAACCGTACGTCAAAGAGGCGTCGATGGCGAAACTCTATTCGTCGGAGACGGCCAAGCGGGCGGCAGACCAGGCGGTGCAGATCCACGGCGGCTACGGTTTCATGGACGAGTACTCGGTGTCTCGCTACTGGCGCAATGTGAAGGCGCACGAGATCGGCGAGGGCACAAGCGAAGTGCAACGGCAGATCATCTATAACCACCTCTAGCGGTGACACGTTCTCCGCAGAGCGGGCAGGCGCGGGGAGCGGATGCCATGCGGACGAGTCTTCGGGTGGGCATGCTGATCGGCGGCGTGGGGAGCGTCGCGTTGAGCGTGCTCCAGGCCCGCATCGGTCTCGTGGTGGCGCCCTGCCTCGTCATCGCAGGAATCATTGCGGGGCTTGCGGTCGCCAAGTGGCTCGATCGCCCCTCGTATGGCCGGCAACTCGAGGAGGGAGCGAGGGCGGGCTTGCTCGCCTGCGGGCTGCCGGGATTTGTCGCGCTGCTGTCGTTGTTGGTGGCGGGACCGCGCGACATCGCCGGGCTGGCGGCCACCTCGCACTTCTTCGGCTTCGATTTTTCGTCCGTCGTTCTGCAGTTGAGCCCGCTCGGCTGGGCCGGCATCGACGTGTTGACGTTGGTCTCCAGCGCCGTCACCGGACTGGTCTGGTCGGCGGTGCTGGTGCAGCTCTTCGCGTGGAGCAAGACGGCACGCACCGAGCGGGTGGTGCGGCAGGCACGCCTCAGCGCGGCTGCAGTGCAACGAGCCGATCAGGCGAACGTTCCTGCGCTGGCGGCACCCGTGGGGCGCTCGGCGCTGGGGACGCTGTTGGCGATCGGCGCGCCGGCGACGGCGGCCAAGGGTGCGACAGGGGCCCCTGTTCCCGTCGCGGCGAGCGCACGGCGAACGGGGGCGGTGATGCCAAGTGGGACGCAGCAGCCGACTGTGGTGCGCATGAGTCCGCCGATGGCGCAGACCACGGCACCGCAACCGATCGTGCCGCCTCCGACGCCGCAGCGATACATGCCGACTCCAGAACCAGCCGCACCTGCGCCGACGCCACAGGGTGCGGCAGAGCGCCCGAGTCGCCCGCCGCGCGGCAAGACCTCTGCGGCGCGGCGCATGGAGAGTCGGCTCAACCAACAGATGCGAGCAGCGCTGGAGGCTTGGGCCGCGCAAGAGGATGGGACGGACGCCGATAGCTCACTCGACGAGCCGGCAACGTCAAGCTCGAAGCGCGCGCCGAAACCCTCGACCTTCCTCAACAGCGACCGAGACGGCCAGCGACCGGCCAAGCGCAACCGCAAGAAGAATCAGACGCGCGACTGGCTTTGTTAGGCCGGATGTTCGCGCCGCATACGCGTCGCCGGCAGTTTCATGCGTCGAGTGCGAGCGGGTCGGCGGCTCGGCTCTCGTCGACCTCGGCGGGGTGCGCGCCGCGCGAGGTCTGTCGCCTCTGCGAAAGCCGGGCGACGGCGAACTCCCCCATGGTGAATCGCTCAAGCCAGCGCTGAACAACGCCGAGTCTGCCGATGTCGCGTTCGGGTGTGTTTCGCTCGCGTCGCAAGTACGCGCCTTTCGCCTCGCCAGTGTCCGACGGTGGAAAGATGTGACGCCGCAAAAGCGCCACGCCACGATTCTATCGTAGTGTGACATTTATGGGATTACCGGAAGAGCCCGCCGCAAGCCGCAGGGTGTCAACCCAGGCGGTTAGGCTGGCTTTCCCAGGTTTTAACCGGTTTCGTGTCTGGCGGGTAGAAGGTGTCCGGGGGGGAGAATGTGTCCGGGGGGCAACCCATGGAGACGGTGCGCAAGACCTAGCAAGACCTAGCAGGAGAAACCGCGGCCGATCCCTCATCACGAGCAGGCGCTGGATGTGGTTTTGTGGCGCTGCCGCACGCCCTACAACGTGGCCCTCGAGCAGCGCAAGACCGCCTGGGACCGCTGCCACGTCTCGGTGAAACGCTTCGCCCAGGAAGCGGAGCTAAAGGACCTCCGCAACGCCTTCCCCGCGTATGCTGCTCTCCACCGCCACGTCCCGCAGGATGTCCTGGCCCGGCTCGACCAAGCCTACCAAGCGTTCTTTGAGCGGATCAAGCGAGGCGAGAAGCCAGGCTATCCCCGCTTCCAGGGCCGCCATCGCTACCACTCCTTCACGTACAAAGAGTCTGGCAACGGGGCGCGACTGGAGAACGGCGAGCTGGTCCTGTCGAAGATCGGGAGGATCGCGGTGCGCTGGAGTCGTCGCACCATCAAGGGCACGATCCACGGCACCATCAAGACGGCCACGATCAGCAGAGAAGCCGATGGGTGGTAGGTGTGCTGCTCCTGCGTGGGTGTGCCGGCAAAACCCTTGCCGCTCACTGGTCAGGAAACGGGTATTGATGTCGGCCTGAAGGGAGTTCGCATCACCGCCGAGGGTGAGGCAGTCGACACTCCGCGGCACTGTCGCAAGGCGGAGCGGGAGCTGAAGAAAGCCCAGCGTCGTGTCTCCCGTCGCACGGAGGGCAGCACGCGCCGCCGCAAGGCCGTGCAGTTGCTTGCCAGGAAACACCGGAAGGTGCGTCGGCAACGGCACGACTTTCATCATAAGACCGCACTCACCCTGGTCCGACGCTACGAGGCCATCTATTACGAGGCCATCTATTACGAGGCCATCTATTACGAGGCCATCTATTACGAGGCCATCTATCTGGAAGACCTGCCGGTCAGCAACCTGAGCCGTCGTCCTAAGGCGAAACCGGCGGCATTGGCGGCTCTGAGCACAACGGAGCCGGTGCAAAAGCTGGCCTCAACACGTCGATTCAAGACGCTGGGTGGTCGAGCTTCCGCCAGATCCGCGCTTGCAAGGCAGCCTGCGCCGGGACGCGAGTGGAAGCCGTACCACCAGCGTCTACATCCCAGGACTGTAGCGGGTGTGGGGGACGGGTGGAGAAAAGCCTCTCCGTGCGCACCCAGGTCTGCCCATCCTGTGGGCTGGTGCTGGACCGCGACGAAAACGCGGCCAAGAACATCCAATGGGCCGGGCAGGCCCTTCGGGGAGTCCCAGCAGTGGCTGGGGCGTCGAACCGAGAACCCGTCGGGCTTTAGCCCGTGCGGAGTGTCAGAACTCTTGGCCGTTGGCACTTGCCGTTGGCGGGCCTGTGGGAGACAATGGATCGGTGGTTCTATTTGAGATCGCGTGGAGTGCCGGGCCAATTGTGCAAGAACATCGTGTCGATCTGCTCCTGACCCTCGACCGGAGCGAGACCGCGCCGGAGGGCCTGACGCGGCAGCTCTACGCGCAGGTGCGCGAGGCGGTGGTGACGGGACGCCTGCGGGCGGGCGAACGCCTTCCGCCCACGCGCGATTTGGCGCGTCGCCTCGGCGTGGCGCGGCTGACGGTCGCCACGGCGTACGACTGGCTGCGCGCGGAGGGCTACGTCTACGGCAAAGTCGGCGCGGGCACGTTCGTCGCCTCGGTATTCGGCGGTGCCGCCTCGACGCTTCGCGAGGCCGGTGATGCGCACGGTGGCTCTGGCCCGCGCGCGGCGGGTCCGCCGGACTCGACGGTGGCTAGGTCGTCGATGGCCGACTCGACGGCGCCGTCGCGGCTCTCGTCGTGGGCGCGACGCATCGCGGCGATCCCGCTTGGCGGATCTGGCAACCCCGACCCGGCGCGCTTCGACTTTCGCCCGTCGATCGGGGCGGCGGACGCGTTCCCTTGGGTACGTTGGCGGCGTGCGGTCGGCTGGCCGGACCCGGCGGATCAGTTGTCGGAGCGTCGCGCGTCGCAGCGCGAGGATGCGGCGCGCGCGGGTCGCTGGGATGCGCTGCTCGGCCCGTTGGAGACGCGCCAGGCGATCGCGGGGTGGCTGCGTCGCTCGCGTGCGGTGCGCTGCGAGGCGGAGCAGCTGCTCATCGCGGGCAGCGTGCAGCAGATGCTGGCGATCCTCGCGCGACTACTGATCGAGCCAGGGCAACGGCTTATCGTGGAAGATCCGAGCTACATCGGCTTTCACGCAGCGTTCTTGGCCGAGGGGGCGCAACTGCAGGCGGTCCCGGCGGACGCCAGCGGCATCGTCACGGATCGTCTGCCTTGGACGACGGGGAACGAAGGGGGCGACGCGCGGCTGGCGGTGGTGACTCCCTCGCATCAATTTCCGCTCGGTGTGACCTTGACGTTGGAGCGGCGCGTGTCACTTTTGGAGTGGGCGCAGCGCATGGGCGCGGTGATCGTGGAAGACGACTACGACGGCGACCTGCGGCTTGAAGGGCAGCCCCTGGAGGCACTGCGCGGTCTGGATGAGCGCGACGAAGTGATCTACCTCGGCACCTTCGCCAAGGCGCTTTACCCCGCCACCCGGCTCGCTTACGCGGTGCTGCCCGGTTGGCTGGTGGAGCCGGTCGCGCGGGCGCGGGCGGCGAGCGACCGGCATCCCACGTGGAGCGACGCGCTCGCGGTCACGCGGTTCATCGACTCGGGCGAACTCGAACGACACCTCGGGCGCGTGCGGCGACTCTATCGCGCGCGCCGCGATGCCCTGGTGGAGGCGCTGCGCGAGGAGCTCGGTGGTGCCGTGACGATCGGGCCGGCGGAGGCTGGCATCCATTTGGTGATCGGCTTTGTCGGCGCGGTGGACGACGTGGCGCTCGCCGAGGCCGCCAGCCGGGACGGCATCGCGGTGACGGCGCTCTCGCCGCACTACGCGCGCGACGCGAATCCCGGCCTCCTATTGGGATTCGGCGGGCAGCGAGAAGACGCGCTGCGCGTGGGCGTGGCCCGGCTCGCGCCGCTGATTCGCTCGGCGCTCGCTACTGGGCGCTAATGTCCCTTGCCGTAGGTCTGTTCGCCGGCGCGCACGGGCACCCGCAGGATGTTCTCGGCTGGTGGCACGATGCAGGTGTAGGCGGCGTTGTAGGCGCACCAAGGACTGTACGACAGGTTGAAATCCAGGACGACTGCCTGCTCACCCTCGTAAGCGACCTCGACGTAGCGGCCCGCCCCATATGACTCGTTGCCGGAGGTGGCATCGCGGAAGGGCACGAACAGCTCGTGCGGGTGTTGCTCGCCCACGTCGGCGAATGCTGAAAGGTGGTACTCCTGCCCGTCGATGACGAACTTTAGGGTCGCGAAGCGCTGCTGGGGCCGGATCTGGCCGCGTGTGGTGCCGAGCTGCACGGTCTCGGGTCGGTCGAATGGCGTCACCGTCGCCTCAACGCGGTATGCCAGGTCGGGCGCGAAGTAGCGCAGGCCGGGGAAGGCTGCGCCGCGCTCGGCGGGCTCTATGGGGGAATCCGGACCGTCGGCGAAGAACGCGTCCTTCTCGCGCCGGAACTCCGCGAGCGCCGCCACGTAATCTTCTTCGTGATGATGGTGGTCGTGGTCGTGGTCGTGGTCGTGGTCGTGATTGTGCGTGCGACCGGACATGTTTGAACTCCATTCTCGGTGGCGCGGCACTACGTTGCGTCACCATCCTCTAACCATCCTCTATAGGAGTCCATGTCAAGTCGCGGGGCGTTACGCTTTGGATCGCGCGATGCTACAATCCGTCTACTGCATTCGCGTCCCACACGCGGACCCGTCGTCCGCTCGACTGCGCGGGACCGAGCGAGGAGCAGCGCATGTGCGTGCCGTCGGAGCCTGAGGATGACCCCGCGCACGGTAGTCGCGCTCCTTCGCCGTGGGTGGGACCACCGCCTTCGCCGTGGGTGGGACCACCGCCTTCGCCGATTCGCTGGGCGAGTCCGAACGGCCCGGCGGGGGGCGGGAGCGCGCCACCGTACCCGCCCTATCCGCCCTATCCGCCCTATCCGCCCTATCCGCCCGCGCCCTTGCCCACTCGCACGTCCGCGCCGGCGCCTACCCCATCGGGTGCGCTCCTCAGCATCGGCAGTTTCGTGGTGAGCGTGGCGCTGTACGACGGTCTGCTGGGGCTGCGTTACGGTTTCGGCACCAGGGCACTGCTGCTGAGCCTCGGCATCACCGTGCTGCTGCTTGTGCACGAGCTGGGGCACTACGTAGTGATTCGGGCCAAAGGGTTGCCGGCGGCGCTGCCGGTTTTCATCCCGCTCATCGGAGCCTATGTTGCGATGCGTCGCATGCCGCAAACGGTGCGCGACGATGCGATCATCGCGTTGGCGGGACCACTGGCCGGGTGCTTCAGTGCGTTGGGCTGCCTCGCGTTGTATGAGCAGACGGGGAACAAGCTCTTTCTGCCGCTCACGTTCCTGGCGTATGCGCTGAACCTGCTCAATCTCGTGCCGATCCTGCCGCTGGACGGCGGCCGGGTCGCCAACGCGATCACGCCGTTTCTCAGCCCACTGGTATTCGCGTTGATCGTGTGGTACGCGCTGTCCTCAGCCAACTACCTGCTGCTGGCGCTGGTTATTTTCTTCTGCCTGCCCGCGCTGGTGCGCTCGCTGACGGCTGACAGGCGATCGCCATTCTTCCGCATTTCGTTGGGCTCTCGCCTCTTCATCGCCGTCGCCTACCTTCTCGTGGCTGCGACGCTCCTCGTGGGGCTGCTGGCGATGCCCGCGCCACTAGCGTTCCGGCTCTGATGCAGTGAGTTGCATCACGTCCGCCTAAACGCCGGGTCCGCCGGTTGATTGCACCAGCTGCCTGGCATCGGGGGGAACGTACCAGCGCAGTGCCGGCGCACCGGGACGCGGACTGAAGACCAGTGACACTCCCCAGGCGTAAACGCCGGGGATGCTCAGGCTACGTATGTGGTACCCCATGGGGTACCCCACCGCGTTAGCGCCTGACGGGCCTGCCCGGCCCGATGGTACGGGGTGGCGTCCGAAGAGGCTACGTTGCTCGGCCGTACAGGGCACTCTTCTACCGAACGGGTAGAGCAACGGCCATTGGACCGGACTGGCTTTCATCCCCCTGCCTCAAGGCAGGGGGATGAAAGCCAGGATTTTGCTGGGCCCTCGGTGAGTATTGGGCGGGAGTTGGAAAGTCCTCTGGCAGGCGCCTGCGAACATCCACGACCTGTGAGTGCCTCGGTACGGATCGCCCGGGCTGAGCCGCAGGGCGAGAACGTGTTCGAGCCGCGCGGGTTCACGTTCGAGCTTTGCGGAGGTTTCGCGTGGCGTGCAGCGCGGCGTCGCCCCAGCTGAGGAAGCCTGCGGTGGCGAACCCGTGGACGATGATGGTGGAGACGAGTGAGCGGCGGCGCGAAGCGAGATAGGTCGCGCCGAATGCGGCACCGGCTGCCGTGACGCCCGCAATGGAGCGCCAACGCCAGTTGCCAAGTCGGTGATAGGCCCCGAAGACGGCGGTGGTGAGTGCCCATCCCAACGGCGCGGCTGCCGATCGTATGCGCGGGACGCGCCTCAGCCCATCTATGGCGAGATTCTGGACGGCGCCGCGCCAGAAGAGTTCCTCGATTGGCGCGTTGAGCCCGAAATAGAAGGTGGATTGTAGCGCCTGATCGGCGGCGGTGGGCAGCCGGTAGCGCGGCGCGTCCCAGGCGCGGAACGCGATGGAGGCGCCGAGCATGGGCAGCCCCAGCGCCAGGCCGAGGCCGATCTCGCGGGGCAGCTCGTCGCACGTCAAACCGATGCCGCGCAGTCCTCTGCCAGACACCTTTGCGTAGACCAGTGCGGCGGCGGCGAACGGCGCCAGGCGAAAGGCCGTATCCTTCCATACCCAGCCCCATGTCTCGGGGAGTGTACTGCGGACCGGCGGCGGAGGCAGCATAGGGGCGGCGGATGCCGATGACGTAGGCGCCTCGTCGACCGAGACGCCAGGCTGGTTTTCGGGCAAGTTCTCCACGGGATGCCTCACTTGGGGGAAAGCAGGTGCTATGTGTGCTTCCGTGCGTTATTCTACCGACGACGGCGCCGCCCTGCCAAACGGGCGAAGGTTTGACCAGCGCAGTACAATAGGCACATTGTAAGGCAGATCGAGGCGATGCCATCAGCGCTCCGGGCTGCGCGATTACATGTTCGGGTTGTCGACAGTGGCTCGCTGCGCGGTGACGGCGTGGAAGATCGTCGATCTCCACGTGCGTGATCGGGTGAGGTCCTGGGGGAGAGGTGGCTATGCTGTGCCCGCGCTGCGGCCTCGAAAATCTCGCGACCGCTGACCAGTGCGCGCGCTGCGGCACTCCGCTCGTCGACTACACTGCCGAGCGCCCCTGGTGGAACGCTTTGGGCACGCTGGGTGGCGGTCAGGATGCCAGCCCCCCACCCGCGCGGGCGGCGGATGACTCGTCCTCGTGGCTTGCCAGCGCACTGCGCGGCGGCCCGACGCCGTCCGAAACTCCGCAAGCGTCCGCAGACGGGAACCTGCTGCCGCCTTGGCTCTCACAGCCGAACTCCGAGCAGCGACGCTCGCCCTTCGGCGCCGACGACGTGCAAGGCTGGCCGGGGATGCCGCCGGGAGTGTTTCCGCCGGCCGAGCCGCCGTCCCCGGGCGGCGCTCTCGTGCCTGGGGGATATCAACCGGGCCGGCAATCGGATCTGAGCGGGTGGCCGTCTACAAATCGGGAGCCGGCTCCTCGCGGGGGTGGATTTGGGATCATCAGTGATTCGTCGCTGGGTAGGCATCAGCAACCGCAAAGCCTAGGGCCGGGCGCGACGTTGAAGGGCGGACGCTATCGACTGTTGCAGCCATTTCAGGCCGCCCCGCAGCTCCGCCCGCAAGGTGGTGAGCCGCCATTGATGCTCGCGCTAGACAGCAACCTTGCCGGGGGACGCTTGCTGATTCAGGAGCTGCCCCTTCAACACGGTATGGCCGACGGCGGTGAACAGGTGCGCAGGCTTGTCGCGAATCGCTTGCAGGCCGTTTCCGAATCCGGCGTGACGGCAAAGTTGCTGGATCAGTTCACGGAGGGCGGGCGTCAGTTCCTCGTCTTCGAGCTGCCCTCGGGCGATCTCTTGCTCGATCGCTTGCACCGCGCGCGTGGCCCGCTCGACGAGACCTCGGCCATCCGCTATGCGCTGCAAATCGTGGATGCGCTCGCGCTGCTCGAAGGGCAGCAGCCTGCGGTGGTACACGGAAATCTCAGTCCAGCGAACGTCGTGCTGCGGCCAAGCGGCAACGTGATGCTGGTGGGGCAATCGGCGGTCCTGATGCTGCCGCCGTCCATCGCGAGCAGCTATGGCGTGGCGGGTGGCGTCCCAGGCTACGCGGCGCCCGAGCAGGCTCGCGGCACGGCTACGACGCGCTCTGACCTCTATGCGGCTTGCGCAATTCTGCAGCACGCCGTAACGGGCTCCGCGCCGCCGCCCCGGGCAAACTGGATGCATCCGCCCGCACGGCGACAGAATCCCAACGTCTCGCTCGAACTCGAAGAGGTGCTCGGGCGGGGCCTGCGGCCTTCGGCGACACAGCGCTATGGCAGCGCGCAGGAATTGCGCGACGCCCTCGAACCGCTGGCCACGGGGCGCCGCACGCTCGTTCCCGACGACTTACGGAACGATCCGATCGCGGATTCCCTGATGCCCGTGCGAAACGCACGCGGTCGGCTCGAGCTGCCGCGACGTCGGGCAGATTCGCGTCCAATGCTGCTCATCGCAATCGTCCTACTCCTCTTGATTGGCTTGGGCGCCGGTGCGCTGTATGCGACGACGCCGCGTCCGAGCGGCACGGGAACCGCGGGCAACCCGACGCCGAATCAGATCGCGGCAGATTATCAAAGCCGCGGGATCGGTATCAGCGCCGGTGAGCTGATCTTCGACACACAGCGCCCGGACACGGCGGCTAAGCAGGCGGGCGCCCTGGCCATTTCGGCGAATGACTATCCGGCCGCGCTTGCCGCCTATACCAGGGCGGAAGCAGCCGACCCGTCCGATGCCGAGGCGGCCATTTACGCTGAAAACATGGGCATCCTCATCTCGAAGGCGCCCTACGTCACGCTCGCCGTGGGCGTCGCGTTCGGCATGGACGACGATGCGGCGCGCTCGGAGCTGCAAGGCGTCTTTCTCTTGCAACAGTTCGTAAATCATCCCGATGCAAGTCCGTCCAGCAATGTACTGCCGAATGGCGTGAAGCTTCGTGTGGAGATCGCCAACTCCGGCGCGATACTTTCGGACGTGTCGGTGGTATCGGGCTTCCTGCTCAATATCCTCCAGGAGGGCAACGCTCAACATTTCGTTGGACTCGTCGGCTGGCCGCAGGCGGATGAGACGCAGCTCGCCGTTACCACCCTCAAACCAGCGAACCTCGCGGTGGTCGCTCCCACCGCCTCCCCCGACGACGTGGCGGGCGTCGGCGTCAACTTCTTTCCGCTGGCCCCCGCCGATTTGGTGCAGGGTTCCGAGCTTGCGGACGCGGCAGTGAGCAAGCTGGGTGCGCAACGTATTCTGCTCCTGACGGACGCGAAGAGCCCGGCCAGTGTGCACACGACGAACGGATTCCAACAAGAATTGGCGAGTAAGTACGCCGGCAACGGCATACGCCTTGACACGGCTCCTTACACCAGCGGATCCGCGGCGTCTCTCGATGTCGATGTCGCAGCGGCGAATTCGCAGCGAGATGACCTCATATTCGTCGCGTGCGGCGACAATTGTGACGCCAGCATCGTGGCGCTCGCCCAATTGGTTTCGGCGCAGCAGTATTGGTCAACGGGAGCGCCGCCGAACGTGTTGGTTGACTCACACGGCTATTCGCAAGCGCTTGTCGGAGCAGGCTCGACCAGCGTCGCTCAACTCGTGCGCAGCAATCCAAAGATTTTCCAGGAGCGCAACGTCTACGTTACCCTCCTCGCCGATGCCAATGTCTGGAACGATCAGACCGATCTCGGTCCCGACATCCTCTACAATCAGCCGCAACTCATCCAAGGCGCATACACCGCGCAGTTCGGTTCCGCAGAGCCCGATTCGACGACGATGCTCTCCTACGACGCGACGCACATGCTCATTTCGGCGAGCAGCCCCATCGTGCACGTGCAGAATGGCGTCGTCGGGGTCTTCGACACGGGCAAGGTGGACGCGGGCATTCTCACCTTCAGCAGTGCCCACCCGTTCATGGGTGTGAGCGGTGCGGTTGGATATGGTGGTAAAGGCTCGGTGAGTGCCAGGGCCCTCTTTGTCGAACGGATTGTGAGCAACGGCGTCGTCGCGCAGCCGACCTTCGAACCAGGGGATATCGTTGGCGGCAAGGCAGCATTCTGCGGCGCGGCGACAGACTGCAAGCCATCGTGAGGATGGGGCAGCCTCAGACCGGCTTCGTCGCGACGTGCACGGCGACGGTGCCGCCCCCGCGATAGTAGTAGCGAACGTCTGTCCAGCCCGCCGCCTCCATGACGGCCTTGAGGTGCGGCGCGTCGGGGAAGGATGTGACCGAGGTTGGGAGGTAGCTGTAGGCCTCAAAGGAACGGCCCACGAGCTTGCCCAGCAGGGGCACCAGCTTGTCGAAGTACACGCGGAACGCGGCGGCGAAGACGCGGTTGCGCGGGTGGGTCATCTCCAGGCAGACAACGCGCCCGCCGGGCTTGACCACCCGCAGCATCTCGGAAAAGCCGCGGGCGAGGTTGTCGAGGTTGCGGACGACGAACGCGGAGCAGCAGGCGTCGAACGAATCGCCGGGGAAGTCGAGCTGCTCGCCGTCGCCCTGGCGGAACTCGACGCGCCCCTCCAGGTGCGTGCGGGGTAACTTCCGGCGGGCGAGTTCTAGCATTTGCGGCGTGAAGTCGACGCCGACGACCGTGGCATCGGGGGCGCTGGCACGGGCTAGGGCGATCGCTAGGTCGCCGGTGCCGGTACCGATGTCGAGCCCGCGTTGGCCAGGGCCGAGCGCGATCTGCCGAGCGGCGAAGGCACGCCACCGGCGATCCATGCCGCCGGTCATGACGGCGTTCATCAGATCGTAGACCTGCGCGATATTGCCGAACATGCCGCGCACATAGGTCGGTTTGCCGCCGGCGGCGTCGAAACGGGCACGCAACTCCGGCGTGGGGGTTGGGATGATGGTGGACATGGGAGGTTCTTTCGGCGCCGGGTCGGCGCGGGCACTAGCTGCTGCGGGCCACGACGAACTCGACCAGCTCTTCAAGCACGCCCCGTTCCTCCGATGAACCGAACTCGGAGAGCACGGCGCGGGCGCGGGCGGCGTAGTGCCGGGCGAGGTTGAGCGCCTCTTCGGGGCCGGGGCCGGAGCGCACCCACGACACGACCTCGTCGACCTCGGCATCGTCCGATTCGGGGCGCTCGACCAGTTGCGTCACGCGCTCGACGTGGCCGTTTTGCTCGCCCTGTAGCGCATATATGAGCGGGAGGGTCACGAGCCCCTGGCGCAGGTCGTTGCCGACCGGCTTGCCGACGGTGGCGAGCGAACCGGAGTAGTCGAGGACGTCGTCGATGATCTGGAAAGCCATGCCGAGGTTCTGCCCGTACTGTTCGAGCAGCGCCACTTGCGCGTCGGTGCCGCCGCCGATGTACGCGCCGCCTTTGCAGCAGGCTGCCATCAGGCAGGCGGTTTTACGGCTGATGCGCTCGAGGTAGGCGTCGATAGAGAGGTCGAGCCGGTGCGCGGAGAGCATCTCGATGATCGAGCCTTCGCAGATGCGCGCCACGGTCTCGGAGAAAAGTTTGTCCACGCGGAAGTCTTCGACGTCGGCAACGAGGCCGGCCGTTTTGGCGAAGAGGTAGTCGCCGAGGAGGATGGCGATGTTTGTGCCGTAGCGGGCGTTCACGGTCGGGAGGCCACGGCGCGTGGTGGCGTTGTCGACGATGTCGTCATGCACGAGGGTGGCGAGGTGGACCATCTCGAGCGCGACGCTGAGCGGCAGCAGCCGGTCGAAGCGGTAGTCGAGCAGCTTGCCGGAGAGCAAGGTCAATGCTGTGCGCAGCTTCTTGCCCGGCGAGTTAACCGCGTGCACAGCCGCGGAGTTCAGCATGGGAAGGTCGGAGGTGGCACTCGCCTCGAAGGCCGCGTTCACCGCCTCCATGTCAGGCTCTATCGACGAGAAGAGGCGGCTCAACGTGGCCGTGTCGCTCATAACATGCCCCCGGTCAAACTGTGCCGCCGCCAGACAGGCGTGTGGCATTCCAGAAAGATTATACGGCGCGGCGTCTACGCAAACCCGGCCGCCTGGTTTGGCCGCCGGGACACTCGAGCGTCGCGCGGGCGAGGCTCAGACGGCGTCGGACGTGTCGAGCTGCGTCAGATCCTCCTGCAGGAAGAGGTGCTCGAATGGGAGGTCTTCGACGGCGTCGAGCGCTTCGCGATACTCCGTCCAGGTGAGGCGCCGGTTGAGCTCGGGATCGTTGTGCGCCTTGTAGGCGGGGAAATACTGATCCATCACACTCACCCCGATGTCGTCTCCTAGGTTTTCCGCCATCCAGCGCAGTACCTCGGCGGTGCCTGCGTGGTGGTTGGGCATGACGAGGTGGCGAACGATCAGCCCACGCACGGCAATGCCATCGTCATCCATGACGAGCCCACCGACCTGCCGGTACATCTCAAGCAGCGTGGCGCGGTTATACTCGACATAGTGATGCATCTTCGAGGTTCGCAGCGCCTCGGCATTGCTGGCGTACTTCGCGTCGGGCAGGTAGATATCGACGACGCCATCGAGCAGCTTGAGGGTGTGAATGTGCTCGTAACCGGCGCAGTTATAGACGAGGGGGATGCGCAGGCCCTTCTCGGCGGCGATGACCAACGCCTTGAGGATCTGCGGCACGAAGTGGGTCGGCGTGACGAGATCGAGGTTGTGGACGCCCTTGCGCTGGAGCGAGAGCATCATGTCCGCCAGGCGCTCGTGATCGACGCGCAAGCCGTGGCCCATCTGACTGAGCCAGAAGTTCTGGCAGTACGTGCAGCGCGCCTGGCAGCCGCCGAAGAAGATGGTGCCGGCGCCGCGCGTGCCGCTGATGGGAGGCTCCTCGCGGCGATGCACGTTCCACGAGCCGATGATGACCTCGGTGCCGGAGTGACAGGCGCCGGTGAGGCCGCGGGTGCGGTCGCGGGGGCAGTTCTGTGGGCAGACGGTGCAGCCCTTCAGCAGCTCCCAGGCGGCATCGGCGCGGCGCGCGAGCTCGCCGGTGGCGTGGAGCGCGAGGTAGCTCGGATAGAGGTCGGTGGTGGCGGTCACGATGCCATGCTCCTAGCCTGCTGCGCGCTCTAGCCGCCGAGATCGGCTGTGGCTTCGCGCACGAGAAATATACTGCGCCGCAGCACCTTGCGGAGGGACCAGCGCTCGCCCTCGATATCGTGGATGCGCGAACGATCATCGCTTGAGGCCGATCGGACCCGCTCGAGCACTAGCCCGTGGACATGTCCGACGAGCTGGGCGGGCAGGAGCCTGGGGAATGTTGGCGCCGCGCCGAGGGGCGTTTCTACGTAGCGGGTAAGCAGCCATGCCTGGGTCTCGCAAACGCGACGTGCCGCCTGCATGGCCGGGGAATCAACCGCGAAGGTCCGCACCGCAAGCGCAGCCTCGTAATCCTGATACGACCAGCTGAGCAGCGTGGCGTACCAGTCGAGATCGTCCGCGCCGAGGGCCGGGGCGTCGCAATGAAAGAAGGCGCCCGGGGACCCATCAATTGCGCGCACCGTCTCGGCGGCGGCGACGCGAAACGGTCCATGCATGATGGGGGTGTACTCGTCATGGCGGGCGAGCCACTCGAAGTATGCCGCGATGCTGGATTCAAGTGCGGCGAGCGCCTGGGTCTGGTCCGTACCGCGCGCGAAACAGGCGGGCATATCGATGAGCTGGGCGAGACAGGAGCCGTCGGGATAGACCTCTAGGCAGGCGTCGTAGACCAGTTCCTCGGCCATGCGCTGCTCCCCTTCTTGCCGGTTCTGCCGCTTTTCAAAATTGCTAGCAAAGAAACCGGCTGAGGCCCCTTTGCCTTTCGGTATGGGGGTGCAAGCCGGGTCGCCCGCAGGCGACGAGTGGTACGCTCGATTGCCGATTTTGCCCGCTTGCATGAGAATACCGGTGTCGGCACGTTGTACCTTTGCCGACGGCATGCTGGTTCGGCGGTTCCGTGGAAAATCGTTCCCACGGGCAAAAGCATCGACGTACGTCGGACAGGGTGCGCTGCGCTTGCGCCGGGTTTCTTTGAGGTCACACTCGCCCGGCGATGCCGTCAACGCCTTGCGGGGCCGGGCAGGCCCTTCGGGGGCTCACGTGATGGGTTACCATGTGCGTTCTCCGAGAATCCCCTGGCTTTCGCCATGGGGAGTGTCAATCAAGGGTCGCCCTCCGCAGCTCGACGATCTGGTCGCGCAGGGTGGCGGCCTTTTCGAATTCGAGCTCCTTCGCGGCGCGGCGCATCTGCGCTTCGAGCTCCTTGATCATGCGGAGCGCCTCGTCACGCGGGAGCGCGGAGAGCGGCATGCCGTCTCCCACCGTGCCATCCGCCGCGCCTTCGGTGACGCGCAGGCGGTCGGAGAGTGTGCGGATATCCTTCTTGATGCCGATCGGCGTGATGCTATTTTCCACGTTGTATGCCGTCTGCTTAGTGCGCCGGCGGTTGGTCTCGTCGATGGCGCGACGCATGGAGTCGGTGACGTTGTCGGCATACATGATCACCGAGCCTTCGACGTGGCGCGCGGCGCGGCCGACCGTCTGGATCAGCGAGCCGGTGGAGCGGAGGAAGCCCTCTTTGTCGGCATCGAGGATGGCGACGAGCGAGACTTCGGGGAGGTCGAGTCCCTCGCGGAGCAGGTTGATACCGACGACCACGTCGTAGACGCCCAGGCGCAAATCGCGGAGGATCTCGATACGCTCCAGCGTGTCGATCTCGGAGTGGAGGTAGTGGACCTTGACGCCCATCTCTTGCAGATAGTCGGCGAGGTCCTCGGACATCTTCTTGGTGAGCGTCGTCACCAGGGCGCGCTGGCCCTTGTCGACGCGCGTGCGAATCTCGGCGAGCAGATCGTCGATCTGGCCCTCGGTCGGGCGCACGCTGATCTCGGGATCGAGCAGCCCGGTCGGGCGGATCACCTGCTCGGCGACGGTGGCGCTGTGCTCGTATTCCCAGGGGCCGGGTGTCGCCGAGACGAAGACCGCCTGATTGACGTGCTGCAGGAACTCGTCCCACGTGAGCGGGCGGTTGTCGAGCGCGGAGGGCAGGCGGAAACCGAAGTCGACCAGGACCTGCTTGCGCGCGCGGTCGCCGTTGAACATGCCGCGCACCTGGGGCAGCGCGATGTGCGACTCGTCTACCACCAGCAGGTAGTCGTCCGGCAGGTAGTCGAGCAACGTCCACGGCGACTCGCCCGGCGGGGCGGCCAGCGAGGTGGCGCGAGTAGTTCTCGATGCCGGAGCAGATGCCGGTCTCTTGCAGCATCTCAATGTCGAAGTTGGTGCGCTGGCGCAGGCGCGCGGCCTCCAGCAGCTTGCCCTCGGCGTCCAAGACCGCCAGACGTTCGGTCAACTCTTCTTTGATGGTCATGATCGCGGCGTTGAGGCGCTCCTGTGTCGTGACCCAGTGCTTGGCGGGATAGATGTCGAGCCGCGCACGCTGGCCCAGGATCTCGCCGGTCAGCGGATCGATCTCGACCATACGCTCGATCTCGTCGCCGAAGAACTCGACCCGCACGGCGAGATCCTCGTATGAGGGGTAGATCTCCAGCACGTCGCCGCGCACGCGGAACTTGCCGCGGGTGAAGTTCTGGTCGTTGCGCTCGTATTGGATGTCGGTCAGGTGGCGCAGCACGCGATCGCGCCGGCGCGTCTCGCCCTGCTTGAGCGTGAGCACGACCTCGCCGTACTCCTCCGGCGAGCCGAGGCCGTAGATGCACGAGACCGAGGCGACGATCAGCACGTCGCGGCGCTCGAAGAGGCTGCGCGTGGCCGAGAGCCGTAGCTTCTCGATCTCCTCGTTGATCTGGCTCTCCTTCTCGACGTACGTATCGGTGCGCGGAATGTACGCCTCCGGCTGGTAATAGTCGTAGTAGCTGACGAAGTATTCGACGGCGTTGTTGGGGAAGAACTCTTTGTATTCGGCGTAGAGCTGCGCGGCGAGCGTCTTGTTCGGGGCGAGCACGAGCGTCGGCTTCTGCACGCGCTGCACCAACTCGGCGACGGTGAAGGTCTTGCCGCTGCCCGTCACGCCGAGGAGGGTCTGGAACTTATTGTTGTCGCGGATACTCGCTTCAAGACCGGCGATGGCGGTAGGCTGGTCGCCGGTCGGCTTGAATGGCGCAAATACTTCGAAATCTGGCATGGGGTCTCTCTCGCCGGTCAGTGCCGCTCGTTCGGGTCGCTCGCGCGACGGTCGGAAGACGGGCGCGCGGAAAGCACAGAGCACCCGCGCACCCACACGCGGCAGGCACTGCAGTATACCACCGAATGCGGCGCCAACCCAGCGCGGCGCCTACGGCGTGGGGGTGAATGTGGCTGGCACATCCGTGGCGGAGCCGGGCGTCAGGGTGAACGCCGGGGTGGGCGTGCTCAGCGTGTCGTCGAGCTTCTGCTGCAGCGCGTGCAGGTAGCTGTCGGCGACCTTCACCTCAGTCGTCAGGAACTTGCCAAGGGTGTAGTCGTTGGGATTCCTCGATTTGTCGTCCAGGAAGGCTCTCATCTGACCCAGGGCGCCGGCTAATGCGTCTAGCGCGCCGAAGTCGATATTGGCGTGGCCGAGCGCGTCGCGCGCACCGGAGACGGCGCCATAGAGCACGCCGAGCACGTCGTCGCCGAGCGTCTCGACCAGATCGGCAATCGGCGCGATGAGGTGCTCGGTGCCCCATTCGGTGATGTCTGCTACGTCCACCGCGACGCTGAGTGCCAGCTTTTCGGCGTCGGTGCCGAGGTTCTGCAGATCCTGCGCGAGCTGCTTGGCGCCGGCCTCTACGCCGGCGGCGAAGTCTCCGCCGAGCTTCGTCTCGAAGGCGATGACGCCGCCCGCCGCACCGGCCACGACCACCGCGCCGCCGCCGAGCAGCAGCGCGCGTCGGCCCATCCTGGCGCGTGCCCGCGCCCGCTCACGGTCCTCCACCGCTTGATTGACGTCTTGCTGCGTCGGACCTTGCCCGCCTGCTGGGTAGCTCACGGCGCCCCTCCCCTACTACGTGTGCGCCTCGGCTAGGGCTGGAAGTGCCCGCCGGGCGCCGATTGCTGCATAAGGTCTACGTCGCAGGCCTCGATCGGTTCTGGCCGGACGGTGGCCCTATGGTACACGAGGGCGCTAGTCTGGTAAAGTGGCGGCGCGAGCATCTGAAACTGGCGGCTGGGTGCTCGGCGCGTTTGAGAAGTGGAGAAGCTGTGCAGGGACGACCTGTTGCGGGGTGGCCCGCGTGCCTACTGCCGCTGTTGCTTCTGCTGGCCGGTTGTAGTGGCGCCCCGACCGTGGGGCCGGCGACGCCCACGGCCAGAGTCGCGCCGACGTGAACGCCCGCGCCCTCGCCCAGCACGACGGCGATACCGTCCGGCTCGGCGGCGACGCCGACCGACGTGCCGAGCGGCTGGCAGGTCTACGCGGCGCAGCACTTCACCATCGCGTATCCGGGAGAATGGATCGTGCAGATCGCCCCAGGGGCGAGCGGTGAGACGCATTGCGAGTTCGAGAGCACGATCGGTGGCTATAGAGTTCAGGTAATAGAAGAGGACAGCGTCGACGTGTCAGTGGTTGCCACGATCTGCTCATCCTCGGAGCAGGTCGTGACATTTGCCGGACTTCCCATGTGGTACTCGGTCGAGAACTACGGGCTTGACCACTCCCCATAGCTAAAGCTAGGGGATTCCTGGGCCGAGCACTGCCGTCCAGATGCCCTGGGGCGGTCTCACACGCTCGTTGGGACCATGGTTCTCGGCCCCGCTCCACAGGCGTAAATTCCCGCAGGCCCTGCGGTACACAAAACAGGATACCATGTGAAAGGAGACGCGCTTCCTCCCTGCAGCGAAAGCCGGGGGTATCCGCGCCGAAGATTTGAGATGAGTTACAGACGACAGACGCTAGCTCGAACCCTGGCGTACCGGCAGAAGACACGTCGGTACTCGACACCTTTCGCCCCGATGACACGTTCTCAGGATGCCAGTAGCGCGAGTGGACAGGGGAGTGCGTCGCCCCTCACAGCCGCGCCATCACCGATTTGCAGATGGCGCGGAGGGTGGGGAAGACGCCTTCGCCGTTCACCGCGGAGGCGGCGAAGGTGGGCGCGCGGCGGCGATTGAGATAGTGGTCGAGGGTCGGGATGGGCACGGCGCCGGGCACGTCACGCTTGTTCCACTGCATGATGAAGGGGAAGTCTCCGAGGTCCTTCTGCATCAGCCGAATGTTGGTCTCGAGCTCGATGACGCTCTGGAAGTTCTCTTCGAGCTTCTCTGGCGTCGAATCGACGACGAAGACGATGCCGTCCACGCCGTTGAGGACGGCGACGCGGGTACGCTCGTAGAGCACCTGCCCCGGCACCGTGTAGAGGTGGAAGCGCACGCGGTAGCCGTGGATCTCGCCGAGATCGAGCGGCAGGAAGTCGAAGAAGAGCGTACGTTCGCTTTCCGTGGCGATCGAGAGCAGGCTGCCGCGCGCTTGCTGCGGGGCGTGGCCGTAGATCCATTGCAGGTTGGTCGTCTTACCGCAGAATCCCGTGCCATAGTAGACGATCTTGCAGTGGATCTCGCGGCTCGCCACGTTTATGAGTGCCATGCGCTCGCCGTTCCGCTAGTCCTGGAAGAGCTGGTCGATGGTGCTGTCGACTGAGTTGCGGAACTGCACGTTGACGACTTGCTCCTTCATTGGCGCGCCGCCGGTTCGTACGCGCTCCAAGACGCGCTCGAGCTCATCGGTGGCTTTCCGCGCGAGGACTTTGACGAGGCCGACATGGGTCTGCTTGTCGAAGACGATGACGAGGAGCCATTGATCACCGATCAGCGAGGTGTTGATGCTCTCGTGCACGCCCTGTTGGAGGATGTCGCGGAAGTCCCTTTCGCCGAGGATCGCGGCGACCTGCCGCGACGACGAGAACGCGCCGGCGAGCAGCGCGCCGAGGGCGAGGGCGTCGCGCTGGGCGGCCTGGCCCTGCGCCGAGATCAACTGGCCGCTCTTGTCCAGCAGCAGCACCTGACTCGCGCCGGTTTCCAGCGTGATGCGACCGAGCACGCGCACGATGTTGCCCAGCTCACTCTCCGAGACCACCAGATTGCTCAGATGCTCCATGCTGCCCTCCCGCCGGCCACAAGAAGCCCCGCGGCGCGGCGCGCGGGCGCCACCGGTCCGGCCCCGGCGGTCGCGGTCATTATACGGTCTCTTGAGGCGCGGCGTAAGTGCGAGATTGTACGGGCCATCTCGCCAAATGGAAATATCCGCGCGAATACGGTGAACTTTAAGCCAATCTGGCGCTACCCGTTAACATGGCAGGCAGCTCGTGCGTAGTATCCTGTTGGGTAGCAAGGTGCCTTGCACTGCCCCTTTCGAACCTCACCTATGACTGACTCAGTAGCGATCAAGGGGATTTTATGGACAGCGGTTTCAGCGGCCCGACCCAGGCATCGCCGACCTATTGCGCGACGTGTGGACGTCCCCTCACCGCCGGATTGGCGGCATGCCCGAATTGCGGCACGCCCGTGTCGATGGTCGCGCCTGCCGCGGCACCGGCGTACGGCGCCGCGGCGGTTCCCTCGGCGCCGACCTGGCAAGCGACGCCGGCGATGCCGGACTCGCAGGTCCCGACCTGGCAGGCGCCGGTGGCCGCCCAGAACGCTTCGCCGAAGACGGACGGGCGTCGCAAGCTAGTGATCGGTGGCATCGCAAGCTTGCTCGTCGTCGCGCTGCTGGCGACCGGCGTGGCGTACGTATTCGGCGCCTTCGCGGGCCACGCCGAGCTCGACGCCGCGAAGTATCTGCCCGCTAAGACCTTCGCCTTCAGCGGCGTGGACGTCTACAGTATGGCGGAGAACAGCCACAACATTTCACTGAATACCCTCGCGAACGGCGGCAGCGGGTCGTTGACGAGCGGCAGCGGCCTCGACTGGGCCAACGACGTGCTGCCGTGGTTGGGTCGCGACATCGCCGCCGGCGCTTTCCCTGGAGCCGCGAGCACGAACGACCCCTCGGGGAGCTCGATCGCGGGGGTCGCGCTGCTCCAGTCGCACGACGACACCAAGGCGCAGGCCGCGATGAAGAAGGCAGCGGACCACGGTTCATCCCAAGGCGCCGTCACGTCGACCTACAACGGCTTCACGCTTTACAGCCAACCGGGGTTCAGCAATGGCTTTGACGGTGCCGCGAGCTCGCCCTCGGGCACGACCTTCACGGCTGGCAAGGGTTGGGCGGTGATCGCCAGTGACCCGGCGGCGGCGAAGGTGGTCATCGACCGGATCAACGGCACCGGCGACACGCTCGCTAGCCAGCAGGGCTTTCAGAACGCCACGAACAACCTGCCGGGCAATCGATTCGGCACGGTCTACGTCGATCTGCGCCAAGTCGCCTCGCTCGCAAATGTCTCCACTGACCAGCAGGTGACGAAACTGTTGAATACCTATCCCGTCGGCGAGGGCTACACCTCGTGGACCGATGCCGGCCTTCATGCGCAATTGACCTTCAACGCCGCGAACAACGCCGGCACGCAGTATCCGAGCGGCGATGCCTCGGCGCTCGCCTCGGCGGTGCCGTCCAACGCGTATGCCTTTGTCTCCGTCGGCAACTTTGGCGGCGACCTCCAAGCCGGTGCCAGTCTACTCGGCGGCGGCTCGACGGACTCCATCACGCAGGTGCTCGGCGTGCCGCTGACCGACCCCGCGCTGCAACAGCCAGCTGCCTTGACCGTCTTCCCAACGGCACAGGGCGGCTTCGGCGGCGCGCTCTTGCTGAAGGCGCCGAACGCCACCGCAGCCTCCAGCTTCTTGCAGTCCTTCGCGACCGCCAACAACTGCACCTTGGCTCCCGACGCTGACATCGCCTCGGCACAGGACATCACCTGCTCGGGGATCAACCTGGCGAGCTTAGGTCTTGGTGGCACCGATGTTACCAGCTTTACCGGCGACGGTACTACCGCCTCGACGCCGCCGATCCTGGTCGAGCAGGCGAGTGGCGTGATGATCTTCGCAGCCGATGCCAACTCGCTTCAGAGCGTAACCAGCACCCTGAACGGCGGCGCGAGCCTGGCGAGCGCCGCGACGTTCAAGAGTCTCGTCGGCCAGGCGCCTTCTGGCGCGCAGTCGCTGACCTATGTGTCGATCTCGGCGTTGGTGAACATCTTCGGCGTCGTCGCTGCCGTTGGTGCTAGTGCGAGCCCGACGGCGACGCCTTCGGCTAGCCCGTTCCAGCCGACGGCGCTGCTGATCTCGTCCGTCAGCGACAGCTCGAAAACCTCGGTCAACATTGACCTTGCGCTGAAGTAAGCAGCCGGTCGGGCAAGATTTTCGTTCTTGGGATCGCGGAATGAAGTGCCGGCGTACGGTACATGAGGACTGAAGTCCCCTCCGCGAGCTGCGACAACGACAATCGAGCAAGACTTGCTGGAGGCTACTCACGCTGACCCGATTAGGCGCCCTCGTTCCAGCCGTGGAGCGGGGGCGTTCTCTCTCTTGGCGCGGATATTCAATCCACCGGCCGCAGCGTCTCGGGGAGCACGGCGTGCAGGATCGCCGAACGGAGCAGCTCAATGGCGACGAGGTTCTCGCCGCCCTCCGGCACGATCACGTCGGCGAAGCGCTTCGACGGCTCGACGAAGGCGACGTGCATCGGGCGCACCGTCGCCAGGTACTGCGAAACGACGCTCTCGACGCTGCGGCCACGCTCCTCCACGTCGCGGCGCAGGCGGCGGATGAAACGCAGGTCGGCGTCGGTATCCACGAAGACTTTGACGTCGAACTGCTCGCGCAGCCGCGGCTCGACGAAGATGAGGATGCCCTCGACGAGGATGATCGGCTTCGGCTCGACGTGGACGGTTTCGGGGCTGCGCGCGTAGGCGGCGAAATCGTAGCGCGGCCGCTCGACGGCGCATCCCTCGCGCAGCCGCCGCACGTGATCGAGGAGGAGATCGACCTCGATCGCCTCGGGATGATCCCAGTTGACGCGCTCGCGCTCGACCTCGGAGAGGTGCTGATATTCGCGGTAGTAGGCGTCCTCGGGCAGGACGGCAACGTGCTCGGCCCCGACGGCGTCGATGATCGCGTTCGCAACGGTAGTCTTACCCGCGCCGGTGCCGCCCGCCACCCCGATCACCAGCCGGCGGCCCCGCTCAAAAGCGCACATCCAGGTTCTCCCCTCGCGCGGCCAACTCTCCAGTGCCCGCCAACTGTTAAGAATACGGTGAACGGGAGGTGAAATAGGAAGGGTAAGGCCTGTTGATTTCCCGGACTTCTCCCTGTGTATCCACAATCTTCTCGCGCCTTGACGACAATTTTGGTAGCAGGTCCGGCGGACTTGCGGAGCAAGAGTAGCATTGAGACATGACGCTTGCAGCCCGAAATGCCGAACTGGAAGCCGAGAACGCCGCGCTGCGGGCGCAGGTGGCGGCGTTGCTCGCGCGGGTGCAGGAGGTGGAGGCACGGCTGGCCAAGGATAGCCACAACAGCGGCAAGCCGCCGGCCACGGACGGGCTGAAGCGTAAGACCACGAGCCTGCGCCGGCGGAGCGGCAAGAAGCCGGGCGGGCAGCTGGGCCACCGCGGCGAGACGCTGCACGTGGTGCCGGTCCCCGACGCCGTGGTGGAGCATCGGCCGGCGATGTGCGCGGCGTGCCAGGCGGCGCTCGACGACGAAGACGGGGCGCCGGCGGTAGGGTGCGAGCGGCGCCAGGTGCAGGAGGTACCGCCGGTGCACTTGCGCGTGACGGAGCACCGGGCGCTGCGGGTGCGCTGTCAGCAGGTCAGCATCGGGGCGTTCCCGGCGGAGGCGCCGAACAGCGCCTGCGAGAGAAACCCGCCGATGAGCGTCCCAACAATGCCGATGACGATGTCACCGACAGGTGTTCGCTGACTTGGGCCTTAAGTACCTGATTCACGGCCGCCTCCAGGTGCTTGCCAAGGTGGTGCTCCCCGCTGAACAACCGTTGCCAGGTCTGCGAATCGAGCGTAATCTGATCGTGGGCCATAGGTGTCCTCTCTGTCACTGGGTGCTTGAACACAACCAGCCTACCAGAGAGGCCATACCCTTCCCTTACCAAGCCCTCCTCAAAGTACAGAAGATACCGGGTTCTGACGCGGATTTGGTGAAGCAAGCAGGAGATGTGTACCGAGCCGGTGGTATGGTGCCCTCAATCCCATCGCAGGAAGGAGGGCGCTATGGCCGGCCCGTCGGCGGATACGATTCTGCCGGACCCCACGCAGCTGCGGCTGATCACGCTGACAACGACGAATCGGGGGATCACCGCGGTCGTGGCGACGAAAGCCGCGGCGGTGCCCTGTCCCGGCTGCGGGCAGCTGGCCACACGACGGCATTCGCGCTACACCCGCTCGGTCGCCGATGTGCCTTGGCATGGCGTGGGCATGGCGGGCCCTTTCATCGCGAGTTGCACGTCCGCCGGTTCTGCTGTGACCGGTCAGAAGGCCCCCGCCACCTCTTCCCCGAGCGCCTTCCTGGCCTCCTCGCTCCCTCTGCACGACGCACCCAGCGGCTAGTCGCCTGGCTGCGTGCGGTCGGCTTTGCGTTCGGCGGCAAAGCGGGAGCGCGGCTCTTGCCGGTGCTTGGCCTGCCGACTGGCTCGGATACCCTCGTGCGGGAGATTCGGCGGGTTCCCGTGCCAGCTGCACTCGCCTGCTCCGTGGTCAGTGTCGACGATTGGTGCCGGCGCCGCGGCCAGACCTACGGCGCCATCCTGGTCGATCTCGCGCGCCACCAGGTCGTGGATCTGCTGCCCGACCGCGAGGCCGATACCTTCGCGGCCTGGCTCCAGCGCCAGCCGCAGATCCGCGTGATCAGCCGCGACCGCGGGGCGAACTTCGCCGAAGGCGCCACCCGCGGCGCCCCGCAGGCGATCCAGGTCGCCGACCGCTTCCATATCCTGAAGAACCTCGTTGCGGCCCTCCAGCACGTACTGGGGCGCGAGCAGGCGGCGTTACGGACAGCAGCACGGGCCGTCTCCGGCACTTCGCAGTTGGCGCTGCGCGGGATGACGGCCCCGCGCATGCGCGCCCGAGCAGAAGCGCAAGCCCGACGACAGGCGCGCTATGATGCGGTCCACCGCCTGCGTGCCGCGGGCAAGACACCCCGCCAGATCATCGCCGAATGGCGCATCGGTCCCAACACCCTGCGCCGCTATGTGCGGACACCCCCACCTGTCTCGAGATGGCCGTTCTGCCGACGCGTCGCTCGCGCCTTACGCCCTTTGCGCCGTATCTGCGCGAGCGCTGGAACGCGGGCGAGCAGAATGGACGCCAGTTACTGCGCGAGATCCGTGGCCGCGGCTACCAGGGCAGCGGCTCCAACCGCTCTCGCCTGCTGGCTGGCGCTGTGGCGGGTCGGGCCGCGGCACGGCGGTCCCTACGCGCGCCGGAGCCCTCCGGCTCCCGCGCCGTCCCCGTCACTCCCCACCGCTCCGCGCACCGTGTGCTGGCTCCTGCTGCCAGAGGACGCCGAGCGCTCCGCTCCCGAGCAGGCCTATGTCGCGGCGCGCGTCCGCAGTACCCCACGGCTCGCCCGCCTTAGCGAGATGGTTCGGGCCTTCTTTTCCCTGCGCAATGAGCGACGCGTAGACGATCTGGAGGCGTGACTGCAGCAGGCCACGGCAAGTGGGGTCGCGGAACTGGCAGCCTTTGCCCAAGGCGTGCGGCGCGATCTGGCGGCAGTGCAAGCGGCCATGACCGTGTGTTGGAGCCAAGGACACACTGAAGGCCAAATCAATCGATTGAAACTGCTCAAGCGCCAAATGGACCGGCGCGCCAACCTGGACCTGCTGCGTCAGCGGGTCCGCTACCGAGCGGCAAGCTAACCCCTGCCGCAGGCCAGCATCCCTCGCCGCCTCTCACCAAATCCGCGTCAGAACCAGATACCGGACTCAATAGACCGCGACGACCCCAGTGCGCTCCGTGCAATGCGACTGCTGATGGGCTAGATGGAGGAGTTCGCTACCCACCTCCGTCAGGGACGCGCCGACGCCGATTGGCAGCTGAGCCGTGCGATCCTGCACGCCCGCGTCCAACGCATTGAGGTCACCGACGAACACGTCACCGTCGTCTTTCGCGTGCGGGCCCGAGCTCAAGGCCCGGCCCCTCCGCACGACTTTTGGCAACCTTGGTTCCCACGTCTATTTAGCGACGCTGCGCAAGCAGGGCCAGCCGCTTCTTGCCGCCTTGCAGACGGACTTCGCCGGTCGCCCTCTCTATCCTTGGGCTGACCTCACCCGAAAATCGAGATCTCAGGAACCTCCCGGAGGAGCAAGCAAGGCCGTTGGCCGTAAGGTGACCGCGAAGCCCAAATTGCCGAGCTGGCGCACTAATCGCGGCGTGCGCTGCTCTGGACTGGCACGCTGCAGATAATCTTCTCCGTGCTCCTGATAGGGCTCGCGCCGCGCGATGACGTGATAGGCAATGACGAGGATCGTGTGGGCTACGGCGATGATCGCACGCTTTGCCCCGCGCCGCGCCGCGCTCCGCCGGTAACGAGCCGCCAACGACGTATGCTTCATATGCGCGGCCGCCTGAGCGGTTTGCACCCGTACCGCGCGTAGCCAGGTGTTGCCCGTGCGGGTACGCCCGCTGCGCTGCCGACCCGCACGCTCGTCGTTGCCAGGAGCGAGCCCCGCCCAGGCGGCCAAGGCCGCTGCTGAGGGAAACCGCTGCAGGTCCGTCCCGATCTCGGCCACCAGCATCTGCGCCGCCGTGGTGGCTACCCCAGGAATCGTATCGAGCAACGCGACCACCTCCGCCTCGTCGGCCGCGGCGGCGCAGGCCGCTTCGACGTGCGTGTCGAAGCGCGCAATCGTTTCATCCAGGGTATCGATCTGGGTCAGCAATTCGGCCAACACGCAGCGTTGGTGGGGCCGCAGCTGCCCTTGCAGCGCTTGCGCCAGCTGCCCGCGCTTCTTGCGCAATCGGCCACAGGCTAGCTCGGCCAACGTCTGCGGATCGGTCTCCCCGGCCAGCAGCGCACGCAACATGGCGCGACCAGAGGCTCCCATGACGTTGGTGAGCACCGAGCAAAGTTTGCGGTTGGCGCCTTCCAACCGCTGGTGCACCCGATGCACCAACGTCGCCCGCTCTCGGACGAAGCTCACCCGAGAGCGTGTCAGTTCGCGCAAGTCGCGCTGCTCGCGCGCAGGGATGAAGCTGGGACGAACCAATCCATGGGCCAGGAGTTCGGCAATCCATTGCGCGTCCTTGACGTCGGTCTTGCGGCCGGGAACGGCCTTGCTATGCTGCGCATTGAGCAGCCAGACCTCGAAGACCCCCTCCAATACCTTGCAGATGGGTTTCCAGTATTCCCCGGTGCTTTCGATCCCGACGTGGGTGCACCCGCCCTCCGCCAGCCAGTCGGACCTTCGCAGGACTTCGCTCGTCGTCGTGCCGAAGGTCCGGGTCTCCGCGAGCCGTTGCCCCGTCGCGTCGCCCCCCAGTCGGCAGACGACGAGCATCCGCTTATGGACCTCAATCCCTGCGCAGCGCTCAAACGCGACGTCCATCTCGCGCTCCTCTCTGTGCGCACGGTCGCCACTCGTTCGACGACCTCGCAGGAGAGGGCTGTGACGCCGCACTGTTCAGCAGCTCACCCACGCGCTCTTGGTCCCATGCAGGACTCTGGCAGCAGCTTCTGGTTCCTGCGGGCGTCGCGGTCCTACTGCTACTCAGGCTCTCAACACCCAGGTCAGATCGACCTCTGCGCCCCCTCCCCCGCAGCACCGTACCCCATTTTCATCCCTGCCGGTGAGCAGATGCTCATGATTACTGCTACGGTGGTTCTTTGCAAAGTAGAGTGGCGGCACGATCACCGTCTTTGATGCACTGTAGAGTTCGAGAATCAATCAAGGGCTTGACGTCAAGAACACTTTGAGTGTTAGCTTGCGAGAGAGCCAGTTCGCGCTCGTTGCGAACACCGACCAGCATGTGGGCCAAGACGACGACTCCTCGCTGACCCTGTTGAGGCACATTGGGGTGATAATCGGAGCATCGAGCTCTACCGTATTCAACACCATCGCATCCTGCGCCTGCGACGCCAAATCGATAACCCGAGAGGCGCCCTCTCCTCAGAGTCCGTCCGTCATATCACCTGGGGACCACCGGTGGGGTCAGCCCCCACCGCCCTGCATCGAGACGACTGTCTGGTCGTGGAAGAGAGCGCGCAGCTGTGGACACACCATCTCGTGAACCGTTACCTATCGTCGAACGCCAAGGCTCCACGGACCCAGACAGGAGTCGCATAGGGTGGTCAGAGCCACCCAGACCTTCGGATCGCAGTCCCCGTCGCATGGAGTCCGCGCAGGATTCGCGCGGAGGTGACATGACCCTTGCTGCTTGACCGACCCGTCGCCTTGACGCTGCACGAACGAGCGCCTCGGCTACCTCCTCCAAAACCGGGCATCGAGCGCGGCGACTCCACGTTCAGAGTGGTCTGTGTGGCGGTCTTCACAGGAAATCATCGAAGCGAATGGAGTGTCATACGATGGATCCAAACGACCACATCCAAGCAACTACTGCCCGTACGCATGACACTGCCGCCGAGGAGGTGAACCATTTCACGGGCGTCGTGGTCATTCACGGTCTGGGCGACGAGAAGCGCAATAGCACGCTCATGGAGGCGGTCAACGCGATCGCGTTCTGGTTCAACCACCATGCCGGGTTAGCCCTTCGCCCGACAGGCCCCGGGCGCGTCTGGCTTTCGACCGAACTCACGGAAAAGGACGACCCGGACGCACCTGCCTCGCGCGCCACCATCGAGTTGGAAGCCCCTTCTGTGTCGCACGACGGCGCCAGCGGCAAGTCGCCACTCCGACTTGAGTTCCGTGAGGTCTGGTGGGCGCAATCGTTTGGCATCCAACCCCTCGGGACCACCATCCGCTGGGCACGCGTGCAGGCGCGCGAACAGGCGCGCCACATCCTCATCCCCGTCGGCCGCCGACTTCGTCGCGCTGGCTCGGCGAAGAACACCCCAAGCGCAGGCGATATGTCGGCTGCAGCGGCGGCGCCCACCGGTATTCGGAGACTCCGGCCCGCGCTGCGCGCGCTTCTCGCGATCTATGGAGGTGTCCAAACCGTCTGGAAAATGATCCAATGGCTGGTGCTGACGCCCATCGTGCTGGGGCTGCTTGTCCTCATATCGGCCCTCCAGGTCCTGTCGTTCATCGGCATTATTCGCTCGGCGTTGGTCACTAGCTTCAATGCGTTGAGCCGGTACGTCATGCTCCACTGGATCGCCTCGACGCAGGTCTACATGCGCGACTATGCGCTCGCTGCCGAGATCCGCGAACGTTTCGAGCGCGAGGTCGACACCTTCCTGGCAGATCCCCACTGTGACCGTGTCGTCGTCATCGCTCACTCGATGGGCACAGTCATCGCCTACGAGGGGCTGACCACGCTCCTGTCGGAGCCGAAATTTCACAGCGATTCGAAGCCTATCACCTTCATTTGCCTCGCCCAGGCGCTACGCCGCGTCTGGCTGCTTCCCGGCGTCGACGCCCGGCGGCTCCGTGGGGTGCTGCCCGCGCGCGTGGACTGGATCCATTTCTGGGCCCGCTACGATCCGATAGCGGTCGGTCCGCTGAGCGCGCGCGCATTCCCGAATGGGGCTGCGTGGTCAGACGCCGAGGTTCCCGATCCTTCGGATGCGATCCGCGCGAGTTTGGATCGCTGTCGGAATGTCGTAGTCGCCAACACCGACAGCGGCTTTACCGATCACATCACGTACTGGACCAATATTGAGCAAGTCGTGGGTCCCATTGCGCGGGAGCTGGTGTCAGATCATCCAGATCTCACACAGGTAGCCACGGCCCATCTCGCCACGCGCGATGACGTGCTGCTGCGGCGCTGGGACATCGCCTGGCGCTACACTGTGGCCCTCGCCGCGGGCACCGTCGCGGGCGGCGGCGTCATGCTCTGGCAGATCCTGCAGCCGCAGCTGAGCGAGACCATCGCCTCGCTGCTGCGCCGCACCGATTGGCTTAGCGTGCTGGTGTCGATCTTCCCATTTCTTCAATCGATCACCTCGCTCACAGGTCTCACGTCGCTGCCACCGAATCCGCTGCAGCTCAGCAGCCAGGAACTCTCCCACTACTCCGCGTTCTGGTACTACTTCAGGCAGCGCGAGACGCTGGTGTTGGCCGTCTCTGCGGCGCTCGCGCTGATTGCGGGCACCGCTGGCATGCAAGTTGTAGGTCGCCTCGTCGGGCGAAGCTCGCCCTTTGACGCCCCGCGTTTTGCGAAGTCAAAGACGGGTGGCACGAATTGGGCACTCGACTTCTCAGTCGGCGCGCTGGCGCTTGCCTTTGCCACGTCTTTCCTTTTCACCACGTTCGTCGGAACAGGAATTGCGCCGGGCCAGGCCCGGGAAAGCCCAGCGGTCATGATCTTCTCCCTCACGCTCGCGCTGGCTGACTTGGTGAATGGCATCGCTTTCTGGATCGCCTTTTTTGACGCGCTTTTGAACCGACTGTGGGGTTGGTGCGCATTTCTCCTGCTCGCGCTATTTCTCTGTTACACCTTCGATCCCTACTATCGGAGCGCCCTCCTAAGCGTCGGCATCGTCGGGTGCGTGATCGCGGTGATCGGACTTGCGCGGGAGCGTCGCTACGCGATGTATTGGATGGTGGGGCTAGCAACGATCGTCATCCTGTATATCGGTCTCGGCGCCCTGGCGGCCGACCTTGGACTCGTGCGCTCGGGCTCGCCCGGTACCGGTGCCTATGTCGAGTCGATATTGCCCAGCTTCCTCTACGGCCTGTGGGCGATCACGACGAGCCGCCGTGGCCCCTTTCCCCGACTCGCGACGGGTTATCGCGCAATCCTGGGTCTGGTGGTTATCTACCTGGCGCTGCTCTACACCCTCTACCTTGGCTACTTCGGGTCGGCGGTCTTTTTCCTCCCCAATCTGGGGACGAACCCTGCACAGAGCGTCGTCCACACCGTGGCGCCAATAGGCACGCTCGCTCTCGGCGACGCACGTGTGTGGGTGGCCGTGTTTGTGGCGCTGCTCGCGTTCGCACTTGCGCTGGGAGACGCGCTGCAGTCGAGACGCTGGATCTGGCTGGCCAGTATGCCTCTCATGCTCGCGGCGCTTGGCACGGCGCTTGTCCTGCTCCGCATCGCAGTCGGCGTGGCGCCCGTCTTGCCAGACGATGCGCTCGCCTTCTCGCTCGCTCCATTGGCGACGGCGTTCATCTACTATCTTCGGCGCGGATACCCCCGGCTTTAGCTGCAGGGAGGAAGCGCCGTCTCCTTTCACGTGGTATCCTGTTTTGTGTACCGCAGGGCCTGCGGGAATTTACGCCTGTGGAGCGGGGCCGAGAACCATGGTCCCAACGAGCGTGTGAGACCGCCCCAGGGCATCTGGACGGCAGTGCTCGGCCCAGGAATCCCCTAGCTTTAGCTATGGGGAGTGGTCAACTACTATCTTTGGGCCGGCGCGAGGCCACTGGTCGAGCGAAAGCTCCTCCCCGCTGCGCAATGACCGCGCCTGTTCGACGGCGGCCTTCATCTCCCGCAGCAGCGCCTTCATCTCGGTGGCCCAGCGCTGCTGATACTGCTCCTTCCAGGAAGGTCAACTCGCGCAGTTGATGGATGGTACAAACGGCATGGCGGCAGCGCGTGTATTGCTGGTACGTCTTGCAGCCGTCATGAACGCTCACCCCGGTGTAGGTAGGCAGGGTGCCCATGGCGTCGGTGGCTTCGCTGCCGCGCTTCGTATGCACCGCATAGCGCGTCAACGTCGGGGCGCTCACCACATCTACCCACGCCAACTTCCCGCCCCGACGCACGCCGGTCACGAGGGCCGTCACCTGCTCCCGCAGCACGGCATTCTCGGACCGCAACGCGACGATCTCTTCTTCTGGCGTGATGCCTCTAGGCTTCACTTGCTGCGCAAGTCTGCCTGACCTGCTACGAAAGCGGTCCCGAAAGGCAGGAGGCCCGACCACCGACAAAAAGGGCCAAAGTCGAGTCACGGTTGGGCCAACCCACTAGCTCCCACCTACGCGTTGGCATGCACACACACGCACACACAGGCACGTGCCAGACCGCGCCGCTGCGCCGCATCGCCGGGTGATTGCTCGAACATTTCGCCCGTAACGCCCGCGGTAACGCTTCCGTGACGCTGGATTGGTAAGCTGGGGGCAGGATCACGTGTAGCGTGCGCGCCAGCTGAGGGGCACACCGCCACAGATCCGTCTCACGAGTGTGACCGAGGAGGCGCGCCATGTTTACCCACGCCATGCGTTGGAGCTATGTCGTCTATACCTGGCTGATCCTGGGGGCGGTGATCGTGCAGTTCTTCCTGGCTGGCCTGGGCGTCTTCGGCGGCGGGAACAACTTTGAGGCGCATCGGAACCTTGGCTACGCCCTCCTCTTCCTCATGGCGCTGGACCTCGTGCTGGCGATTGTGGCGCGGCTCCCGTGGCGGATCGTCGGCCTGACGCTCCTCCTGCCGCTGCTGGTGGTGCTCCAATCCGTCTTCATCCAGCTCTGGGAATCCGGCCAATCTACACTGGCCGCGTTCCATGTCGTCAACGCCCTGCTGATCTTCTCGCTCTGCGGCTACCTCGCCCTGCGTTCGCGCAGCTTCATATCGGTCCAGAGGTCGAAATCCGTGACGACCAGGAGCTCCGCACGGTGATGCTGCACTGCGCGATAGGCGGATGTTGATGGTGGGGCATCGCGCGCGTCTTCCCCCACCGTAACCATTCTGAGCCGGTCCGATGGTGTGCTCCGCGCGAGATCAACACTGCGATGAAGTCCGATGCCGCGTATGCTGCACATGCCTGCCGGAATGCCGAGAGCGTGTGCGAGGAGAAACGCAGATGGCCGCAGCCATACCGGTCTCCGCCAGCCAGCCGTTGGAGGGCTGGGCGTTGCTACTCGCGCGTGCCACGTGGCTCGCACTCGCCGCCATCCAGATCGCCTCGTTCCTCACCCTGGTCCCTGCGTACTTCACCCTCGCCGACCATCCCTGCCCGCTGGGCTGCGTCCTGACGCTCCAGGACGCGCATTCCCTCACCAGCGCGGGCATCTCGCCCCATGTCTACGTCCCGCTCCTCCTCGCCGCCACCGTCATCAGCGTGGCGAGCGCAACGACGATGGCGATCCTGCTCTTCCTGCGGCGCTCGCACGACCGCATGGCGCTGATCGCCGCCTACTACATCCTGATCTTGCCGACCTCGTTGGTGTTCAACCAAGCGCCCATCGTCATCACCTATACGCAAACGACGGCCTTCACCCTGCCACTCGCGTTCGACGTCATTCTCGGCGGCCTGCAAGCCGCAACGACCTACGGCCTCTTACTCGTCTTCCCCAGCGGACGTTTCGCCCCGCGCTGGACCTGGCTGCTGCTCGCCGGTTTTTTCGCCTTTACCACCATTTGGGTCGTCTGGCCCAACCTGCGAAACTCCAGCCAGTTGGCGCTTGGCTGGGTCTTCTTCTTCGGCGCCGCGATCGTCACCATCGTCTATCGCTACCGCCGCGTCTCGATGCCGACGGAGCGACAGCAGACGAAGTGGGTGGTCGTCGGCCTCGTCACCTTCCTGCTCCTAAACCTGGCCTACTGGATGCCCACCTTCACGCCGCTCGTCGCCACCGCCTACGCGCCGCTCTCGTATCTAGCGTATCAACTCCTCCTGCCCGTGATGCCGATCACCTTCTTCATTGCCATCCAGCGCTACCGGCTCTACGACATCGACACCATCATCCGCCGCACGCTGATCTACGCTACGCTGACGGCCATCCTCGTCGCCATCTACGCCGCCGGCATCCTCGGCGCGCAGGCCGTCCTCCAGGCGATCGGCGGGCGGACCCTCGGCGACTCCCCGCCCGTGATCGTCGTCACGACCCTGGTGATCGCCGCGCTCTTCCTGCCGCTGCGCCGCCGCATCCAGACTGTCATCGACCGACGGTTCTATCGCAGCAAGTACGACACCGTGCGCATCCTGGCGACCTTCGCCGCCGCCTTGCGCAGCGACGTGGACCTCGAACACCTGCGCGGCCACCTCATCGGCGCCGTGGACGAATCCCTGCGCCCCGCGCACGTCTCCCTCTGGCTCAGGCCCGCCGAGGATCGCATGAGTCTGAACGGCACGCGGAAGGGAGGAGGCGACTGAGACACGTGCGTTCCTGTCCAGGGCGCAGAGGAAGGTGCGTCGTACGCTGAGGAAGAGAGTGAGATATGACAGTCGTCGCGTTGTGGTCCGTGCCGCGGATGGCCGGCGCGCTGCTCATCCTGGGCTCCGTCATCGTCCTGAGCAGCGCCGCGCTGTATATGTTCGTGCGGGATGAGAGCACACCGATCATTTTCGGCCAGCCGCCACAGGTGTGGCTGCGACTTGTGGGCAAGCATCCCACGCTCTGGCGCCGGGCCACGCTCTCGTTCATCGCCGGCCCAATCGTGGCGCTGATGGGCTTTGGGTTGCTCTCGGCCGTGTTACATGATGCGGGTGACCAGGGATACGCCCAACTCGGCCTGCTCGCCCTCGCGTTTGGCGCCGTGCTGTGGGTCATCAATCTGGCCGCCCGCCTGAGCATTGACCCCTGGGCCGCCAAACTGCTGGCGGAGACGGGCGCCATCCCCGAAAGCTACACCGCGATCTCGCTGTGGGCCGGTGTCCTGTTCGCGATCTATACCATTCTCACCTTCGCGGCGCTGGCCCTGTATGGCGGGGCGATCCTCGCCACACCAGCGCTGCCGCCCTGGGTAGGATGGGCGTCCATCCTCTATGGCCTGGCAGGGCTGGTCTATTTCGCGGTCATGCGCGACGCGCCCCCGTTCCTGCAGTACCTGATGCCGATCCTGATCGGCATCGCCCTACTGATCCTGCGTTGAGTGGGAAAGGGGGAAACCAAAGGTTGTCTCGCTGTCAGGCGGAACGGGCGCGCACTCTCCAATTGGCCATGCAGGGACGCAGGGACACTGCATGCCGGCGGTTGCGGTGTATCTACCGATCGTCGAGGACGTGGTGCGGTCTGAGAAGAAAGGCCTAACTCAGTGCAACGTTCCTTTTGGACGCTTCGTCGTTTTACCGGTTTCATCCTCATCTTGGGGTGCTTCCTGTTCCTGGGGGGGGCGGGGATGACGCCCATGGACGCCCAGGGGAACTACAGCGTGCTCTTGCCCGACCGAGCACGCCTGCTCGTCATCGCTGCGCAGACGACGCGCTTCCAGTGGTCTACGTGCCTGTTCCTCAGTGGGATTTTCGTCACAGCCCTGGGCTTTGCCCTCCTCAGCAGACTGCTGTGGGACAGCCAAGAGCGGACCTTCTCGTACCTGGCGCTCATCGCCTCGCTGCTCGGGGTGGCGCTGGTGGTCATCGACTTGGCGTTAGGGCTGGGCGTCGACCCGTTCGCCGCACAGGCAACCGCCAGAACCGGGGTGGTGCCGACCTACTTTGAGCCGTTGACCCTGTGGGGAACGGCCCTGTTCCGGATCTACACCCTGCTTGCCTTCTTGGCGCTCGCGCTCTATGGCGGAGCGTTGCTGGTGTCACGGCTGCTGCCACGCTGGCTTGGTTGGGCCGCCATGGTGTATGCCGTGGCTGGGCTGGGGCTGTTCGCGTATGCCCATGACGTCCCGCCGTTTTTCCATTTCCTGCTGCCAATCGTGATGGGCGTCACGCTCCTCCTGCCACCGCATCAAGCCCACGCTCAGGCGAAGCCAGTCGGTGCCTCGACACTCGTTCCGGAAACGGCTCCCTGAACGCCTGCAGGTGGGAGGCAAGGGGAGACCCGATAACACGGGAGTATGCCACGGTGAAAAATTCCTTTTGGACGCTGCCGCGTGGCACGGGCATCGCCCTCATTCTCGGTGGGAACCTGTTTGCGATTGGCGTGGCCTTGCCCGTGACCGATAGCGTGGGCACCTACATCTAGCAGTTGCCGCCTCGGCAGTGGTTGGAGGTCGTCTCCACGCACCCCACGCTCTGGTGGTGGTCCGGTGTGCTGATCATCGGCGGAACCCTGCTCACCCTCGTGGGGCTTGCGCTGTTGACCAAGTTGTTTCGAGGGGCCGGGGGAGAGGGGTTCTCACAGGTGGGCCTGATCGCCTTTGCTGTAGGCTTCCTGCTGTGGATCATCGACGTCTCTTTTCGGTTGAGCGGGGATTCCTGGGCGGCCCAGGAAACCGTCCGCACGGGCATTATGCCCGATCTGTATATCCCGCTCAGGCTGTGGATCGGTGCACTATTCGTCATCTTCACCTCCGCAGTGAGACACGTGTTGAGTGATATCCCAACGCGGCGAGCCGGCGCGCGAGCAGCGGCATCTTCGATCGTCTGTTTCGTAACGCGCGCCATCACGATGTCGTGACGACTGTGTGGCATGCTAGGCAGCGAGAAGCAGGCCTGAGGCGACTAGGCAACATGACTGAGAGGAGCTGAGCGATGGACCGATCGGTGCCCAACCTGGTCCCTTTCGACAGCTCTGCGCCACCTGACACCCGCCTGCATGGCTGGCGTCTCGCAGTTGCCCGTGTGCTGGTCTTCACGACCATGGCCCTCATTATCGGGCTGTTCGCGCTGGCGCTCCCAGGATTCGTGTCCCGTCTTGCCACCCCCTGCGTGGATGCGCCCAATACTTGCCTTATCGCTCCACCGCAAGTCGCGCCACTCGCCACACTGGGCGTCACACCCTATGCGCTGGCTCTAGCGGTCGTCGTGCTCTCTGGTCTCACCATGCTGCTGGCCAGCGGCGTGGCAGCAGTGCTGGTGTGGCGGCGCTCCGACGACTGGATGGCATTGCTGGTCGCGCTGACGCTTACCCTCATGCCGTTGGAGTTCACCCCAGTGTTGTGGGGGCTCACCGGTGTGTGGCAGACGCCTGCTCAGGTTGCCCAGGGCGCTGGTATCATCGCTCCACTGCTGCTGATCATGCTCTTTCCTTCTGGCCGCTTCGTGCCGCGGTGGCTCTGGCTGCCAGTCTTAGGGGTAGCGTTGGTCGTCGCCCTCGCGGGACCGTCGCTGTCCCCAGTGATTAGCCTGGTCCTGGTGCTGGGCACCGTCCTCAGTCTCATCGCGAGCCAGATCTATCGCTATCGGCGCGTCTCGACGCCGGTGCAGCGCCAGCAGACGAAGTGGGCCGTCTACGGCCTCGTCCTCACCCTGCTCGTGAACCAACTTTTCTGGCAATCCTATGGGGGTATCCCCGCCTTGAATCAGCCAGACTCGCTTTACTCCCTCCTGGCAGTTCCAGATGACGTGCTGCTGATCTGCATCCTGGTAGTCTTCTTCGGGGTTTCCATCCTCCGATCGCGCCTCTTCGATATCGATGTGATCATTCGCCGGACGCTGGTGTATGGCATCCTGACGGTCGTGTTGGCAACGTTATACGCGGGCATCGTGATCGGCCTACAAGCGCTGGTAGGAGTCGTGAGCAGTGCGGCATCACAGTCGTCCGTGCTCATCGTCGCCTCGACACTGCTCATTGCCGCGCTGTTCACTCCGCTGCGGCGCCGCATCCAGGCGGTGATTGACCGGAGCTTCTACCGGCGGAAGTACGACGCCGCGAAAACCGTGGCGAGCTTTGGCGACACACTGCGCAACGAGGTGGATCTGAGCCACTTGCATGCGCACCTGGTAACAGTGGTCCAGGAGACGATGCAGCCGGCCCACGTTTCTTTGTGGCTGGCTCCATCCAGGCAGGTGCTGACTCGGCAACTCGCAGAACCGCCGCTGCGAAGGAAAGCGTAGAAAGCGCACTGACAGGAGTCGTGAGACAGCTCTGGTTGACCGGTGCTCTGGAAAGCATACGGCTCTCGGACGCAGGCTCGAAGATCGACCTGAAGCACTGGATTGCGCTGCACAGCTGGCTCAACATCGCGATCCACATTAATTGCGGGAGTACTCGCGGACGCTATAGGACGTCCGGAGCACGTGGTGCATAACGGCATATCCTTGTGTGGCGGTGTCCGGCACTCACGGAGGCGCCTACGTTCCCGATGAAGGAATGCCTGTTTGGCTGGCGCTCACGCCGGCAGAAAGGGAGAGACCATGGATACCACGCAAGTCAGGCGCTTCACCGCGATCTCGGGTTTCCTCGCATTTGTCCTGTACGGCGCGAGCGTCGTGCTCATCTTCGACATCCCGACCATCGACGCGCCGACGAGCAGCCTCACCGCGTACGTCGGCACGCATCAGGCGCGTCTGTTTGCCGAGGCCATCATGTGGGGCTTCGTCACCATCGCCACTATATGCTTCATCTGCGGTCTGTGGAGCCTGCTTCGCGACGCCGTCCCGAACGCGCGCATGCTCGCCATGGTGGCGCTCGGCGCTGGCCTGCTGACGTACGCGCTGGTGCAAGGCAACTTCGTCTTCACGCTCGCGCTGGCCTTTCGGCCACATGGGTACTCGCCTGACATGACGCAACTGCTCTACGACCTAACGCTGCTTGGCGTGACGCTCGCCGGGCTGCCGACGGCGCTTTCAACCGTCGCCTTTTCCCTGCTGATGCTCCGCAGCAGCCTCGTGCCCAATTGGGTCGCGTGGCTGGGCTTCCTTGTCGCTATGCTCCACGTCGTCGCGGCGGTCAGCTTCGCATCGGGAGGGTGGTTCTCACCCTCAGGCCTCGGCGTCTTCGTGTCGCCGCCCCTCTACTATGTGTGGATCCTCGCCGCGAGCGCCTTTCTGTTCGGTCGCGCAAAGGTTGCGAAGGGGTAGAGCCCCGAGATCTCTCCGTGATGAGTGCCTAAGCTTGCGCTTTAACTAACAGCCGCAGGTCGGCGAGGCAGGAGTGGACAACAAGAGACTCGCGAGCTCATCCTTCTGGTTATGCATACGCCAGAACGGGAAGTGCTCCGAGCCTTCCGCCAGGAAGTGTACACGCGGTTTGGGTGCCGACGCGACGCCCTCTTTGAACTCGTGGATGCACTGTTGAGCACCCCCAACATCGAAACGCCGGCGCATCTGAGTCTGGCCCCGAGCTGTCAGCGCGCTGGGGCAGCGTCGACGCTGCCCTCAACGCCGGCAGCATGGACCTGGCGGCCCTGGAGTGGCTGGTGGCCGCCTATCCGCTGGTCACCGAGCGGTCCTGGTATGCGGTGGATGCGAGCGTGTGGCCACGCTGCGATGCGGAAACCAGCCCTGAGCGCGGCTACTACTCGCATCCGTATCGCCATTCCCATGGCCAGCCCATCGTGGCGGGCTGGAACTATTCCTGGCTGGTCCAGGTGCCGACGCGCTGCTCGAGTTGGACCGCCCCGCTGCGGATGCGTCGGATGCGGCCCGGGGAGAACGCCAATATGGTCGCGGCCGAGCAGATCCGCTCCTGGGTCCGCCAAGCGCCGTCTGCCCCACCGCACCCTGCACCGCCCATGTTCAGCTTCGACGCCGGCTACGACTCCATCCAGCTGAGCCTGGCATTGGCCGACGAGCCCATCTGCCTGTTGGTCCGCTTGCGCTCTGGCCGCTGCTTCTATGCTGATCCCACCAGACAGCGCCCCACCGGTCGACCCCGACGGCATGGAGCCAAGTTCGTCTGTGACGATCCGACGACCTGGCCAGAGCCAACCGACCATTGGTCGACCGACGATCCCCAGTATGGGCGCGTTCAGCTCCAGGCGTGGGGTGGGCTGCATCCTATCCCGCAACTGCACGCCCAGCGCGGCACCCGCGGTCTCCGTCCGCTTGTGCGCGGCACACTCATCCGCCTGGAGGTGGAACACCTCCCTCGCCCCACCAAGACGCCCCAACCCCTCTGGTTCTGGTGGCGGGGGCCCACCCCGCCCGACCTGGCCGAGGTCTGGCAAGCCTATGTCGCCCGCTACTCGATCGAGCATACGTTCCGCTTCTTCAAGCAGACGCTCAAATGGACCACCCCCAAACTGCGGGCGCCCGCGGCGGCAGACCGCTGGACCTGGTTGCTGCTGCTGGCCTAGGTCCAATTACGCCTCGCGCGCGACCAAGTAGCTGAGGTGCGCTTGCCCTGGCAGCGGCCGCGGCCCCCGGAGCGGCGCACGCCCGCACGCGTGCGCCGCGGCTTTTCCTATCTCCTGGCGTCGCTGGGCAGTCCCGCCAGCGTGCCAAAACCCTGCGGCCGCTCGCCTGGACGCCCCAAAGGCCAGCGCTCACCGCCCGCTCTGCGCTTCCCGGCCGTCAAACTGACCCCCTAATCAACAGCTGCACCTGCCCTCCACCACCTCTCGCCGCCAGGCTCCTTCCTGAGCGGCGCATTCGTCTGGGGTTAAACTGTAAGCTAAGTGGCTCAAACACGGGAAGATGCGCCTTGTGGCGCCGGTCGCCCTGGTGGGCCTGGTGGTGCTGGTGGCTGCAGCCACGTTCTTCCGATCGGAAAGTGTCAAGGCAAGCTCCGCTCTTAGCAACGAACCTGCCCCTGCGAACATCGATGGGAGCCCAACCGTCGCCGACTGACTGTACGGTTAACCTTCTTCCCGTGCATTATGCTAGACTACTCGTGAGGTGAGCAGGCTAGCGGGAGGAAGGGAGCAGACGAGCAGGGCGACGGCGACGACGGCGACCACCACGACGTCGAAGGGCTCGAAGGCGCCGGCTGAGAAGCTGGCGCGGCAGCGCCTGAGCGTGCTGGAGCTGGCGCTGAGCCTGGGCAGCGTCAGCGAGGCCTGCCGCCAACGCGGCATGAACCGCAGCCAGTTCTACGAGTTCAAGCGGCGCTACCAGGAGCAGGGGCTGGCAGGCCTCAAGGACCTGCCGCCGATTCATAAGACGCACCCGCAGACCACGCCGCCCGAGGTGGTCGAGCGGGTGCTGGCGTTGAGCCTGGAGCGGCCCGGCTGGGGCTGCTACAAGCTCAGCGACTTCCTCAAACTGCAGGGTAGCAGCGTCAGCGGCCCGACCATCCAAGGCCTCCTGGCCAAGCAGGGCCTGGGTAGCAAATACGAGCGCCTGCTGCGGCTGGAGGAACGGACGCTGGAAGAAGGGATCGAGTTGACCCCGGAGCAGGTCGCGCTGCTCGAGAAGGCCAACCCCTGCTTCCGCGAGCGCCACGTGGAATCCGCGCGGCCCGGCGAGCTGCTCTGCCAGGACACGTATTTCGTCGGCGTCTTCAAGGGTGTTGGGAAGGTGTATTTGCACTCGGTCGTCGACACCTTCGGTTCGTACGCCTTCGGCTTCGTGTATGCCGGGCGCGTCCCCGAGGCGGCGGTCGCGGTGCTGCACAACGACGTCCTGCCCTTCTATCAGGATCGCGGCATCCCGCTGGGCGCTGTGCTCACCGACAACGGGCGCGAGTTCTGCGGCACCGAGGCGCACCCCTTCGAGCTCTATCTCGCACTCAATGACGTCGAACACCGCCGCACCAAGGTGCGCAGTCCCCGCACCAACGGGTTCGTCGAGCGCTTCCACTTCACCTTCCAGGAAGAATTCCTCAAGCCGGCGCTGTACTCACGGTTCTACCCGACGCCGGAAGACCTGCCGGTGGACCTGGACACCTGGCTGGTCCATTACAATACCGAGCGACCGCACCGCGGCTACCGCAACCGCGGCAAACGCCCGATGGATACCGTCAACGACTACTTGACACGTGTGCGCCAAGAAGGTTAACCGTACACGTTGACACCCGAGCAGGTCGTCAAGCTGCTCGAAGTATCGAAGGGCGAACGGCTCGAAGCACTCATCGCCCTGATGTTCTTCACCACCTGCCGTTTCGGTGAGCTGGCGGGGCTCCGCTGGTCATCGCTCGACCTGGACAGAGGCGAGATGCGCATCACCGCCGCCATGAAAGAACAGCGCGGACATATGGCGCTCGGCACGCCGAAAACGCCCCATTCGGTACGGACGATTCCGCTGGCATCGTATGCGGTGGCGGCTCTGAGACAGCACCACGTCAATCAGAAGGTCGAATACCTGAAGCATGGTGGCGATTGGAACCCTGAGGGGCTGGTATTCTGCACGACGGCGGGGACCCCCATCAGCCGCAACCACTTCCGTAGCCGTGTATGGACTCGGCTACTAGAGCAGGCCGGATTACCGTACGTCCATCCCCATGCACTACGCCACAGCGGCGCGACCTTTCTGTACTCGATGAAGGTGCCACCGCACGCCATCACGAACTTCCTTGGCCACTCATCGGTCGCGTTTACCCAGGCGACCTACGGCCACTTACAAGCGCAGATGCTCGAAGAAGCTCGCGTAGCCATGGAGAGCTTGTTTGCTACAAACCCAGGAAAATCGGCCTCGGTTTGACTCAATAGTGGGCAAAACAGTGGGCAAACAAAAACTCCCGGCACCGTTTGGTAGCCGGGAGTCCGCTTGAATACAGGGTAGCGCATACGGGATTCGAACCCGTGGTCTCCGCCTTGAGAGGGCGGCGTCCTAGGCCGCTAGACGAATGCGCCAGACGCGGCAACGCAGGCCATTGTACGCCGCGCTCGCTCGGCGCGTCAAGTCTAGCGAGACTCGATGATAGGGTCATTCAAAGTTGCAAGGGAGTCGGGCCGAGCAGGCTGAGGACGCGCGCCGGCGGGGACCAGGCAGGGGTACGCAGGGGTACGCAGGGCGGCGGCGAGGTTGGCGACGAGGTTGGCGACGTGGTGCCAGTGGAGCACGCCGCCGACGACGTTGCGAAGCGCGCTGCGGGCCTGCGGCGCGTGGCCGGAGCGCACGGGCGAGGCATCCTCGCCCAGGGTCACGTCGCGCGGCCACTGCCGCCGGTGCTCGAGGGGCCGGTGCTGGCGCAGCAGTGCCAACGCGCGGCGCGCCGCCACCTGGGCGGGCAGGCTGCTCAGGAAGGAGCGCAGCTCCTGGCGGGGCGGACGCTCCGGAGAGGTCGGCCAGCGGACCGCTGGCCGGACCTCCAGCACCGGCCCGGCCCCCTCCCACCCAGCCGCCCGCAGGGAGCCGGCGAGCGCGGTGCTCGCCCGCAGCCACCGCTGCTCCACCGGCCGCCGTGTGCGGCCGCCGTGTGCGGCCGCCGTGTGCGCCACCGTAGGGGTCTGGCGGAACGCCTCGCCGGGGGGCGGATCGCAGAAGAGCAGGCTGACGTCCTCCAGGAGGCCGGGCTGGTTGGCCTTGACCGCGAAGAGGTACTCACCGCCCGCTGCGTGGATCCGGCGGCACCGGGCCCCCTGGCAGTCGAGGGCGTCGCCGCTGCCCACGCGCCCACGCAACAGCGGGCGCCCGCGCGCTACTCGGCGCGGCGCCACCGCGGCGCCACCGCGGCGCCACCGCGGCGCTCCGCCGCCTGTTTTCCGCCGCCTGTTTTCCGCCGCCTGTTGAGCCTGCGCGTTGAGCCTGCGCGTTGAGCCTGCGCGCGCTCCTCCTCCGTCTGCGCCTGCTCCGCGCGGGTCCTCACCCCCCGCTTGCGCCAGCACCAGGCCGGCCTCAGGCGCGTAGACGGCGACCGGGCGTATCCCGGGCACCCGGGCAGCGCCTCGCCAGGGAGGCCGCGCAGCGCCTTGCCGTCGAGCATCAGAGGCCGATCCGTGGGCGCCAGCGCCGCGACGGCCCACGCGTGCCGGGCGGCCTCGACGCCGACGACCTCCAGCCGCTTGCAGGCGTCGTGCCGCGTCGTCGCCGCCGGCCTTGCCGTGCCCCTCCCGGGCGTTGCGGGCGTGAGGCGTGAAGCCCACCGCGCGGCGCACCTCTTCGGGTTGCCGCCGGCCCCACTGGGCGATGGCGTCCACACGGCGCGCCCCGCCCCGCATCGCCGCGGTGGCGAGACGCAGCAGCGCTGGCAAGGGATACCGCCGCCCGTGGCCGTGGCGCGAGCGCCCGTCGGGCACGCGTGCGCAGGCGGCCAACAGACTCGGCCCGATCTCTTCCGTCTTCCTGCGGTCAGTCTCGCAACCGCCGTCAATCTTTGAATGACCCTGGAACTCGATGACGCTGCAATTCGACGGCATCCTCACGACCACCACAGAAGCCGCATCTCCAGATCCGGGGTGGCCCTCGCCCGACTGGCGCGTGATACAATTCTCGCTGGCATGCGGCGGTGAACCTTCGCGCTCACCGCACCGTTACCTGCGTCCGGCAATGGCGCCGCGCGCCGAGGACCCGTTCCTCACCCACGCTTTGAAGGAGGCTGTCGCCCTATGGCTGCGATTCGCGTCGGCATCAACGGCTTCGGTCGTATCGGTCGCCAGAGCTTGAAAGCAATCCTCGAGCGCCACCCCGGCGCCATTGAAGTCGTCGCCATCAACGACATCACCGACACCAAGACCAACGCGCACCTCTTCCGCTACGACTCTACCTATGGCCGCTTCGACGGCAAGGTCGAGGTGGTGGACGACACCGACCTGGCAATCAACGGCAACACGATCAAAGTCTTCGCCCAGCGCGATCCGGCGCAAATCCCGTGGGGCGAGGTCGGCGCGCAACTCGTCATCGAGAGCACCGGGTTCTTCACCGACGGACCCAAGGCCGCCGCGCACCTGCGCGACACCGTCAAGAAGGTGATCATCTCCGCCCCGGCCAAAGACGAAGACGTTACCATCGTGCTCGGGGTGAACCAGGATAAGTACGATCCCGCCAAGCACAACATCATCTCCAACGCGTCCTGCACCACGAACTGTCTCGCCCCCGCCGCCAAGGTAATCAACGATGCCTTCGGCATCGAGCGCGGCCTGATGACCACCGTCCACTCCTACACCAACGACCAGCGCATCCTCGACGTCGTCCACAGCGACCTCCGCCGCGCCCGCGCCGCCGCGCAGAACATCATCCCCACCACCACCGGCGCCGCCCGCGCCCTCGCATTGGTGATCCCCGAGCTCAAGGGCAAGTTCGACGGCTTCTCGCTCCGCGTGCCGACGGCCACCGTCTCCGTCGTAGACTTCGTGGCCGAGCTGAAAAAGGGCACGACGCGCGACGAGGTGAACAACGCCTTCAAGGCGGCGGCAAACGGCCCGCTCAACGGCATCCTTGACTACACCGAGGAGCCGCTGGTCTCCTCGGACTTCCGCGGCGACTCGCACAGCTCGATCGTCGACGGCCTCTCCACTATGCTCGTCGGCGACAACTTCCTCAAGGTGATCGCCTGGTACGACAACGAGTGGGGCTACTCTAGCCGCGTCGCCGACCTGACGCAGTTCGTAGGGGAGCGGCTCTAGCATGGAGAAAGCCACCGTCCGCGACATCGACGTGCGGGGCAAGCGCGTGATCGAGCGCGTGGACTTCAACGTGCCGCTCGACGAGCACGGGCGCATTGCGGACGACACCCGCATTCGCGCATCGTTGCCCACCATCCGCTACCTGCTCGACGATGGAGCCTCCGTCGTCCTGATGAGCCACCTGGGTCGTCCCAAGGGCAAACCCGATCCCAAGGAAAGCCTGCGACCCATAGCGGTACGGCTGAGCGAACTGCTGGGCCGCCCGGTTGAGTTTGCCCCCGACGCCATCGGACCCGACACGACGCGGATGGTGCAGTCGCTCAAGCCGGGTAACGTACTCCTGTTGGAGAATCTGCGCTTCCACGCCGGCGAAGAAGCCGACGATCCCGCCTTCGCAAAGCAGTTGGCTTCCTGTGGCGAGGTGTACGTCAATGACGCGTTCGGCACGGCGCATCGCGCGCACGCCAGCACCGAAGGCATCACGCGCGACATTCCCGTCGCGGTGGCCGGTCTCCTCATGGAAAAGGAGCTGACCTTCCTTGGCGGCGCGCTAGAGCATCCGAAGCGACCGCTCGTCGCGATCTCCGGCGGCGCCAAAGTCTCCGACAAGATCGCCGTGCTCGACCGCCTGATCGACCTCGCCGACACGGTATTGATCGGCGGTGGCATGGCGAACACCTTCTTCAAGGCCCAAGGACTCCCCGTCGGAGACTCCCTCGTCGAGGATGAAAAGCTCGACGAGGCGCGCCGCCTGATGGAGAAGGCCGCCGGCTCTGGCAAGCCGCTGATCCTACCTGCTGACGTCGTCGTGGCGGATCGCTTCGCCGCCGACGCCGAGAAGACTATCACGACGCCGGATCACGTGCCCGACGGCTGGCGCATCCTCGACGTCGGCCCGCAGACGCTCGTCGCCTTCGGCGAGGCGCTGGCCGATGCGCAGACCATTGTCTGGAACGGCACGATGGGCGTCGCCGAGTTCCCCGCCTTCGCCCGCGGCACCGACGCGCTGATCGGCCTGCTCGTCGAGCGCACCGCCGACGGTGCGACCACCATCGTCGGCGGCGGCGACTCCGCCGCGGCGGTCGAGGCGGCGGGCGCGGCAGATAAGGTTACACACGTCTCCACCGGCGGCGGCGCCTCCCTCGAATTCCTGGAGGGTCGCACGCTGCCCGGCGTCGCCGCGCTCACCGACCGCGCTGCCATTCCACTTGCAGAGCGGCCGAAAGCCTAAAATCAGTTGCCGATACTGTTTGGAAATATGGCTTGGTGCGACATGCCTCGCTTCCCCTCCCCCGTGGGGAAGGCGGGGTTCCCCGCGAGCGGGGGCTTGGTCAGGGGGTTGGGTTCACCCATGAAGATCACGGGGCACAGGAAGTGAGCAACTCCTCCGCCCGCCGCGCTCTCTGTGTCCTCTGTGGTTAGATCTCTCCGTTCCTCGTCCCACCAGGGAGGTGTAAGGTGACCACCGCGAGCAGTCCACAACGGACGCCCATCGTCGCCGGCAACTGGAAAATGCACTACGGCCCTACCGAGGCGCAGGATTTCGCCCGCGCCATCCTGGAGCCATTAAACGCCGTCCACGGCGTCGAGCGCGTCCTTTGCCCTCCGGCGATCTCGATAACGGCGGTGCATACCGTCGTCAGCGGCAGCGAGATCAAACTCGGCGCGCAGAACATGTACTTCGAGGAGAAAGGCGCCTTCACCGGTGAGATCTCGCCCACCATGCTGCGCGGCCTCTGCGACTACGTCATCCTCGGCCATTCCGAGCGCCGCACCTACTTCGGCGAGACTGATGAGCTCGTCAACAAGAAGGCCCGCGCTGCGCTCGCCCACGGCCTGCGGCCCATCGTCTGCGTCGGCGAGCGGCTCGAAGAGCGCGATGCCAACCTCACCGAGCGCGTCATCACCGCCCAAGTGCTCGGCGGCCTCGCCGATCTCCCGCCGGAGCGCGTCGGCGAGCTTGTTGTCGCCTACGAGCCGATCTGGGCCATCGGTACAGGACGCGCCGCCACGGCCCAAGATGCCGCCGACGTCGCCGCCATCATCCGCGCGCTGATCGGCGAGCTGTACGGCCAAGCCGCGCAAGCGGTCCGCATTCAGTACGGCGGCAGCGTCAACGCGGCGAACGTCGCCGAATTCGCCGCGTTGCCCGACATCGACGGCTCCCTCGTCGGAGGCGCCAGCCTCACCGGCGACTTCGTCGAGTTGGTCCGACGTACCGCCCAAGCCAAGGCGCAAGCGTAGTCGTGCGAGGGTGACACCGAGCACTGGCAGGTTGCTTGCGGGGGGAGCGGGCGTCAGTCCGCGTCCTTTTACGTCGGCACCGCAACGCCGCAACGTTCGATGACACCAATTGAGTGCCACATGGCGAGATGGTGGACTGACCAGGCCGTAGATACAGAGGTACACAACCATGGAGCGGCGCGAGAACGGCCACGGCGCCAAGCGGCCGCCTTCGATGGGCGAGATGAAGCGACAGGCCGATGCCCAGGCGCTGACCCTCCGCGCCGAGCTGCGAGCCGCGATGCGCGTCCGATCGCTCACTATCGAAGACGTCGCGCGCCGCGCCAGACTCGATCTCGATGCGCTAGCCGCGTTCCTCGAAGGCCAGTCGATCAATCCGCGCTGGCAGGCCAAGCTGGCGCGCTGGCTCGAAGGTGACCCGACCGACTGACCGCACTACCCCTACCGGTCGAAGGCTTGCACGCCAGTGGGGCCGCCCACGTAGACGCGCTCCGTCATGCCGATAAACAGTCCGTGCTCGACGACGCCGACCGTCGCCTTGATCTGCGCCGCCACCAGCTCCGGCTGCATGATAGGGCCGACAGTGCAGTCGAGAATGTAGTGCCCGCCGTCGGTAACGAACGGCGCCGCACCCGCGTCGGTTAAGTCCGCCCCCGCCTCGCGCCGGAGCATCGGACGGAGACCGAGCGCCACCAACCGGCCCGCCGTGTGCCTCCAACCGAACGGCACAACCTCGATCGGCACCGCATGCCGCGCCAGCATCCCAGTCGTCACCTTGCTCGCGTCCACGATGATGACGCGATAACGGCTCGCTGCGGCGATCATCTTCTCGCGAAGCAGCGCGCCACCCAGACCTTTGATCAGATCGAGCCGCGGCACACCGACCTCGTCCGCCCCATCGATGCTCATTGTCACCGCGTCCACGTCGTTCAGATCGGCAAGCGGGATGCCCAGTTCACCCGCCACCGTACGGATGCGCTCAGATGTCGGCACCCCTGTCACATGGAGGCCAGCACGGACGCGCGCCGCCAGCTCGTCGACCATAATCTCCGAGGTGGTGCCGCTGCCTAGCCCGAGAATCGCGCCGTCGGGGACCGCAGCCACCGCGGCCCGCGCCGCCAACCGCTTCCACTCTGCCGCCGAGTCGCCCTTAACATCGCTCACCTAGGCCTCCTCTCGTGGGTGGACGCCGCACTCACAGCACCGGCAGCGGATGGCCCGCGCCCGATCTCGGCGAGCGCCCCGCGCGAATGCGCTGCGCCGCTGCCCTGTCCTTCCCTGCCTCCGCAAACAACATCGCGAACGATCGATGAAACCTGCGGTCGAAGTCGCGTGCGCGCTCCTCCGTCACCTCCGCGCGACGATCATAGGCGTGCGCGAAGACTTCCCGCTTCTCCTCGTCCGGGAGAGCAGCGGCCAACAGAAACGCCAGGGCAAATTCCGGTTTGCCACGCTCGGCGTACTCGCGCGCCCGCGGGGCGGCATCGCCACCGCCAGCAAGGTCATCGGCGATGATATCGCGAAATACCTGCTTACACTCGCCCGCAAACTGCGCATCGAAGTCTGTTTGCCGCGAAGTCACCGTCGTCGCCTCCCTCTGTTGCTCTCTCTTCCAGAGTATACCGGCCATTCACACGAGGAGCTATTCGCCGTCGCGCGGTACGTCACTTGCGAATGTCCGCGCGGTTGCGATCTGCACGCGCGGCCCGATGGCGAGAAGTCGCCCGCGACGGTTGGCACGAGACGTGGTATGCACAACAGAGAATGAGCCTTCTCACGGGCAACGCAGACTTGCAGCGCCAGGAAGGATCCGCACGTGGACCCTTGGCCCGTCCAGCGACAAGGATTGTAGGATCACATCATGATTCAAGAAATCAGGCATGACGCGCAGGGCAAACGCACGCCATCGCTTTGGGCGCCGGTGCCAACATCGAGGTTTGCTCCTTCGCGCCTAAATCCCAAGAGACCGCCTGCGGTCGAGCCCCACATCGCTACGCGCGAGCCCTCCGCACCGAGTCCCCGCGCCGGACGTTACCTGCCCGCCCTGGTGGCGGTGTTCGCCCTCCTCAACGCGGCGGACCTCATCACCACCTTCATCGGCCTGCAAAACGGCTTGCGCGAAGGCAACCCGCTGATGAGCGCCCTGCTCGTGAAGTACGGCTTCATCGCCCTCGTGATCTACAAAGCAGTCGTCATTGCCGCCGTCGCACTCGGCGTGGGCATGCTTCGCGCTTTCCGCGTCTCGGTCGCCAACGTCACCATTGTGCTCTGCGATCTGCTGGTGCTGTTGGTCGTCTTTGCCAACGTGGCGCAATATTACCTGCGGTAGTTGCCGGCGCGCGACAGGTCGCCGCTAATGCACCGCCTTGACGCCATCGGCGGCCGCGGAATGTCCCACGTCGCGCCTCGCCGCCGAGCGAGCGCCGAGCAGCCGATAGGGCGCGAAGACGCCAAGAAGCGGTCCGGGCAATGCGCCCTCGATGTGCGTCCCCGTCTCGTCTTGTTGCTCCTGCTGGACGTTGCCCCGTCGATGGAAGGCCTCGACGAGGTCGCCGCGCTCGAAAGGCACCAACACGCGCACGGGTACCATGCCCTCCGCGATCACGTTGCCCACGCGAGATAACAGCTCGCGAAGCCCAGCGCCAGTCGCCGCCGAGACCGGCACCGCATTGACATAGAGTGCCGTATCGATCTCGTCCGGGTGAGCCAAGAGGTCGATCTTGTTGAGCGCGGTCACACGGGGCTTGTCCGCCGCGCCCAGTTCCGCCAGCACGTCAGCGACCGTCGCGCTCTGCTCAATGGCATTCGGGTGCGTCACGTCCACCACTTCGAGCAGGACGTCGGCCTCGACTACCTCTTCCAAAGTCGCGCGGAAGGCCGCCACGAGGTTCGTCGGCAGTTTCTGGATGAAGCCAACGGTGTCCGTCATCAGCACCTCACCGTGTGACGGCAGCACGACATGCCGCGTCGTCGGATCGAGCGTGGCGAAAAGCTTATCTTCGGCGGTCACTGCTGCAGATGTCAGCGTGTTGAACAGCGTCGATTTCCCCGCGTTGGTATAGCCGACGATAGCGACGACGGGGATCGCCTTGGCGTTCCGCTGGCGGCGGAGCAGCCCGCGCTGCTGGCGCACGGCATCGAGCTCGCGCCGGAGCTCGGCGATGCGGCTGCGAATACGCCGCCGATCCACTTCGAGTTTCGTCTCGCCGGGTCCGCGCACGCCGATTGCGCCGCCTACACCGCCGCTCGCGCCTCGCGAACCGCCGCCTACGCGCGAGAGGTCGCGTCCACGCCCGGCAAGCCGCGGCAAGCGATACTCCAGCAAAGCCAGCTCGACCTGTAGCTGGCCTTCACGCGTGTGGGCGTGCTGCGCAAAGATATCGAGGATGAGCGCCGTGCGATCGATCACGCGCACGCCAGTCACGTCTTCGAGATTGCGCTGTTGCGATGGCGAGACCTCGTCGTCGAGGATCAGCAAATCGAAGCCAAGCTCGTCGCGCAATGTCGCGATTTCATTGGCGCGCCCCTTGCCGAGATACGTCGTCCGGTCCGGCATGCGGAGGTGCTGGATCATCGTCCCGGCAACCTCCGCGCCAGCGGTGCGCGCCAGCGACGCGAGCTCCTCCAGCGAATCCTCGGCGCTCCAGAGGGCATCGGTGTGCTGCGGCTCAACCGCCGCGAGGAACGCGCGCTCCGTGGGATTGTCGGCAGTGAGGTTGATGAGGCTACCGTTCTTCGGCGTAGACGTTTCCTTTCGGATCGCGAGTCGGTTGCATTCGTCGCCCATCGACCGCATGCGCCGCGCGACGGTCACGACGCCTAACACCACCGAGTCGAGGGCGCAACTGCGGCATCGACGCCGCTGGCGACGCGAATTGTAGCATCCCATTCTCGCTGTCGCCAGCGACCGCTGCGAACCTGAGGAGGAATCCCCGCACGGATTTCTACCGCTCACTGCGTGGGCGTCGCCGTGCCCAGCGGAGGCGTTGCTGTGCCCTCGGCGGGCGTGCCGTCAGTGAGTATCGGCAGCGCGGGATCGATCGTGTCAATCGTCCACGTCGATCCATCGCTGATCAGCGTCAATGTGCCCTGGAAAGTCCCCGCGTTGCTCCGCGTCATCGTCAAGCCAATCGTCGCACTCGTGGAGGTCGACGATATGCTCGTGTTCGACGCATCCACGTCGCACGCGGTCACCACTCCCTCGCTCGCATCACGATCCGTGCTCTGGGTAATAAATTGATCGCGCGTTATAGTGGCCTGCTGCGCGGCGGAGAGTTGATCGTACGCTGCGCTGTAGTCAGCATTCTTCTCATTCAGGCAGAACGACTCGACAACCAACACCGGCTGATAGTATTGCTGCGCCAGCTTACCCGCTGTGCTGAAGAGAGAGCCGGCAAAGATCGAGCACCCGACGCACGCCCCGATCACAACGATGCCGACGACGGTCAAGGTCACCCAGAGCGCGGTATTACGCTGCCGCGGCGGCTGCGGTGGCGGATAGCCATACGGATTGTACGGCGGGGGGTAGGAGCCGTAGGGGTACGGGTAGCCCTGTGGCTGCGTGGGATAGCTCGGCGGCGGCACCGGCATCCCTGGATAGGGCGCGCTGGGATAGGGCGGATACGATGCCGGGGGCACGTTCTGGGGCGTCGGATTCGCGCCTGGCTCCGAAGATGGCACACCGTTGGAATCGAACGGATACGACATGCTGCGACCTCGCGTTCAGCGCGACACCCTCCGCATTAACGGCACGAGGGCAATGACAGAGCGACCGGGCGAACTGACCCGCGCAAATATACGCCGCAACCCCGCCTGCCGTTGCACAACACAACAGGCCCCACGCTGGCGTCGGGGGAACTCTCCTATTCTTCCGGCAACGGCGGAAAGTCAGATTCGCCCGAGGAAGAGAGCCGCTCGGCCGCCAGCGCCACGGACGTGACAAGTGCCTCCTTGGCGAACGGCTTCGGCAAGACGCGGATCGAGAGACGTCGCAGAAGATCGATGAACGACTCAGGGAAGGTCCCCGCCTCCGACGTGATGATGATGTACTCATGCTTCGTGAGCAGCGCACCGTCATCCGCCGCGCGCTGCAGGAGCTCGAATCCGTCCATCTTCGGCATGCGATAGTCCAAAAGGACGACGCTCGGCGCCGAGGCGGAGCGCAGCTCGGCGAGTCCTTGCTCGCCATCCTCGGCCTCGCGGATAGAGCAGTCTTCTTCCGCCAACATCGCCTGCACGAGTTTGCGAATGCTCTCGCTGTCGTCCACAACCAGCACGGGTGTCATCGCACTACCTCCGCCGTCCGCACCGCCCGGCACAGCACCCCGGGCCGGATGCCTCACCGACGTCCCTGGCCGAGGCGCGCGCCGGCCAGGCCTGGCGGACCCCCCTCGGGAAACGTCACTCGGCATCCCTCACTGTAGCAGACGGTGTGATGCCACAGTTATAACATCTCCCCCCAAAACCGGCCGCTTCAATCCAAGAACGCCACTTAACGAACATGGCAAGCTAAAGTGGTGCAATTCGCGACGAGAAGTTTGCGCCCATGCGATATCCTTGCTTCTGCGGCGTGCGCCCTCCCCCGCTCGACGATGCACGACCTTTCTTCGACGCGAAAGTGGCATCTGGCGATGGGCGCGATCGATAACCTCATTCGTGGCCCGACGCTGCTTTTCTTCGAGGTCGGCCCCGCCGTCGTCGCGATCGTCAGAGCCGCCCGCCCCCGCCCGCAGAGCCCGCACGCACTGGGAACCTCATGCTGGCGCTGGTGGTAGTTGCCGTCTGCTGTACGGGCGCAGAGGCGATGCTAATTGGCACTATCCCGACGGCTCGCTCTGATTCACTGAATCCTCGGGCGGCCAAATCGGGCGCATCGACGATTCCGGTGCGCTGAACGAGCACTAACTTCCCTCGACGAGCCGCATACCGTCGGGCATCGACGTCGCCCCCGACGGAGTCGTCTGGGACATCGAATACAACGCCGCGAACATTGTCTCCCTCAACGCCGCCGGCACACGCACCATGTTCGTCGTGTCGACCCCCGCTGCCGAACCGCTGGGCGTCACTATTGGAGCCGACCGTCGACCCTAGTTCACAGGATACGGCGCGGATGAGATCGGCACGGCCACAGCGAACGACACGGTAAGCGAAATCGAGCTGCCCGCACGATAGACCGCCGCCGACCGCGCTTGCGGACGGCCCAGAGCGCAACCCGCGCCGTGCTAACTCATTTCTCATCTTCGTGCCGTATCGTGCATATACTAGATGTTAGAAGGTGAACTCCGTCGTCAATGAGATCGGTCGGGATGGATCAGCGGACGCGATGCAACCTCTCGACATAGAGAGCACGGCGGGCGCAAAGACTCAAGTTGGTTCGGAAGGCTGCGGTATGCACATTCTTGTGGTAGAAGACGAGCGCAGGGTGGCGGCGTTGCTCCAGCGCGTGCTCACCGAGGAGCGCCACGTCGTTGATGTCGCCAACGACGGCACCTCCGGCTACGATCTCGCCGGCAGCGGCAGCTACGACGTGATCGTCCTCGACCTCATGCTGCCCGGCATGGACGGCCTGGAGATTTGCCGGCGGATCCGCAAAGATGGCGTGCAGACACCGGTGCTGATGCTCACCGCGCGGGGCGCCCTCGAAGATCGCGTCGCGGGGCTCTCCGGCGGGGCCGACGACTACCTCGTCAAGCCCTTCGCCATGGAAGAGCTGCTCGCGCGCATCAACGCGCTGCTGCGCCGCCGCGACCGCGCCCTAGACATCGCCCAGCAGCTCCGCGTCGGCGACCTCACGCTCGACCTCGTACGCCACGAAGCCCGGCGCGACGGCCACGTCATCGAACTTACCGCGAAAGAGTTCGCCCTGCTCGAGTACCTCATGCGAAACCCCGGTCACGTCCTCACCCGCGGTCAGATTACCGATCACGTCTGGCGCTACGACCTCGACGCCCTCTCGAACGTCGTCGACATTTACATTCACTACCTGCGCGACAAAGTTGACCGTGGCTTCGCCCGCCCGCTGATCAAGACCGTCCGCGGCGTCGGCTACAGGATCGACCCATGATTCGCCGCCGTACGTCACTAGCACTCACTCGCATCGCCGAGAACACGCCAAGTGCGCGCATAGTCACGACTATACCGAAGGCACTGCGCCAGCGCATGTCCCGAACGCCACAGAAATCATCGCCGCCGGCCGATGATCCGTCGAGCCGCATGTTCAGCCGCATTCGCACGCGCCTCACCTTGTGGTACTGCGGAGCGCTGGCGGTGATGCTGATCGTCGGCGGCATGCTGCTCTACTTCGCCGTACAGCAAGCCCTCCTCGGTCCGGTCCCTGGCTATCTCGAGGAGAGCACACGGTTGATCTCCTCGACCTGGTCGCACGAGATGTCCGAGCATGGACCAATCCTCTGCAACGGCGTGCCAGGAACCCCCATTCCTGGCATACCGATTGACGCCGTCCAGCATGTTCCATACGTCATGTGCTACCTCCCCAATCCACCAGGACAACAGAGCGGAACCGGACAAGGGGTCAGTTCTGGTGACCCGAATGGAACCGCACAACAAGGAGCGCTTATCTTACGGGTGGGCGGTGGTCCCGACGCGTTCTACTCGCTCGATCTCGCCAACGCAGCGCTTTCTAGCGCCGATGGGCAAGCGTCAGACACCGTCATCGGGGAGAATGGGTTGGGCGCGGTCCGGCGCTATGCCCTCGTGGTTACGGCGTACAACGACGACGCGGGCGGCCAGATTACCGCCGTCGTTCAGGTTGGCATCCCCATCCAGGGCTCGCTCGACGCCCTCCACGCGCTGCTCGTCACGCTGCTCGTCATCGGCGCGCTCACCATCATCGGCGCGGCGGTCGCGGGTCGCTGGCTCGCGGCCCGCGCGATGGAGCCCGCCCAGCTCTCATTCGCCCGACAGCAGGCATTCATCGGCGACGCCGCCCACGAGCTGCGCACCCCGCTCACCATCATGCGCGCGGATGCTGAGGTATTGCTGCGCGGTCGGGAGCATCTCCAGGCCGACGACGCCGAGCTGCTCGAAGATATCGTCGCCGAGACGGCTCACATGGGCGCGCTCGCCACCAACCTGCTGACCCTCGCGCGCCTCGACGCCGGACGCGTGCAGATCGAGCGCGACCTCGTAGACCTCAGCGATGTTGCCGACGCCGTCACCCATCGCGTCAGCACCCTCGCCAACGAACGCGGCAGCGCAGTCACAGTCGAAGCCCATCATGCCCTCACGCTCGGCGACCAGCCACTGCTAGAGCAAGCAACACTCATCCTGGTCGACAATGCCATCAAATACAATCGTCCCGACGGGACGGTCACCATTCGTGCCTTTCAGGATGGCCAATACGCCTATTTCGCCGTACAGGACACCGGAATCGGCATCCCCTCGGAGAACCTGCCCCACCTCGGCGAGCGCTTCTATCGCGTGGATAAGGCCCGCTCGCGCGAGGCGGGCGGCGCCGGCCTCGGCCTTTCCATCGCACGCGGCATAGTCGCTGCGCACGGCGGCACGCTCACCTTCGAGAGCGCGCTCGGCTCCGGCACCACCGCCTCGATTCGCCTTCCCGTCGCCAAGTAATCCGCACGGATCGCCGCGAGACAATGCAATCTCGGCGGCGATCTGTACGCACAGAATCAGCCGGCTTCAGGCGAAACCCGCCAGCCGTAAAGTCGTAGTCCCTATGAGAAAAATCTCACGGAGTTCTCATAGTCTCCACATCTATCGCGCCTACAGTAGGCGTTGGAGTCCCGCGCCGCGCAGTCTTCATGCGCGAAACCGCACGGCCTGAATCTTGCCGGTACGTTCGCTCAGCCCCCGGTCCTCTAAGCGCACGAACGGCGCACGAAGAGGTGAGTCTTTGAACCCAACACCAGAATATCCCTGGACGCCTGCCAACGGGCCGTCCACGCCTCCAGACGCCACGCCCAGTGACCCGACCTATCCGCAGGTCATTCGAGGCTATGCCCCCGTACCGCCCAGCTACTCCTCGATGCCTCCGATCACCTACCCACCCGCCCTGGGCGACGACGGTGCGCAGCCACCCACGCCGCCGAACAGACGCGGCTTTCTCTACGCCGGCGGCGCGCTGCTCGTACTGATCGTCCTCGTCGCCGCGTTCGCCATCGGCCACGCTGCCGGCTCGAACTCCCCTACCGCCGCCTCAACGCCGGGTGGCGGCGCCACGGTCGCCGTCCCGCCGGCCGCGCAAGACCTACAGCAGACCATCATCAACGTCGTACAGACGGTGCAACCATCCGTCGTTGAAGTGACCAGCACCGGCCAGTCGGGCCAAGCGATCGGCTCCGGCGTCATCTTCACGTCGGACGGATACATCGTCACCAACGACCACGTCGTCAGCGGGTTCTCCAGCTACATGGTGACGCTCTCGAACGGCAAGGCCGTCAGCGCGCAGCTCACCGGCGAAGACGCTCAAGACGACCTCGCCGTCCTTAAAGTCAACCAAACAGGCCTCCGCCCCATCGCCCTCGGCGACTCGAGCAAGGTCGTCGTCGGTGAGTTCTCCATCGCGCTTGGCAACCCGCTCGGCCTGCAGCAATCGGCCACCTTCGGCATCGTCAGCGCGCTCAACCGCACCGCCAGCGAGGCACCCAGCGGTCCCGCCGGCGAGCTAACCGGCCTGATCCAGACCAGCGCGCCGATTAATCCCGGCAATAGCGGCGGCGCGCTCGTCGACCTCTCCGGCAAGCTCGTCGGCATCCCCACCCTCGGCGCCGTCGATGGCGAAACCGGCACCACCGCCCCCGGCATCGGCTTCGCCATCCCCGTCAATCGCGCTGTCTACGTCGAGCAGCAGCTCGTCAAGAATGGTCACCTCACTAGCAGCGGCCAGGGCTTCCTCGGCGTCCAGGGCGAAGACGTCACGCCGCAGATCGCCTCGGCGAACGGACTCTCCGTGCAGCAGGGCGTGCTCGTCACCAACTTCGCCAACGACGCCGCCGGCAGCAGCCCCGCCAAGAGCGCCGGCGTCAAGACCGGCGACGTCATCACCGCCGTCAACGGCCAGACGATCGCCGGCAATGCCGATCTCGCCTCAGTCCTCCTGGCGCAGTCGCCCGGCGCCAAAGTCACGTTGACTATCCAGCGCGGCTCATCTTCGATGACCATCAAGGTCACGCTCGGCGAGCGCCCCGCCAACCTGCAGGGCTGATCGCCGCCACGTCCTCTGGCCGCCTGGGAAGCGCACGTCGCGTCTTCCGGGCGGCTTTTTCGAGACCGCTCTCCTCATCCTTCACCTGGCGAACCATCCCTTGCCCTAACGAGCCTCGTGTGCTATTCTTCCACTAGAACATTTAAACTAGTCACACGTCCACGTAGTGCTCACCGTCGCCACATGCACCAGTATCCATTTCCGCTTCGAGCACGATCCTTCTCCCGATGCCGCCCCTCCCGGCGAAAGCGAGTAGAGACTCGTGAAAAGCGGAAGGAAACGGAAATGCTCGCGACAGATCGGAGACCTAGCTAACCGCCGTCACCCCGGTTGAATTCAGCCCTCGCCTCCCTGCCTACGAAACATGTCCATGCTTTCGTCACACCTCACCCGCTCCCTTAGCTGAGTAAAACCTTGAAAATTCCAATCGTTTAGCCCAACTTCGCCGCCAATTTCCGCTCACCCGCACGGCACGCCACGCGTTACTCCATCGATGCCGAGCGTGGAGCAGAACTTCAGTCCCGCGCCCCCACCCATACGCCTGCATTTCAGTGCCGCGATCTCACGTAGGTTATAACCTCGAGCCAGCTAGAGCCTGTTGTGAACTCGATGTTTGCGCGGTGCTAGCATGCGGGGATGGACACCATCGTACCGCCCCGCAAGCCCTACGCAAGCCCTACGCGAGCGACGTCAGCGACGACGAGTGGGCTTTCGTCGCCCCCTACCTGGCGCTGGTGCGCGAGGACGCCCCGCAGCGCCGCCACGACCTGCGTGCGGTCTTCAACGCCGCCCGCTGGATCGGGCACGCCGGCGCCCCCTGGCGTTGGCTGCCGCACGACCTGCCACCCCGGGACGTCGTCTACACGCAGACCCGCCGCTGGCTGCAGGCGGGCATCTTCGCGGCGCTCGTCGCCGACCGGCGCACGCTGCTGCGCGGGGCGGCGGGGCGCCGCGGCCAACCGAGCGCGGCGATCTGCGATGCCCGCACGCTGCAGGCGACCCCCCCCAGAGCGGCGCGCGGGCCGGCGACGACGGCCACCAGCGGCGCCGTGGCTCGAAGGTCCACGCGGCGGTCGAGACCCTCGGCCACCGGTTGGCCCTGCTCGTCACCCCGGCCAACGCGCAGGAGCGCGCCCAGGTCGACGAACTGGCGCGCCAGGTCCAGGAGGTCACCGGCGAGACGGTGGAGCTGGCGTACGTCGACCAGCGGGACACCGGCGAGCAGCCGGCGGCGGACGCCGCGGCGCACGGTAGCCGTCTGGCGGTGGTCACGCTGCCCGAGGCCCAGCATGGCTTTGTGCTGCTGCCACGCCGCTGGGTCGTCGAGCGCGATTTCGCCTGGACCGCGCGCTTCCGTCGGCTCGCCCGCGACTATGAACGCCTGCCGCACGTGCTGGCGGGGCTGCACTGCATCGCCTTCGCCTGCCTCATGCTGCACCGCTTGATCCCTGTGCTGCTAGTTCGCAACACGCTCTAGTGCCACCGCCGCGCCCTGTCCTCGTCGCACGCGCACTGCCTGCGATACAATTCACCGTCGGACGGCTCGCGAGCGCCGCGTCATCACTGCAGAGGAGAGCAATCAATGGCGATTCAGAAGGTAGGCGTCGTCGGCGGCGGCCTGATGGGCAGCGGCATTGCCCAGAGCGCCGCCCAAGCCGGTTATGATGTCGTGTTGGCCGAGGTCAACCAAGACCTGCTCGACAAGGGCATGGCACGCGTCCACGGCGCATGGCAGATGCTCACCGGCAAGGGCAAGATCACAGAAGATCAGGCCACCGAATATCGCGGGCGCATCCGGGGCACGCTCGACATGTCCGACTTCGGCGACCGCGATCTCGTCATCGAGGCCATCATCGAGAATCTCGACGAGAAGAAGAAGCTCTTCAGGACCCTCGACGGCATCGTTCCCGCGGGCAGCATCATCGCCAGCAATACCTCCTCGCTGCCCATCATGGAGATGGCCGCCGTTACCGGTCGCGAGGCGCGCATCGCCGGACTGCACTTCTTCAACCCCGTCCCCGTCATGAAGCTCGTCGAGATCGTGCGCTCCATCGCCACCAGCAACGCCACCGTTGAAGACCTTCGCACCTTCTCCACGACCCTCGGCAAAACGCCCATCGTCGCCAAGGACATTGCCGGCTTCGTCGTCAACTTCCTCTTAATCCCATACATGCTCTCCGCCATCCGCATGTACGAGCACGGCATCGCCACCAAAGAAGACATCGACACCGGCATGAAGCTCGGCTGCGGTTATCCGATGGGGCCCTTCGAGCTGCTCGACTACGTCGGCCTCGACACCACGCTGTACGCCGCCGAGGCCATCTACGCCGAATACCCCGATCCCGCCTACGCCCCGCCGACCCTGCTGCGTCGCATGGTCCAGGCGGGCCGCTTCGGCAAGAAGAACGGCAAGGGCTTCTACGCACAGTGGGTACCAGAGGAGACTCCCAAAGCCTAGCGCGTGGCGAACCGCTTCCCGCACGAGGGCCTCAATCGCTCAGTCGAGAGCGATTGAGGCCTTTCTCATGTCTCGAATGGGCAAGCGTGCTGATATATCCCCACATTTCGCAGTCTTATATCAACTTCGCGACGGTAGTTGGATAATGTGCCCGGTGAGTCTCGAATTCATGGGACTTTGGCGAGACGCAAACAACAAGAACCGACGCGAAATCCGTATTACATACCCAAGCATGGCAGTTGGCTGAACCAAGCTGAGATCGAGATCAGCATCTTCGAACGCGGCTGTCTTTCCCGGCCCGTGCCGGACACGGAGGCCTTGCAGCGACGGGTGTGGGTCCTGGAGGCCGAGCGCAACGAGCGCCGAGCCACCATCGAGTGGCAGTTCACCGCATGCCAGGCCCGCGTCAAGCTCCAGAAACTCTATCCAGTGGTCACAACTCAACTGACTGAGTAAGAGGGGTTATTGGCGACTCACGAGCTGGAGCGTCCAATTGCGGCTCCCGGCTTGGAGCGAATAGGCCACCAGTTGCGCCAACGGATTCGACGGGCTTTGCAAGTCCTCGGGGATCAGCACCTCGTGGTCTACGACGATAATCGGCCTGGTAGGATTGATGAAGAGGTCCTGCTGCCACATGACTTTCCCGGTACTCAACTGGATAACGACCACGAGATTCGTGAGCAGATACATCCCGGTCGAGGTGGGTCCCTCCGCAAGCATCGCGGCAAGCCCGTCCGCCTGCGGAGGCGCGGCAACGCCCGAAGAGCCTCCTGGCCGTGCCGTCGCTGTCTGCCACAGCGGCTTGCCGGTGCGGCTTTCGAAGGCCAGGAGCCCCCCAGAGGTCCCCTGCACGTTCCTCTCGGAGAGATAGAAGGTCGTGCCGGAAGCGGCGCACATCGACAGCTCGGAATTGATGGAGTGAGTCCACAGCGTCTTGCCGCTGAAGTCAGCGAGCCCGAGCACATAGCTGGGCGCTTCCACGCTGGTTCCGCTCGTGCAAAGAACGTCGCCGCTCTGGTTGAGCACCGGCCTGGTGTAACCTCCTCCGAGAACGCTGCGCGCACTCTGCCAGACCAGCTTACCAGTGCTGGTACTCACCGCGAACCAGGTTGCCCCGAGTCCCTGGCTACCCGCACCTACCGCAATCGCGTCCACCAGCACCAGGTGGTTGATGATCACGGGACCAGGATACCCATCCCCCACCGCATAGTCCTCGTTGGGCGGTCCGCCGTCGACGACGGCGGTGTAGGGACCAGCAGGCGTGAACATCCACGCCAAGGACCCATCGGTGGTGCGTAATGCCACCAGACCGCGGTTGCCCAGCAGAATCACATTCCCATCCGCGACGTCGGGCGAGGAATCAAATCCGCTCAGCGTTCGGCTCCACAGCAGGGAACCGGTGCGGCTGTCCACCGCCTGCACCAGGAGAGTTGGCAGTGACTGATCTTGTGGCGGCGGCGGCTGCGCGGAGGCGCTCCGTTCGTTCGCGGTCAGATAGACGACGCCATTGGCTTCGACTGGCTCACTGTCGAGCTCCGTGACGAGATCAACGGTCGCGGGGGCGATCGTATACGTCCAGCGCTTCTGCCCGGTGGCGGGATCGAGCGCCACCAGTTCGCCGAACGCATGGTTGCCCTGCTGATTGGCATAGTTCTCCGGCACATAGATGAGGCCCCCCTCCAGCAGCGGCTGGAGGGGGTTCCCCTCTTCAACTGCTTGCGGTGATGGCAGGTTGAGGGCGTGGCGCCAGAGTGCCTGTCCGTTCTGCAGATTGACCGCCACGATGACGCCCAGGGCACGTTCCTGGCCGGCGGTGCTGTTACCAGGGAGGAATCGCGCAACAGGAGCATGCCGGGCGAAGGGGGGACGGCTGAAAGTGGGGACTTAGGCGGCTTCGCGGCGGATAAGGCTGCGCAGGCCACCAGCGTGACGGTCATGACGCTCGTCAGCAACAGAGACAGGAGCACAACGACTCTGCTTCGCCTGGTCGGGGGATGAGGACGCCAGGCACTCCACTCGTGATGTCGGCATACCTGCCCTGCTTTTCCCTGTGCTAGTTCCTCGGGGCCTCCTGGGCGCCGAATAGGGGGACAACGGCGTGCGGGCGATTGCTCCTCATTGTACCTGAGGCGCCTCGTCCCCATCGATGGGCAGGGACGTCCCACCACGCCCGCTTCAACCTAAGAAACCTTGCCCAGTTGTCAAAACCTGACTGGACTGAGGACTAAGCTTACCTTTTAACCCACAGCGAGCGTTCGGATAAGGCGGAGTAGACCGGACGAGACTCGACAGCTCATCCTTCTGGCTATGAACACGTCAGAAATGGAAGTGCTGCAAGCCTTCCGTCACCACGTGTAGACGTTGTTTGGATGCCGACGCGATGCCCTTTTCGAAGCGCTCGATGCCGTGTTGACGGCGCCGCTGCTCGAAACTCCCGCGTATTTGAGTCTCGCTCCGCACGGCCAACGTGGCTGGGGCAGCCTCTACGAAGCGCTCAATGCGGGGACCATGGATTCTGTTCCGCCTGGAACGACTGGTCGCCTCCTCCCCTATTGAGTCCGGTATCTGGCTCTCCCGCGGACTTGGTGAAACGAGCGGGGGGTAATACAGATACGGGTGTTACGCTGCATGGCGTTCCCGAGCAGAAGGGAGGCGTGCCATGGCACCTGCGGCGACCACCCTGCCCGATCCGACACGGCTGCACCTGCTACGACTGACGGCAACTTGTACCTGTATAACGGCAGACGTCGAAACGATACAACCGGTTGCAGCGTGTCCCCTCTGCGGCGGCAGCGCAACGCGCGTGCACTCCCGTTACGTACGCCATGTCGCCGATCTGCCCTGGCACGGGGTGGCCTTCCGCCTGCAGCTGCACGTGCGCCGGTTCTTCGGCGACCGCCTGGGCTGCACACGCCGTGTGTTCACGGAGCGCCTCCCCGGCCTCGTCGCCCCCCATGCCCGTCGGACGGAGCGCCTGAACCACTGGCTGCGGGCGGTAGGCTTTGCGGTGGGTGGTGAGGCGGGCGCGCGGCTCTTGCGCCTGCTTGGGCTGGCGACAAGCCCCGACACGCTCGTGCGGGAGATCCGTCGGACGCCCGTACCGGTGCTGCCCGTACCCACGGTCATAAGCGTCGACGATTGGTGTGCGCGGCGTGGTCAGCGCTACGGTGCGATCGTGGTCGATCTCGAGCGCCGGCGGGTCGTCGACTTGCTCCCGGATCGTGAGGCCGATACCCTCGTCAACTGGCTCCAGACGCGACCGGCGATCGCGGTCGTCAGTCGCGACCGTGGCGCAAACTTCGCCGAAGGCACGGCCCGTGGGGCACCGCAAGCGGTACAGGTAGCCGACCGCTTCCACGTACGCAAGAACCTCGTAGAGGCGCTGCAGCAGGTGCTCGGGCGGGAACAGACGCTAGTGAACGCGGCCGCTCAGGCTGCCCCGTTCAGTGGCAGCCCGGAGGCCCATGGCCGGGTGTGCTCGCCCCGGGCACGCGGCGACACTGCCCCACGCCAACGTGCCCGAGCCGAGGCGCAGGCGCGGCGCCAACTGCGCTTCGAGGCCTGTCGGCGGCTGCATTCCAAGGGCAAGCGGGTGCGCGAGATCGTCGCCGAATTGCAGATGGGCCCTACTACCGTGCGCCGCTTCCTGCGGGCCGAGGCGTGTCCTCAGCGGGCGGTGGTCGCGCCGCGTCGGTCCCGGCTGAGCCCGTTCGAGCCCTATCTGCGCGAGCGCTGGGAGGCGGGCGAGCAGAATGGTCGGCGGCTATTCGCCGAGATCCGGGGGCGTGGCTATCGCGGGAGCGGCTCCAATCTCTACACCCTCCTCGCCCTGTGGCGCCCGGGACCACGTCGGCCCGGCCCCTATCCCCGCCAAGCCCGTGTCACGCCCGCCCCACCGCCGGCTCCGAGCGTCGTACCTCGCGCCGTGGGCTGGCTGCTCATGCGCGAGCAGGGCGACCGGTCACCGCAGGAGGCGGCGTTCGCGGATGAGATCCTGCGCCGCAGCCCAGCCATTGCGACGATGTGTGGGGCCGTGCAGCGTTTCTTCACCATGCTTCGACAGCACCAGGCGGGAGACCTCGCAGGCTGGCTCGAAGCGGCAGATACGAGCGGGATCCCGCAACTCGCCGCCTTTGCGCAAGGGGTCCGTCGGGACCTCCCGGCGATCCACGCGGCGTTCACGTCACCCTGGAGCCACGAGTACGTTGCATACTGCACCTCGTCACTCTGATGGCGATCGTTCTATGGTTGTCGGTGAAGGTGGCATGGCGAAGAGACAGGTTCCCCGGTCGTTGTAGGGTATTCCCGCGAGTCGCCCTTGGTGATACCGCCGCCACACGCTCGGCACGGAGATGCCGCACTGCCCGGCCATTTCGGTTGCTGTCAACCATCCCTGCGCACGCAAGGCCGTATACCGATCGGTCAACCCATGATGACGCCGCAATTGCGCCACGTGCGTCGCGTGAAAAGGTCATCCGGTAAACGTCCGATAGCCCTTCCTATTCAACTGCTCAGCCGTTTGTGCATCGGTGGCGGTCTGTCACACCCGCTCCATGACCGCAAGGGTGTGCGGAGCCGTCAGGCGCGACTGGGCGAAGGGAGGGGGAAACGGAACCGAGAGCGTCTGGGTGGCTCCCCCTTTGAAGCGAATGTGGGCCACAATCTGCTCGGCAGTTTGCAGGGTCACATCGTCAATGAGCCGCCGGACCACACGTTTGCGGTCCCGGGCGGACGTCTCTGGGTGCTGCCAAAACTGGGCCAATCGCTCGGGAATCTCTCCCAGGTGCTGCCGTTCGTGGGTGCTTACAGCGTGCGCATCGCGTTGGCGAAACTGGGCTTCGGCCTCCTGGGCCTCGGCAAGCTCCCGCAGTTTGGCATTCCATTCCGCCTCCAGGACCTGGGCCACGAGTCGATTGTCCGGATCGACCCGCAGATAGCGCCGCTGGGCCAAATCGGCTTCGTACTGGGCGCGCGCGACCTGGAGATGGCGGAGGCGCTGGACCTCTTCAGCCCGTTGTGCGACCTCCTCCTGCATCGTCACCATCAGCGCCATGGCCTCAGGAGTCACCAACCTGAGCACCAGGTCTGCCACCGCACGGTCCAGCGTGGCGCCGGGAATCCGCTGACAGGGAGGCTGCGCATGCGCAATGCCGGCCCGTTGACACCCATAATCCGGCACGATGCGGCGTCCCCCGCGTGGGTGATAGCGCACCGTCATGCGCTCCCCACACCGACCGCACAAGAGAAGCCCTTGCAAGAGTGCCGGCCCTTCGCGAGGGGGAGCAAATCGCTTGGGAGCATACGCTTGGCTATTCATGGCAAGCTGCGCCTGATTCCTCTCGTACTCCTCCCAGGTAATGTACCCGACAGGGGAATCGTACCGCAGCACGGTCCACTCCTCACGGGGTACCTCGTGAATGTGGACTTTGCCGTCAGCGGTTTTGGAGGTGCGCGTGCGTCCAAAGACAGAGGCCCCCGCCTACGCGGGATGATGCAGGAGGCGTAAAACAGCATGATGGTGCAGCGTTCCCCACGCCACCTCGCCCCGGTGGGCCCCCCCGCGGAGCCGGTGGGGAAAGGCGATCTGCTGCTGGCGGAACTGGCGTACCGTCGCGCAGGCGGAACCCGTTTGCAGAAATGTGGCAAACACCGCCCGAATCGTCGCTCGTACCTGCAAATGCGGATCGAGGACCAGATGCTGGTCGTCGGCATAGCACAGGCCAATGGGCAACGGGAGTTTCAGCGCTCCCCGGCGTGCTTTGCTGAGGATTCCTCCCGGCAGACGCGCTCGGATCACGTAGAGCTCCGCCTCGCTCATGGTGCCCTTTAACCCGAGCAGGAGACGGTCATTGAACGTGGCCGGATCATAGAGCCCATCCTCATCCAGAATGAGGGTGTTGGTGAGGGCACAAATCTCCAGTAGGCGGTGCCAATCGCTCGAATTGCGGGCGAGACGCGAGACCTCTAGGCCCAAGACGAGGCCGACCCGTCCCAGACCCACCTCAGCCACCAGCCGTTGAAACCCCAGACGGTCCGCCATAGACGCGCCGGAATGCCCGAGATCCTGATCGATGACGATGATGTGGTCTTCCTGCCAGCCCAGCGCCACGGCGCGCTCGCGCAGGTTATAGTGGCGCGCCGTGCTCTCGCCATGCGCAAACACCTGCTGCAGCGTACTTTGGCGGACGTAGAGGCAGGCAAGACGACCGAGCTGTTGTGCGGTGACCTGCTGCGCCATGTCAGTCTCCCTCCTGCTGACCAGCTGAAGCCTCCCTGAGCACCTGATCCAGGTGCAGTGCGTCTATGAAGCGCAGCAGGGTGCGCCCCTGAGCAATCGTGAGGAAGGGATCGGGCGGAGCAAGACTGGTCCACAGCACAGGGATAGAGCGGAGCTCCTGGCTCGGAGGATCGTGAAAAAAGAGGCGTCGCGCTCCCCACGCTTGGCGCTGAGCTACCAACTCAAATGAGCGGCCAGACAAGGGGTGGAACGGGTGGGTGATGCGAAAGAATTGCGGGTCTTCCAGGTCACCGGGTGTAGTTGGCCACTCATTCGCACGGGCCAGACGGAAGGGCAGGTCAATCGCCTCAAGCGGCTCAAGCGCCAGATGGACGGCCGCGCCTGCTTCGACCTGCTGCGCCAACGCGTCCTCGCTCGCTCGGCAGCCTCGTTCGGCAGCACAGGGCGGCCATGACCCTGGATCATCAAATATGCGGCAGTTCCGTGGAAATGACCCAGGGGTGACGGCGAAACGTGACCCACCCTTGGTTGGTGTCCGCCTGGGTCAATTTTCGCCGTCAGCAGCAGCGGGGATAGCGATTGATCTCGGTGGCAAGTTCCTCGGCCCCTGCTTCGTTCATTCGCAAATCTCTCATACGCGGTCGCACACACTGTTGGAGTACGACTTTCCGCCCTCGCGACAGGCCACCATCTTGGCGATGTATCAGTCTATAACGGTGTCGTGGTGCAGTGCGAAATGGTATACGGCATTCTGTGCGTCCGACACCGCTCAGCAGCGCGCCGAAACGGTTGCCAGGGGGGCGGCTCTCCACGGGTCTCCAGGGGTCTCCAGGGGTCTCCGAGGGTAGTCAGCGGATCAGGTGTTTCGCTCGTCCCCTGGCCGTGCCTGCGTGTAGCCGCTAGACGCCGGTAGCGATGCAGAACGAGGCACATCGTCCTTCGGTGTTGAGGCGGCCAAGAGCGAGGAGCAGGAGAACGCCAGGGACGAGGAGGCCAGGGGCAGGGTAAACCAGATGGTTGTGCCCCGGCCGGGCGCACTCTCGATGCCGATCTGGCCGTGGTGTCGCTCGACAATCGCCTTGCTGATGTAGAGGCCCATGCCCACACCGACCTGCGAGCCACTCTGCACTGTCGCTCCCTCCGCCTGGTAGAACTGCTCCCAGATGTGGGGTTGCTCCGCCGGGGGGATGCCGACCCCGTCGTCGTGAACGGTGACGCGAGCCACCCCCTCCGTGGGACAGACGCGCACCTCCACCGCCTGGTCGCCGCGCGAGAACTTGAGGGCGTTGCTCACCAAGTTGGCGATGACCTGTGCGATGCGGCCGGCATCCGCCATGACTGGAACTGGGGACGCCTCGGTGCCCCAGTGGATGGAACGCTCAGGGTTAGGTGCCGCCTGTTCCGCTACCGCCGCGCCGACCACCGCGGCCAAATCGCAAGGCTCCAGGCGCAACGCGAGTTGACCACGGTGAATGCGCGTCTCGTCGAGCACATCCTCCACCAGCCGTCCCATACGCCGCAGACTCTGCTGACAGTACCCGACCAGCGTGCGCTGCACCGTCGCGCCGCGGGCGTAGCCCTCGCGACTGGCGTCGTGGCGCAAGATGGCATCCAGACGGTGGGCCATCAGGTCGACGTTGCCGATGAGGCTGGTGAGCGGGGTCTTTAACTCATGGGCAACCACGGCCAGGAAGGTCTCCATGCGCTCCTGTGCCAGCTGGACCGCGCGCTCGTGTGCACGAGCCGCGTCACGCTCGCGGCGTAGCTGTTTCTGCTCGAGGACCGTGACCGCTGGCTGCAGGGTGGCGAGCAAGAGCAGGATGAAGCCCACCACTGCAGGAAGCAGGAGGTTTGCCCTGTTGTGCGCGGTGAGCACCGCATGTGAGTCGATCGCCACGCCGGCTGCTACGACCGCGAGGCTCGGCAAGACGAAGGAGATGCCCTCCAGGAGGTCCCGCCACGACAGGCGGTCTGCGCGATCCGGAGCACGAGCCAGCACCGCGCCGGGGCGGAGGCGCAGCCATACCAAACCGGCCAAGGGAAGGAGCAGATAGAAGATGAACCGGAACAGGTCGGGCCAGCTGCCCCCGCGATAGGTCTGTGGCGGGTGGAACAGCTGCAGGGTGGCCCAGGTATCCCCCACGAAGAGCGACATGACCGCCAGGCTCAGCAGGGACATCACCAGCACCGTCCGGCTCGTGCGGCGTGGTCGGGCCAGCGCCACGACGAGGCCGTAGACGAGGACGAGATCGCCAAATTGATAGAACATGCTGATCTGCTTGGCGAGCGGCGATACGCCCGTTTGTCGGGCGATGGGCAACAGCACGAAGTACCACGAGAGGGCGGTGATGGCGCTCATCCACAGCAGCCCATCGAGCATGGTCCGCAAGCCGGGCAGCCAGCGGCCAAGCGCGGGGGCGAAGACCAAGCCGATGACGAAGCAGGGATACTGCAAGATGAAGAAGAGATCGGGCAGGCTTGGGAAGGGCACGCCATGCGGATAAAGAGCAACATCCGCAATTGTCCAGGTGGTGCGGGCCACCGCGTAGGACAGCATGCCCAGTGCGGCGTAGCACCAGGCGACCGCACCCGGTCGATGCGTGCGGAGCAGATGCATAGCGACCCAGGCCACCACAAGGAACTGGGGCCAGGCGAGCCCAGTGCGCAGCCAATCGGTGACCGGCTTGATCCATGGCGACTGAAGCAGCGTGACGCTCAGCTGGTAGGCGATCAGGAGGAGACAGACCAGGAATGCGCCGAGCAGCACGTGATCGTCCGCAATGCTCCTGAGCAGAGCAGTGCGTGGAGCTGTGTCGCGCGTCGCTGGGGTGTCCGCCATCGTGTCACCCTGCGCCTTCCCGGCGAGCAGCAGCAAACCGCTGCCTGACGTACGGGACGCGCACATGCGCTCCGGCCGACGACGGGCACGCAGTCCGCGCCAGCACGCACCCCATGACCCTGTGGAGCCACCAGAGGCCCCCTGCCATACCATCTGGGCGACGCCTACGACTGAGGCATCTTAGGGGCGTCTGGAAGTGTCGACCGCTGCGACGCGGCGCTGTCCCGCACCGGAAGCCGCTCAATCGCCTTGGGCTTCGTATGACGAAGTGTATCCGGCGGAGGTTAACGAGGGTTGCCAGCGCATTACCACCGCATTGAAACTGTGCGATCGGGGGTGACGATGGCACGCGGCGCAACGATTACCCTGTCGCACCAGACCGTTGTCGTTTGTTGCCCCGCCCCGCCGCGACCTCACCAGGAGAACGGAGCGCGATTCTCCAACGGTGTCACGCGTGCCGCAATCGTAAGCGAGGTGTCGCGCACGGTTACGCTCTGGTAAGTCTCTCCGCGTACTTTCTGGGCATGTGGGCGCGTAAGGTCTCGCTGGCCGGTTAAGCCCCTGGCAGAGGTGAACCATGGCGCTGTCCGATGCCTACTTCCTGGGCTGGTCTCTCCGCTCGTTCTGCCCAACCAGAGCCAGACTAACCAGGATAGATACTCAGAGGGAGCACGATAGAAGGAGCACGACAGGATGAAAGCGATTCGCATCCATGGGCGAGGTGGACCCGACCATCTCGTCTATGACGAGGTGCCCAAGCCGCATCCTGGCCCTGGAGAAGTCCTGGTACGCGTGGCGGCGGCGGCAATTATCGTCACGGAGTTGCAGTGGGATGAAACGTACCAGACCGCGGCTGGCGAGCCTCGTCCATTGCCGATTCCCGGCCGCGATCTCTCCGGCGTCGTGGCCGAGGTGGGCGCTGGCATCACCGAGGTCGCCGTCGGTGACGCCGTCTATGCCAGGCTCGCCGATGATCGCGATGGGGCTGAGGCCGAATACGCGCTGGTAGTGCCAAGCGAGCTCGCCCCCAAGCCGCACACGCTCGATGACGTGCAGGCGGCGGCGGTGCCACTCTCGGCGCTGACTGCCTGGCAGGCGCTCTTCATCCACGCCCAGGTGTCGAAGGGACAACGGGTGTTGATTCACGGCGCGGCAGGCGGCGTGGGGACCTATGCGGTGCAATTCGCCCACTGGGCCGGGGCGCAGGTGCTTGCGACCGCCTCCGCACGCGACATCGATTTCGTGCGCGACCTGGGAGCCGATCAGATCATCGACTATGCGACCACCCGCTTTGAGGACGTGGCGCACGACGTGGATGTCGTCTTTGATGTGGTGGGCGGGGACACCCTGACCCGCTCGTGGCAGGTGGTGAGGGAGAGAGGTGTCTTGGTCTCCATCGTCAGCCCACGCCCGACGAACCAGGCACTGCGACCAGAGGTACGCTTCGTCTGGTTCATTGTCGAACCGAGCGGTGAGCAATTGCGCCAGATCGGTAGCTTGATCGATGCGGGACTGGTTCGGCCCATTGTCGATCAGGTCTTTCCGCTAGCTGAAGCTCGTCGGGCCTACGAGGCAGGACTACACGGACATCCTCGGGGCAAGATCGTGCTCACGATCACCTGAGCGCTTTGAGCGTGTTCGAGAGCGCTTCCTAACTCATTCTAACAGGCCCTCCCAGGTGTGAGCGAGCACGCGGGTGGGCGAGCGGATGAGGTCGCCGCGTCCGGCCTGCTGGGCGGCGAGGCCGACGATGAAGGTGGCGGCGTAGACGAGGGCGATGCGGTGGGCGTCGGCGTCGGTGGGGTCGCGGCCCAAGGCGATCACCTCGGCGTAGATGGCCTGCTTGGCGTCGCTGTCCAGTATCAACTTGTTCACGGTGCAAATCCTTTGCTGTGTACGGCGGGAACATCCTCCCTGCCGCGCGTGTGGTGTGGCATCGCCCTTGCTACTGCACGTGCGGGCGAACGGGAAGCGAGCGAGCGAGAAGGGAAACGGGCGATGCTTATCCAGGTACGGGACCTCTATGCCGCCGGGTACATCATTGCCAAGGGGGTGAAGCTCGACCACACCGAACCGGCGGACGACGGGTTCGTCAACTTCTTCTTCGCGGAGGATGAGGCGGGGCCGGTGCTGGCCGAGTGGTATGACCCACAGGCCACCACGAACGTCCACGACTTCCTGGAGGCGCTCAAGCAGCTACGCCGGTACGCAAAGGCTCCGGGCGTCAGGCGCTAACAGGTAAGCAGGTGGTGACGGCGTTACGGCGGTCCCCTCCTGGCGCACCGCGTCCGGCGTCAGGTGATGGGGGGGGCACGGTCGGTCAGCCGTAGGACACGCAGCACACGGCAAGCTCGTGCTCCCCGGCTTGTCGCAGGCTCCAAGCCTGGTCGCCGTCCAGGTAAGCGATCAGACCAGACCAGAACGATCACGGTGCGGCTCCAGAGGGAGACGCCCGTGTGCTCGACAGGCCGAGTTCGCCTATCGATCTATAGCAAACAAACGTAGATCGACCTTGGTGCTCCCAGGGAGCGCCGTCCGCACTCCATCCCGGGCGAAGCTGGGTTCAACGTATACACCGCCCGCCTCGGTGCGGTCTGCGGTTCGGGGCTGCTTTGGCATCCCTCACTGTGATCGTCTGCTCTGTATCGCTCTATCTGACCGACCGTAATCCAGGCTTGCGTAGCGAACCGTACCACCGTGGTCGCGTTCTCTCAACGCTAGGCTGGTCAACCCACACCATGCACGCCCAAGGCCAATCTGTCTCTCGCTTGTACCTATGCCGTGACGATTGGCCGCGCGGTACACCAGTCTGCTCATGCGTATCCGCGTCACCATCTGCCGTGCCGTGTAGCCGAGACACCTACCTTGCTGTTGTCGGCGCTACACTTACCTGCCTCCTTCCGTCCCATGCCCGCGTACGCAGCCAGAAGATCGCCAGCCCCACCAGCGCGAAGCCGCGAACCAGGCGAGCGATAGCACGATCCCCCCGCCGGGCACACCATGGCCGAACCCGCCGCTCACGGCCACCTGCATCGGCCCATACGTGGGGAAGGCCGCCAGGAAATCCTTGTTGGCCAGCGGGTTCTCGATGGGTGCCTGCAGGAGGGTGTCCATCAGGCTGATCATGATGATGAGGAAGAAGCCGGCCAGCTCGCTGGAGACCAGCACCCCCAGCAGTAGCCCGAGCGCCCCGTAGATCAGCGCGTCCAGCAGGTAGCCGAGCCAGACCGCGCCAAAGCCCACCAACCCCGTGGGCCGCCAGAACACCTGCAGCACGAGCGTCGCATACAGCGAGACCAGCACCGAGACCACGACGATGGCCGTCGTCTTGGCCGCCAGGGCCACCGGCTGGGGCAGCCCCGCCAGGACGAGCCGACGGTCGAATGCGGCATTCCGGCGGGCGGCGGCGAAGATCATGAAGGCCACGATGAGCGTGATGGCGTTGAAGCCCGAGGTCAGCACCGTGAGGTCGTGGCCGTTGACCTGAAGGAAGGCGCCGGTGCTCTGCAGCTTGAATGCGACGGGGGTGGAGGGGATGAGCGCGCCGAACAGCCCGTCCCACACCGGCACGAAGATGACCAGCAGACCGAGCGCGAAGCGGTTGCGCGCCTGCTCGATGAGCGCATAGCGCACGCTGGTGACCCACGCACGGAACATCAGTGGACCTCCTCTGCGGTTGCTGAGGCGACCGGGCTCGTCACTGGCTGCAACCGGCCGTCCTGCAGTTGATAGACGGTGTCGAAGCGCTGCTGGTCGAAGATCAGGTGCGAGATGACGAGGATCGCCTTCCCGCGGGCGCGCAAGTCCGCGGCGATCTCCCAGAAGCGCAGGTAGGTCTCCCAGTCGAAGCCCTGATACGGCTCGTCGAGCAGCAACACGGCGGGATCGTGCATCAGGGCGAGGGTGAGGTTGAGCTTCTGCTTGGTGCCGCCGCTGAGCGTGCCGACCGGCGAACGGCGGTACTGCGGAATAAGCCAGCGCCTCGACGAGCGCGTCGGCGCGGCCAAGATCACCCAGCCGATAGGCGGCGCGGAAGTAGTCGAGGTGCTGATCGACAGTCAGCGTCTCGTTGAGCACCACGGCCTGCGGACAGTAGCCCAGGTCCCCGGCAACCTCGACATCTCCAGCGTCGGGACGCAACTCGCCAGAGAGGATACGCAGCAGCGTGGACTTGCCAGAGCCGTTCTCGCCGACGATACCGACGAGCGTGCCGGGCCGCAACTCGAAACCGACACCGCGCAGCACGTGATGCCGACCGAATGACTTGAAGAGCCCCGTGGCACGGAGCGCGGGAGCGAACATTGGCACATTCTCCATTCGTATGGGCGCGTCTCTGTGTGAGAGTGATCGCAGAGCGTGCGGCCAACAGTGCATGACTTACGACTGCCCGGTCAGTCACACGAAAACACAATGATGACCCTTCCAATTGGGCTGTCTGTGCCTCCTTACTGCTAGGATACGGCTCATCGTTCGCGGTGGGATAGCCAGAGCATCTGGCACCCGTCGCCCACTGCGGCGATCTGACACCTTCCGAGGAGCTGAAGCAGCTCTTGGCCTATCAAGAGCAATCGCCCAGAGTACTGAGGCCGGGCGTCACTCCGCTCACGGCCCGTCTCGCGAGTCGTCGTCATTCCCAGTGGCCGCGAGACGTGCACTCTGTATCGTCAGACAACCCATAGACCGCCAACACGTCACTTCTGCGCAGCAGCCCGAGCGGTGGTGCCGGCAGTTCATCCTGCACAACGGGCAACTGGCGCAACCCTAGCTGGTTCATCCGTCGCACGGCCGCTCGAAGTACCTCGTCGGCCCGCGTGGTGACGAGATTACGCACGGCGATGTCGCCCACCGTCACCTGTCGTCCTTGCTCGCGATCTTGCCGACCGCGCAGATCGGACCGCGTGACGATGCCAACCAACCTGCCCTCTCCGTCCACAACCATGAGGGCCGCGCCGCGTTCCTCCAACAGTTGACGGGCGTGCGAGATGGGGCTTCTCTCGGCGACAAGGCGGGGTGTAGTCAACATCACCTCCCCAACCCGCGTACGTCGCAGCGGATCTTCGCTCACCGATGTGCGAGCCGTTGGATCGGCATGCGACACTGCACCCGCGACCTCCCCTGTGGATGGTGGCCCGGATTCCGGGTGTGGCAACGAGATTCCCTGACCCCTCTGCAAGGCGAGTGAAGGTCCTTGGGCGTTCGCACTTACGAGCTGGCGAAGTTGAGGAACCTGCATCAGTTGCGAAATGGAGCGGGCTGTCACAATGCCAAGCAGACGACCCGGTTCAGCCTCGTCTACCACCGCAAGTTGGCGCACTCCCGCACGTGTCATGCGCAACCACGCTTGGTACAGCGACTCGTCGGGGTAGGCACGTAACACGCGCCGTGACATCACCTGGCGAGCGCGCGCCAGCGGGAGATCAGCCACCGGAACTCGCGCCAAATCGGCGGCTGTCACCATCCCGAGCAGCCGTCCCTCGGCGACGATGGGGATACTCGCCGCTATCTTGTTTTCAAATATCTCAGCTAGGCGGGGCAGCGGCGTGTCCGGCATCGCCGTGGCCAGCGCGCCGCCAGCCCCCTCGCTCATCGCGTCGTGAACCGTCAAGCTCTGCAACAGCGGCAAGGCGAAGTCGTTCTTGTGGGCCGGCGAGTCGAGCCGGGTAGGGACCTGGCTCTCGTAGATGCTGGCTTCGCCGGTGACGAGGTAGGCGACCATTGTGGTGAGCATGGCCGGCGCGATTAGGGAGTACTCCCCCGTCATCTCGGCAACCATCAAGATGACCGCAAGGGGTGCCTTGGCGATGCCCCCGAAGAACGCTCCCATGCCGACCACGACGAATGCTCCGGCGTTGGTGCCGGCTACCAAACCAGGGGCGACCGCGTGGAGCCCTGCCCAGAGTGCGCCGCCCAGAAAGCCGCCGATCACCATTCCCGGGCCGAAGACGCCACCACTCCCACCGCTGCCGATCGTGAGTGAAGTCGCCAGGATCTTGACGAAGACGAGTGCGAAGAGCAGCCACGCGGCCAAATGGGTGAAGTCGCTGTTGACACCGAACTGGACATAGCCGTAGCCCATGCCCAATGCCTCAGGAAGCACGAGCCCGATCAGCCCGACGAGGAGGCCGCCGATGGCCGGCTTGAAGTAGTTGGGGATGCGAATCCTGCGAAACAGGTCGCGCACGCCATAGAGCGTCTTGGGGTAGAGCAATCCGACCAGCCCGGCACACAAGCCCAGGATGAGGTAGCCGATCAGGCTGGTAGCTTGGGTGAAGGTGTACTCGTTTCCCGGGCCGAAGACGGGCGTCCAGCCGGCCCAGGCGCCGTAGATCGTAAAGCCGATGGCCGAAGCGACGAACGAAGGGAAGAGCGCATCCACCTCAAAGTCGCGCTTGTAGAGGATCTCTGCGCTGAGCAGCGCGCCCCCGAAGGGCGCTTTGAAGATCGAGCCGATGCCCGAGCCGATGCCCGCCGCCATGGCGATGCGTCGGTCATGCTCGTCGAGATGCAAGATACTGCCGAGCCACGAGCCGAAGCCGGCGGAGATCTGTGCGGTCGGCCCCTCGCGACCCGCGCTGCCGCCCGACCCGATGGTGATCGCCGAGGCGATGAGCTTGACGAAGGGGATGCGCCCACGGATGCGGCCTTCCTTCTCATGAAACGCTTCAATGGCGGCATCCGTCCCGTGCCCTTCCGCTTCGGGAGCCAAGGTGAAGACGATGAGGCCCGTAAGCAGGCCGCCGAGGGTCGTCACCACCGGGAGGAGCCAGGGATGGCCGATCGGCGTGAGCAGCGTCGGCCCCTCACCTGCCGGGCTGGGCGGGGTGAAGCCGGCAATAGCTCCGAGCAGGAGGTGCGTGCAGAACGCGATCGCCGACGCGAAGAGAATGGCGCCAACGCCAGCGACCACGCCAATCAGGGCTCCGATGACCAGCCAGCGTTGGAAGTACGCTCGACCGTAGCGGTTATAGGAGGCGAGCACTCCCTGCTCCGTCGCGACCAGCCCTGCATGTTCGCGTACGTCGCACCCGCGGGATCGAGAGGCTATCAACAAGGCCCGACATCCATTTCTGTACGTGCGCTTGGAGTCGAGCGGTAACGCCAGATTGTTGAACCGCTGGGCTGCCGCGATCAGATCTCCTCATTGCCGATCACCTTCTTGCGGCCGCAGCCCGTGCCACAGTACGTCGTTCACAACCCCCCGCCACGTCGCCGCGTCGATGGTATTCGATCCGAGCGCCTCGGGAAGCAGCGCTAAGAGTTGGAGGGTGCCCAGCAAGAGCATCGCCAGCGCGTTGGGTGACACCGGGCGAATCTGGCCTGCCGCTTCCTCGGCCTGGAAGGTGTCCGCGAGCGTGCCCGCGATTCCCCGCAATACTCCGGCGCACACTTCCTGGAACTGCCGATTCACGCCAAAGAGTGCACTCGCCTGCAACCGGATGAAGTCAGGGTGATCGATGGCAAGATCGGAGAAGGCATTCACCAAGTCGTGCAGGCGTTGCTCAGGCGGATGTCCGGCGCTTTCCGCAAGCGAACGATCCAAGACCGAGGAGGTTTGACGCCCGATCTCCTCAAGCACGTCGCGGAAGAGCTGCTCTTTGCTGGCGGTGTAAAGGTAAACGGTGCCCTTGCCGAAGCCCGCCTGTTCGGAGATGGTGTTGATATTCGCGCGCTCGAAGCCCCAGCGCGCGAACTCACCGGCGGCCGCCTCTAGCAGGCGTTGTCGTTTTGCCTGACGCTGATCGCTGACGGGGGCACGCTGCCCTTCGCCATCGAGGTTGCTCGAACTCATCCGCTCCTCCACTGTGCTGTGCTAGCGTTCGACCATGCCCACCCATCCTATGAATGGGTGACCGGCCACCCATATACGATGATACCACATGCTCGCATCTGCTGACTGGAGCGAAGGTAGAGCGCGTGGAGCCTGCACGGGTGGGGTCGTGGGGTCTACGTCGTGAGGGCGGGGAGGGAATCAGAAATCAAGTCCACACATGGCAGTCTGCCAGAGCGGCTAACCGGGATTACTTGAAGCGTCTACCGAACCTCGTCAGGACTTGCGGTCATAACTAGATGCAGAGGGGAATCACGGCGTGGTCCCACTTCCTGGCGCTCGGCGTCCGGCGTCAGGTGATGGGGGTCACGTAGCTCCTGCTGGAACCACGTGACCGTGCCCGCGCTCCTTTAGAGGCTCTTTACGCGCCCACCTCCCGAGCCCTGCGCTCCATATAGGCAACCATACTTCTCGATATCATCCAAGGTCATATCGGCGGGACGCTCGGGCTTGAAGCGTCTTCCCACAGCGGCGGCGCGCACTTTCAGTCTCTCCCAACGCGCATCATCGCTCTCATCCTTCGGCTCTGCTGACTGGCGCGACGTGGCGACTTCGGCTCCAGACACTGCGGCGACGCGACGGAAATCCTGAGTCTTGTGCGAGCGGGCGGCGCTCGGCTCGGACTTGGCCCTTTCCGCAGCCTGCCGTATTGCCTCCTCAGGGTGGGTCGCATTCCACAGCGCCTTGATGAAGGCGGCGCGCGGCGCCCTCAGCGGGCCACGATGCGGCGCGTCGGCGAAGGCGTACATCTGGTCAAGCACCAGCTCCCCCTCCTGGCCCTCATCCCCCACCATGTTGAGCGCCGCACTCGCCTCGTCTGAGCGAGAGCACGGCGTCTCCCGGGTAGAGGTGCTGCCACGCGGCGCGCAGGAGGGCCGACTGCGCACGCCTGCGCCGCTGCGCGTTGGTCCCCTGATGCTGCACCACTCCGTCCGAGGGCGTGGCGTCGGCGGCCAGCATGCGGCGCATCAGCTCCTTGCGCGTCGGGTCCGTGATGCTCGCCAGCAGCGGGTCCTCGTCTACGTCCTCGGTGTCGTCAGGGCCGTTGGATTCAGTTTTCTGCGAAAGAAGGAACGAAGCGAATGAAGGAAAACCATTCGCTTCATTTGCATTCCGCGAATGGGTCGTCTGCTCGTCTGGGGACGATCAGCCTCCCTCTCCCCCGCATTGTACTTCGCTGCTGCTGCGCACCATCAGTGTTCCGCCGCGCCGCCCGCTCCCTCGGTCGCGCTGGAGGCTTGCCCTAGGCTGGCCCTCTCGTCCGTGTACGGGTGGTCGCCTTGGTCCCGCACCTTGGCCGCGTAGTCGATCATGACCGCCTCGGCCTCGTCCTCGGGGATGCCGTCGTCGCGGAGCTGCATCGCCAGCCAGAACCCCGTCTCGTTCCGACCGAACGGCCCGGCCCTGTCCAGCGCCTTGTCGAGCCACGTGCTCGCCTCGCCCTTCGTGATCGTCTGTCTGCTCCTGGTCGTGACTGGCTTGGGCTGCTCCACGATGAGGTCCAACAAATGCTGCGGAATCGAGGCGGTCTCGACGAGCAGGTCCGGCGCTCGCAGCGTCGGAGATGGTATGCGCCGGACTTTATGTACCCACTCATAGGTCCCACCGCTCTCGTGTTTGCTCGGCGCGACGACTACGTAGTTCCCTTTCTTCCTCACGTCTATCCCTGGAAGGTCCGTCTTGCCGCGAAGCTTTACGTCGGGGGAGACCCTAAACCAAACATGCCAGCCACCTCCGCCTGTCCGCGCCATGACCGTCTTCGGAATCTCGCCCAGCATATCGAGGGAGCCGCCATTCCTGGGGTCCACATCGAACACCACGAACCCTTCGGGGATGGCGAGGCCGATATTCGCCCCCCTCCACTTCACCGTCCACCAGTCCGTCACATCCTGGCTACGAGTGCTGGCATCGTTCAGGCCATGTTCCGTCAGCGGCATTTTGCCCCCCGACTTGAGAGGCAAAACTGGCAGGCTTCTCCCCGCATAGGCAAACGCCATCTGGTACAGGTCTTGTTCCCGCCGCCGCGCCTTCTCTCGCTCCGCCTGTTCGTCCGGGACCTGGAATCCCGCGCTTGTGCTAGAGTCAGCGCCTTCCGCGTTCCGCTCCGTGTCGTTGCTGTCAGTCTCGTTCATCTTGTTTCTTCCTGTGTTTGTTCCTTAGGCTGCTGCTGTGTGACTCAGCCGCCGTATCTCGCGGTAGCTCTCGGCGAAGGCTTGCATCGCTCCGTCCCGCCGCCACCGCTCCAATGCCCGGCTGGCGCTCCCGTCTGCGTCGTCGAACACGAATCCTACCCACTGGCCGGGGAGCGTCCGCACCAACCCGACGCCATTCTTGAGCAGGTAGGCTGCTGCCCACAGTTCCCGCGTCGTGACCGTCTTCATGTGTCTTCTCTGTCCCTCCTAAGCCCTCCGCATGACCCGCTCCGCCTGTTCGGCGTCGAATCCGTAGAACTCGCCTACTTTGCCCAGTGCCGTCACGCCCTGGAGCGCCAGGTAGGTTGCCACCCGCAGGTCATCCGTCTGATACGCTGGCCGATGCTTCACCACCCACACCCCGCCGTCCGGGTCCACCTGCCCGTTGTACGGCATTGTCTTGTCCGTCACTTCGTTGCCTCCTTGCTCATGCGCTCGACATCGCTCAGGCGCACTAGGGTCGTCTTGCCGCCGAGCTTGACCGTGGGCACCTGCTTGCGCCGGATGTAGCCCACCAGTTGCCAATACGTGATGCCCGCCGCCCGCGCCGCCCCGTCTATCGTGGCGTATTCGCCCAGCCGGTCCAACGCCTCACCCTCCATGCCCCTTCCTCCATAATTGTGTCGATGCAAGTAAACTATCTACATTGTATCATATATCGACCGATTTGTTCTGCGCCACGGCAAGCAATGCCCCCGCCCACCGAAGCGAGCAGGGGCATGTGGGGCAGCGGTCTAGCGGAAGGCGTAGGCGTAGACCTCCGCGAAAAGGGCTGCTTCCCCGGTCGCCTCCGCCCGCCCCTGCGCCGCGTCGTGCAGCCCGCTCGTTCGCTTGCCCATGGTTGTCTCCTCCTTTTACTTCCAGATGGTGATGGGCCGGTTGTCGCGGAGCAACGGCGCTGCCTCCATCGCCGCCCGCAAGCCCGCCGCCAGGTACTCGTGGACCGCCGCACGGTGAGCACAGACCTTGCCGACCTTGCCAGCGGGGCAGTCGCAGGAGAGGTGCGTGCCCTCGTTCGCCACCACGTACAAGCGATTGGCCTGTGACCGGCTCGGCACCAGATAGACCGACCGACCGTCTGCCTTGCGCGTACCGTGCCCTACCACCGTCAAGCCGTCCCGCCGCGCGATGTCGAGTGCCCGTGCCTGTGTCGAGGTCATCGTCTTCCTCCCCCGTAACCACACATAAATCATACATAAATCATACCAATATCGCACACCATTGTCAAGTCTGTGTAAGTTCGTGGTATGATTTACAGGAGGGGAGGTGGGTATGCCGAGGGGACTACCATTGCCGAACTTGCGACACTGGCGGCATTGGCGCGGGTACAGTCAGGCGGAGCTAGCCGAGCGCGCGGGGCTGACGCGGCCCACCGTGACGAATTTAGAAGCGGAGAAGGCTGCCGCCAACTTCGCGACAGTGCGCAAGTTGGCCGAGGCTCTGGGCATCACGCGAGAGCAGTTGTTGCACGACGAACCGGGGAAGGAGGGGGGCTAGGGCGACAAAACCGTTGATGATGGATTGGCCCAACAGCAGCGGTAGCTCAATTAGGCAGCAGCGGTTGTACAGGTTGTGGTACGGAGGTCGGTCGCCGCAAACCCAGAATACAAGCGGATGGCAGGTGGGACAGGAATCGAACCTGCAACCTGCGGTTTTGGAGTCCTAATCCGACGAGTACGTCCTCGTTCGGAGCATGTCGCCCAGTGTCGCAGGGCCGATGACTTGTGCCCCAAGGTGTCCGTCAGGTGCCGCCAGGTATCGCGCTAGGTCGTCGGCGTTGGGGGCGAAACTGGGGGCGGTTTAAATGATGGCGAGCCTCGCACAATGCCTGTGTACTGTGCGGGGTCAGGTCAGTCCAACCGACTCCGCAGAGGCGGCACCGTGGTACACTGCGGTCGAGGACGACGCTGAAGAAGAGGTAGAACAGGCGCGATAGATGAGCCATGCAGTCCAGGTCTCGGATGAGACGTACGAGGAAATCGAGTCACTCGCCCGCCAGCGCGGCACGACGACGGAGGCGCTGGCTGAGATGCTCCTGCGCGAGCATCTGGCTGAACGGCGGGCGCTTGAGCAACAGAACGAGGCCTGGGGGGCGGGCCTCGATGAAGCGCTGGCGCGCGCTGCACGCGGGGAGAATGCTCGGTACGGAAGCGCCGAAGAGTTCTTTAACGCGTTGGACGAGGTTGGGTCTGAGAAGAGCGGCACCTAATGCCGACGTACGAGGCTGATGCGGAATTCTTCCGCGACTGGCGCCGCCTCACGCCGGAACAGCACCGACGGTTCAAGACAGCAGTTCGCAGGTTCGTCGACGATTTGAAGGCGGGCCGTCCTCCCCGTAGGGGCCTGGGCATCGAACGCTTCGAGGGACACGAGGGCGTCTTCGAGTTTCATTGGGCGCCGGACGGTCGAGCATTGTTCGCCTACGGCACATCTCCGCACCCAGGCGATGTCCATATCATTTGGCTGCGCGTGGGCACGCACGACATCTATACCGCATAGCGGGTAGCACCCCATTTCTGACGATCTGCAACAGGTCCCCGCAACGATTGCTGCCATTGGTCTCCGAAATGGCGAAGCGGCCATAAGCACAAGTGTATATAGCCTTTTCGTTTCCGGGTTTCTAGGGGCAGGTGGGACAGGAATCGAACCTGCAACCTGCGGTTTTGGAGTCCTCTTCAGTTGGTTGGTGATTGTCGTGCACTGTCGCCCGACGCTCTTGCCCACGCGAGTTTGCGTCGCCTCCGGTCGCCTCGCGTTGCGCACGGTTGGCCCCGCGTAGGGGTAACCGGTGGGGTAAGGAGGACACGCTTGGCAGGAGCGTGTGCCTCACTGGAGATGGTTCGGCATGCATTCATGCATTTCACTGCAGAGGTGAAGAGAACCTCTGCACTGAGCTGCCGTCTGTGAGTGCCATGTTGGAGGTGGGCAAGGAGAGTTCAAAGCTAGAGCCATTCACGCGCGGCGAGCGCCATCGCATCGTTCAACGAAAGCGACTGCCCATCAGCAAACGCTCTCGCGAAGTCCACTTCGCCCAACGCAGCGCGAATTACTCCAAGCGAGTGTTCGAAGGCGCGTCGCTGAAGCGGAGGAACCGGTGTCTTCAAGGAATCCCGCAGGGCCGCTACAGCGCCGTGGAGTTGAGCGGCCCGTTCAGCGTGTCCACGGTCGAGGCAGAGCAAAGCGCACCCTTCAAGGCTTCGCAGTACGGCTGACATTCGGCCGGTTGCCCGGCTGAGTTCCAGTGCCTCGCGCAGGCGTGCAGCGGCACCATCAAGGTCACCGGCGCGCCGGTACAACTCACCCAACTGTGCGAGTGCGAACGCTATCTGCGGAGTGTTCCCTAAAGCACGCCAAGAAATGAGACTTTCATCGGCAAGTTGCCATGCACGCTCGTCATCGTCGTCGTGCAACGCGAGCTCTGCCAACCCATTGAGCGCCTCTGCTCCGCTATCAACATCCCCGATGTGCCGGTAGAGGGTGAGACTTGCCTCGTAATGGCTCACGGCCTCGGAGCGCATACCCTGCTGCGCTGCAACGCTGGCCAGGTTGACGAGCGAATTGGCCATCGCTCCTTTGTCCTCACGCTGGCGGGCGCGAGCAAAGTTCTGCTCGTGCAGTATCCGCGCCCGCGTGTAGTCGCCCTGCGCCTCGGCGATAAGTGCAAGATTGTTTGCGGAAGCGCCTGCGCCATCAATGTACCCAATCCGCAAGCAAATCTCCAGGCTCTCCGCCACCAGCGCCGCCGCATGCTCGAGTTCACCCTGGTCGTAGGCCAGCGTGCCCGCGCCACTCAGGGCATCTGCCAACAACATAGGGTCGAAGACCGACTCTGCTAGCCGCGCCCGCGCAAGAAAGAGGTCAAACCAAGCACGCCCTTCACTCAGGTGTCCGCGCATATGGCAGCAGAGCCACGCGGCAGTGGCCAATCGGAGTCCTAGATCAATCTCCTCGCGCTCGTGCGTCCAGCGAATGGCCGACCGTACGTTGTCCAGCTCCAGCTCGAAACGGTCAAGGACGGCCAACTGCTCACTCCCCCACAGCATCGTCCGAAAAGGGAGAAGAAGGTCGAGGTAGAAGCGCGCGTGCCGGGTCCGCGCCGCGGCATCTTCGCCGTGCTCAATCAGGCGCTCAACGGCATAGGCCCGCAGCGTGACAAGTTGTGTATAGCACATCAACCCCTCGCGCTCGCTCCAGCCGACGAGATGCTTGACGGCGAGCGAACTGAGACCGTCTTGAACGTCCTCGCTTGCCATCTCGGAGATCGCTTCAATGGCGTCCACCGTCGCGCCGCCCACAAATACGCCGAGCACACGGAACAGCCACTGCTCCTCTGGGCGGAGGAGCCGGTAGCTCCATTCAATCGTCGCGCGCATCGCCTGTTGATGGTCCGCGAGGTCTCGCGCACCCCCTGCCAACACGCTCAGTGGCGCCTCGCCAAGAAGTCGGTCGCGCAGTTCGCGAAGTGAGAGGCTCCGCACGCGCGCCGCCGCCAACTCGATCGCCAGGGGTAACCCATCCAGGCGCGCGCAGATCGTCGCGACGATCTGCGCCTGCTCGGCGGTCACTAAGGCGAATTCGGGTCGTACGGCCCGTGCTCGCTCCAAGAACAGGGCAACCGCGGCGACGTGCTCAATCCCTTCCCCAGGCGGCTCATCCAAGCTGGGTACATCAAGCGGGTGGACGGCGCGCTCGATCTCGCCGCGCACATGCAGCGCCTCACGGCTGGTCACCAAAACCTTTACATGTCGGCAACTGCCAAGCAGGTTCGCGATCCCCCGTGCGGCGGGCAGCACCTGCTCAAAGTTGTCCAAAATGAGCAGGAGGCGCCGCTCGGCCAGGGCAGCGCGTAACTCATAGGTTACTGGTCGCCCGCCTTGCTCACGCACGCCAAGCGCCTGCGCGATCGCTGGTACAACACGCTCCGGCTCCTGGATCGGGATGAGATCGACGAAGACCACATCACATACATGTTCGCTACGCACTGCCGCCGCCGCTTCGAGAGCCAGTCGTGTCTTGCCCACACCAGCAGGACCGGTCAACGTTACCAGCCGCACGCGCTCCTGGGCCAAAAGGCGCGCGACCTCCTCGACCTCATCCCTGCGCCCGATCAGCGAGGTTAACGGCTCCGGCAGCCAGCTATCGAGGGAGTCGACAGGCGGCGACGTGGAAACCTCCGCCCCATCCGAAGTGCGATCGCGTGGGCCACGCGCCGCGCGCCTCAGGGAGGCATCTTCCTGCGCACCTAACGCCAGCGCCTCGGCCAGCAGATGCACCGTGTCTGCCTGAGGCGTCTGCGTCAATCCGCGCTCCAGATAGCTGATCGCGCTGACACTCAGTCCAGCGCGCCCCGCCAGATCTTCCTGTGACAATCTCCGGGCGCGCCGAAGACGCCGCAGGAGAACAGCGAAATCCGGCAATGGCGTGGTCATAGACGCACCTCCAAGCCATGACGGACGACTTCGGACGACCCTGGACCGCTATGCTCTTTGCTTCGTCCAGTGTACTGCATTTTCGTGTGGATTCTTGCGGATTTTTTTGCGTTTTTCGTGTGGTGCGCAGCACACCAGTCGGGCAGACTTGGTCTCAGGACGTTCCTGAAGGGAGTGTGCTCGCGGACGCCGCTCGCAACGATCGCGGCGAGTGCGCCGCTTCCGCACGAACCCGTGGCGCGCAGCTTGCCCCGGCTCGATGCGCCCACGCTGCTCATGCACGTGGTTCACCTCGCTCGATTCGACGACACGCGGGAGGATTTGTTCGTGATGAGTTCGATCTCAAACACACAGCGCAAGAGAACGTGTGGAGGAGTGGTTCTCTGCCTAGTCCTCCTCTGCACAGCATGCAGAAGCGTCACCTCGGCCGGTTCTCCTTCAGGAGGTAGCTCCGCACCTGCGGCGTCTGCCACCACGAGCGTGACCGCGACTCCGCTGGCTGATCTGAAAGCGTATTGTTCGCTCGTGTCGCCTGCGGATATCAGCGCAAGCATCGGCAAATCGGCCCCCGTCGCATTTCCACCAACTTCTTTTACCAAGGGCACATTGACCTATGCGCCGTGTGGCTTCGGTGCAACTGCAGAACAACCCGTCATCGATATCGAATTCTTCAAGCCCACCAGCGGGGATGGAAGAGTGGAGTTCAATACGCTCAAAAGCAGCTTTGCTTCAATCTCGCCCATCGCGAATCTCGGGGATGAAGCGTATCTAGGCACAGCTGCGCCAGCGAAAGATCCGGAGTTAGACATTCATTTTGCGGTTGTTGTGCGGAAGGGATCGATCTTCTTCTTCGTCGGGCAGTTCAATGACACGAATGCCGCTACGGTCGTGCCTGGAGATAAAAAGGTCGCACAACTCTACCTCGCCCACATGTAATCCGTGTGAGTCCCGTGGTACAGGGTACTGCCTAATTCTACAGCAGCAGTTATGCTACGATATGGGGCGGTGAGAGGGAGGGAAGCCTCCGTGTGCCGTCCAGGCGATTGCACTGTCGCACTGGTGCGGCCAGGTGCCCGCTGGGTTTTTCAAAAAGCCGAACACCCGAGGGAGAGCGCCGATGAGTGACGAGCCTGAGCTTGGCGACACGTCCGAGGGCTTCTATGCGGCCGTACACGCGGTCCTTCATGGCGATGAAGGGCCAATGCTCGCCGTGTGGTCACAGAGTGACGAGGCCAGTTACTGTGACCCGCGCGGCGAGATCGTGGTGGGATGGGTGGCGCTCGAGACGTACTGGCGGCAGGCAGCAGCCATCAACGCCGCGGCACCTGCAGGGATCCGCGCCACCTGGCAGATCACGCATGCGGTCGTGCACGGGAAGCTGGCCTATGTGGTTGCACTGGAGGAAGTACGCAACGAGCGTGATCAAAGCGTCATGACGGCACGCGCCACCCATATCTATCGACGAGAAGAGGGCGGCCCATGGCGCTTGCTGCACCGGCATACGGATGCTGCCCCGAAGGTCCGTCCCCTCGAGCGGGCGTGAACGGGCGCGGGGCCCCTCGCCGATCCGGTACGTGGAGCAACGCGTCACCGGCAGTCCCTCATGCGAGAGCTGTCGTTGCACCCGCAGATGACGGCGATGGTGGCAGCGCTGGGCCGGGCCTGATGTCGTCGCCGCCAGTGCGACCACTGCAGCACGGCGTCCGGAGGCGCCAGGATGCGCACGACCACGCGGTAGACCAGCCGACGTACCTCAGGCAAGGTGAGCGGGATTAGCGCACCGTGCTCGAGCAGGAACTCAGCCATGGTGGCCCCCCTTTGGGGTCGTCTGCCCCTGCGTCGGCCTGCCCAGGCAGGCGGGAGCGCACGACGGCCAGATAGGCCAGCGCCAGCATCGCGAGCGTGATGTGCCGATACCAGCTGGGGTAGCGGCGCACTTCGTACTGGTCCAAGCCGACCTCCCCTTTGGCGGCCGCGAAGCTCTCCTCGATGGTCCAGCGCCGCCCTGCCACCGCCACCAGCGTCTCCAGCAACGTGCCAGCAGGCGCGAAGGTGAGGTAGTAGGCGAGCTCTTTGACCAGTTCCTCGGGATCCGCAGGCGCGTCCAGGGGGCGACGGATCAGCAGCGCCTGCTCAAAGCCCGGCTGCTGTGGCGGCACCAGTCGTACTAACGCCCAGTCGTAGCGGCGCGGCCCCTTGGCCCCCGCACCGGCGCTCACCCGCTGCCAGGACTGCGCCGTCACGGCATGCAACGCGATCTCCTGGGCCGACACGTGGTAGGAGGTGCGCCCCCAGGGCAGGTCGACCTCATCGTTGCTGGCAATCGCCAGCACGTAGGGTTGGCGGCGCTCCTGCAGCCAGCGGCGCAAGGGCCCGCTCCCTCCGTAGACCGTGTCGCCCGTCACCCAGGCAGCAGGCAGATCTGCGCCCGCCAGCCGTTCGAGCATGCGCCGGGCGAGCTCCGGCTTGGTCGCAAAGGCCACCTCGTCGGGAATCGCTGCCTCCTGCCGACGCGGAACGTCGTCCACCCAGTCCTGGGGCAGATAGAGTTCCCGATCCACCAGCACCTGGGTCGGGACCGGCACCAGACTCGAATAGGTCACAAACACGCCGATCTGGCAGTTCTCCTTCTTGCCGGCGGTCCCGCTGTACTGCCGCTGGACGCCCGCCGACTTAGTTCCCTTCTTGAGGAACCCGGTCTCGTCAATCACCAGTATCGCCGCTGGGTCGCTCAGGTACTCGCGCACATAGGCGACCAGGTCGTCGCGCACGGCGTCCGCATCCCAGTGCGCGGCGTTCAAGAGGCGCTGCATCCCATCGGGCGTGATGTCACCCGCTTCCTCAGCCAGCTGCCAGCCATTCTTGCGCTCGGCCTGACTGAGCAGCCCTTTGAGATAGGCCAAAGCACGGCGGCGCGGCTCGGCGCGTTCGAAGCGGGGGGCAATGCGGGCATGCACCGCCTCCAGTTCGGCTGCCCAGCCGGCGATGTCTGTTGCACGCGGTTCATAGCTCGTCGTCACTGGCATCGAGGGCATTGGGGTCTTCGCCTCCCTTCTGCCCTCCAGTCTACCATAACTGCGGCTGTAGTACTAAGCGGCGTCCGAGGTGTTGCGCGCCCGCCCTCCCGGGCATGGGTCGCTGTTGGTGGCTGATGTGGGAACAGGTGGCGGCGCGATCACGCTCGCGCTGGGGTGCTTGAGCCGGGTACTTGAAGCAGTATGCGCGAGGCGAAACGGACTATGAGTCGCTGGTCGCGGCCCAGAGCGAGAAGAAAGAACCGTCGCGCACGCGCTCTCTCATCGCGCAGGCGCCGACCAAACTACAACCGACATCGCGCTCCTCTTCGAGCTTGACGACGTACAGCGCCCAACCGCAGTGACGCTGTTGGTCAAATCGCTGGTCGCGGCCCACATCCAGTGTGGATCGTCGCGCTGGTGCGGCGACCAGTTCGCCATCGCCCAATTGCCACTTACAAGACGAGTCGAGCCGCACGAGACCGACCAGGCAACAAGAAATGGAGCACATCGTGCCCGTCCGACCACACCAGTGGAAGCGGTTGCTTGCCCCACTCATCGGCCTCTCACTGTGTAGTATCGCGGCGTGCTCCACGCCGCCGCCGCCGTTCAGATACAACCTGGTCAACGTCCCTACCTCGGCGGATCGGGGTGGGCGTGGCGTCTCGGTCGACGCCAACCCAAGCAACCCGAACGACGCGATCGCCGCCAGTGAGCAGGGTGGGCTCTTCCGCACCAAGAACCTGGGTGTGAGTTGGATGCACATCGACTCCTTTCCCTCAGCTCCCGTCTCATTGGTGCGTTTCCTGCCTCTCAGCGCATACACCTCCGTCGGCGCCGTTCCGGGACAGTCTATCCTCGTGACGGCGAAAGCAGACACGCACGTTAGTCCTGCGGCGGGCTCAGCGGGCATCTGGCTTAGCATTGACGGAGGAGTGAATTGGCACCACGTCGCGCTCCTCGATCCCGCCTGTGTCGGCAAAGCGGCCTACGGCATCGGTTTCTCTGGAACCACTATCGCGGTTGGCATGGATTGCGGAGTCGTCATCAGTACCAACATGGGCAAGACGTGGAAATTGGTCTACAACACCTCACCCGCCTTCGAGGTACTGCCGATGACCGGCAGTCGCCTCCTCATCTGCGGCTCCGAGGGGTTGGTGCAACTGACCTACTCAAGCCCGGCGAGCGAGAGTGTGATTACCCAGCCTATAGTGTGTGATCAGTTTAACATGCAGACGTTCGCAGTGGTGGAGGGCACCGCCGTCAACCAGCCAGATCTGCTGGTGGCGCTGGAACAAATTACGAATACGACGGGGCAGCGCTACGACTTCCGCTACTACCAAGGAACTGGTGGCGTCTGGCAGCCAGGTATTTCCCTTGGGGTGTACATTGCCAGCGATCATACCCCGCTCACCAGCCGACCGTATTTCGTCAAGATGCATCACGAGGGCGCGACGACTATCGATCTCTACGTCTACGGCTCGTCACGTTATGCTCGAACAAAGTGTACCCTCGGCGGCGCGAACTGGAGTTGCCCTACGAGCTTTACCATGTGGAAGAACCTTCCCGACGATGGGCCAAGCGGCAATCCCTACTGGCACCCCATCTCCGATGACGCCTCCGACCTCGTGTTCAGCCCGACGGGCAATTGCCCGCTCTACATGATCAGTGATCACGGCGTGACGACAGGGGATCTGCCGAGTCTCACCACATGCACTCAGGGGTTGTCCTGGACACTCAGCGGCACCGTCTCAACCGGGTATGACGCGCTCCAGATGTACGACATCGCCGGCCAGATGAACGAGGGCAACACGCGCGAAATCAGCCCCACCACGATCTTCGCCTCCACGCAGGATAACGGCATCTATTACTCCTCGAATGGGGGCGTCACGCTCAAGGATGATGGGGTGCCCCCCGAAGGGTACGGCCTGCAGATGCCACTCTTTGGATCAGCGAACGCGGAACTCTCCGGAGCAACGTTCACCGGGTGCGGCTACGGCAGTCTGTGCCTGCATGTGAAGGAATGGGTGAGCGGCGGAGTCTTCACCTTCCAGGACCCCCTCAAGCTTGGCGCATGGGCTTCGGGTGCGCTTCCGAATACAGGCGGGGGGACTGTCGATGGGCCAACCCTGATCCGGCCTGGACAGTACCTCGTCTGGTCGGATACCACCTCTTTGAATGATAACCTCTACATGAGTGTGGATGACGGCCAGACCTGGACGCCCGTGTCTTCACTCTCTCCGCAGAGTTGGAAATATCCGCATGATATACAGGTCTCTCTGCCGCAGGCGAAACACCCCGTTGTCTACGCCGCAATACAAGAGAGCAACCCTCCCGGCGCAGGCCACCTCTTCGTTCTGGATGGGCTAGAGAACCCAAATACCGGCGCGCCTCAATACGTGGCTGGGCTCCCGTTGCAAACGGTCTCGCTCGGTCTCTTGTGGATCGGCTCCGAGAGGCGCCGTCTTTACCTATCACTATGTGTATGCCGCCGACCCCGTGGATTCCTGTCACCTGATCGCCGCCGACCTGAACACGAACAAGATGGTGGTGAGCCACACCGGCGGCCTCACCTGGACTCCCGACAACGCCCTGACGCAACTCGTGACGCAGAACGGCTCGCTCAACTTCTCGTCGAATCTTCCGTGGGTGGGTCCCCAGAGCGAGGCGACCAACATAGCCATCGACCCGCTGAATCCAGCCTTCATCGCCGTGGGGACGGAGCAGTCAGGCATCATCATCTCCAATGATGGTGGGCAGAGCTGGAAGGTGGTGCCAGGGTCGGATCAACTGCGCGCGATCACCTCATTCTTCTTTCGACGACCTGCACCACCAAGTCTATGCCAGCACCTACAGCCTCGGGCTCTGGCGCTTCGACTGGACGAACTACGCGCTCTCCGGGCGCCAAGACCTTTACAGCGCCGGCACGCCGACCGTGACCGGGGGTTCGGGCGGAACCTGCTCGTCGACGACTACGCAGCCCACGCCCACCGCCACCGCGCTCGGAGGCGACGTCTCCTCGCCCTCACCAAAACCGACGACAGTCGTGCATCCGACGGCCACGCCAAAGCCTACCGCCGTTGGTCAGCCAACTAACACGCCCCCAGGGCAGTGCTCACCGCTGATCAACGGCTCGGGTCCGATGAATGTGGACGACTCCTACCTCGACGTGGAGACCGCGACAGGCATCGGCCACCTGCCCGCGGGCGCCGATGTGCAGTGGAACCCCGCCGCCAACACCATGCAATCGGTTGGAGGCGCGACTCTGGCCGATAAGGGGGTGATCGCCGCTGCTGGGTACGCCAGTCTGAAGCTAAGTCCGGTATCTTCTGTACTTTGAGGAGGGCCTGGTGAGGGAGGGGTAGGGCCTCTCTGGTAGGCTGGTTGTGTTCAAGCATCCAGTAACCGAGAGGACACCTATGACCCATGATCAGATTACGCTCGATTCGCAGACCTGGCAACGGCTGTTCAGCGGGGAAAACTCCCTGGGGCAGCTGCTGGAGGCGGTGGTGAATCCGGTGCTGGAAGCCCAACTCAGCGAGCAGCTGCAGGCTGCCCCCTATGAGCGGACCGAGGAGCGGCAGGGCTATCGCAATGGGTATAAGCCGCGGCAGCTCACGACCCGCGTGGGGCGGCTCGCGTTGCGGGTGCCGCAAGTGCGCGAGGGGACGTTCTCGACGGACCGCTTCTCCCGCTACCAACGCAGCGAGCAGGCCCTCGTCCTCACGCTCATGGAGATGGTGGTCAACGGCGTCTCGACCCGCAAAGTGGCGCGCATCACCGAGGAGCTCTGCGGCACGAGCTTCGCCAAATCGACCGTCTCCGACCTCTGCAAAGGCCTGGATCCGCTGGTGACGGCCTGGAATGAGCGCGATTTGAGCGGGCAGCACTACCCCTTCGTGCTGGTCGACGCGCTCGTCTTGAAGGTGCGCGAAGGCGGCCGCGTGCGGGCGGTGAGCGCGCTGCTCGCCGTCGGCGTCAACGACGCGGGGTATCGCGAGATCCTCGGGCTGCAGCTGGGCGATAGCGAATCGGAGCGCAGCTGGTTGAACTTCTTCATCTGGCTCAAAGGACGTGGCTTGACGGGCGTCGACCTGGTCGTCTCCGACCACCACGGCGGCCTGGTGACCGCCGTCCGCCTCCAATTCCAGGGTGCGACCTGGCAGCGCTGCCAGACGCATCTGTCCGCCAACGTCGCCGACGCGACCCCCAAGGCGCTGCAGGAGGAGGTGCATGGCCGGCTGCGGGCGATCTTCGACGCGCCCGACCTCGAGACCGCCCGCACCCTGCTGGCGAAGTTCATCGCCGACTTCGAGGCACGCGCCCCCGGCGCCATCGCCATCCTCGAGCGCGGCTTCGACGACGCCACCGCCGTCCTCGCCTTGCCGCTCCACTACCGCACCCGCCTGCGCACCACCAACGGCGTCGAGCGGCTCAACGAGGAGATCCGTCGCCGCGAGCGTGTCATCCGCATCTTCCCCAACCGCGACTCGGCCATTCGTTTATTGGGCGCGCTCCTCCTCGAGCACGATCAGGCCTGGACCACCGGCCACCGCTACTTCGACATGACGGCCTATTGGCAGGGGCGTGCCAACCAAACCCCTCGGGAAACGGAGGTAGCCCTCCCCCACACCGCTTAAAGCAATCCGTCTACCTGATCTCAGCAAAGTACAGAAACTCTCGGACTTGACCCAGTCTGACGTGCGCGCAACTCAAGAGTGCCAGCTACGGCGCGGCGAGCGTTCCCGTCGCGGATGGTGAGGTCTTCCTGGTGAAGACAGCGTCTGGACATTACGCCAAAGTGCTGATGACCCTGACCGCCAGCAGTCCCTATCCCTCAGTGACCTGGCAAACCTACAGCTGAGGAACGGTGTGGTGGGTGCGGGCGCTCTCCCTTTGGGGTGCCCGCGCTCACCTCGCGAGATCTCTCGATTGTCGCCTAGACCGTCATCGCGCGACGAGTAGCGCCATAGCTGGCGCAGAAAGAGAAGTGCTCCGGCCCGCACGGGTCAGGAGCACTTCATGTTGCAAACCGTGAGTGCCGTTCGTCTGCCACGAACCCGAAAAAGCCAACCAGGTTTCGGATGCATGTGGAGACTGCAGTTGATTGCTTCTTTGCCCACCCCGCTGAAATTGTAGGCAGGTGGGACAGGAATCGAACCTGCAACCTGCGGTTTTGGAGAACGCGGCGCTTCGTCTCATCCAGTCTCGTGGCGTCTCAATTCCGCACACTGTCGACGCTCGTTGTCCGCACGCGTCTCGTACAGTATCACCGCGTCTCGCGGTGTTGCTGTCAAGGTGGATGTCTGGACAGACAGCGGAGCACATGAAAATGGGGCAGACTATGGGAGAGCCGGTGCGACAGGTTGATACCAAGTCTTGCTCAACCATATACAATGGCGGCATGAGCAGACACCTGGTGCTGGCCGGGCACCTCAGCGCGGATGAGGTAGAACGCCGCTACCGGACGGCCAACGGGGCGGTGGAGCGGACGTGGTGGCAGATCGTGTGGCTGGTGAGCCAGGGGCAGACGGCGACGGCGATCGCGCGCAGCACCGGCTTCTCCCGCGGCTGGATCGTGTCAGGTGGTCAAGCGCTACAACGCGTTGGGGCCGGCAGGGATGACGGATCGGCGGCGGACGCATTCGCGGCGCCAAGCGCTGGCGTTGTCGGAGGAGCAGCGGGCGGACTTGCTGGCCGCGGTGGAGGGCCCGCCGCCGCGCGGCGACCTGTGGACGGGGCGGCTCGTCGCGGAGTGGATGAGCCAGCGACTGGGCCGGCCGATCCCGCGCCAACTGGGCTGGGTCTACCTGGTGCGCCTCGGGGGCACGCGACGCACTGCCGCGGCCGCGCCACGTCCTGGCCGACGCCGCGCAGCAAGCGGCCTTCAAAAAAAGATCCGCCCGATCGTCCAGGCCGTCGCCACCGCCTTCCCCCACGGCGAGGTCGAGCTCTGGGCCACCGACTCGCCGGACGAGCACCGCATCGGGCTGCAAGCCCATCCTGAAGAAGGTCTGGTGCTTCGGCCGGACGCGGCCGGTCGCGCCGGTCCAGCAGCGCGACGAGTGGCGCTACCTGGTCGGCTTCGTCCATCCCGCCTCGGGCCGCACGCTCTGGCATCTGGCCACCAGCGTCTCGATCCCCCTCTTCGAGGCCGAGCTCGCCGCCTTCGCCCACGCACGTCGGCGCGAGCCCGAGCAAGCAGATCGTGCTCGTCCTCGACCGCGCCGGCTGGCACGCCAGCCCCAAGCTGCGCGTCCCCGCGCATCTGCACTTGCTCTTCCTGCCCGCCTTCTCGCCCGAGCTCCAGCCCGCCGAGCACCTGTGGCCGCTGAGCAACACGGCGCTCGTCAACCGCCATTTCGCCACCATCGATGAGCTCGAGGATGTCCAGGCTGAGCGGTGTCTTGCCCTCCAAAGCCGCCCCGATCTCGTCCGCTCTGCCACCCTTTTCCCCTGGTGGCCGCGTCGCATCTTCAAAAGGAAAGGACCGAGGAAGACCTAGTATGACGCAATAGTGGTGCCGCAGAGCCCGCCTGTCAAGCTAGCCGAGGAGTGCTGCCCAGGAGGGGAGATTGTCGCCATCCCGTAGCAGGGGATGAGCACGCGAGGGAAACTGGTGTCTGAACCCGCACCCCGCACCGGCCGTTGTATCCTGCCGTCCGGCAGGGGGAGGTCCGCGATGCAGGTGGTGCATGCTCGCTGTTGTGGCGTGGACGTCCACAAGAAGACCGTCGTCGCTTGCGTGCTCCTCACCGAGGAGCGAGGGCATGTGGAACGCGAGGTGCGCACGTTCGGCACCATGACGGCCGATCTCGTGGCGCTTTCTGACTGGCTGACCGAGCGCGGGGTCACGTATGTGGCCATGGAATCAACCGGGGTGTATTGGCGACCGGTGTTTAACCTCCTCGAGGACGAGGCGCGGACGCTGGTGCTGGTCAACCCGCAGCACATCAAGGCCGTGCCGGGGCGCAAGACCGACGTGAAGGATAGCGAGTGGCTCGCCGATCTCTTGCGACATGGCCTGGTGCAGCCCAGCTTCATCCCACCTGCGCCCATCCGCGAACTGCGCGAGCTCACCCGCCATCGCAAGGCCTTGATCCAGCAGCGCACGCGTCACCGGTCAATCGGCTGGAGAAGGTGTTGGAAGGTGCTAACATCAAGCTGGCAGCCGTCGCGACGAGCATGCTGGGCACGAGTGTGCGCGACATGCTCAACGCCCTGCTCGCCGGCGAGGAGGACGTCGCCGTGCTGGCAGAGCTGGCGCGCGGGCGGATGCGGGCCAAGCGCCCCGCGCTCCGCCAAGCCTTGACGGGGCACCTCAAGGCGTATCATCGCGTGTTGCTCCACCAGATCCTGGCCCATCTCGACTTCCTGGAAGCCGCGATTGCGCAACTGCAAGGCGAGATCGAGCACCGTCTCCGCCCCTACGAGGAAGCGGTGCGGCTGCTCCAGACCATCCCGGGCGTCAAGGATGTCACGGCAGCCACCCTCGTGGCCGAACTCGGCACCGACATGCGCCAATTCCTCTCCGCCAAACACCTGGCGTCGTGGGCGGCGGTCTGTCCCCGGGAACCGACAGAGCGGCGGGAAGCGCTTGAGCGGGAAGACGCGGCGCGGCAATGCCTGGCTCAAAGCGGTCCTGTGCGAGGTGGCGTGGGCCAACGCGCGCCATCCCACCTCCTCCATCGGGGCGCAGTTCCGCCGCCTCACCCCACGCCGCGGCGTCTACAAGGCGCTGATCGCGGTCGCCGATACCTTGCTCGTCGTCGTCTACCACGTCCACAAGACCCACCAGCCGTATCACGAGCTCGGTGCGGTCTACTTCGACAAACTTGACCAAGCCTCTATCGAGTGACATCACGTCCGTCGACTGGAGCAGCTCGGCTATACCGTCTCCCTCGCCCCTTCTGGAACTGCCTGACAGAAGCGAGACCGAGAGGATTTTCGAGGGAGAATTGCTGTCAGAATTGCTGCCGTGAGTCCTGCAGTTAGAGTGCCATGAGCTTCTCGTTGCCGAGCCGCTCTATCACGGACCATTACCCTAGAATGGTGTCGTCAATTACCCTGAGCGCTTCTCGTTGCATCTCTTTGATCGCGCCATCCACCATTGGTCGCAGCGCTGGGCGTCGGAGGTAGGCTGCTGCAAGATCATCTGGGGTCACGAGGACCTTGACTGTCGTCCCCAGCGGCACGCGAACGCCGCCATTCTCCGTCTCGACATAGATGACTCCCTTTGCTGGGCTACGCTCGATGACGTAGCCGAGAACCCCATTGTCGAACTGGACGATGGCATTTCGCTCCGCCGTCTCAATCGAGCACGTCTTCTCGGCCATCGCCCTTTCCTTTGCGCTCACCATCCCTATTCATTCGGTGGACCACATGCTGATTAGGCGAGAGCCAGCAGTTCGGCACAATGCCAATCCTCGAATGCTGCTGAGACGCATTGGAGCTTGGGCAGCCAATAGCTCCGCTTCGAGCCGTCACGCGCATCTTGGACGGTGTTCAGTAGCCACTCGATGATCTCAAGGCGATAATCGGTGAGGAGATCATCCCAGCTATAATTGCGCACGCCCTGTGACTGGAGTTGCGCGAGGTAGCGTTGGAGCATGCGCTGCTCGCGCTGGCCCTCGTGGCGCTGCTCACGCGTCCAGAAGGTGACAAAGAGATTGGCCAGATCGCACGCCCCCACATACGGCTGCGCCGACTGCCAATCGATCAGATAGGTCTCACCGGCAACGCCCTCGCGCGGGCTCAGCATATTCGCGAAGTAGGCGTCTCCATGGATCAGCGTGATGCGCGACTTGGCTCGCATACGTGGCCCAAGATACGCTGACCACCAGCGATCAAAAGAGGCTGCTGTCTCCGCGCATTGGGACTGGATTTGAGGCGACAGGATCTCACCCTCGTTCTTCAGGAGCCATTCGACGGCATCGCGGCGTTGCGAACAGTAGGGTTCGAATTCATCATCGGTGTAGGTGAACGGAATAGGTTCGCTGCCCAGGAGCTCGTGCTCCCACCAGAAGGCATGGAAAGCCGCTAGAGCGTCGATAGCCCGCTCGATATAGATCTCCGCAGGCACATTCTCGCCCTTGGCGATGGCGATCTGTTGGTCGCGCGGGACGGGCACCAGATGCGTTGACGAGAGGTCGAGCAGGAGGACATGCGACACCGCGCCTGTTGCATCAGAGTCCGCACCGTAGCAGGGCACCATGGGCGGCGAATAGTTTGGGAGCGAAGCGGTGAAGCGATAGAAACGCGCCTCATTGCGATTCGCCTGATTCCCCCAGTCGGTGCCGTTGCTGCATTTGAGGATCAGGGAGCGCGGCGCCGTCTCTGGTGCATACGCGGAATAGGTTGGCTGCAGCCGCACGGTGGACGAGTTGAATGCGTCGGTCGGTTGCAGGCCGAGCGCCATCACCTCGCCACGGGGAAGGACTCCCGCCTCGAGCAGCACGACAGTCAACCAGGTGGGGGTAACGTGCTCAGGGGTGGCAATCATGATCGGTGGACGCACTTTCGTGGAGTGGCGACCTCGCTGGCGTTGGAGGTATGCCTCTAAGACATCGGAAGTTCGGTAGCTGGCCATGAGGATACCACCGCGGAACGACCAGGGCGATCAGAAAACACGCCGCAGAGCGTGCACTGACCCGAATACAGACAGGATGTGGACGAGGTGGAACCGCAAAGGCAGGGCTGAGAACTTGGGCCGCGCGAGCGTCAACGTCCTGTCACGACGGGGACAGTCGCACAGCTTGATGACCCTTGCAACAGCACTCCGTCCATCACTGGTCGCCAGCGAGCGTCATTGTAGGAGATTTCCGAGGCTGACACTCGCTGGCGTTCGTCTTTGTGTGCAGGCGTCCATCGGCATTGGTGTCAAATTCCTCGGAAAATCCGATCTGGTGCGGCTACGCGACTTGAGTCGGAGCCAGCGTAACGTCATAGCCCAGTTGCTCGAGGCGACGGACGTAGTGGCGTTGCAGGCGCGTGGCGTCGAGGCGCTCGAAGTAGTCGGGACCGAGATCCTGGTAGGGGCGGCGGTGGCGGAGCATGTGGTAGATGACGACCAGCAACGAGTGGCAGACCGCGACGATTGCCTTGTGCTTGCCGCACCGGCGTGCGAGGCGGTGGTACTGGGCGGCAAGGTAGCTGCTGGAGGTGTGGGCGAGGGACCAGGCCACCTCGCCGAGGATAGCGCGCAGCCAGGTGTCGCCGTACGTCGTCTTGCCGCCCAGGCGCTTGCCGGCGCTCTGGCGGTTCCCCGGACACACCCCGGCCCACGAGGCCAGGTGCTTGGCGGACGGGAAGCGGCTCATGTCGGTACCGATCTCGGCCACGATGGCGACGGCGGCGGTGTGGCCGACGCAGGGGATGGTCTCCAGGAGCGCTACCGCCTCGGCGCACGGCGTGAGCAGCTCCTCGAGGTCGCTCGCGAGTTGGGCGAGTCGTCCTTCGAGGAAGTCGATGTGGGCGAGCACGTGGTGGATGAGCATGCGGTGCTGTGCCTGCACGCGTCCCTCCAGCGCCTGGCGCAACTGCGGCAGCTTGGCGCGCAGCCGCCCACGGGCCAGGTCCGCCAAGGTCTCGGGGCGCTGCTCACCGCTCAAGATGGCCTCGAGCATGTCGCGCCCGCTGCGCCCCAGGATGTCGGTCGCGACGGCGCCCAGCTTGAGGTTGGCGCTCTCCAGCAGCTTGTGCAGGCGGTTGACCTCCTGCGTGCGTTCGGCCGTCAGCGTCTGACGATACCGCGTCAACTCGCGCAGCGCGCGGATCGGCGCTGGCGGAATGAAACTCGCGCGCAGCAGGCCGTGCCGCAGCAGGTCCGCGAGCCATTCGGCGTCCTTGACGTCGGTCTTGTGCCCCGGCACCGCCTTCATATGCTGGGCATTGACGAGGATGATCTCGTGGTCGGCCTCCAGCAGGTTGAAGACCGGTCGCCAGTACACGCCCGTGCTCTCCATGGCCACCTGCTCCACCCGGCGGGCGTTGAGCCAGTCATTCAGCGCCAGCAGGTCCGCCGTCATGGTGCCAAAGCTGTGCACCTCACGGTGGACCGTCCCGTCCGTCTCCGTCTGCAGGATGCAAGCGACCACCGTCTTCTGATGCACATCCAATCCGCAGCAGCGCGCATGTACGACCTGCATGGCCAGCCCTCCTCACCGCACAGCGCAGGCACGACGCTCCAAGCAAGGCCGGCGGAGGGACGTGGACGACGAACACGTTTCCTCGGCGTGCTCTCCGCCGCATGTCCGGCGGGGCAACAGTCATCTCCTCTGGACACGCCCGGGTCAGCTTGGCGACGGGCTCTGGTGGGCACCGCTTTGACTGCGACCTTACTCCCCCGGCCTCGTCTGCTCAGTATGCCTCATTTTCACTCGCCTCTACGGCAGGCACTGCCATGTGGCTTGGCGTCAATAAAGCCAAGAGACGCGCGGGTTTGGAGATTGCGGCGGTGCGTTCCGTCCGGGTCCATTGCGTTCACATTGTCGGCATTTTCAGCCATCTGTCTCGCTCGGTATTCCATTCCGTTCAAGTCCATGGCTTTGCTGCCAGAATCGCTGCCGTTCCTAAAATCTCCTGTGCGAATGATCGTGATCGCAGACCTGGAGATTTGCGCTACAGAGACTCACGCAAATTAGAGTCGCCCTCTTAGGCCATCACGAATGTAGCGCTTGATATCGGCGCTATCTCCCATGTCATGCATCCTGAAAATCCGGGCTGTCATTCATCTAGGATGGTGATTAGCCTGCGCAGCAACTGGTGCAATCGCTGATAGTCCTCCACGCCGAGGCGTGCTGCCCAGTCCCCCTCCATCTGGTGGATGACCTCGCGCACTGCATCGTCTACCTGCCTGCCGCGCGCGGTCAGCCGGACCACCTTGGCGCGCCGATCGGCGGAGTCGGATATGCGCTCCACGTAGCCAAGCGTCTCGAGATCGTCGACCAGATATCCCATCGACTGTTTGGTCATCAGGGCCGCATCGGCCAGGGCGGTGAGCCGGATCCCCGCGAGCGGCATGTGCTGGAACACCGTAAAGTGGGCCGGGCGCACATCGCCGAAGCCAGCCGCCGCCAACCCCGCCAACACGCGGCGAAGCGCGGCCTCACGCGGAATGCGCAGCAAGGCGCCGATCAGCCAACGCCCTTCTTCTTCGCCTCCCACCCCCTGCCTCCTTGCCGAACACATGCACCCTTGACAATTCTATCAGATAGCCTTACCATTTGGTCAGACAAACTCACAGTCCAGTTGTCGTACTATATCGGACGATCGGGGAAGGCGGAGGGGAACGCATGGGACAGCTACGGACGCGTCTTCGCACCAGCTTCTTCTGGGGAGCGCCTAGCCACAAGCCTATCGCATGGGCGGGAGCCATCAGTGGTTTGGGCGTCATGGCCCTCGCGCTGTTCCTGCTCGCCATCGGGCATGGTGCGCCGCTATTCCTGCTCGCGCTCCTGTTGCTCGGCCTAGCGAACCTCGGCTGGGCAGCCGAGTTGCTGCCCAAGCGTCAAGCGACCGCTGCGGGCTGGGCGCGTGTGGGCCGCTGGGGAAGCGCGATCGTTGGCGCTGTCCTGGCGATCATCAGTCTCATTGGAGGGATGGCATTCGGCTTGGAGTTTGGCTTGGTTATCGCAGGCACGGGTCTCCTCCAAGTGCTCGAATTCGCCCCGCGCGGACCGGCAAATCGTCCGTAGCCTCGAGTGACGGTAGAGCCGCGCGACGGCACAAAGACCCCTTGGATATGGGGGCGGTTTGCGTTGGCCAACGCTAGGGACGTTTACGACGAAAATTGACATCGCCCAGTGTGGAATCCAAGAGATGGGGCGAGCAATGGAGGCGAGATGAGCACCCTCACGACGCTCGTGGCATTGTTCGTTCTGCCGCTGGGACTGTCTGAACTCGCTACGGGCAGAATGCCGGGAGGTCCCCAGCGCTGGGGCTTCTACCGCCTGCTCAGCACACCCGCGCGCATTCGCACCGCGTCGCTGGTGGGCTTGGGGGCCTGTGCCTTTTTGTTGCTCCATTACCCTCCTCGGTCCGGCGTCGACTTGGTTGCAGGCGCCTTCGGTCTGGCGCTAGGGAGCGCCATTGTGGTGGGAAGTAATAAGAGAGAGTACCTCCGTCCCTCGTAGGATGCACTCTCACTATCCTCCAGTTTTGGGCAGGGTGCGAATATCCACCACTTGCCTGAAGCGTCAAAGCATGGACTCCATGCTCGTCGCACTGGGGGAAAGAGCCCATACTCACTTCGATGCAGAGGTCACCAGGTCAGGCGAAGATCGCTAAAGATCAGTTCCACTGGACCCGGGGACACCCAGGCATGAGAATCGGCGGCATCAAAGCATGCGTGACGATTTACCAAGAGCATTTCCTCGCTCTGCTGATTCCTGGTGACCTCTTCCACGTTCTTGCCAGCTTTGGGGGCATTGCCCTGCTTTCGCGAACGAGTGCGTATGCCGCCCAGGAACCACCACAGACAGCATGAATGTTCATGCTCTGGGTGAAGCTGCTCAGCAATTACTCTGCAAGACCGTACTTGCGGTGTAACAGTTCAGGCAGAGTTGCAGAGCAGGCGTAGCATGGGCGCATGGCACCGGAAGAGCGCATCGCCGAATTGGAAGTCGAGCATGCCCTGCTGCGCGAGCAGTTGACGGCGGTCCTGGTTCGCGTCCAGGAACTGGAGGCGCGCCTGGCGAACTTCGCGACGGTAGTTGGACAATTTGCCCGGTGAGTCTCGAATTCATGGGACTTTGTCGAGACGCAAACCACAAGAACCGACGCGAAATCCGTATCACCGCTTCTACACACGTATCTCCAACGGAACATGCTGCTGCCGCAGTGGTGGCTCGAGATCAAGCTGGCAGCCTGGAAGCACGCCAGAGGAGGGCAAGCACATGGACACGTCGTTGGCGGTCCCCATCCCTGAATCATCCACTCAACTGGTCATCGCTGACCCCGTCCGCACGGCACATCTCCTCGCGCCGCTTGTATCCAGCTCCTACGCCGATGAGCCAGGGGGGCTCATCTCCTTTGCCCTGGCTTATGCCGAGCGTTTTCGTGACGACATTCCACAGCTTGAGCTTGCCTCAGATGTCCTCCTCACGGCACTGACTCAGGCACATGCTCGGGAGGATGCTCAGTCGACCATTCTTCTCGCTGATGGGTTACTCCCCATCTGCGGGCGACTGAGCATCCTGGATCATGCCGAGCACATCATCGGGATGGGGATTGAGGCTAGTGAGTGGATGTCAGACCAGCGGTATCTCGCTCGCTTCCAGAATCGCCTCGGCGGGCTTCTCTATTTGCGGGGAAGCTACCATGAGGGCTGGCAGCTCTGGCATAATAGCTTGCGAGCAGCTACAGCGATGGGACTCTATCCCGGTGTTTGGGAGCCAATGGCTGGCTTCATCTACGTTGTCGAGGTCGCGTGTCGATCCGATGAGGCGGGAGCGGTGCTCAGCACCTGGGAAGCTGAGGACCCAACTGGCTTCCCTGTGGTGCTCTTCGCTCGTGGCTTCAACGCAAGGATCCTTGGAAGGGCACAGCAGGCTCGCGACGACTTTACGCGATGCCTCGCTCTCCTCGCTGAGCAGTATCCCTGTCCCACGGGGCAGCTGCAGCTTTTTCGCATGGCCGTGCAGGCAGAGCTAGCGCGGGCACAGGGCGAGGTAACACGTGCGGGCAAGGCCACTGAGGCCGCTCTCAATCTCGCCACAGTCTACGGGGACTTCTACACGGCGATCGCGCTCTGTATAGATCACGGCATCTATTGCTGGCGATATGGGCATCCAGATGCGGCCCGCGCGACAGCGGCCCAGCTCACCAGCATGCTCGATGAGGCGCCAGAGAGCCCCTGGCTCACACAGATGCGCAGGCAGGTGGCGTGCTTTGAAGCCAAGGTCACCCACCGAGCACTCCCCGCACCAGGTGAGCGGCTGAGTGACCGTGAACTCAACGTGCTCCGGCTCGTCGCACAGGGGTACTCAAATAACGAGGTGGCTGATCAGCTCATCGTCTCTGCCACAACCGTCAAGAAGCACCTGGAGCACATCTACTCGAAGCTCGACGTGCACAACCGCACCGCCGCGGTAGCTCGCGCGAAAGCCCTGCTGCTCATCCCCTGAAAAATCCGCCGTTTGGCCAATGGCAACAGCCCTTCCTCCTGCTACGCTCACGGTGTCTGGCCTCCAGTGAGCTCTAAAGTAGCGAGGACGAGCATGAGCTGCCACTCCACATTCCGGCGTTGGATGATCTTCTGCGGTCTGCTCCTCGCCGGGTGCGCCGCACCTACTACGGCTCTCCCTCGTGCACACGCCACTGCGCCCAGCTCACCCACGCTCACACCCCTCCCACAAGATGCCCCTATGCGGAGTAGCGGATGTGGCACAACCTCACCACTCCAACCCGGCAGTAGTGGGAAGATGGTCATTCGCGTAGACCCAACGGTCTCAGCGGGGGCTACCACGCGAACCTACCTCGTCCATGTTCCAGCCGCATATGCCGCCTCGTCATCACTTCCTGTGGTCCTGGCTTTCCACGGCTACAGCGGCACCGCGGCAGGCTTGGAGGCTGGCCTTGGACTGGATGCCCTGGCAGAGCAGCAGCACTTCCTGGCTGTCTACCCACAGGGCCTCCTGCTCGATGGGCAGCCCTTCTGGGCAAGTGCTGGCCCCGTGGATGAAGGTATCGACGAACTCCCGTTCGTGAAGGAGGTCCTCGATGACCTGCAACGGAACTGGTGCGTAGATGCCCAGCGCATCTATGCGACCGGCTTTTCCAATGGCGGTGGCATGGTTGGCTTCCTCGCGTGTCGGCTTGCTGGGCGCATCGCGGCCTTCGCACCCGTGGCCGGGAATTATTACGCGTTCCCAGGTGGATGCCACCCCATTCGCGCCGTCCCGCTCTTGCTCGTCCACGGGACCGCGGACCCTGTCGTACCCTACATGGGAATCTCCGCACAGCAGAGCCCGGCCTGGCCACTGCCCGCGATCCCCACAGTTCTGCAGGCGTGGGCGGAACGAGATGGTTGCCGTCCAGGGCCAGAAATCATCACTCAGTCCCCCCAACTGACTGTCCTCCAGTGGTCAGGCTGTACGGGTGACGCACTCGTGGTGCACTACCGGATCGAAGGTGGAGGGCATGCGCTGCCCCCTACCCTAGCTGGGCAGCCAAGCCTCTGGGTCTTCTGGCGATTCTTCCAGGCACATCCCCTGCCGCCTGCTTGAGTTATCCTTGCCGCCCGCCAGCCACGTGACCGCTTATGGAAAGGCCAAGAGGACACACTTACAGGTGGTTTCAAAACACACGTGAACGGCGGGCAGTTCTCTATCGCTGTGCTCTGCCTAATCATTGTCCCAGTGGCTGCCTAATCGACCGCAGTTTGGACAGCGAAAGACGTAGATGCCCGCGTCACTGCGGCGCCAGAGCCAGTCAACCGCATCCGGCATCACGACATCGACGAGGGCGCGTCCCTTCCCCTCACCGGAATGCCGCTCGAAGTCACCGGCCGTCCAGTTGCCGAGGCACACCATCGGCTGTTGGCAGCAGAAGAGCCAGTTTTCGCTCTGCCACGTGCTGTCAGCAAAAGAAAAAGCCCGTGTGCATCCACCGGTGTTTCTCCTTCGAAGCTGGGAGCCGCCTAAGAATAACACGTTTCGAGGGCATGAAGGGTTCTGGAACTGCCTGTAGTCCAGCCGTCACCCCTGCGCACCGATGGGATCGGCAGGTCCGCGCACTCTGCACCTCATCCTCTCCCCCATCGCCGTAGTAGGTCAGGCCGTGTTGCGGAGCAAGTGGAGCATTGAGGCATGACACTGGAAGCTCGAAATGCCGAACTGGAAGCCGAGAACGCCGCGCTGCACGCGCAGGTGCGTGATCTGCTGGCCCGCGTGCAGGAGTTGGAGGCCCGGCTGGCCAAGGATAGCCACAACAGCGGCAAGCCGCCTTCCACGGATGGGCTGAAGCGCAAGACGAAGAGCCTGCGCAAGCCGAGCGGCAAGAAGGCCGGCGGGCAGCTGGGCCACCGCGGGGAGACGCTGCATCTGGTGGCGACGCCCGACGCGGTGGTGGAGCACCGGCCGGCGGTCTGCCCGGTATGCCAGGCCGACCTCGACGGGGCGGCGGTGGTGGGTCGCGAGCGGCGCCAGGTGCAGGAGGTGCCGCTGGTGCGGCTGTTCGTGACGGAGCACCAGGCGCTGCACCTGCGCTGTGGGCAGTGCCAGGCGGTGAGCGTGGGCACGTTCCCGGCGGCGGCGCCAAGCCGGGCGCAGTAGGGGCCGCAGCTGCGCGCGCTGACGGTGTATCTGGTGGAGGAGCAGCTGGTGCCGCTGGGGCGCGTGCAGCAACTGCTGCGCGACCTGGTCGGCGTGCGCCTGGGCCGGGGGACGCTGGTGCGCTGGATCCAGCAGGCGTCGGCGACGCTGGCGCCGGTCGAGGCGCAGCTGACGGCGGCGTTGCAGCGAGCGCCGGTGCTGCACAGCGACGAGACCGGCGTGCGGCGGGGTGGGAAGCTGGCCTGGGTGCACGTGGCGAGCACGCCGACGCTGACGCGCTACGCGGTGCACGCCACGCGCGGCAGCGAGGCGACCGACGCCATGGGGATCCTGCCCACCTCTACCGGGGTGAGCATGCATGACGGCTTCACGACGTATCGGCGGTACACGCGCTGCCGCCACGCGCTCTGCAACATCCACCACCTGCGCGAGTTGACCTTCCTGGAGGAGCAGTACCAGCAGCCGTGGGCCACCGAGATGAAGGCGCTGCTGCTGGAGATGAAAACCGCCGTCGAGCAGGCGCGCTCGGTGGGCCACGGCCAGCTGCCGGCCGCCATCCATACGGCGTTCGTGACGCGCTATCAGGCCCTCCTCGCCGCCGGACACGCGGCCAACCCGCCGCCCGCGCGCCGTCCCCATCAGCGCGGGCGCGTCAAGCAGTCGCCGGCGCGCAACCTCTTGGAGCGCCTGTGGCTCGGCCAGGAGCAGGTGCTGGCCTTCCTCGCCGACCTGACGATCCCCTTCGACAACAACCAAGCCGAGCGCGACCTGCGGACGCTGAAGACGCAGCAAAAAGTGTCAGGCTGCTTCCGCAGCGATCCCGGCGCGGAGGCGTTCGCGCGGCTCCGCGGGTATTTGGCGACCTTGCGCAAGCAGGGCCAGCCGCTCTTCGCCGCCTTGCAGACCGTCTTCACCGGTCGCCCTCTCTATCCTGCGTTGGGCTGACTTGCTACCCATCGCCTTGACAGCGCACACTGCAGCTGCATACTTGGTGAGTAGGTGTCGCGAATTGGCGCTGATGCGTTGGGCAGGGGAGTGAAGATGGGGCGAACGAGGAGATGGTGCCTCGAAGGCTGGCAGGGGGTATTGGGGCTGCGGCGCGCGCTCACGCCGCGACGCGCGCTGACGCTTGCGGTGCTGGCCGTGGTCGTGCTCGTCGCTGGCGTCCTCGGCTACCGCGCCTGGCAGGCCTCCTATTATGAGGGCTTGTATGTCCGCGACCACACCATACCCGGCGGCCTGCAGCAGCTCTACCGCGAGGGGATGGCTGGCACCGATCAGGCGTGGCTCGTAAGCAAGGACGGTGGCCGCACCTACAAGCGAACCGCCTTCGTCGCCTACACGCCGGTGCTCGAGGGTGGGACGAGCGGCGAGCCAATGGTCGGGCTCGCCCCGTATACGTATCGCGACGCCGAGGTCGATCTCTGGATGTTCCAGTTCGGCGCGGGTGCTACGGCTGAGACGGGTCTCGTCCTGCGCGCCGACTCCGCCACGGGGGACATGGTCGTGTTCGGCTTGAATCAGGCGTCCGGGATGTGGTCGGTGCGCGAGCACACGCACGGTGGGTGGGCCTATCTGCAGACCCCTACCTTCAGCGACCGGATCGAGCGGCGCGCCAACACGAACAACTTGCTGACGGCGCTCGTGCGGGGTGACGAGTACGCCTTCCTCATCAACTACCACTTCGTGGGCGTCTACCACGACGACGCCCCCCCCAGGGGCGTGCGGGCATCTTCGCGAGCGACGGAGCGGTCACCTGCCAGTGCGTCGACTTCGAAGTGTTCCGCATGGTTGTCGGGTGAGGGAAGGGAGCCCGGTTTGCTTGCGCTCTAAGCTTACCCTTTAACCCACAGCAAGGGATCGCCCAAAGAGGAGGGGACCAGAAGAGGCTCGAGCGCCCATCCTGCTGGCTATGAAGACACCAGAATGGGAAGCGCTGCGAGCCTTCCGTCGTCAAGTGTACCCGCTCTTGACGCTGCGGCGCGAGGCGCTCTTCGAAGCGCTCGACGCTGTGCTGAGCGCGCCGACCCTCGAAACGCCGGCGCATCTGAGCCTGGCTCCCAGTGGCCAACGCGGGTGGGGCAGGCTCTACGATGCGCTCAACGCCGGGACCATGGACCTGGCACGTCTCGAACGCCTGGTGGCATCCTCTCCACTGGAACCGCAGACGACGTGGTTTGCCGTCGACGCGAGCGTCTGGCCGCGCTGCGATGCCGAGACCAGCCCCGATCGCGGCGACTAGCACCACCCCTACCGGCATGCCCATGGCCAGCCCAGTGTGGCCGGCTGGAACTCCTCCTGGTTGGTCCACCTCCCGCACCGCTGCGCGAGGTGGAGCGCGCCACTGCGGGTCCGCCGGATCATTCCTGGCGAGCACATGCACCTGGTGGCGGCCGAGCCGATTCGCTCGTGGCAGGCGCAGGCGCCACCCTCCACTGCGCTGCCTATCTTCCCCTTTGACGCGGGCGACGAGCCGATGCACCTCAGCCAAGCCTTGGCCGACCACGGGGTCGGTCTTCTGGTCCGCTTGCGCGCCGGGCGCTGCTGCTCTGCCGACCCCCCTTCCCAGCCGGTGACCGGGCGACCGCGGCGTCATGGTGCGAAGGTGGTCTGCGACGATCCGACGACTTGGCCGGTGCCAACCGACAGGGGGACCGCGACTGATCTCCCGTACGGACAGGTGCGCCTCCAGGCCTGGAGCGGGCTGCATGCAGTTCCACAGCGCCACGCCACACGGGGGACGCGCCAACCTCGGCCCCTGGTCCGCGGGACGCTCATTCGTCTGGAAGTCGAGCGCCTGCCACGACCTACCAAGACCCTTCAGCCGCTCTGGTTCTGGTGGTTTGGGCCCACTCCACCCGATGTGGCCGAACGCTGGCGAGCCTACACAGCCCGCTTCTCGATCGAACACCCCTGCCGCTTTTTCACGCAAACGCTGCAGTGGACGACGCCCAAACTCCGCTCACCCGACGCCGCTGACCGGTGGACCTGGCTCTTGATCTTGGCCGACGTCCAACTGCGCTTGGCGCGCGACACGGTCGCCGAAGTGCGCTTACCCTGGCAACCACCGCTGCCACCCGACCGGCGTACCCCTGCCCGCGTGCGCCGCGGCTTTTCGCAGCTTCTCTCGCACCTAGGGAGCCCCGTGAACGCGCCACAACCCTGCGGACGCTCGCCGGGGCGACCCCTGGGCACGCGTTCTCCACCCGCCAAACGCTTCCCAGCGGTCAAATTGACGCCGTAACCCATCCCAGACTGCCACAATTCGATCTTGTGCTGGCAATCGCTCTGGTTGCCGTCACCTTGCTGTGGGTTAAAGGGTAAGCTAACTCTGCATCCGGGAGCCATCCCATGCCACCTACCGAAGCAACGGACTAGGCGACAGTGCTCTCATCCGGCGACCAATCTGCGGCAACTGATTGCCCACTGATGAACGTCGAGGTCTAGCACTGTGTGATCATCGCCAGATCATGTCGATCTGGCGCTCGAAGGTGACATAGCCAGCCAAGGCGAAGGCCGCAGCCATTGGTGTGTTTCCGACGTCAGTGGAAGCCCGGATCAATGGTATGTTCTGCGCGGCGAGGATGCCTGTACCCGCGGCCAACACATCGTGAATAAAGCCATGGCCGCGATGTGCTGGCACCACGCCGATGTACGCGATGGTCGGGTTGTATCCGTTATGCGCGGGGATCACAAATCCCACCGGTTCTCCGTCCTGCAACGTCGCGATCCGCCACCACTCATGCGGGCTGGGGTAGCGCTCAAGTTCATATTGGTACTGCTCCTGCGCAGCCTGACTGGGGGTCATGCGGGTTAGGTCGTCGCGACTGTGCGCGTCGAGCGTGCCATCCAGCACGAGCGTCATGAGTTCGATGAGTTCGCCTGGGTTGTCAACTTGACGGAAGGTGAGTCGCCCGCTGAGTTCGGCGATAGGCGTACCGGGTCGCCACTCCAGGCGCAGCCGTTCGACGAGAAGCTTTGCTCCGACGCGTTCAAGTGCCCCCATCCGATCGCTGACCGCCTCCCGGATGTGTTGTTGGTCGCGCCAATCCGCAGGGAGGAACCGGCCGTACTCTGGGGGTATCGTGCCCGCAGGGACCACCGCGGGCAGTGCAGCCTTCAGCAACTGCACGCCGTCGTCGGTGTCGCCGTCGATATCGAAGATGTCCATCAGCAGCGGGTGCTGATCTCCAGGCAGCGACCACCATCCGGCCCGGGCCACAACGCGATCACCGCGTAGGGCGAGCCACAGCCATTCCGGGCGGCGGCGACCACCTGCCAAGTCGCCAGAGACCTCATCGTTGAGTACATACGGCAAACTGTTGAATAGGTCCAACTCATCATGCCCGGTGATCGGGCGCATAGTTAAATCGTGCTGATGCAGAGTCAAGGCATTCTCCCTCTGGAAGTGCCCTGTCCGCTCCGGGATCAGCTCAAATAGCTATCACGGGAGGACACGAGCATAGCGTGTATGGTGCACATGGCTCAGTCCTCCTTCCCGTTAGCTCCTAGAAACCAATACTATTCATCGCCGCCCATAAATTGGGGGCAGAATTGGGGGCAAACCGACTTTCGTTGCCCCTAGTAAGGAGCACGAATCCGCTTGAATTCAGGGCAGGTGGGACAGGAATCGAACCTGCAACCTGCGGTTTTGGAGATTGCGGCGGCCCGTTCCATTCCGTCCCAGTGCGTTCCGATGATCGTTAAATTCCGCCCTGCAGCGGGTCTAGTGTTCCGTACCGTTCCGTTCAGTTCCACGGCTCTGCTGCCAACATTGCTGCCGCCGCTCGCTCGCCGCGCACATTAGTCCGGCCGCTCAGTTTCTTATCGGGTTATCTCGCTCGCCCAGAGGGAAAGCCACTAAGTAATTATCTCAGAACAGGCTGTGGTGCGGTAGAGTGTGGAAAGGAGCGATGACCGGCGAGGAGGTGCGCGATGGGACGACCACGCAAAGTGCGGCCCAATTGGAATGAGCTGGCGACGATCTGGACCGTCTCGGATGCGTTGTGGGGCGTCATCGCGCCGATCCTGGCAGAGATAGATCCGCCCAAGCCGACAGGACGACCGCGTGTGGAGGCGCGTCGGACGCTGGATGCGATCCTCTTTCGCATGCGCAGCGGCTGCCAATGGAACCAATTGCCTGAGCGCTTCCCCGATGACAGTTCGGTGCACCGGACCTTCCAGCGCTGGGTCCGCCTGGGCCTCTTTGAGCGCCTCTGGGCCACGCTGGTGGACCACTGCGCCGAGCTGGGGGGCGTGGACTGGGAATGGCAAGCGGCGGATGCGATGATGGGCAAGGCGCGGCTGGGGGGGACCTCCTCTGAGGTACTCCCCAATGTTTGGACAGTATTCGGCGCAAATGACGTTAAAGAAGCGAAGGGTATAGGTGGTTAAGAGGCCACGCCATAGACCTGGGCGGGTGTCTGATAGCCCAGAGCTTGGTGGAGCCGTTCATGGTTGTAGAACTGGAAATAGCGGTCCAGGCCGCTGACCGCTTCGGCAACCGTCCGGTAATCTTTGAGATAGACCTCCTCCCACTTGACCGAACGCCACAGCCGTTCGACAAACGCATTATCCAGGGCGCGACCGCGTCCGTCCCAACTGATCTGAATACCCGCCTGTTCCAGCCGGCTCGTGTAGGCGACGCTGGTGAACTGGCCGCCTTGATCCGTGTTGAAGATCTGCGGCTGCCCGAAGCGCAACGCGGCGTTCGAGCGCCTCGAGACAGAAGCCGGTATCGAGCGTATTGGACAGTTGCCAGCTGAGCACGTAGCGACTGTACCAATCCAGCACCGCCACCAGATAGAGAAAGCCCTGCTGCATCCGCACGTACGTGATGTCCGTGCTCCAGACGTCATTGTTCTGGCGGATCGTGCGACCGCGCAACAAGTAGGGATAGCGCCGCTCTCCAGGAACAGGAATGCTCATGCGTGGCTTGGGATAGAGCGCCTCGAGCCCCATGAGCCGCAGCAGCCGGCGGACCCGTTTGGGATTGATCTCCTGGCCCTGCTGGCGCAACCAGGCCGTCATGCGCTCCACGCCATAGAACGGCGTCTTGGTGTACTGCTCGTCCAGCAGACGCATCAAGGTCAGATTCTCCGCCGTTTCTCCGCGGGGCGCATAATACCAACTCGAGCGCGCCAGCCCCACCAGGCCGCATTGGCGTGCGATACTCAGCTGCGGGTGGGTCGGCTCAATCAGTGCCCGCCGCTCGACCAGCGGCTGAGGCCCTTTTTTTGCAGCCAATCCACCTCCATCTTGAGCTGCCCGATCTGCTGGTACAGTTGCTCCACCAGGTGTTCCTGCTCGCGCTCCCGTCGGCTGGCCGCTCCGCTCTCGAAAATACCCGGGCTGGCATCCAGGAGTTGGCGTTTCCACTGCGTGATCTGCACCGGATGGACGCCAAACTCACTGGCGAGCTCGTTCAAGGTTTTCTGCCCTTTGAGGGCTTCCAGCGCGACCTGCGCCTTGAAGGCGCTGCTATGCCGCCGACGGGGTCGTTTGCTGGTTCCTCCGCTCTCGCGGTGCTCGATTCGCAGGCTCATACGTCGTGTCTTCTCCCCATTCAAAGCCCTCTGCTTCTTTAACGTATGAGCCTGTCCAGCTTTCGGGGAGTATCACATTCCTCCGAAAATCGTGTGGTGTGGCGGGCGCCTCAGGCGACGGCCGCGGGAGTGAGCGAGACGGAATAGCCGAGTTGTGCAAGCCGATGGATGGAGTGGCGTTGGAGTCGCGCGGTGTCCAGCTGGGCGAAGTGGTCCGGGCCGAGGTCGACGTAGGGCTTGTGGTCGCGGAGCATGTGGGAGATGGCCACGATCAAGGGGTGGGCGACGGCGACGATCGCCTTCAGCTTGCCACAGCGGTGGGCAAGGCGGTGGTCCTGGGCGGCGAGACGAGATAGGTATCCGCGGTGTGCGTGATCGACCAGGCGACTTCGCCCAGGACGGCCTTGAGCCAGGTATCGCCGTGGTTCGTCTTGCCGCCGAGGCGCTTCCCGGCGCTCTGCTGGTTCCCGGGGCAGAGGCCGGCCCAGGACGCGCGGTGCTTGGCGGAGGGGAAGCGCGCCATGTCCGTGCCGATCTCGGCGACGAGGGCGACGAGGGCGACGAGGGCGAAGAGGGCGACGGCCGCGGTGTGGCCGAGGCAGGGGATCGTCTCCAGGAGCGCCACGGCCTCCGCGGCGGGCGCGCAGGCGGCGGCGATGTCGGCGATGTCGGCGAGGTCGGCGAGGTCGGCGACGAGGTGGGCGAGCTGCGCCGCGAGGAAGTCGCTGAGGAAGTCGCTGGAGAGCAGCACGTGGCTCAGGAGCAGGCGCTGCTGGGGCAGTACGCGCCCCTCTGGAGGGCTTGCCGGAGCAGGGGCAGCTTCGCGCGCAGGCGCCCCCGCGCCAACTCCGCCAGCACCGCGGGCTCCTGCTCGCCCGCCAAGATCGCGTCGAGCAGGTCGCGTCCGCTCTTACCGAGGATGTCGGTGGCGACGGCACTGCGCTTGCGATTGGCGCTCTCCGGCAGTGTGTGCAGGCGGTTGACCTCCTGCGTGCGCGCCTGCACCAGCGCTTGGCGGTAGCGCGTCAACTCGCGCGCGTCAACTCGCGCAGCGCGCGGATCGGCGCCGGCGGGATGCAGCTCGCCCGCGTGCCTGCCGTGGCGCAGGAGGTCGGCCAGCCACTCGGCGTCCTTGACGTCCGTCTTGTGGCCCGGCACCGCCTTCAGGTGGTGGGCGTTGACGAGGATGATCGCGTGGTCGGCCTCCAGCAGGTTGTAGGCCGGGCGCCAGTAGAGGCCGGTGCTCTCTATCGCCGCGCGCTCAACCTCCGAGGCGTTGAGCCAGTCGTTGAGGGCGAGCAGGTCGGCCGTCATGGTGCCGAAGGTGCGCACCTGTTGGCGGACGGCGCCGTCGGCTTCGCTCAGCACGACGCAGGCGACCACGGTCTTCTGCTGGACCTCCAGCCCTGTTAGCG
>CAWJCH010000012.1:0-377385 GCA_963841205.1 uncultured Chloroflexia bacterium | reverse complement strand
CACTGGTCGAGCAGGCGCACCACCCGCTGGCCCGGTAGCGAGGTGTCCACTTCGAGCGCCAGGCACTCCCGCGTGACGGTATCGAGCACGTTCAGGGTGCGGAAGCGTCGCCCGTCGGCGAGCACATCCTGCATGAAGTCCACCGCCCACGCCTCTCCGCGTGTCCAGACCACCGGGCCCATCCCCCGCGGGGCACGCGCCACCCGCTTGCGCTTGCGACGCCGGATCGCGAGACCCTCGAGGCGGTAGAGTCGCTGGACGCGCTTGTGCTTGATCTGGCCCAGCTCGCGCTTCAGGAGGATATGCAGCCGTCGAGAGCCCCAGCGCGGCCGCTCCGCCGCCAACGCCCGCAAGCGTTCGCGCACTCCCGCCTCGTCGCTCCGCGTCCGACGCCGATAGCGCCTGGTGCGCCGATGCGCGCTGAGCACACGGCACGCTCGCCGCTCCGACATGCGATACGCTTCCCTCACGTGGCCCACCGCCGCCCGTCGGGCGGTGGGCGTCACCCGTTTTTTGCGGCGACGTCCTTCAGGGCGGTGTTGTCTAGCCCGCATTCCGCAGTCATCTCATTCCAGTTTGTAGAGTTTTTCGTAGGAGGGTCCCAGTAACGCCAAGACGTGTTCATGGACCGGCTCTAGCCCCGCTGTACCCTGCTGTGGCGGGCCGATCTGCTGCGGAACGGTGAGGAGACTGATCCCTTCGAAGCACTTGGAAGATCCAGCGCAGCGTCGGCCGATCGGTCGGTTTGCTCAGCTGGTTGGGCACCGTCTGCCCTGTCGCCGCCAACCGCTCGCGCAGCCGATGTTCGGCGAGCCGGTAGACCAGCAGGCAGAGCACCATCACCAGGCTGAGCGCCACGATGCGCTCGCGTTTCTTGACAAAGACCGACGAGGCCAGGAACAGCGGGTCTTTGAGAAACGCAAAGCCGCGTTCCACGCTGTGTTGGTCTTTGTAGGTCTGGATCAGCTCCTGATCGGCGAGCCGCTCCGGGTCGCAGACGTTGGTGGCGACCAGGAAGCACGCCTGGCGCCGCGCCGCGCGCTCCAGCGCCGCGGCATCGAGGGCGACGCGCGCCTCGACCTGCCAGACGGCGCCGTCGGGGACGGTGTCCTTGCGCGGGCGTCCTGGACGGGTAGGGGTGGGATGAGCCACCACCTGCGCCGAGACCGTGAGCCACTCGGGACACTTCGTGAGGTGCTTGGTGAGCGCCGCCTGCGCGTCGGGCGCACAGGCAAAGCGCTGCGCACTGAGGTGCCAGAGCGTCTTCTCCCACTCGGCGCGGGTGCGCTCGGCCTTGCGGGTCAGCGTCGCGCGGGCGCGTTGCTCCCCTTCGGTGGTGCGCACCACCACCCAACGCTCGCCCTCCGGGGTCGTGTCCACCGCGGCCCAGCAGAGGGCTCCCTCGTGCTGCCAGACCGCCTCGTCAGCCTGCCGCACCGCCTGTTTTGCTTCCCCCGAGGTCTCGGGGACTCGACTAATCCAGCGCACGTGGGCCTTGCCAAGCCGCGCCATATTCTGGGCGCTGTACAGCCCACTATCCGCCACGAAGAGCGGCGTTTCTCCCTCGCCACGCAGTTGCTCGCCCAGTGCCTCCACCGCCGCCACCAGGCTGACTTTGTCGCTTGCATTGCCATCCAGCGCCTGCAGATAGAGCGGGATATCGCCTTGCCGTGTCGTCGCCAACGCCAGCATCCATTGCTTGAGATCGTCCCGATGATCCCGCGAATAGCCGTAGGTCACCGCCACCACCTGGGCCTCGTCGTCCGCTTCGACCGCATCGGGCGCATACTCCCCCGAGACCGAAAACGAGGTGGTGTCTACATGCACCTGACGTGCCGCTACCCCAAAGCGCTGCCGCGCTTGGCGTGCGATCCCCGCAAAGAGCGTCGTGGGGTCGTGGGCATAGAGCCAGTCCAGGGTGCGTCCCAGACAGTCGTCATGCAACCGCTCCGCGGTGATGCCGGGACCCAGCAAGTGCTCCACCGGCTTGGTCGCAAAGAACTGTGAGACGAGATAGAGCCGGCGATTGCTGAAGCCCAGCCCGTTGAGGATCATGGCCACGGTCGCCGTCCCGACGCTCACCTCGTGCTCACTTGGTCCGGCCACTCCATCCAGATACGCCGCCAGCCCAATCTCCTGGCACACCCCCGCGACAATTCCCAAATGGTCGAGTCGTTCGCTCCGAATTCCCCGCAGGTTCCCCATGAAGCCCTCCGCATGTCCTGAAGGCTCCATCCTAGCAAAACGCACGGAAGTCGTTCAAGAGCGCTGCGGAATGCGGGGTCTAGCGTCAGGTCGGCGACGATCTGCTTCAGCCGACGGTTCTCTTCTTCGAGCTGCCGCAACCGCCGCAGCTGGCTGACCTCCAGCCCGCCATACTGCGCCTTCCAGCGGTAGGAGGTCCCCTCGCTGATGCCCTGCTCCCGGCACAGGTCGGCGACCTTCTGTCCCGCGTCTACCCGCTTCAGGATGCCGATGATCTGCTCTTCGCTGAAGTGACTCTTGCGCATGTTCGCCCTCCCGATCGCGTTCGTTCACTCGGGAGTCTCGCATAGCAACCGGAAACCTTTCCAGGGGTCATGTCACTGGCGCTCCGTCTAGCGGCAGGTGGCACTGCACGCAGACCGCCGGCCGAGGCTCCACCACCGCGCCCGGCGTCGCCACCAGGTGCAGCGTCTCGCCGCGGTGGCCCAGTTGCCCGCCCACCTTCTTGCCGCTGCGCCGCCGCAGGCTCTTCGTCTTGCGCCCCAGCCCGTCACTCGACGGCGGCTTGCCACTGTTGTGGCGGTCCTTGGCCAGGCGGGCCTGCAACTCCTGCACCTGCGCCGCCAGCGCGGCAATCTGCTCGCGCTGGCGAGCGTTCTCGGCGGTCAGGATGGCAACGACGTCCTCGTGCTGCATGCCTCTACGCTACACCCGCTGCACAAGTCCGACTGAACAGTCGCTCGCCCGAACAGGTAAGACACATACTTTATAACTGAGTGAGGAGGTGTGCTCCTGCGGCAATCGTGCCACTGCCTGTGAATTCGTCTTCCACAGACAGAGCCCGATTTACCGCTACAGGGACCTGAATGTCACGCTCTGCCAGGAGCTTGAGCGGCACCTGTAACGTCGCCATGTCACACTCCAAATCAAGTATCGGCGGGCCATAGGCGGTTATGAGTTCATCGCAGTAGGCGATGGCCCCTGCCTGCAACTCGCGGAGTACATCAAGGTCCGTCTGACTTCGAACATCGTCCTTGAACTGGACCTGTAGCCCTTCTGGACTGTGTTTGAACCCTAAGACTTGCCCATGCGGCGCACTGAGGAATGCCTCTAGGAGTAGTGAATGCTTCACCACGGGTACGGTTGTGCTGAAGGGAGCTATCCCCTCAACAAAGTAGCCAAATGCCCGTCCTCGCTCCTGCTCAACCTCGTTGGCATCACGAAAGGAGCCCAAATAGAAGCCATGAAGGGGCTGTTCGATGATTTTCTGCAGAATACGCTGGATGGTCCCGTTGTATCCAATGTCCACTACGGCCTTGGACTCTTGGCTGTCTGTGCCCGCAGCTGCCAAATATTCCCTATACGCGCTGTACTCGACAGCACCGTGCTCCGTGATGTAGGCCTGTCAACCTCTGCAGCGTTGCCAGCACCTGCTCGGATTGGTCTGGGAGCGTGATCGAGTCGTTGTCAAGCAATAGGTCCGAAGGCGGAATCAATCCGATCCTATTCTTAAGCAGCCCGCTCAAGCTGCCTCTGTAGTAGGTTTTGCCTACGATCTCATCTGGTGCGAATCTCTGACCCTGCAGGGCTGCAAGTACTGTTCGGCGCGAAGTATAGAGGTACTCTGACCGCGGTAACAATGCAGATTCAGGTTGTCGGCAAGTGCCGTAGGACTGAGTCATAAAATGCTTTCAGCGCATACCCCTCACGCGCCAAGAAGAAGACGCGCTCGATATTACGTTCACGCAGTTGTCGAGTCAGCCAACTGGTGAAGCCAAATGCGATAGGGCCAAAGACAACGAAGCCGACCTCGAACGGCGTAGTAAGCGCCAGCGGGTGAAAGTTGCTCATAGGAAGAAATGGTGATCGCCCAATGTGCCGTACCATTGGGCCAAGAACTAGATCGTTATGCCAGTTCGAATCGTGCACATAGGGCAACGCCTCCTGCAAGCCACGTGCGCGCGCGAGGGTACTTGGGTTCATCATGTGAAAGACGGTGATGCCCAAATCTGATGCGCGCTGCACGTCGGAGTGTTCATTATCCCCTATGTGCAGCCATGAATGCACCGGCACGTTCTCCCTCGCCCTAACGTACGTCCAAAGGTCACCACGATCTTTGCGCGCCCCACACTCCCCTGAAAGGTACATGGCATCAAAGGACTCTGTGATCCCTGCAGCCGCTAACAATGGCGCGACCTGCTCCTGACTCATGTAGGTGTCGCTGATCGCGATCACTCGCTTGCCCATCGCGCGCGCGTATGTGAGTGCATCGGCAGCGGCTGGCCGCGCCTGCACGATGCGAACCTCAAGATCCAGCTCGCACTTCATTGCATACCTTATTGCATCGTCGGTCCACATGCTCTTAGACGGCCATGCGGCATATATTGCCGCCAACTCGACATCGCCGGTGAAGTTCGTACGCTGACGTGCTATCAGCTCGGCTCTCTTTCGCAGGTCATAGAAGTCATCCAGTGTCGGGAAAACGGCTCGGACGAGGACTCCGACGTAGCGCAGCACCGCATCGGGCACCACCGATGGACGTACGAGCAAAGTATCAAAGATATCAAATGAGACTAAGTCCGATTCGCATATGCGCTGTCGGAGTAGCTCGGGACTCAGGCTGGAATATTGGGAAAAGGTTGCGCTCGCTCCAATTAACGCGAACTACTTTCGCCTGTTTATCGATCTCTGCAAATCCGTAACCCCGCTCCCGAGCGAGAAATACAATGCTTCGCTCGATCGCATGTGCTAGTGTGCCGTCGGTTTGGCCCTCCTCCAGAGGGAAATCTTCGTACCGGAAGTTGGCAGCGAACAGTGGGCGAAGAGCATCGACGCGCGCCCAAAACATACCCCCGACCGGGTAGTCGAATAAGCCCTCTGCCTGATAGTTCGCAACACCAATACGGCGGAACATCTCAGGCGCGATTCCCGAATTTGAAAGCCAGTGGTGCGCCCAATATGGCATCGACGGCGCGATTACTGGGTACACGACGCCGACATCCGGGCGACATCCAAAGAGAGCGAAGATCGCTTTGACTTCCTCTGCACTGCCTACAAGAGCGTTGTAGAGGTGATCTCGCCATGCGGACTGCTCTGTCCCGGTGTAAAGGGATTTCTTAGTGTGCAGATGAAGGACGTATGTATACTTGACCACCTCAGTTGAGAACTCGGATAAAAACGTTCCGAAGTTTCGCCCTCGGTTTTGGCATATCCGCACGGTTGTATCAGCATGAAGTCTATGTGCCTCGATGCTCGCTCGAATCTGCCGGGCAGCCTCCGCCGAAGGAGCAGCCACGTATAGCGCAAATTTCCCTGGAATGTGTGCTAGCAGGGGACATAGCTCTTCGAACACATCGGGATAGTAGGCATGGATAATCACTGCAATCGAACCATCTACCTCTATGAAATCTTTGCTGCTTAGTGGCATGGTCTCGCCGTTGCGGCCAGTTGTCCCTAGAGCACGTAGGCCACGTCCCTCCAATCGCCCCCAGCGTAGGTAATGGACCAAAGGGTTGAGGCCGCTTACCGCAACGTCAGGGTAATTAGAGAGGTACCAGTCCACATCAAACAGAGCGGAGGGATGGCGCGGCGGTTGGGTGCTGCCCGAAAGGAAATCAGCGACGGCATCGACGTCTGGGGTGACATCCGGATAGGTATCCCGATACCATCTGTCGTTGAACATTGGCGATGAGCGTACTAGGTCGTAATCCGTCACCACCCCTTTGCGCCGTATGCGCCACAGTCGTCCGATCATCAGACGCGCGGTCGACATCGTAAAGACAACAAAAGGCTTTACTCGCCGCCCTAGACGGGTGCGAGCAGCGCGACGAACTACGGCGACAATGAACGTGCGTCGCATCGGGAGCTCCTCTGGAATCTGATTATGCTGTTCGGCTCTCGTACCCAAAGGCACCACAAAGTGCACTCGACATGGTCGAGCATATCCCCGTGGCGATGGCAGGCTTCTAATGATGTGCTATATGCTCTGGTAGCAATTGGTGCGTAGAGGTGGCGCTCATGGCCTCGCGTGCAAGTTCGAAGGGTTGTCGAAGACGGGGGATGGCATGTGCGTATGAGAGGTTCTCGTTGAAATAGGGATCCCCCTGCGCGACTGCCGCGCGGAACTCATTAATGGCCAATGTGGTGTCGTGGGCCGAAGGAGTTCGGTCACGCGATTGGCTTTCGTAATGTATGACCCGTACGAACGGGTCGTACAGTACCCGATACCCTAGAGCCCTTACGCGCAGGCAGAACGCAATGTCGCTATAGGATATATCAAACCGTTCATCGTACCCCTGCACGGAGTTGTATACCTCACGGCGCATCATGTGGAGAGCTCCGGTCACCGCCATATAATCACGGTACCAGTCCATGCTCCCGTACAACGTGCCTTCGTGGTCTTTGCTGCCATAGAAAATGTGCCCGGCAATGCCATGCGCCCCGACGATCACCCTGCGTGCTGAACCGTCCCTTCAGGAAGGAGGAGCAGTCCTCCCACCACGCCAATTTCAGGAATCTGAGTCCACCGCACAAGCTCCTCGAGCCAGTCCGCGTCTCGGACCTCCATATCGTTGTTCATGAACAGGAAGTACGCGCCTGTCGCATGCTGCGCACCCATGTTGCATGCTCGCGAGTAGTTAAACGCGCCCGAATAGTGTACGATTTTGATACGCGGATCGCGCTCCAGGCTAGCATAATACCTGTGCGTCGCTTTTTCCCTGCTGCCAGTGTCGACGAGAATTATCTCGTAGCTCTCATAGACGGTACGTGCGGCGATGGAATCGAGGCAGCGGCGTAGTATGTCCGCTTTGTCTTTTGTTGGGATGATGATCGAGACAGTCAGCGGCTCGATGGGCCAGACGACACGGATAATGCCCGGCATGGCCAAGAACGACTTGGCGTCAGTTCGTCCCATCCGCTCCAGGTGACGTCGCACCACCGCCAGTTGCAGGTCCCACAGATAGGGTTTCGCGTCCGGTGCCACGGCCGCTGCACCTTCCACCTCGCGCCAATGGTACAGCACCCGCGGAATGTGGACGAATCGCGTCGTGACCTCGCTCACTCGCAAGGAACAAGTCCCACTCTTGCGCCCCATCCGTTTCCGAATGGAAACCGCCCACATCCGCGAACGTCTGGCGCCGGATCACGCCGTGCATGGGAAACGGAACGCTGAGGAGCAACTCCGGCGACCATCCGGGCTTGAAAAACGGTTGCTTATAGTGGTCGCCGTCGCGTGATACACGATCCTCGTCGAAGTACAGGACATCGGCATCGGGTGCGACGTTGAGCGCTTCGACTACACGGTAGAGCATGTCCGGCTCGATCAGGTCGTCATGGTCAAGCAGGGCGATGAATTCTCCATTTGCGAGTTGGAACGCTGCATTCGAGTTGCCCGAGATGCCTTGGTTCTCATCCAGTAGCGCAACGCGGACGCGAGGATCTTTTCTGGCATACCGCCGAAGAATCTCGCGTACCACTGGCTTCGACGACGCACCGTCAGCCAGGCAAAGCTCCCACTTGCCGTAGGTCTGCGCCAAGACCGACTCGATGGTGTCACGCAATAGCTCGGGATCGGGGTTGAACACTGGGACTAGGAAGCTTATGAGCGGCTGATGCTCCAACTGTGAGCTGCGCCTGCGTTGGGCATCAAGTTCACCCGCTGAAGTTCGCCCGAGAAGAAACCATTCATGGTAGTCTTGGTCGTCGTACGGATGACCTTCTTGGTGATTCCAACTGCTGCAGGTCACTGAGGAAATACCCGCGCTTGCCTACCATCCAACGTGCCACCTGTCTGGCAAGAGCGCGCATACCTTTACGGCGAAGGACTTCACGGGATGCTCGTGCCAATTTGATCAGGCGCACGCCACGTGACGATTCCACCCAGGATAAACTGGCAACAGTCAGTTCAAGGTTTGCTGCGTGCCGGTGAAGACTCGAAAGCGCCGTGGCATGATCCCGGATTAGGCGTTGCTTGGTGGCGTATGCATTAGCCAGTTCAATTTCGTGGTCTGCCCGTTCTGTCTGCATCTCGCGAGTCAACTCGAGCCGAAGAGTGGCTATAGCCTCTGCCCGACGACGCTCGTCGTCTGACTCCATCGCAGAAAGTCGTGTCTCGAACTCCCGTGCCATGGCTTCATGCTGCGAAATCGTCGCACGAGAGGCATGGAGTGCCTCGCGAAGTGCTCGATTCTCGGTATCCTTTCGCCAAAGGGCGCGCTCGTAGTCCAGGACCATGCGGTACGGAGGGTCGATCATGCGTTTAAAGCGCATCGCTTGTGGTGCGATGAAGGTGGCATCAAAGGTGAGATCGTGTTTGAACCCGTTTTGCGCAAATAGGTCTACCCAATATTCAACGGGCTGCACATTCAAATGAGTCGCCTCGGCGAAGACGTCGGGAGTCGACAGAGAAGATGATGCTGTCGCTATGGGCACAGAAGTTGGCTATGGCCGCTTGCCCATCTGCAGGGGAGAGGTGCTCAAGCACCTCGATGCACGAAATCAAATCGTAGGACTGCGTCAGGGGAGTCGTCACAGAACCGACACTGCAGTACGGTCGCATGTCGGGACGAACCTGGGAGATTGCGTACTCTGAACTATCCACACCCCATGCCTCAACCCCACGGTCACGCAAGGTCTCGACCAACAAACCAATGGCGCAGCCAGCATCGAAGACCGAGCGCGGAGCCAAACGGTTTACGATTTGTTCGGCCACCCGATCAAAGATTCCCAACCAGAAGTCCGAGTGCGTGTAGGCCGAACCCACATAATGCTTATGGTAGCGCTCATCGTAACAGCGTGGAAATCTCGTTCCCCATCGCGCTCCCTCCATCCGCATCATCTTCGTAAGCCGCTTGCTATATGCACGTGCACCTCACAGGGTCTTCGTCTACCCTCCGATTCAGCTCCCTGCAGTTGCGAGCTCGTCGTACGACATGTCGACCGCATACCTACATATGGGTAACTGCGAAGTAACACATGTGCCTTTGCATCGTGGGCCTGGATGCGCGTCAGGCCGAGCGTCGACACTGCCACCCTGAGCGTTCCTGGGCCCGCTTTCCGTTCCGGTGGCAGGCTTTACTGCGTGGCGTACCGGGTGACGGTGGTATACCGCCAAAAACTCGTCCATCAGGCGGTGATCGCGCAGGGGTAGCCCTTGGGGAGTGGAGCACCGCGTGGTCGCCATCGGTGGCGTGACGCCACGCCTCGCCGTCCGTCGGGGGTACCGCTCCAACCATCCGGTGCCTCTTCGCACTCCTTCGCCGCAACGGTGCTCGACCCGGCGCGCCGCTCTACCGTGTCGCCGCGCCATTGTAGCGGATTCCAGCGCAGATCGCAACACCGCGGTCGAATTCTTACCGGACCATTCCGTACATCTCAATAAATGCCGCGGCGCACGTGGCGTTAACTGCGGTGCCGAATTAGGTAACATGGGCACAAGAGGGAGGTGTGGCGAGGGTTTCTGGACGGGATGAAAGGAGGTGATGGGGTGGAGTGCCCGCCAAGAGGTCGACGCGCAATTGGGCGTGGCGCTGTGCGTGAGATAGCGTTCGGCTGCACATGGTCATGCTGGCCGGTGACTGCTCGTTGTATATAACAATTGCGGGCATAAGAGAAGGCTTCCCTTACCGACTAGGTATCATTGTGGATGACAGTGCTCAGCTTAGCAGGTGCGGCAAATGCACAGGTTCATTGCCACTGTGTCGTCGATCCACTTTCCGGGAGGGCGCGAGCATGATGATGTCGCATGACACGGCGTGTACGGAGGCAGCGCTGCCGACAGAGCTATCACACCTAGGTCGCTGCATACTGCAACTCCCTGATGGCATCCTCGAGTGCTGCGGATACGACGCCCGGCAGGATACACCGACGTCTATCACCATTTGTGACGCGTAGCAACGGGCATCGAGCTTCGACGACGGCTTCCGTCGTGGTAGTGACCTCCACCAATCTCGCGCTCACCAAGCGAACGCTGAAAAGCCTGCTAGCGAACACGCGGTCTCTGGACTTTGGGGTAGTAGGGGTCGACCATGCGCCGACCTCCGAAACGCGCGAGTGGCTTGGCGCACTCGCGCGAGACAGAGCCAGTCATGTTCGCGTGATGCTCAACGAGTGAGGTTTGCAGTCACCAGATATGATCGGCGAACGCGACCGCCACGGTGCAGATCGACACGAGGGAGATTGAGCCGTCCCCCTCAGATCGGATGATGCGTTACCAGTTCGGCTCCCATTGACATCCGGGTAACGGTGTACCGAAAAGCCAGCACCTCAGCCACGACAGGAGTGACACACGCCATGAAGCCGACTTTAATTCCCACTCCGCTGCCAGGACTCGTTCTCGTAGAGATTCAGCCATTTCGTGATAGCCGCGGCTTCTTCATCGAGTCATGGCATGCCCGCGAATTTGCCGCAGCTGGCTTGGATGAACAGTTCGTCCAGGAGAACCACTCGCGTTCGACCAAAGGCGTGCTGCGCGGCATGCATTACCAAAATATGCAGGCCCCGATGGCAAAGCTGGTCCGGTGCACGGTGGGCGAGATCTTCGATGTCGCCGTGGACCTGCGGACCTCGTCGCAGACGTTCGGCAAGTGGTACGGGGCCTATCTCACGGCGGAGAATATGAAGCAGCTCTTCGTCCCCGTCGGCTTCGCTCATGGCTTCGCCACCCTCTCCGACGTGGCAGAGGTCCAGTATAAGCAGACGGGCTACTACACTCCCAGTGCGGAGGGCGGTATCGCCTGGAATGACCCCGATGTTGGTATTGAGTGGCCGCTCGATAACCCCGTGCTGTCTGAGAAAGACACCAAGCAAATGAGTTTGCAACTGTACAAAGCTCATCCGGCGTTTTCGTAGACAGGACACGGTTCTGCGCTGGCACTCCTCACCGGCATCCGGCCGGTGCCGGTTGGATGCGGGCAACGGATGGTCCTGCTCTCGTTGCCCGCATCGTCGCGTGCGTTTGCTCGGGTTGTTGGAGAGCAGGTTGGTGACCTGGCCACGTGAGTCCCATGCATCTTGACGGGCCCGTCTCACGGCCTCAAGATGAGCTCCTGTGTGCTGCGGATGCGAACTGGTTGTAGAGCGGGCATCCGCAGATGTCACCGCTCCTCGACGCCTCTGGTACGCTGACGTGGTGCGCCGAGGAGACCGTGGAGCAGGCTGCCGACATGCCAGGATCCACTCCACCCGTAGCACGACCAACGCATTGCTCGTAGGCGTTACTGCGACGCCGCCACCGCGTCGCCACGGATACGATCGAGCGGGTCGCCCGTCGGCTTCCAGGCGGAAACGACGGCTATCGAGGCACGCGTCATGCAATTGGTTGAGGGGGTCGCCAGGGTGGAGATACCGACTGCAACCATGCGCGCTCCTACACCATCCGTTGGATGGAGCAGCAGGAAGCCGAGACCCTCGCGGAACTGGCCGGCGACGAACCGGTCGCGGCGATGAGCTCGCGCGCCGTTGCTGCACCCCAACGACCCGTCTAGTAGGAGCAGACCATTCCTATCATGCGCAGAGCAGTTGTCATTGGAGCAAACGGGCAGTTGGGCTCCGATCTGGTCAAGGCCTTGCGCGCTCGCTTCGCGCCGGCTGGCGCCGCGGGGGCCGCGTATGAAGTCGTCGAGCTGCGGCATGCGGACCTTGAGGTCTGTGATGCCGCAGCGTCTCGCCAGGCGCTGGCGGCGCTCAAGCCGGACGTGGTGTTTAATCTCTCGGCGTTTCTTCGCGTGGATGACTGCGAGGATGCTGCAGATCGGGCGTTTCAGGTCAATGCGGTGGCGCCAGGCAACCTGGCGCGGATCTGCCGTGACCTGAACGCGCTGCTCGTCCACATCAGTACCGACTACGTCTTCGGTGCCGACCATGCCCACGCCACGCCCTATGGGGAGACGGACCTGCCCGGTCCGGTCAACGTCTACGGGACCTCCAAGCTCGCCGGCGAATACCTCGTCCGTCAGGGCTGCGACCGCTCTCTGGTCGTGCGCACCACCGGTCTGTATGGTGTGGCGGGGAGCAGCGGCAAGGGCGGCAACTTCGTCGAGACGATGTTGCGGCTGGCCGGCGAAGGCAAACCGATACGGGTGGTCGACGACCAGCGCCTGGCGCCGACCTACACGCCTGACCTGGCCAGTTCCATCCTGGATCTGGTCGAGGGTGGACACCACGGCCTGTTCCATGTCGTCAACGCGGGGGGGTGCAGCTGGTTTGAGTTCGCGTCCGCGATCTTTGCGCTCGAAGGACTCACACCAGATCTGTCCCCGACGACCAGTGCGGCTTTCCCGACGAAAGCCGTCCGCCCGTCGTATTCTGTGCTGGCGTGTCGCGCGCTGCAAGCGAACGGCCTCGTCAGTCCGCGCCCCTGGCGCGAAGCACTGGCCGACTACTTGCTTGCGCGGAGGGCGAAGGCACGCTAGCTCGCCGAGAGGCGAAGCGCTCGCGTCCATGCGTACGCGCCTTTACTAGGCGACCAGCGTCTGGAGTGCGGCACTGATCGTCTGGTGTAGGAGCTGCGCCGTCGTGGCCACCCGGCACCCACGAAGAGGCAGTGTGCGCCCGGACGCTTCTCGCCTGGGGATGCCGAAGGGCCACTGATGGGCCACTGGTGGAGATCAGACATGCTCGGCAAAGCCTCGATCATTCTCGTGTCCTACAACAACCTGGCGCTCACCCGCAGCACGCTCCACAGCGTGTTGAGCACGACCGCGTACCCGAACTACGACGTGGTCGTGGTGGACAATGGATCCGGGAGCGAGACGCGTGACTGGCTCAAGGCGTTCGCGCGCGAGCACGCTGACCGCGTACGGCTCATCCTCAACGAGCGTAACGTGGGATTCGCCGCGGCCAATAACGTCGGACTGCGTGCCACGGGCGACAGTGCGTACGTCATCCTGCTGAACAATGACGTCATTGTCTCGTCACGGTGGTTAGATGGGCTGTTGTGGCACCTGCGTGATCCCGGCGTCGGCATGGTGGGGCCGGTCACCAACTCGGCGGCGAACGGAGCGCGCATCGCCGTGCCGTACCGGACCGAGGGCGAGGTCGAGTCGTTTGCGGCACGGCGCGCTGCGGCGCATCGCCGCTACGCCTTCGAGATCCCGATGCTGGCGATGTTTTGCGTGGCGATGCGACGCGCGGTGGTGGACGAGATCGGGCTGCTTGACGAGCGGTTCGGCCTCGGTACCTTCGAGGACGACGACTATGCGCTGCGCGTGCGTGCCGCGGGCTATCGCATCCTGTGCGCCGAGGACGTGTTCGTCCATCACGTGGGCAGCGCGTCGTTCTCGAAGTTGGCGGAAGCCGAGTATACGCGCCTCTTCGCCTTCAATCGCGGGCTGTTCGAGGAGAAATGGCACACGACCTGGAGTGCCCCCGTTGGCCGAACGTATGACGTGCTGTGGGGGCGCTGTCATGCGAGCCGCATTCACTGGCGGGCGATGCGCCAGCCGGAGCGTGCGGTCGTGTTCGTTGCAACGCCGGTCAAAGTGGGACTTACCCGAGCGGCGCGCGCGTTCTACCACGCGGTCGTGCCGCATCGGATGCGCCTCCGCTGGTGGAACGCGCGACGGGGTCTGTGACGGCCTCACGGGGCGGTCAGAAGTACTGCACCTGTTGTTCGCGGCAGCACGCCCAGATTACCATGCCGGGAGGAAGGCGTTTGCATAGGAGCCTGTGCGGTGACGAATAGCGGTCAAGATAACCGGCCGGTTGGCAGAGGGACGCGGCGAGGTGGGCGTGGGGTGCGGGGCATACCGGGCGCTGCAGGTGCGACTCGTTCGTCGAGGGGCCCCCTGTTTGCCGTTGCCCACCGGCTGTATCACCTCATGGTGCCAGAAGGCCTGCGCCTGAAGCTGTGGGACGACCGCTGGCGGCGGCGTAACATCACCCGACGCGTCCACGCGCCCAAGAACCATGGCTTTCGGAAGACGCTCGGGGACGTCTACCTCTTCGCCATGGTGCCCTACTATGACATCGGCGGAGGGCAGCGGAGCGCGCAGCTCGCCAAGACGCTCAACAAGATGGGCTACAGCGTCCACTACGTCTACGCCTACGAGTCCAGCGACTCCGGCGCGCGCGACCCCCATCTCCCCACCGTGCGGCACCTCCCCGCGAAGGAAGCTGACGCCGCGGGAGGTCGCGACGAGCGTGCGTGGCGCGCCGACGCCGACCTTTATCTTTGAGGCCCCGTACGCGGGCTATCTGCCCTACCTTGAGCTGGCCCGGACGACGCACGCGCGGGTCATCTACGAGCACATCGATAACTGGGAGACCTCGCTCGGCAGTCAGTTCTTCGACGGTGCGGTGTTTCGGCGGTACCTGCTCGAGGCTGACGTGATCGCCGCGACGACCGCGCTCTTGCGGGAGCACGTCGTGCGGTTTATGGCGGCCGATCCGGCGTTGGCCGGGCGGGCGTCGCGCGTCGCGTACGTCCCGAACGCGGTGGACACCGACCTCTTCGATCCGAGCCTCCCCGCCTTGTCGAACGCCGAGCCGGAGGACCTAGTCGCGGGTGCGCCGACCTTGCTCTACTACGGCTCGCTCTGGGGTGAGTGGTTTGATTGGGAACTGCTGCGTCGTGTGGCCGAGGCCTGCCCTGCCAGCGCGATCAACCTCATCGGGGACCACACGCCCGTCGCCACGAAGACCCGCGCGATGCCGGCCAACGTGCACTTCCTCGGCCCCAAGCAGCAGAGCGAGCTGCCTGCTTATCTGTGCCGGTGCGACCTGGCGCTGCTGCCGTTCAAGAACGACGAGATCGGGAAATATGTCTCGCCGCTGAAGGTCTTCGAGTACCTGGCGATGAATCGGCCCGTGCTGGCGACGGCCTTGCCCGACATTGTCGGCTATCCGAACCTGTACGCATCGGACTCCGCCGAGGCCTGGATCGAGACCGTCCGGGGGCACGCCGGCGGCCACGGGCCGCTTGTCGCGGAGCCCGAGGCGGCGCGAGCGTTCGCGGCAGCAAACAACTGGTACGCGCGCTGCAACGCGCTGCTGGATCTCGCCGGGGATGAGCCGACCGGCGCGACCTCACGGCCGGGCCCGCGGCCGACCATCTCCGTCATCGTCTTGAACCACAACAACCGGAGTATCATCGGGCGGTCGGTGGACGGGCTGCTGGCGTACCAGGGGCGCTACGAGTATGAGATCCTCGTGGTGGACAATGACAGCACCGACGGCTCGTGTGAGTGGCTCCGCGAACGGTACGGTGGGCGTGTCGCACTGATCCGCAACGAGCGCAACGGGTGCGCGTCGGGGCGCAACCTGGGCATTGCCCACGCGCGGGGCGAGCTGCTGCTCTTTCTCGACAGCGATCAGTGGCCGGTGAGCGCGCGCTGGCTGGACGCGCCGCTCTCGGTCTTGCGGCAGCATCCCGGGGTCGGGGCGGTCGGATGGAATGGGGGCTGGTTCGATCCGAAGACGCTCGAAGGGCCGACGACGGCGGCGCTGCCGCACGGAGGCATCACCCCGGGCGTCATGTTCCGCACGGATCTTGGCTACCTCGGGAGTGGTGGGCTGCTCGTGCGGCGTGAGGCGCTCGCGGGCCCGTCCAGCTTTGATGAAGCCTATGACCCCACCTGCTTCGAAGACACGGACCTGTCGCTGCAGATCCGCGACCGTGGCTTCGCGCTGGCCTACTGCCCTTACATGAACCTCTACCACCTGCCGCATCAGACGACGCGATCGGGCTCCGAGGCGCACACGCGGCTGATGCAGCGGAACGGCGCCTACTTCGTGCAGAAGTGGCGTGCGCGCAATCCCGCATTAATCGCGAACCAGCCGCCGGGCTGGAAACCGAAGACGTTGGTGGAGCGCGTCGGCGCCGGGTGACCTGGTGCGGCTAGCGTGCCGGCGGACGCCGGCGCAGACGAGTACGGATGAGCAGGGTACGCGAGGGGTCGAGGGGTTTTATGGGCAAGCAGTCCGTGGGTCAGGTGGCCAGGTCCAGCGCGTCGGGGTACGTCTCGGCGCGGTGCCCGCGCGCGCGCCGACAGCAACCGCGCAGGGCGATCTGGCCTTTGGTCGCGTGCCTGCTCCTCACGGGTCTGCTGACGCTGCAGGCGGCGTACGCCGCAGATGGGTCGGGGCGAGACGCGCAGGCGCCGGAGGCGTACTTCGGGCTGATCTACCCGCAGACGCCAGACCTGCCGACCCTGCAGCAGTATGATGCCGAGATCGGCAAGGGCATGTCGCTGGTGCTGTGGTATCAATCGTGGGAGCAGGACGGGCAGCAGCAGACTTTCCCGACGGCGCAGCTGGAGGCGGTCCGCGAGCAGGGGGCGATACCGGTGATCGCGTGGCAGCCCGAGAGCTACCCCGGTGTAGAAAGTGAGCCGGACTTCACCCTGGCGAAGATCGCCGGCGGCACGTGGGATGGCTACATCGACGCCTGGGCGAGGGCGGCGAAAGCCTGGGGCCATCCGTTCTTCATGCGCTTCGCCGCCGAGATGAACGGGAACTGGGCGCCCTGGTCAGAAGCAACCAACGATAACGCCGCCGGGCAGTTTGTGCAGGCGTGGCGCCACGTGCATGACATCTTCACCGCGGTCGGCGCAACGAACGCGACGTGGGTCTGGGCGCCGAATGTGGAGAACGCCCCCACGATTCCGCTGGCGGAGCTCTGGCCCGGCAGCAGCTATGTGGACTGGGCGGGGATGGACGGGTACAACTTCTCCTCGAGCATTCCAGGGACGCCGTGGTGGTCGTTCGCGCGCGTGTTCCAGGGGACCTACGACCACCTGCTGGCCCTCATCCCGCCCACCATGCCCATCATGATCGGGGAGACGGGATCGGTCGAGCAGGGTGGATCGAAGGCGGCGTGGATTACCGATGCGCTCACGGTACAACTGCCCCAGCACTTCCAGCGGGTACAGGGCTTCGTGTGGTTCGATGTGCCGGACGGTGATATCGACCTGCGCCTAGAGACGTCTCAGGCCTCGCTCGCCGCCTTCCGCGAGGGTATTGCCGGGCCGGCGTATCAGGCCAACATCTACAGCGGCCTGTCCCAGTCGCCGATTCCTGCGCCCGAGCAGGTACGCCAGCCGACGCCCACGCCGACGGTGACCAGCGCGCCGACAGCGACGCCGGCGGGAGCCCTTCCGTCGACGGGGGGTCTCTCGGGCCTCCCCCTCCCGGTGGAGGTGGTGGTGGGGCTACTTGTCTGCGGCGCGTTCGTGGGGCTCATCCTGCGTCTGCGCGCCGGGCCACGTCGCCGGAAAGCGGCAGCGCGGCAACGCGTGACCGCCGAGGGGCGAGACGGCCGATGAGACACGTTTCAGCGCTATGGCGAGCCCCGGTTCGCGGTGCGGATGCGGCGCTCCGCGTGGTGTACCGGGCGGCGGTGCCGTACAACGTCCGAGTCCTGTACTGGGCGCACCGACGCAGGCGGAATGCCGCGCGCATCGAGCGTGCGGCGCTCCGCGACGCGGAGCTCATGCGCGCGTGCCGCGCTGAGCTGCAACGGATCGTGGCGCTCTACCCCGAGGCCAGGGGGGTGGTGATCTTTCCGCCGAGCATAGACTGGGACACGCCGCTCTTCCAACGCCCGCAGCAGATGGCGTTGGCGTTCGCCGCGCTCGGATTCCTCGTGCTCTACTCGGTTCGCGCCGATTCGCCGAGCACGCTGCCGCGTTTTCACACCGTGACGACGCGCCTCCACGTCTGCCGGGTGCCGCCGGAGGCCTATGACGGGCTCGTCCAGCCGGTGGTGGTCGCGTACACCTACAACTATCCCTGGGTCAAGCGGCTGCGTGCGCCCACGGTGGTCTACGAGCTGATTGACCATCTCGTCATCTTTTCCGACCATCCGCTGCCGCTGCTCGGGTACTATCATGCCCGACTGACGCGCCTGGCGGCAGTGGCGGTTGGCTGCGCGTCTGACCTCTATGACACGCTCGCGCGGCGCAGGCCGGACGCCATCCTCTGCCCCAATGGTGTTGACTTCGACCACTTCGCGCTGGGCGGTGAGGGCGCGCTCGAACACGAACGTGCGGTGCCTCAGGACATGCGCCCGCTCGTCCAGGCCGGGACGCCAATTGTGGGGTACTTTGGCGCGCTCGCGGAGTGGTTTGACTTCGATCTGCTGAAATACGCGGCGCGGGCGTTGCCGAGCTACACCTTCGTGCTGATCGGTCCCGCCTACGATGGCCAAGGACTCCGCGACTCCGGCATTCAAGCGTTCGCCAACATCCACTGGATCGGTCCGAAGGCCTACGCCGAGCTGCCTCGCTACCTTGCGTGCTTCGATGTGGCCACGATCCCATTCAAAGTCACTGAGGCCTTGCACGCGGTCTCGCCCATCAAGCTCTTCGAGTATATGGCTGGCGGCCGACCCATCGTCACGACCGATCTTGCGGAGTGCCGCAAATATCCGGTGGTACGGAGGGCGAAGACGCCCGATGAGTGGGTGGAGACACTGCAAGAGGCGGTGCGCTTGCGGTCAGATCCTGACCACGTGGCAGCGCTGCTGCGGACCGCGCGGGAGAACACGTGGACGGCGCGAGCCGAGCAGATCGTCGCAGCCCTGGAGGTGCAGCGCGTCAACAGCAACGACTGAGTACGTGCGGGCGGATGTTCGCCGTTCGCCTGCATGCCGCTGGGGCGCGGCGTCTCGGCGCATGAGGGCAGCAGCCCTATTGATTCCGCGGTGATGTTCCGGTGTGAGGGTGAGATGCGCACAGTCCTGAGCATTGTAGGCACGCGGCCGGAGGCCATCAAGATGGCGCCGGTGATCCGCGAATTGGAGCGGCATCCCGAGAGCATTCGCTCGGTCGTATGTTCGACAGGTCAGCACCGCGAGATGCTCGACCAGGCGCTGGGGATGTTCCAGATTGTGCCCGACCGCGACCTCCACCTCATGACCCACAATCAGGGGCTCGCCGAGCTGACGGCGCGCCTCTTCAGCGCCATCGACGGAGTCCTCGTCGACGTGCGGCCAAGCTGCGTGCTGGCGCAGGGCGATACCACCTCCGTCTTCGTCGCCGCGGTCGCCGCCTTCTATCGCGGCATCCCCTTTGGGCATGTGGAGGCGGGGCTGCGCACGGGGGATAAGCGCAGTCCGTTTCCTGAGGAGATCAACCGGCGGCTGGCGGACGCCGTGGGCGACCTCTTCTTTACGCCGACGGAGCGCGGGCGGCAGATGCTGTTGCGCGAGGGCGTGTCCGACCACGACATCTATGTGAGTGGCAACACCGTCGTCGACGCGCTGCTCGACATCGCAGGGCGGGACTACGACTGGGCCGGAGGGCCGCTGGCGGGGGTACCGAGTGACAAACAGCTGGTGCTCATCACGGCGCACAGGCGCGAGAACTTCGGCGAGCCGTTCCGCGAGCTGTGCCGGGCCATACGCGATCTGGCGTACTCGTTTGGGCGAGACGGCGTCCATTTCGTCTATCCGGTCCACCTGAATCCTAACGTGCGCGCACCGGTGGGCGAGATCCTGGCGAATATCCCGAACGTCAGCCTCATCGAGCCCGTGGACTATCTGTCGCTGGTGCAGCTGATGAAGCGCTCGACGCTCATCCTGACGGACTCCGGCGGCATCCAGGAGGAGGCGCCCACGTTCGGCGTGCCCGTGCTGGTGCTCCGCGACACCACCGAGCGGCCTGAGGGGGTAGAGGCGGGCGTCGCCAGGCTCGTCGGCACCGGGCACGGCAGCATCGTCACGGAGGCCTCGCGCCTGCTCTCCGATCCGGCGGAGCGCGTCAAGATGGCCGCTCGAGCGAATCCGTACGGTGACGGCAAGGCCGCGGAGCGCATCGTTACCGCGCTTCTGGAGCGGGTCTCGTGAGCACTTTCGAGGCCCAGCCGCTCGTGTCCATCGTCCTGCCGGTGCATAACGGCGAACACTACCTCGCCGAGGCGATCCAAAGTTGCCTCGACCAGACCTATCCTCGTTGGGAGCTGGTGGTTGTGGACGATGCGTCGACCGATGGGACGGCGCAGATCGTGGCGACGTTCGCGTCGCGGGACGGGCGTATCCGGCCGCTACGGCACGAGAAGAACAGGCGCCTCCCCGGCGCGCTCAACACCGGGTTCTCGGCCACGCGAGGCCAGCTGCTGACGTGGACCTCGGACGACAACCGGTATCATCGCGATGCGCTCGCCGAGATGGTGAACGTCTTCGCGGTGCGGCCAGACGTTGACTACGTCTACTCGGACTATACGATCATCGACGGTGAGGGCGAGCGGGTACGGACGGTGGCCGTCGCGCTACCGCAGCAGCTCGCGCAGCTCTACGACGGCGTCTCGTGTTTCCTCTACCGGCGACAGGTGTATGAACGGGTCGGCGCCTATGCAGACGACCTCTTCCTGGCCGAGGACTACGACTTCTTCCTGCGTGTCCTCGCCGATGGCAGCGTGATGTACCCGCTCCACAAGAACCTCTATGACTACCGGATCCACGCGCGGTCGCTCAGCGACGAGCAGCGAGGCAGCACGTTCGCCGCGGCGGAGCGTGCCCTGCTCAAGCATCTCTCGGATTTCGGGGGGGCGAGTGCCGAGTTTCGTGGAGGACTGTTGCTCTATCTGGCGTCGCTCTCCGCTTGGCGAAAGGACTACGCGCGTGCTGCGTCGTACGCGGCCAAGGCGATGATGGTCTCTCCAACGCGAGTTGCGCGATACGCGCGCGCATTTCTCGGCCGGCACCTGCGGAATCGGCCCTCAGACGGCTCGAGAGCGTCCAGGACGCCGTCCTGAGGAAGTGGGTCCCAGGGGGCCATGTAGGGGGACTGCGTGTCGCCGCGGAGCCTGGGTCGCCGGCGACAGTCGACTGCGGCGAAGGCGACTCGACCGGGTAGCATGGCGCGGCTCGCGCGGTGCTGCGACCCCCCGGGGTAAGGGACCGACCTGGCCTTCGGGGCTTTGGCGTCTCCGGGCCGGCTACCCGCAGCCCGCCCCCTGCCCTGTGGACGAGCCTGCCGTCTCGTGTTGCGGTTGGAGTGGGGTGTTGAAGTGGGGTGTTGAAGTGGCGTGATGGTGATTGGAGCGCAGGATTGCGACTTACGCTGGAATCCGCTACAATGCCCGCAGTCCGGCGTGCCGGTTGCTGGCTCAGAGGATTGCAGAGGATCGCGGAGGATCGCAAAGGAGGTTGCTGATGGGTGGAGTGCGCCCTGCGAGGGATGCCGATGCGGGCCACTACGGCCATTTGGAGGCGCTCGCGCGTATCGTCGACAAACGCGTGGTCACCATCGGCGGCGGCACCGGCCCCTACGCCGTGCTCTCCAGCCTCAAGCGCTATCCCTGCGCGATCACCGCCGTCGTCAGCATGGCCGACAGCGGCGGCAGCTCGCGCCGCCTGATGGACGAGTTCGGGCAGCTGCCGCTGGGCGACCTGCGCCAGGCGCTGGTGGCCCTCTCGCGCAAGGGCGCGCTCTGGCGCGATGTCTTCACCCACCGCTTCCAGGGCGGTGGCACCAGCGAGGGGCCACAGGGTGGCGGCGTGGGCGGCCATAGCCTCGGCAACCTGATCATCTCGGCCCTGCAGCGCATCAACGACGGCGACCTGCTGCGTGCCATCCAGGACGCTCAGGAACTCCTCGATACCGCCGGCAGAGTGTTGCCCGTGACGCTGGCGAACGCTACGCTCTGTGCCGAGTTGGAGGACGGCGGCACCATCTGCGGCGAGACGGAGATCGACACGCGAGGGCTACGGGACCCTGGGCCGCTCGTGCCCATACTGCGCGTCTTCCTCCAGCGACCGACTCCCCCCTGCGAGGAGGTGCTGCGCGCGATCCGGCGCGCAGACGTCATCCTGATCGGGCCGGGCGACCTGTACACGAGTATTTTGCCCAACCTCCTGGTGGAGGGGGTCGCCGAGGCGATCCGCCAGTCGGACGCCCAGAAGATCTACATCACCAACCTGATGACCAAGCATGGCGAGACCGACGGCTATCGCGCCCCTGACTTCGTCCGCCAGATCCATGCCTACCTGGGCGGTAGGGTCGATCGCGTCGTCGCGCACGACGGCTCTTTCCCGGAACACCTCCTCGGCCGCTACGCTGGCCAGGATCAGCACCCGGTCCCGCCCGACGAGGAGGAGCTCCGCCAACAGGCCCCTGACGTCATCGTCGACGACCTGTTGGCGATTCACCAGGATCACCTGGTGCGTCACGATGCCGACCACCTGCTCCAAGCGATCTTCGCGCCGCCCTGGCACCAGAGCCTGGCGCGCACTGAGGCACAGGCCCGAGTCGGTCGGGGGGCGCAGGGATGGTAGACAGGTGCGGCTACTGCCTGTGGCGCCTGGCAGGCGATGGACAGCGGTGGCGCCTCGGACGGGCCCACGTCGCGCGCTGACGCTGACCTTGAACCGTCCGGCCCACCCCGGCGGACGGCTGGACCACGTGGACTGAGGTACCGCCCCTCCGGCGGCGGGCGACGGCCGGGCGGCGCGAAGCGCGCGCGTCGCATCGGCGTGCTCTTCGTCGCCGACTCCCTGATGGCGGGCGGCATCGAGTCGCAGCTCGTGCACCTTGCACGCGGCCTCGATCGGGCGACCTTTGAACTGTCCGTGCTCTGCCTGTACGGACCAACGGTCCGCGACCTGCACTTCGCGCCGGAGCTGCGCGCGGCTGGTCTGCCGCTCTACCTGCCCGACCTGGGGATGCGCGCGCGCGACAAAGTGAGGGGCGTCGGCCAGATCGCGGCCCTGGCCTGGCGCCTCCGTCCCGCTATTATCCAGGCGGAGGGCTATCACGCCAACCTGCTGACGCGGCTCGCCGGGCCGCTGCTGCCTCCGCGCACGCGCCTGGTCGGGACGTTGCGGGGCAGGCATAGCCGTAAGCAGATGCGTTACGAGCGCCTGAGCCACCGCCTCTGCGCGCGCGTGGCGGTGAATGCCCCCCAGCTGCGCGAGGACTTGACCGTCGACGGCCACGTACCCGCGGCCAAGATCGTCTACATCCCCAACGGGGTGCCGATCGAGCGCTACGCGGTGCCGCACGACCCGCGGCTGCGCTCGGCGCTCGGCGCTGGCGTACGGCGGGTCTTCACCAGCGTGGGCCGCGTCTCCTACGAGAAGAACCCGCACTGGACCGCCGAGGCGTTCGGCCTGCTCAGGCGCGAAGGCGGACTGCCCGCCGGCACGCGCCTGCTCATCGTGGGCCCGCGTCAGGATGACGGCGCGCAGGCGCTGCTCGACGCGGCGGTGCGCGAGTACGGGCTGGAGGACGTCGTCGAGCAGCGCCCGGCGACACCGCACCCGGAGGACTACTATCACGCGACGGACGCCTGCATCCTCTACTCGCCGAGCGAGGGCCTCTCCAACGTCTGCCTCGAGGCTCTCGCTGCCGGCCGCCCGGTCATCATCTCGCGTGGCGCCAACGCGGCCGGGGTGGTTGAGCATGGCGTGACGGGCTGGGTGGTCGACGACGCCAGCCCTCTCCGCCTGATGGAGACGCTGGCCCACGTGATGGCATTGCCGGCGGGGGCCTTGGAGGACATGGCGCCGGCATGCCGTCGTCGAGCCGAACAGTACTCGGTGCCGGCGATGGTCGGCGCGTATGCCGCGCTCTACGAGGAGCTTGCGCAGGGCCGCTGAGTCGCCTTGACTGGCGCATCACGTCCAGCGTTCGACCTGGGCTGTGGGGAAAGCCCTGACGACGGCCCAGACGCGCGGGCGGATTAATTTTTGCACCGCGCTTGCGGTTCCGGGTCGGCCAGCATGTGGCGCGGCCGGGGCGTGCGCCGCTGGCCCTCCAGGCGCACCCACTAGACCCAGCCGACCTGCTCGCTCACCGGGCGGCCGAGCTTTTGGCCCATCCAGTCGGCCACCGTGCGCGCGAGGCGCGGGGAACTGCACTGCTCAGGACGCTCTCCTTGCCCGGTCGGCGAGATAGGTACTGCTGACGTGCCTCGGCACAACCTCAACCACTGAGCATGAGTGCTCGTCAACAGGTGTAGTTGATTTGGAGTTGCAGGTCCTGTGTGAGCGGCCCGGTGATCGTGACGGTGGTTCCCTTCACGGTAACAAGGTTCAGCGCCGTGAGGCCGCTCGTCTGCGGGCTCCCTACTAACGCAGCGCATGCAGGAAGCTTGATCGTGAGTGTCAGCGGCCAGACCAGACCCGCCTCGCGCTGGAAGAGCAGCGAATAGTGGTAGCCCGCGCCGTCATGCGTCACTACCCCCGGGGCCTTCCACGAGACGCCATAACTCGTCGTTTGCGCAAAGTAGGCGTGCACCGTGCCATCTAACACCTTGCGATGGAAGGTATCCTGCGAGGCGGCGTCCTGGCCGAAGCCTTGCAGTCCAGTTTGGGAGACGAAGGTGGCGGATGGTGGCACGAATATGCGGGAGTAGGAGTGGTAATTGACGTTTCCCGCGGCAAATGCCTCGTTGAGTGTGTTGGGATCGTTCGGCCAGATGTACTGCCACGTCATGGCGTGCGCCGCCGCGCCCGCCTGGTCGAGTGTGATCGTATCAGCCATCTTGTATTGCAGGAAGGAATTGTCCTTGTTGCCGCCGATATTGGTGTCGACAGGGAAGACGCTGTCACCGGTCGTCGGAGCCTGCACCGTCGCGCCGATGCCCAGGTCTATCAGAGCCTGCTCTGCGTTCGGATCATTGACAAAGACCTCGATGTCTTTGGTGCGGAGCGAGTCGAAAAAGAGCTTTCCCAGGCCGCCGATGTACGCCGGCAGGTTGGTTTTTATCTTCGCCATGAACGCCTGCACCACGGCGCTGGTAAACACCTTGCTGCACGAGGTTGTGCCGCAGGTCTGGTTGTCGTTGCCGGTCGAGCCGGTCGATGAGAGCGCGTAGTAATGGATCTTGCTGACGAAGTTATCGGACGTGACCACCTCGTGGATGGTTCCCGTATTCGTTGCCAGATCGACGGTGATAGGCCCGGTAATCTTCAGCGCCTGCTGGAAGAAACCCAGGCTCAGGGTCACGACGCCCGCGAACGGACCGCCCGTCTTCGGATCATAGAGCTTGAGCGAACTGCCAATTTGTTGCTGGGCGCCCGGCAGGAGTTGGGGGTAGAGGTCGAGGGCGTATTTCGCGGTCGTCGGGTAGTCGGGATCCAGGTTCGAGTCGCGGAGCGACCAACTGTCCGTCGATCCCGCGGCGAAAATCGTTTTGAGCCACGCATACTTGTCAGGAATCGGGATGACCTGTGCGCCCGTCGCGCAGCCAAATTTGACGCAATAATCGATCAGGGTGATGTCGCTGATATGAAACCCGGGATCCATCTGTCCTTTGTTGATGGACAACGCGCCAAAGTTCCCGATGAAGCCGCCGGTGGGGCGCAGCTCGCTGGAGTCGAGAATCAGCATCAGGTAGGTAGAGGGTTTCGCCACGCCGAGCAACTGCGGTAGCGCCTTGACGACCCCATCGAAGTCGTTCAGGAGTTGCGTAATCTGGGGCAACTTGTCGACGAATTGCGCCATCAAGGGTCCCAGCCGCGGATCGAGGCTCAGGTCGGACGCGGTGAGGTGGCCAAGCTGCGCGATGACCGTCGTGGCCAGCGGTCGGATCTGCGACCACTTAGCGGAGATGAGAGCGTACTGGCCTGCGGTAAGCCCGCCGCCGGTTGTCCCGAACGGACTCTTCAAGGACGCTGCCAGGACGCCCAGCGCGTCGCAGGCGAGCATGCCGGCCTCAGTCCCCTCAACCGCGATGGGGACAAGTTTCTGCGCGCCCGAAACCTTCGAGCCAACCACGGGGGCAGCCGATGCGACGCCCACGAGGTTGAGCCGTGCGTTGACGCCTTGAAAGTCGCCGTTGGCGGCGACGAACTCCGCGTGGGCCGCCTGGATGCTTGCTGCGTCAAAGGGATTTGTCTGGACCTTCTTGAGATCACCCTCGGCGTTCTTGACATGCTGCAACCCAGCATGCGCCATGGCGTTCATCTGCTGATACAGGACGAACGTCGTGAGGCCAGATCCCAGGGCGCAGAAGAGGATAGCGGCGATCACGATGAGCGTGACGACACGCCGTCGTTTGTTCAATGCCCCAGGTTCTGATGTCGCGTGCGTTCCTGTTCCCAGCAGCCGCTGACCCTGAGTCGCAGCCCACTGCCGCGAGGTCTCCCAGAGGGGACCGAGTCCGCCGGCCCGCTCGTTGCGCTGGTGACGGCGCTGGCCGCGCTGGTAGCCGTCATCACCCCAATCACCCCAGCCGTCATCACCCCAGCCGTCGCTGGCGCGATACGCAGCGCGAGATTCCCGTCCGTTCCGGTCTGGGCGGTCTGGCGCGCGACGAGCGCTTCCACCCCTGACGGGGAGCGCATCAGCTTGCCACTCGCCGTCATCCCAGTCGCGTGGTCCCTGACGCCTGGCGTGCGGTGGGATCTGGCTATCCCACCCGGCAACGGCCCCATGGGGCCGTTCGTCACGCCCAGATGAGGCTGGACGGGATGAGCGCCTGTCGGATCCGCCGTCTCGCGGACGCGAACGCTCGGCCTGCGCATTATTGCGCGATGGATTGCGCGATGGTCTCTCGCCCTCTGCATGTCGGCCTCCCGACGAGGGTGGACGCCCAGGTGAGTCGTCCGCAAATTCATCCGCAGACCAGTTCGGGCTCTGGGCGAATTGGCGCGAGCGGTTCCCTTGTCCCGGCGGCGGCGGCGGCGGCGTGGGCTCACGGCGAGGACGCGATGGGCGAGCGTCAGATCGCCGGGCGGAACCTCGCGATAGATCCTCCTGATCTCTGCGCTGATAGTCGCTCACACGTCTCATCCTCTCCTGCTGCGCCTGACTGCCTTATCCGCGATGCAGCCGCGATAGCCGCTCACCTGCTGGCCGCCTCCGGCCCTGCATCTCATTATACTGCTCAGCACCTGTTTTGAGCGGGTTGTACTAGGTCTTCCGCGGTCCTCCGCGTGTGACCGCGTGTGACCGCGTGTGACCGCGTGTGACCCTGCGACGTGGCCACCGGGGGAAGAGCGTGGCAGACGGGACGAGCGCTGGCTGCCGTCGAGTGCGTTGGACGACCGTGCGCCTCCGTGCCGTCGTCGAGCCGAACAGTACTCGGTGCCGGCGATGGTCGGCGCGTCTGCCGCGCTCTACGAGGAGCTGGTGCGAGGCCGCCGAGCCTGCCGTGCCGACCGTCAGGTGCCACGCAACAGGGCGACGACGCCCAGCGTCTTCAGCATGATGACGAGGTCGAGGCCGAGCGACTGGTGCCGGACGTAGTACAGGTCGTATTGCAGCTTGACCAGTGCATCCTCGACGCTGCTGCCGTAGCGGAAGCGCACCTGCGCCCAGCCCGTCAAGCCCGGCTTGACCACCAGCCGCGATCGGTAGAACGGGATGGCCCGGCTGAGCCCGTCGACGAACTCCGGGCGCTCCGGACGCGGGCCGACCAGCGACATCTCGCCGCGTACGACGTTCAGGAGCTGCGGCACCTCGTCGAGGCGCGTCAGGCGCAGGAAGCGTCCGACCCGCGTGACGCGCGGGTCGGACGCCTGCGCCCACGCCGCGCCGCTGTGGAGCTCGGCGTCGGCGCGCATCGAGCGCAGCTTGACGATCTTGAACGGGTGCCCGCCGCGCCCGAGCCGGACCTGCCGGTAGAGCACCGGGCCGCGCGAGTCCACCTTGATGGCGGCGGCGAGCAAGACGAAGAAGGGGGCGAAGGCGACGAGGCCGAGGACGGCGATGACGCAGTCGATGAGCCGCTTGATCATGGCCTGCAGGTAGTCCGTCAGGGAACGCGCCTGGGTCGGCAGGACCAGCGTCCACATGTGCTCCTTGACGTGCTCGATGGCGATACGGCCGGTGATCTGCTCGTAGAGCACCGGCATGGGTACGATCGTCACCCCGCGCTCATAACAGGCGAGGACGCCGGCGAAGACGTCGTCGGGCACCTCGTTGACGTAGGCCATGATCAGCTCACTCACGCCGTGCGCGGCGACGAGCGTGGGCAGCTGCTCCGCCGTGCCCAGGATCGGGGCGGCGTGCACGTCATCAGGCGCGTCGAAGCGGCTGGTGACCGACCCGATGACCTGGTAGTCGGCGGCCGCTTCGCCCTTCAAGATACGTGTGATCAGCTGGGCGGGCTGGCCGACCCCGACGACGACCGCTCGGCGACGAAACCCGGTCCACCCGATCAGGAAGACGCGCGCGGCGCGCCAGAGACCCGCGAGGACCAGATCCGCGGCGGCGTAGTAGACGATGAAGCGGCGCGGCAGCGTGCCGGGGGGCGACAGGAAGAAGATCGCGAGGTAGACCAACAGGACCTGCGCGGTGATCAGGAGGAGACGCAGCAGACTGATGGAGACCTTGGCGGCGACGCGGAGGTCATAGTAGTCGTTCGTGTTGGCGATGAGCAGCCAGAGGACCGGCAACAGGACGAACCAGTGGGCGTTGCGGCCGACGAAGCCCACCGTGAAGGCTTCGTGGGCGTGCGCGGCCCACAGGTAGAGCGCGACGAGGATCGCGCCGACGGTCGCGGCGATGTCGCCCGCCACCAGGAGGGCGCGCCGCTCGGAGATCGGGAACTGCACGGCGCCAGGGCTCCAGCGACGGCCAGGCTGGTGCGCGATCTTGGCTACCGCTGCCTCCCTGTTGTCGGCGAGGTCTTTCGGTCGCTCGCCCGGTGCGACCGTTATCGGCTCACTCATGGGCAGCCGCCCGCCGAGCGCCGGCGGCACGCCGCGGCGCGAGCCATTCCCGTGTCATGCGGGCCGCCTCCGCCCACGCGCCCGTTCCCCACGAGAGGTGGATCAGGGGGAAGACGAGGAGCACCCTGGCGCCTTCGGCCGGGCGTAGCGCCCGCGCCGCGGCGGCGGCGAAGCCGAGGGCGAGCGCCGCGTACGCCGCCAGCAGCGCCAACCATGCCACCCGGAGCGGGGCGAAGGCGGCGGCGAGGGGGCCGAGGGCGAGGAAGAGGACGAAGGCGGGCGCGAGCAGGTGGCGAGCGCGCAGCGAGGCCGGGTGGCGTTGCAGCATGCGGGCTTTGCCGCGACCGTAGCGGTAGTACTGCCGCGCCAGCTCGCTCGCCGTCTGGCGCCCGATATAACGCGAGCGGATGGCAGGCGAGAGGTAGATGCGCCCACCCGCCCGGCGGATGCGATAGTTGTGTTCGTAGTCCTCGTTGGCCACGAGCGTCTCGTCGAAGAGGCCGACTCGCAGGAACGTCTCGCGGGGCCAGGCGCCCAGGTAGACCGTGTCGGTGAAGCGTGCCCGCCGCGAGACGTGGAACGCGGCGGGCACGCCGAAGCGCGAACGGGTGGCCGCCGCGATGGCGCGGCCGGTCGCCGTGAGCCCCTGCGGGATCATCGGTCCGCCGACGTTCATGGCCCCGGTCTGGGCGAGCGCGTTCAGGCAGGCCCTCACGTAGTCGGGCGCGATGATGGCATGACCGTCGACCCGGATCAGCACCTCGCCCCGCGAGGCACGGATGGCGAGATTGAGCCCGGCGCCCTGCAGTCGGCGCGGGTTGTGGAGGACGTGCACCCGCTCGGCGCCTGGCAGGGCAGCGATGACGGCCAGCGTCGCGTCGTCGCTCTCGCCGTCGGCCACGACGATCTCCAGCCGCTCGGCCGGATAGTCCTGCTCAAGGACGGCGCCGAGGCTCGCCGCGATGTTGCTCTGCTCGTTGCGCACTGCCATGATGACGCTGACGTAGGCCGGATCCACCCTTCAACCTCCCACCCCACCAAGCTGCCAGGACACCGGAACTGAAGGCTACATGTTCGACGAAGATGATAGGCGTGAACAGGGCGATCATCGGCGCACCCTGGACCCCCGCGTAGCGTGCGGCCAGCACTGGGGCGATGAGGGCAGCGGCGAGGTGGCGTGATGCCTCCCTCAGCGGGGTCCTGCCGTTGCGCCAACGCGGCGAGAGCGTGCCGCTGCCGTAGCCGTAGCGATAGAGTTCTCTGGCGAACGCGCGCAGCGTCGGTGCATCGCCATGATGGATGACGGCTCCTGCGGATGATAGTAACAATCGATGACCATCGTCCTTCAGTCGAAAGGAGAGGTCGGCGTCCTCGCCCCACGTGTGCGGCAGGTCGACGAAACCGCCGACGGCCAGCAGCGCGTCGCGGGCGAACACGGCATTGCCCGTGATGAGGTAGTCGACCTGGCCGCCGCGCACGCGGTGCCGGTAGAAGCCCGCGGCGGTCAGGTAGCGTGCGAGGGTCGTGCTCGCAGAAGGTGAACGGATTGGCCCGCCCGCGCCGTCGGCCCCGTCGGCCTCGAGCGCGCCGACGAGGCTGGTCAGCCAGTCCGGCTCCGCTTCGCAGTCGGCATCGAGGAAGGCAACGTAGTCGCCATGCGCCGTCCGGATGCCGGCATTGCGCGCGCTGGCCGGTCCTCCGTTCGGCTTGCGCACGACGTGGAGCGCCCTGCCGTGCGCCGCCGCGATGCGCTCGGCCACGCCGGCCGAGCCGTCCTCGGACCCGTCGTCGACCAGGATAATCTCGGTCTGCGCGGCGGGATAGGATTGGCGCAGCAAGGCGGGGAGCGTGACCGGCAGGAAGCGCGCCGCGTTGTAGAGTGGCATCACGACGCTCACCACGCTGGGCGTGCCGGTGTCTCCCGTGACTCCGGACCGCGCCATGCCCACCGTCGTTCGGGAGGGGGCGGACGGCTTCACGCGGCCGGGCGCCGCGTGAAGCCGTAGACGCCGATGGCGCCGATCACGACGGCCACCGCGCCGAGCGCCAGCGCAAGGTGGGGGACCACTTCGACGCGGAAGAAGAGATGCTCGGCGATGCCGACGATTATCAGGAGTACGGCGAGTGCAATCAAGGTCGATGAGAGCTGTTTGGACATGCAGTATCCCTCCGCTGGCAAAATAGATCGACGGTAGGCGCTCAGGGTCGAGCCTAGTCTATCAGACGTGCGCCAATCGGGCAAGACCTGTGCATCCCGGGCATCGGCTAGCAGTCCTCCACCGCCGCGGCGGAGGACGACGTCGGAGACGCCGCCGCTCGTACCATCTGCCGGAGGCCGTCCTCCAATGCGGTGGCGGGGCCGTAGCCGAGGAGCCGCCGCGCGAGCGCGATGTCGGCCACACTCGTCCGGATGTCGCCGGGGCGCGCGGGTTGGCGCGTCACCTGGACCTCGGCGCCGTCGAGCCCCCTCACCGCGCGGACGAGTTGATTGAGCGAGGTCGCGCGTCCCGTACCGATGTTCATGGCGGCGCCCGAGAGGCCAGGCGCCTCGGCGGCGAGGACGCACGCTCTCGCGATGTCTTCGACGTACACGAAGTCGCGAGACTGCTCACCGTCGCCGTACAAGATGAACGGACCGGCGGTGCGCAGCGCGTCGAGGAGCCGGCTGATCACCCCCGAGTACGGTGAGGTCGGATCCTGGCGCGGCCCGTAGACGTTGAAGAAGCGGAGCGCCACGGCCTCGAGCGGGTGGCGACTGGCGTAGTCTCGGCACATGAGCTCGCCGATGAGTTTGTGCATCCCGTACGGCGACGTCGGCTCTTTCTGCGCTTGTTCGCTTATGGGCCCGCCGGCGACGTCACCGTAGATAGCGGCGGAGGAGGCAAACACCACGCGTCGCACTCCCGCCTGCACGCAGGCCAGGAGCACGTTGTGGGTGCCGCGGACGTTGATGTCGAAGGTGCCGGCGGGGTCGTCGAGCGAGTGCTGCACCGAGGCCACGGCGGCGAGGTGGAAGACGACGTCAGCGCCTCGCATGGCGGTGCGCACCGCGTCCAGATCGAGCACGTCGCCTTCGATCAGGTCGACGGCGTTGCCGATCGAAGCGAGATTCGCGGGGGAGCCCGTCGACAGGTTGTCCAGGACCGCGACGCGTCCACCGCCGCTGGCGAGGGTCGCGGCGAGGTGCGAGCCGATGAAGCCCGCCCCCCCGGTCACAAAATAACGCGTTTGCACGGTAGCTTCCTTGGATCGTTGGCCCACCCCATCACCTGGCCGCGCCGCGCGCTCGCCCTCCTCGGGCTGCCGCCTGTTGCTTGGGCGAGCGCCGTCGAAACCGCGTCAGCGGTCGTCGCGCCTGTGCCGCTCGCTATCCTGATCGCCTGGGCCGGGCACCGTTCCCCGCGCATCGCCACCATGTCGCCACCCCTCCTGATCCATGCCTGCCACCGCCCTGCGCAAAGGCCCGCTTCACTAGTCTCGGCGCAGGCCGGCGAGCGTCCCACGCATGCAGCCGAATGGTGGGCCGGTAAGCTCATCAGCCTATCCTATCCTATCATAGTTCGCGTGCGGCGGCGTACAACCCTCAGTAGGACGACCGTGCCGGAGCTCTCTAACGTCAGTTCGATACTGGTGGCGAACTCGAAAAGGCGCTCCCTCGGCGCCTGGATGCCAACTCTCGTACAGGGCCAGATTTCGCCGTTTTCGACTCGGCTACCTGGCGTCACATTGGCGTTCGCCACCAGTATCGAACTGACGTTATCTCCCGCGCCGCCGCCGCTCCGCCCCCAGCTGCCGCAGGCCCAGACACGCCTTGCATCCGTGGAACTTCATATAGCCATACGCTACAACCACACGCTGCCGTCGCTGACGACAAGCAGCACTGCCGACACGGCTCGCATCTTCGAGATGCCGGTCAAACTCAGCAGGACAAGGCGCCTAGCGCGGTCCCCAGCGTCTTCAAGCCCTCGCCCCGCACGGCGAGCTCAGCATGCGCGCACGTGGCCGTTTTCGACAATTCAGGGGGCGCTGGCCACCAGGCGGTGCCGTGCCGCGGCGGTGTCGTGCCGCCAGGAACCTGCCAGGAACCTGCAGGAGAGCACCGAAGTCTTGTAGTGGTCCAGCAGCGTACTCGCTGCCCCGCTCCCCGCGCGTCGTCACAGCGTGGGGGACGTGTGATGGACGTGCGTCACGGTCCCTGGCCCCTGCGAGGCGCTGCTCCTCGCGGGCGTTTCGCTCGCGAGCGTGAGGAGCTGCTCCGGCATGGTGCCGCCGATGCGCCGGATGGTCTCGCGCACCTCACGTCTACCCCAGCCAGAACGTCTCTTCGGTCTGTGTCGAGCGGACGAGATTCGAGGCCTTTCCCGTGCTCCCCCGTGCTCCCCATGTGGTCGAGGTTGTGGTCGAGGCGGTGGTCGAGCACCGCATAGAGTCGTAAGGACGCTGGCGCCTTCGGCGGCGGCGGCGAGTTGCCTAGTATGCTCGGCCATCGCGCCGCGGCTCGGCGCTAGCGCCTACGTTGCACCTCCATGCGACCCGTGAGCGCATCCTTCACGACCAAGCTCCTGCGCCAGGTCTACACGGCAATCGAGGTCTGGCCGAACGCCATGATCTTTTATGAGCAGCAGCCACAAGGATACCAAAGGATAACACCTGATGCTCACAACTCGTTGGGCCCCGCGCGCGGGGGATCTGGCGCCTAGTGCAGCACGCAGGTTTTGTCACACCTCAGTGGAACAGCAACCGCAAAACAGGGCGTGGATCCCGAGACCTCTTCCTCATCGTGCTCACTCCTGCGTCGTAGGCCGTCTCTTCCTGTCCGTCGCGCGCCACGTCTTCTCGCATCGTTGCTGTTATGTAACCTATGCCTCTATGGCGCAAAGTGGGGTTTGCGCATGAGAGACGTAGTATGGATCCCCACCAGGCCAACCCGCCACCATACCCCGACGCCTCGACGCTCCTGTTGCATATATGCAACAGGAGCGCGAGGGACGATCGTCCCCCACGCTGCGACCGACTATTATGTCTCTATGACGCAAAGGCCACTTTGCGCCGAAATGGGGGAGTGGACAAAATGAGTATCGTTGCCGGGTGAGGAAGCGTACAGCATTGGCATGCCCGCTCCGCGTGAGGGGCTGCAAGACCTGACGAGTACGGTGGGGGTGCACCGACAGGTCATGACGTGCTAGGTTGAGGAGAGACACGATACGTGCACCTTCGCCGACATGAAACGCGGCGCGTACCAATGAATGCGCGGGGGAGTCGGAGTAATGACACGATACCGCCGCCTCTCGATCAGGGTTTCCGCTCGTGGCAGTAGGTGGGTCGGAGGCTTGAGCAGTTGACTGCAGATGACCGAATAGGCCTGGTGTGCCAGTCAGCTTGGCCAGCGGACTGGGGCCGACTGTTGCGCATCGCACGACAGGTCGCCGGACTAAGCCTCACCGAGCTGAGCACGATGACAGGCCTCTCCAAAGGCCATCTCTCAAAGCTGGAATCCGGCCATCCGACCGCCGCGAATCCGTCGCGCGCGACGCTTGCCGCATTGGCGCGTGCGTTGCCGAGCTTCCGGCCATTGGCAAACACGCTGGAACCGAACACGGCCATTGGGTCGCTGGCCTTCGGTGACGAGGCGTCCGCAACCCTGCAAACCGAGCAGGGCGCCGAGCCTGATGCGGTGGTGGTTCCCTTGCACCTGGGCTGGCGCGAGCTGGAGATCATCATGGCGATGCTTGCAATCGAGGGCTCGGCGGCTCCCGTGGCGCTAACCGCCCTGCTGCTCGCTCGAGCGAGTGGCCGCGAGATCGCTGACGTCCGACTAACCCTCGAGAACCTCGTCGCGATGGGCGTGCTCGACACCCATGCTCCCGCTTTTTACGGTGCCTACGCAACGTACCGAAAGGCTGCTATGTTCGCAGAGCGGACGGGCATCGCGCGCATCGGAGACGCGCTCGTGCTGGCAGCCGGACTACTCGCACAGGCGCCGAACGGGCGCCGCGAGCCAGTCGGTGCGAAACGGCCGACGCGTGCAGGTGACCTAGCGATTTCGACTGCGCCGGACCATCGCATCCGACGGGTCACGTCGCGAGACGAAAACGAGGAATAGCCATGACGCTCCCGCAAGACCCGCAGTGCCGCCTCCGCGAACGCCGCCCCGCCCGAATCGAGCGCCGATGACCCATCGTCCGCGGGAGATCGGGCATCGGACAGGGTTGCCTTTGTGCTCCAGCCCGCGTTATTCGCGGCGTCACTAGCGCTCTTCGTGGCATTGCTCGCGCGCTTCCTCGGCGGGCTACTAACCCCCGCCGAGGTGTTTTCGGACCGGCTCACCACGCTCATCCCGCTACCCATTTTTGCCCGATTGCTTGACACATTTGGCCCCAACGCAAAGCACTTGTTCTTCGGCGTACTCCTCCTCGGCGAGGGACTTGTCACCGCCGCCGCTGGCTGCGGGTATTGGTATCTCAGGCGACGCGTAGTTCGCAGCCGCCATATACCGGGGCGCAGGGATAGCAGGGCTGGCCTCGCGGCTGAAGCATTCATCCTCTTTGCGTCTCTCTGGCTGGTCTCGGCAGGGATAGTCGCGCCGCTCATCGGCGCGGGCGTCTTCGGCAGTGGGCTCCAAGGCGGAGCCACGGGCGTCTTTGGAGCGGAGCTGCTACCAAACGCGGCGTTCGCCATCGCATTCGTGCTACTCGCGCGCCGAGCGGTGGTGGAGAACGCGGCGAGCGGCCCGTCGGCACACGTCACCCGCAGACGCCTTCTCCAACAGGCGGGCATCGCCGTCGCGGTGATTGCCGTCGGCGCGGTCGCGTGGGACTTCATCACCGGCGGGCTGGCGCAGTTGACCGGCGCAGGGGGCTCCAATGAGCCCAACGTGAACCTCGGCACGGTGCCCAGTCACGTTGCGCCGCCCACCCCTGACTACGCGACGTGGTCACCCGTCGCCGGACAAACCCCAGAGGTGACGACGACCTCCACTTTTTACTACGTGTCGAAGAATCTCGCCTCCGATCCGGCGGTCTCGCAGCAGAATTGGCGGCTGTCGATCGGCGGCATGGTGAGCACGCCTTACTCGCTCACATACGACGACCTGCGGGCGTTGCCGAAGATCGAGCGCTACCACACCCTCGAATGCATCAGCAATGTCGTCGGCGGCAACCTGATGAGCAACGCGCTGTTCACCGGTGCCAGCCTCGCGGACCTGCTGAACACGGCCGGCATCCATGCCGGCGCGAGCGAGATGGTCTTTCGCGCGGCCGACGACTACAGCGATAGGCTGCACCTCGCGCAGGCGCTAGACTCGCGCTCCCTCGTCGTGTATGCCATCAATGGCGAGCCGCTGCCGCAGGCGCACGGCTTCCCTGCACGCCTCTTGATCCCGGGCCTCTACGGCATGAAGAACGGCAAATGGCTCACGTCGCTCTCCGTCGATGCCGGCAACTACACCGGTTATTGGGAACAACAGGGCTGGACCCGTGAGGCCAACATCAAAATGACGACTCGGATCGATGTGCCGAGCAGCGATCAGTTACTCGTCAATACGCCCACAGTCATCGCTGGCGTCGCATTCGCCGCGGATCGCGGGATCGGGCGGGTCGAGGTCAGCACCGACGGCGGCGAGACCTATCACCCCGCGACCTTCCACCCGGCCACGCTACGAAGGCCCGTTGGACCGTTGAGTTGGGTCCTCTGGCAGTACGACTGGACACCGCCGGCGGGGGGCCGCTACGTGTTGATGGCCCGTGCCATCGACCTCGCGGGCGATGTGCAGTCGCCCAGCGAAGCGCCGCCCCTACCTGATGGCTCCTCGGGTTATCACCGCATCAGCGTGCTCGTGCAGTAACGCTGTCTGACGCGACGCTGTCGTGACGCGACGCTGTCGTGACGCGACGCTGTCGTGACGCGAGCTCTTGGCTTCGGTCGAAGTGGACATCGAATGCTCTACCGTGCTCTGGCGCACGGTAGAGCATTCGACCGCGTGGGTTCCTGCGCATGGGTTCCTGCGTGTGGTGCTGTAGACTATGGCTATATGAAAGCGCAGGCAGGGCATCGCGATCGGCGCGAAGAAAGGGCGTCCCATTGCTGGAGCGCCCCCTCGAGCGGTGTTGGTGTGTCGCCTCGGCCTACTTGACTTGTGACTCCAGGCGGCTAAAGAACTGATCGACCTGGCCCTTGACGAGTCCCTGCACCATGGCGAGCCCTGCGCTGAGCGCACCAGTCGCGGAGATCGAGCCCGCATACGTCAGCACGGTGCCCGCGCCGTCTGGCGCAAGGTCAACCGTGAGCACGCCGGAAATCTGCGTGCGATTCACGGCGAGCTTCAAATGCGTCGGCGCGGTCTGCTCGACCACTTGAGCGGTCAGCGTCCCTTTGATCGGCCCGACGCCGCCCGACACCGTGACGGCGTTGTCACCTTGCCAGGAGATGGACTCGGCTGCGGGCGCAGCGTTCTTGAGAATGCCGTCGTTGTGGAGCGCATCCCACACTGCTTGCGGCGGTGCGGAAAATTTCTGAGTGCCGTTCAGTTCCATGATGTCTGCGCAATCCCTTCCTGAAAGGAGCGACGCACCACCGGGGCTTGGTCGCCGGGTGACGCGCCGCACACGCCTCCGCAGGTACTCCTCCGCCCCACGGGCATCGGCAGCCGCCATTATACGGACCAGCTTCTGACTACGCAAGCCCTCGGCCGTCCTCGCACGTGCGAGCAACCCCGATCAGATCGAAGGCGTCGCTCCTCCGTCGAGGATAAAGTCTTCGCCGGTGGTCGTGGGCATCAGATCCGAGGCGAGCAGTAAGGTAAGATGGGCGATCTCCTCGGTCGTCACCAGGCGCCGCATCGGTATCAGCCGAGCCTCATTCCGCTCAACCTCCTCCGGCGAAATGCCTTGAGTCGAGGCCTGCATCTCGAATTTGCGCGCCTGGCGCTCCGTGCGCGTCCATCCCGGGCTGATCGAATTAATCCGCACGTTGTGGTGCGCCAGCTCGCGTGACACCCCGCGCGTGAAGTTGACCAGGGCCGCGTTGACCATGCTGCCGATGATGAAATCTCCGGTCGGAGTACGAGCCGTGTTGCCCACCACGTTGATGATGGAGCCCGATTTCTGGTCGATCATGTGCGGGGCGAGTGCCCGGACCATGCGTACGTAGCCAAAAGCCTTGACCTGCCACACCTCCTGCAACTCGCCCTCGGTCATGGCAAAGAAATTCCCGGTGGTCGCGCGAGCGGCATTGTTGACGAGAATGTGCACGCGCCCGAGCAACGTAATAGCCTCCGCCGCGACGCGCTCAACCTCGGCTCGCAGGGACAGGTCAGCCGGAACTGTGTGAATGGTTGCCGTTGAAGCAGGCGACGCTCGCTCAATGTACCGTTTGGCCTGCTGCAGACTCTGCGGCGTCTGCGACACTAATACAAGCGACACGCCCTCGGCATAGAGCGCCGCCGCAAGCTCGCGCCCGATTCCCTGGCTCGCGCCCGTGACGACAGCGGTCTTACCGCTCAACCTTAAATCCATCCCTCTGCTCCGCTTCCCTAGCCCGATGCGTCCTCGCGGACGCGGGCCAACTACGCTGTTGACCTTTCGAACGCACTGTGACAGGTGTCGCGCCGCCCGTCAATCGTGCACACGTGTAACGCGTGGAACGGAGGCGACACTACACGCACTCTACACGCACTGTACAACACCCTTGCAGCCGGCCTCAGCTTCGCGCATAATCTCACACACGTGGCGCGGGGAACGCAGAGGCGCTTTCGCAATGGGAGGATGCTCCATGGATCTATTGAAGCGTTTCGGACCGAAAGGGCAGGCGAGCGCCGAGAAGCGTGACGACGGCTCCGAGCGACTCCCGCCGGGTCAGTATCTGACGAAGAAGTGGCCGGTGCTCAGCTACGAGCGCACGCCCAAATTCGACCCCGAGACGTACCGCTTCCGCGTCTGGGGCGAGGTGGAAGAGCCCTTCGAGCTCACGTGGGACGAACTGTTGGCACTGCCCCGCACGTCGCTCACCACCGACATCCACTGCGTGACGACGTGGAGCCGCTACGAGAACGCCTGGGAAGGCGTCCACATCCGCGAGATTCTCCAGCGGGCGAGGCCCACCTCGAATGCCCGCTTCGCGATGGAGCATTCGTGGACCGGCTACACCACCAATCTGCCGATCGAGGCGCTCGACCAGGCGGATGTGCTCGTCGCCCTGAAGCACGACGGACAGGACATCGAGGCCGAGCACGGAGGACCGGTGCGGATGGTAGTGCCGCGCCTGTACTTCTACAAGAGCGCCAAGTGGCTGAATGGCATCGAGCTCCTGGCGAAGGATCAGCCCGGATTCTGGGAGATTCGCGGCTACAGTAACGCTGCTGATCCGTGGAAAGAAGAGCGTTACTGGTAGGTCGCACCGACACGCGGTGGCGACGGTCTTGCAGCATCGAGGAGTGACGATGGACTCATCTACCGAGGTTATCATCGTCGGCGCCGGCGCTGCCGGGCTCGCGACGGCGGCCAGCCTGCAGCGCCTCGGCATCCGGCCCGTCGTGATCGAGGCCGGTGACGTGGTAGGGCACTCCTGGGCGTCGAGCTATGACGCACTGCGCTTGCATACGGTGCGGCGCTACTCGAGTTTACCCCTACGCCCGATGCCCGCGACCTATCCGCGCTACGCCTCGCGCGACCAGGTTGTCGGCTACCTTCGCAACTATGCCGAGCGCTTCGACATTGACGTGCGAAGCAACTGCCGTGTCGAGAAGGCAGCGCACTCAGCGTCCGGCTGGTCTCTCTCAACCAACACGGGTCAGTTTGCCTGTCACGTGTTGGTCGCGGCCACCGGCGTCGCCGCAAATCCCGTGACGCCCGCCTTCCCAGGCATGGAAGGGTACGCCGGCGTCCTCATGCATTCGCAGGCATATCGTAATGCCGAGGCATTCGCAGACAAGCGCGTACTCGTCGTCGGCGCCGGCAACTCGGGCGCGGAAATCGCGCTCGACCTCGTGCGTGGCGGGGCGAACGCGACGGTGGCCATTCGCCAAGGCGTCAACGCTGTCCCGCTCACTCTGTTGGGCGTTCCCATCCAATATTGGGGACTCCTGGTGGCGAAGATGCCACGGGCCATCACCGCACCGCTCGCCGGACTGCTCCTTCGACGGTCCGAGGCGCGGCTGCGCCGGGCAGGGATCCCCAAGTCGCCGGAGCCGGTCCTAGGCTCGCACGGCATCCCGATCATCGGTCTTGGCTTTCTCGACGCGGCGCGCGAGAAACGCATCCGGATCGCGGGCGGTATCGACCGCTTCACTCGCGAAGGGGTGCAGTTCACCGACGGAAATTCTGCGCCGTTCGACGCGGTCATCCTGGCCACTGGGTATCGTCCTGCACTCGACTTCCTTGGCGAACAGATCACGCGCGACGTTCGGGGATTTCCCATGCGCGCCCCCGACGGCGTCAGCAGCGTAGACCTACCGGACCTCTATTTCGTCGGCTACACCTACAGCATCGCCGGCACGCTAAACCTGATTCGGAAGGAAGCTCCCGTCACGGCTCGCCGTATCGCGGCGAACGCAGAGCGGCACGCCAAGGTCCCCGCGGGCAAGGCCACTGCCTAGAGACGGATCGTCGACGGGCGCGAGTCGATGTGTCCTGGCGCGAAAGCGCCCGACAGCTCCGCAAGCGTCGCGGGCCGTCCCGCTTCCCAGAGGCCGCAGCTCGCCGCCAGCGCACCAAGCACGCGCTCTCGCCGCACGCCAGCTGCGCGGAGCGCGGCGACGCCCGCCGATGCGTCACGCTTCGCCAACCGCTCGCCACCGTTGTCAAGCGCAAGCGGCACATGGGCGAACTCGCGCGGCGCCGTGTACCCAAGCGCGTCATACAGCGCAAGTTGGCGTGCGGTGGAGGAGAGCAGATCGGCCCCGCGCACCACCTGCGTGATCCCCATCAGCGCATCATCCACCACGACGGCAAGCTGATACGCGATACTGCCGTCGCTGCGCCTTACCACGAAGTCACCCGCGGACGTGGCGATGGGCTCCTCGACCAATCCTGCGATGCGGTCGCGAAAGGAAAATGTCCTTTCCGGCGCTCGAAAGCGCAACGCCGCGCGCCTGCCAGACGCCTCCAATCGCTGGCGGTCACGCGTGCCGAGCTCGCGGCACGTCCCTGGGTAGCGTGGTGCGTCGTCGCCCTGCGGGGCGCTCGCCACCCGACTGAGTTCGGCGCGCGTGCAGTAGCAGGGATAGAGGAGACCACGCTCGCCGAGTCGCGCGATCTCTGCCTCGTAAATCCGCTGACGCGCACCTTGGAGGTAGGGTCCGTAGGCACCACCAACATCGGGGCCCTCGTCCCACTCCACCCCCAACCAGCGCAGATCGGCGAGCTGCTGCTCGGCGGCATGCGGACGCACCCGCGGCTGGTCGAGATCCTCCACGCGCACCACAAATCCGCCCCCGGCGGACCGCGCGAAGAGCCATGCGAGCAGCGCGGTGCGTAGGTTGCCGAGGTGGAGCATTCCCGTGGGCGACGGCGCATAGCGGCCGCGGACCGTCGTGCCGCTCACGGCGCATCACCCGAGTCTCGCACGGGCCGAATGTCCATCTGCGACGGATACGGCGGAGTGCAGAGCGACGACCAGCGACATCCGCCGTCGTCCGCGACGGGCGGCAGCGCGCCGTCGCCAAACAGCGCAGTGACGATGCACACCGGCAGGCCAATCACGCCGAGGTGGCAACCAGTGAAGCGCGCGACTGGTTCGAATCCGGGATGCTGGATCGAGTAGCCGCCCGCCTTGTCATAGGGATCACCGCTCGCCACGTAGGCCGCGATCTCGTCCGCGCCGTACTCGCGCATGAGCACCCAGGTTTCCGACGTGGCGGCCATCAGCTGATTGGATTCGGTAGAGCCGAGCGCGACTCCCGTGGCGACCAGGTGCTCACGTCCTCGCAAATGATCAAGCATGTGCCGCGCCTCGCCCTCATCGCGCGGCTTGGCAAGCGAGATGCCGTCGAGCAGCACGGTCGTATCCGACGCCAGCACGCGCCCGCGCTTCCCCTCTTGGAGTAGCCCACCGATCGCCGCGCGCGCCTTGCACACGGCCAGGTGTTCACCCAGCCGATGCAGGGGACCTTCGAACGCTGTGCTGAGCGCATCTTCATCCACCGGCACGACGAAGAGCTCGTACGCAATGGCGGCGGCAGCTAGCAGCTGACGCCTCCTCGGCGAGGACGACGCGAGATACAGCGGTAGAGAATCGGTCATTCCTGCGCAATCGCCTCCAGCGTCGCAATAGTCTCGATGTGCGCCGTTTGCGGGAACATGTCGAGCGGCTGCACCGAGACCAGCCGATACGCATGCCGCGTGTTGCACAGATACGCCAAGTCGCGTGCCAAGGTAGCCGGATCGCAGGAAACGTAGACGACCCTGGGCACGCGACGGTCGGCGAGCGCCTCCAGCACGGCCCGCTGGCAACCGGCGCGCGGGGGATCGATGACGAGTCCGTCCAGCCGCTGTCTCATCTCAGGCAGGACATCGTCAACCTTGCCTTGCACGATCGAGACGTTCTCGGCATCTCGGAGATTCCACCGCGCATCGCGAATCGCGCTCGCGGACTCCTCAATCGCGACAATTGCCTCTACACGTGGGGCCAATAGTCGCGCGAAAGTGCCCACGCCGCAATAGGCGTCGACCAGCGTCACGCCGGCGCCGCGCGGCATGAGCTCTAACACGAGCTCGGCCATGCGATTCGCCTGCCGCGTATTCGTTTGGAAGAACGAGCTCGGTCGAATGCGGAACGGCACGCCAAGGAGGTGCTCCTCCATGACATCGTCGCACACCTGCACCCCGCGCGCCGCAAGCTTCCCGCGGACCTCCTCGCTCGGCGTCGGCTGGAGCAACATCTGCCCGGTGGCCTCGCCGCAGCGAACGAGCATCTGCGGGCGCGCAAGCACTTCGCCCGCGAATGCCTCCAGACCGCTATTGATGCTTGCGTCGGCGATGGGGCAGGCGCCGAGCGGTAGGACATGTCGAGAGCCGCGCGAGGTGAGTCCCGCCCGCCCCTCGCGATCGACCGAAAAGCGCATGTGGTTGCGATATCCCCACGGCGGCTCGCATCCAATGGCGGAGAGAACGTTGGGTGCGGCAAGTCCGGCAGCGACCAGCGCCTCGCGAACCCGGTTGGCTTTCCACACGAGTTGTGTCGGATAGGCAAGATGCTGAAGCTGGCACCCGCCGCACTCGCCGAAGACGTTGCACTGCGGCACCACGCGTTCCGCCGACGGCTCGCGGACGGCGACCAGGCGCGCGCGCGGCGGGGGCAGGTGACGCGCGCGCCTTCGTCCCACTCGTGGCAGGGTCCAGATCACCTCGACCTCGGCGAGCTCGCCCGGCAGGCCACCGATGAACGCGACCACGTCGATCGACGTGACGTCCCCGCCGCGGCCGGCGGCAACGCGCGCCCGCTCATCTTCGGTCGGCTCGCGCAACGCGGCTTCGATTCGGCCCAGCGCCTCGCCTTGTGGCGACAGCGCCTCCACGCGCACCAGGTAGCGCCCGCTCACCTCCCGAGGAAGCATCGGGTCTCGCCCACTCTCACTCGCCACGCGCACACTCCCGATTCCGCCTCACCCCGGCGTCTCGCCGCCGTGCAACGGTAAGAATAGCACGCGGTCGTGCCGCTCGTGGCGACAACGTGGGGCCTACCACTCGAAGGCGCGAGCGAGGAACCGCTTGTCGTAGCGGAGAAGCAGCGGGCTGCCGTGCGGGCATACGGCTGGCGTCTGCACCTCGCGCAACGCGTCGAGTAGCGCCTTCTGCTCGAGTAACGTGAGAGCCTGACCCCGCCGAATCGCGCTCCGACAGGCGAGCGAGATGCGCACGTGGTCGAACCAATCGTCGGTATCCTCCGCCGCCGCGCGTGCGATCTCGCGCGCTACCTCCGAGGGATCGTTCGGCCCCGCCGGCAGGGGCGGCAACGAGCGAACGAGGAAGACGGCCCCGCCGAAATGCTGCACCTCGAAGCCCAGACCCGCGAGTTCATCGAGACGCCCGAGGAGCAGCCGCGCCTGGAGAGGCGACAACTCGACGAGCACTGGCACGAGCAACAGCTGGCCCGCCGAGGCGGAGTGATCCGAATTCGACGCCGAAGCCGCAGGCTCCGTCTCACGTACCAGCCCATCGTAGAGGATGCGTTCGTGCGCGCGATGCTGATCCACGAGGTACAAATGCCCGGCAGCCGAATGGGCGACGATGATCGCGTCCCCGACCTGGCCGATCGGCGCGAGCGCCGGCAGTTCCGATGTATCGGGCCCGCCAGCGTGTCCCTCAGGGCCATAGACACCGCTCTCCTCGCCGATCGCGATGCCGCGTCTCGTGCGCACTGGCGGCAAGCGCATTTGCACCGTTCGAGTAATCCCACGCCTCATCCCACGCCCAAACGGCGTCTCTGCCGCTCTCTGCACGTGTGCGGTCGCATTCCCGAGGCGGTCGTGAATCGCCGTTTTCAACGCCGACGCGACCGCCTGCTCGGTTCGCAACAGCACCGCCGCTTTCGCCGGGTGAATGTTCACGTCGAGGTCACCTGGCGGCGCCGAAATGCTCACCACCAGCACGGGGTGGCGGCCCTTGCGGAAGAGCGAACGGTATCCCGCCTCCGCCGCGACCAGCAGCGCCCGATTGCTGACTGGCCGCCCGTTGACCGCGATAGTCACGTGGCTCCGATCGGGCGCGTCCACCCCCCGTGCAGATACGGAGCCCCGCAGAATGACGTCTTCGACGGCGATCGGACCGAATGCCAGCATGGCCCCGGCCACGTCCACGCCGTAGAGTGATGCGATTGCCTGAGCGAGCTCGTGTCCGTCCGTCCGCAACACAAAAGATCCGTCGGCGGTCAGCGTGAACTGAATAAACGGATGCGCAAGCGCATACCCCCGCACAACCGCCGCAACGCGAGACGCCTCGGCTGCGGGACCGCGCAGGAGCGCCCTTCGCGCGGGCATCTCTGCGAAGAGGCGTCGCACCGTCACCATCGTGCCGCGCGACCGAGCAACTACCGTTCGCTCTCGCTCGCGACCGAGACCTAGCGCGATCACCGACGCAAGCCCGCTCGCGTCCGCCGCGCTGGCGATCTCAACCTCGGCCACGGCGGCGATGCTCGCCAGCGCCTCGCCGCGAAAGCCCAGCGTCCGCACGTGAGTCAGGTCGTCTAGCGCGCGCACCTTGCTCGTCGCATGCGGCCGACACGCCATCTCCAGATCATCGGCGGCGACGCCCGCCCCGTCGTCGGAGACGCGCAACAGCCGCAACCCGCCCTCGCGCAGCTCGACCCGCACGCTCGTTGCGCCGGCGTCAAGGGCGTTCTCAATCAACTCGCGCGCCACCGAGGCTGGTCGCTCGATGATCTCGCCCGCGGCGATGCGCTCGATCACCTCTGGGGGTAGGAGCCCAATGCGCCGCGCAACCGCGGGATTCACCTGGTCCGTCTCCATCCTCACCTGCCCCGCTGCTGCAAAGCCGCCATCGCGCGCTGCTGCAAAGAAAACAACACGTTGAGCCCTTCGAGCGGCGTCGTCGCGGCGATGTTGACGCCCGCAAGCGCGAAGAGGACCTGCTCCGCGCCCGGGGAAAGCGGGAAAGCGGGAAAGCATCGAGGGCTGATCGCCACGGCCCGCCGAACCATCAATCGGCCCAACCTCCGCGTGCGAGGCGGCGGCGTACGCCCCACCGCGCTCGGCCACCGACAACTCGGCGTCGGCCACCGACAACTCGGCGTCGGCCACCGACACTCGGAGGTGGAAGCAATCGCCAGCAGATCTTCCGCGCGGCACGTGACCTCCGAGGGGATCCCGGCCATGCGCGCAACGTGAACTCCATAGCTTTCATCGCTCGCACCCGCCACGACACGGTGCAGATAGACCGTCCGACCATCGCGCTCAGCGACGTCCATTCGGTACAGCCGCAGACATGGCAACGTCTCGGCCAAGGCGGCCAGTTCGTGGAAATGGGTGGCAAACAGCGTGCGTGATCGCACGTGATCGTGCAGGTACTCAAGCACAGCCCGTGCAATTGCCACCCCGTCCCGCGTGCTCGTGCCGCGACCCACTTCATCAAGCGCGACAAGGCTGCGCTCCGTCGCGTGGCGCAGGATGAAGGCCGTCTCCATCATTTCGAGCATGAACGTGCTGAGGCCAGCCGAGAGATCGTCTTCGGCGCCCACGCGCGTAAAGATGCGATCGACGACGCCGATTCGCGCGGACACCGCCGGCACGAACGAGCCAACGTGGGCAAGTAGCGCGATCAACGCGACCTGCCGCAGGTACGTAGACTTCCCTGCCATGTTCGGGCCCGTCAGCAAGACCAAGCGGGTGCCACCCCCAGCTACCTCACCGTCTCCATCGAAGTCTCCATCGAAGTCTCCATCGAAGTCTCCATCGAAGATGGAGTCGTTGGGCATAAAGTCGTGGCCGTCGAGCACACCCTCAAGTATCGGATGCCGCCCGCCTCGCACGACGTATTCGGTACCCTCGGTGAGCTCCGGGCGCACGTAGCCACGGCGGACGGCGACCTCCGCCAACGAGAGCAACACATCAATCTGCGCTAGCGCCGCGGAAGTGGCAAGCAGTCGCTCTTGGTAGCTCGCCAGATCATCGAGCAGCCGGGCGTAGAGTTCGCTCTCCAGCGCCTCGATCCGCTCTGCAGCGTCCAGTACCCGCGCTTCGTACTGCTTCAATTCGGGCGTAACATACCGTTCGCCCCCTGTCAGGGTCTGGCGCCGCTCGTACTCTGCCGGCACGCGCGCGCTGTTTGCATGCGAAACCTCGAGGTAGTATCCGAAGACATGGTTGTAGCCAACTTTGAGCGCCTTGATGCCCGTGCGCGCGCGCTCACGCGGCTCTAACGCCGCGATCCACGCGCGCGTCTCCGCGCTCGACCGCACCAACTCGTCCAGAGCGGCATCGTAGCCCGCGCGCACCTTCCCAGTCGAACCGGGACCGCCGTCGTCGAGAGCGGCCTCGATCTTCGCCCGTGCGTCCTCGCAGCCGTCTAGGCCCACGAGAAGCTCCCGAAGTCGCGTCGCGCGCACGTTCTCGAGCGTACTGCGCAACTCCGGCAACCGCGCCAACAGGGCCGCCAGCACGATGAGCTCTCGCGGAGTGGCGGTACCCTGCGCCAAACGTGCTACGAGCCGCTCGCCGTCGCCCAAGCCGCGCAATGCGGCTTCTATCCGCTGGCGCAGCGCAGGATCGCGTGTCAGCTCCTCAACAGCGTCGAGCCGCGCTTCGAGCTCGACGCGATCGCGGATCGGCTGCAGCAGTCGGCGACGGAGCGCACGCGCGCCCATGCTCGTCCGCGTCGAATCGAGCGTCCCCAGCAGCGTCGGCCCAAGACGTTGCCGCCCACTGCGCGTGAACCCCGTCTGCACCGGCTCGACGACTTCCAATGCGCGCCAGGTGCGACCGTCGATCTGCACGTCGTCGCCAGTGTCATAGGTACGAAGCGAACGTACCGAGCGGAGCAGTGCGGGATTCATCCGCTGCAAATATGCCACCAGCGCCCCGGCGGCGGCAGTCGCAGCAGGATTCCCCTCACAGCCGAACGCCCCCAGCGTCGGTACCGCGAGATGCCGGCACAGCCGCGACCGCGCCTCCTCAGCATCGAAGTAGCCCGCCGGCGTCGTCGTCGGAGCCGGCAGCTGCGCAGGCCATCCCAGATGCCCATCTTCTTCGCCCGAGCGCGAAGTCGCATCTACCCAGGGAGCCGCGGCGCCTTCGGCCAGCAAGATCTCCGCAGGCTGCAAGCGCTCAAGTTCCGCGATGACGGCGCCCGCCTGCGCAGTGGCGTCCCATTGGGTGCACGCGAACACGCCGCTGCTGACCTCGACATACGCCAGGCCGACTGCGCGGTGCTCCTCCCCCCGCCTTCGCTCCGTCACGATCGAAACCGCGGCGAGGTAGTTGTCGCGTCGCAGCGGGATCATCGACGGGTCCGACACGGTCCCCGGCGTGAGGATGCGCGTCACCTCGCGGCGGACGAGTCCCCGGCCCGGCAGGCTCGTCTGCTCGCAGATGGCTACCTTGTAGCCACGCTCCACCAGGCGCGCCGCGTACCCCTGCATCGCGTGAACCGGGACGCCCGCCAGCGGCACACGCTCATCCGGACCATAGGCGCGGCTGGTGAGGACTATCTGGAGCTCGCTCGCCGCCACGCGCGCATCTTCGTCGAACGTCTCATAAAAGTCGCCGACCTGATACAGGAGGATCGCGTCCGGGAAAACGCGACTTGATGTCGAGGTATTGACGGCGAGCTGGCGTCACCATCCCTGGCCGCGCATTTCGTGCATCATCGGCAAGTCCGTAGGGTACAAATGCCGCCAGCGACCCTGGAAGCGGTTCGACCATTGTACCATGGGCCCAGCATGCACGCATTTCGACCGCAGACGGTCACACGCCTGTGGGGCCGATACTGTTTCAAGCGTTCGCCGCGCAGTGGTGAGCCCGTACCAAAGAGGAGGCAGAGGATGAGGTCGCCCGGTAGGGCCACGATCCACCCCCATCGCGTGGCAGCGCAGTGCAGCTCCGTGTCCTAGGCGTCGCGCATGCCTAGCGTTGCGTCGCGCATGCCTAGCGTTCAGAACTGGCCTTCAGCGGGCCGGATTGGACGCCCCGACTCATCCGTGAGCGCGCGATGCGTCCGGCCGCGGCGACGGGCTCCTGCCGTGCAGAGGGTGCGCGCCGAGATCGCGGCTCCAGCAGCTCGTTCGGCGACCCCACGTACCGCGTATTCCCCGCGTGACGACCGGACGGCGCGAGTGCGACGGCGAGCACGTCATCCATCGTTTCCACGCCGAGTAGGGTCATGTGGCTCCGTGCATCCTCGTGCAGATCGTCAAGGTCGCGCAGATTGCGCCGCGGCAAGACCACCGTCGAAATGCCAGCGCGATATGCCGCCAGCACCTTCTCCTTCACGCCACCGACCGGCAAGACGCGGCCCCGGAGCGTGATCTCGCCCGTCATCGCGACATCCCGGCGCACAGAGGAGCCCGTCAGCGCCGAGATGATCGCCGTCGCCATGGTCACGCCCGCGGAGGGGCCATCCTTCGGGATGCCGCCCGAGGGCAGGTGAATGTGGAAATCGTGCGACTGATGGAACTGCCCGTCGAGGCCGAGCGCCTCCGCCCGCCCGCGTGTGTACGTCAAGGCAGCCTGCGCCGATTCTTTCATCACGTCGCCTAGCTGCCCGGTAAGCTGCAGCGCGCCATTGCCGGGCACCGCCGAAACCTCGACGGTCGTGAGATCGCCTCCGGCGGCCGTCCACGCCAGCCCGGTGGCGACGCCTACCTCGTCGCGTTCCTCCGCCTCACTCGGGTAGAACTTCTGCGGCCCCAGATAGGTGCTGAGTTTCTGCGGCGTCACAGCCACCTTCGCGCGCCGCCCCTCGACCACTCGTCGCGCAACCCGGCGCAGGATCGCGGCAATCTCGCGTTCGATGTTGCGGACGCCGGCCTCGAAGGTGTATTCGCGTATGAGCGCCCGCAGCGCGTCATCGCTGAACTCCACGCGATCTTCGTTCAGGCCACTGTCGCGGAGCAACTTCGGCAGAATGAACCTGCGCGCGATGCCCAGCTTCTCGTCCTCCGTGTAGCCCGAGATTTCGATGATCTCCATGCGGTCGCGCAGCGGCGCGGGAATCGTGTGCAATACATTCGCCGTCAGGATGAAGAGCACCTTCGAGAGGTCGTACGGGACCTCAAGGTAGTGATCGGAGAAGGTCGCGTTCTGCTCCGGATCGAGCACTTCGAGCAACGCGGCCGACGGGTCGCCGCGGTAGTCCGCCGCGAGCTTGTCGATCTCGTCGAGCACGAGCACGGGGTTGCCCACCGCGACCGTCTTCATCGCCTGAATGACGCGCCCGGGCAGCGCCCCCACGTACGTGCGCCGGTGCCCGCGGATCTCCGCTTCGTCGCGCACGCCGCCCAGCGAGATGCGCGCGAATGGGCGTCCCAGCGCTTCAGCGATAGACCGCCCCAGCGAGGTCTTGCCGACCCCTGGCGGGCCGACGAAGCAAAGAATCGGCGCCTTGCCCGAGGGCGCGAGCTTGCGCACGGCGATAAACTCGAGGATGCGATCCTTGACGGCCTGCAACCCATAGTGGCGCTCGTCCAGGACCGCCGCGACGCGCTTCAGGTCGAGGCAGTCGCGCGAGAGCTCCTGCCACGGCAGAGCGACAAGCCAGTCGAGGTACGTGCGCACCACCCCGGCCTCCGGCGCCATCGCCGGCATCGCCTTGAGCCGGTCGAGCTCCTTCAGCGCCCGCGCCTCGATAGCCTCCGGCATATGCCGCGCGACGATGGCCTCCCGCAGCTCGTCAACCTCACCGGCCGCCGGATCCTGCTCGCCCAGCTCCCGCTGGATGACCTTCAACTGCTCGCGCAGGAAGAAGTCACGCTGGCCACGGTCGGCCTCATGCTGCACTTCGTCACGGATCTTCTGTTCCAACTCGAGGACGCTAACCTCGCCCTGCAGCAACGTGCAAGCGGCGCGCAACCGCGCAACGGGGTGCCACGCTTCCAGCGCCTGCTGTCGCACCGGCAGAGGTGGTTCGAGTTGCGCGACGATGAAATCTGCCAGCGCCCCCGGCTGCGCGATGTTCAGCGCCTGAATATAGGCGTCCTCAGACATGCGCGTGCCGAGCTTGCTGCACGTTTCGAAGGAGGCGAGCGCGCTGCGCATCAGCGCCTCCACCTGCGGCCCGCCGACCTCCGCGTCCTCGTGGTGGATGCCCAGCACCCTCCCGTGTGGCTCAAACTGCAGCCACTCCTCGATGCGCACCCGCCGTATCCCATGGACGAGGACGCTCGTGCTGCCGTCCGGCATTCGAAGTGTCCGCGTCACCGCGCACTCCGTGCCCACAGCGTAGAGGTCATCCGCAGTCGGATTATCGATTGCCTCATCACGCTGCGCCACCACCAGCAGCGCCTGATCCGCCGCCAGCGCCGCCTCGACCGCGCGCAACGCTGCATCGCGCTCAACATAGAGCGGCACTACCATGTTCGGCAACAGCACCGTATTGCGCAGCGGCAGCACGGGCAACTCGCGCAGACCGATCGACGCCGACGCCGTCTCGCGCTGAGGAGGAGTTCCAGACGCCACGCCAACAGGCTCGGACTGCGTGCGGATGCGACGCGGCCTCGACGGCTGCCGCTGGCGACTTTCCATGGTGCCCCTCCGAGAGCGAAATCGTGCGAGAGAGCGTGGCGCGGAGAAAACGTGTTCTCCCGGCCGTATTCACATGAGATGCACCCGACCCAGCCTGTCGCTTGTCTAGCAGTATAGCCCAGCAAGCAGCGAACAGCAATGTGGCCGCACAGGGAATAGGACCGCGGTCGCTGCTACGTGCGCCAGCGGCCCTCGTCCTCGCTGTTACAACGGCTGAGCGTGCGCTGGAGACACGTCGCGCAGACATGGTGGACAAGATTACCCAGAATGCCGCGCTGCGTGGCCCGGAACTTGCACGTTATGTCGCCGCGAATGGTCTCGCGCCAGAATCAAGCGACAGTCGTGGTGTGTTATACTCGTAGGAACGGTTTCCGAGCCTCCTTCTCTCCGGACGACGGACAACGTGCTGGTGGCTTTCCTGCTTCTGAGTCACGCTGTTGCGACGGTGGCTATGGGGTGCGGCGGAGGTGGATATGCGGGAGCGAACGGAAGGGGCGACAGGCGTGGAATTCACGTTTCCACAGTGCCGGAAGTGCGGATCCGGAGACTTGGTACCACTCTCGGATTTTGGCAGTCAGGGGGCGTCGATCCAGTTCAAAGCCTGGGTCTGCACCAATCCCAATTGCCTCTACAACGTTAAGATCCGCAACGGCGATATTATCATCAACGAGCCGGTCAGCGACGGCTCGATGCATTCGTACCGGTCCGGGCGATAGCTGGCTGGCGATCTGCGCGAATCTCTGCGGAGGGCGTAGCGTCGCGGAGGCTCATCAGGAGCCTTCACGATACCTGCGCCCTCTCTCTGCGCCCTGCGCCGTTCGTTCCCGTACCGACCAATCCAAAGGACAGACTCATGTTTAAGCGGCTTCGCGACAATCTCTTCGGCCAGCGAGAAGCGCCGGAGCCCGATTCTCAACAACCAGCCCAAGAGATTCCTGCAACGTCAGATGAAGACCTCGAGCAAATGACGGAAGAGGAGCCCGAAGAGGTCACGGTCGCGCAGCAACTGCCGGCCGCCGCCGACACCGCCGTCGACACCGCCGTCGCGACCTCCGCCGACACCGCAGAGGACACCGCCGTCGCGACCGCCGCCGACACCGCCGTCGCGACCTCCGCCGTCATCCCAGGCGATGCCATCGAAGCGCCGTACGTCGAAGAGGATGGAGTCGAAGCCGACGACTTCGATGAAATGAGCATGATCGAGCGGCCCGTAGAGGAAGAGCGGCGCGGCCTGTTCCACAACCCGTTCCGCATCGGCCTCGGTCGCACGCGCCAACTCTTCGGTCGCGTCAACGCGGCGATGGAAGCCGACGACATCACCGACGACCTCTGGGACGAGTTGGAGGAAACCTTGATCACCGGCGACGTCGGCGTTGCCACCACCGACCGGCTGATGACGGACCTTCGCGAACGCGTCGAGGCCGAGCACCTCACCCGCGGCTCGCAACTGCGCGACGCGCTCAAAGAGGAGCTCGCCATCTTGCTCGGCGACCCGGATCCGCTCGTCTTCTCCGACACCTCGCCGATCTCCGTCTATCTCGTCGTCGGCGTTAACGGCGTGGGCAAGACGACCAGCATCGCCAAGCTCGCCAACCTTCTCAAGCGCCAGAAGCATCGCGTGCTCCTCGCCGCCGGCGACACATTTCGCGCCGCCGCGACCGAGCAGATCAAAACCTGGGGCGAGCGCATCGGAGTGCCCGTCGTCAGCCACCAGCAGGGCGCCGACCCCGGCGCTGTGGTCTATGACGCCATGCAGGCAGCCCAGGCGCGCGGCACTGACGTGCTCATCGTCGATACCGCCGGTCGCCTGCACACGAAGTTCAACCTGATGGAGGAATTGAAGAAGGTGATGCGCGTCCTCCAGAAGTACGACCCCGAGGCGCCGCATGAGGTCCTGCTCGTCATCGACGCCACCACGGGGCAGAACGGCTTCCTCCAGGCGAAGCAGTTCGTGCAAGACTCCGGCGTCAGCGGCGTGATCCTCACCAAGCTGGATGGCACGGCGCGCGGCGGCATCGTATTCGCGGTCGCTTCCGAGCTCGGCGTGCCCATCAAATTTATCGGCACAGGCGAGAAGGTCAACGACATGGCCCCATTCGACCCCGACGAATTTGTGGACGCCCTCTTTGAAGAGGAGTAAGATGCCCCTAAGGCGTTGCATGCCTGTTGACTGGCTGACACTTTTTGGGGCATCATAGCCGGAACGGACACTCGTGGCGTCCGCGGGTGAGCGACTACTTCCCGCGGACAGCGACTCGCCACGCGTGAAGAAAACGGGGGCAGTGGGTGAAGGAAGAGTCGCTCCCGGCGTTGGAGCCGGGCAGCAGCAACGGCCATCACGCCGACGCCAGCATGGCGGGCCTCAGCGGACCGCTCGCCGTCAAATGTCCGAATTGCAAAGAGCTCCTGGTGCATCGCGACTTCGAGAAGAACCTCGAGGTCTGCTCGCGCTGCGGCCACCACTTCCGGCTTGGCGCCCAGCGGCGCATCGAGTTGACCGCAGACGAAGGCTCCTTCGAGAACCGCACGCCAACGCTGCGATCCGACGACCCCCTGCACTTCGTCAGCCGCACGGAGATTTATGCGGCGAAGCTGGATGACCGCCGTGAGGCGACCGGGCTCGACGACGCTGTGTTGATGGGCACGTGCACGATCGAGGGCCTACCCGCCATCATCGCAGTGATGGACTTCCGATTCATCGGCGGCAGCATGGGCGCCGTGGCTGGCGAGGTCCTCACGCTGGCGATCGAGCTCGGCGCCAAGGAGCACCTGCCCGTCATCATCTTCGCAGCCTCGGGCGGCGCGCGCATGCAAGAGGGCATGATCGCGCTGATGCAGATGGCCAAGACCACCGCCGCCCTCCACCTGCTCGCCAACGCCCAGACACCGTTCATCTCGGTGCTCACCGACCCGACGACGGGCGGCGTCGCCGCCAGCTTCGCCTTCCTCGGCGACGTGATGCTCGCCGAGCCGAACGCGATCATCGGCTTCGCCGGCCCGCGCGTCATCGAGCAATTCTTGCATCAGCGCCTGCCGAAAGGCGTCAATACCTCCGAGTTCGTCCTTCAACACGGCATGATCGACGCAATCGTGCCCCGGCGGGCCATGCGCCCCACCTTGGTGCGCCTGCTACGACTTTACGCGGCCAATGCGGCTGCGCAGCACTAGCGACTCTCGTTCTGCGACGCTCGACGCCGGCTGTTATGGCGTGCCATCTGGAGGTGCCTCATGGCCTACGATCTCGACTTTGAGCGCCCACTCGCCGAGCTCGAGAAGAAGCTCACGCATGCGCTCCAGCGCCGTAGCGACAAGCAACGCCCAGAGGAGCGCAGACAGATCGAAGCACTGGAGCGACAGCTCGAAGAGACCACGCGATCCATCTACGCCTCGCTCACACCGTGGCAGAAGGTGCAGGTCGCTCGCCACCGGGATCGACCCTACACCGCCGATTACATCAAGCTGATGTGCGACGACTTCTTCGAGCTACGCGGTGACCGCCGCTACGGCGACGATCGCGCCTTGATGGGCGGCATTGCCAGCATCGACGGCAAGAGCGTCATGATCATGGGGCACCAGAAGGGGCGCGACACCAAAGAGAAGCAAGAGTGCTCCTTCGGCCTCGCGCATCCCGAGGGCTCGCGCAAAGCACTGCGCCTGATGCAGCACGCCGAGCGCTTCCACATGCCCCTCGTGACCCTGATCGATACACAGGGTGCCTCGCCCGACCTGGAATCAGAGCTGCGTAGCGTCTCGCAGGCCATCGGCGAGAACCTGCTCGTGATGGCCGTCCTTCGGACCCCATCCGTCGCGGTGGTGATCGGTGAGGGCGGCAGCGGCGGCGCACTCCAGATTAGCATCACCGACCGCATCTTGATGCTGGAACATGCCTTCTACACCGTTGCGGCACCCGAAGCGGCTGCCAACATTCTCTGGCGCGACACCGCTTTCGCGGCCAACGCCGCCGAAGCCATGCGCATCACCGCGCACGACCTCTACGACATGCACCTCATAGACGGCATCATCCCGGAACCGCTCGGCGGCGCCCATCGCGATCATCGTCTTGCCGCCGCTGCCGTGAAGGACACCATCCTCGCGGAGCTGGCCGAGCTCGAACGCATCCCGACAGCCACCTTGGTCGCCCAACGCTACGATCGCTACCGCCGTATCGGCGTCGGCACGAACTCGCCGGTCGCCGCCGCCGCCCGCTAGCCGTCGCTTCGCACTGCGCATTCCGATTGGCAAACATCACCAAAAAAAGAAGCGGCCCGTGAATCGCTCTCGGTGCCGCTTCGATGCCGAATCGCCAATCGGCGTCGACGCTACCCCTCGGACTGCCCGCGCTTCGTCTCCGCGAGACCGCCCTTCTTGCCGATGCGGGCGTAGAACTCGGCGCCTTGCCGCGACTTGGTCGTCTCGCCGCCCTTGCGGCCAATCTGCGAGTAGAACTCGGAACCATGCTCGCGGCGCACGGTATCGCCGCCCTTCTTGCCGATGCGCGAGAAAAAGTCGCGACCGTACTTCGCGCGCACCGCTTCTCCGCCACGCCGCGCCTCATCGGTTCCGGCGACCGGACCGCGCTTGCCGGCGACCTTCTTCTCAGGATTCGTTTCTGCCATCTTCGGGCTCCTCGTATCTCAATTCAAGAGACTGCGTGATGAAATGGGCTGCGCGGATAGTCAGGCAGTGGGTCGGACTGCGGTTTGGTAGCTGCGCATGACTCGAACAGTCGCCCCCAGCACGCGCTAGTGGCTTGCTACAACGTCTACGGGGACATTGTCAATGAAGCGGTGTGCCGCTTCGTAACATAACATACGAAGCACTACGACCAGCAGGTTACAATCTCCGTCTCTTCGCTCACCTTGCGGTACCCTCGCCGACTCACTGCTCCGACTCCGCGTGCTATACTCCACACCGGTCGTTTCGCCCGCATCGACACTCGGCCATGTTCGACGTACAGGGGTACCTCGTGACAGTTCATGCATCCGCCATACGCAAGCCTGCCGCCCCCACTTCCGCCGCAACCTCGCCTGACGTACACATCTTGCTAGACGCCGACCCAGCCCAATTCCTGTCACGCATCGCCGCCAGCCCTTCCGCCACGGTGGCAGCGTCTGACATGTCGCCGATCTGGTATCGACTGTTGCTAGCCTCGCGGAAGTTGCAACCCGCCGCGACCTTCGAGTCTTTGCTCGCGCCTGCCGTCCTCGGTGACCGCGTCCGCCCTCTGGAGTACCAGACGCGGACGGTCCAAAGGGTGCTCCGCGAGCTCGCGCCCGCCGCCATCCTCGCCGACGAGGTCGGCCTCGGTAAGACGATCGAAGCCGGTATGATTTACAAAGAGCTTGCCCTGCGCGGCATTATCGGCAGCACTCTAGTGCTCGCGCCAAAGGCGCTCCTTGGACAGTGGCAGAGTGAGCTGCGCGAGCGTTTCGACAGCGACTTCGTGCTCACCGACGAAGCGCGCTTCCGCGGCTTCTCCGAGGAATCGCAGGTCATTTGCTCCCTGCAACAATTCGTGCGTTCGTTCGAGCGCGTCAACGCTCGCACCTGGGACCTCCTGATAGTGGACGAGGCGCACCTCCTGGCCAACCTCGACTCCAAGCGTCGCCGCAGCGTCGCGGAGCTCTCGACCCGTTGGCGACTCCTCCTCACCGCTACTCCCGTCTCCAACAAGCTCACGGACCTCTTCAGCCTCGTCGATCTCGCCGTCCCAGGCCGTCTCGGCACTCCCCGCGAATTCGAGTTGGATTACGTCGCCGACCGCGGCACCGCACGTGTCGCGCGTCCCGATCGTGTGGGCCAACTCCGTGCCGTCGCCGCCGGCGTCATGTGCCGCACGCGACGCTCCGAGACCGAGATCGCCTTCGCCGGCCGCGTCGTCTCGACGCGTACCATCACCCCCTCGCCCGAAGAGAACGCGCTGATCGACGACGTGACCGACTACCTCCGCTCGCTCTACCGCAGACTGCCACCGGCCCGCGCCTCGCAAGCGCGCGAGAAAGACCCTCCAGCCTCACCCGCCTCCCCAAAGGCGCACAATCGTGGGGCGGTCATCCGCGAGATCATGGCGCTCCAGCAGTCGCTCAGCAGCAGCCCCAGCGCCATTGAAGACTCCCTGCGTCGCCGCGCAGAGGTGCACCCGGACGAGCGCGATCACCTGCTGACACTCGCCGACCGCTGCCGCACCGTCACCAGCGCCAAAGAGTCTCTCCTGCGCCAAACCCTCACCGAGCTCAAACGTGAGCCGGCGCTGATCTTCACGCTGCGCCTAGAGACGGCCTCGCGCCTCCGCAACGTCGCACGTGCCGCTGGCAACACCGCCGAATGTTACATCGGCGCGCTCTCCCGCGCCGAGCGCGAGCAGCTCGTAGACCGCTTCAATCGCGGCGATCTCGACGTCCTCATCGCCACCGACGCCGGTGCCGAGGGCTTGAACCTCCAGCAGCGCTGCTCCGTCGTCATTAACTTCGACCTGCATTGGAATCCTATGCGGATCGAGCAGCGCATCGGGCGTGTGCATCGCCTCGGCCAGATGCGCGAGGTCAGCGTCTACAACTTCGCCGTCCGCGACACCATCGACGACTACGTCCTGCAGCTCCTCTATCAAAAGATCAACCTTTTCACGCTGACGATCGGCGCAATCGAAACGATCCTCACCGAGAGCCAGGACGCCGAGATTGACCTCGAAGAACGCATTCTCGAGATGCTCATGCGCGCGCCAAGCAAGCTAGTGACGCAGCGCGAATTGCAGGCACTCGGTGAAGACCTCCTCGTTTCCTCAGGCCGCCAACACGACGCCGAATCGCTCACCGCCGAGGTGTTGGGATGAGACTTCTCTTCTGGCGCAAGCCCAAGCCTGCACGCGACTCAGCCCCCGCCGAGCCATCATCCACTCGCCACCGAGGGCCGTCACCGCATGAGGTGGCGAACAGCCAGCTAAGCGAAGCGCTCGCCTTCGCGCGCACCTATTTCCAGGCGGTTGGCGCGCGCACGACCGCGCAGACGCCGTCCACCCTCAGCGTCAACCTACCCGACGGGCACACGCGTCATTACACCGACTCCCCCACCGACCTTCAGCGCGATCCAGCCAGTGAGTTGCTCCTGCCCGGTAGCACCGCGCTCACGGCGATGCTCGATGACGTCGCGGCGCACGCTCGCCTCCTCGCATTCCGAATCCCGCCAGCCGCTTCAGCCGAAGCCACCGTGAGGCAAGCCGTCGCGCCGCCCGCGAAGAATTGTGGACGTTGTCTCGAAACGAGTGGCGAACCGATCGAGACCTGCGACGCGTGCCCCCTGCTAACGGGTGCCCGCGTCCTCGGCGGTCTTGGTCGCATCACGTCCACCCGCGTCGTGCGCGAGTGGGAGGAAGTCAGCGTTGAGCTGGCGTTCACCGTGACGGCGCGCGACCACTACGGACGCATCGACAATCTTGTCCGCGTCGCGTTCGACCCATCCGGCTCCGCCACACCCCTCGTGCCCGAAGCGGCCATCGCGCGAGCCGAGAATTCCACCACACCACGCGATTTCGAGCGACAGCTCACCGCTGCACTTGCACGTGCACGCCGTGAACTGGAGCGCCGCGCCAACGCCATCGCCGCATTTTTGAGCCTGCGCGGCTCCGCCGACTACGCACGCCGTCGCGACGAAATCAACGGTGCTTACTCCGCCATGCAGACCGAGCCAGATGCCGACCGCGCCGCGCTCAGCCGCGCGCTCACCAAAGAGATGTCACGCCTGGCCGAGATCTACGGCGCAGAGGTCGAAGTCCGACTTGCCAGCGCGGCATTCGTCACTACGTTGATGGCCGAGGTCGAGCTTACAGATGCTGCCCGCCATGCCCTCCTCGCCACGCTGGATCTGGGGCGTGGCCTCGTGCGTTCGGCAACCTGGAACGCTCCATTGGGCGTCGCCGCGCCGTCAACGCCGCCCGTGGGCGCGCCCATGGCCGCGGCCATGGCCGCTCGCCAGCCCGCCACCGACGGCGCCCCCTTCACCGCGGATGCACTGGAACTCTTGCCACCCGCTGCATTCGCGGAAGCCATCCGCTGGCTCATTGAGCGCACCGGCGCACGCGTCAACTCGTCCCACGAGACGGACAGCGGGCTCTGCTTCACCGGCGCACGCGACGGCCGTCCACTCACCGCCCTTGCGCTCCCCGCGATGCCAGGATCAGCGCTTACCGCGCGACACGTGCGGCAAGCCGCCGCGCTCGCCACCGGCAGCCGGGACGCCGCGACCCTGCTCATAACCACGCACCCCTCGTCAGAAGTCGCACGCGCCGAAGCGCAACGCCTCTCACTCGAGTTCTGGGATCGCGCCGAGCTGGACACGCTACTCGCCGACCAGGCGGTAAGGTACGATCGAGCCGCTCGCCAGCGCGTCGCACAAATCGAAGCGCGCATCGCCATCACCGCCGAGATCAGGGCGCAGATCATTCGGGCCGTCGAGGCGATGGAGACCGCACTCGCCACGCCGCAACCCGCTGATAAGCTGCGCACGCAGCCGAAGATCGCCGCCGCCGTCGCCTCGATTGAGCGAGGCAAGCTGGCGACGCAGCGCTCGCTTCTGGCTTGCCAGACCCTGGTCGCGGACCTGCGTGCCGCATTTGGGGAACGTCCCTCCCGCGACGGCTCGCTTGAGGTTGTCGCGACACAAGCCACACTCGAAGAGTTGAGCGCGCGCGTAGAACACCTCGCTCCCATCGCAATTGCGGCCACCCGCGAGGTCGCCGCGCAGCCGGCGACGGGCGACTTCGGGTACTCGGCCCTGCGCAAAGCCGTCATGGAAGAGTTGACGGCTCGCTGCGAAAGCGTGCGCTGGCGTGCCCTTACCATCGACCCCCCCAACTGGCGCGACTACGGCAAGGCGCTCGATGCCCGCGCCGCCATGCAGGCCGATGTCTCGGCCGCGGCCGCCGACCGCGCCGCCACGCGCGCCGCCCTCCTCGCCGCGGAGATCAACTCGCGCGCGGTTGCCTCCTCGTGAGCCGAAAAGGCTGCGCTTGCGACCGGCACGCCCATATGCTACGCTGTCGGCGACAACCACATAGTGACCGCGTAGCACGAGCATAGTACGCTGCGCCTTGAGCGTAGAGAGCCGGCGGGTGGTGCAAGCCGGCGTCAGGGCGGGCCGAAGCTCTCTCGGAAGCCGCGATGGCGAACCTCTCAGTAGCCGTCGCCGGGTGCTCCCGTTAACGAGCCGGGGTGTGTTGGCACCCTCAAAGGTCGCTGTCGCGAGACGGCGGCGAAGCAAGGTGGGACCGCGAAGGCCATGTGAGATGCGCCTCTCGCCCTTGTTGGGGCGGGAGGCGCGTTTCGTTGGCTTCGGCACGTCAAGAACCCTCCCGCTCACCCATCATCAGGTCGCCTCGGCGCGAGACCGCCACCAACAGGGGCCGACCGCTGCAAGAGTGGGGGGGACACGGCATGGCAAGGCGAACGCCACGTCCACATGCAATGACCGACAAGTCCGCGAAGAAACGCTCGCCAGCGAGCGGACCGCGCCAACCCCCGCGCCGTGCCTACGACGTGGCGGCGATCGAGGCGAAATGGCGCGAGCATTGGGAGGCCGAAGGCACCTACCGGCCAGATCTGCGCAACGCCAAGTGGCCCTTTTACAACTTGATGATGTTCCCGTATCCCTCAGCTGAGGGCCTACACGTCGGCAATATGTACGCCTTCATCGGCGCGGACGTGCAGGGGCGCTGGCAGGCCATGCGCGGCAACGACGTCTTCGAGCCGATGGGCTTCGACGCCTTCGGCATCCACAGCGAGAACTTCGCCCTGAGCAAAGGCGTACACCCGCGCGCGCTGACGGCGCAGAACATCCCCCACTTCCGCGAGCAGCTCAAGCGCATCGGCAACCGCTTCGACTGGTCGCATGAAGTCCAGACCACCGACCCCGCCTACTATCGCTGGACGCAGTGGATCTTCGTCAAGCTCTTCAACGCTGGCCTGGTGCAGCGCAAGAAGGGCGCGGTTAACTGGTGCCCCAAGGACAAGACGGTGCTGGCCGACGAGCAGGTCATCGACGGCCACTGCGAACGCTGCGACTCCATCGTCGAGCGGCGTGAGCTCGAGCAGTGGTACTTCAAGATCACACACTATGCCGACGCCATGCTCGAGGCGCTAGGTACCCTGGATTGGTCCGAGCGCGTCAAGGCCGCCCAACGCAACTGGATAGGCCGCTCGCCCGGCGCCGCCGTCAATTTCCGGATAGCGCAGGTTCCCGGCGAAGCCGCGCCCGCGCAACCCTCTAGCAGCGTCTTCACCACCCGCCCAGACACCCTCTACGGCGTCACCTTCCTCGCCGTCTCACCGGATGCACCGCTGGCCGCGACGCTCGCAGACGCCGCCCATCGCGAGGCCGTCGAAGCGTACCGAATTGAGTCGCGTACCACGCGTGTGGCGCCCGAAGAGGAGGGTGAGCGCCCGATGACCGGCGTCTTCACCGGACGCTACGCCGCGCACCCGCTGACCGGCGAGCCGCTGCCGATCTGGATCGCCGACTACGTGCTCGCCGAGTATGGCGAGGGCGCGGTGATGGGCGTCCCCGCGCACGACGCGCGCGACTTCGCCTTCGCCGAAGCGATGGGCCTCCCCATCCGCACCGTCGTCGTCCCAACCGACACTGCGCACGATGCCGCCGATGAGCTCGATGCACCCGGCGGCCGCGATGGTGTCTTCACCGACCGCGGCACCCTGATCCACTCCGCCGACTTCACTGGCATGTCCTCCACAGCGGCGGCGCACGCCATCGTCGCCAGGCTAGAGGAGCGCGGCGCCGGCAAGCCCGACGTACGCTACCACCTGCGCGACTGGCTGGTCAGCCGCCAACGCTACTGGGGCACGCCGATCCCCATCATCTACTGCCCCGATCACGGCGCCATCGCCGTGCCGGAAGATCAACTTCCCGTCGTCCTGCCCGAGGTAGACGAGTATCGCCCCACCGGAACCGGCATCTCGCCGCTCGCCACCGTGCCGAGCTTCGTCGAGACAACCTGCCCCATTTGCGGTGGCCCCGCCAGGCGCGAGACGGACGTCTGCGACAACTTCCTCGACTCGTCCTGGTACTACCTGCGCTACCCGTCGAGCGACGACGCCACCCAACCGTGGGACCCCGAGCTGACGCGCAAGTGGCTGCCAGTCGACATGTACGTCGGCGGCGCAGAGCATAGCGTGCTGCACCTGATGTACGCGCGCTTCATCACTCGCGCGCTATTCGATCTGGGGCACCTCGACTTCGCCGAGCCGATCACGCACTTCCGCGCCAACGGCATGATCACGCTCAACGGCGCCAAGATGAGCAAGTCACGCCTGAACGTCGTCACGCCCGACGAGTACATCAACGCGTACGGCGCCGACGCCTTCCGCGCCTACATGCTCTTCACGGGGCAGTATGAGGCGGGCGGCGACTTCACCGACGAGGGCCTGGGCGGCATCGTGCGCTTCCTCGATCGCGTCTGGCGCCTCGTCGAGCGTCACACAGCCACCGGCCGCGCGGAAACGCCACCGGGCGAGCCACTGCGCCGCATGCACGAAACCATCCAGCGCGTCACCGACGACATCGCCGCGCTGAAGTACAACACCGCCATCGCCGCGCTGATGAGCTACCTCAACTGGCTGGAGGCGTCCGCCGACCTCGAAACCTCGCCTTTGCCGTCTTCCGTCCATAGACATTCGGCTATAAGAAACTCGTTCACCGGGCCGTCGCGCCCGGAGTTGCGCACGCTGCTGACGCTGCTCGCGCCCTTCGCGCCCTTCATCACCGAAGAGCTCTGGTCGCGGATGGGTGAGTCCCGAACCATCCACCAATCTACCTGGCCCGAGGTGGACGAGGCCGCGCTGGCCGCCGCCACTGTCACCCTGGTGGTGCAGGTTGATGGCCGCGTCCGCGATCGCCTGACCATCGCCGCCGATCTCCCCGACGCCGAGATCGAGTCCCGCGTGCGTGCACTTGGCAACGTGCGGCGCCACCTCAGCGGCAAACAGATTGCCCGCATCGTTCACGCCTCGGCTAACACCACGCGGTTGGTCAACGTCGTCACCGCGGCAACGAACTCCTAGGTTCCAACCTGGAGTAGCCCGAAGCGTTTCATCGGAATTGCGGCGCGGAGACCCCTGCCTTGAGGCAAGGGGGGAAGCGCCGCTCCCCCTTCCGTTGCTGTTTCACACGGTACGCGCACCCCCGAACGCCCGAACAAGCCGACGTGCTTGCGCGGACGTTCGGGGTGCGCGTTTCGTCTACACTTGGGCCTTGCGGCTGCGCCCCGACGCCTCCACCGACGCCTCCTATGAACGCCAGGAGCGCGTGAGTTATGCCGCTACCTCGGCGGCGCTGACCGCCCTCAAGCGCGAGCCGGCAACAGTCTGGCGCAATGAGGGGTCCAGCGTGCCGACGCAGCAGGCGTTGCGCCATCTCGACCGCGCCTTCCGCACCTTCTTCGCGGGGCGCGCCAAGTACCCCGGCTTCCACACGTACCCCGGCTTCCAGAGGAAGCGCGGCCCGCAAGCGGCGGAGGACACCACCTCGGCCTTCCGCTGGGATGCGTCGGTTGGGATGCGTCGGTGCGCTCGCTGACGTTGGCGAAGATGGATGCGCCTCTCGCCGTCCGCTGGTCGCGTCCCGTGCCCGATGGGGCCGCGCCGAGTACCGTCACCGTCAGTCGGGACACCGCCGGGCGCTCCTTCGTCAGCCTCCTCGTGGAGGAGGACCTCCAGCCCGTGCCGCCCGTCGCCCGCCACGTCGGTCTCGATCTAGGGCTGCAGGACGTGGTGGTGCTCGACAGCGGGGAGCAGGTCGGCAATCCGCAGTACTTCCGCCGCGACGAGCACCGTCTCGCCAAGGCGCAGCGTCGTCTGGCCCGCGAGCAGAAAGGCGCCAAGAACCGCGAGAAGGCCCGCGTCAAAGTCGCCCGCGTCCACGCTCGGATCGCCGACCGTCGCCAGGACTTCCTGCACAAACTCTCCACGCGCATCATCGGTGAGAACCAAACGATTTGCGTGGAGAGCCTGCGCGTGAAGGCGATGGTCAAACATCCGACGTTGGCGAAGGCGATCCACGACGTCGGCTGGGGCGAGTTCGTGCGCCAACTCGCCTACAAAGCCGCATGGGACGGGCGGACCCTGGTCGCCATCGACACGTGGTATCCGAGCAGCAAGCGCTGCTCCGCCTGCGGGCATGTGCGCGATTCCCTCGCTCTGGAGACGCGCCGATGGACGTGTCCTGTCTGCGGCAGCGTCCACGACCGTGACGTGAACGCCGCCAGGAATATCAAGGCCGCGGGGCTCGCGGTCTCCGCCTGTGGAGAGGCCGTCAGACCGGGACGGGTTCGCCCGCCCTCGGCTGGCCTCGGTGAAGCAGGAATCCCCCGGCTTGAGCCGCGGGGAGCAGTCAACGAATGGTCCTCGATTTCCTCGATATGAGTCGAAGGTGCCCTGGCATCCCACCTCAGCTGGAATGCCCTGGAATGCCCTGGAATGCCCTGGAATGCCACGGCTGCCAATCAATAACGTGACACGCACCGATCAGCGGCCGTGGAACTCGAACTCGGGACGGGGCTTGTCAGCCTTGACGGCGTCGATGGCCGCAGCGTAGTTGGCCCGAACGTCCTCGCTCTCGAAGAGCGGCATCGCGACCGCAAACAGCACATCATCCGCGGCGACTTCGAGGGCGCACTCACCCGTTTCGAGGGTGCGCTCGAAGTGGACCCGTCCATCGTCGCGTCGCAGGACCACCGCGCCGCCACCCTGCTCGCGCTCAGCGATTCGAGCGATTCCGCGGCGTCTCGGCACCGCACGCCCATGCGCAAAGGGTGATCGGCAACCGCCCCACCGCGATCCAGTGCTATAATGGCCTCGGTCTCCAGATGCCCGAAGACTCTGGATCCTGCCCTACCCCCTGGACGCTCCGACGCACCGCTGGCGTTCCAGGCACTTCTGCCACATTTCGTAATGGAAAGGACGGCGGCGCACCGGCGCTTCGACGGCCGCCGAGCAGTCCGCACTAATACGCCTCCATGGATCAGAGCCGCATCCGCAATTTCTGCATCATCGCCCACATCGATCACGGCAAATCCACCCTCGCCGACCGCCTGTTGGAGTTTACCGGCACGATCTCCAAGCGCGACATGTCCGAGCAGGTCCTCGACCAGATGGACCTCGAGCGCGAGAAGGGCATCACCATCAAGGCGCAGGCCGTCCGCATGCGCTATCAGGCCGACGACGGCGTCGAATACGAGCTGAACCTGATCGACACACCTGGCCACGTCGACTTCAGTTACGAGGTCTCGCGCAGCCTCGCCGCATGCGAAGGCGCGATCCTCGTCGTAGACGCCACGCAGGGCATCGAGGCGCAGACCCTCGCTAACCTCTACCTCGCCGTCGAAGCGGACCTCAACATCATCCCCGTCATCAACAAGATCGACCTCGCCAGCGCCGAGCCCGAGAAGGTCGCCCGCGAGATCGAGGACGTCATCGGCATCGCCAAAGAGGAGGTCGTGCTGGCCTCGGCCAAAGAGGGCATCGGCACCAAAGACATCCTTGAAGCGGTCGTGCGTCGCGTCCCCCCGCCGCATGGCGAGCGCGAGAATCCCTTGCGCGCGCTCGTCTTCGACTCCAAGTACGACGCCTACAAGGGCGTCATCGCCTACCTGCGCGTCATGGACGGCGTCATCGCGCGCGGCGACCGCATCGTCATGATGCAGACCGACAGCCGCACTGAGGTGTTGGAGGTCGGCTACTTCAGCCCCACGCTCGTCGCCACCGATCGGCTCGAAGCTGGCGAGGTCGGCTACCTCGCCACCGGCTTCAAGAACGTCAAAGACTGCCAGGTCGGCGACACCGTCACCCTCGCCAACTCCGTCACCGAGGTCGAACCGCTCGCCGGCTACCGCCCCGCCAAGCCGATGGTCTTCGCCGGCGTCTATCCCGTCGAGGGCGACGACTACCCGCTGCTGCGCGACGCGCTCGACCGCCTCAAGCTCAACGACGCCTCGCTGGTCTACGAGCCGGAGAACTCCGCCGCGCTCGGCTTCGGCTTCCGCTGCGGCTTTCTCGGCCTGCTGCACATGGAGATCATCCAGGAGCGCCTGGAGCGCGAGTACAATCTCGACATCCTCATGACGGCGCCGAGCGTCGAATATCGCGTCACCCGCACCAACGGCGAGGTCATCTTCGTCCACAACCCGTCTGAGCTGCCCGCGCCGAACGAATACAGTAGCGTCGAAGAGCCGGTGATGGATATCTCCATCTTCACGCCCTCGCGCTACATCGGCGCCATCATGGATCTCGTGACCTCCCGGCGCGGCGTCTTCCGCAATATGCAATACATCGAAGAGGACCGCGTCCACCTCACCTACCGCATGCCCCTCGGTGAGCTGATCGTGGACTTCTACGACCAGCTCAAGTCGCGCACGCAGGGCTACGCCTCGCTGGACTATTCGTTCCACGACTACGAAGCCGCTGACCTCGTCAAGCTCGACATCCTCGTCAACGGCACCCCCGTGGACGCGCTCTCCATGATGTTGCATCGCAACAAAGCGCAGAATCAGGGACGCCTGCTCACCGAGCGACTCAAAGACCTGATCCCCCGCCAACTCTTCGAGGTGCCGATCCAGGCGGCGATTGGCGGTCGCATCATCGCCCGCGAGTCGGTGAAAGCGATGCGCAAGAACGTCCTCGCCAAGTGCTACGGCGGCGACATCAGCCGCAAGCGCAAGCTGCTTGAAAAGCAGAAAGAGGGCAAGAAGCGTATGAAGCGCGTTGGCAGCGTCGAGATCCCGCAAGAGGCCTTCATGGCGATGCTGAGTCTCGACGGCGACTGACGCCGCTCCTCGCCCTCTCACGCCCCGCACCAAAGCGGACTCCTGTCCGCGACGACAACTGGCGTCGGTCCTGGTCTGTTACGCCGACACCTCAGCGCCGCGATCTTTGGTCGACGCACCCCGACGCCCCAACTGTACACGTAGGCCCCTGGCCCCCGTCATCCCATTGGGCGAGGGGCCGAGGGGTGAGGAGCCCGCGTCTCCCAACAGCCCCGACACTAGCAAACAGACATCGCCGGGTTCGCGGGCGCAAAAAAGGACTGGCCCGCGTCGACCAGTCCTTACCTTCAGCCTAACTCCAAATGCGTGCAAACCAGCGGCACGCTTACGTCGGATTGCAGCAAACCCCATGAAACGGCGAAGCATAGAATCAGCAAGCTTCTCGGGGTCTGTCAGGCCAGCCGATTGACCGGGACGCACCTTCCGAACTGTTGTCGTGATACCGCGCTCGTATGTGTCGCCTTAGCGAAACGGGCGGTTCAAAGAGTTATGTCCGTCGGCTCCGACTCGCCTTATAGGCCCGGCTTCACGGGCGCCACTTGTCGATCTGAAACACCATTGCAAGGAGGCGTATCGGCTTCTTCATCGGGAACATTGGTCCAGTTCTCCTTTCCCAATTGTTCTCGGTACGATGGCGTTTTCGCCCTCGCATATCCCCTCGGGGATGGCCTTAGTGTACTCGGTGCTGCCCAAGAAGTCAACCCCTCAAATGTTGCGTTTTCCTGAATTCATGAGGCTGCAAGCGGGCCACAGCGCTGCACGTGATCCCACCCGTGAGCCACCCGTGACGCCTCGCGGTATGCTACAGCATGCGGCTGCTACCAACTGCAGCCTGACGGCTGTCTCGTGCGCCGGCGGACTGCACTCCGCGCACACTGTACGCCAGCACTCCAGTGCCGCGAGCCCCAACTGACCGCAAATGATCTCCCATGAAATGCCCTAACACATCTCGGAAAGCCAGGTGAGACGAACCGTGTACGAACTACAAGACGATCTCTGCGACGTTCCCGGTATCGTCGTCGGGCACGACACCAACGCCGAGGCCGGCACCGGCTGCACCGTCGTCCTCTGCCCCCCCAACACTCTCGGCGCAGTAGATGTCCGTGGGGGCGCGCCCGCCACCCGCGAGACCGACCTGCTGCACCCCCTCGCCTTCATGCGCGAGGTCCACGCCATCCTCCTCACCGGCGGCAGCGCCTTCGGCCTCGACGCCGCCGCTGGCGTCATGCGCGCCCTGGAAGCCCGCGGCGTCGGCTTCGACACCGGCATCGTCCGCGTCCCCATCGTCCCCGCCGCCGCCCTCTTCGACCTCGCCCTCGGTCGCGCCGACGTGCGTCCCGACGCCGCCTCAGGCGAGCAAGCCGTCGCCGCCGCGCGCATCGGACGTATCGCGCAAGGCTCCGTCGGCGCGGGCACCGGCGCGACGGTCGGCAAAATGGGCGGCCCGGCCCTCGCGGTCAAGGGAGGGGTCGGCAGCGCCAGCGCACGGCTCCCCGACGGCCACATCCTTGCGGCGCTGGTCGCCACCAACGCCGCCGGCGACGTCTACGACGAGAATACGGGCCGCATCGTGGCCGGCGCCCGCAGCCCATCCGGCAACGGCTGGCTCGCCGCCGCTCCTGCGTCATCCCACGTGCAGCAGTCCCCAACCACCGTCCCCGGCGCCAACACCACCCTCGCCGTCGTCGCCACCAACGCACCGTTCGCCAAAACGGAGCTCGCCAAACTCGCTCAGATGGCCCAGGATGGTCTCGCGCGAGCGATCCGGCCCGTCCACACCCCCTTGGACGGTGACCTCGTCTTTGCGCTCTCTGCGGCCGCTGAGGGCGTGTCTCCCCCCATCACGTCCGGTTGGCAACTCCAGCTCGCCATCGCCGGCGCACTCGCCGCCACCACGCTTTCGCGCGCGGTCGTCAAAGCCGTCCGCGCCGCCACCACGCTCCACGGCGTCCCCGCGCTGCGCGACCTGCCCTTCGCCAACTCGTGACGGCGCACGTTCCCACCGTATCTGGATTGAGCACCGTTTCCAGGATGCCCAATTCCCCGCCGGAGCGGGGGCCAGGGGGTGAGGTCCACCCAACTAAATCGGCGGTGCCCCGTCGCGATTGAACAACGCGCTCAGCGAAAGCCCACTATGCAAGTGCTGGATCGCGTTGGCCAGCAGCCCCGCCACTGACACCACTCGCATCTGCGGCAGCGCCGTGCGCAGACTCTGTGGGACCGGCACCGTGTCGGTCACGACGATCTCGACCAACGCCGGGTGCTGCAGCAGCGTCGCCGCATCGCCTGCAAGCACACCGTGGGTCGCCACCACGCGCACCTCGGGCCGCGCGCCGGCCTTCACCAGTGTATCGACCGCCTTGCGGATCGTGCCGCCCGTCGAGATGATGTCGTCCACAACAATCGGATACTTGTCGCGAATGTCGCCGATCACCGCCGCCATCTCCACCTCGCGCGCCGTCGCGCGCCGTTTATGCAGAATTGCGATCGGCAGGTCGAGCATGCGTGCGTAAATGTCCGCGCGCTTTACCCCACCGGTGTCGGGCGAGACGATCACGCTGTTCCGCGGGATGCGACCCATCAGATCCTCGGCCAGCAGCTGAATCGCCGAGAGGTGATCCATGCCAATGTCGAAGAAACCCTGAATCGCGGGGCTGTGCAAGTCCACCGCGAGCACACGCGAAGCGCCGGCCGCGGTGATCAGATTGGCGACGAGCTTCGCCGTGATAGGGTCGCGCCCTGTGAACTTGCGATCCTGCCGCGCGTAGCCATAGTACGGGATGATCGCCGTCACGCGCCCCGCCGAGGCACGCTTCAACGTGTCGATCAGCAGCAGCAGCTCAAAGATATGCTCATTGACCGGCGTCGAGGTCGGCTGGATCACATATGCGTCGCGCCCGCGCACGCTGCTCTCGAACCGCACGTACAGCTCGCCGTCGGGGAACCGCTCGATGCGACGCTTGAGCAGCGGCGCGCCCAGCTTCGCGGCGATCTCCTCTGCAAGAGGCTCATTCGCCGACCCGCAGACGATGGCAGGCGGCGTGACCAGGCTGTTGAAGTCCTGACCGTCGGCGGTTATCACCTGCAAGCTAATCGTTTCCTCAGTCCGCTCCTCATGAGTGACTGTCGACATCTCGGGACCTCCCAAGTGCGGCTAACCCACCGTCACTAGCCATCCATGGGATCACTAGCCATCCATGGGATCAACAATATGCCTTCTCAGAAGATATACGAGACCAGCGGGTAAGATCACGCGCCGGTAGGTATTTGGGCGACAACTCGCGGGCTCGTGCCCGTCGCGCGCCCACCCTCGCGCGCGGAAGCCCGCTGCTCAAGTGAGCCGCGATAGGCGTTGGTCAGCGGCAACCGTCGGTCGCGGCCAAAAGCGCGCTCGGTGATCTTAATGCCCGGCGGCGCCTGGCGTCGCTTGTACTCGCTGTGATCCACCAGATCCATCACCCTCCGCACGGTCGCCGCGTCGTAGCCCAGCCGCACGATATCGCCCAAGCCGCGATCCTCCTCGACATACGCCGCAAGGATGGGGTCGAGCACGTCGTACGGCGGCAAGCTGTCGATGTCCTTTTGGTTCGGACGAAGCTCCGCCGAGGGCGGCTTGGTCAGCGTGCTCTCCGGAATCGGGGCCACGCCGGACTTCGCGTTGCGCCATCGCGCCAACTCGTAGACCAGCGTCTTATAGACATCCTTGAGAACCGCGAAGCCGCCCGCCATGTCGCCGTAGAGCGTCGCGTAGCCGACCGCCAACTCCGACTTATTACCTGTAGTAAGCACCAGCGACCCGAACCGATTCGAGAGCGCCATCAGGATGTTGCCGCGGATTCGCGCCTGCAGATTTTCCTCCGCCAAGCTGTTCGCCGGCGCGCCATCCGACGAAAACGGCTCGCGCAGCGTCTCCAACAGCGACAGGAACGGCTCGGCGATAGGCACCGTTGTGAGGCGGATACCCAGGTTGCGCGCCAGGACACGCGCATCCTCCTTGCTGCCCTCCGACGAATATGTCGAGGGCATCGAAACGCCCCATACGTGCTCCATCCCCAACGCGTCCACCGCGATAGCCGCCGTCAGCGCCGAATCGATCCCGCCGGAAAGGCCGATCACCACGTCGCGGAAGCCGTTCTTGTGGACGTAGTCGGCCACGCCAAGCGTCAGCGCGTGGTAGGCATCCTCCACGCGCGTCGGCAGCGCCTCCACGCGCGCCCTCGTGCCGCGCGCAGGCCCCGGATGCGCCTCCGCCTGATTTGGCGGCATCCGGCCGCTGCTCGCGATGGAACCGTTGGAGGCGTGACTGACGAAGATCGTGGGAGATCGCGGCTCGTCGGTCCGCTCTTCCTTCCTCCATCGCGGATCGTGCAGGCGTGTGCTGAAGACCTCATCGATATCTAGCTCGACAACCAGAAAATCCTCGTCGAACCCCTTGGCGCGCGCCAGCAGATCGCCGCGCTGATCGAAGACGACGCTGAACCCGTCGAAGACCAGCTCGTCCTGCCCACCCACGAGATTGCAATACGCCACGATCGCCGAGCTATCCGCCGCCCGCGTCGCCAGCATGCGCTCGCGGCCGACCTGCTTGCTCATGAAATACGGCGACGCGCTGATATTCAGCAGCACCTCCGCCCCCGCCGCCGCCTGCTCGGCAGCCGGACCGGTCGGATACCAGATATCCTCGCAGACGTTGACGCCGACGCGCACACCGCCAACCTCGAAAATCGGCGACTCGCTGCCCGCGCTGAAATAGCGATTCTCGTCGAAGACGCCGTAGTTCGGCAGGAACTGCTTATGGAAGACCCCTGCCCGCTTGCCGCCGTGCAAAACCGCCGCTGCGTTATAGAGGTCGGTCGTCCGATCGACGAAGCCGACGACCGCCGCGACCCCGCGAACGTCAGCCGTCGCCGCGGCGACGCGTTCAAGCGCGCGTAGAGTATCCGCAATGAACTCTGGCTTCAGCAGCAGATCCTCCGGCGGATACCCGGTCAGCGCCAACTCGGGGAACGCCACAATGTCGATGCCGTCAAGACCTGCCCGCTTGATGTCCCCGATGATACGCGCGGCATTCCCGCTCAGATCGCCGACCGTGACGTTGATCTGCGCAAGCGCGAGCCGGAGGTGGCGTGGACCAGACGTATCCTGCGAAGAGGTCATCGCTCTCGCTCCCCGTATCGCCCGCGCTTGCCGCCGTGGGTGCTTCCTCTCGAAGAATCCCCGCCTGCACGCTCGCGCCGCATCAACCCTATTCCATCGTGAGTCTACCACAGGACGCGGGGGCCGCTAAGCCCGCTGCCATTCCTTAGCCGGTGATTGGTCAGGTTGGGAAAACGATCTGAAAAATTTGCCGATCCAGCCAACAGCAACCATTTGGCTCGATGTCCGATATTTTGAGCACTCTTCCCGAACTTGACCAACCACCGTTAGCGCATGATCACGGGACCTTTTCGGGAATGACCAGATGACCTTTCCCGTTCAATCGGCGCGGCCTCGCGCTAGACCCGCAAGGGACGGAAGAATGCCCTCAGATCCTCGACCAACAGTGCTGGCTCTTCCAGCGCCGCAAAATGACCGCCCCCGTGGCATTTGAGTCCAGCGCTGCACGCGCAAGGTACGCTCCGCCCATTCGCGCGGAGGCAAGCTGATCTCTTTCGGGAAGAGGGCAATCCCTGCTGGAACTGCAATATGCTGCCCTGGTTGAAGCTTCGACAACGCATGAGCATTCTCATAGTAGATGCGAACCGAGGAAGGAATCGTTTCGGTCACCCAATACAGCATGATGTTGGTGAGCAACTCATCCTTGCTGAATCGTCGCTCGACCTCGCCATCGCAGTCGCTCCATGCGCGAAATTTCTCCGTGACCCACGCGGCTGGGCCGACGGGGGAATCGTTCAAGCCATAGGCCAGCGTTTGTGGCTTGGTCGAGTGGAGACTCGAATAGGCGCCCTCTTGCCGGGACCATTGCTCGAGACTATGCAGATAGCGCTGCTCCGCTTCCGAGAGATCGGACGGTTCAGGGGGCGCGGCAGCCGTTCCGAGGTAGGTAAGATGGATGCCGACGAGCAGACCAGGATGCGCCAGAGCCAGGCGCTGCGTGACTCCCGCACCAATGTCTCCGCCAGCGGCGGCAAAGCGATAGTGACCGAGCGCGTCCGTCATCAAGCGCGCCCACAACTCGGCGGTTTTCGCTGTCGTCACGCCGCGCACCTTGGGACGGTCGGAGAATCCGAACCCCGGCAGTGATGGCACTATCACGTCGAATGAGTCCGAAGGAGCGCCACCATGACTCGCTGGATCGGTCAGCAAGGGGATAATCTTCAACATCTCGAAGAACGAGCCAGGCCAGCCATGAGTTAGAACGATCGGCAGCGGGTTCGGCCCTCGCCCGCGTTCATGGATGAAGTGGATGCTGAAGCCATCGATATCAGCACGAAACTGCGCAAATTGATTAAGCTTCGCCTCCTGCGCGCTCCAATCGAATTGAGTCTGCCAATATGCCACTAAGGCTTTGAGATATTCCAGGTTCGTCCCATAATCCCAGCCGGCCCCCTGAACCTCGTCGGGCCATCGGATACGTGCTAAGCGTTCGCGCAAGTCGTCAAGGGTCCCTTGAGCAACATGAATGGTGAATGGTTGGAGATTCATGTCAACGCTCCTCTCGATCACTAGAGGCTGCATTTCCATGGGCATCACGTTCAATGTCACCATTGGCGGGAACGTATTAGCGATCGCGGTGATCCGAGAAGAGCGTTCGAAACGCGTCCAACGCGTCGAGCGCCTCCCCCATCGTCGCATACGTGTGCAAGGAGACCGTCTTACCTCCTACGAAGAGCGACACAAAGAACTTCGCCCGCGCCTCGCCTGCCACTCCCCACCTCCATGGATCGAAGTGTTGCACCCCCACATACGCCTTTAATCCCACATCCTCCTCCACATACTTCCCCAGCCGCCGGCTGCGCCCCCACGCCACCGCGCCCTCGTCGACGTATCGCTCCGGCGTCACGTCCCACGCCGCGTGATAAGCGGTCGACCACGTCATCCCCACCATAACCCACCCTCTCGCACGCTCTATCTCGTACACCGACCGCCCAACCGCATCATACGCTCACCGACGCAACGTCCCTCCCGCGACTGCCAACCCGAGCAGACGTCCACCAGCTGCCCCTAGTGCCGTTCGACGCGGCGACGCCGAGCGCAATTTGCATACCTCTGATCTTTGTGCTACACCCAACCGTACAAACGTTCTACCAAACAACCACCGACACCCCTTTTCCCAACCTTTGCCCGGACCGCCCACCGGTGCCCGGACCGCCCACCGGATTGCTCCCGGCCATCAGGCCGGAGAGCTCCGCCGCCCCCTCCCTCCCGTCCTTCAAGATTCCGCCTCATCCCCTTCCGATCCCCGCCGATTCAGCCACGCCAAGGAATGCTACAGTGGACCACCACATCGAAAAAAACCACCGCGCGAACCTCGCCTGAAGCGCGCTCTGCGTCACTTCCGCTTTTCACACCATTTCCGCCCCTACGCCCCACATTCCCCTTGAATTCAGCCACGAGACCCCATTCAAAATGCAAAAGCGGAAAGAAGCGGCACGCGCTCCCGCGCCACCAGCGCACGGCGACAGTCTGTCCTCATCGAGGTGAGCGCGCGGGCCCTCCCCGCCCTGCACCATGCGGACACGCTTGACACGCCCAGCGCCGCACCGTATGCTTTTGCACACCGCGAGGCGAACCGGCGTGAGTTGCGTTCGCATAGGGGCACGGAGCCCCGCGTCAGGAGGATGACATGGGACGTCTAGAAGGACGGGTCGCGCTCATCACCGGAGCCGCGCGAGGTATCGGCGCCGCCACCGCGCAGCGCCTCGCCACCGACGGCGCTCGCGTGGCGCTGGCCGACCTCGACGCAGCCGGCGCCGAACAGTCCGCCGCGCAGATTGTCCAGGCGGGTGGCGAGGCCTTCGCCGTCCCGTGCGACGTCGCCGACAGCGCCTCCGTCCAATCCACCGTCGACGCCGTCGTCGAGCGTTTCGGCCAGCTCGACATCCTCGTAAACAACGCCGGCATCATCCGCGACAACCTCCTCTTCAAGATGACCGACGACGACTGGGAGCGGGTCCTCAATGTCCACTTGCGCGGCGCATTCCTCTGTTCCCGCGCCGCCCAGGCCGTCATGACGCCCCGCAAGTATGGGCGCATTATCAGCCTCTCCTCCACCTCCGCCCTTGGCAATCGCGGCCAGGCCAACTACTCCGCTGCAAAGGCTGGTCTGCAGGGTCTCACTCGCACAATGGCCGTCGAGCTCGGCCCCTTTGGCATCACCGTCAACGCCGTCGCCCCCGGCTTCATCGAGACCGACATGACCCGCGCCACCGCCGCGCGCATGGGCGTCTCGATGGAGGCCTTCGAGGCCGGCGCCTCACAAGCAATCCCGCTGCGGCGCGTCGGGCAACCGAGCGAGGTCGCCAGCGTCATCGCCTTCCTCGCCTCCGAAGACGCCAGCTACGTCAGCGGACAGGTGATCTACGTCGCGGGCGGTCCCGCCGGCATCCTCATGTAAGGGACGTGCCGCGCTGGGGCGGCCCGATGTCTCCGTTCGCACGCACAGACGCGAGGTGAAGCATGGACCTAGGCCAGATACTGGCGCAGACGACCGAGCGCTACCCCGACAAGACCGCCGTCATCTTCAAAGACCAGCGCACCAGCTTCTCCGAGCTGAACGCGCGCGCGAACCAGGTCGCCAACGCCCTCATCGCGCTAGGCATCGAGCCGGGCGATCGCGTCGCCCTCCTCATGCACAACCTCCCGCTCTTCATGGAGGCCTATTACGGCATCCTCAAGGCTGGCGCCTCCGTCGTCCCCATGAATCCGCTCTACAAGACCGGCGAGGTGCAATTCATCCTTGAGGACTCCGGCGCCAAAGTCCTGATGACATTCGCGCCCTTCGCGCAGGTCGCCCTGGCCGCCGCTGGCAACGTGCCCAGCACGCGTGCCGTTATTGTCGCCTCGCCGCAGGCACTCCCCGGCGCCCTCACCTGGGCCGACACGGTAGGTAGCGCGCCAAACAGCGCCCCTGCGGTCGACGTGCATCCCGAACAGGTCGCGGTGATCTGCTATACATCTGGCACAACCGGTCGTCCCAAAGGCGCGATGCTCAGCCACCGTAACCTGATCGCCAATTGCGATCAGGGCATGCAGGTCCCCGCTATTCAGCCCAAATCTGACGATGTGGTCTGGCTGGCGCTGCCGCTCTTCCACATCTACGGCATGAACGTCGGCATGAATCTCGCGTTCATGAATGGTGCCACCATCGCCCTCATCGAGCGCTTCGAGCCGGCCAGCAGCCTCGATGTGGTGCAGAAGTACAGGTGTACCATCCTCTATGGCGCCCCGCCCATGTACGTCGCCTGGGTGCAGTTGCCCAACATCGCGGATTACGACCTCTCGACGCTACGCTACGTCGCGTCAGGCGCGGCGGCGCTGCCCGTGCGCATACTTGAAGGATTCCAAGGCTTCTCGGGAACGCCGATCAGCGAAGGATACGGCCTCTCCGAAGCCTCTCCGGTGGTCACCACAAACGCCGCCGGCCCCGTGATCAAGCCCGGCACGGTCGGGCCTGCCCTCCCAGGCGTCGAAGTCAAAATCGTCGGCGCCGACGGCAACGAGCTGCCGGTCGGCGAGCTGGGCGAGCTGGTCTGCCGCGGCGCCAACGTCATGATGGGCTACTGGCACCAACCCGAGGCCACCGCCGAGGCGCTGCAAGACGGATGGCTGCACACCGGCGACCTCGCCACGATGGACTCCGACGGCTACTTCTCCATCGTCGACCGCAAGAAGGACATGATCATCGTCTCCGGCTACAATGTCTACCCACGTGAAGTCGAGGAGACGCTCTTCCGCCACCCCGCCGTTGCCGACGCCGCGGTGGTGCAATATCCCGATGCATACCAGGGCGAATCGGTGATGGCCTACGTCGTCCTCAAGCAAGGGCAGACCGCGACTGAGCAGGAGATCATCGACTTCTGCCGCAACGAGATCGCCGTCTTCAAATGTCCGCGCCGGGTCGAGTTCGTCACCGAGCTGCCGAAGAACATGACTGGCAAAGTGCTCCGCCGCGAGCTGCGCGAGCGCGCCGCCCAGTCGGTCTAGCAGTGACAGCACGGCGGAGATCAGCCAGTAGGGATGGAGATCGCAGAGTGCGAAATGTCTCTTCTGCCCTCTGTGATCTCCGTGTCCTCCGTGGTCACATCTTAATCTGAAAGGGCGGACGATGATCTCAGCGCTTGTGCTGCTGAACGTGCGACGCGACGCCGTCAACTCGACGGCGCAGGCGCTCCTGCGCATCCCCGGCGTCGCCGAGGTCTACTCCGTCACTGGCGAATACGACCTCGTCGCCGTCCTGCACCTCGCCCGCTACGAAGACCTAGCCGACGTCGTCACCGAGCGCATGATCGCGCTCGACACCATCACCCACACCCAGACCATGATGGCGTTTAAAGCCTACTCTCGCGAGGATTTGGAGCAAGCCTGGGACATCGGCGTCGAGTGAACTGGTCGTGAGCTGGTCGTGAGCTGGTCGTGAGCTGGTGTCGAAGATCTCCGCTCCCCGCTCATGAGCCAGACAACGGGCAAGGCTCTGTGCTAGGCATCGACGACCCCGTCGATGCCTCGAGCCAACTCTACGTCGCGTTCCGTTATGCCGCCTTCTGAATGCGTCGAGAGCCGCATCGTCACCTTCGCGTAACGGATGTCGATATCGGGGTGGTGTCCCGCCCCTTCGGCGAGTGCAGCCACCCGCGTGACAAACGCGACGGCGTCCGGAAACGTCCCGAACGTGAAGTTCTTCTCAAGTTCGCCGTCCGACACTTTCCATCCGTTCAACCCGCTCAATGCGGCCTGCACCGCCTCATCTGAAAGCCGTGCCATCGCACCCTCCAACGCCCATGCTACACGCTACTTCACAGGGACCGCACAACTTGCATTGAACGTGTTGCATCGAACGTGCCGCCGAACCAACGTCACGCGATACCCCCGGCACGGAGGTGACACCGAGCCATTACGCCGATACGCGGCACAGAGTCGCACCAACGCCCGCTCACTCGTCGGAGCGCCTGGCGGACCCCAGTCCGCGTTCCCCTAGGCAGGCACTTCGGTGCAGCGATCGCTTTCCTCCACGCACGCCACTGGGCCACTAACCCTCAGACTCCAGTGCCCATTTGGCGCGTAGATAGGCCCGGTGTCGCGCCTGCCGCGCAAGATGCTTCGGCGGCGCGTTCAGCCGCCGGTGCAACTCCTCCACCGAAGCCACCTCACCACCCGCACCCATCACCGCGCGCCGCACCTCGGCGTCATCTGTCGCCACCATCAAGTCCATCCCGCGCGACCGCTCCTCGGCTGCGATGCGCACCAGCACCGCATCCGCCGTCTCAGCGCGCCGGGTAAAGATGACGCGCCCCCTCGTTCGCCGTGCGATCGGCTCGGTCCGCTCAGTCTCGCCATCCCCGTCGAAGACCACGATCACCGTGTGCGGCGTCGGTCGGTAGCGGGCGATCACCTGCGCCAGGAGTGCGGCGCGCCCCGCTTCTAGGCTACTCCGTTCGGCCGCGGCAAGCGACGGTGTGCGGCGAATTACATTGTAGCCATCGATAAGGATCGTGCGAGGTCCTAGAACCCGTTCCCCGCCAGGCAGGTCGTTCGTCATGCAGGACTCCGGCCCAGGTGTCATCATCTCGCCGGGCTAGGTGTGAATGCGTCCCCACAACAACTGAATCTGGTGTCCAAAATTCGCCAGCGTCTGGCGAATATCAATGTGGATGATACCGCGCAACGCGGCGTCGGCGCCCGGCGACAGCTCCGCCGCCGCCAACATCCCGACCACCGCAACCACCACCAGCACCAAAAGCCAACCAGAAACGCGATCCAGAACAGCGCCTACCTTCGCGATCGACCCCTCCGCCTGCACAGGCAACGGCGGCTGGCCAATCCCAACTTGGCCCCTGGAGGAGACGATGCCCATGGCGCCGGCATCGGCCGTGAGTAGCGGTCGCCTGCGCTGGCCACGCTCGCGCGGCGGCAGCGCCACTGGGGAGGCCGGTGCCATGCCGCCCGGCATATAGGTCGGCCTCGAATTGACCATCGCAGGCATGTTCGGCACGTATGGCACAACGGCCGTTTTGGCCCTCCCCGCAGGCTCGCCGACCTCTTGACGCATCCCCTGTGACGCGGGAGGTGTCGTATTCACACCGGCATTCGCTTCTCGTTGTATCGCCGTGATGACATCATGCGGGACCGCCGGTAGCACTCCGGACCACCCGCGCGGCCTGGCGAGCAGCGAGCCGCACGCATCGCAACGGTCCGCCTGCCCGGGGTTCAACTTCTCGCAGTTCGGGCAGATCTGAACGAGCTGGAGTTGGCACGAGTTGCACTGCGTCGCGAAGTCATAGTTCGCCGTACCGCAACGCGGACACGTAACCATGCCACCGTTCGCCGTGCTCGATCCGCTCGGCGCAGCCATCGGGCTCATCGAGTACCTGCCGTCATCGGGAGGAAGCACGGGCGGCGGCAGCGGCTGGGAGTTCGGGGCGGCCGGAACCTGCTCTGTCGGCTCGCTGGCCAGCGTCGCACCTATCACCGGCACGTAAGGGGCCTCCGGATAGGCCTCGCCACCCGGTGCACCATTACTTCGTCCAGAGGCGATTAAGTTGCCCACCCACGCGGGACGCTCGATCCTGCTATACGTACCGCGATCCTTCAGCACCAACCGCCCGTCGACCAAGGGACCCCGCGTTGGCGGAGCGTAGGCGGCGCGCACCAGCCCACGGGCGTCCGCACACTCCGCGCACATGCGATTATCCACATCCCAGCATTCGGGACAGGCACCCCGCCCACAGCTATGGCAACTCACCTGCAGGTCGCGCCACGCTGCTTCGAATTGTGCCAGCGTTGACTCGCGTAAGTCCCGCAGGGGAGCGCCGGTCACGCCCTGGACCGGCACGGCGCGCGTCGCATAGCCAGCGCCACAAATGCCGCACTCTCCACCGAAGCATATGTCTCGCTCGTCCGAGAGATCGACGTAGCTGGGTTGCCTCGGCTCCCCTGTCATCGCTTCCTCCCCACCCACCATTCGCGCCGCTGGCACGCGCGGACGCACTGCCCCATGCACGATTGGCATCCGCGTCGCGCCCGACATGCAGGTCGCGTACGCTGGAGCCTCAACGAGCGAAAATAGTATGCTCCGCCACTCCGCAAATGGCAAGCGGGGTTCGCTTGGGTCCTACGATTCGGGCGTCTCAGGTGTTCCCACCGACTGCTCTGGCATGTTCCAGCCGCGCTGCCGCCAGATCTCATACAGCGCCAGCGAGCCCGCGACAGACGCGTTCAGCGAGCCCACCAGACCGCGCATCGGGATACTGATCAGCACGTCGCAATGCTCGCGCGCCAGCCTCCCGATGCCCTTGCCCTCGTTGCCCACCACCAATGCGATCGGCCCCTTCAGATTAGCCCGGTCGTATCGTTCCTTCGCCGACCCATCCAGCCCGATACACCAGAGCCCGCGTCGCTTCAGTTCGTCCAGTGTCCGCGTGATGTTGGTCACGCGCGCCACCGGCAGAAACTCAACCGCCCCTGCCGACGACTTATCAACCGCCGGAGTCAGCCCCGCCGCACGATGCTCCGGGATCACAACGCCGTGTGCCCCGACGATTTCAGCGGTGCGAATCAGCGATCCGAGATTCTGCACGTCCTGAATCGAGTCAAGCACGACGACCAGCGGCTCCTCATGCAATTCCTCCGCCCGCTTGAGGATATCGTCGAGGTCGGCGTATTGCCGAGCCTCGGCCACCGCCATCACGCCCTGATGGTTCGCGTTCTTGCTGAGGTCGTCGAGATGACGGCGCGAGACCGTCTCCACAACGACGCCCACACGTCGCGCCTGATCCACCACCTGCGTCAGCGACGCGTCGCGAGGCCCTTGCGCCACCATGATGCGATGCACGCGCCGCTTCGATCGCAACGCCTCGAGGACGGGATACCGGCCCCAAATGTAATCTGCCATGCTCCGTCCTCTCAAGCCCTATCCGATGCGCTCAGGATGCCAAAGGCGCCCAGCGGTCCGCTACCTGCGAACCGTCCAGGTCACCCCCTGCGGCGTATCCTTCAGCGTCACCTTATACTCCTCGTCCAGCGTCTTGCGGATGCGATCCGCCTCCGGCCAGTTCTTCGACCTGCGCGCCGTCTCGCGCTCGGCCATCAGCGCCTCGATGGCCTTCACCTGCTCGTCCGAGAGCGCATCGTCGAGGGAGGTCTCCACTAGCGCGATGCCGAGCACACTCGTCAGCTCTCGCATGCGTCTCCTGCGCTTGCCGCAGACTACCATACGAGGTCGGGGCCGGCTCGCTACCCAGTCCATTCGCGTAGGTATTCATGTCGCGGACCAGCCCATCGATCGCCCCAAGCGCGCGCGACGTATTGAAATCGTCGTCCATCGCCGCGATGAACTCAGCCCGCCACTTCTCCAGCGTCTCGGCCAGCGCCGTATCGGCCGCTGTCGCGGGTTTCGAATCGCCCGACCCGCCGTGCTGCTCAGCCCAAACGATTAGCCGCGTCAGCATGGCGTCGGCCTCCGCCCAGCGCCGCCAGCGCGAGACCGTCGCGCGCAGCGATTCCTCCGAGAAGATCAGTGTGTCGCGGTAGCGCAGGCTCAGCAGATACATGCGCAGCGCCGGCGCGGGGATGTCTCCGTCCTCCAGCGTCTGCCGGATCGTGATGAACTTGCCGGAGTGCGCGATCTTCTGCGGACCCTCCACGCCGTCCTCCGCCGGCAGGCTCATCATCCCGGTATGGACCCAGTACCGCGCGAACGGCGCATGCCCCGTCAGGCTTTCGGTCTGCGCGATCTCGTTCTCATGATGCGGGAAGATCAGGTCCGATCCGCCGCCGTGGAGGTCGATCTGCTCGCCCAGCCGTTCCACCGCCATGGTCGAGCACTCGATGTGCCAGCCCGGTCGCCCGGGCCCCCACGGGCTCGGCCACGACGGCTCGTCCAGCTTCGCCGCCTTCCACAGCGCGAAGTCGCGCGGATCGTGCTTGCGCTCGTCCGGCTCAATGCGAGCACCCGCGCGCATGGCCTCCTCATCGCGGTGCGAGAGCTTCCCATACTCCGGGAAGCTCGGCACTGAGAAGTACACGTCACCGCCCTCGATGGCGTACGCATGCCCCTTCTCGATCAGCCCCTGAATGAACGCGATGATCTGCGGGATGAACTCCGTCACGAGCGTGTAGTCGGTCGCCCGCCGCACTTTCAACCGGTCCATCTCGCGGAAGTACGACTCCATATACCGGCGCGCGGCCTGCGACGGTGGAATCCCCTCACGCAGCCCCGCTGCGATAATTTTGTCGTCGATATCCGTGAAATTCTGAATATACTCGACGCCGAAGCCGCGATACTCCAGGTAGCGCCGCACCGTGTCGTTCACCACGAAGAGCCGCGCGTGGCCCAAATGCGGCTCGTTCTTCGGCGTCAGGCCGCAGACGTACATCTTGACCGGTGACCCGATCGGCTCGAACAGCTCAGTCCGTCCCGATTCCGTATTGAAGACGTGGATACTCGTCATACTCGTCACTCTCCGTTGCTCGTTATGCCGAACCAGGACCATTCGCCTTGGCATCCTCTCGCACACCCCGCACCGCACGGCGGCGCGCACGAGGAGCCGGCGTCGAGTCTGTTTTGGGAAGCACCTGCCGCAACACGTGGGGAACGCGACTCCATCGCGGCGCGAAAGAGCGCGCGTCAGCGGCAGGCGCAGCTACACGAGCAACACAGGCGGAATGGCGCCGCAACAAACGCGCCATGGGAAGAAGGAAAAGTAACGAGTTCGATGCTCACGAGCGCAATCTCCATACGTGGCGCATGCAATCTGCGCATCTCGTATTATCGTCTCAGCGACGCGAAGACGTCAATCGCTCGCTTCGACCGCTCGCCTCAGTCCACCTCCCTCGCTCTCGGCGGCGGACGACATCCGCGCGCGGCGATTCCTCGCAGATGGAGTACAATAGCTCTCACTACATCGAGACATCGAGGCTTCGCGCAACGGCGCACGAACGTCGGGGATGCGTCTCCCCCTACGGGCGTGCGCCGCGCGCCTATTCGCCGGCCTATCGCGCGGCTGAAAGGCGCTTGGAGGACCATAGGACACCATGTCGGATGAGGAACGCATTCCCGTAGCCGTCGTCAACGGCACCGGCTACGGTGGCATGGAGCTGCTGCGCATACTCCTGCATCACCCCCGCTTCGAGGTCGTTGAGGTCACCGCTCGCAGCGAGGCCGGCAAGCCCCTGGACGCCGTCTTCCCGCACCTGCCTGCTACGGACCTCATCTTCAGCGAGAGCGTCGAGCGCGCCGAGGTTGCCTTCCTCGCGCTGCCGGATCGCGCGAGCGCCGAGCTCGCCCCCGCGTTGTTGGCCGCTGGTCGCCGCGTGGTCGACCTCTCCGCGGGGTTCCGCCTGCGCGACGCCAAGCTCTATCCAAAGTGGTACGGCTATGAGCATCCCGCACCCGCCCTCCTCGAAGAGGCAGTTTATGGCCTCACAGAATTCGCCCGCGACGCCCTGCCCGACGCGCGCATAGTCGCCTGCCCCGGCTGCTTCCCCACTTCGGCGTTGCTGGCGCTCGCCCCGGCGCTGCGGCACCACCTCGTCACCTCCGACATCATCGTAGACGCCAAGTCCGGCGTCAGCGGCGCCGGACGCACCCTCCGCGCCGACCTACATTTCAGCGAAGTCAACGAAGACACCGCGCCCTACGGCCTCGCCGGGCACCGCCATTTGCCCGAGATGGAGCAAGAGCTAACCGCCTTCACAGGCGAGGCGCCCATCCTCACCTTCACGCCGCACCTCGTGCCGATGACCCGCGGCATCCTCGCCACCTGCTACGCTACCCTCCGCGACGGCGTCACCCCCGCCGACGTCGCTTCAGCCTACGCCAACGACTACGCCGACGAGCCCTTCATTCGCCTATCCACCGCCGCTCCCCATACCAAGTGGACCTTCGGCTCGAACCTCTGTTTCGTCCATCCCGTCGTCAACGAGCAAAGTGGCCGTCTCGTCGCGATCGGCGCGCTCGATAACCTCGTAAAGGGCGCGGCGGGCCAGGCGGTGCAATGCGCCAACGTGATGTACGGTCTACCCGAGACCGCCGGCGTACCGCTCGAAGGAGTCTACCCGTGACCGGCGACGGAACCGCCACGAGCGTGCAGGACCTCGCCGACGCGGGCAAGATCGCCAAGCATGAGGTCATCGCACAGGTATTAAACGAGGCACTGCCCTATATCGATGCCCTGCGCGGCCGCACCATCGTCATCAAGCTCGGCGGCAGCACGCTCGACCATCAGCGCGCCGCCCTCGAAGACATCGTCTGGCTGCGCGGCCTCGGCGCGCGCCCCGTCCTCGTCCACGGCGGCGGCTCCGAGATCACGGACTGGCTTGCCAAACTCGGCATCCCCGCGCGTTTCGAACGTGGCCTCCGCGTTACCGACGCCGAGACGCTCGACATCGTCCGCATGGTGCTGATCGGCAAGGTCAACAGTGAGATCGTCTGCCTCGTCGGCAATCTCGGTGGTCACGCCGTGGGCCTCTCCGGCCTCGACGGCTCCCTGCTGACCGCGCGCCAGCTCGCCCCTGAGCTCGGCTTCGTCGGCATGGTCACCCACGTCAATGCCGGACCCATCGACGCCCTCAGTGCGGCGGGCTACATCCCTGTCGTGGCGCCGCTTGCCCTCTCCGAGTCCGGCGACATCCTCAACATCAACGCCGATGACGCCGCCGCGGACCTCGCGTGCGGCCTCAACGCCGCGAAGCTCCTCTATCTCACCGACATGCCCGGCATCTTGGACCGCGACGGGCGCCTTCTCTCCGAGCTGACCGACGAGCAGGTCCATGATCTCATCGCCGATGGCACCATCGCTGGTGGCATGATTCCCAAGGCCGAGGCTTGCCTCCGCGCGCTCCACACCACCGCTCGCGTCCACATCGTGGACGGGCGCGAGCCGCACGTCCTCATCCGCGAGCTGTTGACCCACGAGGGCGCCGGCACCATGATCGAGCGCCGCGCCTGATCGCCCGATCATCGAACAGGAGGGACCGCCGTGGCCAACGACCACCCCCAGTACCGCGTCGAGTTCGACTTCGACATCGACTTCAGCAACGGCGGCTCCCTCCACGGCGAGTCGTTCCGCCTCGACATCACCGGCGACACCATCGATGATGCCGCCCTCGCCGACGCCATCGTGCGCGACCTCAATCTCCTGATGGTCGGCCATGTCACCATCCGCACCAAACACGTCTTCGCCGAGCAGCACAAGCGCGCCGCCGCGGCTTCGACCGCACCCGACCATGCCGCCACCCGCCACCTGATCGACGTCAGCCACACCGTCGAAGACGGCATGATCACCTACAAAGGCCTGCCGGCACCCATCATCTGCGACTACCTCAGCCGCGAAGCGTCCCACGCCACCTACGCCGAGGGCACCGAGTTCCAGATCGGCAAGATCGAGATGGTCGCCAACACCGGCACCTACGTCGATAGCCCCTTCCACCGCTTCGCCGACGGGCACGACCTTTCCCAGCTGGACCTCGCCAGCCTCGCAGACCTCGACGCCGTCGTCGTCCGCGTCACGGGCGCCACCGCCCGCGCCATCACCCGAGAAGCGTTCGTCCCCTACGACGTCCGCGGCAAGGCGGTGCTCGTCCATACTGGCTGGGACGCCAACTGGCGCACCGATCAGTACTTCGAGGGCCACCCCTTCCTCACCGAAGACGCCGCCGTGCTGCTGCGAGACTCTGGCGCGCGCCTCGTCGGCATTGACTCCTACAACATCGACGACACCGCCGACGGTCGCCGCCCCGTCCACACCACCCTGCTTCGCGCGGAGATCCCCATCGCCGAGCACCTTTGCGGCCTCGGCCAACTCCCGACGAGCGGCCTTCATTTCTCCGCCGTCCCCGTCAAGGTCAAAGGCATGGGCACCTTCCCCGTCCGCGCCTATGCCATCGTCGAGGGCTGAGTCACTGCCCCCGCTTGTGGCAAACGCCCAGGCGGCCCGCATCCTGTACCTTCTGCCAGCTCGCATCCACTCCGCCCCCGCGCACCTTGACACACCTCCCCTATGTCGGACTATCTGTCTCTTCGGACGGCACTGATGCCGTTTCCTGTACACATGAGTCGCGCGATCCGCCATGCCGTGCCACATGTGAGCGGGCGGCAAGAGGCGGCGCACATGGAGGAAGAGTCACATGGCGTTCGAGCTTCCAGCCCTTCCCTACGAGTACAACGCGCTTGAGCCGTACATCGACGAGCAGACGATGCATCTGCACCACGACAAGCATCACGCCACGTACGTCACCAACCTCAACAACGCGCTCCAGGGCACGCAGTTCGAGAACTCCTCCGTCGAGGACGTCATCCGCAACCTCAACGCCGTGCCGGAGAACGTTCGCACCGCCGTCCGCAACAACGGTGGCGGCCACGCCAACCACAGCATGTTCTGGGAGATCATGACGCCCGGCGGCAGCCAGCAGCCCACCGGCGCCCTCGCCGCCGCCATCAACTCGACCTTCGGCGGGCTCGACCAGTTCAAGGCCGCCTTCAACGACGCCGGCGCCAAGCGCTTCGGCTCCGGCTGGGCCTGGCTCGTCCTCGCCAGCGACGGCAAGCTGTCCGTCATCTCCACCGCCAACCAGGATAGCCCCCTGATGGACGGCCAGTTCCCAGTTTTCGGCAACGACGTCTGGGAGCATGCCTACTACCTCAAGTATCAGAATCGCCGCCCAGACTACCTCGCTGCCTGGTGGAACGTGCTCAACTGGGACAAGGCCAGCCAGCGCTATCAGCAGGGCGGCGGTCGCTAACCTCGCCAATCCCCAGCGCAGGCCAAAAACACGGAGGAAAAACACGGAGGAAACGGAGCGTCGCAGAGGTATACGGAGGAGCTACGACACGCCCTCTCCGTTAAACTCCCGTCCACCCCGTTATACTCCGTGTTACCTCTCCTCGGTCTCCGCTTCCGCCACCTGATCGGGGCCACCCGTGGAAATGCTGCGCACGCCCGACGAACGCTTCGAGAACCTGCCAGGCTATCCGTTCACGCCGCACTACGCCGAAGTCGATGGCGTGCGCATCCACTACGTGAGCGACGGTCCCGCGAACGCCGCGCCCGTCCTCCTGCTCCACGGCGAGCCGTCGTGGTCGTACCTCTACCGCAAGATGATCCCCTCCCTCGTCGCCGCGGGCCATCGCGTCGTCGCGCCCGATCTCGTCGGCTTTGGCCGCTCCGACAAACCCACCGCACGCGAGGATTACACCTACCAGCGGCACGTGAACTGGATCACCGGCCTCGTCTCGACCCTCGATCTACATGCCATCACCCTCTTCTGCCAGGACTGGGGCGGCCTAATCGGACTGCGCCTCGCCGCCGACCAGGGGGATCGATTCTCCCGCATCGTCGCCGCCAACACCTTCCTGCCCACCGGCGACGTCCCAGCGGGCCGCGCATTTCGCCTATGGCAGCGTTTCTCCCAGGAATCGTCACAGTTCCGCGCGGGCAGCGTCGTCAAAGGCGCCTGCGCCACCGAGCTCGCGCCCGAGGTCATCGCCGCCTACGACGCGCCATTCCCCGACGACCGCTATCTCGCAGGCGCTCGCCAGTTCCCCATGTTGGTACCCACTACGCCGGACGATCCCGCCTCGGAGCCGAATCGACGCGCCTGGCAGGTGCTGGAGCAATGGACCAAGCCGTTCCTCACTGCATTCTCGGATGGCGACCCCGTCACGCGCGGCGCAGATCGCGTCCTGCAACAGCGCATCCCCGGCGCGCAAGGCCAGCCACATACCACCATCGTTGGCGCCGGCCACTTCCTGCAAGAAGACAAGGGCGAAGAACTGGCGAAGATCGTCATAGACTTTATCGCCCGCACCACATGAAGGGTGCAGTCGCTCAATTCTCGGCTACTCGCAGATAGTCAGTTGGCACGTGCCGGAGGGACTCGCCGCGGCCTATAGGCCGAGAAGCGGGCGGTTCATTGTGACACAAATCGCGCCGCTCCCTGGCTTGGCTCTTGCGCTGCAACCTGTCTCAGCTCGCACCGTAGAGTCTGAGAGGCCACGTCAACGCCTCCATACGACACGAAAGCGAAGAATGCGCCGTGCCACAGTTGCTTGAGCTCGCCTTCAGCATCTCCAATAACGCCGTGCAGCTCAGCCCTGGAGGGTGCTGCGGGTGGCTGATCGCCTCACTGTTCGCGGGCTGGCTCGCCGGAGCACTGACGCGCGGACGCGGCTTCGGCTGCTTCGGCGACATCCTGCTCGGCTTCATAGGCGCAGTGGTCGGCGTATTCCTGCTCAGCCTGCTCAACGTCCAGTTCACCGGGCAGTTCGGACTCGTCGGAACCACGGTGGTCGCCTTTTTCGGCGCTTTTGTCCTCGCGCTCATCGGGCGGCTCATCGGCGGCACTCGCCAGACGCCCGACAAGTACCGCGACTGGCCCCACTAAACCCAACGCTACGCCGCACGACTTCCATGACCGTTCAAAGCGGCGACCCTACGCGAGTCGTTGCTGGACGCGCCTGCTGCATTTCGGTCCGCGTCGCCGTACGCCCGCAGGGACGTCCGCGATCTAGCCCCTACCCCGCCCATGCCTCATGTCGCGATTCCGCATCTGACTCCCCAAATCCATCATCACTCCGGCAATGACCTGAGTCGCGCGAGAAATAAACCCACGCCCGCGAACCAGAGCGCCAGCAACGCCAGCGCCAGAGCCGCCAGCGGCGCGTCAACCTGTGCCGGTTGACTGATGAACTCAAACGCCGTAGCCGTCAGCAGCGCCGCCGGCAGGAGTCCCAAGAAGCCCAGCCAGTCCGGAAACACCCGCGGCCCCCGCACCCGCGCAATCTGCACGCTCGTAAAGAGGATGCACAGCGCTACGAGCACGCCGCCGACCACCTGCGAGAGCAGATTCTGAATGGCATAACTATTTGCGTAATTGTCCGCCACCGCGCGCAACTGCGCGGTCGTCGTAGCAGCCGCCGCCGAATTGGCGGCGGCCAGGCTGGCAATCAGCCCGACGATGAGCGCCACAGCATAACAAGCGAAGCCGATCTGCCCCATCCAGGCAGTCACTGCGCTCCAACGCCCTTCGCGCCCAGGCAGCACGCGACGTAGTGCGCGTGGCAGTGCCAATACGAGCAGGAACGGCACAACCTCCACCACATGCAGCGCGATATCCGGACCCGGATCGATCACCAGCCATTGCACCAGCGACACAAACGACTTGTGGGCGGCGACCGAGTTGACCGCGTCGATATAGCCGAGCGGCGCCAGGAACGCGCCTTCGAGCAGCGGAACGCCGACCAGCAGCACCACCCCCGCCGCGATGGCGTACCACCCGCGCAGTCGCACCCGCGCAAGCTCATAGCTCATAGTCACCTGCGCCGCTCCTCCAGAAGGTACGCCCCCTCAGTCGCACTCTGGCAGAGTCTACCATCGCCGACTCGCAACGGGCCACCGTGCAGCCACGCCATCGCTGGCATCACGCAGCGGTCGAGTCGGTCACAAAGCACGACGTCTGGCGCGTAACGAAGTCTGGTACCATAGAGACAGTGTGAAACGGGAGGAAAGTCAATGCCGCGCGATCTGCCGCTCGCCAACGGGCGCCTGCTGGTGAACTTCGACAGCCACTACACCCTGCGCGACCTCTACTGGCCGCACATCGGCCTGCGCAACAACTCCGAGGGGCACGCCAACCACACCGGCATCTGGGTCGAAGGGTAACTTCGCCTGGCTCGAAGACGACGAGTGGCAGCGCGATCTCCGCTACGATCAAGACTCCCTCACCACACAAGTGACCCTCACCCACCCGCGCCTCCAGCTTAGCCTCCAATGCACCGACGCCGTCGACTTTGACCGTGATATCTTCATCCGCCGCTTCCGCGTCACCAACAACGCCGACCACTCGCGCGAGACGCGTCTCTTCACCCATCACGACTGGCACATCGGCGAGAGCGAGGGCGCCAACACCGTCTACTATCAACCGCGACTCAAAGCCCTCGTCGCCTACAAAGACAGTTGCTACATCCTCGTCAACGGCCTCATCGGCGAGGATCTCGAGGGTCGCCCCGAGGACGCGCGCCTCGCCGGCTATGGACTCTCGCAATTCGCCACAGGCCAGAAAGAGGTCAACGGCCAAGCTCGGCACCTGGAAAGACGCCGAGGACGGCTTGCTCGGCGGCAACCCCATCACCCAGGGCTCGGTGGATAGCTGCGCCGGCTTCCAGCTCGGCACCCTGCCGCCCGGCCAAAGCGCCACCTGCTACACCTGGCTGGCCTTCGGCTCCCGCTTTCAGGACGTCGAAGCGCTCGATGCCCTTGTCCATGAGCGCGGCCCCGAGAGCCTCCTCACGCGCACACACAACTACTGGCACCTCTGGGTCACCACCAAGCTCGCCGACCATTGCGACCTTTCACAGGAGATCATCGATCTCTACAGGCGCAGCCTGCTCGTCATCCGCACCCAGATCGACAACGACGGTGCCGTGATCGCCGCCACCGACGGCGACGTGTGGACCTTCTCGCGCGACAGCTACGCCTACATGTGGCCGCGCGACGGCGCGTTAGTCGCCAACGCTCTCAGCCACTCCGGCTACGGCGACATCACCTCGGCCTTCTTCCACTTCTGCGCCAACAGCGTCACGCGCGACGGCTACCTCCTGCACAAGTTCACCCCCGAAGGCGCGCTCGGCAGCAGTTGGCACCCATGGATGGCGCCCGATGGCACGCCGCAGCTCCCCATCCAGGAGGACGAGACCGCCCTGGTCGTCTATGCCCTCTGGCAGCACTACTCCATCTTCCACGAGGTCGAGTTCGTCCGTCCGCTCTACCGCCCGCTCGTCAAGGCCGCCGCCGACTTCATGGTCAGCTTCCGCGAGCCGCACACCAGGCTCCCCGCGCCGTCGTGGGACCTCTGGGAGGAGCGCCACGGCATCCACTCGTACACCGTCGCCGCCGTGTATGCAGGGCTCATGTCCGCCGCCCACTTCGCCACCGAGTTTGGCGAGACCGCGCTCGCCACCACCTACACCGAGGCCGCGCAAGAGATCCAGGCCGCCACGCGCCAGTACCTCTGGCATGAAGAGAGCGGACGCTTCCTCCGCATGATCAACGTCCTGCCCGACGGCTCCATCCAGCCCGACATGAACATCGACTCCAGCATCACCGGACTTTACCAGTTCGGCATGTTCGACGCGCGTAGCGACGAGATCACCCGCACGATGGCCACCCTTGAAACACGCCTCACCATCAAGTCGAAGGTCGGCGGCGCCGCGCGCTACGAGAACGACTACTACCACCAGGTCAGCCAGGATCTCGCCAACGTGCCCGGTAACCCCTGGTTCATCTGCGCCTGCTGGATGGCCGAGTACCACATCGCCCGCGCCCAGAACCTGGACGAGCTGCACGAAGCCCTACCATGGCTCGAATGGGTGCGCACGCACGCCCTGCCGAGCGGCATCCTCGCCGAACAGATCGATCCCTACACCGACGCACCCCTCTCCGTCTCGCCACTCACCTGGAGCCACGCCGAATTCGTCTCTGCCGTCCGCTGGTACGCTGGCAAATATCGCCGCCTCACCGGCCAGCACGGCACGGTGCCGCACCTCTAGCAACGCCGCCGTAGAATAGCCAATTGGGCCGCGAGACTGTGCAGTCTGCAACCCAGGGCCGCTCGTTTCGTATAATACTACACTGCCACTACATATAGTAGAATTTGGTGGAGGCGCGCCGGGACGACAGCGCAAGGGAAGGGCCAGTGCCACGCCACACCAGCGAAGCCGATAACGCCGCGCTCGAAAAGGTGCTCTTGATGGGCGCCTCGAACCTGAACGAGCGCATCACCAGCGGCCAGTTCTCCCACGCCTATGGGCGCGACGCCGAGATCGCCAAGGTCTTCGAGGCGCTCCAGGCGCGGCGCAGCGTGCTACTCCTCGGACCCGCAAACGTCGGCAAGACTGCCGTGCGCGACGAGGCCATCGCCCGCATCGCGCGCAAGCAATGCCCCGAGTGGGCCCACGACAAGGTCTTCGTCTCCATCTCCACCGGCGGCGTGATGGTCGGCACGCGCTACCTCGGCGAGTGGCAGACGCGCCTCGGCGAGCTGCTCGACGCCGTCAAATCCGCCAGCAACCTCTATCTCTATTTCGAGGACATCTGGGCGCTGCGCGACGCGGGCCGTGCCTCCGACAAATCGGACGGGTTCTCCACATTCCTGCGCCCCTACCTCGAGCGCCACGAGCTCGTCGTCCTCGGCGAGTCCACCTCCGACAACTACAACGCGGACTCCTACGGCGCCCGTGCCCTTGCCGACGATCAGTCGCTGATGAAGCTCTTCAGCATCATCCAGATCGAGGAGCCGGCGCCCGAAGCGACGCGCGGCATCCTCAACGCCGTCGCGCGCGACCTCCAACGCCGCCACAAGGTCCGCATCGAGCCGCACGCCATCGAGCGCTCGCTAGAGTTGACCCGCCGCTTCCAGGCATACCAGGCCTTCCCCGGCAAAGCCACCCTCCTGCTGGATGAAGCATCCGCCGATCGCGCCAAGGCGGAGGCCGCCAAAGCCTCGCGCGTCCCCGGCAGCGACGTGCTCGTCTCGGCGGACGTCGTCAGCGCCACCTTCTCGCGCCTCACCGGCCTGCCGGAACGCTTTATCTCCGACACCGTGCCGCTCAACCAGGCCGAGATCCGCGCCTACTTCGACGAGCGCGTCGTCGGCCAGGAGGAGGCCATCGGCGCAGTCGCGGACGTCGTCACGCTGTTCAAGGCAGAGCTGAACGACCCAACGCGCCCGCTCGGCGTGCTCTTCTTCGTGGGGCCCACCGGCGTCGGCAAGACCGAGCTGGCCAAGACGCTCGCCGAATACCTCTTCGGCAGCAAAGACAAGCTCATCCGCCTCGACATGAGCGAATACACCTCCTACACCAGCGTACCGACGCTCCTTCAGCAGCTCACCGAGAAACAGCGCCGACAAAGCTTCTCCGTGCTCCTCCTCGATGAGATCGAGAAGGCGAGCCCCTATGTCTTCGACCTCTTCTTGCAGGCGTTCGACGATGCCCGCCTGACGGACTCCGCCGGCAAGACCGTCTACCTCTACAACACCATCGTCGTCATCACCTCCAACATCGGCACGCAGAGCGACGACCGCGGCAGCCTCGGCTTCCTCACCTCCGACGCCCAAGCCGCCGAGCGCCGCAAGCAGGTCGTCCGCGCCGTCAACGACTACTTCCGCCCCGAGTTCATCAACCGCCTCGACAAAATCGTCGTCTTCCAGCCCTTGGGCCTCGCAGAGATGCGCCGCATCGCCCGCCGCGAGTTGGGCAAGGCGCTGCTCCGCGAGGGCGTCCGCCGCCGCGACATCCTACTCGACTTCCGCGACGAGGTGCTCGACGTGCTCGTCCAAGCCGGCTTCAGCCCGGCCTATGGCGCGCGTCCGCTCCAGCGGGCCGTCAAAGAGTTGGTGCTACTGCCCCTCGCCCGTCGTATCGCGGAGCAGCCGTCGCTGAAAGAGCAACTCCTCGAACTCGTCGTCGAAGGCGACAAAATCGTGCCCTCTCCGATTCCGCTCAATCCCGTTGCGCAGGTCGAGCCGCCCGAAGAACCGGAAGAGGGGCCGCGCGATCGTCTCACCATCACAGACGGCACAAGCGGGCGCACCCGAAAACTGGACCTAAAACAGCTTCAGGGCGTCGTAGAGGCCCTCCAGGCCCGCATCCTCACCAACATCGCGAACGAACCGTACCAGGCTCTGGAATCGCACGTGGTCCGGCTGCTCGAAGGCACTGCTCACCCGGCCTTCTGGGACGATCCCGACGCCGCCAAACGGACGCTCTCGAGTGTCTACCAAATCGAGCGCGTCACCGATCGCTTCATCAACCTTCGCAACCGCGCCGAGCGCCTCGTCGAATTAACCGAGAACGCGCGCCGCCACGCCGATAAACTGGCCTCGGCGCGCCTCGCGGCGATGTATGAACAGCTCGACCGCGATCTTACCTTGGCCGAGTTCGAGCTCTTCGCCTGCGAAGATGGATTGGTCGCCGCCGAGTCCGTCTTCATCGCCATCAGCGGCTACACCGCGCCTCGTGCGGCACCGCCCGCCGAGTGGCCCGCCACCCTGCGCGACATGTACGTCGCCTGGGCCACGCGCAAGGGTCACGAGGTCGAGGTCATCTCCGATGGCGACGACGCGCCGGTGATCGCCGTCCGCGGACCTAGCGTGGCGAGCGTCCTCGCCGGCGAAGAGGGTATCCACAAGCTCCAGCGCGAGAGCGGCGAGTCGGGCGCCTTTCGTGTGCGCCGTCCGCGTATACAACTCGCCCGCGTCGAGATCCTACCGTCGCCGGAGGCCATCTCGTCTCCCTTCGACAGCGAGAGCGTCACCTACGACGCCATTGGCGACCGCCGTGCCGGCCATCCACAGCTCGTCGAGGCCGTCGAGCTTCTCAGCGGCCAGCGCGTGCGCGTCCGCTCGCTCCGCGCCAAAGAGACCGCCTTCGCCCTCCTGGCCGCCCGGCTTGCCCGCGAAAGCGACACCACGGCGCGCGGTGATCAGATCGCCCGCCTCTACCACATCGCCAAGACCCAGTATGCCCGTGACCCGCGCACCGGCCACCGCACTGGCCGCCCACGCGACGTCCTCGCTGGGGCGCTCGACGCCTTCCTGCTGGCCTACCTCAGCCAACGCGAGCCAGCGCACCCAACCGACGCCGACGAGCCTGCTGATCCCTCGGCTAATGCCGACGACGACAGCTAGTCGTCCTCACCCTTCCTCGTCGTGCGCACGAGCCTGCCGAAAGGGCGCCATTTGTGGCGCCCAGCCGCAGCGTACGCCCTTCATCAACTTCGTCTGGGACCTCCCGAATCCCATGCATCGCCCGCCTCGCTAGCGAACATCCAAGCACCTCACTCGTCCCGGATGAGCCCCGGCCGTTAGGCCGGGAGCCCGCGATCCGCCCACCTGTATGCCAACGCTTCAAAGCCCCGATCTTTCCGGCTCCCCACTCCTATTGGGAGAGGGGCAAGGCGTAAGGCCCTCGATTCGTCTCACCGCGACATGTGTGCCACCGTCGCGATGAGCAGGCACACCGCCAGCGCCACCCCAAAGTAGAGGTGAAGCTGCGATGTCCGCTTGATCCCTAGCACGAACGCGCGGCGGTCGCTCGTGTGCAGCGTATCGCGCACGATCCCATATGCCACCGGCAGCGTCACGAACACCCCGATCGTCACCAGTGGCAGCAGCCCCACCAGCGCAAAGATCAGCGTCGCCACGTACGCCCCGTAGAGCAGCACCGCATGATAGCGCTGCCCGAACGCCCGCCCAAATCGCACCACCACCGTCCTCTTCGCTACCGCCATGTCGTCTTCATAGTCCCGCACATTGTTCATGTTCAGGATGCTGACCACCAGCAGCCCCACCGGCACGCTCGCCGCGAACGCATGCCACGACCACTGCTGAATCTGGACGAAATACGCGCCCCAGGTCATCAGCATCCCCATCGCCAGATACACCAGCGGATCGCCGAAACCCCGCGACGCCAGCTTGAACGGCTTCGCGCTGTAGAAATACGCAATCGCCATCGCGGCCAGCCCAAAGAGCAGAATCGCCGGCCCCACCGTCGCCACGAGATAGATTCCGAACAGCGCCGCCAGCACAAACGATCCCACGCCGCCGAGCAGCACCTGCCGCGCCGTCATTTCGTTGCGAAAGATCACCGTGCTCGCGCCGAGCGAGCCCGCGTGATCGAGCCCGTAGGCATAGTCGAAGTACTCGTTGAAGTAGTTCGCCCCGATCTGCAAGAACAGGCTCGACAGCAGCGCCGCCACGAACGGCAGCGGATGAAACGTGCCCTCATACCCCGCTAGTGCCGTCCCGACCAGCAGAGGGCTCGCCGTCGCGCTGAGCGTCATCGGGCGCGCCGTCTTCAGCCAGACCCGCCACATCACGGGATGCGCCCCCGCGCTCAACGTATTCTGCGCCTGCATAGCAATCCTCTCTGGCCGTTTGATCGCACCGTTCAACGTGCTCAGGGCACGCGTCACTCACATTGTGCGACATCCCGGCAACCAAGACGCAATCCCCTTCTGCCTCCCCTCACCCCGCGGAGTAAGGCGGATTCCCCCGCGAGCGGGGGCTTGTCGGTGGTGAGGGCCCCTCGATCCCCAACCGCTCACGAACATCGAATCCCGAGAACTCGCGTCCGTCCTTGTCCGTAAATGTCCGCACATGTCCGTATGCCACAGTCGCGTTTCCGTCGCCGAACCGAACATGGTACGTTGTCCGTGCCCCCAACGAACCCTCCGCCCCACCAATCTCCCCTCAGACCTACTACTCCCTCCACAACCCACAAGGCGGCGCCACCTGATGACCATCCACACCTCTCCCAGCGCGACTCCTCAGCCCCCTCAACGCACGGCGCGAACGTCGCGGCCCTCTCAACCCACCATTTCCCCTTTCCGCACTTTTGACCGCGACTCCCCAATTTCAGCCCCCGGAACCCCGATCAAAACGAAAAAGCGGAAGAAAGCGGCAATGGTTCGACTCCACCGCATCGGCCCAATCGCGCAAACCCCGAAAATTTCAACTCCAGCCTCATCGCTGGTCCGCCGCAAACGCCTCCATTCTCGCCACCTCTTCCCCTTCCACCCCCACCTGCACCGCACCTTCCTGCCTCTCATGTCACCGAGACCCACACGAATTCGCCATCGCCGTCACGCACCGATTTCCGCCTCCAACATCGGCCCACCTCCGTCGACTCGCCTAGCCGCCTCGCCCATCACAACATCATCTCGACGTGGAGCGCGAACCCCGATAATGGTAAAATGCTCCGGCGCGACCAGCGACAGGACGGGCATATGACGGGCGAGAGCAAGAGGCAGGGGGAGCACATGGACGACTTGGCAACTGCAGAGGCGACCATTACACGCGCGCTCGAAGGTGGCATCGAGGGCAAGCGCATCCACGGCGTGGGCGCCGGCGGCAGCGGCCTCTCCTCCACGCTCTGGCTCGCCCAGGAGCGCGGCGCGATCGTCACCGCCTGCGACATCGCCGAGAACACCATGACCCGTCTCCTCACCAGCCACGGCACGCCCGTCTCCCAAGGCCACGACGTCTCTCACATCGACGGCGTTGACCTTGTCGTCATCTCGCCCTTCATCGTCCATCGCAATCCCAACCTGCCCGAGCTCGTCGCCGCCCGCGAGCGCGACATCCCCGTCGTACGCTGGCAGGCGCTGCTCGGCGCCCTCATGCGCGAGAATGTCGCCGTCTCCGTCGCCGGCGTCCACGGCAAAGGCACCACCACCGCCATGCTCGGCACCCTCGCCATCGCCGGTGGACTCGACCCCACGGTCGAGGTCGGCGCCGCCGTGCAGGACTGGGACCTCAACGCCCACTTCGGCCACGGTCCCTACTTCATCAACGAGGCCGACGAGTGGGAGTACAACTTCTTGTACTACCACCCGCGCGTCGCCGTCCTCACCGCCGTCGAGTACGACCATCCCGAGTTCTTCCCGTCGTACGAGGCCATCCGCGACGCCTTCGTCAGCTTCCTCAAAGGCATGGACTCCGCCGCGCGCGGCGCCGCTATCCCACCCACCACCGTCGTCCTCAACGCCGACAGCCCTGGCTGCCTCGACGTCCTCCACCAGCTCGGATCCGACTGGCCCGTCGCCGTTCGTACCTTCAGCATCGAGAACCCCGACGCCAACGTCCGTGCCGTCGCGCTTGGCCCCGACGGCGACGGCACCTTCACCCTCACGATGGATGGCGCCCATCTCGGCCGCGTCGCCCTCATCATGCCCGGCCGCCACAATATCTACAACGCCATCGCCGCCGCCGCCGCCGCGGACGTGCTAGGCGTCTCCCGCCATCTCCTCGTCCCCACCCTCACCTCTTTCAAGGGCCTCAAGCGCCGCTTCGAGGTCATCCAGGACGGCGACGTCACCTTCATCGACGACTATGCCCACCACCCCCACGCCGTGCGCGAGACCCTCACCACCGCGCGCCAGCGCTTCCCAGGGCGTCGCACCATCGCCGTCTTCCAGCCGACCCTCTTCACCCGCCTCCAGCGCTTCCTCCAGCCTTTCTCAGAGGCCTTCGACGACGCCGACGACGTCATCGTCGTCGAGATCCAGCCCTCCCGCGAAGCCGACACCGGCCTCATCCACGGCACCGATCTCGTCAACGCTATTACCTCGCACCCCCCGTTCGACGCCACCCCTGGCCGCGTCTACTACGGCGGCCCCTACGCCGAGACGGCCTCCCTCCTGCGCTCCATCCGCGAGCCAGGTGATGTCGTCGTCGTCATGGGCTCCGGCCCCGTCAATCAGGTCATCCCCCTCGCCCGCGCCACCACCGATCACGCCACCAGCCCATAGCCCGCAGGGGCACAGCCTGCCGGCAACCTCGAACCCCTTTCCTGTCTGGATACGGGGTACGGATTAGCTCGCTCCACTCACCTCCAACCTACCGCAAACTACCCCTTCGCAAAGAATTTCTCCATGCGAAGAACGACCCATGATGACCCTCCAATCACACACGCCTCGTCTGCTCCGAAGCGGGAAATAATCGGCGCTGATGACACATCGTTTTCTTGCGTAACACGACATAAAGTGGTACAATGTGAACGTCAGTTCCAGACTTTTCACCGGCTCGGCAGCCCGATCCGTTTCCAGTAGAAAGAGCGTCGATATGTTTCAGTTCACCCAGTCAGTGCAGCTCGTCGCTGAGCCGGGCGACCAGATGGACGAGATCCTCCCCGCGCGCGTCAGCAATCAGCGCATCGCCGAGGTACTCTTCAACATCGCCACCATCCTTGAGATGCAACACGCCAACCCGTACCGCATCGAGGCCTATCGCAACGCCGCCCGCGGCATCACCAATCTGCAAGAGCCCGCCGCGCCGATCTTCGCCCGTGGCGAGAAGCCTGCCGTCCCCGGCCTTGGCGAGCGCCTGCGCGCCAAAATCACCGAGTTGGTCATGACCGGCCACATGACCTTCTATGACGACCTCTGCGAAGAGTCCCTGCCCGAGGACGTCCGCGACCTCATGCGAGTGCCGCACGTCGGCCCACGCACCGCGCTCCGCCTCGCTGGCCCCATCGACATCCACTCCGTGCCCCAGCTGCTCCAAGCCGCCGAGCACCATCAGCTCCAGCAGTACTACGGCTTCGGCCCGCGCAGCGAGCGCCGCATCGCAGACGGCGCTATCAGCGTCCTCGCCACAGAGCCTGCCGCCGCGTAGCGCGACGTCTGCGCCCCCGACCGACTGGCTCCCACCGTTGACGCTGAATTGCCCTCGGCTGTCACCCGACGAGCCGAGGCGGGTGAGCCCCGCCACCAAGCCGGACAGATCCACCAGCGCACACCACTCACGGCGATATGCCGTCCCCGATGGCACGTCGCCAATTCGGCACCAGACCGCAATCCGCCCATCCCCTACGCTTGGGCCCACAGGTTCGGGTTCGGCTTTGCGATCCTCCCACTGACTCCCTTCTCCCGCACAAGGAGAAGGGCCGTGCGTGAGGTCGCTCGTACCCTGAGTCGGTATCTCAACGCACCGGCTGCACCTCGTACCAGTTGCGCCCAATCTTCAGCTCCACCTTGACGGGAACGCTCAACTGCAGCGCGCCCACCATCGCCTCGCGCACCAGGCCGCTCGCCGTCGCCACTTCGGCATCCAGCACCTCGAGCACGAGTTCATCGTGCACCTGGAGAATCATGCGCGTGCCAAGTCGTCGCTCCTCTAATTGCCCCTGCAGGCGCACCATCGCAATCTTGATCATATCGGCGTTCGTGCCCTGAATCGGCATGTTGATCGCCTCACGCTCCGCAGCCTGCCGCTGTACAATCGGCAGCGCCGCGAAATCTCCAAAATACCGCCTGCGCCCCAGCAGCGTCTGCACGTAGCCTTGTTCGCGCGCCTGATGAAGTGTGGACTGCGTGTACTCCTTCACCTTCGGGAACGTCAGCTCATAGTTGCGAATGAACTCAACCGCCTCGTTCATGCTCATGCCGGTCACGCGCGCTAGGCCAAATGCGGACTGCCCATATAGCACAGCGAAGTTGACCGTCTTGGCGAGACGTCGCTGGTCCGGCGCCACCTCGCCAAGTGGTATCTTGAAGAGCTGCGCCGCTGTCGCCGCATGAATGTCTTCGTCCGCCTCAAACGCCGCGACCAATCCAGGCTCGCGCGTAATGTGTGCCAAGATGCGCAGCTCGATCTGCGAGTAATCGGCGGTCAGCAAATTCGACCCAGGATCTGCCAGGAATGCCCGGCGGATGCGCCTGCCACTCTCTGTCCGCACAGGGATGTTCTGCAGGTTCGGGTTTGAAGAGCTCAAACGCCCAGTCGCCGCAATCGTCTGATTGAACGACGTATGCACACGGCCATCATCTGGGTTCACCAGCTCGAGAATACCGTCCACGTAGGTGGATTTGAGCTTGACCAATTCACGATACTCGCGAATGAGATCGACGATGTCGTGCTGCCCTGCGAGACTATCGAGCACCTCCGCGTCGACCGAATATCCCGTCTTCGTCTTGCGCCCCCGCTTCAGCCCAAGCTCCCCGAAGAGCACGTCCGCGAGCTGCTTCGTGGAGCCGATATTGAACTGATGGCCCACGGAGTCATAGATGCGCTGCTCGATGGCACGCGCCTGCTCGTCAAGCTCCGTCCCCAGGCGACGCAGGAAAGCAGGATCCACCAGGATGCCCGACAGCTCCATCCGCGCCAGCACAGGCACCAAAGGCAATTCAACATCCACCATAAGCGTCGCGAGATTCCGCTCTTGCAGTCGTGGTTGAATGACATGCATCAAGCGAAGCGTCATGTCCGCATCGGCCCCAGCGTACTCCGCGGCCACGCGCGCGGGAACCTGCGCCATCGTGATCTGCTTCTTGCCCGTCCCGATCAGGTCGGCGATCGGCGTCATGATGATGCCGAGTACCTCGAACGCCTGCTCTTTCAGGCCGAGGCTTCGCCGGCCCGGATTCAGCAGGTACGCGCCAACCATCGTATCAAAGCGCAGCCCCTCGACCCAGACACCGTGCCGCGCCAGCACCATCATGTCGTACTTCGCGTTGTGCCCCACCTTCCCCACTGACGGATTGGTCAGCGCAGGTCGAAGCGCTTCGAGCACGTGGTCCAGTGGGAGCTGTCGATGCGCCTCCGTCCCCTCGGGGGTTAGCCCGTGGCCCACGGGAATATAGAATGCCTCACCCTCACCTATCGAAAACGAAAGTCCGACAATGTTCGCCTGCAGCTCGTTCGTGGAGTCGGTTTCCAAGTCGAACGCGAAGATATTCGCCGCGGCCAGGCTACGCGCAACCACCGAGAGCGCCTCGGGCGTGTCGATGACAAGCGTGTTGGTGGCCGCACTCGCGGCATTGCCCAGAATCGGGGGCAGAGTCTGCGGCGGCGCGAACGGGACCTCCGCATTCTCCTCAGAGAGTGCCTGCAGCGCGTCTTCCGGGAAGAGGCTCGGCTGCAACTCCGCCTCCGCAGCGCGAGGAAAGGCACTCACAGGAGGTGCCGCCCGCTTCACCGGAACAGCGACCGCACCAGTCGGCGCACTGCCTGCCGAGGACTCGTTAGCTCCGTCGCGACGCGGCAAGCGGTCCACCAGACTGTGGAACTCCAGCTCGCGGAACAGCTTGAGGACCGTATCGGGGTCGTAGCGCAGGGCGTGTGCGGCGTCGAGATCCAGCGTCACAGGCGCATCGCGCACGATGGTCGCGAGATACTTACTCTGTTTCGCCTGCTCCTCGTACTCCCGAATCGAGGCTTGCGTTTTCCCGGTCAGTGCATCAAGGTGCGCAAGTATCTCTTCCAGCGTCCCGTACTGCTGGATCAACTTCGTGGCCGTCTTCTCGCCCACGCCAGGGACGCCAGGGATATTGTCAGACTTGTCGCCGACCAGCGCCTTATAGTCGACGAGCCGCGGCGGCGCGAAGCCGTAACGCTCCTCCACCGCTTTCACGTCGAAGTACTCGAACTCACCGCGTCGTGGCGAGCGTGCGAAAGTCACGCGGACCCATTCGTCGACCAGCTGCAATGTGTCCAGGTCGCCCGTCGCGATGACAGTGCGCACCTGCTGCCGCTCCGCCTGTAGCGAAAGCGTCCCCAACAAGTCGTCCGCCTCGAAGCCGTCCAATTCATAGACCGGCATACTAAACGAGGCGACGACCTCGCGCGTCCGGGGCCATTGAGCCCTCAGAGCATCGGGCAGTGGCGGTCGGTGCGCCTTATATGGGCCAAATGCCTTGTGGCGAAACGTCGGCGTCGGGCGGTCGAAGGTCATCGCCAGGTAATCGGGCCGGATGAACCGCATCACGTCGAGAATCATGCGCGCGAATCCGAACACCGCATTCGTCGGCTCGCCCGCGCTCGTGCTGATCTCCTCAGGGAAGGCGTGAAATGAGCGATGATACAGAGCGTTCCCGTCGATGAGTACCAGTGTCGGACGAGCGGAGGATGCCGCATTCTCCGTCCTGGGTTGCGTCTCGTTCTGTGCTGAGGCGTTCATGCCCGCTCACTCCTGTTGACCTTGGAACGCGTTGCTGCTGCCGGCTACACGGCGCCACTCGGTCGATGCCACGATGCGCCGTCACAGTTCATTCTTGCGCGAGGTGGTAGATACGGCAAGTGGACCTGTACGGCGCCTGGATACGCAACCTCAAATCCAGCAGTCGAAGAATTGACACTCCGCACGCTCTAAAGATCGGCAGATTCTCGGTTCACCCCCGCAGCTACCGCCACGAGTCCCCGAAGGGCCTGCCCGGCCCGTTGGCTGTTGCGCGCCGCATGCTCATCCCTGTCGAGGACGAGGCCGCAGGTGGTGCAGACGTGGATGCGTACGCTCACACTCTTGGGCACGCGCGCCCCACAGCCGCTGCAGTCCTGGCTGGTGTACTGCGCGGGGACCGCCTCAATTCGACGCCCGGCGCAGGCTGCCGTGGCTTCGAGGATAGTCCGAAACGCGGCCCAGCCCGCATCGCCGATGCTCTTGGCCAGGTGGGGGTTCCGTACCAGGTTGGCGACCCGCACGTCTTCGAGAGAGGTAAAGCCCGCGGCGCGCGCCTCAACCCTGCTCGTGAACACGGTCCAACGCTAGGCTCCGATGTTCACAATGAGGGAGTCGCTCGCCGTCTGAACGCTCGTCGCCTTGGCGGAAGGCGGGATAAAGCCCAAGGCAGCGTTGAAGGTCGCCTCCATCTCATCGCCGCTTTCGATGAAGCACAGAGGACAAACGACGCTCGTCCCGCGCGCCACGGCATGCCCATTCACCACGCTCAGGTACGTCGAGGCTGTGCCGTTGCTGCCCCAGAACGAGTACGAGATAATCTCCTGACCATTGGCGAACGATACCTTGATGTTGGAGACCGCGCTGCCGCTGGGAACGTAATGATTACCTGGTCATTGAAAGCTGTGGCAGGTATCGTAACAGTATAGTGGCCTACCGCGGCCTTGCCCTCAAACGCTGTGTAAATGGCGCTGTCGAGGGCGGACTGCATCTGTGCATCGAAACTGCTGTGCATCGACGGGCCGACGAAAAGCGCCCACGTGCCGAGCGATCCAGCCACCAGCACCAACAGCACGATCGCCGCGATGAGTGGAATGCGCCACCACGGGGCCGAGATCGCCACGGACGCACCAGCATCGGGTTTCGACTTCCGACCAGACGCTGCACCGGGCCAGGGGACCTTCTCTGGATGTAGCGGCGAAGCGAATCCTGGGGCGGGAAGGGGTGGCGGGGCAATCCCCACCACTTGGCCGGCGAGCGTGGGCGCATCGTGCGATACGACTGGCTGGTCCGTGGGAACCGCGCCTGACCATTCGGCCGGAGCCGTGGCAACGCCGGCGAACGCGGTGGCACCGGGATCAATGGCACGCAGCGGCTGGCCGCAGCCGCCGCACATGCGCGCCGTAGGCTCATTCCTCCAGCCGCAGCTCTGGCATACGACGTCAGCGGGTATCACGTCGGGAACGACCTTTCATGGCGCCGGTGGGAAATCGTTCCCCGGCAGCTCGCGCGCAGCATCGCTCCCTTATTCTCTCACATGCTACCTACCATGTCTCAATCCGCGTAGAAAAGCTGCTGGGCTGCGGCGTATGCGCCTGATGATGACCTCCGTGAGCCGCTCTCTCAGCCCAGCATAAATGCCCGGTACGCGAGATCTGGCCTCCTCCGACAGTCCACCACCCCAGCGCTCCCTCGCGTAGAGTGCGCTCAAATCTCGGAGCGACGTCCGCTCCTCCGGGATAACCTCACCGAGCGCGTCGCCGTACTCACTCGGCGTCTGTGCCCGGCGTGGCGGCGCTCCGGCCCACGCTCCCAGCCGTGAGACGCGACCAAACGCCGCCGAAACCGGCGAAAGACTGCGGAAGGCCGACCGCCACCAGAGCCCGAACACCGCGACACAAAGCAGTAGGAGCGCAATCAGGACGCTCAGGCTCAGCCCAACATCGATGAGCACCGCGCCGGCGCCACCATCCGAGGAACTGCCGGGCAGTCCCGCACCGCCATGCCCCAGTTCGGTCGGGGTTGGCTTGGGTGTGGCCGTTCCACTGGCAGGCGTCGTCGACGGGGTCGGCTGGCCGTTGCTGCCCGTTGTCGGCCTCGTGAACTTATCAAAGGACTGCGTCGGTTCAAAATTGATCCAGCCCCATCCCGGGAAATAGATCTGTGTCCACACGTGGGACTGGGTGCCGCGCACTTGATAGCTCTGGCTCGCCGCGTCATAGGCACCATTGGTGAATCCGAGCGCGAGGCGCGTTGGCATCCCCAGCGCCCTGCCCATAAGCGCCATCGCTGAGGCGAAATACGAGCAGAACCCGGTCTTCGAGTGGTCCAGGAAGTATTCGACGGCGTCTTCGCCCGGCGGAGGAGTGGGGCTGATGAGACTGTACGTGAACGTGCGTAGGTAGTCTTCCAGCGCATTCGCCGCGTCGTACATGTTCGTGGTGCCCTTTGCGGCATTCTGCGCCACCTGCATGATTTGCGGGTCTATCGCTGGGCTACTGGGTAGATATTCGTTGAGAAGAGCGGCCGGGTAGGCGTCCGATCGCGCTTGCCCACTGAGGTCCTGGGCAAACGGGACCGCCCGCAGGTCTTGAACTGTCGCGTCTGAAACATACCCCTCGGCCTGATACTCTGACCCATTGGTGAGCGTCTGTCGCGACTCATATGAGACGGACTGCTTCGTCGCGGCGCTGACGAAGACCTTCGAGTTGACGTTGAACGTGCGTGCCTCAACCCCTGGGGCAAGTAGGTGTGATGGATCCACCTTTTGATCGTAAACGATGTCGTAGGTGTCCGAGTTGTAGGTGTTGTAGGGTCCCGCCGGCAGGATGAGCTGGCTCGCCGGCGTATTGATCGCTTGGCTAGCGGACTCGGTCCACGAGTTCTGGCCATTGTACGAATCCAGCGTTTCCGTCATGAGGTACTGCGAGGGACTCGCGTCAGCCCCGATGGTCTTGTAGTGCAGGACGACATAGGTGGGCAAGTCGACCTTGCCGGTGAGGGTCAGGCTCGTGCTGAAGAAGCCAAGTCCGCCGGCTCCCCCTTTGTCGCCAGCCGCCCCGCCGAAAACGGCCTGCCATTCGGCCTGCAAACGCTGCCACGGGTTGCCGGACGAGTTCCAGAAGGTGAGTATCGTGGCATTCGGCGGACCACTCGGCAGTAGATAGGCCAGCAGCATGACGACCACGGCGAAGAGAGCACCGGCCTGCATGAAGTCCCAGCCGAGGTCGGGGGAGAAGCGAAGGCCGCGGGCGCGCCAGTTTCGGGTATTCTCGGCGAGCGTGAACCGCACGAGCAGGAGCAGCGCCGCCATCAAGAAGATAACGAGATAGATAACGGTCTTCGCGTCGGTGGCCCAGTTCAGGTTGATGAGCAGCACGACGGCGTTGGCGAGGCAGGCCAACCAGGGACGACGGGTGTGCAGCACGAGCCAGACGCTGATGTAGGCCAGCAAAAAGCTCAAAATCGCCAAAAACAGAAGAAACACCGAGTTGTCGCTGCTGTTCTGATGGTTGAGCACGGCTCGCTGGAACCAGACGGTCGTATTCCGCCAAAGTGCCCCGCGGTCACCGTTGAGCACGGTGTCCGCGGTTTGCTTGAACGCGACGAGTATCCCCAAGGCGACAGCGACCGAGTGGGCGAACGCTCCTGGCAATCGACCCTGCTGAACGACGAGGTAACTGAGAATGAGCCCCACTGCGGTGGTGGCCGTCAGTGCGCCTAGACCGGGCGCCCAATTCACACTCTCTATGCTCGATATGGTGGTGAAGACGACCGCCGCAAGCAAGGCAAACGTCAGCCAGCCGTCCTCGGGGACCAGCCGGAACCACGGCACGCCACCCGGAGGATCGATCGCCTGGCGAAGGCGACTGAGCGTTGTACTTGCTTGCATGATTTGGCTGCTCCGTTTCGAGAGATATGCCTCGGATATCGCCTTCGCGGCTGCTAGGCCGGTCCCTGCTCGAGCATAAGCACGAGGGGATCGCCGCGCGAGATATGAATGAAGGGTATTCCCGCCGCGAGTAGGGCATCCCGCTCCAGCTGATTATTCGCAAGCCGGTCATCGAAGGTTTGTGGGTCGAGCATCACCACAAGGGGATGTACGCCGCGTCGCTGCACTTGATACAGCACCTGGGTCCATTCGAGCTCAGTGGACGAAGTGATGACCACCAGCACGGTGTTGCGCGAAAGGCGAGCGTCCTCCAATGCAATGGCCTGCGCGAGCGGAACCGACTCCTGGGGATGCACGACGGCCAGCACTTCGAGGATGCGATCGAGCTGCCGCTCACCGCGATCCAGCGCGAGGCCCGCGTCGCGGACGCCGTTCACGGAGAGTGCGACCGAGAGCTCTTGTTGGCGCAGGAGGTACGCTGAGAGCGAGGCGGCGATGGTGACGCCGTATTCCTCGGTCGAGCTGTCACCGTCGCCCGCCTGCACCTGACGGTCGAGATCCAGCAGGACTACGACATCGATCGTCGGGTCCAGGTCGAACTCCTTGACCATGAGTTGGCCGAGGCGCGCCGTGGTGGGCCAGTGAATACGCGTCAGTGCGTCGCCGGCCACGTAATTACGGACGGTGACGACGTTGGTCGTGGTCTGAAGTGAGCGCTGCGAACCGCGACCGCGACCTGGCATCGTGCCCGCAAAGAGGGCGACATGCGACAGCGGCAGCACCGGGGGCAGGACCAGTAACTCGTGTTCGGGGGCCAGTTGTAGCTCCCGGCGGAAAAGGCCGAGCGGGTCGCCGGTTGTCGCCACCACCGGCCCGAGCGTGAAGCGCCCACGGCGGCGGCACACCGTGCGAGCGCGCCACGAGATGCGCTGATGCGGGCCGACGCTCGAAACGTACCCGGCGTGATGGCCCGGGAGCGTGGAGCCATCCGCCACTTGGACCCAGAGCTTGGGTATCCATGAGTGGTTTTCGAGGGCCAGACGCTCCTCTACGCGCTCACCGACCTGCGCCCGGCCGCCGAGCGCAGAGCGTCTAAAGCTAAGCCCACGCGTGCTGAGGGAGAGCCATATGACGGAGAGCACGAACGCAGCGACGAGCGCCCACGCAAGCACCCAGAATGGCTTCCAGCCAAGCGAGAAGGCCAGCAGCCACACCAGCGCCGTGAGCACCCCCATTTGCCACGGGCGCATGGTCTAGTGCCTTCCGTTGAGCGAGGCAAGGTTGCCCGGCGCGGGAACGAGGCCGATCACTTCATCCAAGACCGCCGCAGGGGTGACGCCGCGGACGCGGGCAGCGGGCGCGACGATGAGGCGGTGCGAGAGCGTTGGCTTGATCAGCGCTTTCACGTCGTCGGCGCCGACGAAGTCGTTGCCGCGCAACATGGCGTAGGCTTGCGCTGCGTGGAAGAGCGCTAGAGAGCCGCGCGGGCTGGCGCCGAGATAGATGCTCTGATGCTGGCGTGTGCCCGAGACGAGCTGGACGATATAGTTGCGGATCTCGGGATGGACCTGTACCTCGCGGACCTGGCGCTGCAACAACCGTAGGTCGGAATCGGAGAGCACCTGATCGAGCGAGTCGATCGGGTGGGTGCGCTGCTGGCGGTCGAGGATCAGCACCTCGTCGGCGGGCGAAGGGTAGCCCATGCTGATGTTCAACATGAAGCGATCGAGCTGGGCCTCGGGGAGGGGAAATGTGCCTTCGTATTCGATCGGATTCTGCGTTGCCAGCACGATGAAAGGGTCCGGCAGGGGATAGGTGACGCCGTCGACGGTGATCTGGTTTTCTTCCATCGCCTCAAGCAGTGCGGATTGCGTCTTCGGCGTGGCGCGGTTGATCTCGTCGGCCAGCACGAATTGGCTCACGATCGGTCCGGGACGGAACTCGAACTGCTCGGAGCGCGGGCTATAGACGGAGACACCGGTGACGTCGGTCGGCAGCAGGTCGGGGGTGAACTGGATGCGCTTGAAGGTGCAGCCGATCGAGCGGGCGATGGCCTTCGCCAACACCGTCTTGCCGACGCCGGGCACGTCTTCGATCAGCACGTGCCCACGGCAAAGGACCGCGATGAGCGTCAGCCGCACGGCATCGTGCTTGCCGATGATGACGCGCTCGACGTTGCGCATCACTTTATCGGTCGCGTCGGTGACTTCACCCATTGAGAGCATCTGACGAGTTTCCAAGTTCGCGCGCAGTCGCGGCCCCTGCCACCGTCGCCGCTCAATTGGGGCGAACGGAGCTCCGCGACCGCACTCCTTTCTGAACTTTCAACACTTCGACGCCCGCGATACGGACGCCTGCACGGCCTGCCAGAGAGAAGCGCAGCGGACAGGATCGGGTGCGAGGTCAATCTGATGGTTTGATCAACGAGCGAAACTGCAGCGGTCTGCGATGTATTGTACCGTGAATAGCCCGTTGCCCGTGTAGTCGCCAGAGAATTGTTTAGCGGGTCACATGCGCTCGTTACCGACGAGCGAACTCGGGCGATCGCGCGATGTACCTACGGGACGCTCAGGATAGGACGCGTTTTACATCTCACGTCTGCACATACGCCAGCGGGCTTCACCCGTCGCTCGCGGCCGTATCGCTCGGGTGCGCAGTATGCGGGGTGTGGCGCGCGTTGGTGTGAACCCGCTGCGTAGTAGAATGACGCTGCGCCGGTGCCCCTTCCTCTTGATTCAGGCCTTGATGTTGAAGGAGTGGAGAATGCAGATCGATGCGATGCGCGCGGCGGTGGCAGAGGCTGGCGTGGACGGCTGGCTCTTCTATGACTTTCGGCGGACCAATCCCATCGCGCATCGCGTGCTGGAGTTGCCGGAGCGGGCCTTCTTCAGCCGTCGGTGGATGTACTATTTGCCGGCATTTGGAGAGCCGACCGCGTTGGTGAGCGCGGTGGAGCCTCATGTGCTGGATGGGCTGCCAGGGCAGAAGCGGGTTTATCGTACCTGGCGCGAATACCAGTCCGGACTGGCGGAGATGGTGGCGGGAGCGCGAAGGGTGGCGATGGAGTATGTGCCCGAGAACGCGATCCCCTATTGCTCGCGCGTCGACGCCGGGACGGTGGAGCTGGTGCGCGGGCTGGGGCTGGAAGTGGTCTCTTCGGCGGACTTCGCGCAACGCTTCGAGGCGGTCTTAACGCCAGCGCAGATGGACTCGCACCGGGCGGCTGGGGTCGCGCTGCTGCGCGCGAGAGACGCCGTGCTGGACTGGCTGAGGAAACAGGTCGTGGCGGGTGCAGATGTCACGGAGTTCGACATCGTGAGCGAGTTTGCGCGGCGTATGAGGGGCGAAGGGCTGGCAACCGGTGGCGACTGGGTGCCGCACGCGGCGGTGAATGCCAATGCGGCGAATCCGCACTATGCGCCGACCGCAGAGGTATCGACTCCCGTGCGGCGGGGCGACCTGCTGCTGCTTGACTTCTGGGCGCCGCTGGCGGGCGAGGGCGATGTCGTCGCCGACTACACCTGGATGTACATGGTGGACCAGCAGGTGCCGGAGCGGGTCGCCGGGCTCTTCGCCGTCGTGCGGGATGCTCGCGACGCGGGGATTGCGCTGCTGCGCGAGCGGTTCGTGGCGGGGACGCCGCTGCGCGGTTTCGAGGTGGACGACGCGGTGCGGGCGGTGATCGAGCGGGCGGGATATGGGGACGCGTTCGTGCATCGCACGGGGCATAACATCGGCGTCGAGACGCACGGCAATGGCGCGCACTTGGACAACCTGGAAACGCATGACACGCGACTTCTGCTCGCCAACACCTGCACGAGCGTCGAGCCGGGCATCTATCTGCCGGAGGAGGGCATCGGCATACGTTCCGAGGTCGATGTACTGCTGCTCGACGGCGGGATCGAGGTGACGGGCGTGCCGGCGCAGCGCGAGGTGATCGCGCTGCTGGCGTAGGCGCTCGCCGGGGGAGATTGCCTACTCGAAGGCGCTCAGCCCCGTGACGGCTTGGCCGATGACGAGGGTGTGAATCTCGTCGGTGCCTTCGTAGGTGTACACCGACTCCAGGTTGTTCATGTGGCGGCTGATGGGGTATTCGAGGGTGATGCCGTTGGCGCCAAGGATGCCACGGGCGGTGCGCGCGGTCTCTAGCGCCTGGCGGCAGTTGTTGCGCTTGGCGACGGAGACCTGGACTGCGTGGGCGAGTCCCTGGTCCTTCAGCCGGCCAAGCTGGAGGGCCAGGAGCTGCGCCTTGATCAGCTCGGTGGCGATGTCGGCGAGCTTACGCTGCGTCAACTGGAAAGCGCCGATCGGCTTGCCGAACTGGACGCGGGTCTTCGAGTACTCCAGGGCGGTCTCGTAGCAGGCGCGTGCGGCGCCATTGACGCCCCAGGTGATACCGAAACGCGCCTCGTCGAGGCAGGAGAGCGGCCCACGGAGGCCGCGGACCTCTGGCAGCATCTGCGAGGCGGGGATGCGGCACTCCTCGAAGTGGAGCTCGCTGGTAACGGAGGCGCGCAGCGAGAGCTTGTGGGTGACATTACTGGTGGTGAATCCACTGGCGTCGCGCTCGACGATGAAGCCGCGAATGCCGTCTTCGGCCTTCGCCCAGACGACGGCGAGATCGGCGATGCCGCCGTTGGTGATCCACATCTTGGTGCCGTTGAGGACGTAGGAGTCGCCATCCTTGCGGGCGGTAGTCTGCATGCCGTTGGGGTTGCTGCCGGCGTCCGGCTCGGTGAGTCCGAAGCAGCCGATCAATTCGCCGGCGGCCATCTTCGGCAAATAGCGGCGCTTGTGCTCCTCGGAGCCATAAGCCCAGATCGGGAACATCGCCAGCGAGCCCTGCACGGAGACGAAAGAGCGCACGCCGCTGTCGCCGAACTCAAGTTCCTGGCAGGCGAGGCCGTAGCTGACGGCGCTGGCGCCGGCGCAGCCGTAACCTTCGAGGTGCATGCCGAGCAAGCCCATCTCGGCGAGCTGCGGGATCAGCGCCTTGGGGAAGGTGCCCTCCTCGAAGTGCTCGCCGATGATGGGCAAGACCTGATCGGCGACGAACTTCTTGACGGTGTCGCGAACCAGGCGCTCGTCCTCGTTAAGCAGCGAGTCGATGTTGTACAGGTCGGTGGCGGGCGGCAAGGGAACCTGCTTGGGCACGTGTCGGGTCGCGGGCTCGGAGACGGTGTCCGCCATATACGGTTGCTCACTTTCGCTGTGCTGCGCTGCACGACGTCGGGCCGCGAGGGCGACGCTCCGCGCACGCGCTCTTCACGTGTACGCATGGGGTTTTCAGGAGCGAAGCATACCATCTCGGCGTCCCGCGGGCTAGCGCTGTCGCGCGCTTGTTCGCGAGCCACGTCGCGCCGATCTAGGGATATGCCTGGCCGGTCGGGCGAACGACAAGCTCGTTGACGCCCATGTGCGCGGGCATCTCAAGCGCGAAGAGCATGGCGCGAGCGATGTCGTCGGGAACCAGCGGCGTGGCGCCCTTGAGCATGTTGGAGACGATCTCCGGCGCGTAGAGGGCTTTCTCTTGGAACTCGGAGATGACCACGCCCGGCTCGATGGTGGTGACGCGGACGCCCTTGGGGCCGATCTCCTGCCGCAGCGAGTCAGCGATGGCCGAGGCAGCCGCCTTGGTGCCGCAGTAGGCCGCACCGCCAGGGGTCGGCACGACGGCGGCAACCGACGACATGATAATGACGTTGCCCCTACCACGCTCTATTAAAGCGGGAACGCCGAATCTCAACGTCAGGAGGAGGCCGTACACGTTGGTGTCGATCATGTCCTTCCAGCGCTCGATGTCGCCCTCGACGAGGGGGCCTCGACCGCCGAAGCCGGCGTTGGCGATCAACGCGTCGAGGTGGCCCCAGCGGTCGAGCGTCTTTTGGACGGCTGCTTGCACATCGTCGGCCTCGCGCACGTCGCCGGTGATGATGAGCGTCTCGCCGCGAGGTCCGTCTGTGGCGGTTGAGGCCAGGCGAGTGGCGAGCGCTTCGAGGCGATCGGTCCGGCGGGCGAACATGGCAACGTTGGCGCCACGTTTGACGAGCGCCTCGGTGACGGCCTCGCCGATGCCACTGCTGGCGCCGGTGACGAGGGCGACCTGGCCCCGAAGCTCGGTCAATTGCGGTGTCGGAGACTGCGGATCCGTCATGAGTGGCTCCTTTCGCGGTAGAGAGGATGCGTGCGCGCCATGAAATCGCACCTGACTATAGCACTCGGAGCGGAAGAGCAGCAGCATGCGGGGCGGGATCGCGGCGCTGCAGTGCCGGCGTACGGTGCGGGGAGCGGGCTGAAGTCCGCCGGGTGATACTCCGCGACGTATTCGATCCATTTCCGCTTTCTTCCGCTGTTGCGTTTTGATCGTCCATTTTTGAGGCCTGGTGGCGAGAATTTATGCGTTCGAGCAGGATGCGGAAGTCGCATGGAGGCCCTTGTATTCGCCGCTCATGCGAGGAATGGTCGAGCTGCGCGCGGATCGGGAGTGAGAAGCATGGGGGAGACCCGTGCTCTTGGGGCGGAAATAGGTCGGCGAGTCCGGGTGACTTTCCGACGTGCATGGCGTTGCATCCGAAGGGGCCACAGACGGCAGGGATGACATGCTGAGGACCATGGTGGAGGCTCCTTGGTGCTGAGGTGGTCCTGGAGGAATGGGGGAGAGGTTTGATGAAAAGGGAAGAAGAGGGGGAGCTGAGGGCGACTGAATATTTGTTCTCTATTATGGCACAGCATTCGTCGCGTCGCAAGGGGATGCGGAAGGGCGTCGTATCACGACGCACTGCGCAACGCAGGACAGCGGGGGATGTATTGACACTCCCCATGACTGACGCCAGGGGATTCTCGGAGAACGCACATGGCAACCCATCACGTTAGCCTCCGAGGGGCCCACCCGGCCCCGTTAGGCGTTGCCTGCATCGCCGGGCGAGTGTTACCTCAAGAATTGACCACTCCCCACGGCTGAAGCCGGGGGGTTCTTGGGCTGACCACCGCTCACCTAGCGAGCTAGGAGCGTCTTACACGGTCATGTCGTGGCCCGAAGCCACCTCCACACGCGTCGATTCCCGCAGGCCCTGCGGTAGGGGGCGAGTATCGCACACCTGGTCGGTGGTTGTCCGGTTGTCGGGAGCGCCTGACGGCGCGCGGCGCTTCCTCCCCGTGGGTGCACCGCGGGGTCTTCGCGCCACATTCTTTGATAACCCGACTCACGCGCAGCGCACCACGTCCAAAGTACGTTGATGCTTTTACCCACGGGAACGATCTACCGTAGTACCCGCCGAAACATCAGTGAGTTGGTGAGGTGCAAATTGCCTCTGGAGGTATTCCCGCACAATGGCGAGGAACCGGCAATGTGGTAAGGCATTCGGCGCCTGCAGGCGCCTCGGCTTTCATCCTCATTCGTGAACCGAGGAGGCCTCAGCCGGGATGTACTAGCCAAACGGTCATCTTGACTAACTAGAACGCGCGTACTATAGTTGCAGAGGTGCCAGACCACGCGATGCTCGCGTGCCGGCGGTTGGGGAACCGTCTGGGCGCGAGTAGGTCCGGCCGTATCCGGCGCCGCGCGCATCCTCGCTCGCGGTACGGTGCGGGTGCCTCCCACCTGCATCGGCCTGGGTGTCGTGCCTCCTCTCGGCTCTCAGGCGTGGCGGCTTCGAGGCGATGGTCTTCCACGACACTGCCGAAAAGCCCTGCGAACCAATTCCTGACGGAATAGGGCTGTAGCCCGCCGCAAGCCGCGGGGCTTGAGCCCTGGCGGTGAGGCGCTCTCGGCTTGAGCCAGTGCGCTCGCTCGCTCATGGTGCTACAACGTCACCATGACTAGCGAACGAGATGAGACACGCATCACCATTCGGTTCCCGCGCCACGTGGCGGATGCCATCAAGCTCGTGGCAACAGCGAACGACCGCTCGATCAACAGCGAGGTCGTGCGCGCGGTACGGGACTACCGCGCCCGCCAGCGACGTACGCGAGATGTCTAGCCTTGCCCGAGACCGCCATGCCCCAAACGGTGCGCAAGACAGTCAAAGAGCAGTTGAAGCCCACGCCTGCCCAAGCGCAGATACTGGAGGACGTGCTCTGGCGCTGTCGCACGCCCTACAACACCGCGCTCGAACAGCGCAGCACGGCTTGGACGCGCTGCCGTGTCTCGGTCACGCGCTTCCAGCAGGAAGCCGAACTGAAGGATATCCGGGCGGCATTTCCCCACTACGCGGCCGTCCATAGCCAGGTGTTGCAGGATGTACCGGCCCGTCTCGACAAGACCTACCCGGCGTTCTTCCGCCGCCTCGCCCATGGCGAGAAGCCAGGCTTCCCGCGTTTCAAAGGACGCACCCGCTGGTACTCCTTCACCTACGAGGAGTAGGGCAACGGCGAGAATGGCAACGGCGAGAATGGCAACGGCGCGCGGTTGGAGCACGGGTTCCTGGTCCTGTCGAAAATCGGCCGCATCGCGGTCCGCTGGTCGCGTCTCATCGAAGGCACGCCCAAGACGGTCACGAGCTCTAGAGAGCCGGATGGCTGATAGGTGTCGTGCTCCCGTGCCGAGGTACCAGTTGAGCCGCTGCCACCGACAGGCCAGGAAACCGGACTTGATCTTGGCATTGCGGCGTTGGCGACGCTCTCCAAGTGGATACCTTTGGAGAGCGCATCCACGCGCCACGCTACTACCGCCGCGCGGAAACACCGTTTGGCGAAGTGCCAGCGGCGCGTGAGTCGCCGCAAACAAGGCAGCCATCCAAGGCAGCCATCGCCGGCGCAAAGCCGGCAACATGCTGGCTCGCGCCCACCAGACGGTGCGGCGTCAGCGGCGAGATGTCCACCAGGAGACGGCACTTGCCCTGCTGCGGCACTACGACGTGATCGCTCACGAGGAGTTGCGGGTTGCCCACCTGGTGCAGAACCACCACCTTGCCAAGCCCATCGCGGACGCTGGGTGGTCCCAGTTCTTGAGCATCCTTTCCTTCAAGGCTGCGAGTGCCGGTCGGGACGTGGTGGCGGTACACCCAGCGTTCACCAGCCAGACGTGCTCTGGCTGCGGCGTCCTCGTCTCGAAGGGCTTGTCCGTCCGCTGGCACACCTGCCCGCACTGCGGCACCAGCCTGCATCGGGACCACAACGCCGTGAGAAACACCCAATGGCGCGGGCAGCGCCTTCGGGGACTCGCGGGAGTGCCTGCGGGGATGAACCGAGAACCCGCCGCGCTCTAGCGCGTGCGGAGTGCCAGAAAAGCGGCCAGCGGGCTATGGCCCACGCGAATCGGCTATACTGCGTGCCATATGGACGATTTGGTTCTTCCCGCTGGATAGGAGCACCAAGCCATGGCAACTGCCTCAGCTTTACCCCGATGGAACATGAGCGTCGTCTACCCGAGCCTGGAGTCGCCGGAATTCGCGCAGGCTTTCCAAGGCGTCGCGGATCAAGTGGATGCGTTGGGAAAGCTCTTCGATGAGCTTGACGTCGGCGAACGGGCGAATGCCGCCGTGGACGACCCGACGACGCGGGCGGTGGAGACCGCGATCGACCGGCTGAACGAGTTGCTCGACCACGTCCGCACGGTCACCGCGTATATCTCGGCGTTCGTGTCCACGAACACGCGCGACAATGTAGCGCAGGCGAAGTACAGCGAGCTCCAGCAGCACAGCGTACAGCTGAGCAAGTTGTCGACACGGTTCACCGCGTGGATCGGCTCGATGGACGTTGAGGCGCTGATCGCACGGTCGCCGCTGGCCAGCGCGCATGCCTATATGCTGCGACAGACGAAGATCCGTGCGACACACCTGATGGCGCCAGCCGAGGAGGCGCTGGCCGCCGAGCTGAACGTGAGCGGAGGGCAGCGCGTGGGGCAAGCTGCACAGCAACATGACGTCACAGGTGAGCGTGCCGGTCGAGCTGGGCGAAGAGACGCGCGTGCTGCCGATGAGCGCCGTGCGCAATCTCGCCTTCGAGGCGGATCGGCAGGTGCGACGGCGCGGCTACGAGGCGGAGCTGCGCGGGTGGGAGACGGTCGCCGTGCCGCTGGCCGCCGCGCTGAACAGCATCAAGGGGCAGGTGAATACGCTGTCGAAGCGGCGCGGCTGGGAGACGCCGCTGGACGAGGCGCTCTTCGGCGCGAGTATCGACCGGCAGACGCTGGACGCGATGATGACGGCGGCCCATGAATCCTTCCCCGATTTTCGGCGCTACTTCGCCGCGAAGGCGCGGGCGCTGGGCGTGCCGAAGATGGCATGGTATGACATCTTCGCGCCGGTGGGAGCGAGTGAGCGCAGTTGGGAGTTCGCGGAGTCTGCGCAGTTCGTGATCACGCAGTTCGGCACGTTCTCGCAACGGCTCGGCGATTTCGCCGCGCGGGCCTTCCGCGAGCGGTGGATCGACGCGGAGCCGCGGCCCGGCAAGCAGGACGGTGCCTATTGCATGTCGCTGCGAGGCGACGAGTCACGCGTTTTCGCCAACTTCAAGCCGGTGTACGGCGGCATGAGCACGCTGGCGCACGAGCTGGGTCACGGCTACCACAACCTGAACCTGGCACAGCGCACTATGCTCCAACACAGCACGCCTATGACGCTGGCGGAGACGGCGAGCATCTTCTGCGAGACGATCGTGCGCCACGCGGCGCTCCGCGCCGCCGACGCGCAGGAGCAGTTGCTGATCGTGGAGGCGTCGCTCCAGGACAGCACGCAGGTGGTGGTGGACATCACGAGCCGCTTCCTGTTCGAGCAGCGCGTCTTTGAGAAGCGGCGCGACCGCGAGCTATCGGTGGATGAGCTGAAGGAGCTGATGCTGCAGGCGCAGCGCGAGACCTACGGCGACGGCCTGGACGCGAGCCTGCTGCACCCGTACATGTGGGCTGTGAAGGGGCACTACTACAGCGCGGGGCGCTCGTTCTACAACTTCCCGTACATGTTTGGCCTGCTTTTCGGACTTGGGCTCTACGCCGAGTATCAGCGTGATCCGGAGCGGTTCGCCGGGCGCTATGATGACCTGCTCGCTTCGACCGGGATGGACGATGCGGCGACGCTTGCGCAGCGCTTCGAGATCGACATACGCACGCCAGCGTTCTGGCGGGCCAGCCTGGACGTGGTGCGCGGCGACATCGCACGATTCGAGACGTTGGTGGGCTAACGAAGTCGGGGGCCGAAGTTCGCATGATGCCGCGCTGCCGCGCTCGGGAGCGGTTTGGCAGAGCATGTTTCGCACTCCCGAACGGCCCAACCATGGGCATCAGTGTGGGCGGCATCACAGCACAGCTGTAGATTCGATGGCGTACTCCGAATCGTAGAAGCGAAACAGCCGCAGTCGTGCGGCACCTGGACGTGACTATCGGAGGCTGCCGTGATCGGTTTTGCGCGTCGTCCGGCCTGGGGCAGATTGCTCTCGACGGGGGCGCTGATGGCCCTCTTGCTCGCCGGCTGCGGCACGTCGTCGGGCACGAAGTCGCAAGCGACCTCCTCGCCCACGGTCCCTGACGGCACGCCGACGGCGCCCTCCGTATGCACGAGTGACGGGGGCGCGACCCTCAGCATGACGAATACCTACCTCCGAAACGGCAACGGTGGGAGTGCACCCGAGGGCACGATCCTCCCCGATGATCTCGCGCCGAAGCTGCAAGTACTCACGGACGCGCTTGGACAAGGGCACCTCAGCATCAGCGGCGGCACCTGGGCCTGCTTCGACTTTGGCCTTCCGCCGAGTGGGCAGACGGGCTACATCTGCGCCGTGACGCTGCGCATCGAGTCGTTCACACCGCTCTCTGTCGCGATCCCAAACGTGACGGCGACGTGTATCGACCAGTGGTACGACGTGCCAGGGGGCTGGCGGCCATCCACGGCCTGCGCCGCCTTCCCTACACCAGCCAGTGCCGGCAGTGCGACGTTCGCGTCTTCAGTAATAGGCACGACTGCCACGGCCAGCATAATCGCGCCTTCAATACCGCCCTCGAACGTGATGCGACCGGGGCAAGAGCCGTCGTCGTTGGACGCGGGCGGCGGATGTGGGCCAACCAACCATTGTTCGATGGTGATGTTCTTAGGTATCAGTGTGCCGCAGGCCGGGAGCTACACCTTCAGCGTGCAATTCTGGCAGGACCGCAACGGGCCGAGCATCGCCGCGCCAAATATCACGGAAACAGTCGCGTTGGGCCACGTGCAGCGCGAATGGGGCGGAGAGCAATGTACGACGACGGAGATGCAAGCGCAGCTTCCCGCGCCGACCGATCCGCCCACGAAAGTCATCTGCCCCGGTGTGTATGCTCCCGCGGGCTGAGTCGGGTTGCAAAGCCGCACGGGCAGGCGCATGCCGTGGGCATTGTCGGCGGCGCGCCATTCGAAGATAGGCGGGCGGCGAGGCATGGCGCGCCGGACCGTTGGGCAACCGATTGGCGCTCACGAGAAGGAGCAGCGACCTAACGTATTGCTCCACTCTTCCTGCAGCAAGTAGGGGTGCCCGTGCAGCGTGACGTTGCTGTCATCGGGGTTGAGCGAGCCGAATGATGTGACGCACTTGTCGCCTATTTCGCCCTCCAGCTTGGCCGAGACGTTGTCGTCATACCAACCGGTGCCGGGATCGGGATCGCTGACGGTCTCGAACTGCTCGTGGGAGACTGAGTCGAGCGTGGCGTCGGCAATGTTGTCGTGGTTCGGTCCACTGAAATTGGGCGGAAGGCTGCAGCGTCCACCGCCATTCGCGGCACTTGGGATGTATGCGTAGAAGGTTGTCGGGTTGACGTTGACGGCCGGCGCTTGAAAGTCGCTATGGTAGGCGCAGTAGCTCTGCGCGCTATCGCTGAAGGTGCAATCTGCCGTGCGACTATCGGTCTGGCATTCCTGTGAATCGGCGGCGGTGAACACGAAGTACTCATTACTTGGGTCAGGTGCCCAGGTGGGATTTGCCTTGAATGAGCGCAACACCTCGCCCTGGATGTCCTCGTCCACCAGCGGGTCCGCCTGGGTAGCGGCAGCGGGGTTGCAATGGACGATGTTGGTGCCGCAATGCTGGTAATTCGAGGTGTCGACCCAGACGCCGGCGAGCGTGACGGAGTTGCCCGCGTTGCCCTGATAGTCGAAGTATTGGGAGAGCAGGCCGTAGAAGGTCGTGCCGCCGATGTCGTTGAAATAGCGCTTGATCAGCGACTGGAAGGAGGCGTCGCTGCCGCCCGGCTCGAAGGTAGTGCCCGTCGGCTGCCAGAAGATCAGATAGGCGTCCTGGGCGTGCATCACCGGGCCGTCGTGATAGTGGACTGGATGGCAGGAGGCGTCGCAGACCTTGAAGTTGGCCGTTGCGGTCGCGCCGGCGTCCACACTAAGTGCTTGCCGCTCGGCGTCGCCCTTGGCCGAGGACGCGATGCAGGCGACGGCGCCTGAGCGGGCGGTCTTGACGGTGTAGTTGCCTTCGGCGTCGACTTTTGTGGAGGGCCAATTGTACAGGGCGTTCAGCCCCGCCGCGACGGCGCCCGTGTTGGCGCAGGTGACGCTCGCCCCCGTGGCAGGGCCGCCGGTGGTGGTTTGCACTGTGCCGTGGACGGTGCCGGCTCGGATCTCGAGCACGGCGCACTCGACGCTCGCCTGGCCGGGGAATTTGGAGCAGTCGGATCGCACTGGGGTATCGAAGTTCAGCTCAATGGCCGAGCCGTAGCCGTCGGCGGCGGTGATCGTGACGTTGACGCCGCTATACTGTGGCGCGAATGACGCGGTGCAGGCATATGAGGCGGCCTTCGGCACGTCGAGCGTATAGGCGCCATCGGCGGCGGCCGTGATGGACGTGCCGTTACAGGTGACCTTCGCGGCAACGGCGACTGGCGTGGTGGCGGCCAGCGACTGCGCCTCGCCGTAGACCTTGCCCTTGAACAGTTCCTGCGCGGTCGGTCCGGCGCTGGAGCAGGAGGTCAGGATGACGCAGGTGAGCGCAAGGAGGACGATGGCGTGGCGGCTGAGCGCCTGTCGCATGGCAACAATCCCTGGTAGATGGGTTGCTAGAGGTGGTACCGATGGTAGACGTACGCCATGCCGGCGTTGCCATCGGACTTCGTGCGGCTGAGCGCAGGATAGTCGGAACGAGCAGGCGTGTCTAGCGCTGGAAGTAGATCGTCCTGGCGGGCGAGCGGTTTCGCAGCGAGCAATGGGGCGCGGCTATCGAGGGGTGACTGTACTTGCGTGCCGCAACTGCGGTACTATGTGGCGAGTCTCTGACGACCGGAGGCTTTCGTAGGAGTCAGCGTTCCGTGCCCGCCGCCTCAGCGCGTGGCCCAGTGTGGAGTGACGAGGAGTCAGATACCCCACGCCTAAAGGCGGGGGCATGCGGAAGTATGCCTGAATCTGACCAGACCACCCAAAAGGGCAAACGTTACCGGAGAATGCATAGGCACCGTGGGATGGCACCTTAGTCCCACGCCCTGCGGCCCAGGATTAAACAGGCGGACGGGGTTCGAGTCAGTGTCCTGGGCACGAAACCTTCGGATAACAGGGTCGAGGGGGACTTTACCCGCGTAAGCGGAGGCCCGCAAGGGCAGAAAGAGCGAGCGATGTCCCTTGTCTTCGTGGTAGATAGCGAGCACAGGCCGCTCACCCCGGTGCATCGGGGGAGGGCGCGGCACTTACTAACTGAGCGGAAGGCCGCCGTGTGGCGACGCTATCCCTTTACGCTCGTCCTGAAGGACGCCAGGCCACTCGCCCGCCCCGCGCCGCTCCGGGTGAAGATCGATCCGGGGAGCAAGACGACGGGACTCGCGCTGGTCAACGACGCCGCAGGGCAGGTGGTATGGGCGGCAGAGCTGGCCCATCGGGGCCAACAGGTCAAAGAACGGCTCGATCAGCGTCGGGCCTGCCGGCGCTCCCGTCGCCAGCGGCATACCCGCTACCGGCAACCACGATTCGCGAATCGCCGCCGCCCCCAGGGCTGGCTGCCAGCTTCGCTGGAGAGCCGCCTTCAGAACGTCTTGACCTGGGTAGCCAGGCTGCAACGCTACGCTCCCATTGGAGCCATCAGCCAGGAATTGGTTCGGTTCGATGTTCAGGCAATAGAGCAGCCAGAAATCGGCGGGGTGGAGTACCAGCAGGGGACCCTGGCCGGCTACGAGGTGCGGGAATACCCGCTGGAGAAGTTCCACCGCACCTGTGCCTACTGCGGCGCCACGAATGTGCCTCTGGAGATCGAGCACATCATCCCCCGCAGCCGGCGCGGCACCAGCAACCGGATCGGGAACCTCACGCTGGCCTGCCATCCGTGCAACCAAGCGAAGGGTGACCGGACAGCGGAAGAGTTTGGCCATCCAGGGGTTCAGGCACTCGCCGCCCAGCCCTTGCAGGATACCGCCGCCGTCAACGCCACGCGGTGGGCGCAGGTCCACCGACTGGAGGCAACGGGGTTGCCCGTGGAGACCGGCAGTGGTGGCGGAACCAAATGGAACCGGGTGCGGCAGAGCATCCCCAAGGTACACTGGCTGGATGCGGCCTGCGTGGGGGCCAGCACGCCGGATACACTGTCCTGGCAGCACACCCCACCCCTGCTCTTGGTGGCCACTGGACGGCATAGTCGGCAGATGTGCCGCCTGAATGCCTTCGGCTTTCCAGATAAGGCGCCGAAAGAGACGAGCGTGGTGGGTGGGTTCCGCACGGGCGATATGGTGCGCGCGGTGGTGCCGGCCACGTCGATCAAGGTGGGGACCTATGTGGGGCGCATTGCCATTCGCGCGACGGGCTCCTGCAACATCAAGACGGCCCGCGGAACCATCCAAGGCATCCACACTCGATATTGTCAGCCGGTCCATCGGGGAGATGGCTATACCTACCAGAAAGGAGCGGCGCTTCCCCCGCATGCCTGAAGGCAAGGGGCTCCGCGCCGAACGTTTTGATGACGCAACGTGTGGTGATCACTGGAGTTGGTCTTGTGACGCCGGTGGGCAACGATACCGAGACGACGTGGAAGGCGCTGCGCGAGGGGCGGACCGGCGCCGGGCCGATCACCAGCTTCGACGCCTCGCGGCACGAGGTGCGGATCGCCGCCGAGGTGAAGGGCTTCGACCCGCTGGCGTCCATGGACCGGAAGGACGTACATCGCACCGAGCGCTTCATCCAGTTAGGGTGGGCCGCGACGAAGCAGGCCGTCGACGACTCGGGGATCGACATCGCGGCGATGCCGGATGACGTGGGCGTGGTGCTCGGCTCCGGCGCGGGCGGCCTGCACGTGCTGGAAGAGGGCTTCCACACGATCTATGATAAGGGCGCCGAGCGGCTGGGTCCGTTTGTGATCACGCAGATGGTGGCGGACATGGCCTGCGGCTACGCCTCGCTGAAGCTGGGCGCGCGCGGGCCGAACTTCGCGACGGTCTCGGCGTGCGCGACGGGGGCGAACGCGATTGGCGAGGCGTCGGAGATCATCAAGCGCGGCGACGCGAAGGCGATGATCGCGGGCGGCACCGAGGCGGGCATCACGGCGATGACGGTGTCGGCGTTCGGCAACATGCATGCGCTCTCACGGCGCAACGACGATCCGGCCCACGCGAGTCGCCCGTTCGATAACGAGCGCGACGGCTTCTTGCTGGGCGAGGGCGCGGGCGTCGTGGTGCTGGAGGACCTAGACGTGGCGCTAGCGCGCGGCGCGCACATCTACGCGGAGGTGATCGGCTACGCGGCGACCTCGGACGCCCACCACGTGACGGAGCCGGCGCCAGGCGGCGCGGGGCTGGCCCGGGCGTTGCGACGCGCACTGAAGAAGGCCGATCTCACGCCCGAGCAGGTGGAGTATATCAACGCCCACGGAACCTCGACGCGCTTCAACGATCGCGACGAGACGGCGGCGATCCGGGTGGTCTTCGGCGAGCATGCGAAGAAGCTGGCGGTGAGCTCGACCAAGTCGATGACGGGGCACCTGGTCGGCGCGGCGGGTGGCGTGGAGGCGGGGATCACGGCGCTGGCGCTGCGCGACGGCATCTTGCCGCCGACGGTGAACTACGAGCACCCCGATCCAGAGTGCGACCTCGACTATGTGCCGAACGTGGCGCGCAAGGCGAACGTGCAGGTTGCCGTCTCGAACTCGATGGGCTTCGGCGGGCACAACGCCGTGCTGGTGATGCGGAAATTCACGGTATAGTGGCAGGGGAACCTAAATCACACTCTGGATGATTGTCGGTCCATACACTTGTCCGGAAGGGAATCCTGCCGAGACTGTGATGTTTGAGTTCCCATGTCCGGCCCCACAAATGGGTTGCGGCATCGGCCAGGTAAGGTCCCCAGATCCGTTCGTAACCGCTGTCGATGGGTCGCTAAGCTGCGTGACACATCCCGGAATCTGCGCGATGATGTAGATTCCTATGTTTGGTTGGCTCGTATGAACGTAAATACTCGCGCTTTGGCCGTGTACAAAAGGATTTGGCGAGCCAGAATCACTCACCGTGCAAGAAGGGCATCCTCCGCCCCCACCACCGCCACAGTTGTTGCCGACGCAGGGTGTCGCCGTGGGTGTATCGGTGGGCGTGGGGCTGGGGGTGGCGGTAGGGACTTGCGTGCCGGAGGCCGGGATGGTTTCGTAGGGGAGGCTGCCGGGCTGCGGCGGCGTGACGGTGGTGATGGGGAAGGTGGCGACGCCCTTGATGTCGTTGCCCGTGCCGCTCGGCTGGTTGGGACCGTCGTTGGCCGTCACGCCGATGCCCATGGCATGCAGCACGGAGGTTGCGCTGATCGAAACGGCGCCGACGCATCCGCAGATCGTGATCAGGAAGACGAGCCCGAGCACGCCGGACATCGCCGCGCGGTATTGCGGATTCATCTCCCAGCGATGCTGGAAACGCTCCAGGAAGTCGTCGATCCAGTTCTTGCGGGTCATTGGCCCCCACCACTCCGCCCACTAGCCGCCGACGAACACGTTCGCATGAAGAGGAGTTCGCAACGCGAAGCTCTGCCTTCAGCGTTATCCCATTCTAGCAGCGTGAGGCGCGGCGCGGCAATTTCGCGGTCTGCGGTCAGTACTTCTGTCACCGGAGCGAGAAGGCCTGACACTCCGCACGGGCTACAGCCCGACGGGTTCTCGGTTCGTCGCCCCCGCCAACGCCGGGACTCCCCGAAGGCGCTGCCCGCGCCCTTGGATGTTCCTGGCCGCGTTCTCGTCGCGGTCCATAACGAGGCCGCAGGACGTGCAGACGTGGGTGCGCACGGAGAGGCTCTTCTGGATACGCTGCCCACAGCCGCTACAGTCCTGCGAGGTAGACGCCGGAGGGACCGCTTCCACTCGCTTGCCGGCGCATGCTGCCGTGCACGCGAGGATCGACAGGAAGTGGCCCCAGCCGGCGTCGTGCAGGCTTTTGTTCAGGCCCGCCTTGCGGCCGGCCCCGTTCGGGAGGTAGCCACCGTGCCCATCGGGGACGGGCGCGGGGCGTCTGCTCAGGTGAGCGGCCTGGATCGCCTCCACGTCGATCGTGTCGTACCGGCGCACGAGGGCGAGCGCCGTCTTGTGGTGGAAGTCGCTGCGCTGCCGACGGACGTGCTGGTGCTGCTTGGCGCACTGCTGGGCGGCTTTCTTGCGGCGATGGCTCCCCTTCGTGCGCCGGGACACCGCGCTGCTGCGCCTGCTGCAACGCGCGCTCGGCCTTGCGGTAGTGGCGCGGGTTCTCGACGGCGTCGCCGTCCGCCGTGCTGAGGAACACCTTCAGGCCGACGTCGATGCCGGTCTCTTTGCCGATGAGCGGCAGCGGCTCAGCGGGCACCTCCGCACAGGAGCAGCAGACGTACCACCCATCCGCCTCGCTGCGAGACGGTGACGGTCTTGATGGTCCCCGCAATCGGCCGGGACCAGCGCACCGCGATGCGCCCGATCTTCGACAGCACCAGACAGCCGTTATCCAGCCGAGCGCCGTTGCCATACTCTTTGAAGGTGGAGGAGTGCCAGCGGGTGCGCCCCTGGAAGCGGGGAAACCCCGGCTGCTCGCCGGTCGCGACGCGGCGAAAGAACGCCTGATAGGTCGTGTCCAGCCGGGCCAGCACGTCCTGCAGCACGTGGCTGTGGAGGGCGGCGTACGCCGGGAACGCGGCGCGGATATGCCTTCAGCTCCGCTTCCTGCTGAGAGCGCGTGACGGAGACGTGGCACCGTCGCCAGGCCGTGCTGCGCTGTTCGAGCGCGGCGTTGTAGAGCGTGCGGCACCGCCAGAGCACGTCGTCCAGCGCCCGCTCTTGGGCGGGCGTCGGGCGCAGCTTCTCCTTGTACGTCTTGCGCACCGTCCCTGGCATGGCTAGACATCTCGCGTACGTCGCTGACGGGCACTGTAGTCCCGTACCGCGCGCACGACCGCGCTCTTGATCGAACGGTCGTTCTCCGTCGCCAGTTGCTTGAATGTATCCGCTACCTGGCGCGGGAAACGAATGGTGATGCGCGTCTCATCCCGTGTCGTACGCATGGTGCCATCGTAGCACCATGAGCGAGCAAGCACAACAGCTCAAGCCGAGAGCGCCTTCCCACTGCCGTTGACACGGCGTGGCGTGCGGCGGGCGAAAGCCCTCTCGTGTCAGCCACGCCGCGATTACTTCTTGAGGATGCGCAGGAGGACGATGGAGAGCTCGAAGAGCAGGGTGAAGGCGACGCCGATGATGACGGGGCTGTAGGGGTCGGCGCCCGGCGTGATGAAGCAGGCCGCGAGCCAGAGGCCGAAGAGGATGTAGCGGCGCTTGGCGCGCAGCGTCGCGCTGCCGACGACGCCGATCACGCCGAGGAAGGTCAGCAGCATCGGCAGCTCGAAGACGAGGCCGAAGGCCAGCAGGAAGTAGGCGACGAAGCTGAAGTAGGCGCCGGCGTCGGGCAGCAGCACGAAGTCCTGCGCGCCGAAGTCGATCAGCCAGGCCAGCGGGAAGCGCAGCACGACGAAGCCGACGGCGATGCCGATGGCGAAGAGCGCCACGCCGAGCAGGGTGAACGGCAGGGCATAGCGCTTCTCCCGGCGGGTGAGGGCGGGGGCCAGGAAGGCCCAGACCTGGTAGAGCACCACCGGCGCGGCGAACACGAGGCCCATGGCCAGCGAGAGCTTGAGGGCGACGACGAAGGCCTCGCCGACCTCGTGCTGCACCAGCTTGTGCCCGTCGTAGCCGACGAGGTGGTTGGAGATGGCGGGCAGCGGGGTGAGCAGGAACTGGAGGAGGCGCTCCCAGAAGAAGAAGGCGACGACGGTGCCGACGGCGACGGCGGCGAGCGCGGTGAGGACGCGCTTGCGCAGCTCCTCCAGGTGCTCGACCAGCGACATCGCGCCGCCGATCTCTTGGTCTTCCTCTGGCTCAGGCGTCGCGGTGAGGGTCTCGTCACGGGTGACGTTCGGTGCCGCCATTGCATTCCCCCCAGCCCGTATCACACCGGCACTGCCGCACGCTCACGCACACACGTGGATGTTCTTGCATCCGCGCGGTCACGCTCTCTCGTCGATGCGCAGAGCGGCCGTGCCGTAGCGGAGCAACCACACACGTGTGAGACGAGTATGGCACCGCGACGGGCACGACGCCGGCCACCGCGGGACGATGATGCAAAGCAGCTGGACCTACTCGCGCGCCGCCTCGACCGACGACGTCGCCGGCTGCTGGAGCGCGGCAGGCGTCGGCGCGGCGGGCGCCGCGAGCTGCGCGTGCTCGACGGGCGGCGTCACCGCGGGCGTCGGAGGCGTCGGCGTGTCGGTCACTTCGCGCATGGATTTCTGGAACTCACGAATCGTCTTGCCGACCGCCGAGCCCATCTCGGGCAGTCGCTTCGCGCCGAAGAAGACCGTGCCGATCAAGAGCACGATCGCCAGCGGCAACCAATGGTCGCCCATTTTCATCGCTCCGTTTCTTGGTACGCGCACCCCCGTCAGGCGCCATGTCTATAGTATAGTCTACTCCACCCGCGAAGGCCGCGCTACGGCGACGGAACCGCCCCGCATGCGCATCACGTAGCGCTGCACGTCCCGTCCGACGAAACCGGGTGAACCTCATCACAGGTACCTCAGGTGCGGTACCCGCCGGGGGCATCTACGAAGGACTCTGCTGATATGTCACTGGGAAGCACGTGAGATGCCATCCGCGCTCCAGTCGGAGCGCTAACATGGCGGCACTACGCCGACTGTGCTACCATCCACACTGTATACGCTGCCCAAAAACCCGCATTTCGACGTTCACACTGCTAACGGCGTCAACATACGTGGAGGCTGACACATGCCAACGAAATTTGATACCCGCAAGAAACATGTGCTGCTCTCTGATGAGCGCCATGACGATCTGCGCCCGGAGGAGTTCCTGAGGGAACTCGGCGTTGACACCGGGCAATCGGTGGCCGATCTCGGCAGCGGGCCGGGGTTCTTCACCCTGCCTGCGGCGCGCATCGTGGGCGAGGGGGGGCAGGTCTTCGCGGCGGACATCCAGGGCGAGATGCTGACGGCGGTGCGCAGCCGTGCGACGGAGGCGGGGCTGACCAACGTACACGTGGTCAAGACGAGCGACGCGGAGATCCCGATTCCCGCCGAGAGCTGCGACTTTGTGCTGCTCTTTTTCGTGCTGCACGAGATCGGCCAGCGCGCGCACTTCCTGCATCGCGCCGCCCGGCTGCTGAAGCCCGGGGGAAAATCGTGGTGCTCGAATGGCGCAAGAACGAGATCACCGAAGGCCCGCCGGCGGAAGACCGCGTCGACGCCACCGATCTGGAGGCTGACGCGCAGGCGGCGGGGCTGCGTGTGACGGAACAGCGCGACGTCAGCGATCGATATTATTTGGCGACGCTCGGACCCGTGAAGCGATCGGCCTAGACGTGCTGTCGGGGACGACCTGTGACATGGGCGCGCGAGCCCGCGTATAATAGACTGGGTGGGGAGTGGAGCGCGGCGCACGAGAGGTCGCCGTCCATCCGACGCGGCGACCGCGTTGGCGCCGGAGCGCGTGGCGGTATGAAGGGAGCCAAACGTGAACGCATACGAACAGTTGGAGGCGATTCGAGATCGACTCGAGCAGAATGGCGCGAGCGAAGACTCGATCGGCTTGGTTGAGAAGTTCATCAAGCGCGCCGAGTCTGAGCGGATGAGTCAGGTGTCGGTTCCGCAGATCATGATGCTGCGTCACCTGCTTCGACAGCGCGAGGCACTCGACAGCTACGCCATCTATAACGATCTGCAAGAGGTCATGTCGGATTTCGAGGAACGCCGCACGCGTGATGACGACGTTCGCCCGGCCTATGAGGACGAGCACACACCCAAGCCCCACAGCTACTATAAGTCGCTCCGCGAAAAAGAGCAGAATAAGAAATAGCGTCTCGCTGGTGCGTCAGCCGGTCAGGGCCGTCGAGGAAGCGTCCTCAGCGGCCTTGCTGCGTTTCTTCGACGATTCTCATGTTGCCATCCTATCATGCGTATGAGGGCTGACCTGACCCCCTATCCGATTCCCCCCACGGGGAAGGGGCCGTGGTGCGAAGGGATCGCCCTCGGCGACGAAGGTCACTGGCGGTGCTGAGGCGCAGGCATGTGAGGCACGCAAGGTCGCGGGGCTGACGTGCTGGCGCAGAGGAGGCCGACCGCAGTCCGGCTCGGCTTGCGGCGACGATCGCGCTGACGGCGACTGGTCGGAAGGCTGGGCGAGCGACGAAGGGTGATCCCACCGGTCATCGCGCCAAGGACTTTATCCGCAAGCCTTGTCAGTGAAGTGCATGCCACTTTCGGATGCGAGCTTCGTACAATAGTTAGAACTTGATCAGGTTACTGTCGCGCGTAAGCGGGCGAGCCCGGGGCGCGGAGACAGAGGAGCAACTACCATGACACCTCGCGGCCGTCCGCGTTGGTATAAGCCCGACACCGGGCTAGCGGCGCGTATGGTATTCACCATCCTTTTGCTTGGACTGGTCTATGTCGTATTCGCCTTCCTCTTGGGCACGTTCTTAAACGTGCCGCTGCCGCTGCTGGTGATCGGCGCGCTTCTCATCGGCGGCATTCAGCTCTTCTTCGCGGACAAGATCGCCCTCGGCTCAATGGGCGCGCGCGAGGTCAGCGAACAAGAAGCGCCACAGCTGCACGACATGATCGGGCGATTGGCGATGCAGGCAAACCTGCCGAAGCCGAAGATCGCCATCGTCAATTCGAGCATTCCGAACGCCTTCGCGACGGGGCGCGATAAGAATCACGCGGTCGTCGCCGTGACCAGCGGCATCCTCAGCCAACTCAGCGAGCCGGAGCTTGAGGGCGTCATCGCCCACGAATTGACGCACGTGATTAACCGCGACATGCTGGTGATGACGGTGGCCACCTTTTTCTCGATGGTGATCTCGCTGATCTTGCAGAATGTGTTGTGGATCGGCATGTTCGGCGGCTTTGGAGGCGGCTACGGTGGGCGCAGGCGCAACGACGAGGGCGAGGCCATCATCGTAATCCTGATCCTGTCGGCGATCGCGTATTTCCTCAGCTTCGTGCTGATTCGAGCGTTGTCGCGCTACCGCGAGCTGGCTGCGGATCGCGGGGCTGCGCTGATCACAGGCGCGCCGCAGAACCTCGCCTCGGCGCTGCAGCATATCAGCGGGGCGATGCAGAGCCCGCGCATCCCGCAACAGGACTTCCGCAAGGCGCAGACGGTCAACGCGCTCTTCATCGTGCCGGCGTTGCGCGGCGACTCGCTGCAAAACCTCTTCTCGACGCACCCCTCTACCGAGGTGCGCGTCCAGCGGCTGCTTGAGATGCAGCGCCAGATGGAGCAGGCCGGGTATCTGTCGTAGTTCTTGATGGTCTCGTCGCTGCCGGTCGCGATCGTGCCGGTGGCGGTATTCGTCTGTCGCGCGGTGAGCATCACCCTCAGAAGGAGCACGCTCGGTCATGGGACTCCTCGATTCGCTGCTGGGACGGCAGAAGCCGGTGCCCGTTGGGCCGGAGCGTCTCTTCGCCATCAGCACCGCGCAGATCGCCCTGGAGGCCGAGCAGTCGCTGACGCCCGCCGGCGTGGCGGCGATGTGCTTCAAGAACATTGCGTCGGGTCCATTCACCAAGCTGCAACAGGATCTCGACTCGATGCTGAAGCTCTCGGACAGCGCGACGCAAGGCGAGACGACGGCGAAGTACCGCGCCTATAAGGACGATCTCGGTTATTCTTGGCTGATCTTCGAAAGCGCGGACTTCCAGACGCTGGTGACGACGATCCACGTCGCCAGCCGCACACTGCTCGACCAGGGCTATGACAGCCAACTCCTCTTCGCGATCTTCGACTTCAAGACCACCGCGGGTGGACACGATTACTGGATTTACAACTACAAACGCGGGTTCTACTACCCGTTTGTGCCGCAACAGGACAGCCACGACACATTGCGCAGGCGCAACAATCCCGAGGAGTTGCGCCTGGCGGCAGCGATGACCAAAGAGCTTCCCGTGGAGCAGGAGATCGAGCGGTGGTATCCGGTGTGGGACCTGCCGTTTTGACACTCCCCACGCCTAAAGGCGGGGGATGCTCGGTTCTTCGCGTTGCCCAACGGCATACGCTCCCCGAAGGGCCTGCCCGGCCCGCTCTCTGTTCTTCGCGCTGTTGTGGTCTCGGTGCAGGCTCGTCCCGCAGTCGGGGCAGGTATGCCACCGCACCGAGAGTCCCTTCCAGACCAGCGCGCCGCAGCCAGAGCACGTCTGGCTGGTGTGGGCAGGGTGCACGGCGACCACTGAGCGACCGGCGCATGCTGCCTTGTAGCTCAGGGTGCGCAAGAACCGCGACCATCCCGCATCCGCGATGCTCTTGGCGAGATGGTGGTTCTTGAGCATGTTGGCGACCTGCACATCCTCGAGATAGATCGTGTCATGCTGGCGCACGAGGGCCAGTGCGACTTTATGGTGGAAGTCTTGCCGCTGGCACCGCACGTGCTGGTGCGCCTTGGCGAGCAGCTTCACCGCCTTCTGACGGCGCTTGCTGCCCTTCTTTCGTCGGCATACCCGGCGCTGGGCGGTTTTCAGGCGGCGCTCGGCCTTGCGATACCAGCGCGGATTGTGGATCCTCGTGCCATCGGCCAGCGTGGCGAACGACTCTAGGCCGAGATCAACGCCGGTCTCTTTGCCAGTGGGCGGCAATGGATCGGTGGGCACGTCCGCACACGAGATGCAGGCGTACCGACCGTCCACTTCCCGGCTGATTGTCACCGTTTTGGGCGCGCCAGTAATCAGACGCGACCACCGCACGGCAATGCGCCCGATCTTCGACAGGACCAGGAAGCCGTTGTCGAGCCGCGCCCCGTTCTCAAACTGTGGATAGGTGAAGCTGTTGTACCGATTGCGGCCTTGAAATCGCGGATAGCCAGGCTTTTCACCGGCTTTCACGCGGCGGAAGAATGCTTGAAACGCACGGTCTACCCGCAGCACCACATCTTGCAATACCTGGCTGTGGACCTCGGCGTATTCCGGCATGACTCCTTTGATGTCGGGCAATTCCGCCTTTTGCTGGTAGTAGCTGACCGAAACGCCGCATTTCCGCCAGGCTTCGTGCCGCTCGCCCACGGCGGCGTTGTAGACGTGATGGCACAGCACGAGGGTATGGTCAAGTACCCGCTCCTGTTCGAGAGTGGGCTTGTACTTGTAGCTCTTATGTGTTGCCTGCTGTTCCACGCCCATACATTCTGTCTGATCGGGAGAAAAGTGGAAGTGTCTGAGCCATTTGTAGCCCTTCGGGCTACCCGGCTTTCATCTCCATAGCTCTCGAAAGCCAGAGGGCTTCCGCCGAAATATTCGCTAACGGGCGGGTGTCTACGCGTTGGTGAAGGCGGCGAGCGACTCCTTCAGCAGGTCGGGGCGATCGGACATCAGGCCGTCCACACCCCAGGCGAGTAGGCGATCCATCGTCGGGCGATCGTCTATGGTCCAGACGTGGACGGCGAGGCCCTTGCGGTGCGCCGCGCGAACGAGAGCGGGCGAGGTGACGCGTACGCGGGCATAGATCTCGGGAATCTGGAGTGCGTCGTACGCGGGGCGGATGAACCGCGTCACACGGGCATAGGTGGCGAGAACGAAGGCGCGAATCTCAGGCGCGCAGGCCGAGGTGGCGACGCGGGCCGCAGATAGCGTGCGGAAGCGGGCGATCGGCGGGAGGGTCTCGGCGGCAACGAGCACGCGGTCATAGGCCTCGAACTCTTGGATGAGGCGCCACAGGCCCTTCTCGCGCTCAGGCGAGCTTTCTTTCAGGTCGATGTTGACGCGCAGCGTCGGGTAGCGCGCAAAGACCTCGCGCAGCGTCGGGATGAACACACCTTGGCCGCGGAAGGGAAACGTCTGGCCGCCGTCGAGGGTGAAGCGAGAGCCGGCGTCGAGGCGGCGCAGCTCATCGAGCGAGTAGGATGAGACGGGGCCGCTGCCGTCGGTCGTGCGGTCTACGACGGGATCGTGGGTCACGACGATCTCACCCTCGGCGGTCGTCTGCATGTCAAGCTCGAGCGCGTCGGCGCCAAGGGACGCCCCGAGGTCGAAGGCGGCGAGCGTGTTTTCTGGCGCGAGCAGCGAGCCGCCGCGGTGGGCGAAGAAGAGCGGGTGATCGGAGAGGAGGTAAGGGCGCCGTGGGCGTGGCATGGAGGCTCCTCGCATTAGGCCAGGTAGTCGAGCGCCGCGCGGGTCAGGACCTCCGCGCCGATGCCGAGGCTGGCCTCGTCCAGATCGAAGCGGGCGCTATGGTGCGGCGCGTCGATGCCGCGCTGCGGGTTGCCCGCGCCGACCATGATGTAGCAGCCGGGCACCGCGTCGAGGAAGAGCGCCATGTCGTCGCTCACCGACTGGCGCTGATCGCCGGAGGGAATGTGATCGGCGCCGACGGTGGCTTCGGCGGCGCGGCGCATCAGTGCGGTGATCGTGGCGTCGTTGATGCAGGCTTGTACACCGGGGCCGATCGAGACTTCGGCCTCCGCCCGGAGCACGGTGGCGATGCCCTGCGCAAGTTCGGCGATGCGACGATGCAGGTACGCGCGGTCGGCTTCTTCGTAGGCGCGAACGGTGCCGACCAGTCGGACCTCGTCGGCGATGACGTTGCCGGTAGTTCCGCCATGGATGGAGCCGAAGGTGACGACGGCGGCGTGAAGCGGGGCGATCTCGCGACTGACGAGCGTCTGAATCGCGACAATGATCTCGGCGGCCGCAACGACCGGATCGATGGTGAGCTGCGGCATGGCGCCGTGGCCACCGCGCCCACGCACGGTCACGTGGATCTCGTCGGCGCTGGCGAAGAAGGGACCTGCTTGGACGACGATCTCGCCGACGTGGTACGTGCTCCAGAGGTGAAGGCCGATGACGGCGGTTGCGACAGGATCGCGCAGCACGCCTGCGGCGATCATCGGCTCCGCGCCGCCGACGCGCTCCTCCGCGGGCTGGAAGGCGAACTTGATGTTGCCGCGCAGGTGGTCGCGCCGGTCGACGAGCAGGCGGGCGACGCCTAACGCGACGGCGATGTGGCCGTCATGTCCGCAGGCGTGCATCACGCCCGGCGCTTGCGACCGGTAGTCCGTCTCGTTCGCTTCAGTTATCGGGAGCGCGTCGATGTCGGCGCGGATCAACAGGGTGCGCTCGTCGTCGCCTTCAGCTTCACCCCGGAGCAGGCCAACCACGCCGGTACCACCGACGCCTTCGGTCACCTCCAGGCCGATCTCGCGCAGATAGTTGGCGATGACGCCCGCGGTCTCGTGCTCTTCAAAGGCCAATTCAGGGCGCATGTGAAACTGGCGTCGAAGGCGCACCAGCTCTGGTTGGATCTGCTTCACGGCGGACTTCAGCTCGTTTTGGGCGTTCTTCGGCATGGAGCATCCTATTCGTGGCGAGCGGGAGCATCCGCTGGGGCAGGTCAGTGGTCGTAATTGCGCTCCCCGGCGCGGATCGGCACGGTGAGCCAGTTCTCGCGCGGGGCGAGCGGGCAGGCCCAGCGGATGTCATAACAGCAGGACGGGTTGTACGCATAGTTGAAGTCGAGCGTGACCTCGCCGCCCGCGTAGCCCATGAAGGGCGAATCTGTCGCATCATCGCGCTCGAAGTCGCTGCCTTTGACGGTGTCGAAGAGGTAGCGACCGGCGCCATAGCTCTCCGCGGGACAGGTGGCGTCGCGAAACGGCACGAACAGCCCACCGCCATAGACGTCGATCCAGTAGACGGTCAGGCGCACGGGTTCGCCGGCGACCGCGAAGTCGAGCGTGGCGGCGCGGCGCATGGGCATTGCGTGCGGGCCGCTTGAGGGCGCCTCCACGGTCTCCTCGGCTCTGACAGGAGCGAGTGTCGCCGGAAAGCGCAGTTTTGGATCGTAGTCAAAATACGTGAGACCGCTGAAGGCGGCGCGGTTGGTCATGTCGAGGGGAGATTGGGGGTGGCCGACGAAGAGCGCGTCCTTCGCCTGCCGGAATCGCGCGAGGACCGCTTCAGGTTCCTCGCCGGCGCGATGGGCGGCGTTTCGATCGCGGTACATTGTCGCGACGCGGGCGCGCCAGTCGTAGAGATCGAGCCAGGTAGGTATGAAAGTCGAGGGAGCTGCGCTCATGTCGGTCACCTCACTGCGAACCGGACGCGTCTTGTGACGGCGACGGCTACCGTGGCAGTGTATCACCTGTGCCGTCTGTGAAGGCCGAAGCGCTCAGATAGACCCTCATTGACGGGGAGCGCGTCGATGAGATGCCGGCGTGCGGTGACGCGGCATGCAGTCCGCCGAACGGCAGGCGACACTGGTGTCGTACGTGGGATGAGGTCGATTGCCCCCTCGAACGATGGTCTCCCGCGAACAGAGCGACAGAGCGCAGTTGGCTGAGGGCTAGCGAGTGGCGCGTCGTCGCTTGGCACTGTACGCCGGGTGCGTGGGTGCGCGGCGACCCTCCAGGTTGAGCTGTGGTTCAACGGCGACTCGCGGCATCGGGCGCTGGCGGTTGCGCACACGTGCGCCCTCGGGGTCCTCCGGGGTGCGATGGCGAGGGCGGTTGGCGAGGACGTCGAACTGGGCGTCCGCCACGGCGAAGGTGCGCGGCCCAGACCACGGCGCCGGCACGGCGACCTCGGCGTATGCGATCGCGTATGCGGCCGCCTCGTAGTTGACGCGCCAGCCTCGGAAATCGGGCCACGCTTGCTCGGCTGTGCGCTCCAGCGGGAAGCCGGCGAGGCGCAGGTGCTCGACCCCATAGGCGAACTCATCGAAGGTAAGGGCAACGGGATCGGTAGGCAGCGGATCGTCGTTGACCGGTGTACCTTGCGCGCGGGCGAGGGTGCGCAGGCCGACGAAGCCCATGCGCAGACACTGACGCGCCTCGGCGGGGGCGGCAGTGGGTGAGAGCGTGATGTACAGGTTGGCGGAGTCGAGGATGGCGAGCTGGCTGATGATCCAGGAGTTGAGGTGCGACGGCGATCGGAAGGCCATCAGCCAAGGATAGCTATTGTGCGATTCGGCGATGTCGGCGGACCAGCCTTCCCAAGCGGCGTAGAGCGCGGGGAGGGAATCTCGCGCCTGCGAGAGCTGGTGGCGCGCGAGGATCTCGGGTCCCCAGGCGGGCGCGCCGGCGCGGCTGTTGAGCGAGGTGACGAGGGTCTCGCGGCGGTTGTAGGCGCCGTAGATCGAGGGCAGGTAGCCGATCTGGAGGGCGACAACGACGAGGCCGGTGGCGGCGGCGAGGAACTCGAAGACGGTGGGGCCGGGCATGCCGGAGGTAGCGAAACCGAGCGTGAACATGGAAGAGCCGCTGAGTTGGAGTGCGGCGCCAAAGTCCCCAGGAATCAGCGGCCAGACGAGCAGGGCGAAGCCGACGAAGAAGAGCGCGAGCCAGCAGACGAGGATGGCGAGGATGTAGACGGGCGCGAGGTAGGCGAGCACGCGATCCTTGGCTTCGTAGTCGGGGAAGCGGTCGGCGGCGTGGAGGAAGGCGCCGCGGACGGTGAGCCAGCAGCGATACGTGATGCGCGAGGAGACGACGCGCGGCAGGATGACGGTGTTGACGACGCTCTTCCAGGTGACGAGCACGAGGAAGAGGCCGAAGATGAATCCGGCCCAGCGGAGATAGTCGGGCATGGTGACGGCAGCTCCCGTTGGTGCGCGAAGGGGCAGCGTCTCGTCGCGCCCCTATCCCTCGATGATAGCACGTCAGGTGGGGCATCGGGAGCGACTCGATCGGGCAGGCGAGGACGAGTGTGGTGGGGCCTAGGGGAATGAATGCGGGATCATCCTGCGACGGACGCAACTCCGCCGTTGATCCGGCGGAATCGCTCTATGCTGGGACCAGCGCCCCTATCTCGATGAGGAGAGCAGCAACCGAAAGCTTGAGTGTCAAACTATGGGCGCACTGCAGGCCGTAGCTCGCTCGCGGTGACAGTCGAGGATGGAGCACGAGTTGATGAGTGAGCGCGGGGCACGTTATGTCTCGATTTGCCGCTAACACTCGATCTTGCGGGTGAAATCGCGGGCGATTGCGCGGATTCCGCCTGGCTCTTGCGTAGGGCAGCGGGCATAGTATCGCTGTCGAACGTGCGGACGCGGGAGCCGACTGGGGCGACCCTCGACGCGGTGGAGGTGAACAAGGGGGAGAGACAGATGCGACGTCATCGGATATTCGCAGGAATACTATTGTCGAGCTTGCTCGCTATGGCGGCATGCAGCGGAACTAGCACGGGCGGCGGGAACGGGACGCCGGCGGCAAGCGCGACGACAGCCGCGACGGCGACCACGACGCCAAGCCGAAACCGACGGGGCCTACCGGAGGTCACGCAGGCGTACTGCCAGAACCTCATGTCGCTCAGCGAGGCCAATACCCTCATGAGCCCGAAGTCGCCTGCCACGACTCTCCAAGCGAGCTACGATAGCAGCAATCTCGGTTACGGCGTCTGCAACTACATGGCCGGCAGCGCACTCGTCCTGAAGATCTTCCTCTCCGGCTACTACTGGGCCGGTGCCGGTTCCGCAGTCAGACCCTCGAAGATCTGCTGGCGCAGCTTGCGCAGAGCACTCCGCGTCACGATCAACTCGGCCACGACGGTCAGCGGCGTGGGTGATCAGGCAGCGTACCTCGATGTAACCTCGGCGGGCGGATGGTTACACCCTCCTCGCCCACGTCTTCTACACCATCTACGGCAACGTGATCTTCGGCTGCCTGACGTACGTCATCAACGGCGTCGGCACGAACGGCACGCAGAGCCAGCTCCAGCAATGTGCCAACAGGTGGTCAGCCGGACTGTAGTTCGCTGCCTTTCTCATCGCGCGGCCCTTCCGCTACAATGCACCGAGGCGCGCAGCACGCATGCCTCGGTGCGGGAGGGTATCATATGGAGGCGTGGCAGGATTTCTTCGTGGCCGAGGCCGGAGCGTCGGCGGCGCTCGCCGGGCTGATCTTCGTGGGCGTCTCCATCAATATGTCGAAGATCATCCCAGTAAAATCGCTGCCGTCGCGCGCGCTTCGGGGCGCTCTACGCGCTGCTCTCAGTCCTCTTCACGGCAACGCTGCTGCTGATACCTGGGGAGTCGTTACAGGTCATCGGGATCGAGCTGCTCAGCGTCGGCATCGTGAGCTGGTTGGCGATGACGTGGGTGCTGATCACGGCGCTGCGGACCACGGAAGCTGGCTATCGGCGCTACTGGCCTGGTCCGGCGGCTTTGGCCCAGCTCGCCACGCTCCCGCTGACTGTCGCCGCATATGGGTGCTGCTCAGTGGCGTGAACGGGGTGTATTGGACCGTGCCAGCGGTCGTCTTCTCGTTCGTCGTGGCGGCATTGAACTCGTGGGTCCTGCTGGACGAGATTCAGCGGTAAAGTTCAGACGGCGATCTCGGCGAACCGGTCGAGCGAGAGCGCGCCGACGCCCAAGAGCACCGTGCAGAGCAGCACGTGGAAGCTGCTATCCACGGCGCTGACGCCAAACAGTCCGAATACGAGGCCGGTCGTGAGGCCACCGGCGAGGCCAAGCGCACCGAACGCAAGCCCTAGGCCTATCGAGATCGCCCGTCCCCACACGAAGGTGCCGGCGAAGGATGAGGCCAGCAGCGCCACGCCCGCGACGAGTCGGAAGAAGACCAACGCGGCGTCGGTGCGGAATACGCCGAGGAAGAGGCCGCCGTCGGTGAATGCGGGAACCAGCGAGCAGACGCTGATCGCAATGAGGAGGCTTCCGACCACTGCGACGCAGGCCCGCACGATGCGATGGCGCCGCGGGCGCCTACGGAAACCGCGAAACAGCCGAAGGCGTGCGATTCGTTCGGCCATCACCGGTGCTCCTTTCACGCGTGAGAGATAGGCACAAGGGAACGCAAGCGGCATGCCGAACTGGTGTTGAGCTCAACCGCCGAGGTGGATGCCCCGTATGGCGCGAATGAGGGTCCAGACAATGAAGGCGATCAGCGCGGCGACATCGGCGTAGCCCAGGCCGAGGCCCAGAAGCGCGATGCCGCGGCCGGCGGCGGGATCGCGCGAGCCGGCAGCGCGCCGCGCACCGCCAATGCCGGTGTAAATCGCGCCGACCGACGTGAGCGCCGCGACGATGACGGACAGCAGCCCGTGCCAGAAGTCGAGGCTGAAGCCAACGAAGATTCCGGCGAGTCCTACGAAGAAGATGCCGGATGGCACGACGAGCCCGAGCACGAGGCTGAGCCAGGCAGCGACGTTCGGTCCGCGCGGCGCCGCGGCGCGCGCGGCGGGTAGCGGATCGACGGCTCGCGTCGGCGGCAAGCGGCGGGTGGTAAATGGCATACATCCTCGCAAACGCGCCCGCGCTGATCGCGCCCGAACTTCGGATAATCATGATGCGAGCGGTTGGAAAACGACGACGCGGCCAAGCGTCAGAGCACTCAGCCGCGAAGCGAACGAGCCGATATCTCGAACAGCGAGAGGCTAGTTGGTGAAGATGCGGAAGATGTTGCGGCCCTTGCCGTCGGCGTCGTCCGGCTGCGACTGGGGACCCGTGCGCTGAGCGGCTCCCGCTCCCGTGCCTGCTCCCGAGCCGTAATAGTTGCCCGAATTTGAGGCCGTGCCCGCATAGCCGGATTGCACGCTCGGCACGGGGGCGGTGGGGCCGTCCTCGGCGCGGCTGCGGTTCGCCATCCAGTCGGGGACGTTGGCGCCGCCCGCCGCGGGACGCGATCCACTCGTCGAAGGCGTGCCGGCGGACTGATTGATCCGCTCGTGGTCGATCCAGTCGTAGGCTCCCGAGAGGGCGTGCTCACACCAGGTGGAGTAGTCCTTGGGAGCCAAGCCGGTGCGCTCGAAGTGATCGAGCCGGCGCATGGTGAGAACCAGCCAGTCTTCGCCCTGCTCCACCATGCGGTCGAGCAGATCCATGCCCGTGACGCCGCTGCGCTTGAGGCGCTCGATGGCCTCCTGCTCTCGCGGCGTGGGGCAGAACGAGGCTTCTTTGGCGTCGTTCTCGCGCAGCTCCGCGCGCAGGCCCGCCGTCGTCTCGTCGAGGTGGCGAGTCACCCGGTCCACATACCAAGCCATGTAGCTTTCCGAGACCTGCTGCATGGACTCGAGTGGTATTTGCTCGTAAAGTTTCGTTACTGCCGAAGGGTCCGAAGACATCGCCCTACACCTTCCCGTGTCGCCGTTTCGCCGACGTCACCACATGGTCGCCACGAACAACGAAGTCGATTCGCAGACGTCCACGAGCGCTAGGCAGCTCGCGAGAGCCAGATCGCGTCATTCAGCGGTTAGTCTTTGTCGTCGGCACGCTGGCGTTGAAACCAACTGCCTGCGGAGCCAGCCTGCGGCGCCTGCGCCTTGCCTGGTTGGGCAGAAGGGGCAGGGGCCGCCGACCCGCGGGTCGCCGGTGGCTCCGAATTCACGGCCCCGCCCGATAGCTCGCGAAGCTGATCGAGTGGGTCACTTGGAATCTGTTGCGCCCGCGCCAGTAGGCTCGACACCACCGCTGAATCACCGGCCGGCGCGGTCCTGATGGCAGGCGCAGGCGCGGGTGCGGCGGGTGCGGTGCTACCCGCGGGCCGACGTTGGTCCGGGTCGAGGTCCAGTTTCGGCATAGCCGCCTTGATGACGTCGATGTCGCTGAGCTTGTTGCCCGCGCGCGTGTAGTTCAATAATGCCGCGATAACGGGATTCTCGAGCTCGGGCAGCGCCGTCGGATGCGTCGGGGCCATCTTCTGGACACGCGCCCGCTCCTGCTCCAGCGTGTTGATCTGGTCTCGCAGACGCCGACCGATTTCTTGATGATGCAGCCACTGTTTGTACTTGCCCATGTCTCTCCCGCCTCTGCGCGGGGGCCGGATTTCCGCCACCCCGCATCCCGGTTGCCGGCTCGGGCCCCATGTCGACCACGTCCACCCGCGCCACCGCCGCCCGGCCCGCTGCTCCATGCCCGCAGGCTTGACCGGGCCAGTATAGCATAGCCATGAGAGGTGGGCAATTGCACTGTGCGACATGACACAGATAGGCTACCGTGCAGATCGCCGCGACCGCGTACGGCAGGCCGGTGAGGACCGCAAGCACGAAACACCCATCGATCACCACAGGACCGCCACTAACCCTCCACATCGGCGGGCAGGCCGAACGCCGACGCGCCCAGCGGGCCGTACGTGGCGAGCACGGAGTTGCCGGTGTAAGGGAAACGATCGAGGATGCGGCGTACGTCGCCGAGCGTGACACGCTCGATCTCGGCCATCTCTTCTTCGATGGTGCGCAGGCGATGTTCCGTCACCCAGGTGTAGGCGAGGTCTTGCATGCGGCTGTAGGCGGATTCGCCGTCGAGGACGGTGCGGCTCACCAACTTATCCTTCGCGCGGCGCAACTCGTCTTCCTGGACGCCGTCATCCTGCACGCTCTTCATCTCGGCGCGCACCAGTTCGAGCACCGCCGGCGCGTGATCGGGCGTCGTGCTGATGAAAGCGACCATGATGCCCGTCTGGTCGAAGGTGGAGAGCGAGGCAGCGACGCTCTCGGCGAGGCCCTTCTGATAGACATTCCAGAAAAGGCGCGAGCCGGAGCCGTCGCCAAGCACCATTGCCGCCAGCAGCGCAGCGTAGACATCATCGTCACCCTCGCTCAACGAGGGCCACGCAAGGAGGCAGAGCTGCTGATTGAGCTGCGGCCTGACGATCACCCTGGCGGCGGACGTGGCCGGCGCGTACGGCTCTGCGATACGCCCAAACTCGCCAATGGCCCAGGCGGCGCAGTGCTCAGTCGCCAGATCGAGCACCTGCTGCCACTCGAAGTTGCCGGCAATCGATAGGATCAGGTTGTTCGCGGCGTAACGACGCGCGGCGTATTCGCGCATCTGTTCGACGCTGAGATTGCCGATGCTCTCCTTGGTGCCCAAGACATCGTGCCCAAGTGGCTGGCCGGCGAAGTAGGTCTGGATCAACTTGCGGTACGCTTGTCCGGTCGGCGCATCCTCCGAGCGGGCGATCTCTTCGAGGATGACGTTGCGCTCCATGTCGAAGTCGTGCGCGTCGAGTCGTGGGCGCATCAGGTCGGCGAGGAGCTCGATCGCTCGCGGCAGGTACTCGCCAAGCACCCTGGCGTAGTAGACGGTCTGCTCAACGGAGGTGAAGGCGTTGAACTCGGCGCCCATCGTGTTGAAATCAAGCGTAATCTGTTCGGAATCGCGACGCGCGGTCCCCTTGAAGACCATGTGCTCCAAGAAGTGCGACACGCCGAAGATGGCGGGATCGTGCTCGTCGCGCGCGCCTGTACGGACGTGGAAGCAGACGGAGATCGACTCCAGGTCGGGCATGCGCTGCCCAAGGATCTGGAGGCCGTTCGGCAAAACTGCGCTATAGAGCTGTGACGTCGGCGATCCAGTCTCAATGGTCGGTGTCGCCATGCGTCGTCCTCGCTTCTGAAACGGTGCTCTCGATTTGCCAGACGCTCGCCGCACCAGAATGGAGCGAGCGTGTGCCGACGTCTCTCGTGGAAGTGCTCGCTATCGGCTCGTGCCGTCGCTTCTTGCGCGGGATTCTAGCCCGCGATTCGTGCGGATGTCAAACAAACGAGCAAACGTCACCATTGCGTTCCATCGCGACGCTCTCCGATTGTCAGAGGGGGAGCGCTGTGATATTCTACCCCGTGCGCACCGCCTCCTGGCGAGTTGCGGGCGACGGGCGGTTTGGTTGGGCATGGCCCCGCGCGACACCCAGCGACGCTTGCTGCGGAAGGATTATGACGCAGAATCGTTCTTCTTGTTCGCGCCTGCTCGCCTGAGACCATGGCCAGTTCGCTCATTTCCAGCATCAAAGGGATGTCCTATGCCGCCGTCGCCGCAGCGCGCATCCGGTGCCGCCGGGTCGAACAACGCGGATGCCGCGCACACGGCTCTGTCTCCGCAGCACTACCTGCCGCTTGGCGCCGCTTCGAGCGCTCCAGACTCTGAGCAGACGCCCTCGATCGCTGAATTCTATCCGCAGGCCATTGACGGCGCGATTGCGCTGGTACGCGCGGACGGCGGCGAAGTGTCGACCCTCGACGAGCTGGGACAGATGTTGGTGTTGCGGGCACGCAGCACACGGCCGCGGGTCGATCCGTCTGGATCGATCGGATCGGCGGCGCGAAAATCGCAGCCGCAGCGCGCCTCGCAGACCGGCTCGGGCGTCCGCGGGGCGGCGTCTCTGCCATCCCCCCCATTTATGCAGCGCGGCGATGCATCGACGAGCCTTGGCGCGCCGCTCGAATCGCTCGACAGTCAGTCGACTCAACTCTTGCCCGCCACGCAGCGCACGCGCACCTACGGACCCGGCGAACGCTTAATGGGCTACTGTTGGCAGCGTGGTGAACCGGTCGTCATGCGCGGAGAAGACTGCCGCCAGCTGCCAGGCGATGAGGCCCCGCGCGACCCGGAGGCGGCCTGGCATCTCGCCGTGCCGATCTTGCGACCCGGCTCGCTCGCAACACTTCGGCCCTCTACTGACGTGATCGGCGTCATCACCGTCTACAATCGAGACCCGCTCTGGCCATTCAGCGCGCGCGACGTCGAGCTTCTGGTGCTCCACGCCGACCGGGTTGCGCGCGCTCTACAGGCCACCGAGCTTGCACAGCAGAATCAGAGTCAGATAGACCTGCTCGGCGTCCTCGGCACCGCACACGACGCTTCGCGACCTCAGGCACTCTACCTCCAGATGCGCGATACGGTGCGGCGTATACTGGACGCTCCGTCGTTCGCGATTGTGCTCACCAACCAAACGATCTCGCAGACCGAATCGTGGTTCGCCTACGCAGAGCGCGATGGACAGCCAGACTCGGAAGCACGCATAACACGCGGATCCATGCCGGCGTGGTGGCACGTCGTGTCCACCGGCAGAACACTTTGCATCTCCGCCCCTGACGAGCGCGCGCTCCATCCCGAATACTGCGTCCTCGGCTGGGGCAGTCCGCAGCCCGTCCAATCTCTCTTGGCGGCACCGCTATTCGTCGGGCAGAAACAGCTTGGCGCGCTCGTGGCGGCGAGCCCGCGCTCGGATGCATATATGCCCGAGCATGCGCGCATCTTCACCTCCATCGCGCGTTCCGCGGCGATCCTCGTGCAGAACTCACAACTCGCCCGAGAGTCGAGCGAGTCACGTGCGCGCACCCACGAGCGTGAACAGAAACTTGCCCTGCTCAACAACGCCACCCTCACGCTCAACGCATCGCTTGACCTCGACGAGACGATCAGCGCGCTCGCGCTGCGGGCGAAAGACCTCACTGAGGCCGCGATCTGCGCCGTTTTCGTCAAGGAGGGCAAACAGCTCGTGTGTCGGGCGGTGGGCATCGCCGGCGCGAAGCAGGCCATACTCATTGGCGGAGTGTCCATCGCGGGCGGCCTGCGTCAGTCCGAGGTGGGCAACCTGCTCGAAAACGGCCAGTACGCGATGCTGAACTTCGTAGAATGTGAGTGGACCCCCGAGGACGGTGCCGACGAGGCAAACGAGAGCATACAGCTTGCTCACTACCTACAACGCATCGAGTCGTGCCTGGTAGTGCCAGTGATGCATCAGGAGACAGCAAATCAGCACCTCACGCCGAGGGCTGAAGATGCCGACCAAGCCTCACACACTCGTGAACAGAGCCTTGGGGCGCTCGTCGTCTTCACGCCAGGCCAGCGGCACCACTTCTCCCCGCAGGAGACCGGCCTTCTGAGCGCGCTCGCCAGCCAGGGCGGTAGTGCCCTCAGCAACGCCATGCTGTATCGAGAGCTGCAGCGTGCCTACGAGGAACAGCAGGTCCTCGATCGGCTCAAACAGGACTTCATCCTGCAGGTCTCGCACGAGTTCCGCACGCCGGTGACGGCCATTCAAGGGTACGTCACCTTGATCGGGCGACACGGGCAGAAGTTGGAGCAGGCGAAGCTCGACCAATACGCTGACGAAATTCGCCAATCCACTGGTCAGTTGATGGGCATGGTGAGCCGGCTACAGGACGCCAGCAGCATCGGCACGCAACCGCTCTCCGTCACGCTAGGGCCGGTAAATGTGCATGAAGCCACATCGATGGCGTTCGCCGACCAAGAGCCCGAAGCGAAAGTGCGCATCGAGAACCTAGTTCCCGACGATCTATGGGTCATAGGTGACGCCGAACGGGTGAAAGCAGTCCTCTCCAATCTCTTGAGCAACGCGGTCAAGTATTCGGACAAGATGTGCCGCGTGACCGCCACGCTAGCGACCCGAGAGGATCTCGCCGCCCAAGGACGATCGCACGCGGTGCACGTTGGGGCGGCAGAGCGTTGGGCGGTGATTAGCGTCGCCGACCAGGGTGAAGGAATACCTCCAGAGGACCAGGGCAAGCTCTTCCAGAAGTTCGTGCGCCTCCAACGCTCGCTCGTCACCTCGGTCCGCGGGACGGGGCTGGGTCTCTGGATCTGCCGGCAGTATCTCGACGCGATGGGCGGTGATATCTGGGTGGAGAGCGTCATCGCCAAGGGATCGCGTTTTCAATTCACCTTGCCGCTGGTGGAACCGCCGAACACGTAACGCCGCAAAGGTCCGTACAGCGCATGGTAGACTGGGTGGCGTGAGCGCGACGCGTCATCGTTGCGCAGCAGGAGGGGGGAGTTCTCATCATGGCCAATTTGCCAACGATTCTCATCGTGGACGATGATCCGAGCATACGCAAGCTGCTGGTCGAAGTGCTGCAGCTGGAGGGCTATCCGACCGAGACGGCGAGCAATGGGCGCGAGGCGATGGACATGCTGGCGCGGAGTGGCCCGCGCGTGGTGCTGCTCGACCTGCTGATGCCCGTCCTCGACGGACGCGGAGTGGTGCGAGAGCTCTCGGCGATGCCGGAGCAGCGCGCACAGCACAAGATTATCTTGCTCTCCGCCTATGTGAATCTCGAGGTACACGCCGACATCGAAGCCGACGGTAAGCTCGCGAAGCCCTTCACCGTGCCGCAACTCCTGAATGTACTGACCACCGTGTCATAGTGACAGGCGCCCGTCACTCCTCGGGCGCCGCTACCTGTTCAGGCTCAGATGAAATCGCCCCTTCAGCGAGAGGCGTCGTGTCCAACAAACTGGGCGCTACGAGTCGCGGGGCAGGCGGCGAGACGACGATCACCGTCTCGGCGAGCTTGTTCGTGAAGGCCATGCGCGCGCCGACAGCGCCAAGGCCCGCGCCGATGAAAGCGAAGACGACCCCAAAGAAGATCTGGCCAACAAGATCCTGCGGGGCGAGTCGTGAGACTGGCGGGAATGCGACGAGGGCGCTCACGAATCGCGTCACGAGCCACCATATCAGCACCACCAAGGCACCAGCCATGGCGGATGGGACGCGGTTGTTAGACGAAATCGTCGAGGCGGTGGGTTGAGGTTGGGCGCTAAGCTGCTCGCGCGCCACTCGCAAGCCGCCGTAGTAGGCGAGGCCCAACACGACGCCCAGCGCTACGTACAGGAAAAGACCGCGGACAAGGACGATCGGAATCACCGCCTCACCCGTGGTCTCCCGCGACGGGAGAGGCGTCAGCAGGGAGCCAACGATGTACGCGAAAACGCCGAGTCCGGCACCGAGTGCGCCTAGCCGGCTACCCCAACGAAGGCTGCTCTCTGGCATGTCAGTCGTCGCTCCCCGCCCATGTCTACCCAACTGCGCGCTCTACACGTAGTCTCAGAGAGCTGCTGCCTTAACACGTCACGTTCCTTCAGGCAAGAGGCCGCACGCGAGCAAGCGACTTCAATCCGAAGGCAACCGAGTCAGCCGTCGGCGTCGACGATTAGCGGATTGCGGATGATCGGTGATTTGTTGGTGCGCTGTGAGACCTGCGGGCGCTGATCGCCGCCGCCCAACCGTTGGGGCGCGACCTCCTCGCCGCCATCAAGCACCACGAGGCTCTGTCGAAGTGCGTCTAAATCCCGCAGGAAGCAGGCGACGGCGCTTGCCGCCGAACCCTTGGTCTGTGCGCTATCGTAGCGACGCGCCATCGCGTCAAGCGCGGACTGGATTGCCTGCGAGTCGTCCAGGCTGAACGAGTCGCGGTAGATTTCTTCCCAGCCGTTCCAGCGACCGCGCAGGGGCTTCCAACCGAGCTGCGAGTCACTCACGGCGCGCCACTTCTCCTCGGTGTAGGAGACCCAGTCACCGATCAGCTTGGAATACTGGGTGAACAGTTCGCGCACCGCTTCGCTCTGCTCGTCAAGGCGCCGGCTAATCTGCGGCTGGCGATCATAAGCGCGATACTCATCGTAGTCGTCACGCTCGTCGTAGCGCTGGCCGTTCCCATATGCGGGCCCACTGAGCGCCCCGCCGTAGCCCGCGCCCATGTACCCCAATGCCGCCGCACCGAGCTGCCCCTCGTGAAGGCCCCCGTCCTCAGTAGCGAACATGTCGGGCCTCAGGCCACCGATGATGATCTCCTCGGTCCCCAGCGCGTCGAGAAGGCGCCAGGCGAGGCGCGGGTTGCGCATGACCCATCCGCCTTTGCGCAACAAGTAGACAAACGAGAAGGCGAAGTTAACCAGCAGCCAGATGATCGCCTTGACCGCGATCCAGTTAAGCACGCCGAAAAGCAGCCAGACGGGCACCGTATTGTTGGAGCCGCCCTGCTCGATGACCGTGAGGATGACGGCGACCAGCAGGCTGGGATCGCGAATCGGGTTAATCAGCCCGAATAACCGCGAGCCAAGGCTCCTGGAGCGCCTGCGGTCGGCTTTCGCCATGATATTCCTCCGGTCCCGCGCTGGTTGCGCGGCCAACTCCTACGGATCGTATCTATAACGCTCGAAAATACGGCACGCATTTGGATTCGACGACCCTGCCTCGGAAGCCGTCCTCGTCCTGCCGGGTGATATTGGCTGGCAGCCAGACGCCACACGTCCGGCATCGGGACCATAGCAGAGGGCGCGCGGCGGTCAGGCCCCGATTGTAGCACGCGCCCTATGCGGCGGCAATGCGACGGGCATATCTTCTGCGAGCACGTGCGATACCCAGTAAATGCGGCTTGGCATCGAGCGATCGGAGTAATTGATGCTAGGAAGAAAGTACCCGTGCGTCAGCTTGCTATGGCGCACCGAGGAGTGCTTCGACCTCCGTCGAGATGGTGTCGTCACTCCAGCGGCGTCCACCAGGCAGCAGGGCGAGCTCTGTGCAGGGACGCTCTCGCACGTGGTACGTTCACCACGCGCCGTCCACTGGATCATGCGGCGACGCGCGATCTATTGAGGAAGGGCCTCCACCAATGGCGTCTCATGATGCAGACTCCCTGATAGGCAGCCGCGACGAGGGCTGGATCGAAGCGACGATCGAGATACCGCGCGGCAGCCGCAATAAGTACGAATACGACCACGAGCGCGGCGTCTTCAAGCTCGATCGCGTCCTCTACTCGGCGGTACACTACCCGACGGACTACGGCTTCATCGCGGGCACGCTGGGCGGCGACGGCGACCCGCTTGACATCCTTGTGATCGTTGAGGAGCCGACGTTCCCGGGTTGCCGCGTGCGCGCACGGCCGATAGGCACCTTGCTGATGGCCGACGCGAAGGGCGAAGACGAGAAGATCCTGGCGGTGCTGGTTGACGACCCTCGGTTCTCGGAGATAGTCACCCTGGATGACATGCACGAGCACCTGCAGCGCGAGATCGCCACGTTCTTTCGAACGTACAAAGAGCTGCAGGGTGAGTTGACCGACGTCCGAGGCTGGGCCGATGTCGAGGAGGCGTGGCGCGTGATCGACGTGAGCCGCCAGCGCTATGAATCCCGGTAAGAGCGGCGTCACACCGGATGAGGCTGATGAGGCTGCCCTTCGCTGGCATGCGCGACGGCTGGCGCGAGAGGGGAAGTAATGCAACCGATCAATGTCTTCGAGTACGAAGAGCTGGCGGCTTCGCGGATGGAAGCCACCGCCTGGGACTATTACCGTAGCGGTGCCGGAGATGAGGTGACGCTCCACGCCAATCGAGCCGCGTTCGAGCGCATCCGGTTGCGGCCGCGCATGCTCGTCGACGTCAGCACCCTCGACACGCGGACTACCGTCCTGGGAACGCCTGTGAGCATGCCGATCCTCGTCGCGCCGACCGCGTACCATTGCCTGGCCTGCAACGACGGCGAGTGCGCCACGGCGCATGCAGCTGGCGAGGCGCGCACGCTGATGGTGATGAGCACCCTTTCCACTCGGCGCATCGAGGACGTGGCGCGGGCGGCGAGCGGACCGCTCTGGTTCCAGCTTTACGTCTACCGCGAGCGCTCCATCTCCGAGGCGTTGGTGCGCCGCGCGGAGGCTTCGGGCTTCACAGCGCTCGTACTGACCGTCGATACGCCCAAGCTCGGCAGGCGCGAACGCGACGTGCGCAACGGCTTCGGGCTGCCAACACACCTTCGCATGGCGAACTTCGAAGACGACTCGGACCTCTCGGCGATCCACCGTGAACCGGGGGCATCCGGCTTGGCGACGCACGCCAACGCACTCTTCGACACAGCGCTCACCTGGGAGGCGGTCGCGTGGCTCAAGAGCATCACCCGCCTGCCGGTGGTGGTCAAGGGCATCCTCACGGCGCAGGACGCCGCGCTGGCCGTCGAGCACGGTGCGGACGGCATCCTCGTCTCGAACCACGGAGGGAGGCAACTCGATGGCGCCGTGGCGACGCTGGAAGCGCTGCCGGAGGTCGTCGCCGAGGTCGATGGTCGCTGTGAGGTCTACCTGGACGGCGGCGTGCGGCGCGGGACGGACGTGCTGAAGGCGCTGGCGCTCGGCGCACGGGCCGTGCTGCTCGGGCGCCCGGTCCTCTGGGGCCTCGCGGTAGACGGCGCCGACGGGGTACGCGCCGTGTTGGAGCTGCTTCGTGACGAGTTCGAACTCGCCATGGCGCTCGCTGGAAAACCCACGCTGGCCAGCATCGATCGCTCGCTGGTCAAGGTGCCGGCAGACTTCTGAACCTGGCACCCGCCCCGCGATCCCCCTGCGCTACTCCAGGCGTACGGCCAGGCGGCGCGATGCCGTTCGCGCGTCTCGCACGACGCGCTCGATCAGTTCGCGCGCGGTGGGAATATCTTCGATCAGGCCGATGACCTGGCCCGCCCACGCAAAGCCTTCGTCCAACTTGCCTGCGAGTGCAGCCCGCTTGTTGACCTCTCCCGCAATATAGGGTAACAACTCGACCAGCGCCTCCTCCCGCGACGCGCCCCGACGCTCCAGATTGGCCTCGACGGCGAGGATGCGCTCGACGAGCGGGCTCTTCAGCACTCGGGCGGGGCGACCTATGCTTCGCTCGATGAGTACTGTATCGGTCTCAACCGCACGCACGAGAGCGTCCTTATACGCCTGATGCGCGTTTGATTCCTGGACGGCGACGAACCGGGTGCCGAGCTCAATGCCGTCCGCGCCGAGCGCCAGCGCCGCCGCGAGGCCGCGCCCGTCGCCGATGCCGCCGCTCGCCAGTACGGGAATGCCCACGGCGTCCGCCACGCGTGGCACGAGCACCAAAGTGCCGATGTCGTCGCGACCGAGGTGTCCGCCGCCTTCGTACCCCACCGCGATCACCGCGTCCGCGCCGAGGTCCTCGGATTTCTTGGCGGCGCGTATCCCTGCGACGAGCACCATCGTCCTTGGTAGCGTGGCGACACCGCTCTGCTGCACGCGGCGCAGCACTACCTCGGGGTTGCCAGCGGTGATCGAGATCACTGGTGCGCCTTCTTCGAGCGCGACATCGAGGAACGCATCTATCGGCCTGTGGCCGAGAGGGAAATTCACGCCATACGGAAGCGACGTGCGAGCCTTCAGGCGGCGGATGTCGGCGCGCAGCTCCTCAGGCGTCTCGAAGCAGGCGACGCCGATCTGCCCGAGGCCACCCGCCTCGCAGACGGCCGCCGCAAGCCCCGAAAATGAGAGGTGCGCCAGGCCACCCTGTACGATGGGATAACGGATGCCAAATTGTTGGGTGAAACGGGTACGTATCGGCGCGAGCGCCGCCTCACCACCCCATCCCGCAGCATCGCCAGACATCGCCGAGTGATTACCCGCTGACATCGTCACCCTCCCAAGTGCTCGAGGCCTCGCCGTCGACAATCGCCAGTCTCGCCGGGCCATTATAGCGCGCCAGCAACGTCAGACGCACCTCGAGCGCCCCTTGCTAAGGAAAGCTTCGTCTCCTCCTACACCGTCGTCTCAGTGAGGCGATAGCTACCGACATTACGTCAGCGCGACGTGGCATCGCTGGCCTGCGGCCTGTTCTCTGTGTTATCCTGCCCAGACAGCGCATGCCATACCTGGGGCAGTGGTGGAATGGCAGACACAAGCGACTTAAAATCGTTTGCGGCGTGAGCCGCGTGCGGGTTCGAGTCCCGCCTGCCCTACCGGAGAAACCCTGAATATTCCCGTACTCCTCGGCGGGCGTCCTTCCCGCCAGTTGTCCGTACGATGGGTTCAGAACCGCCGTTGACAGCCAACGTCCCTTGAAAATCCTCTGGGATGGCAGAGGTTAGGGAACCTGAGCGGGAGCGAGGGTGACGGCGTAGCCGAGCTGTTCGAGCCGACGCACGTGATGACGCTCGAGCTGCGCCTGTTCGAGGTGGTCGAAGTACTCGGGCCCCAGCTCATGGTAGGGGCGCTTGGTCTTGAGGACGTGGTAGACGACAACAGCAGCGAATGGGCGACGGCGATGAGGGCGCGGTAGACCCCGCGTCGCCGCGTGAGACGGCGGACCTGCGCCCCGAGGGACGAGGTCGTGCTGCGGGCGTTAGCCCAGGCGATCTCGCAGAGGACGGCCTTGAGCCAGGCATTGCCCCGGCGTGTCCTCCCGCTCAGGCGTTTGCCGCCGCTCTGCTGGTTGCCGGGGCAGACGACGGCCCAGGACGCCAAATGCTTCGCTGAGGGGAACTGGCGCAGGTCGACGCCTCCCTCGGCGACCAGCATCGCCGCCGCGACCGCTTGCACGCCGGGGATCGTCTGCAGCGGTTGCACGGCTTGGTCGTAGGGCTGCAGGCGCTGCGCGATCTCGGCTTCGAGCTGCGCCATGGCCCCTTCGAGGAAGTCGATGGAGGAAGTCGATGGAGGAAGTCGATAGGCGCGCGGATCTGCTGCAGGAGGACGCGTTGGGAGGGCTGGAGGTTCCCCGTCAGCGCCTGGCGCAGGTGCGGAAGCTTCGCGCGCATCCGCCCACGCGCGAGCTCGGCGACCGCCGCGCCATCCTGCTGGCCCGCGAGCAGGTCGGTCGAGCAGGTCGGTCGAGCAGGTCGCGGGCGCTCTGCCCCAAGAGGCTGGTCGCCACCGAGGCGAGCGTGCTCGTGGCGCCCTCCCGCACGTTCTGCAGGCGGTTAACCTCTTGCGTGCGCTGCTGGACCAGCGCCTTGTGGGGCCTTGCGGTGGCGCGTGAGCTCGCGCAGCGCACGCATGGGAGCGGGCGGGATGCAGCTGGGCAGCAGCAAGCCATGCCGCAAGAGATCGGCGAGCCATCGAGCACGCCGTGACGTCGGTCTTGCGCCGCCCGCGCACCGCCTTGCTGTGCTACGGGTTGCGCAACCAGACCGCGCAGGTGCCTTCGAGCAGATGGAAGACGGGCGTCCGGTACGCGCCGGTACGCGCCGGGCCAACAGGGGGGCAACCGCCCTCGGTCAACCAATCCGCGAACCGCGGCAGATCGCCGGTGGTCGTGCCACAGGTCTGCGTCTCGGCCAGGCGTGCGCCCGGCGTCTCGCGGGTCAGACGACCGACGACCACGGTCCGCTGGTGCGCGTCACTGCCTGCGCCGCGCTCACACGCACGGACGCGGTCCAGGTCTACGCGGTCCAGGTCTACGCGGTCCAGGTCTACGCGGTCCAGGTCTACGCGGTCCAGGTCGTGCTCCCACACTCCCCGATGCGTCCACGGGGCCGGCCGGCGTCCCACCCCTCGTCTCTGACGCAGGATCGGCGCACCAGCGGTCGAAGCAAGGGAGCCGCATGGACACCGCTTCGAGCAGCATCTCACCGACGCGCTCGCACCCGCTGCGACGGGTGAGGCAGCACCTGCTGATTCCCGACGATGGCCGGACCCTCCTATGCAACCGGCTTGGCGCACCCAGTCACGTGCCGGCCTCTGCGCTGCTCCCTCGCCGAGCGGCTGCCTACCCCATCTGCATGCCTGCGGGTCAGCGACGCGCTCATGATTACTATTCCGGCAGTCCCGAACGCACGGCGTAGCGGCGCGGGGGCAGACCTGCTTATGAACCGCGTCGATTCCCGGGAATCCGCCCAAAGCAGAATGGCAAACGTTGCGGACCAAGCAGAGGATGCAGTTCCGGGGTTATCTTGATCCAACAAAGTTGCTTGCCCGGTCCAAGACAGCTGCTGTTTCGCTTCAGGCGGGGGCGTCCACCGGCACGCGTCCACCAGCACGCCTTCAGACGGCGTCACTCGCGGACCACCACCGCCACCGCGATCGCCGACCCTAGGTTGGCCCCGATCGACGGACCCAGCCACGTCTTCTGGATGGTGCCCCGATAGTGCTCGGCGAGCACGGTTTCCATCTCCCAGATAGACTCGATGCTCGTGCCGCAGAGCAGCAGCGTCTCGATCTCGCCGAGCGCGAGCGCCACGTGACACAGACGTCGCACCGCCTGTCCGCGGCCGCGCACCGTCTCGACCAGTTGCGTCTCCCCCTGGTCGAGCGTGAGGATGGGGTGCGCGTCGACGAGCGTGCCTAGCAGCTCCTGCGCGCGACCGATGCGCCCCGAGCGGCGCAGGGGCTCCAGGGACTCCACCAGCACGAAGGCGTGGGTGCGCGCCAACAGGGCCTGGGCGCCCGCATGCACCTCCCCCAGCGACGCACCCAGATGCGCCACGCGCGCGGCCTCGATGACGGCCGGCCACATGCCGATACCCAGTTGCAGCGAATCGACCACATCGATGGGAGCGGGCGCCAGCGCATCGCGTGCGGCCGCGGCCTGGTACACGACCTGGCTCAGCTTGCTCGAGACGTGGATGGAGACGATCGCTGCGCCCTGCTGCAGCGCCTCCCGATACGCCTGGTAGAACTCGGCGGCGGGCGCGGGCTGCGTCGAGGCCGGCATCTTGGCCCGCGCCAGGTGCGCGTAGAACTGCGAGGCGGTGATGTCGATGCCGTCGCGCAAGACCGCGCCGCCGATCACGATGCGATTCGGCAGGACGAGCACGCCGATCGCCCGCGCGTGGTTGGGCAGGATGTCCGAGGCGCTATCGGTGATCACGCGTACGTTGCCAGATACCCGGCGGTTCGACGACGCGGAGGTCCAGCCGACGGATCCAGCCATCTCCAGCCGCCTTTCGCTCACCGCGCTCGCCACCTACGGCGTACGTCGCGTACCGACCAACCACGCGCACCGAACTGGCGTCGATTATACACCTTGCTCGTCGGGTACCCATGCAGGCGAACGCGGGTTAGAGCGGCTGGCCGGTTAAGAGGGCTTCGAGGGCATGCAAGAGCGCCTGGCACTACCCCATACGGCAGGTCAGCATGCCCTGCCGTCTCAGCACGCTTGATGTAGACCTCGGTCCGGTCCACTCGCCTTTGGGTACAGCCTTTACGTTTATTGACAGGCAGACGCTCCACTCATAGAATGATCCGGCCCGGGTGGCTTTCCGACGAGGCGCCCCACAGCCCGGAGGTGAGCATGCGTGACCGAAACGTAGGGAGCCTGATAGGGCGGACTCTGGGAAGCTTCCGCTTGACGGCGCTCGTTGGCGTGGGCGCAATGGCCGAAGTCTACCGAGGGGAGGACCTACGACTCGGCCGTCTAGTCGCCGTCAAAGTCCTGTCCGCGGCGTTGGCGGCAGATCCCGGTTTCGTGCGCCGCTTCCGCGAGGAGGGGCGGCGGGTGGCGGCCCTCAGCCACCCCAACGTCGTGCGGGTGTACCACTACGACGAGCAGCAGGGTCTGCTGTACCTCGTGATGCCCTTGCTGACGGAGTCCCTACGTCAACGGTTTGTGCGCCTGGGAAAGCCTCCCGTCGCGGAGGCGGTGCGCATGGTCCGGGAAGTCGCCACCGGCCTCGAAGCGGCGCACGCTCAGGGAATCCTCCACCGCGACGTCAAGCCTGAGAACATCATGCTTGACGCCGAAGGCCGTGCCCTGCTCACTGACTTTGGCCTTGCCCGTGACGATGGCGCGCGCGGGGGCTCGAGCGCGCCGCAGACGCTCGCGGAGGGCGGGCTACCGGTCGGGACCCTAGAATTCATGGCACCCGAGCGGTTCCGACACGCGCCGGTGGACGCCCGGTCGGACATCTACTCCCTGGGCGCGGTCCTCTATGAGCTCCTGACCGGCCGCTTGCCGCACGAGGCGAACGAGGGCAGCAGCCTATTCGAGATCGCCATCCTCACACTGAGCGCGCCCATTATTCCCCCTTCGTCCTTCAATCCCGAGATCGGGCCCGAACTGGAAGCCGCAGTGCTCACAGCGCTGGCTTACGAGCCATCCGATCGATTCGCCAGCGCAGGCGACTTCTCCGAAGCCCTACAGGGCGCGCTCTTGCACGACAAACGACCGAGCGACACCGTGGCGGATGGAAGTGCCATATCTCCATTCGACCAGCCGTGGGCCTTCAAGACTGCCGTCTTGAGTGGCACGACGCGGCCCGCGCTCGCCGCGCTCGCCGACACCCAAAACGCATCCGAGGGGACTACCGGCAGACATCCGACGGTCATGGCTCCGATCGTCCTCCCACGATCCCGGACCGCGCGCAGTTGGGCGGGCGCACGCTCGCGCGTGGTCGCGCTCCTCCTTGTCGTGCTCACCGCTGGCGCGCTGGGGGCGCTGCTCATTTTCGGTGGTTTGCCTCTGGTACACGACGGCGCGCGGGGGCCTTCTGGGCCTTCCGGAGCGACAGGACCGCAGGGACCTTCTGGCCCGCCCGGCGCGACGGGCCTTCCGGGGGCCCCTGGGGCGACTGGCTTGCCGGGAAGACCTGGCGCGACAGGCCTTCCGGGATCGGCCGGCGCCATCGTAACGGCCACGCCGACCCACACGCCGACCACGGGACCTACGGCGACGCCAGGCCCGCCGTCCGTGTCTGCGCTGGGGTTCCTCGCTGGGGGGAACCTCAGGTGCACCGGTAGTCAGACGATTACAAACATGGGCGGCACAGATGTGTCGTGGGCGTGGACGGCGCCAATCACCCCCGGGCTACCTGGGGATTTCCGTTGGGAGATCGGCATAGGCGGGACACCGGTCAACGCCGGGCTGCCCAGTTCCCCGGACCTGGCACCGGGAGCAAGCCTCACCATTACCATCGCGATCGACTGCGACGCGAACGATCATCCCTACAGCGTCACTTTTATGGCGAGCGACGTGAGCAACCCATCGCAGGTGGCCACCACTACGTTCACGATGGACGTTCACGGCACTTGAACGGGTGGTCTCTCGCGGGCGGTGACGCTTTGCACCGTGGTCCCCGTCGAGACCTCCCTCAGCTCGCACACCCTTGAAGAGGTTGTGCGCTCTCGTCATCGCCTACTAGGGTGGGAAGATTCGGTTGATCACCGTGCAGCAGTCGGAGAACTCGCCGCGCTCTGATCGGCCGATAAGTACACTGCACCGTTACTGCCGCGTATCGTGACCGTGCTGTACAGGTCGCCGTGATGGCCGCCGTTAGGGCCCGACCCACCTCCGTGAGCAAAACTGGGTAATCGAGGCACGCCTCACCTCCATCATCGTCTCCATTGACAGCCATCGGAACAGTGAAGTCGGCTTCGTGCACCGTCCACAGCGCCTTCCCGGCCGCCTCGAACGACCTGACTACGGCGGGTGGTAGAACGTGGGGGCCGTCCCTTCGATGAGTAGAGTCATGATCTCCAATCGCGTCGCTTCGGGTGGGAGCGCTAGGTCCTCGCGCTTCGATGTCGGTTTATTGCTCGCCTTGTTCGGCATGCTACGCGAGGCGTATCGCCCCTCCTCTCGCGCTACACGTCGTTTGGCCTTGTTGACATCCTCAGGGCAGGAGCAGAGCGAAATGGCGGCGCAAACGGAGCCGGTAGACAGTGAAGGCAATGCCGAGCAGCAGCGCTTGCGTCTGCTGGGGACGAGACGAGCGCCCGGCGGCGCGCGCCGAGAGCGTGCGCTTGGTCGCCGAGAAGACCGACTCGATCAGGGCGCGCTGTCGGTAGGGGGCGGCGGGGAAGTCGGCGCGCAGCTGTGCCCGGACGCCATGCAAGCGCCAGGTCTTCTTGCCCCGCGTGGCGGGGATGCTGCGGTCGGCCCCGACGATCTGCCGGATGAACGTATGGGTGCGCTCACGGTCGCACTCGGCATCGGCCAGCACCCGGCGGATGGGCGCCAGGTGACGCGCCTGCTCGAGCAGCGGACGCAACGTCGCCCCGTCAGTGGTCGGTCCTGGCGTGGCGGCTTGCGCCAGCATCAGCCGGCGCGGCAGGTCGACCACGACGACCCACGTGCGCCAGTGGCGCCAGGTCAGTCCCTGGCCACGGTCCCGTACCCGGTTGACGAAGCAGGTGCTGATCGCGCCGGGGGCCAGGCCGGTCCCATCCACCGCGACGGTCGTGCCGTCCGCCGGGGGCGCCGGCATCCGACGAGCGGTCTCGTGCACGAGGCGCGTCAACGCGCCCTCCTCGGTCCGTCGCAGACACCGAAACAGGGTCGTGTCATCGGGCACGCGCTCGCTCCCCAGCGCAGCGCGCAGCTCGGCATGCTCACGCAGGCGCACCTCGGCTTCGCGGTAGGTCCAGTCTTCCTAGCGCATGAGGCAGCGGATCGCCAGTAGCGCCGGCTGCGCGAACGTGTGCGTGGAGAATGGGCTGCGCTACCGCGGCACGGCCGCGTCGGCGACTTCCCGCGCCACCTGAGCGAACCGGACGACCCCGATCTCGGCCATGCTGTCCCCTCCCGACGCACCCTCCGCACAGGGCGCGCCAGGACGTCAACAAGGCCAGATAACTTGTAGCCAGGGTCATTTCTCAAGGGTAGCCGCGCGTTGGCGATACCCCATGAATATCAGGCGGGATGGGTGAATCACGCCCAGGGCCATCGCTGTGACCGCTCGATTATCGTCCAGGCGAGAGACCTATCGAAGGATTGACCAGATAACGGGAATTATCATGCCAAGATGACCCCGTACAAGATGACCCCGTAGTGGATCCGCGAGCCCGGGAACCCCGATCCGCTAAGGCCCGAAATCTTGGCAAGATAATGTTTGGCGACGTTGGCGTTGTTGCACCTGAACGCTTGATTAGTTGCTAGCCACCAATTCAGGCTATTTCGGACTTAGTGCCCGTCTTCATTCCCGCTTTGCAATCAGCTAAACAGAATAATACCCTGTACGGCTGATTCTGCACAGGGCGGTGAGGGCGATGGGCGACACGACTGGGAGAACGCTGAGAGAGGCGAGCCATCTATAAATATCGGCTTCAGGTTTGGTGGAGCGAGGAAGACCAGCGCTTCCTCGTGCAGGTGCCAGAGCTTCCGGGCGCGATGGCCGACGGCGCGACGCCCGTAGAAGCCGTCGCCAATGCGCAGGTGGTTATCAGCAACTGGATCGCGGTCGCGCAGGAAGACGGTACCCCCGTGCCAGAACCGGTGAACGAGGCATTTGGCATTGAATAAGCTCCCCACCTGGATCCTGTACACCCGCTGAGGTTCAGGTCAGGCCTTCTACGAACGGTTCGTGACACGCGGCAAACCCAAGAAGGTCGCTTTGACCGCCTGTATGCACAAACCCCTCACCATCTTGCACGCTGTGCTGCGCAACTAGAGCCCCTGGTCACCTACCCACGCCGCGCCGCCGTGCTCACTTGACAGCCAAGACAATTGCTGACCAATTGTGACCACCGCTCTGCCCATCCACCGTTGTAGATGTCGGTTCCCGTCATGCGGGAGTGACATCCGAAGGCTCGCCGAGCACTACCAGGAGATTCCTCGCCCGTGCCACCGCCGAGTAGAGGAGCGCGTTGCGCTTCTTTTCGCTCGCTATCCCGTCCGTCTCGACGAGCACTACGACTGGGGATTCCAGTCCTTTCGATCCCCGGATGGTGGCGATCTGCACATAGCCCAGCCGCCTCGAACCCAATTCGCGTACCTGGTGGCGTCCCAACCTGCGTTGCTCGGCCAGGCGGAAGCGCGTCCGAGCCCAGCTCCGGCAGGTGACGATGAGGATGTCCTCGGGCCGCCATCCCTCGTCCACAAGCTCGTCCAGGATGCGCTCCAGCGTCTGCGTTTCGGCGTCTGCGAAGCCGATGCCCCGCTTCTGCGGCGGCACGTAGCGGATTTGCTCCCCCAGGTCTCCACGGTGCGGCGTGCCGCGCAGCGCGGGATTGAGGCCGCACATGAGCTCGTAGATCCTGCCGCTGTTCCGACAGTTCTCCACGAGTTCATCGAGCACCGGCAATCCGGTGCACCCGGGATCCCACTCGCCGGGCAGGTCGCGCTGGGCCAAGTCGTAGAACGCGACGAAGTAGCTTTCGGCCGGATTGACCAGGAGCCTCCCGAGGAGCGGCCAGAGCGGCGGGTTGATGTCCTGTGCCTCGTCGACTAGCATCGCCGTGTACGGTGGCGCCCACCCCCGAGCGGGCAACACCCGCAGGTTTTCCGCGAGCACGCGCGTAACGATTGCCTGATCGTGCTCGCGCGTCACGTCGAGGCCGCCCACCTCGCCGCGCAGCTGCCTCCCTCGCTCTGCGAGGCCCTTCACGAGCTCGTGCAAGCTCAACACCTCGAACGGGCGCGAGGTGGGTCGAGGATCCGCGGCCACGCGCCCGCGCAGGAACTCGGCCAGGGTATGGTTGGCACACAGCAGCAAGACCTTCTCGCCCTGCTGCGCGAGGTGCCAGGCGACCTCCTGGGCGATGACCGTCTTCCCCGTGCCCGCGTGCCCCGGGATCGCCAGCCGCGGGGAGCGCCGGAGTAGCTCACTGACACTCCACGGGGGCTAAAGCCCCATGGGTTCTCAGGCTACGGGTCTGATGGGATGATTGTATCCACCCCTGCCTGTTCGCGCCTGAAGGCGGTGCCCCCGCCCAAGCGGACGTTGCAGGCATCGCCAGGCGAGCTAGGCTCTCGAACAAACGCTGGCTCAACCGCATGGCACCTCGTCCAAGGCCCGTTGCTGCTTTTACCCGTGGGAACGAGGTACCACGGAACCGGCAAACAGCATGCAATTGGCAAGGTGCAAAGAGTCCACTGAGGTCTTCTGCCTGATGGGCAGGAAAACGGCAATGCCACCAGGCTGTGGGCGAAAGCCCTGGACGCCTCACCGCCTGGGTTAACACCCAGCGGCTTGCGGCGGGCTAAAGCCCTTTTCTGTCACCCGTTCGTGCTAGGCCCCCGTCAGCGTCTTGATCGCCATGTCCGCCTGCGAGAACGGGCCGAACACCTCCGGCGTCTCCCCGGCGCAAGTCCCCGGCTCGGGCAGGCAGAGCAAAGCGGCGACCGCCGGATCGGCGATCGGTGCGGGCGCCTCCTCGCCGCCGAGACGCCGGAAGATGCGCGCAAGCCCGCTCTCGGGATCGGCGAGGTCCCGCCGGTCGAGGACCTGCCCGTCGAGATCGCGCAGGCCGGTCGGCCTGCCGAAATCCCAGGCCGTCCCAGTGAGCCATACGGCGAAGTTGATGCGGTAGGTCTCGGAGAAGGGCTTCGTGGCCGCGACCGCGCGCACTCGCTCGAGCAGCAACTGCGCCGATTTCATGGCCTGCTGGAACGGATCCCCGGTGTCCTCGCGCGACCCGTCCAGATTCTCCAACACCCAACTGCCCTCGGCGGCGGCGTACCGAATGCGCGGGCTGTGCTTAACCTCCAACACCAAGACGCCGCGTTCGGGGTGCACGATCACGAAATCGGCCTCGCCCGGCTGTCGATAGCCGCGGCGAGTCAGGCGATCCCACCGGACGCTGTGCACGACCCGATAGGCCGGACCCAGTTTGTCGCGGAAGAGCTCGTAGAGGATGCCCTCCCCAGGGCTCTGGAGCGGTTGACGCGGGCCAGCGGGCGGATAAATCGTACACCTCTGCATGCCCGCCGACTCCTTCGGGATATGCCGTTGCACCGCTGCAGACTCCTCGCTTGGATTGCCGGTACCTCCGATCCAGAACTTCGCTAGGGTACAGCGCTCTAAGCCCTCATGCAACTTGCCGCTCTCCGCGTCCCCAACGCAGTATCACGCGCCAGCGAACTTGCCAGCACTCGTCAGTAGCCGAGCGTGAACCCGTCATTCCTGTCGATGCCGCCAGCGGTCGTCGCAGCGCTTGCACCTGCTGCGGGCGTGGTGCGGCCGCTCGGTAGTCCTGCATTCCACCTTCGTGAGCCGCTCTGTTTGCAGCTTGCTGAAACCGGAGAGAAGACGTGCTACCCTGTCAGCATGAACCGACCGCCAACGACCATCCCTGCGCCTGCGTCTCCACCGCCTCCGCCGTCCGTGCTGGAGGCCGTGCTCGAGCGCATCACCTACGCCAACGATGAAACCGGCTACACCGTCGCCCGGGTGAGTGTCCGCGGGCAGGGGAGCGACCTGCTCGTCGTGGTGGGCAACCTGCTCGGCGCGCAACCGGGCGAGAGCCTGCGGCTCGAGGGGCGCTGGAAGAGCCACCCCCAATACGGGCGGCAGTTCGAGGTCCAGCGCTTCACCACCGTCCTGCCGGCGACGCTGCAGGGCATCCGTCGCTACCTCGGCTCCGGGCTCATCAAGGGCATCGGGCCGAAGATGGCCGAGCGCATCGTCGCGCACTTCGACGCGGAGACCCTGCGCGTGATCGAGGAGGAACCGGGGCGACTCGTGGAGGTGCCAGGCTTGGGGCCGAAGCGGACGGCGCTCATCATGCGGGCGTGGGAGGAGCAGAAGGCCATCAAGGAAGTGATGGTCTTCCTGCAGGGCGTGGGCGTCTCCACCAGCCTGGCGGTGCGCATCTACAAGACCTATCGCGACGCCTCGATCGCCATCGTCCAGCACGAGCCCTACCGCCTCGCCGCCGACGTCTGGGGCATCGGCTTCAAGACGGCCGACAAGATCGCCCAGTCGCTCGGCATCCCCCACGACAGCCCCGAACGCGTGAAAGCCGGCCTCCAATTCACCCTCTCCGAGGCCTCCGACGAGGGCCATTGCTACCTGCCGCAACCTCTGCTCCTCGCGCAGGCCGCGACGATCCTGGGCGTTGAGGAGGCGTTGGTGGGCGCGTGCCTCGAGGATTTGGTGCGCGAAGGTGGAGTCGTCCGCGAGCGTCTCGCTGCGACGAAGGACGACTCGAAGGCGAACGGCAGCCCCGACGAACCCGCCTTCACGGACGCCATCTACCTGGTGCCATTCCATCGCGCCGAGGTCTCGCTGGCCAACGGGATCCGACGACTCCTGCACGCCTCCGACGATCGCCTGCCGACGTTCCAGGCCGTCGACTGGGACGCGGCGTTTGGGTGGCTGCGGGAGAAGACGGGCAGCGAGCTCGCAACCGAGCAGGCCGAGGCGGTCCAGCTCGCCCTCACACGGAAGGTCGCCGTCCTCACCGGCGGCCCGGGCTGCGGCAAGAGCTTCACCGTGCGCTCGATCGTGCTGCTGGCGCGGGCGAAGCGCGCCAAGGTGCTGCTGACGGCGCCGACCGGCCGCGCCGCCAAACGGCTGGAGGAGCTCGCCGGGATGGCGGCGAGCACGCTGCACCGGCTGCTGCAGCTGCGCCCGGGTGGCGACGCCGCCTTCGATCGCGAGCACCCGCTGGACGCCGACCTGGTGGTGGTCGACGAGGCGAGCATGCTCGACGTGCTGCTGGCCAACACTCTCGTCAAGGCGATACCCGCGGGCGCGCACCTGCTCTTCGTGGGCGACGTCGACCAGTTGCCCAGCGTCGGGGCCGGCGAAGTGCTGCGCGACCTGCTCGGCCCGGACGAGGCTGCGTCCGGACCGGTGCCCAGCGTGCGGCTCACGCGCATCTTCCGCCAGGCGCAGCAGAGCGGGGTCGTGACGAATGCTCACCGCATCAACGCCGGGCAGATGCCGCTGACCCGCGACCTCGACGACTTCTTCCTCTTCGCCGAGGACGAGGCCGAGCGGGTGGCGGAGCTCACAGTGGACATCGTGGCCAACCGCCTCCCACGTCGCTTCGGGCTCGACCCGCGCCGCGACGTGCAGGTGCTCTGCCCGATGCACCGCGGGCCGGCCGGGGCGGGCGTGCTGAACGAACGGCTGCAGGAGGCGCTCATCCCCGCGCAGTCAGGGGAGCCGGAGCGACGCTACGGCGGGCGGGTCTACCGCGTGGGCGACAAGGTGACGCAGCTGCGCAACAACTACGACAAAGAGGTCTTCAACGGCGCGGTCGGCACCGTCACGCGGCTCTCGCTCGAGGAGCAGGAGCTGCGCGTGCTGCTCGACGACGGGCGCGAGGTGCGCTATGCCTTCGACGAGCTGGACGAGCTGACCCACGCCTACGCCATCAGCATCCACCGCAGCCAGGGCAGCGAATACCCCTGCGTCGTCATCCCGCTCACCACCAGCGCCTGGCTGATGCTGCAGCGCAACCTGCTCTACACGGCGGTGACCCGCGCCAAGCGGCTCGTCGTGCTGGTGGGCAGCAAGCGGGCGCTCGCCAAGGCGGTGCGCACGGTGGGGTCGGGGCGCCGCTTCACCGCCCTCGACCGGAGGCTCGCCGCGCGGTAGGTGGTCCACAAGACCGAGTGGCGCGGCCTGGCGAGCGCAGTAAGCAAACAAACAAATGGACTAAAGGCCGTACGCGAAGGCTCACTTTCCGAGTTTAGAGGGTATCTGGCCTTGTTGACATCTTGGCGCGCCCTCTGCGGAGAGGAGACGTGGAGGTGTTGGCGTGGCCGAGATTGGCGTCGTCCGCTTCGCTCAGGTTGCGCGAGAGGTTGCCGAAGCGGCGCTGCCACGCTATCGCAGCCAATTCTCCAAACATACGTTCACCCAGCCTACCCTGTTGGCGATCCTGTGCTGCATGCGCTACGAGGATTGGACGTACCGGGAAGCTGAGGTGCGCCTGCGCGAACATGCGGAGTTGCGCACGGCGCTGGCCATTGAGCGGGTGCCCGACGACACCACACTGTATCGCTGTTTGCGTCGAACCAGAGAGGGCGAGCGCACACGCCTGTTGCACGAGACGATTCGCTGCATGCCCCCTCCCCCGGGCGGGGGCACGACGGTGGCGGTCGATGGAGCCGGCCTGGCCCCCGGCGCGATTAGCACCTGCTTCGTCAACCGGGCGCGTGACCGGGCAGAGGGCCTCACCTGGCGGCATTGGCTCAAGTGGGTGGTCGCGGTCGATCTGCCTCGCCGCCTGATCCTGGCGCAGGTCGCCAAGCCGGGGCCGACCGACGACGGCGCCACGCTGCGTCCGCTGCTGGAGCAGGCGCGCCACTTGGCGCCCATCCACCGCGTGCTCGCCGACGCCGAGTGCGACCGTGAGCGAAATCATACGTTCATTCGCCTGGTCGTCGGCGCCGACCGCAGCATCCCCGCCACGCGGGGCAAGAAGACCTAGTACCTGTACGGCATCCGGGCCGCAATGCGCTCCGATTTCCCCGCTGCGCCGCGTCGCCAGCGGGTGCTCTTCGAGGCGATGTTCTCGGCGGCCAAGCGCAATGTCTCCGAGCGGGCTACGGGGCGCGCCACCCACACGCAAGAGCGGCAAGCCCTGCTCCTGGGCGTCGCCTTCAACCTCAACCGCCTCCGTTTGCGCCTCCCGCTCGCTCTCCTCTTCCCGTGAGGATGTCAACAAGGCCAGAGCAGGTCTAGAGTCTGTTATGAACTGGAGTGGGGCTGGGTGCTAGCATGCCGTTATGGCTACCCCTCCCCGGTCTCCCAAACGCTACCCGAGTGCTGTGAGCGACGACGAGTGGGCCTTCGTCGCCCCCTACCTGACCGTGCTCGCATCGGACGCCTTGCAGCGCCGACCTGATCTGCGCGCGGTGGTCAACGCGCTGCGCTACCTGGCTCACACCGGCGCCCCCTGGCGCTCTCTGCCCAGCGACTTCCCACCAGGGGCCGCGGTCTAGCAGCAGGCGCGGCGCTGGATGGCGGCGAACTGCTTTGCAGCCCTGGTGCACGACGTACGCCGGCTCTTGCGGGTGCTCCACGGCCGCCAACCGCCGTCAACCGCGGCCATTCTGGACGCGCGGGTGCGGCAGGCGAGCCCCGCGAGTGGGGCGCGGGCGGGCGAGAACGGGCACCAATGCCGCACGGGCTCCACGGTCCAGGCCGCCGTCGACCCCCTCGGGCATCTGCTGGCCTTGGTGGTGCCCCCCGCCAAGGCCGACGAGCGCACCCCGGTGGCGGCGCTGGCCCAGGTGATCCAGGCCGCCACCGGCGAGCACGTCGAGCTGGCGTACGTGGACCAGGGCGCCACTGGCGACCAGCCCGCGGCGGACGCCGCCGCCCACGGCCGCCACCGGGCGGTGGTCAAGCTCCCGGTGGCCAAGCGCGGGGTCGTCGTGCTGCCGCGGCGCTGGGTGGTCGAGCGCGACTTCGCCTGGGCCGCGCGCTTCCGCCGGCTGGCGCGTGACGACGAGCGCTTGCCCGCCGTCTTGGCGGGCCGGCACTTCCTCGCCTTCGCCTGTCTCCTGCTTCATCAGCTCATCCATCTCTACTCACGTCCATAACAGGCTCTAAGGTCTCGGCACGTCCGCGCCGATCATCCAAGGTGCGGAAGAGCGCGAGCGCCTGGTGGTGATAGTTCACTGACTCGCGTGGCGCCTCGACGTTCAAATACCAATTGCCGAGCCGATTCAGGCTGTGCGCGAGCGCTTTGGGATCGTCCAGGCTACGCGCCAACGCCAGCGCGCGGCGCAACGGTTCTTCCGCACGCTGATAGTCACGCGAGGTCCAGAGCAGGCCAAGCGCAAGCTGGGCGCGCCATTCACGCTGCTCGTCGTGCTGCTCTGCCGCCAGGCGAAGCGCCTCGGTCGAGTCAGCGAGGGCGTGCTCAAAGTCGCCTATCGTCTCGTATGCCTGACCACGCAGGAGCAGCAGCTCAGGCTCCGAGACATGCCTTCATGCCGCGCGGCATCCAGCGCACGTGTCAGTTGCTCAATCGCGGTGCGCGGAGCATCCATCCGCAGAGCGTGTTCCCCGGCGCGGCGAGCATACACGCGCGCCTGCTGCCACAACCCCGCCTCAGAGAAATGGTAGGCCAGATCCGCGAGATGCTGGTCAACCGCCTGATCGCCCTGTCGCTCGATGGTGGTGGCGATGGTGCTGTGGAGCGCCGCACGCTCGCGGACGAGCAGATCACTGTAGATGGCTTCGCGCACCAGCGCATGGCGGAACGCGAACCGCTCGCCGGACTCTTCCACCACCAGCCGTTCCGCAATCAGTTCCTTCAACGCCGCAATCAGTTCACCCTCCGCGAGATCACTGAGGGCCTGCAGCAGCGCAAAGTCGAATCCGCGCCCGACGACCGCGGCCAGCGCGAGGATATGCCGCGCGTGCTCACTCACCCGCGCGAGGCTGCGCTGCACCGTATCGTGAATGCTGCGGGGGATGCGAATCTCGGCGAGAGGGCGTCGATCCCAGATGCCGTCGTGATAGAAGATCTCGCCCGCCGCGACCAGCGCCTTCAGCACCTCCTCGATGAAGAAGGGGTTCCCTTCCGTGAGTCCATAAAGCGCTTCGAGAAAATCCGCGCGCACGGGGCTGGCCAGCGCGAACATCGCGCTCAGCATCGCCGCCACCTCGTCGCGAGTGAGGTGGGTCAGCAGGATCTCACACCAAGATGCGCCCTATCGAGTTGCGCGAGCCAAGGGAGGAGGAGTGATTTGCTCTCGTCATCGCGGTAGGTCAGGACGACGAAGATGCGTTGACTCGCGCACTGACGAACCAGTGCAAGGAGGAATTCCAGGCTGACATCGTCGCTCCAGTGAATATCCTCGATGATCAGCATCAGCGGCGTTTCCGTCGCACGCTGCATCAAGAGGTGCGCTAATGCCGTGAAGGTGCGACGTTTCTCTAGCTCTGGCGCGAGCAGGGCGGCGGCATCAGTGACGGGGGACGGCAAGAGGTCGGGCACCAATGGCGACAGCTCTGCAGCGAATGGCTCCAAGTCGCCTGGTCGCTGCCAGTAGTGTGTGCGGAGCAGATTGAGCAAGGGCGCATACGGGCAGAGGCGATCCTCAGGGAAACAATAACCGTCGAGAATAGTCTAGCCCTGCTCACGCGCTGCACTGGTGAGTTCACTCACCAGGCGCGTCTTCCCAATACCTGCCTCACCTGCAATCAATGCAAGCTGGCCGTGACCTCCACGCGTTTCTTCAAGGAGGTGTTGGAGGGTAGTTAGCGGCTGTCTCCGACCAATAATGGTCTGGCAAGGCATGACTTGGTCGTGGGTGACAACTCCCCTGGATTCATCCAGGGGCTTCTCGGCCGGAGCTAGGGATTGTTGCCCCAATCCCAACCGTTCTTGTGCCAGCCGCAGGATGTTCCGCGCGGCATTCAGGTCGCGGTCGAGGACCAGCCCGCACCAGGGGCAGGAGTAGATGCGGTCAGCCAGGGTGAGTGATTGCCGATGCCCGCAGCGGGAGCAATCCTGCGACGTGTACGCGGGGTTCACAGCGAGAAAGCGCCGACCGGCCCATGCTGCCTTGTGGGCGAGGTACGCCGCGAACTGGCCCCACGCCGCGTCGCTGATGCTCTTCGCGAGACAATGGCCGTGCACCACCCGATTGACCGACAAGTCTTCGACGGCGATCGCATCAAACGCGTCGACGAGGCGTCGGCTGTGCTGGTGCGCGAAGTCGCCCCGCCGCCAGGCGATGCGCTCATGCACGCGGGCCACGACGCGGCGGCGTGCTACCCGTGCGGGCGTGCCCTTTGCTGCCCCGCTCAGGCGGCGTTGCGCCCCGGCCAGCGCACGCTCCTCGCGACGGAAGGAGCGCGGGTTGGCGATCGGCTCGCCGTGTGTCGGCATGGCGAAGGTTGCCAGGCCCACGTCTATCCCGACCGGCTGCCCGGTGGCCGGCAACGGACGCGGCTCGACGCCCTCGCACGAGCAGCAGACGGACCACTTGCCGGTGCTGCTCCGGCGCAGCGTGGCGGTCTTGGGCGTGCCCTCCAGCGGGCGCTGCAGGATGCCCTCCACCCGGCCGACGTCCATCACGCGCAGGCGTCTGGCCCCCGCGTCCAGCGTGCGGCCCACCGGCACCTGCGGGCCGGTACCTGCGGGAAGGTGCGGCGGTCGGAGCGCCCCCAGCCGCGAAGGCGCGGAGAGCCCGGCTCCTGCTCGCCCGCCTTGACGCGGCGGAAGGACGCCTGAAACGCCAGGTCGAGGCGCACGGCGACGTTCCGCAAGACCTGCGACTGTACGCCCGCCAAACTGGGCCGCTCCGCCGTGAGCGCGGGCAACGTCGCGTGCTGGTCGTAGAGGCGCACCGACTCCCCACGCGGCTCCCAAGCATCACGCCGTTCCGCGAGCAGGTGGTGGTACAGCCAGCGGCACTCCTCCACCTGCCGATCGAGGAGGCGCCGTTGCTCGCTGGTCGGGTACAGCCGGTACCGGAACGTCTTACGCAGGCAAACTCCTTAACACAACGCGCGTTAACACAATGCGCGTTAACACAATGCGCGCCACCTCTCAAGCCGGAGGGGCCATTCATCCCCCGCTTGAATGCAGGGGCTTCCTGGCCCCCATTCCGGTAAGAGCCATCGCATGTTTCCCCCAGTGTCAGGGACAATCGTTATGAATCAGCTCAATTATAGACTTGTGGGCTCCCATTACAGTACAGAATCGGCAACCCGGCAGACGAGCTAGCGCAGCATTACACCTCAACGAGGCGAGAATCAACACATGGCCTGGTGCAGGGAAAAAGAGGATCGCTGTATGAGCCGTGAGATAATGCCCTCAGCGTGCGAAGTGATCGTTTATAATCAAGTGAGCCTTTCCTAACTGCCTGGGGCCCTAGGACGCTACTGGCGCATACCTGGTGCGCAGACTTGAAAGAAACCTGTCACCCCGTGGAGCCCTCGGGTTAGCCCCTCCGGCGATAGTGTCACCATGGGCCTTATGGCCCGTCGCGCGGGTGGCACTCGCCCTCGCGGCATCGATATTGTCGGGGCCGCGCCCGACTCGTGCCGAAGGAGGTCTCGATGCGTCTACAAGGAAAGACAGCTCTGGTGACCGGAGCTACCTCCGGCATTGGCGAGGTCCTGGCGGAGGCGTTTGCCCGCGAAGGCGCACGGGTGGGCGTGATCGGGCGGGATGAGCGACGGGGCAAGCAGGTAGCCGAGAGGATCCGAGCGGCCGGGGGATCGGCCACCTTCCTGGCCGCGGACATGACCTCCAAAACGGCCATCGACCAGCTGGTGAAGCAGGCGGACGAGACGTTCGGCCTGGTCGACATCCTGGTGAACAACGCCGGCATCTATCCGCTAGGCCCCACCGCACAGGTCGATGAGGCCACCTTCGACGCGGTCATCAACACGAACCTCAAAGGCCCGTTCTTCCTGAGCGCGGCCCTGCTCCCTCGCATGGCGCGGCGCGGCTCGGGCAAGGTGATCAACATGACCACCGGGGCGGCGCTGGTCGGGGTCACCGGGGCGGCGCTCTACGGCGCATCGAAGGCGGCCTTGACGCTGCTCACGAAATCCTGGGCGGCGGAGTTCGCCGCGAGCGGCGTCAACGTCAATGCCATTGCACCGGGGCCAACGGTGACCCCCGGGACGACCGCGCAGGGAACGGTCCTCGACCAGCTCGCGAGCGTCATCCCGGCACACCGAGTCGCGCAGGCCACCGAGCTGGTGGGAGCTGCTGTCTACCTGGCCAGCGATGAGGCAAGCTACGTGCATGGTGCCACGCTGCCGGTGGATGGGGGTTTCGCCGCCGCGCTACCCATCGGCGAAGACGGCAGCGCCGTCCAAGGCTGAAAGAGACGCTGAAGAGATCGTTTCACAACGCGACCCCTTCCCAGACGTGGGCCAGAAAGTGTCTATAAAGCCGTACTTCGGCACTCAGGCCACACCGAATCTGGGAGTGATCAGCGGACGTGCGAAGACTTCTCCGACACGTCCTCCATACCGACCCATCCCTCGGACTTTTCTGACACCTTGCCTACCCGATCCTCTGGTATGCTGATGCCGTGAGCGGCTGAATGCGCAGCGAAGGGCAGGCGACATGGGCGAGATGAGCGCACTCGCGGGGTATAGCGAGCTCCTTCAAGCCAGTTTCCCCACCCTGCGGGTGGAGCGCTACGTCGCGCTTGGCGAGGGCTGGGACAGCGTCGCGCTGCTCGTCAACGACCAGGACGTCTTCCGCTTCGCCAAGCGACCCGACGCCGCCGTGCGCCAGGCGCGTGAGGCCGAGCTGTTGCCACTGCTGGCGGACGCGTTGCCACTGCCGATTCCGCGCTACACCCATACCTGGACTGACCCCGGCTGGCCGGGCAAGCGCATCGTCGGCTACCGGCTGATTCCCGGCGAGCAGCTGATGTCCGACCGCGACCGCCCTGAGCTTCGCGCGACCCATGCGGCACGGCTAGGCGAGTTCGTGAGCGTGCTGCACGCAGTTCCGGTCGAGGTGGCGCGGCGACACGGTGCGTTGGGCGGCGATGCCGCAAATCGGCGTGAAGCCTATCGCGGCTTCTTCGCCGAGGTCCGCGCGAACATGTTGCCGCTCTTCACCGCAAAGGAACAGGCGGCAATCGTCGCCTTCTGGTCGCGCCATCTGGACGACGACACCAGCTTTGCCTTCACGCCCACGCTGGTCCACCGCGACCTCAACGTGGAGCACGTGCTCGTCGATCCTGCGACGGGCGACCTGACGGGCGTCATTGACTGGGGCGACGCCGGCATCGACGACCCGGCGGTTGATTTTGCCGGCCTACGGCGCTAGCTTGGTGACGGGTTTGCGCGACAGATGCTTGCCGCGTACCGCCATCCGCTCGATGCGACCTTCCTGCGACGGATGGACTTCTATGCGGGGATGGAACCGTTCCACGAGATACACTTCGGACAGCTGGAGGGTGACGCTGCTCATCTGGCGCACGGCATTGCGCGGGCGCGGCGACAATGCGCGGAGGCGTGATATGGTGACAAACGAGACGACTTCCCGCACGTTGCTGTAAGGTCGGGACGGTGGCGAGTGTCGGGCCCACGCACGGAGTTTTTTCCCTCCACACTCCTAGTCGGGCTTCGTAATCGCGCTCTTGAACGTCTGCACCCAGGCTGCGCCCACCTGCTGTGCCTTGCCCACCGCGCTCAGACGGGGTCTTGCAATAGCCTCCAGCGGTGACGTTATGCCATGGGGAGCTTCGACTGGCCATTGGTGCCGAACGCTCTTCTCGCCGCCTTTGCCTCCCGCTGTGGGAACCTCGTTGGGTGGCCTATGCTAAACTCGGCCTGCACTCAACAAGCGCTGGGCCGTCGCTGTCGGAGCGGGACGGCGCTCGAGCCGCTCTCCCGTCCTGAAGGAGTGATCTGGATGACGCTGGAGGCGTATCTCGCCGAGCAGAGTCGGCAGGGGCGGTTGCACGGAGCCGTCCTGGTGCGCCGCGCGGACGAGTCGCTGCTCGATCGGGGCTACGGCACCGCGGACCGTACGGACGGGCGACCCAACACCCCCGAGACCGCCTTCCAGATCGCCTCCATCAGCAAGCAATGCACGGCGGCGGCCATCCTGCTGCTCCACGAGTGGGGGGTCCTGTCCGTCCAGGACCACCTCTCGGCGTGGGTGCCCGGGTCTCCCGCAGCGTGGACGCCGATCACCGTGCACCACCTGCTGACCCACACCGCGGGCATCGCGCACTGGGACGACCTCCCCGAGCTGAGCCTCTTCGCGCCCCGCGCGTGGGAGCACTTGCTGCCCGTTTTCCAGGCGCACCCCCTCAAGTTCCCGCCCGGCCACGGCTGGGCGTACAGCAGTCCGGCGTACGTGCTGCTCGCCCAGGTCGTCGAGCAGGCGGCTGGTGAACCATATGCGCGCTTCCTCACGCGCCGGCTGTTCCAGCCGCTGGGCATGGCCAGGACGGGTGCCGGGAACCAGGCGCCACACCCAGACCAACAGGCGCGGGGCTACGCCGGCGAGGACACGGCGCTCTCCTTCGAGCTCGACACCGTGGGCCGGGGGGCGGGCGACATCTGGTCCACCACGCGGGATCTAGCGCGGTGGAGTGCGGCACTCTCAGCCCCTGGGGTGCTCAACGCCGCCTCGCTGCGGGCCATGTTTGCCCCGCACGCCCACGTGCCGGACGCGGTGGCCGGGATGCCCGGCATCCACTATGGGTATGGCTGGTTCATGGGCGAGCTGGAAGGGCACCGGGTACGCTTTCATGACGGGGCGAATGCCGGGTTCCGGGCTATCGACCTCCACCTGCTGGACCACGATGCCGAACTCATCCTGCTCGCCAACGACGAGCACAGCGACCTCTTGAACATCTGTCGCCGGCTGATGGCAGCGGTGGCGAGCAGCGGCGACAGCGCGCCTGTCACGAGTCCTGCGCCGCATGGTCCAACAACGGCGGAATGAGGCACGAAGGGGCGCACGATGACCTCGTGCTGGCGGTGACGTTGCCCTGCTGGTACGCGGAGTCCGTGGGCCAGCAGTGGACCTTTGCCGACGGCAAGCCGTTTCTGGACTGGTGAGCGCCCGGACAACCCACCGCATTAGCGCGAGAAGAAGATGCCCGCGAGAAGATCGGCGCCCAGCAGGAGCGCCGCAATGACGAGCCCGATCCCGATCACCCGCAGCGCACGAAACACCGCGCCTCGGTGGGGCGATCCGAGGAGACGATCCGAGGAGGGAGCAGTTGCCCGATCCGGGGCGGCAGGTCGGCGAGGGTTGGGCGTACTCATGGCGCTACCCCCAAGCGTGCGGCACGGCGAAGGAGCAGAGGAGGCGGTGGTCGACGCGAAAAGCGTACCATGCCGCAACTCTTCTGTAAAGTCGTGTGGCGTGTGCGATGAGACTGTGACTGAGATGTATCGTGCTTCGAAGCGAGGGGCGTGGTACACTCGCCGCGCCGATGAGCAGGAAGGCCCACGACGTCGTTCGCTTTCGGATTGGTCCGTCGGGATCCGCCGACGCGCTGGCTGTTCGTGGCCTACTTCGTACTCAACCTGCTCGACCTGCTGACCACCGCGATCGCCCTGGCCCACGGTGCTCGCGAACAGACCGCCCTCTACGCTGCGCTCTTCGCCGCCTTCCCCTTCGCCATCGGAGCGGCGCTCAAACTGGTCATGGCCGCGCTCTTCGCCTTCGCCGCCGGCATCCTCGCCTGCGCCCATCCCACGCCGTACCCGCGCGCCATCCTGCGCTTCGAGCTCTCCCTGCTCGACGCCCTCTTGGCCCTCACCGTCCTCCTCAACCTGCACACGCTCACAGCCCAGTTCGGGCGGTGACGTGTATGCTTGCCCGCTCGTTTGTGTGGGTGGTGGAGCTCCTCCTCACACAACGGCGCCCGCACGTCTCGGCTAGCGGCCCCGAGATGCGGCGGGCGTCTTGTTGTCTGGCGTGCTACTGCGCGGCCTGGTCGTCGACCATCAGCAGCATAGGCGTCTCATCGCCGCCCGCGCGAGCGGTGGCCTCGGGCACGTGCGTCTCGACATGCGAGCGGCAGACGTATTGCAGGAGCAGGGGCGGGCCTTCCCGGAAGAGATACCAGCACGCGTGAATCAAGGTATAGTACAGGACACAGGGCTCGCCACAGGGCGAGGTGAAGGTCGCCCACGTGTCGCCGCTGTCGTCTTGCCCTCGCCGACGTGGTGGGGTGTGGAGCTGAGCAGCGTCAGATGGAGGATGGCACCGCGAATCCCCCCTCGCGGAGCTCGTCGGGATCAGGCTCGCTCACCGGCCTCGTCCCGAGTGTGCAGCGGTAGGGCTTGATGGCCATGATGTGCTCCCTCCTACGAATTGCGCATACGCGCAGTTATGGGCGTCGCCTTATTCCTTCCCGGCTCCTGCTGCTCCCAGCGATCCCGCGCGGCCTCGGCGGCTTCACGGGTGGCTCAGACCATCGGTATCGTCGACGAGGTGGCGTCTGCTCCATTGTACCAGAGGTGATAATCGCCCACGTCGCAGAGAATGGTAAACTGGCGTCCAGGCAGTAGCTGGGTGGCGGAGAAGCTGTTAGCTGATGCAGCAAAACATGCAGCATACGGCGGAGAAACAGGGAGTACCAGAGAACATCAGTACTGTGCAAAATCGGGGATTCAAGGGGGGGTTAGTGCGCACGCGATAGCACGCAAAAACACCGTGGGAACGGACTTAAAATCGTTTGCGGCGTGAGCCGCGTGCGGGTTCGAGTCCCGCCTGCCCTACCGTCCGAATCGGCTTGTTTCCTGGCTTCCCTCGCCCATCCCCCATCCCTCTCCGAAAGCTGCGACGACCCTCACAGGGGCCGTGGACAGCCAATAGGACAGCTTATCTCGCCGATCACCGATTGTGTAGCGACCGATCAGGCAACCGTGTTTCCTCCCCGAACAGCACATCGCCGATCTCGTCCGACCCCCCTTGCAGCATGTCGGGCAGCACGTGCGAGTAGACGTCCAGCGCGATCGCCACCGACGAGTGCCCCAGCATCGACGAGACGATCTTCAGGTTCACCCGCGACCCAGCAGGATCGTGGCGCAGGTCGTGGAAGCGGAACACCGGCAGCCCTACCAGTTGCATCAACGGCAGGAACCGATGCCGGTAGATGGTGGACCCCACCGTCGGCTCGCACGCCTCGTCGCAGAACACCAGCCCCCAGCCGTCCAGGCGGCGCCGACGGCCAATCGTTCGGCGTTCTGGCGGGTAAGGTGCTCGCGCAGGGCATCAACCGCGCTCTCCGGGATGCGGACCTGCCGGCGGGCATAGCTCGTCCAGGTACAGCGTGTAGAACCGATCCGCCCGCGCATCTAGCGATTCGATGAACTCGCGCGGCTCACCCCACCTCCAGACGTGCATCTCCATAGGCCGCTTCTTCGGGACGCTCACCAGTTCGCTCATTTTTCGTGGTATGCGGCCCAGCCGCACCGCGTCCCCCAGCGAATGATGCAGCACGGCATGTGAAAGCTTGGCAATAGTGCTACTCAACGGCGGAGCCTTCGACCTGCTCTGGTACGCGGCCCGCGCGTCCGGTGAGGACCTGTGCGGCAAGGTGTTGGAGCAACTCTATACGGAGCGCCCGACGCTAGGCAGTGCGCATCCTGACTCCCGCGAACCCGCCGCGTTCTCCGGCAGCGTGATCCTCTCGACGGCCTTCCGCATCCTCCACCTGCGCATCAATCAGGCGTCGCAGCACGTGGCCTCCGATACTGGCCCGCTGGTGGGACCTGCGCGGCGGCCCCTCCGCGCGTGGCTGCTTACCTATCGCGGCCACGTGGGCGCCGACCTGATAATCCGCTGTGACTCCATCCAGGACGCGTTGCACTTCGCGATGGCCAACGTCCTCGGCTATTTCCTGCGCAAGGTGAGGCGTCTGACCGACCCCGATGGACCCAAGGGCCTCATCGTGCCGCCGATGGACCCGACGATCCTCACGATCCTGCACAAGTTCGCCATCGCGCTCCTCTGCCTGGAGCCTGAGTTCCCCACAATCGCCTCTGCGTGTGCAACCAGGTCCGCGGGCGGTTCAGCGCTCCCCCACCCGACTGCAAGCAGCCCGCTGACAAGGTCCCCGCCATCACTCCACCGCGGCAATTGACCGAGTACCGCTGACTCCGTCCCGCCCAGGTCGCCTTCGGTCCAGGCAACACCCCCTCGCTGTACGCGGCGCTCATCTGGTCCGCCACCGTCGTCGGCTCGGCCGCCCACTAGGTCGTGAGCTCACGAAAACACCCGCGTCAGGCGCTCTACAATGAACCGCTCACATGGCCATCGATCTGAAAAAACGGCGTACCTCAACGCCTACTAGCGGCTAGGCGAGCGGGATGCGGCATAGATCCGGTCAATTTGGTTGGTTATCTCACGTGCCATCAACGTACGCTGCGCCCCTCCATGGCCATGCAACATTACGCTCAGGGCGGGCGTAGCCCGCGGCAGGAGGCCGCGCAGCCCGCCGCTCGGGCTGCGGTAGGTGCCGATTGTTCAATAGCACTGCCCAGCAATGGGGTAGCCCTCGCGAAGGTATACAAGGGGCGGTAGAATAAGGATGGCACAAGCGGGCAGTTGGGCGGGGACGTCCCACTCTCGTCACTCATCGCGTCAGGGCGACGGCATGCAAGAATTGGCGCGCTCCTCGCCGTATTCGGCGTCCTGACTGGGGTGGCCCGCCCGAAGCCCGTCCCCGTCTGCTATCCGTCACGCCTTGCGCTCTCAGGGACAGGCCTGGGAGCAGCGTTCCGCCACGCACCCGGAGGTATGCCCATGCCGACCCATCGCGACACGCATTATTCCCTGCTGTTCATCTTTCTAGGCGTCATCGCAGCCCTCGGCGATCTGAACGCGAAGAGCGGGCTGACCGCAGAGTCGATCTGGTTCCTGGCGATTGGCGCCATCGGCTTCCTGATCAATCGTCTCAGCAGCAACGCGGGGCTGACCCAACTGTTCGATATCGTCGTTGGCGTCATCCTCGGCGTCGCGGGCATCGTGGGAATCTTGCTGCAGTTCAAGGTACTCAACACCGCGAGCCTCCCGAGCAGCCTCGTCAACACGTCAGGCGGGACCGTTCAATTCGCGGGCCTCGACATCGCGTTCTTCCAATCGCTGGTGTATGCCTATCTGGGCCTCACCTCGATCCGCCATGGCTTCGAGCCCGAGAAGAAGAAGTAGCCGCGCTCCCGCGGCTTGCTGAGCGCGCCAACGCGGGAAGAGCACGTGGGGTGGGCTGGCGAGATGCTGGCCCACCCTCTTCTTGCGAGAACACGGAGCACGGACTGGGGCGTGGTCGGAATCCGTGCGTGGGCAGGTCCGGGCCAGAGCCGGACCCATGTGCGAAGGCGGTTAGCAGGCTCGGCCCGATCTCTTCGCGCTTCATGCCTCCGGCCTCCCTACCCCGTCGATCTTTCCATGACCCTGCCGCTAGCGTAATGTTTGACAAGCTTTCAGAGGCGCCGAGAAGGAAGCGCGGCGCACGCACGAAGGACCGATCTATGCTTTGCGCGGTTCCAGTTCTGACAGAAGGCAGAGGGCTCGGCTGTCTTGTCCGCAGTGGAAATCGGCGCGTAGGTGGGGACGGATAGGACAAGGCGAGGAGACCTGACAGACGCGGCGTGGACGCGACTTAGCCCGCTAATCGCGGCAGACAGGCTGCAGGGTGGGCACGTGCACTGTATGTTTGTACATCAAGGAGCAGGCCGTCGGCACCCTGCCGTACCTGCCGGCGGTCGCCTTGCTCCTCGTTCACATCACTGGGATGGACTCGAGTTGCCATGCCAGCGATACCCTCCGACCTTGCGTGAGACACGGGTTCGGACAGAGTATCTGTTGCCAGGCTTCGCTCGCACTAACCCTACTCAAACACTTTGTAACCGTTTGTATGAGTTGTGCGTGGTGATCGCCATTGACGTCCTCTACACTTGCGCATGACGGAGTTCGTTCAGGCTTCCGCGAACGCAGGGCGGAGTTCGCACACGCTTCCACTGCTGGACCGTGACGCAGCGAGTGGAATGTCAGGGCATCTCACCACACATACGAGGCTATTGATGCAAGAGAGCCTTGAATACTTCAGCACAAGGGCGACGTGTGTAGGCGGCCTCGCTACCTTCGTAATTGTGATAGACACGAGTACTGTGGATAGGGCCCACATGCAGATCATTGTCACTGGCGGTAGCGGCTTTCTGGGGGCACATCTTACTCAAGCGCTTTTGACTGCTGGACACCAGGTACATGTTCTTGGCCGCGACTCTTCAACTACAGGCCGTCTTATTGCAGCCGGAGCCGTACCGATCGTTGCTGATCTACGCGACGCAGACGCCGTAATTGCTGCCTGCAAAGGAATGGACGCCGCCTATCACGTTGGCGCACTCTCCGCGCCTTGGGGTCGCTCGCAGGATTTCTATGCTATCAACGTCAATGGCACGGCTGCGGTCATTGACGGGTGTAAGCGTCACCATGTTCGGCGTTTGATCTATGTTTCGTCGCCAAGCGTCGTTTTTGCCGGCCAAGACCAATACGAACTCAATGAGACGGCACCATTTCCGAAGAGATTCACTTCTGTCTATTCACTTACGAAGAAGCTCGGCGAAGACCTCGTGAACGCGGCACATCACGACCTCGAAACGATCGTGCTGCGACCCAAAGCAATGTTTGGCCCAGGCGACCGCTCACTTTTGCCACGCCTCATTACGGCTGCGCGCAGCAGACGTCTTCGTCAGATCGGCGCCGGTCGCAATCTGGTTGATCTCACCTATGTGGAAAATGTCGTCGATGCGCTGATGCTTGCCCTCGATGCCTCAGAGGCGATCGGGAAGACGTACCACATTACGAACGATGAACACATAAACCTCTGGGATACCATTCGCACGGTGCTGGACAATCTCAGTCTGCCAAGGTCGATGCGCTCCGTGCCACTTGGGATTGCGCTAGGCGCGGCGCGCGTCATGGAGATGCAGGCATCGGTCACAGGGCGGGAACCGTTCCTGACGCGCTACTCCGTACAAATCCTGGCGCGAACACAAACGTATAACATCGCGGCTGCCAAGCGCGACCTCGCCTACGCGCCGCGTATCTCGTTCGCGGAAGGCATGCGGAGGACGCTCATCGCTCTCGGAGCCGAAACGAATGTTGAGGCAGGCGTACGATGACAAATATGGGCAACTCTACACGGACTCAGCCCCCGCTGGTACGCTGCCATGTTTTGGATACTGGCTACTGTGACGCTTTGGAGTCGCTCGTCATTCGGGGCGGGGCATGGCGGCGCGTTGCACTGCACTCCATCGTTGCCATGATCGAACATCCCGACCACGGATGGCTATTGTGGGACACAGGCTACGCGCCACGCATGTTCGAGGCGACGAAACAGTGGCCTTACTCGCTCTATCGGCGAGCCACGCCATTGCACATTCATCGTGACCTTGCCGTGGTCAATCAGCTTGCCCGTTTCAGTCTTGCGGCTGGCGATATCCGGCGCGTGCTGCTCTCACACTTCCATGCCGATCATCTTGCCGGCCTACGTGACTTTCCGACGGCTGAGCTGATCGCGCACCGAACCGCCTTCGAGCATGTTGCCAGGCGCCAGGGTATGTCTGCAGTACGTCGGGCATATCTTCCCGCGCTCCTACCCGACGACTTTACTGCGCGCGCAACGCTCCTCACGGAGTTCGCGGGCCCCACCATCTTCCGGCTCGGGCCGACACATGATCTCTTCGGAGATGGCTCGCTGCTCCTGATGCCGCTTCCCGGGCATGCTCGCGGTCAGCTGGGCTTGCTCGCCAATACCGATCGCGGCCAGGTGCTGTTTGCCGCGGACAGTTGCTGGCTTACTCGCGCAATTCGCGAACGCCGACCTCCCTCCCGTCTAACCAATGTCGTCGCTGACAGTCCCAACTCGCTGCATGCCACGATACGGTGCTTGCATGCGTTCGCCGCCGAGCATCCTGAGGTGCGTCTCGTACCGAGTCATTGCCCAGAAGCTTTCGAGCGGGAAGTCACCCACGACCTGGAGGAAGTAGCGCCATGAACATCGCCTCTCTTCCCTAATTTCTGCTGTGCTTCGAGCGAGCACTCGCCGCTTTACCGGTGTCACTACGCTGGAGTGGGCATCAAACACAGCGTGTTATCTGGCGCCCTGATCGGTCTGCAAATTGGCAACTCGTGCATGATGGTCCCTTCCCTGTACGCTTCGCAGAGTTATCGCTTGGGGCAGGGTGAATGGAGGGAGTGGTCTATGCTTCCCGTGAGGATAGCTGGTCTTGGCTGGTATCTTCCCGAGCGACGCGTCACAAATGCGGAGCTGGCCGAGCAACTGGAGATTTCCGCCGAATGGATTGAACGTGCCACGGGGGTACGCGAGCGGCGATATGCGACAGATGAGACCACCCTTGGAATGGGGGCCGCTGCCGCTCGCAAGGCCCTCGCGGCGGCGGATATCGATGTCAGGGAGGTTGACGCAATCATCAGCGCCGGCTCACCTCAACAAGCCATTCCCTGCACAGCGGCATTGATGCAACGCGAGCTCGGCGCACCCGATGGCTCAAGCACATGCTTCGATGTCAACGCGACGTGTCTCAGCTTTCTGTTTGCCTTGCAAACGGCGGCTCACTTCATCTCGGCGGGCGTCTATCGTAATGTGTTGATTTGTAGCAGCGAGTTGGCTTCCCGCTCGCTCAATCCCCATGAGCGTGAGAGCGCGGTCCTCTTTGGCGATGCGGCAGCAGCGGCAGTGGTAACGCAAAGTACGCCGCACGAGAAGAGCACGATCTGGCGATCACAATTTGCCACGCATAGCAGTGGCGCACATCTGACGGAGATCGTCGGCGGCGGCACCCTGCACCATCCCAACGACCCGACGACGACGCCAGAGATGAATACCTTCCACATGGACGGCCCCACGATCTTTAAGTTCGCCGCGCAACAGGTCGGTCCCTTTTTGCAACGTTTTTTCGAGCACCTCGAATGGGAGCAGAAGGACGTGGACGTACTCGTGCCGCATCAGGCCAGCCGTCACGCCGTGCTGCAGCTCACCGCTCGCTTCGGCTTTCGCCGGGAGCAGGTGTTCCTGAATCTGGCCGAGCGCGGCAACTGCGTCGCGGCGTCCATCCCGCTCGCGCTTGCCGAGGCCGTCGCATGCGGCACGATTCGGCGAGGCAGCCGCGTCTTGCTGGTCGGCACTGGGGCCGGCCTCACCATCGGCGCATGCGCGCTTACGTATTAGCCAATTGATCCTTTCCACGATCTGAGGACGCGCCCGTCCGACGAGTATGCCGTATGCTGCGTGTGCGGCGCTGAGGAGGCAACGACCATGCCCACTATAGGTCCCGACATCAGCCAGGGGCGTCCCACGGCCCGAGCTGGAACCCCGACTCGCCGGAGTACGATGTTGCAACGGCTACCACTCGTCTCGCGCGAAGCACGCCACGAGGCGCGGCTCATCCTCGCCGCCAACCCGGCGCTTTTCAGCCTTCTGACGCTGGGTCGCTTCGTCGGCCCGGTGCGAAAGGTGCCACGGGTCGGATGGGTCATCACCGATCCTCTCGTCGCCCGGGGCCTGCTCACCGACTCCGAGCACACCAACCTGCTCGGCGAGGGCGGCGTAGGACACCTCTGGGCCCAGCTCCTCGGCGATTGGGTCAACGAGTCATTCGACGGCCCCGGCCATGACGCGCTTCGCTTGCGAGCGCGCGATCTCTTCACGGACGCGAGCTCGAAGCGACACGCGGCGCGCGTCTTCGCCGAGCCAGCAGCGAGGCTCGCCGACGCGCTGCGACGGAACGAGACCGTTGACATTGCCGAGACAGCGCGGGTCTGGGTCGGTCGAATGGTGGCGGACCTCCTCGGCCTGTCCATTGCGAATGAGAGCGACGACGCGTCATTTCGCAGCATCTTCGCGTACGGAGAACGTCTCGCGGCCCTTGCGCGCGGTACTCTTGGCTCGACCATCATACCTGCCGATACCCTCGCGGAGGCCAGGGATATCCTCGAACACCTCACGGCCAAGGTGCCGGAGGCGTACGAGTCCGCAGATAAGAACGCGCTGCTGGGACGGTGCCGTGAGGCGGGCATTCCGCTGCGTGAGGCTCGGGGTCTGGCCAGCTTGCTGCTCGTCGCCGGAACGGAGACAGCGGCATCCGCCATGACTCGGGGAGTGGCGCTACTCTACGACACGGGGCAACAGCACGACCTGCGCGCCGAGCCGGATCTGCTGCCGGGAGCTGTCTGGGAGATTCTCCGCGTGACCACACCGGCCCCCTTGATCGGGCGGCACATCACGGCGGATGTCACGGCGGCGGGCAAGCTCCTCCGACGCGGTGATCGGGCGCTGATGCTCACGTACACCACCAACAATGCCGTTGGCCGATTCGAAATACGCCGCTCCCCTGAGCGAAAGATTCGCCAGTTGTGGTTCGGCGCTGGCCCCCACGTCTGTCTGGGAGCGCCGCTCGCACGTGCGGAGATCATGTATCTGCTCCAAACACTCTTGGGCCAAGAGCAGCCCTGGCGGGTCGTCCGTCGCCGCGCTTCCCGAAACGTCATCATCCCCACCTATGCACACCTCGCGATCACCTGCGCTCCGCAAGGAGTGTCGCGTTGAGCAACGATGCATCCCCAGGTAGCAAACCTACTGGGTTTCTAGGGCGCGAGCACACCGCCCTTCCAACCGTCCTCATGGTCATCTTTGTGGACGCACTGGGCTACGCCGCCATCGTGCCGCTCATCCCATTTGCCCTCCGTGGGCAGGGGGCTCCACTTGTAGCGATTGGGGCCGTTTTCGCTGCTTTCAGCCTCTGCCAGTTGATAACTGCGCCGTTGCTCGGCAGGCTCAGCGACCGCATTGGACGGCGCCCGGTGTTGGCCTTCAGTCTGGGGGGAAGTGCAGTTAGTTTCGCTGTCCTTGCCCTCTCTTCCGCGTTTCCAATTGTCTTGTTGTCACGCATCCTCGATGGAAGCTCTGCTGGCAACGTCGCCATGTGCTATGCGGCGATCATGGATAACGACAGTGAAGACAAACGCCGCCAGGGGATCACCGCGCTCGGTGCTGCTGCGGGTGGGGGATTCATCGCGGGACTTGGACTCAGTGCGTTCCTCGCAGGCTATGGATTCAGGTCCGTTGCGCTCGCGGCGCTGTTCCTCAGCCTGCTGAACCTGGCGCTCGTGGTCGTGGCGGTTCCAGAAACCCGCCACGGCCCCAGCCTTAGCTTCAAGATTGTAGAGGCGCTGAACCTCCGGGAAATTCGGCGTGCCGTTGTGTTCGTCGCTCTCTGTGCCGCCTTGCAAGCAGCTTTTGTGCTCACCCTCCCGATCTACCTTGCAAGCGCTCTCGGATTGCAGGCTCAAGCCACAATAGTCCGCATCGCGCTTCTCATTGTGGTGGCCGCCGCTTTCCAGCTTCTCGTGCTCCCTCGCCTGCTTAGGATGTTGGGTGTTACCACGACGGCACGGCTGCTGCTCATCGTGGCGTTGTGTACGGCTGCTTTCGTAGGGGTGTTCACGGGCGGGGCTGCGGCGGTACTGCTCTCCGCGGCGCTCCTAACGACGGCTGCTGCGTCGCTCTCGCCTATTGGCACACTATTCCTCGCTGAGAGCTATCCCGGCGTACCTGTTGGGCTTACTATGGGCCTTAACACTTCAGCTGCTACCGTTGGCCAGGTCATCGGCCCAATCATTGGCTACGGCGCCTATACTTTTGGCGGCTCTCAAGCCCTGGGTCTGAGCTGCGTTGCCATCGCTCTGTGTGCCGCTGGGACATTGGGGATTCGGACATGGCTGAAGATCAAGCAAGCGCCGGTTCAATAGAAACCGTGGAATTCCACGAGGCGAGGGGAGGCGACCCGTGTCCTGCCTTATGGATCGTGGTTCCACTCCGTAATGAGGCCGCTGGAATACAGCCGACGCTTGCTGCCCTGGCTGCGCAGCGCGACCGCAACTTCACGCTGGTCCTGGTGGATAATGGCAGCACAGATGGGAGCGCCGAGGTCATTCAGCAAGCACTGTCCGCGAGTCCACTCGCTCGCTGGCATCTGATCGACGAACCGCAAAAGGGCACCGGCGCCGCTGCGGATACAGGCTTCTGCTTCGCGATCGAGGCGGGCGCCACGCACATTGGCCGGACCGACGCCGATTGCCTCCCCGACCCCAGTTGGATTACGGCGATCCGCGCCGGGTTTGCGTCCGGGGCGGAATTGGTCACGGGCGAGATTGGGCCACGTCGCGACGAGGGGCCGCTGTGCTTTGGCGAGGCCACACTGCTGCGGCTCGTCGTCGCCGGCGCCGCCTGGTTCGGGCGTCTGCGACCGGGCAATCGCGATCGCCGTTACCTCACAGGCTATATCATGGCCCCAGGCAACAATCTCGCCATCACCGCTGCTCTCTACCTCAAGTGTGGCGGTTTCCTCCGTACCGCAATCGAAGAGACCCATGAGGACCGCGCGCTCGTCAACGCCGCACGCCTCATCACGCCCAACATCGCGCACCGGAAGGACATGCTCGTGCTGAACTCGCTCCGCCGGTTGCGTCGGTGGGGCCTCTGGCACACCCTGCTCTGGTATTGGGATCACCACTGGCTGCCGGACGAGGTGGACATCCGATGAATGTCCTTTTGCCTTCACAGGTTACCGAGCAGCGTAGAGATGGCGACTCATTCTGATGAAGCGAGGGATGTACCGGCACCCGTGCGATGGCCCTACCTGATGCTGGAGATGGAGAAGGTCGCATGATACGCGTCAATTCCTGCGGCGAGATCTATGTAACCCTCGACCGTCTGGCGCGCGAGCGCCCCGACGACATCGCACTGATGTCGCCACGGGGGCGCCACACCACGTTCGCCGCACTCAACGAGGCGATCTGCGCAGCGGCAACCCGACTGCAAACAGAAGGCATGCAGCCGGGTGATGCTGTTGTGTTCAGCGTCCGCCCATCAGTCGAGGCCGTCATCCTCATACTTGCGACCGTTCGTGCCGGGGGAACCATCGTCGCCGCCGACCCTGGAATGGGGGCAGCGCTCTTTACTGCTCGCATGGCGGCGGTGCGGCCCAAGTTTGTCATGGCGGAGAGCCTGCTGTATGCACTCTCCGCCAGCCGTTTGGCGCGCAGAGTGCTGCGCAGCAGGCGGCTAGAGTTGCCTCAGGTGGGCAAGATGACGGGATGCCGGTTCGTGCGCGTCGGACGGTGGCTGCCGGGAACACCACGGTCTGTTGACGCCGTGCATCTCATGAGTCCACTGGCGCGCTATGCTCCACCTGTCCAATTGCAGGCAGATGATCCGATTTTGATCATTTTTACATCTGGAACGACCGCCGAACCACGGGCCGTTGTGCACAGCACACGCTCCGTCGCCGCCATGCTCGACGCGTCATACGTTCTAGCAGATTTGGATGCCGACTCGGTCGTGTTGACAGACCAACTGCACACCATACTCCCCGCACTGCTCGCAGGTTCGCGGGTCGTCCTTCCCAAGATAGGCGCTGGCGCCTCTGAGATGCTCAACCTGCTGCGTGGCAGCCGCGCCACGCATGCCTTCTTCGTTCCATCTGATCTCCATCGAATGGTGACGTATTGCGAGAAGCGGCGCAGACCGTTCCCCGATACCCTCCGTCAGATCGTCCTAGGTTCGGGTCCGGTGGATAGTCGGCTCTTGGCCCGACTGCGCCCATTCCTGTCGGGCGCCACGCAGGTCCACTCTGTCTATGGGCTCACCGAAATGGTGCCTGTCGCGTACGTGGACATGGCTGAGAAACAGGCGTGGCAGGGTGAGGGTGACCTTGTCGGCGCGCCCCTGCCGGGGTCGCGAGTGCGAATCGGCGAAGACGACGAGCTTCATGTTGCAGGTAACTGGCTTTGCGCTCGTTATCTCGGCGGGGAACCGCTGACAGAGGTTGCAACTGGAGATGTCGCACGTCTCGACAACGAGGGCCGAATCGTTCTCCTTGGGCGCATAAAGGACATGATTATTAGAGGCCACCACAACATCTATCCAGCGCTCTACGAGGGGAAAATCGCAGATATTCCCGGCGTCGCACGTTGCGCCTTGATCGGCGTATGGGACGAGCGCATCGGAGACGAACGCGTCGTTCTGGTGCTTGAGCCAATGGCGGAAGAGACGAAACTCCTTCAGCTCAGGCGACGAGTCGAGCTTGCGCTACGAGCCAATGCGATAGTCGATATGCTGGCAGTGCCGGACGAGATCGTCGTCATGCCATTGCCTGAGTCCGGGAGAACTCACAAGATTGACCGAAACGCATTGCGTAAGACACTTGCGCAGGTATTGCAGTGAGTGCAGTGGAAACCGCACCACCTGGCAGTTCCCTGCCGATCCCGAGCCGGAACGGTTGCGGCGCGCGACGTTGAGTCGTTGCGCTATCTCGCGGCGTGGACAATAGGTTACCCGCTCCCGACCTTTGCCGTCGTCGCCGTGCATATCGCGACGGGGCAAGTGAAATAGCACCCAAAAGTCTCGTCTAAGGTGACGTCTGCCCATCGCTGCATCCGTTAGACCCCGCATTCCGCACGGTCAGTTGGTTGATTTGTAGAATTCTTCGTAGGCGGGTCCGAGAAGCGCGAGAATGCGCTGGTGGAGGGGCTGCAGGCGAAGGACAAGGGACGCGGCGGGATCGGGTCCATGCCGGATGTGGAGCAGGTCAATGCCCTCAAAGCATTGGAAGATCCAGCGCATGGTGGGGCGATCGGTCGGCTTGCTCAGCTGGTTGGGGACGGTCTGTCCGGTGGCGGCCAACTGCTCACGCAGGCGATGCTCAGCGAGTCGGTAGACGAGCAGGCAGAGCACCATCACGAGGCCGAGCGCCACGATCCGCTCGGGTTTCTTCACAAAGACCGAGGAGGCCAAGAAGAGCGGGTCTTTGAGGAAGGCGAAGCCGCGCTCCACACTGTGCTGCTCCTTGTAGGTCTGGATCAGCTCCTGATCCGGGAGCGCCTGGGAATCGAGCACATTGGTGGCGACCAGGAAGCACGCCTGGCGCCGCACCGCGCGCTCCAACGCCGCCGCGTCGAGGGACACCGTCGCCTCCACCTGCCAGCGATGGCCGTCGGGGGCCGCGTCGGCACGCGGGCGTCCGGGGCGGTCATGGGTGGGATGGGCGTGCAGCTGTGCCTGCACCTGCAGCCACTCGGGACGCTTCTTCAGCTGCTGGGTCAGCGCCTTCTGGGCGTCCGGCTCACAGGCGAAGCGCTGCGCGCCAAGATGCCACAGCGCCTGCTCCCACTCCCCACGCGCCTGCTCCGCTTTGCGCGCCAGCGTGGCCCGCGCGCGGTCGATTCCCTGGGTCGTGCGCACCACCACCCAGCGCTCGCCCGCGGGCGTCGGCGTCACCGGCGCCCACGACACGTCCCCCGCCTGCTGCCAGCTCGCCCGCTCTGCGCCTGCCACGGCCTGCTGCGCGAGCCGCGCCGTCTCGGGCACCCGACTGATCCAGCGCACCCCCGCGGCCGAGAGCCGCGCGACGTTCTCGGCGCTGTACAGGCCGCTGTCGGCGACGAAGAGCGGCGCCTCCTCCTCTGGCTCACTGCGCAGCTGCTCAGCCAGCGCTTCCACCGCGGCCACCAGGCTCACCTTGTCGCTGGCGTTGCCGTCCAGCGTCTTGAGGTACAGCGGCACATCGCCCTGGCGCGTCGTGGCCAACGCCAGCATCCACTGCTTGAGGTCCGCGCGATGATCGCGGGAATACCCATACGTCACCGCGATCAGGTGCTCCTCCCCGTCCTCCCCGTCCTCCCCGTCCTCCCCGTCCTCAGCGGCATACTCCCCACTCACCGAGAAGGAGGTCGTGTCGACGTGGATCTGCCGCGCCGCCACCCCAAAGCGCTGCCGCGCCTGGCGCGCGATCCCCGCAAAGAGCGTCGTCGGGTCCTGCTCGTAGAGCCAGTCCAGCGTGCGCCCCAGGCAGTCGTCGTTGAGGTCCTCAGCCGTGATCCCGGGTCCCAGTAACCGCTCCACCGCCTTGGTCTCAAAGAACTGCGGGACCAGGTACAGCCGACGATTGCTGAACCCCAGGCCATTCAGGATCATCGCCACCGTCGCCGCGCCCACTCCCACTCGCTCATGGCTGCGCGTCTCCCGCGCGTCCAAATAGTCGGCGAGTCCGATCTCGCGACACACTCCGGCCACCAGGCCCAGATGATCCAACCGCTCCGCGAGGTATCCCTCCACTCCTGCTGTCCTTCCCGTTTCCGCCTCCCACGGGGCCTCCCGGCGCACCTCCTCCCATATTCGCAAAATGTGTCAACCGGCCGTGCGGAAAGTGGGTTAGACGACTTCGACGGGACGATGGAGGCGGCATGGGATGCCCGACTCGGTGCACGCGTGAGGCGCCTGGGTGCCGCTCTCGTCGACAAGGACGAACTGGTGTGCATCGCACGTAGCGATCTCCTCCCGCCAGGCGGTGCGCATCTCCTCGTTGCGCTCGCTGGCTGCCAGTGACTTTATTAACGCGTCCACCCAGACGGCGGATCGCCCGCCACATCGTCGCCTCGCTCAGCGACTGGCCCTGGTGCTGGGCCTACCAGGCGCGGAGCTCCAACACGGTGGCATCGGTACCGCCTCCAGCCGAGCGCGCAAACCGGCCTCCTGGTCCTTCCCGATGCGCCGCGGGCAGCCGGAAATCGGCTCGCGATCCAGAGCCCGTCTTACGCAGCTGGACCACGGCGCGTTTGACGGTCGTCGCCGCGACTCCGAAGCGGCGAGCGGCTTCTCTTCTCATGGGCTGACCGTCGGCCGCCGCTCGCACCAGTCGTTCTTTCAGGTTGGTCGAAGAGGCACGCATACCAGCCGACCCTGCGTACCCTACTCCTGCCACTGCTTCTCGCAAGTTACTCGAAAGGATATGAATCATGTCTGAGAGGCGCACCCTGACGTGCCGTTGCGTTGAGGAGCCAGGGTGCGCTCAACTGGTCGTTTCGCTCCCGTCCTAACAACTAGTGGGGCGTGATGCCGTAGCCGTACGGGAACAGGGCGCCGGTGCAACCGTTGTTCGAGTTGCACGGCTCCTGCGACACCGAGCTGGGCCACGTGTACGTCAACTTGCCGGTGAAGCCGTAGTCGCCGAAGAGCACGTCGGTGATGCCTTCGCCCTCGGTCGAGCCGATCCACGACTCGACGAACGCGGCGGACTGGTTCAGCTGCGTATTGATGATCATCGGGCGCCCGGACATCAACAGGACGATGCACTTCGTCACCCGGCTGCAGACGTCATTGACCTCGGTCGCGTCCGTACTGCTGAGCGCGAGGGTGTTCGTGTCGCCATTCCCCTCCGCATACGGCTGCTCGCCGACGGCGACGATCCCCACGTCACCGCTGTAGTGGCCCTTGGTCTGCGTCCCGACGAACTTGAGCTTCACCGAGGAGGAAAGCCCGGCCTGCTGGATGGCCTGCCAGAGCGTCGTGCCCACCGTCGTGGTGCCGCTCCCCCCCTGCCAGGTGATCGACCAGCCACCGAGCTGGTAGCCCAGATTGTCCGCGTGATCGCCCCCGACCACCAGCGTGTAGCTCCCGGTCTTCGAGAGGGGGAGCACGCCGTTGTTCTTCAGCAAGACCTGCGACTCGCGCGTGGCCTGCCGTGCCACCGCGCGGTGCGCCGCCGAGCCGACGGACGGCGTGTAGGTGCGGTTGGTGTACGGTTGCGTGAACAGCCCGAGCGCGAACTTGGCGGTCAGGATGCGCGTCACCGCGTCGTCGATGCGGGACAGCGGGATGTTGCCCGCCTTGATCTCGGTGTCCAGCGTGCCGATGAACGTCTTGTAGGCGTCCGGCACCATGACCATGTCGATGCCGGCGTTAATCGCCGTGCGGACATCGTAGTTGTAATCCGACGAGATCTGGTCGATCGCCTGCCAGTCCGAGACGACGAAGCCCTGGAACGCCAGGTTCGGGGTGCCGTTGCCGTCCGTGCCGGTGCCCTTCAGCTTGGTCGTGATGAGGTACTGGTTGGCGTGGTCTTTCAGGCCATTCCAACTGCTGTACGAGACCATGACCGACCCCACCTTGTTCGAGACGGCAGCCTGGTACGGCGGGAGGTCGATGGCGTCCAACACCTGCTCGCTCACGCGGGCGTCGCCCTCGTTGAGGTACGGCGAGCCGGTGCCCCACGTGGTATTGCCGTCACCGATGTAGTGCTTCGCGGTGGCCAGGATGTTCGTCGGCCCCAACGCGCCGTTGGACCCCTGGAAGCCGACGATCGCGGCGGCGCCGTCGGTGGCGTTGTCCGCGGGGTTCTCGCTGAAGCCTTCGTACGTCCGACCCCAGCGGATATCCTGCGGCGTGCAGAGACACGGCGCGAAGGTCCAGCGCACCCCGGTGCCGAGCACCTCGTCACGCGTCGCCTGCTCCACCTGCGTGATGAGGGCGGGGTCGTGCGTCGCGCCCAGCCCGATGTCCTGCGGGAAGAGCGTCGCACCGTAGACGTTGTTGTGCCCATGCACGGCGTCGGCGCCGTAGATGATGGGGATGCCCAGGCGGGTCTGGAGCGCGTAGTTCTGGAAATTATCGGTCATGTCCGCCCACTGCGTGGCGGTGCCGCCCGACGCCCCGTTGGGTCCACCGCCGCCGCCGCTGAGCACCGAGCCGATGAAGTACGTCGTGATGTCGGTGATCGAGTTGCCGGACTTGGCGAACGCGCCGTTCTCCACCTGGGTCATCTGCCCTTCCTTCTCGGGCAGCGTCATCTTCGACACGCAGTCGCTCGGCGAGCTGCACCCATAGGCCGGCGTCGCCAGCGCTGGCGCCGCGCGCACCGCAGAGCCGGGCACCACCGCCTGCAAGATGGCGGCGATCAGTGTCAGGGGCAGGACGACCCGCACAACCCTCCTGAAACGAGGATTCCCAGGAGACGCTCGGAAGACCGCGAATCCGCTCATCGTTGACTCCCTCCGGCTGTCGGCGATCCCTCGTCAGCGTTGCGCGAGGAGTGTGTTGGATGCTTCCACAACTGCCCGCTCGGACGAGAGTTGTTCGCCCTTGCCACGTTCCCTACACACATCGCCACTCTCGCGAAGATGAAGGGGTAGTCGCGCCGCGCACCGGTCGATGGCGCTGGAACGCTACTACCCCCTGCGGCTATGCGCGGACGCCGTTGTACGCGCTAGCCGCCCTCACCTTTAGTGCGCCCGCCATCAGTCGCGGTGCTTGCTGCCGTTGTTGTCGACGACGTTCCAGAGGCTGGCACCGTTGCCGTTGCCCTGGCCTCCGAAGAGCACCGGGTCGTTCGCGCCCGAGAGCGTCCCGCTGGCCGCCAGGCCGGAGGCGAAGGTGTCCACCGGCTCATTGCAGTTGTCGAGCACCGACGAGCAGCTCGTCCCGGTGGTGGGCGCCGTGGCCGTGGTGAAGACGCCGTGCGCCAGGTTGTCGGAGCCGTAGGAGGTCGAGATATAGTCGCCGACCATACGGCCCTGGCTGGTGGTGGCGACCCACGTGGTCGGGAAAGCCGACGACCCGCCGTAGACGGTCTGCGCCGCGCCCCAGGTGCTGCCGGCGTTCGTCGAGGAGATGAAGCCCACCTGCAGCGACGAGGAGCCAGACGCGTAGAAGTAGTACGTGATGCCGAGCTGTGCCGTCGCGCCGGAGGTGGCCTTGTTGACGGCGAGGCCGGGGATCATGTGCTCGATGCCGCTGTTGGTGGCGTCGATCGGCACGCGCGTCACCGCGGACCACGCGGTGCCGGTGGCGTTGGTAGACTCGACGTACACGATGTCGTTGTTCTTGCAGGAACGGCGGAAGCGGCAGTCCGCCCAGGCGACGTAGACGTTGCCGGCCCCGTCGATCTCGGCGGAGGGCAGCGGCCCCTCGCGCAGGCTCCCGGCCACCGTGTGGTGCCGGATGGTGGTGATCGTCGTCACCGCGCTCCAGCTGGCGCCGCCGTTGGTCGAGTTGAAGGCGCCGACCGCGGTCTCGTTGGCGTTGTCGATCGGCACGATCACGGTGCCATCCGGGCGCACGACCGGCTGGCCGCCGATGACGCCGGCGTTGTTGGTGAGCGCCGCGCCCCAGGTCTGGCCGCCGTCGGGGGACGTGCTCATGTGGAGCAGGTTGCCGGCGCCGTTGTCGTCCCACTCGGTGTAGCAGTGGCCGTAGAAGGGGCTGGTCGCCGTGTCGTCGCAGACGATCCAGTTCTTGTCGGGGCTTGCGCTGGTGCTCTCGGTCAAAATCGGCGTGCCCCAGGTGAGGCCGCCGTCAGTCGAGCGGCTCGTGTAGATCCGCACTCCCTTGACGCCGCCCGCCTCGCTCAGCACGAGCGACGAAATCAGCCAGGCGCCGGTCTTCGCGTCGTACGCCACGGCCTCGTCGGTGACGCGGTCGAACGTGCCGCCGCCGGTGTACTTGGTCAGTCCAGGCAGCAGGCCGGTGGTCCAGGTCGCGCCGTTGTTGGACGAGGTGGCGAAGCCGGCTGCGCAGGCGCCGCCGTCGTAGATGCGCCCGACCTGGTAGGCCGCCACGATCATAGACCCGCTGGAGTAGGTGTCGGGCTCGACGATGGTGTGGTGGTTCGTGGTGGCCGACGCCGTGCAGGTCGCCGCCGTGAAGGGATCGACATAGATGTGCAGCGTCGCCGCGAATGCGGTCGCGGGCGCGAAGAGGGCGACTGCGAGGGCGCCCACGATGCCGAGAGTTGCGGAGAATCCGAGCAGCGCGGCGGTGTGCTTGCCCACGTGACGGGTTTTCGCCATGTGCCATGTCTCCTTCTGCTCTGGCCGACCATCCTCATCGGCCACATCGCCGACCGGCAGGAGGGTTATAACACACTTTGCTTGTTTTTTGCAACACTCTGCATGCAAGTGTGCCTGGAGACAGAAGGAGACATGACCGAGCGGATTGAGGTGGATGCGTCCCCTCAACCGGTGATCCGCCGGTCGCTCCATGTGTTGCGCGGGGACACGCAAATGCCACGGCCCTTCCACATCTCCACGAAACGCGCAGAGCGTCTTTCGGGCGTCGACCGCAGCATGCGTGCATCGAATATCGCCACACTCGGTTGGCCGCGGCGCCCCACCGCCAGGCGCAAGAGCGTGCGCAGGTCGGCGACGAGCACCTTGAAGACGCCCGGCTACAGCCAGCGACGCGTCTGGGCGTAGACGACGTCCCAAGATGGCGGGTTGTAGGGCAACCGACGCCAAAGGGCGCCGGTGCGCACGACCCAGCGGGCGCCGTCGAAGACCACGCGCAGGTCGTGGCGGCGCTGTGGCGCGTCCTCGCTCACCAGCGCGTCGGGTCGACCAAGGCGACACTGGCGCGCTCAACCCGTGGGCCGCACACGAGCGTGGCGTGCGCCTGGAGGTGGTCTATCCCGCCCTTCGCCAATTGCGGCGCTACGCGCCAGACCTCGCCGACGATCTGGGTGGCGTGCTAGGATACCACCTCGTCCCTAAGCGGTGGATCCTCGAGCGCAGCTCCTGGCGGCTCGGCAGGCAGCGGCGGCTGAACAAAGATGATGAACGCCAGGCGGGCAGCGGGGAGGCCTTCCCCTCCCTCATCGGCATTCGCCTCCTCCTCGCTCGCCTGGCACGAGGCTAGCACGGGTGGCTTCGTGACAACTCCCCTGGATTAATCCAGGGGCTTCTAGGCCGGAGCCAGGGATTGTTGCCCCAATCCCAACCGTTCTTGTGCCAGCCGCAGGATGTTCCGCGCGGCATTCAGGTCGCGGTCGAGGACCAGCCCGCACCAGGGGCAGGAGGAGATGCGGTCAGCCAGGGTGAGTGATTGCCGATGCCCGCAGCGGGAGCAATCCTGCGACGTGTACGCGGGGTTCACCGCGAGAAAGCGCCGACCGGCCCATGCTGCCTTGTGGGCGAGGTACGCCGCGCACTGGCCCCACGCCGCGTCGCTGATGCTCTTCGCGAGACAATGGTCGTGCACCATCCGATTGACCGACAAGTCTTCGACGGCGATCGCATCAAACGCGTCGACGAGGCGTCGGCTGTGCTGGTGCGCGAAGTCGCCCCGCCGCCAGGCGATGCGCTCATGCACGCGGGCCACGACGCGGCGGCGTGCTACCCGTGCGGGCGTGCCCTTTTCTGCCCCGCTCAGGCGGCGTTGCGCCCCGGCCAGCGCACGCTCCTCGCGACGGAAGGAGCGCGGGTTGGCGATCGGCTCGCCGTGTGTCGGCATGGCGAAGGTTGCCAGGCCCACGTCTATCCCGACCGGCTGCCCGGTGGCCGGCAACGGACGCGGCTCGACGCACTCGCACGAGAAGCAGACGGACCACTTGCCGGTGCTGCTCCGGCGCAGCGTGGCGGTCTTGGGCGTGCCCTCCAGCGGGCGATGCAGGATGACCTCCACCCGGCCGACGTCCATCACGCGCAGGCGTCTGGCCTCGGGCTCTCCCGCGTCCAGCGTGCAGCCCACCGGCACCTGCGGGCCGGCACCTGCGGGAAGGTGCGGCTGTCGTAGCGCCCCCGGCCGCGAAAGCGCGGAGAGCCCGGCTCCTGCTCGCCCGCCTTGACGCGGCGGAAGAACGCCTGAAACGCCAGGTCGAGGCGCACGGCGACGTTCCGCAAGACCGGCGACTGTACGCCCGCCAAACTGGGCCGCTCCGCCTTGAGCGCGGGCAACGTCGCGTGCTGGTCGTAGAGGCGCACCGACTCCCGACGCTGCTCCCAAGCATCACGCCGTTCCGCGAGCAGGTGGTGGTACAGCCAGCGGCACTCCTCCACCTGCCGATCGAGGAGGCGCCGTTGCTCTCTGGTCGGGTACAGCCGGTACCGGAACGTCTTACGCAGGCAAACTCCTTAACACACACAATGCGCGCCACCTCTCAAGCCGGAGGGGCCATTCATCCCCCGCTTGAATGCAGGGGCTTCCTGGCCCCCATTCCGGTAAACGCTTTCTTCAGAAGGTGTTGGAGTACGCTTCCTTCGGCAGCAAAGGGCGCTGCAGTCGGGGCAGAGAGCACGCGAGGGCACTCGTAGCCCTAGCTATCATTCTGTCATTCTGTACCATCGCCGTCTCCCGCGCTGCCTCTCAGTGTCTCCCCTGCTTCAACGGAACCGGGCGACGGGATATCAGCACCCGTTTGCGCACCTTGGTCTACCTGTTTGATGGGCTCCGCGTGTTCGGCGCCTTCGGCCAGCGTCACGTCGTTCGTGCGTATGGCCTTTTTCCACATCCTCGACGGCCAGCGCCTCCAGGGTGGTCAGCATGTCGTCCACGCCGGGATTGAGGAAATTGGGATAGGCGCGACTGAAGCGGATCCGACCCTGCCGATCTAGGACAAAGAGCGCCCGGGCGCTGGCCCCCTGCCCGTCCCGATACACACCAAAGCGACGAGCAACCTCGCCGCGCGGCTGGAAATCCGCCAGCAGCGGGAAGCGGAGCTGCGCCTCGCGCGCGAACGCCGCATGGCAGTAGGCACTATCGACGGAGATGCCTAGCAGGTGCGCGCCGAGCTGCGCGATCTCGTGCGCAAACTTCTGATAGAGGACGAGTTGGTCACGCGAGACGGGTTCCCAGTCCATCGGATAAAACACGATGACGACCGGTTGGCCAAGCAGGCCGTGCAGAGCGATGCGGATGGACGCGGTCTGTGGCAGTGTGAAGTCCGGCGCCAGCGTGCCGATGGGCAGCGGCGCGACCTGCCGATCCTGCTGCGCGTTCTGATTCCGGTCCATAGGTCTGCAGTGCCCTTCACGCGTGGCCCGCAGAACGCAACCGCCCAATGTTCGCACCCGCGGCTCATGCGTCCCGCGGGTGCCGTTGCGCAGTGCGGCGCCACCCAGTTGATCACCTCGCGCAGGCACGACCAGGGAGAGCAGCCGTGGGCTGATCAGGCATCCCTTTCAGGCGCGATTAACGTGCGCACAACGCTCACGCGGCCATCACGGATCGTGAGGATATCGATCCCGCGGGCGATCGGATGACCGGGCGGCCCCAAACGCCACGCCAGCGCGGCGGTGTCGGTCCCTTCGTAGCGGGGCCCGTCCTCCTCGAACACGAAGTCCGCCTGGAAGCCATCGAGCAGCCTTTGCGCTTGGTCGCTCAGCGCTTGGCGCCCGACAACTGTGCCGCCTGGATCGATGAACGTCACGTCTTCCGTATAGGTGCGCTCGATGGCCGTACGTCGGCGTTCCGGGTCCCGCTCGGCAAAGACCTCGTGCAAGTTGCTGTGAAGCAACTCTTTCGCATCTGGCATGTCATTCATCCTCTCGGCAAAATCCACCGTTCCTTTACAGCAGAACGACAAGTTGGCGGTTGTCCGACCGCATGGATGACCTCGGCTTTCATCAGGAGGTCCTTTCGTCTCCTCTCCGCTGCGCGGCTTCTGCCGCCTATGCCCTGCTGCCTTGTTCTACCTCGCACGACCAGCATAGGCGCGCCGCATGGCGTCCGCATCCGCTATTCGCGCATTGATGGCAGCGAGCAAGGGGCTACGCGGGGTGCGCGATATACATACGCCGGGCGAGTGTGGTCTAGAGGAGTCCGCGCTGTGTTGCCACAGCTACCGCCTGGGCGCGCGTATTGACGCCCAGCTTGTGGAAGACCGCGGTGAGATGCTGGGCGACAGTGCGTTCGGATATGAAGAGCCGACGGCCGATATCCTTGCTGGAGAAACCCTGGGCTACCAGTCGCAGCACCTCTCGCTCGCGCTCGGTCAGCGAGTCCCGATGCGTGGGCCGCGGCAGCGTCTCCGACCGCCGGGCTTCCTGGCCGGGCTGGCGTCCTGTCTCGGGGCTGACGGGCATCTCGGCAACGCCCTCCAGCAGTGTCAGGGCCATGGTAGCCACCTTGGCGAACGGCAGCGTCCGTCCTTCACGATACGGTGTACTCCACTCGTCTTCGCGCGCAAGCCGCTCGCGCAGCCCCACCACGTGTTCAGCCCCTGGCAAATGCTCCCACCCGAGCGTCGCGCCGCCCGTGGCCTGTCCCAGTGCATCCGCCGCCCCTAACAATCGCGCCCACGTGGCGGGCTGGGCGCGCGACGCTACAAGCACCACCGTCGCCTGCGCGGCGAAGCTGAGGAGCCAGCGATCTCGCATGATCACGCTGGTCCGTAATACGGCCTGGATGTGCGCCACCGCACTCGGGAGCTTCCCACGCCCCCACTCGAGCACGCCGAGGTAGCTGTGGACGAACCCCGCGTGCTGCGCGTTGCCCGCCTTACCCAGCCAGCCCAGGGCGGCCGCATAGTGCGCCGCAGCGGCGGTCGTCTCCCCCGCCATGTCGGCGGCATAGCCGAGATAGAAGAGCGCCTCACCGAGGCCGTGGGCATCGTCCAGCGCCTCCCAACGGCGCACGGCCTCCTGCAGCCGCCGCGTCCCTTCCTCGACGTCGCCGGCCGCAACCGTGGCATGCCCCAGGTAGGTGCTGGCCTCCGCGGTGGCAGCGGAATCCTGGCGCCGCTTCGGCCAGCGCAAGCGCTTCCTTCAGCACTGCCCGCGCCCGTGCATACTCAGCCTGCACCATGAGGAGCGGCCCCGCGGCGACCAGCGCGCGGGTGCGCGCAGCTGAGTCCACACCCGCCGCACTCTCCTCGTCATCCCCCTGCGGCGCGCGAGCCAGCGCCTCCTCCAGCCAGCGTCGGCCTTCCGTATGGTAGCCGCGCAGGTACCAGAAATAGCCCAGCGCCGCCGCCAGCCGCAGCCCGACCCCCTGCTGTGCCAGGTTGTCGTGGTTGAACAACCAGCGGAGCGCCGCTCGCAGGTTGTCGTGCTCGCGCTCAAGGCGGAAGAACCACGCCCGCTGATCTGGCCCCCGCAACTGCGCATCCGCGCGCTCGGCCAGCGTCAGGAAGTAGTGTGCATGGGCGCGCTGGGCCGCCGCCAGCTCGCCCGCCGCGGCGAGACGTTCCCAGGCATACTCGCGCACTGTCTCCAGCATGCCGAAGGCCGGCTCCGGGTCCTCCTCCTCCACGCCACCTCCCTCCTCGTCGGAGCGTGCGGGCAGGAGCAGGCTCTTCTCAGCGAGCGACACCAGCCGCTTCAAGGTATTGCGGTCGTCGCCCGCAGCTGGCACCTCCTCCGGAGCCGCCACAGCTCCCACCACGGCCGCGATGTCGTCTAGGGTGACCCGGCCGACGAACACCCCCAAACAGCGGAAGACGCGCTGCTCCGGCTCGGACAGGAGATCGTAGCTCCAGCCGACCGCCGCCTCCAGGCTCCGCTGCCGCTCCGGTAGATCCGGCGCCTCCGACGTGAGCAACTGCAGTCGGTCGCCCAGCCGCCGCGCCAGTGTCTGCAACGGCAGCACATCCAGCCGGGCGGCTGCCAGCTCCAGCGCCAGCGGCAGTCCGTCGAGCTCTGCCACTAGCTGAGCCACTAGCGGCGCCTCCCGCTCGCCGAGGGCGAAGTCGGCCCGTCGCGCCCGGGCCCGGCTGACGAAGAGCGCCACCGAAGGGACGGCGAGCAGCGCGTCCAGCGGGGGCAGTGGCGCAGAGGAGTCGGGCACGGGCAGCGGTGCGACGCGCACCGTCTGCTCCCAGCGCAGCTGTAGCGGCGTCCGGCTGGTCACTAGCAGCGCCAGACCCGGACAGGCGGACAGCAGAGCGGCAAGCTGAGGAGCGGAGGACAGCACCTGCTCGAAGTTGTCCAACACCACGAGCTGCCGCCGGTCAGCCAGCGTCTCTTCCAGGCGCTCCAGCGCCGGTCGACCGCCGACGTCCAGCAGGCCGAACGCCCGCGCGATCGTGCCGGGCACCAGGTCGTGGTCGCGCACTGGGGTGAGGTCGACCAGCACGACGCCGTCGGGGAAGCGGTCGCTGCCTTGAGATGCGGCGGCGGCAATGCGGGCGGCCGCGGACAGGGCCAGGCGCGTCTTGCCCACCCCGGCTGGGCCGGTAAGGGTCAACAGGCGAGTATCCCCTGCGACCAGGGACCGGACAATCGTGTCCAGTTCCTGCACACGGTCCACCAGCGGCGTTGGCACGGCGATCGACCGGCCTGTCTGACGGCGCGAGTCGCGGGCGGCCCCGCCGTGGCTCTCAGGGCTCCCAGTGTCCGCGATGCCACCAGCACCAGACTGCAGGCCCGCTAGGGTCGGGGTCGGCCCGGTCGCCACCGCTCCCCCCTTGCTACCAGATGTGCTGCGCGCCGCCGCGACAAGCTCCCTTCGTTGCTGCCCGTCGAGTGCTAGTGCGGCGGCCAGCAGCTCGACCGTGGCAAACCGCGGCGCACGGCGCTTGCCAGACTCCAGCGCCGAGATGGCATTGGGGCTGAGGCCGGCCCGCGCCGCTAACTGCTCCTGCGTGAGCCCGGCCGCGTCCCGCAGGCGGAGCAGCAAAGCGCCGAACGGCGCCCGTTCCAGCTTCGCCGCGTGCACCGTGTTGGGCGTGTTCGCCGAATTCTCCATCGCGGGCCCCCGTCCCATACCCAGTCGGGCCACGGTGAGCGCCGACCGCGCAGCTCGGCCCGGACACGAACATGCCCGCTCGGTTTATCATCCGCACGCATGTCGGCGACCTCGTGCGGGCATTCTACCACCGGGTCTGCGCGGATATGGACGCGCCGATCGGTGTCGGCGATCCAGCAGCCGACCCTCGGCGGACCATACGGCCGGTGTCCGCGCGGTAGACGGCACAATGCCTGCGCGAGGGGTGTGCTGTGTGGGCGTTGTCCCACTGTTGTGTGAGCGTTGTGAGACGTATGTCCCTGGTGGAGAGTGCACACGTACGGCACACTGACAACAGAACGCGTCCCGGCGCGCCCCAGCCACAAGGCGCACCGCCTAAGGCTCCCACGGATTGGAACGGCGTACCCACGCGTGGGAGGAGCAGCATCGATTAGAGTGGCAGGCGGCACAGGCGTGAAGATCGTTCCACCAGACGCAGTTCCTGGCTTGATTAGCTATCAGAAAGTCCAATCATCCACTAGCGAGGCGATAGAAAACAAGATCCACGGGAATGAGCAGGCACTGGTGGAGCAAGATAACCAGACACAATCGCTCGCGACCACTTAGCGACGACAAGACCGTGATCGTGATGTGAACCCGAGAGGAGGAAGGCGATGAGCACAACTGACACAACTGACACAACTGCCTTACCCAACTATGCGCCGGTCCCGCAATCGGCGATGGGCCCGACGCTCAACGAGCAGGGGTACTTCGTCGGTCGAGTCGTGCGGAACCTGTACTGGGTCACCGATGGCACCTACCAGTGCGCGTTCCTGACGACGTCGGACGGCGTCGTGCTGCTCGACGCGCCGCCGACGATCGGCCACAACATCCAGCGCGCGGTCGACGAGATCGCGTCGGCGAACGGCGTGAATAACAAGATCAACTACCTCATCTACTCGCATCACCACGCCGACCACGTCGGTGCATCCTCGCTCCTCGACAAGAACGTGACGCGCATCGGCCACGAGGAGACGCGACGGCTGCTGCTGCGCGACGACGATCCGGCCAGACCTCCGAACGAGGAGACGTTCCAGGATCGCCGCACGCTGGAAATCGGCGGCGAACGCATCGACCTCGCCTGGCACGGTGCCAACCACTCCCCCGACAACATCTACATCCACCTGCCCGACCACGACACGCTGATGCTCATCGACGTCGTCAACGCCGGTTGGGCGCCGATCTACCTCTCGAACCTGACCGAGGACATCCCCGGCTACGTTGAGGCCCCGGCGCATGCGCTCTCGTACCCGTGGACGCACTACATCGGCGGTCACAACGGCCGGCTCGGTACCCGCGACGACGTCACGCTGCACCAGCAGTACATGACCGATCTCGACGCCAGCATCCGGACGACGCTCGACACGCTCGATCCCACGCCGTACTTCGTGAAGTACGGCGCCAACACCTGGGCTGCCTTGAAGGGCTATCTCGACGCGTGTGCGGACACCGCAGCCGCTCCGATCATCGAGAAGTACACCGGCGTGCTGGCCGCCGCCGACGTGTTCACCCCCAGCACCGCGTTCCAGGTGATGCAGTCGATCCGACTCGACCTCGGCTACGCCTCGCAGGTGCACCCATGAGCGCGATCCGCGATCCGCTCGACGAATAGCGCGATATGCGCATCGCGCCGCCGCGTCCTCGACGTTAGTTTTTGTACGTGAGAGGCGCTATGTACGAGAATGGGATGCTGACCAGATCAGTTCGGCAGCCATTGCAGTGGAGGAAACCAGTGCCTGACAGGAATGACTGGAATCGGCAGACGGTTGAGGAGTTCCGGGCGAATAAGGGGCAGGTCGGTGGCATCTGGGAAGGCAGGCCGTTGCTCTTGCTCACGACCACCGGCGCAAAGAGCGGCCAGCGCCGCACGAACCCCGTGATGTACCTCCGTGAGGGCGACCGACTGTTCGTCTTCGCCTCCACAGGAGGCGGGCCCGCCAACCCCGATTGGTATCACAACCTGCTCGCCCATCCCGAGGTCACTGTCGAGATCGGCGACCAGACTTACACTGCCATCGCGCAATCCGTTACCGGTGAGGAGCACGACAGCATCTACGCGAGGTGGGCGCAGCGGTATCCGCAGTTCCGTGAGTATCAGGAGAAGACATCCCGCAGCATTCCGGTTGTTGAATTGGCGCCGCAGACCTCATAAAGCCGTTTCGCTTGCCGAGGTGGCACCATCTTCCTCGTATCGCCAGCCAACAAGCCAACCTGACGTTGGCGCCGAGAGCACCAAAAGCGAGCGGCAGTCCGCCTCACCTGCGCTCGCAACGCGGCGTTCTCGTCCTCTGGTGTGATGCCGCAACGCGACACTTGCTGCGCACGTCCGCCGGACTTGCTACCGTCTCAGTAGACAATCCATCTGACGCTGCCAGAATCGTGGAGGAACACCCATGCCTAAAGCCGTCCGCTTCGATCAGTACGGCGGAATCGATGTCTTGCAGGTTGTGAAGGTCGAACGTCCAACCCCTCTGCAGGGTGAGGTGCTGGTGCGGGTAAAGGCCACTGGCATCAATCCCAGTGAAGCTGGGCTTCGGGAGGGTTTCCTGCAGAGCATCTGGCCCACGACGTTTCCCTCCGGCGAAGGCTCTGATTTCGCGGGCATCGTCGCTGAGCTTGGCCCTGGTGTGTCGCAATTCGCCGCCGGTGACGAGGTGATTGGCTACACAGCGGTGTTCCCCCAAAATCCCACCAGCCATGCGGATTTTGTGGTCGTTCCGGCGGCTCACCTGACGCCCCGTCCCGCCAACGTCCCGTGGGAAGCTGCGGGTACCCTCTATGTGGCTGGTTCCACCGCCATTGCCGCGATCCGCGCCGTGGGGTTGAAAGCAGGGGATACGCTGGTCGTCTCGAATGCTGCCGGGGGTGTCGGCTCTCTGGTGGTGCAGGTAGCCACGGCTGCGGGCGCCAAGGTCATCGGACTGTCGAGCCCCGCGCATCATCCATGGCTCAAGCTGCGTGGCGTCATCCCCATCGCGTATGGCGAGGGTGCGGCGGAGCGCATCCGTGCCGTGGCAGGGGGACCAATCGACGCCTTCATCGACACGTATGGTGCGGGTTACGTCGAGTTGGCGCTCGCGCTTGGCGTGCGCCCGGAACGCATCGATACCATCGCCAACTTTGACGCCCCCGCAAAATATGGGGTGAAGGCCGAGGGCGGCAGTGCCATCGACAGCGAAAGCGACCGCATCCACGTCTTGGCGGACCTAGCCGATGCGATTAGCAAGGGCAACGTAGTGGTCCCCATCGCGCACGTCTATGCGCTGGATGATGTTCAGTCGGCATATCGTGAACTGGCACAGGGCCACACACTTGGCAAGATCGTGCTCGTGCCCTGACAGCCACAGCCATAACGAGAGCAATGAGAAGTAGCGTGTCCATTGCTCGGCTCTTGCGCGATTTAGATGATCGCCGCTGCGTTTGTCACGTCGTTGTAGGTATGACTATGCTGCTGCAGCGGGTTTCGCGACTACACCGATCTCTTCCTCTTGACCCGCTTCCCCCTTCGCCACCCCGATCACCAAAAGTGCGCAAGAGCCCATTGCTCTCTGTATTGTCTACCCTTGCAATTAGCCCGCTTCTCTCCGCGCATCCCCAGATCACCAAAAGTGCGTTTCAACCAGTTTTCGGGGACACCACAACCTATCCCAAGTCCCCACTGAGTCACTCTCGCGCCATGGTTGCGACGGAGCCACGGAGCCACGGAGCCACGGAGCTACGATCCACCATTGGTCGCGACGACCACTGGTACAGCCGAACCGAGGGACGAGAGGAGACGCACGAGGATCGCGACACCAAGTTGTGTAGCCCACTCTCGGCATGTTGCGCTACGCGTGGGCACGCAGGGATACGCCGGGGTTAGAAATTGCAATCGTGCGCGGCCTGAGCCGCGTGCGGGTTCGAGTCCCGCCTACCCTACCGAGAAGCCAGATAGGGGCGGACCGCATCAACCCTCTTGGTCCACGGGTCCTGTCTTCCCCTCTTCTTGGCTGTACTAGCGAGTCCGAAGCCGATCTCACGGATCACGGGCACCGTCATGTACTCTCGTGCTCCCCTCACACGAGAGCGACACCTCGCTCGGATGCGTCGCGCTGTGCCCAGACGTGATGAGCCTCGGACCGAGTTGAACTCTCGATCCAACGATTCTTACGCTACCCTAGCGCCTTGCGCCTAGCCGCATCCCTCCCTGCACTCCCAGGTATCAGTCGATCGTCTCAGGAGGCAGCGCATGGCTCTTTCATGGCGCGTGCGCACCTCAAGCACATCATCAGCACCGTCTAAAGTGCGCGCGGCACTGGTGCGGCTATGGGCCGATCCACGCCACCCCTGGACCTCCATTCGGGACGACGTCGAAAAAGGTTGGCTTGAGAGGGGTGCGCGCCGGATATTCGCGCCGCAGCGCGGCCCTGATGCCTTCGACCGTTTCAGTCCTGGCGACGATGAGCACGCCACCGCCGAAGCCTGCCCCGGTCATGCGGGCGCCAAGGGCGCCGGGGACGCCCATGGCAATCTCGACGATGGCATCGAGCTCCGCGCTGCTGACGGCGAAGTCGTCGCGCAGGCTGGCGTGAGATTCGAGAACGAGTCGCCCGAAGCCTTCCGCGTTGTTCTGGCGCAGTGTCTCAACGGCATCCAGTGTCCGCAGGTTCTCCGTCAGGACATGGCGGACCCGTGCTCGTGCCGGCTGTGGCACCTCGCCGCCCAGGCGTAAATACTCGTCCCACGTGACGTCTCGCAGCGCCGCGATCGAGCGCGTAGCGCCCGCGCGCCGCAGAGCCGAGGCGAGCACCTGCAACCCACTTTCGCACTCCGCCCGCCGTTCGTTGTATGCCGAGTCCGCAAGCGAACGGGAGACGCCGGAGTCACAGATCAGCAAGCTCGCGCCCTCCAACGCTAGGGGGATGTGCTGAAAGTCGAGAGACCGGCAATCGATCAGCGTGGCGTGCCCGCGTGCGCCCAGCGTGGACGCTGCGTGATCAAGGATGCCCACGTGCACGCCCGTGCCGAGTTGTTCCGCGAGTTGGCCGATACGAGCCGCGTCGAGTGGCGCTAGGCCGAGGCCAAGCGCGGCGTCGAGCCAGGTCAGCGTCGCGACGATCAGTGCCGCCGATGAGCTCATGCCGCCGCCGAGCGGGACGTCGCCGTCGAGTGCGGCGCTGAAGCCAGGAATCGTGCGCCCCTGCTCCTGGAGCACGGAGACGGCCCCCGCTACATATCGCGCCCACAGCGGCTGGCCCTGATCACGCGCCGCCGTGGGCGGATCGGCGATGTTGAAGCTCACGATTTGCTGGTAGCGCGGCGAGTAGAGTCTGACCGTGCCGCCTTCTGAATCAATCTGTCCGCCCAGGCACATGACGCGAGCGACGCTGACCGGCAACACCCAGCCGCCGTTGTAATCGGTGTGCTCCCCGATCAAGTTCACGCGCCCGGGTGCCCAAGCGGCAAGCATCCGGCCCTGCAAATGCAGGTGCTCGCGGGCCTCAGCGGTGATCTGCTCCGCAATCGGCGGGGGCAACGCCTCAGTCGCCATGCGCTCGTCCCTCGGTGGCGATCGCCGCGCGCAGCTCAGACGCCTTGTGCTCGGGCAGCGCGTCGTTCAGCCAGAGTCCGAATCCGGTCTCAGAGCTCGCGGCGTATTTCAGCCTGCCCGGCGCTCGACCAACCGGAAGCAGTTCGAGGTGCAGGTGGAACCGTTCGCTGGCGAGTTGGTGTATCGCGAGCATGTACGGCATCGGCCCTTCGAAGACGCGATCATATGCGTGTACGACCGCGAGCAGCGCCGCGGCAAGCTCCGCGATCGCCCCGCCCGCCACAGGCAGACCTCCGAGGTTCGCCATATGCGCGCGAGTGTAAAGGTGGACCTCATACGGGTATCGCGCATAGGGCGGCACAAACCCAACCCAATGCGCGGTCTGGATCACCAGCCGCTGCGCCCGGAGTTCCTGGCTCATAACGTCGCAGAAGAGGCAGCCTTTGCCGCTGGCGTGATATGCCTCCGCTTGGGCAAGCTCACGCGTGAGGGTCGGAGGCAAGAATGCGGTGGCGTACGTCTGTCCGTGGGGATGTGGCTGCGTCTGGCCGACGGCAGGGCCCGCGTTCTCAAACGTCATGACGCACGGGTAGCGGCTGCTCAGATCTAGGTAGGCACTCCGCCAGAGCGAGATCACGTCGCACACCTGATCCTGGCCGAGCTGCGCAAAGGACTGGTCGTGTGCGCGGGCGTAGAGAAGCACGTAGCACTCACCGATCGGGGGCCTGAGCGGCGGGAAGTCGTTCGGTCGCATCCAGGTCGTTTCGCCCTCCGGCCACTGGCCCGCGGCAACCGCCTCGCAAAACGGGCACTCCGCGGCGTGCTCGCCACGGCTCATGCGCCCTGGCGTCTGCACCACCGGCTCGCCGAGCATCGGGTTATTCACGACCCGTTGTGAAAGGGACGACACACTGATTATCCCTGTTCCCACCAACATGCGGCATGTGTGCGCATACCACCCGATGTGCGGCCGAATACGGCGAGGGCCACTGAACCCTACCGACATCGCTCGCTCGAAGCCACGCAATCGCTTCAGTGGCGCCAAACGATGACCACGAAACTCCGTAACCTCACTGTACCCTATGTGGGAAGCTGGCGAGATCTGACCTGCTCCCCGGTGTGGGCTCTCCCCACGGGATGCGCAACGAGGTGTCGGCGGATCACCGAGATCGTTCTGCATCCCCGCCCGGCGACTGCCGCAGCGGCCATCCGGTGGAACGAGGTCGCGGGGCGCCAGCTGCGGCGCTCCTGGATGGCGCATTGGCGTCAGCAAACTGTGACGCTGGCCACCTTACCCGCCAGCGTATCGCCACCGACTCGTCCCCCTCGTGCAGCTCGCTGCCACCGGCGCCTGAGTTGGCTCGAGCGCCTGGGACGCAATGCGCGTGCTCCGCTCCTGGTGACGAGCATCCAGGTGACGGGAGTTGCAGAGGGTCCTGGATCTCCTCCAGCCTTGCTAGTACGGCGAGACGATGGCCCTCATTCGTTCCTGAGGTGCTTCGTCGCTTGGGTACAGTCACCCTGTGCCGTATGTGCACGAATCAGCAGGAGGGTCGGGACTTCGCGGTTGCCAGGTACCAGTTCAGCTTGCCTGGCAGATGGGCGTGGTTCGAGGACCTGTTCCAGGACAAAACCGGCGGCCACGAGCGTGTTGAGATAGGTGCTGAGCATGCGGTGATAGTCCCCAACCCGGCTGCGGACGCCGTCGGGGTTGGCGGAATACCACAGGCGTTCGTCAAAATAGCCCGTGACGGTCCGAGCCAGTGCATGCGCTGGATCAGACAGAGGTGTCCACTGCGCGTGCGGGGTCTCGAAACAGGGGTGCGTAATGGCAAACACCAACCAGCCGCCTGGCTGGAGAATCCGTCGTACGCTCTCGAAGGTGGCGCGAAGATCGGGGATATTGATGAGTGCCAGGACACAGACACAGCCGCTAAACTGGCCGTCGCGGAGCTGTTCAGCACGCTCGGCGTTTCCTTCCACATACTCGATTCCCAGTGGCTCCTGCTCTTCATAGTGGTCGTGCGAGCGCCAGCAGGTTCGGCGCCAGGTCGAGACCGGTGACCAGCGCTCCGCGTCGGGCCAGCTCGCGTGCGATCCAACCTTGCCCGCAGGCCAGATCACAAATGACTTCCCCCTCGACCTCTCCGACCAACGCCAACAGGTTCGGCAGGATCACTTCGGTGTAGACCGGTCGGTCGCGCAGAAACTGATCGTACCATTCGGCGATATCATTGTAAGAAGCTTGTGTCATAGCCCTCTCTTGCGGGGTAGCGACCGCATCTCTTCCTGACAGTATAGTAGCGAGATACCTTTGAGGAGTGAGATTCAGGTGGTAATCACCTACTGACCTCGGCATCGTTTGCTAAACCGAGTAGCCACAGTGGACCGAACAGGCCTGGATGAGGTCGCGCTTGTAGCGCAAGCGCTCTTTGGCGCGGCGCAGCTCCAGGTTGAGTTCGGCCAGGTCGCGGCAGCAGCGGTTCTTGAGCTCGACGCGCTTGAGCAAGTTCCAGATCCCCTCGTCCGGATTGAGGTCGGGCGCGTAGCCGGGCAAGCGTTCCAGGTGGAGGCGCTTCGCCGCGCCGCGCGTGAGGAAATCCTTGATCGGCTGCCCCTTGTGGATCGGCGATCCGTCCCAGATGACCAGGACCTTGCCGCGCAGCTTGCGCGTGCCTCACGCGCAGGAAGCCCACGACCCCTTCGGCGTTGAAGGCGTCTTTCCGCGTCTGCAGGTCGAGGCGCCCGTCCAGCGTGATGCCACTGATCGCTGCCAGATGGTCATGGGGCAGGGGGACGTGTAGGATCGGCGTCTGCCCCCGCGGCGCCCACGTGCGCACCGCCAAGGGCAACAGGTAGAAACCGGCTTCGTCTCCCCAGACGATGGTGGAACCTTCCTCAGCTGCTTTTTTTGGAGCGCTGGCCAGCGCTCGGCATACCACTGCGCAATGGCCTGCTCGTCGCGCTGCGTGGCCCGCTCGATAGGCTGCTGGCGACTCCAGCCCGCCTGGCGCAACAAGCGGCTGACCTGATCGCGGTGATAGCGGACACCAAAGGTGCGCCAGATCACCACCGCGACGCGGCTGGCCGTCCACACGTCGCCGCGGAATCCATACGTCTCGGCCCCGCGCGCCAACAACGCCGGGATCTGGGCGCGCTGCTCGACCGTCAACTTGGCGGGGCCACCGGGGCGGGGCTGCGTGCGCAGCGCCTCCACGCCCTTCTCGTGCGCCCGCTTGATCCACTGGCAGACGGCGGCGCAACTGACGCCCAACGCTGCCGCGATGTCCTTCTGCCACCAACCTTGGTGGTGCAACTCCCAGGCGCGCTGACGCTGCCATTCCCAGGAGTCCGCGAGTCTCTTGGATGTACTCATACCCCCAGTGCTCGCAAGATTCATGCTCTCACGCCGAGGTCAGTAGTTGGCAGATGGCATCTCGTTGCACATCCCGTGGGTCTAACGCACTTTTGGTGAATCAAGGGGGTGGTGATCCTCGGTCGTGTGCTAGCGTTTCCTCCGTCTCTTCACGACTGAGAGCAAGCGCATGGCACAGGCCGCTCTGCTCCCCGATCCGACGCAGGTGGAGCTCGTGACGTTGGTCGGGACGACGACGGGGATTACCGCCGTTGTTCGAGCACACGCCGACAGCACGCCCTGTCCTCTGCGTGGCGCTGGGCCGGCGCGCGTGCATTCGCGGTACACGCGCCGGGTGGCAGACCTGCCCTGGTGTGGCGTTGCGGTAGGTCTCCACCTGCACGTACGCCGATTCTTCTGCGACCAGCCGACGTGCTCACGCGCGATCTTCACCGAACGACTCCCCAGAGTGGTCGCCCCGTATGCACGGCGCACCGTGCGTCTGCGTCAGCTGGTTGAGCTGGTAGGATTTCTGCTCGCGGGAAGCGCAGGCAGTCGACTCCTGCGCCACCTCGCGCCAGGAGCGCTGTTGGGCAGCCGGGACACGGTGCTCCGGACCATCCGTCGGACCACGTTTGCTCTGCCGCAGGCGCTGCACGTGCTCAGCGTCGACGATTTCGCCTTGCGACGTGGCGTTACCTATGGCACGATGCTGGTCGACCTCGAGCGCCGGCGGGTGGTCGATCTGCTGCCCGAGCGCTCAGAAATCGCCTTTGCGCGGTGGGTGCGCCAGCATCCTGAGGTGCGGGTGGTGAGCCGAGATCGCGGCGGCGACTAGGCGGTGGGCGCGCCACAATAGGCGCGCCACAAGCCGAACAGATCGCCGACCGCTTTCATCTGCTCGTCAATGCCGGTGAGGTCCTGGACCGCTGTCTGACCCGCTACCATACGCGCCTGCACGAGGCGGCGCAACGCAGCGCGCCGGCCGGTGCGGTTCCGCGTGCGCCAAAATCGGCGGCGGACGCGCGCCGCAAACAGGAGCGGCATGCGGCACGCGAGCAGCACTTTCAGCAGGTGGTGGCCCTCACGCAGCAAGGGGCCTCAGCCCACCAGATCGCCCGACGCCTTGGGATCGCACGGGCAACCGTCGCGAAGTTCCTGCGGGTGGCGGCCTTCCCCGAGATCGCGCTCCATCCCCGTCCCCGGCGGATTGACCGCTACCTGCCCTACCTGCCCTATCTGCCTGCGCAACCGCTGGAATGCCGGCGAACACAATGTGCGGCAGCTGTGGCGGGAAATCCGGGCACAGGGCTACCCCTGCAGCGCTAGCGGGGTCCGGCGCCTGGTCAGCACGTGGCGCGAGCCGGCGCCGCTGCCGGGAGTGCCGGGTATGGCGTTGCCGGCCAAGGACGAGGTCCGCTACGACTCAACGCGCAAGACGCGCTGGCTCCTGTGGAAGGCGCAGGAGGCGTTGTCCGAGCGCGAAGGGACGTATGTCGCGGCGCTCAAGCAGCGCTGCCCGCCGATTGCCGAGGCACAGCGCTTGCTCACCACCTCCCGTGCCATCCTCACCCCGCACTGCCCCGAGCAGTTGGCACCCTGGTTGGAACCGTGTGCGCAGTGCGGCATCTCCGAGCTGGTTGGCTTCGCGCGTGGCCTCCGCGCGGATGAGGCCGCCGTGCAGGCGGCTCTCCGCTCTGACTGGAGCCAGGGGCCGATTGAAGGGCAGGTCAATCGCCTCAAACTGCTCAAGCGGCAGATGGACGGCCGCGCCAAGTTCGATCTCCTCCGCCAACGCGTGCTCTTCCACACTGCAGCCTAACGGAGATGAGTCCAGGGACAACGCCTCCCCTTCACCAAAAGTGCGGAAGAGCTTTAGCTCGGGTAGCACGTCAAGATCACGGTGGCTCAGCCGTGCTATCCTGACAGGGCATCCTCTCCGACCTAGTGCAGAGCGAGCAACCATGAGCACGAACGCCAGCGATGTGATGGCACCTCAGCGCGTCATTATCCTCGGCGACGTCATGACCGACATCGTCGCGCGCCTGGCAACACCCATCGCCTCGGGCAGTGACACACTTGCGGCGATCAGCATGCACGGCGGCGGCTCGGGCGCGAACCAGGCGACGTGGCTCGCCGCCATCGCACCGCAGCTCGACGTCCATTTCATCGGGGCAGTCGGCGACGACCCGCATGGAGCCGCACAACGCGAAGCGCTTGAGAGGTTAGGCGTCACCGCGCACCTCGCCCTCGATGACTCCCGCCCCACCGGCACCGTGATCTCGCTCGTTGAAGCCTCCGGCGAGCGCAACATGATCACCGAACGCGGCGCCAATGCGGCTTTGTCACTAAACGACCTACCGCAGCACCTATTCCTGCCGGGCGCGTGGATGCACATCTCAGGCTATACCCTGCTATCGGACGACACTCGCCCAGTCGCGCTGTCAGCTATCCGTCTTGCTCGAGCGCAGAGCATGGGCGTCTCGGTGGACCCTGCCTCCGAGGCGATGCTGTTGGCCGCCGGAGTAGAGCGGTTCCTTGCCTGGACTCACGGCCTTGAACTCTGCTTCCCCAACCTCGACGAGGGACGCGTGCTCGCCGGCATGACCGACCCGCAAACCATCGCGACCACGCTCTGTAGGAATTTCGACTCGGTTGCGCTCAAGCTGGGAGCGGAAGGCGCGCTGATGGCTCACCGCGGCAAGGTCGTCGCGCGACAAACATGTGAACCCGCCACCGTGGTGGACTCAACGGGTGCGGGCGACGCCTTCTGCGCTGGCTTCCTCAGCTCCTGGATCGCGGATCGATCGCCCCACGAAGCACTCGACTGCGCTCTGCGCTGGGCGGCTGTCGCGGTCGCGCAACCGGGCGCCCGCCCCACTGCCGGCGATCTTCGCCTCGCGCGTGGCACGGTATGATGACTCACCCAGGCCCTAAAGTCCCGACTGCTGCCGACCCACCGACACCTTCGACACCGCGCGTCGTCGCCCAGATGCGTCCGCGTCGATCTCCTTCACACGGTGCAACGTGCGCAATTCGCCTTGCGGCAGCACCCACGTGACCTCGCGATACGGAAGGGTGAACTCGCCCTCCGCGCTCACACTGAGGTGGAGCGCCGCACCCTCCGAGCGCACCTCAAGTGCCACATCCGCGAACGAGCCCTGCTGGTATGCCGTGGTCAGCCCGTCGTCCTCGTGGAGGGTGAGACGTCCGGACCCAGCTTCGACGTGCGGAAACACCAGCACTTCGCGCAGATCGTCCGGCTCGGCCCCCGTGTTGCGCATCAGTTTACCCATCGGGAGCATGCCGCCTTCAGGCACGAACAGTGGAATGCGCTCTAGCGGCGCGTCGGCCTGCACCACCGCGCCGCCCTCGTGCACGGCCCCCGTCCAGAAGTCGTACCAGTGGCGTCCAGTGGGTAGGTACACATCGCGGCTCCGTGCCCCCGGTTCCAGAATCGGCGCGACAAGCAGGTTGGAGCCGAGCATGAACTGCGAGCTGTCAACGTGGCAGCGCGCGTCGCCGGGGAAGTCATAGACGAGCGGTCGCATAATTGGGTGGCCCGTGCGGGACGACTCGACGACGAGAGCGTACAGGTACGGCAGGAGTCGGTACCGCAGCCGCATTGCGTCGCGAACGATAGGGAGAACCTCGGGATACATCCATGGCTCCGTCGCCGAGTTATCGAACTGCCACGAGTGGATCGTGAAGCGGGGAAAGAACACGCCGCACTGCACCCACCGGACCAATAACTCCGGGTCCGGCTTTGCGCCGACGAAGCCGCCGACGTCATGACCCGTGTTCGGCCAGCCGGAGAGGCTAAGACCGAGCCCCATTGGGAGGTTCCAGCGGAGGGTGTGCCACGACGACTCGTTGTCGCCCGACCACGTCTGGGCGTACCGCTGTGCGCCAGGACTGCCCGATCGCGAGATGATATACGGCCGCGTTCCAGGTGACTGAGCGGCCTGCGCATCCCGCGAAGCCCGCAACATCAGGAGTGTCAGCACCGGGCGCACCAGGCCGACCGGGATCTCCGCGCCGAAGCCTGCGCAGTGCGCGGCATCGTCCCAAATCTCGAACTCGTTGTTGTCGTTCCAGGTGGCGTCGATGCCCTTCGCCAGCAACTTGTCATGCACCTGATCACGCCACCACTCGTACCCCCCCGGCGACGTGAAATCCACATATGAACCGGTCTCGCTCCAGAACGAGCTGACCTCAGGCGCATCACCCTCAGCCTTCTGGATGAATCCCTGATGCTCTGCCACCATTTCGTAGTCCGGATGGCTGAGGAGAACACAGGGTTTGATGTTGGCCGCGAGGCGCACGCCGGCGGCGTGGAAGATTTCGGAAAGGGCAAGCGGATCGCCCATTTTCGACTCGTTCCAGGCGAACACGTAGCGCTTGCCAGCCGCATCGGTACCATACCCTGACGAGAGTTGAAATGCATCGCAGGGGATATCGAACCTTTCAAGGTCCGCCAGGAATGCCTCCAGGCGCTGGCGCCCGTGCGAATCCTCGGTATAGCCCATGCCCGAAGCGAGAAACCCGAGCGACCAGCGCGGCGGGAGCATGGGCAACCCCGTCAGTCGAGCGAGCTTCTCCGTCACGCCTTCAATCGTGGGACCGTAGAGGAAATAATAGTCCACATCGCCATCGTCGGCCTGGTACGAGCGATAGGCGCCGGCATACCCGTCGCGCTCTCGTCCAAGGTCAAATGTCGTCGCGGCAAGGTTGTCGTACAAGATGCCGTACGCGACGCCCGTTTCGGGAATGAAGGTGATGTAGAACGGAATGTGCTTGTAGAGCGGATCCGTGGACTCGGCGTCGTAGCCCACGGCGTCGTGCGGCTGCAACCGGAACCGTGCACCCGCTTTGTCAAATGCCCCCGTGGTCTCGCCCAATCCGAAGTAGTGCTCGCCGAAACGGTGCTCCAAGAAGTGGAAGACCGACCGACCGGCCCTGTCATATGCATACGGGCGCGAGTCCGCGTCGGCGGCAAAGTTGCGGCCCGATCCCGCGTCCACCCAGGTCAGCGCGCCGGTCGCCAGTGCAACACGCGCCTCGAGGGCTGACGTGCGCAATCGCGCGACCGACCCAGTGACGCTGATCTCCGCCTCTGGCAAGGTAAAGGGCGAGAGATCGTCGCGGCATCGCCCCTCGCGAGGCACATCGCCGTCGCGCCCCGCGATCATCCACGTCCTGTCCAGCCGGGAGCGACCATCGGGGAGGAATCGTACGCGCATGATGCCAGAATCCAGGGCGGTAACGGTGAGTCGTTCGCCACTTGCCGCGGCGAAGGCAAGGCTTCTGTCTCGGGTCAGTTCGTGACAGTACGCTGAGGGAACGGTAAAACGCATCGCGGGCTCGCAGTTCATCGATCTCAGGGCGCGTAGGTAGAGGAACGCCTCGGCCTCGGTTGTGATGAACTACGATACCCGAGGACATCCCTAACGCGCAAGGTCGGCAGCGCGATACAGTACCTCGCCAGCGTTCGGCACCAGCAACACCCCCTCGGACTCGCGCCCCTCCCAGTCGCCGGGATCGATCGAGCGGAAGTCGGCGTACCCGAGATTGACCAGCCGGCAACGCTCCTCTGGTATCGCCGTGGCGAGCGTGACCGTGATGCGTGGCGTCTCAACTCCCGTCGCTGCGTCATACGTCCCAGCGCCTTTAACATGCGTGCTGTGGGCGAGGATGGCACCCGGCACGTCGCGGAAACGTTCCGGTTGCTTGGTAAAATAGTCGCGCACGTGGTAACCCACGCGGTCGATCAGCGCGCCATGTGTGTACGAGATCTCCGAGATGTGCGGCGCGTAGATGATCACCTCGCCGCCGTCCGCGATCGCCGGCTCCGTCTTGTACATCGCTTTCGCGGCAGTCCAGAGGTCATCATAGTGCCGCGCGGCCACGGAGAGGACTCGACGGAACGCGCGCGGCACGGTGACGATGTTCAGATGCGCTGAGAGATCGGCGGCGGCGGCGAACGCCTCTTGATAGTCGCCGATGTAGAGCCCGTGCAGATCTGCGCCGCGCAACGCGAGCGCGAAGCAGGTGGTCGGAGTCGGCACGAAGGCAGCGGCGCGATGGATCACGCGCCGCACGGGCGTATCCTTGACGCCGATCGTGCCCATACTCGTCACCAGCGCGCCAAGCCAGTGCGTGAAATTGATGATGTCCGCGCCAGCAATGCCAGGAAACAGGTACTTCGCGCCGCCCGAGAAACCGGCGACCTCGTGCGGAAACACCGGCCCGACGATTAGCACCGCGTCGTACTCAAAGACCTTTCGATTGAGCGCTACGCTCACGTCCGCGACGAGCAATCCCCCGGTCAACGCGGCGGCCTCGTCGCGCGAGATGGTCCCAGCAACGTGAAGCGCCTCGGGATCGTCCCAGTGGTGATTATAGATGGCAACCTTCGGGTAGGCTGCGGCCCGCTCCGCGCCGGACACGCCCACCAACTGATCGATCGCCGCCTCGCTCATCGGCGGATGCGTCCCGAGCGCGATTAGATAATCGAGCCGCGATACGCGACCGCCCAACGCTTGATACAGCAGTCGAAAAAAGAGCGGCATCGGCGCGGTCCGCGTACCGTCTGGGATGATCACGAGGACGCGCTGATCCGTGACCGGCAGCGACTCGCAGGCCTCTAGCACCAACTCGCGGACCGTCGCTTCGGGGAGCACACTCTCCGGCGATCCCGCACCCTGGACCATCCGACGCCTCCTTCAGCCGCGCAGTCGCGCACATTTCTCCCGCGTTCACCGTGCTATTGCCGCACGAGCAGAGCGCCGCCTACACGCCGGCGAATGCGGAGAACCCGCCGTCCACGGGAATAACCGCGCCGGTGACGAATGCCGACGCCGGGCTGAGCAGCCAAAGCAGCGGGCCGATCAGGTCGTCGGGCGAACCGAAGCGGCGCATCGGCGTGTGCGCCAGGATAGCCTGCGCGCGCGGAGTGGGCTCACCGGTCTCGGCGTCGCTCAGCAGGAAGCGATTTTGCTCAGTCGAGAAGAAGCCGGGGGCGAGCGCATTGACTCGCAGGCCTTCGCCATATTCCTGCGCCAACGTCACCGCCAGCCACTGCGTGAAGTTGACCAGCGCCGCCTTTGCCGCACCGTAGGCCGGCACGCGTGTGAGTGGCCGCAACGCCGACATCGAGCCGACATTGACGATGCTGCCCCGGCCACGCTCGGCCATGCTACGTCCGAAGACCTGGCAGGCGTTGATAGCTCCCATGACGTTGAGGTCGAAGACGCCCCGCAGCCCCGTGGTTTCGAGATCGAAGAACGTGCGATCCGGCGGAGCAGTGGTCGCACTCGGCGCGTTGCCACCCGCGGCATTAACGAGGCCGTCCACGGGTCCGAGCGCAGACTCGACGTGCTCCAGCGCGGCCCGCAACGAATCGACGTCCAGCACATCGGCCGTGACGCCCACCGCCTGGCCGCCCCTATCTCGCAGCTCTCCTGCCACACGCTCGCACACCTCCGCGCGACGTCCCAAGATCGCAGCCCGCGCCCCCGCCGCGACAAGGCCACGCGCCATCGCGCCACCGAGCGCACCCGTCCCCCCCGGCACGACGACCACCCGGTCACGCAGCGAGAATAGCGCCGCAAGCTCGAGCGGAGGCGCGGCAAGATCACCCATCGTACTTCTCCCCTGGCGACGCTAGTGCGCGTTGAACAGCGGCTCGACGTTGCGCAGCCAGGCGTGCGCCGGATCGTCGCTCCACGCGCCGTAGCGACGACCCTCCCCACGCAGCGCCCACACGTAGCTGAGCTGATACCCCGGAGCGGCGACGACCGGATGATAGCCGCGTGGGATGATCACCGTATCGCCGTCCTCGACCACGAAAGCTTCATTCAGCAGGTCGGCGCCCTCGCGCCGTTCGTAGATGCGCTGAATGCCGAAACCGCCCACCGGCTGTATGCGAAAGAAGTAGACCTCTTCATAGATTGCCTCGCGCGGCGGATCGTCCACATCGTGCTTGTGCGGAGGATACGACGACCAGCCACCCGGAGGGTTCAACGTCTCGCCGACCATCAGGTGTCGCGTTCCCGGCGTCATCGACGTTCCGGGCCAAACCGTACGCACCCAATTGTTCGCGCCCACCGTGCGGGCCGGTGCATCCGCCGGGCGCACCGCTACGACGGCCTCGCCTGGCTCCGCCCGCGTGCTGACCACGAGCAGGTCCGCCACATCGCTGGTGGCCGAGATCTCGTATGCCGTGTGGGGAGGAATGCAGAGGAACGTCGGACCGCCCGCGAACGCATTTGCGCGTCCTTCGATCAACTCACTCCGACCGTCCGCCTCCAGCGCGAGCGACCCCGAGAGCAGCGCCAAGACCAGCTCGTCACCCTCAGTGCTGGCGGTATGGGGTCGCGACGAGACGACGCCCAACCGGCCAACGGTGGTCCATCGCAGCGGCGTGTCAGAGGGGGAGGCGATCGGCGCAAGTCCCTCCTGAAAGCCCTTGCCCTTGATCAACAGTCCTGCGTTCATGGCCGTCTCCACCTCACCAGCTCGCGCTTCTTGACTGCTTGAAATACAGCATACACCACGTGCGGCGAGGTCTAGCCGCATGCTGCCGGCGCCATGTAATGATGCAGTTCAATCCGGCGACACGGATATCCCGAGCCAAGGTCCGCCGCCTGCGACCTTGTCCGCGCCTCGCCCACCTGCCGCCGAGGTCAGCACAATCGTGCGCAACGTTGCGACGGCTTCTTGCCATCGCGGATGTATTGTGGTACACTCTCGCCAGAACAAATGTTTCCTTCCAGCAGCGAGGCGACGTTTCCCCCAGATTTGCCCCCCTCGGAACCTCCACCATTCCCTGAGCGTCAGTCTTCCGCCCCCGAGGTCTGTGTCCCATGCGTATCATAACCGCTATTTCCGCTCCCGCGACAGGTCGCATTTCCTGGCCGGCACGCGACATGCGCTCTCGCCTGCAGTGCGCCGCGTCCGCCCGCCGCAGCGCGTCCGCTTCGCGCGGCAGATATCGCAGCCAGTGCACCATAAGCGACGCGAAATTAATCGAAAAGCGGAAGAAAACGGAAATAGACTCGCGGTCTCGGGGTTCGCCTCCACACATCGGGAGACTTCGAGCGCCGGTGCGCCTCCCGAGCGGAGGGCAATCACTCAAAACTGGTCATCGGCAATGCGAGGCATCTCGGAGACGATCGCATCTAAGTTCATGCGCAACGTTCATGCGCAACGTTCATGCGCAACGGGTATAGTATGGCGAGCCATCGGAGGTGCGTCACGGCGTAGCAATCGGCGTTCGACTGGGCAATGCATGGACTAAAACTCCACAAGCCTGATACAGTTGGTGGCAAGATCGCGGGCGCACGGGGGACAGTTGCTCGGTGAGGAGCGTCCGCGACCTGTGCGAAGTGGCCGCAACGTGTCGTCGTATAAACCTCAGTGAACCGTTTCTCGCGGGAATCGGAGCGACCACGCATGGTTACTTCTCGCACGCGATTTCCGCGCATCGTCTCCTTGGGCACGGCCGCGCCTCCCCACCAGATCCCGCAGGATCACGTGCTCGCCTTCGCCAAATCCCGATTGCTCGGCGAAGGGTGGGAGGAGGACGCAGTGCTTAGATCGACCGCCCACCAGATGGAGCGTCTGTTTACCGCCTCGCGCGTCGAGTGCCGCCAAAGTATCATAGAACTGTCGCAGTACTACGCCGAGACTCCTACTACGGGCCAGCGCATGGCCACCTACCGGGCCGAGGCGCACGAGTTGGGTCGCCAGGCAATAGCCGCCAGCCTGACAGCCGCGGGCCGCTCACCACAGGATGTCACCGACCTCACCATCGTCTCCTGCACCGGCTACAGCGCGCCCGGGCTCGACATCACTCTCGCCCGCGCCATGGGCATGCGCAGCGACGTGCGCCGCACCCTGGTAGGCCACATGGGCTGCTATGGCGCGCTCGTGGGCTTGCGCCGCTGCGCGGATGCTCTGTTGGTTCGACCAGATGCGACCGCTGCCCTGTTGAGCGTGGAGTTGTCGGCGCTTCACTTCGCGCCCACCCGCGATCTCGACATGCTGATGTCGTTCGCCCTCTTCGGCGACGCGGCGGCGGCGGCGGTGCTCAGCATGCAAGATGACGCCGAAGGACCCCAAATCATCGACGCCCGCTCCGAGGCCGACTTCGCCACCGCCGACCAGATGAGCTGGACCATCGGCGATACAGGATTCATGATGGGCCTCTCGCCGAGGGTTCCCGTCTCGCTCCGGCGCGTGGTGCGCGGCGCAGTCGATCGGCTCCTGGAACCGCACACGTTGCACCTTGGGGACGTCACACACTGGGTGGTACACCCTGGCGGACCGAGCATCCTCGAAGTCGTGCAGGATCGGCTCGGCCTGAGCGACGACCAGATGGCGCCATCGTGGACGGTCTTGCGCGAGCATGGCAACTGCTCCTCGGCAACGGTGCTCCTGATCCTTGACGAGCTCCTGCGCTCGAAGCGTCCGCGCCCCGGCGAGTGGGGGGTCATGCTGGCGTTCGGACCCGGCCTCACAGTGGAAAGCACCTTACTACGATTTTGAGTGTGTGACGAATTCTACTTCCTCCAGGTGAGCAGCCAATCCGCCGCTGTTTGGCAGCGAGGCGACCCTGGCGATCCGTGGCGAGGTCGAGCGTCGCACCAGATCGCTTGACCGCCTCGTGTAGCATACGGGTTGTACAGTGATTAGCGAACGTCTCGCGTGGCAGTGTGGAAGAGGGACAGACCGATGCGCATAGATCCTGGAAATAGCAAGGTCGCCGCCGATGACTCAGTTCACATCGAACGGCTACCGATTGCGGTGGGGACGTTGCTCGGCACGTCAATATTGGCGGTAACTCTCATCTCGGTCGAGGGAGTCATCGGCAAGGATCAATGGCTCACGAACGCGCTCTACGGCTTTTGCGTCGCGATACCGACACTGCTGCTCGCGCACATCTGGAGTGTCGTCGACAGGAGCACGCGGCGAGCGCCGGCGCTCTTCTTCTTCCTCGGCGCGTGGGCGACGATCTTCGGTCTGAGCTGCGCCATCGAGCACTTCGACGGCATCGCGGGCGCTTTCTTCTACATCATCAGCGCGCTCTGTATGGCGATGCTCGTCGTGGTCGTCCCGGCGTCCGCGCGGGCGCAGGCGGTGCGCCAAGGCTAGACAGGAGTCTGGCAGCGGCGCAGTCGCGCCCCGAACGTGATGGCGGAGCGAGGCGGAGAGGACGGCGAGTGTCATGCAGACGCGCGACGGTGCCATCCGCGAACTGCTCGATGCTGACACTCTCGACGAAACCTCCCTCGAACGCAACCTGCGCGACATCAGGCGCATCAACGGAATCCTCGGCTGGCGAGCGTTCACCGTCCAGGCGGTCGCCACGGAAGTGCGCGCGCTCGGCAACGACGCATTCACGTTGCTCGACGTGGCCTGCGGCTCGGCGGACATCCCGCTCACCGTCGCGCGCTGGGCCACTCGCCATCATCACGCGGCGCGGATCGTCGCCAGCGACATCAGCCCCCAGATCGTCGCTGTAGCGCGGAGAGTGGCCGCAAGCGAGCCGAGCGTCACCATCGAGCGGCAGGACGCCCTAGCGCTGCCCTATCCCGCGGCGTCCTTCGACATCGCCCTCTGCACGTTGGCCCTTCATCACTTCGATCCGCCTGGCGCGGTCGGCCTGCTTCGCGAGATGGCGCGGGTCGGGCGCCGCGTATTGGTGTTCGATATTCAGCGCGCACGCCTGGCCTATGCCGGCTCCGTCGCTTTGGTCAACCTGCTGGCGATGCACCCGATGACGCGCCACGACGCGCCGGCCTCCGTACGGCGCTCCTATTCCGCCGGCGAGCTGCGCGATCTAGCGGCCCAGGCGGGGCTGCGCGAGGCCCACGTCGCGGTGCGCTTCCCCTTCCGGCTGGCGTTAGACGCGACCGGCACCGCATAATGTGCGAAGGCACGGAGCGGGAGTCTGGCACTACGGGATGTGGAGTGACGCCTTGACCGCCGAACGGAGCAAGCTGAACCGTGGACGCGAACGATGAGTACGAGGTCGCCGTCGTCGGCGCGGGTCCGGCGGGCGCCGCGCTGGCGACCCACATGGCGCGCGCGGGCAAACACGTCGTCCTGCTCGATAAAGCCACATTCCCGCGCGATAAGCCCTGCGCTGAATGTCTCAGCCCCGTAGCGACGCCGATGCTTGCCGAGCTCGGCGTCCTCGACGAGCTGCTGGAGAGCCGTCCGGCGCGTCGTCCCGGCTTTCGCGTCTTCGCGCCGGATGGGCGCGTCTTCCAGGGCGATTTCGCGGCCACGAAGGACGCCTCTGGCACGCCTCATTTCGAGACTGGGCTGGCGATCCCACGCCGCAGGTTAGACGCAGGCATCCTCGTCGCGGCCCGTCGATCGGGAGCTGAGGTCCACGAAGGCTGGCGACTTGCCTCCCTCGACCGCGACCAGTCTGGATACTGGAGTCTGATCTCGGTGACCGGAGACGTGATCCGCGCGCGTCTGCTCATCGGCGCAGACGGTGTGCACTCGACGGTGGCCCGTCGCCTTGGCCTCCAATCGCCGGGCGGCATGCGCAAGATCGCCCTTGTGGCGCACATGCGCGGCATCGCGGAACTCAGTGATTGCGTCGAGATGCACGTCGCCGGCGGACGCTACGTCGGCATCGCGCCATTAGAGCAGCGGGAGGACGGCGATCTCTGCAATGTGGCAATGGTCGTGGACGAAGCGCGCGATGGGCGTAAGCTTGCGGGCCGACCTCAAGCGTTCCTGATCGAGTCACTCAGCACCTTCCACGGCTTGCACGCTCGCCTAGGCAACATCTCCGTCGAGCGTCGCACGCTCGCCATCAGCCGGCTCCACATGCGTGTGCGGCGCTTCTCGGGCGATGGGCTGCTGCTGATCGGCGACGCAGCAGGGTACTACGATCCATTCACGGGCGAGGGCATCGCTCGGGCGCTCCGCGGTGCTCAGCTCGCCCGCGATGTCGCGCTGGCCGCCTTCGCGGCGAACGACCTCACCGCGGCGTTCCTCGCGCGCTACGACAGCAGCATCAAGCGCGAGCTGCGCGGCAAGCGTTCGATCGAGCGGATCATCCAGACAGCCGTGCGCTACCCGCCCCTCATGGATCACATCGCCCGCCGCCTCACGCGAAACAAGTCGATGGCGGACACCGTGGTCGCCGTCACGGGCGACATCCTCCCCGCCAGCGCCGTCCTTCGTCCCTCGTACATGCTTCGCCTTCTCGCGTAACCCGAGTTCGGACTCATGTCTAACGCGCACGTTCGACGCCGAAAGGGAGCCCCCATGACCCGTGTCGCAACCTGCATCCACGACGATATCGCCGCCCTGCGCGACCAACTCGTCTCCGATCGCCGCCACTTCCATCGTCATCCCGAGCTCGGCTTCCAGGAAGTGGAGACGTCGGCCTACGTCGCACAGCGGCTGCGCGAGCTCGGCATAGAGACCTCCACCGGCGTGGCCGGTACCGGCGTCGTCGGCATCATCACGGGGGCCGATACAGGGCGCTGTGTGCTGCTGCGCGCGGACATGGACGCCCTCCCGCTCACCGAGGAAACCGGCGCGGAGTACGCCTCGCTCAACCCCGGCGTGCATCACGCCTGCGGCCACGACGGGCACACCGCGATGTTGCTGGCGGCGGCCAGCGTGCTCTCCCGCCGGCGGGACGAGCTTCACGGCACGGTCAAGCTCGTCTTCCAGCCCGCGGAGGAGGGTCCCGGCGGCGCCAAGCCGATGATCGAGGCCGGCGTGATGGAGCATCCACACGTCGACGCCTGCTTCGGCCTGCACCTCTCAAACGACCATCAAGTCGGCCAACTCATCGTGCAGGGCGGCCCGCTGCAGGCCAGCGCCGACTTCTTCGATATCACTGTGCACGGCGTCGGTGGCCACGGCGCAGCGCCGCACCAGACCGTCGACCCGGTTGCAGTGGGCGCTTCCATCGTGGCCGAAATTCAGCGCATCGTCAGCCGTGAGATCGATCCGCTCGATCCCGCCGTGATAACGGTTGGTGCCTTCCACGCCGGCACCGCGCCGAACGTCATCGCGCCGCGCGCCGAGCTTCGCGGCACCATCCGCGCCCTTGATACCAAGGTGCAAGACTTCCTCCACGTCCGCCTGGTCGAGATCGCCACCCGCGTCGCCGAGGCCGCCCGCGCGACGGCGGACGTGCGCATCTCCCGCATGTATCCCGTGACGGTCAACAACGACGACATGGCCGCTTTCGCGCATGGGGTCGCCAGGCGCGTGGTCGCCCTGGAAGGCGTCACCACCGACCGACCGAGCATGGGGGCTGAGGACATGAGCTTCTTCCTCAACGCTGCGCCGGGCTGTTTCATCTTCGTCGGCTCGGCCAACGCGGAGCGCAAGCTCAACGCACCGCATCACAGCCCCCTCTTCGACTTCGACGAGGCAGCGCTCCCAATCGGCGCGGAACTGCTCTGCGAGCTGGCGACGAGCTACCTCAGCGGCGAGTCAGCACCGGCAAACGGCGAGCCCGCGGCCTCGAACCGGCGGCGGAGCAAGACATCAGCGCGCTAACATCTGGGAGAACACGTCACCGGCTCGTAACGTTGTCTCTCACTCCGAGAAAGTGACTTGCCCGCATGTCCGATTCTGAGCGCATCGGCGTCATCCTGATGACCTACGGCTCCCCGGCGACCCTCGACGACGTCGAGGAATACATGACCAACGTGCGCGGCGGACGTTCGCCTGAGCCGGATCTCGTCGTCGAGTTCAAGCGCCGCTACGACCTCATCGGCGGTTCACCGCTGCTACCCATCACGCGGGATCAGGCCGCCGCGCTGCAAGACGAGCTACGCTCTCGCCACCCTGGCGGCCCTGAGTTCCGCGTCGGTGCGGGCATGAGGTTCGCGCCACCTTACATTCGAGAGATTGCAGCGGAGGTCGCAGGCGACGCCGATGCCCTGGTGGGCGTGATCATGTCCCCGCAATACTCACCGATTCTCATGCGCGGATACGCGACCACCCTGGATGAGGCCGCGCGTGCGCTCGGTAACCCAGGACTTGCCGTGGCGCACACCGAGGACTGGCACCTCCAGCCGGAGTTCCTGCGGGCTGTCGCCGAGCGCGTGACCGAGGCGCTGGCAAAGCTCCCGACTGATGCACGCGACAGCGTACCGGTGCTGCTCAGCGCGCACAGTATGCCCCTCCGCGTCGTCGAGCAGGAGCCCTCGTACATCGAGAACCTGCACCAGACTGCGGCTGAGGTCGCACGCCTCGCTGGCCTCAGCGAAGACCGCTGGATGTTCTGTTACCAAAGCGCCGGTCACACGCCGGAGCCCTGGCTCAAGCCGGATTTCGCCGATCTTATGCCAGTGCTGAAGGAGCAGGGCCATACACACGTTCTGATCGCGCCGGTGCAGTTCCTCGCCGATCACCTCGAAATCCTCTACGACATCGAGATCGGCGCACGCGAGCAAGCCGAGGAACATGGCATCGTCTTCGCCCGGACGGAGTCGCTCAACACCTCGCCGCTCTTCATCCAGGCGCTAGCGTCGGTAGTGGAGGAGACGCTGACTCGCGTTCGGGCGCTGGAGGCCGCGCGTTAGCAGCGCCGCGCGGGCGGGATGCCTCACCAAACATATCCTCCGTCGCCGGCGTTGTAGGCGCGGCTGGTGTTCACGGGCACCGAGGTGATCGCCTGCCAGAGGCGCGCTTGCTGGATCGAGAGCATGCCGCCGTCCGAGAGTGAGCCGCAGCCGGTCGACTTCGCGCAGGAGTCGGTGTAGTAGTAGACTCCCGCCTGATCGTCATACCCGACGACCGTGATGAAGTGCTTGATCATGCTGCCAGTTGGCGACCAATTCGGCAGCAACCGCGCGTTGACCTCGGCAACAACGGGCACATGCGTGGTGGCGAGGTCGTCCTGCACCTTGTGGTGAAAATCCGCCGCGCTGGATTGGTCCCACGCCGAGATGGTGTAGAAGTACGAGCGCCACGACGCGACGGAGTGGCCGGATGCCTCCCAATTGAGCGTGTCGCGCATCGTATAGAGTGTGACGCCCGCGCTCGGTTCATGGGTGTCCATCATACCGGCGTGCAGTTGGTCAGGCACGTTCGCGTGCCAGGCGAGATACGCGACATACGCACGATTGTGCTGGCCATCCCACGTTGTCGTCACGCCGTTCGAAGGGTCGACGAACGACGTCGACGTCTGATGTAGGATGTCGTCGTTCCAAAAGTTGAGCGTATTCGCCGCAGCGCCAGGGCCGCACAGCTTCGACATGTTCGGATCGGCATACGGCACGCCCGCCGCATCGGTGCCGACCTTCGGTGGTTCAAGCGTGTTCGCGACTATATGCGTATCCAGCAGGTACGACGTCGGATACTTCGAACATGGGACGCCGCAGGCGGGCGACTGAGCGCCGCCAGAAGGTTTCGGCGTCCCACGAATGAGGAACGCGTCCTTCTGCGACAGCCAGGCGCGATCCTGGTCCTGCGCGTACAGCGCGCTCGGCACCACCGTTGGTGAAGCCGCCTGCGCGATGCGCTGAAGCAACGCCAGGTTCACCAACAGCGCGCCGCCGAGCGCGACCGCGATGAACACGCTCAGCGCAAACGGAACAGCACGTCTCAGGCGAGAATACCAGCGTTGACGCACGCACGACCTCACTTACGCCACACGGTTCTGGCGAAAGGCCAGGATGGCAAGCGCCTTGTGCGTCGCCCAGTCACTGTAGCAGGCACCCTCCTCGCGCGTCAAAGCTGCGGCTGCATTGTCCTATTGAGTCAAGACGCGAAATCGAGGCCACTAAACCGCGAACGGGCGATAACGCGGCGGTTGGCGATGCTTTGTCGCCTGCTCGAAGGCAAAGGCCAGCGCGATGAGTTTCGGCTCGCTGAACGCGCTCCCCATGAAGGTGATGCCAACCGGCAGCCCAAACGCATAGCCCGCCGGGACGCTGATCGCCGGATAGCCCGCGAGCGCCGCCGGCTGCGCACTGCCGCCCATGCCGTGATCGCCGTCGATCAGGTCGATCCGCCAGGCAGGGGCGCCAGTCGGCATCACCAGCGCGTCGAGTTGATATTGCTGCATCACGGCGTCAATGCCTTCGTCGCGAGATAGGCGTCGGTTGGTCGCCAGCGCCGCGAGGTACGCCGCGTCAGTCAGCGGACCCTTCGCCTGCGCCATCGTCAAGATTTCCTGCCCGAAGTAGGGCATCTCGTGCTCGCGGTGCGACTCGTTGAACGCGATCAGATCCTCCAGCGTATGGACGGGTGCGGCGGGACCTAAAGCCCCCAGATAGGCATTGAGATCCGCCTTGAACTCGTAAAGCAGCGCCTCAAACTCGGAACCGCCCTCGTGCATCTGCTTCGCGGTGGGGACATTCGCCGGGTCCACCAGCTCTGCGCCCGCCACCCGCATTGCCTCACAGGCAGCCTCGATGATCGCGTCCGCCTTCTCGCTGTAGCCGAAGTAGACTTCGCGAGCGACGCCGATCCGTGCGCCTCGCAATGCCCCTGCGTCGAGATATTGAGTGTAGTCCACTGGCGCCTCATTCGGATTCGCTGCGGTCGCGGGATCGCGCGGATCGGCGCCTGCGATTGCACTGAGCAAGGCCACGGCATCCGCCACGGTGCGCCCGAAAGCGCCGACCGTATCCTGGCTGTGCGAGATCGGCACGACTCCGGCGCGGCTGGTCAGCCCGAGTGTGGGCTTGATACCGACGACGCCGTTCGCCGACGCAGGACAGAGGATCGATCCGTCGGTCTCCGTCCCAAGCGAGGCCGCCGCCATGTTAGCCGAGACGGCGGAGGCGGAGCCTGAGCTTGAGCCGCAGGGCGTACGGTCGAGCGCATAGGGATTGAGCGCCTGCCCGCCACGCGCGCTCCAGCCGCTGGAGGAGTGGGTCGAGCGGAAGTTGGCCCACTCGCTCATATTCGCCTTGCCTAGCAATACCGCGCCCGCCGCGCGCAGCCGCTCGGCGACAAAGGCGTCTCGCTCTCGCTGCACGCCGCGCAGGGCTAGCGAGCCCGCAGTCGTCTGCATGCGATCCGCCGTGTCGATATTGTCCTTCAGCAGGATGGGAATGCCATGGAGTGGCCCACGCGGCCCGCGTTGCGCGCGCTCCCTATCCAGCGCCTCGGCGAGTTCGAGTGCGTCCGGGTTCACCTCGATCACAGCGCGCAGCATCGGACCCGCGGAGTCTAGCGCCGCGATCCGCGCGAGATACATTTCGACCACACCACGTGCGCTATAACGCCCCCGCCCCATCGCCGCCTGGCAGTCGACGATGGTCAACTCTTCAAGTTCCTGGTGCGGCCCGCCGTCAGAAAAGTCTTGACTCACGAAGCATGTCCTTTCGCTATGCGCTTCACCCTTCGCTGCTCGCCATATATCTATACGGCTCGGCGTTGCTCCGCAAGATCGAATAGCGGGCGAGTGGCCCCATGAAGGATGTTGTGGTTGCCGACCTCCCGATCGCGTGGTATAATCCTGGTCACCCAGTTAGTGTATGTTGTACACTAGACACTAACAGCGGCTTATCACCACCATAATCATCTCTTGATGCTGTGCCGAGCTGGTCGTCGGGCATGGCCGCAGTCGTGTCGCACAATGCCGTGCGCCGGAGCACGCCCAGCGGCGAGAGGAGCCAGCCATGGCACCTGATAGACGTGATACCCCAGTGGGTGGATTAGTGTCGAAATCTGCCCAGACGGATGTTCCTGGTGATGTGGACGTCGTCATTATCGGCGGCGGCATCGCCGGGCTCTCAGTCGCGTTGACGCTACCCCCCGACCTGCGCATACTCGTGGCGACGAAAGGCGCGCTCGGCGAGAGCAACACGCGCTATGCCCAAGGTGGCCTCGCTGCGGCGGTCGGACTCGATGATTCGCCCGCTCTGCACCTTCGCGATACCGTCACGGCGGGCGCGGGGTTGGTGGACGAGGCCGCGGCGCGCGCACTGGTGGAGGAAGCCGGTGATGCGGTCGCGTGGTTGATCGCCGCTGGCACCCACTTCGACGGAAGCGACACGGTAGGCGCGCAGAGCATGCCCCCTAATGGCGGCAGAAATGGCACTTCCCTTCCCTCGACAGCGGACGACCTAGCGACGAGCTACGACCTCACGCGTGAGGCGGCGCACAGCCGTCGCCGGGTGCTCCATGCACACGACGCGACGGGAGCCGAGATTGAGCGTGCCCTGGTGGACGCATTGCGGACCCGAGGCAACGCCATCATCCTCGAATCAACCACCGCGCTCGATTTGCTGGCCGAAAACGATGACTGTACCGGCGTTGAGTTTCTGCGCGGGCAGCACCGGTTTTCAGTTTGCGCGAGGCGCGGAGTCGTCCTGGCGAATGGTGGGGCGGGCCGCCTCTGGCAGCAGACAACTAATCCCACGGGCGCGACGGCCGATGGACTTGCGCTGGCCTGGCGCGCGGGCGCGGCGCTCGCCGACCTCGAGTTCGTGCAATTCCACCCCACGGTGCTGATTCCTCCGCGCGGCGAGCCGTTCCTCATTTCGGAAGCCGTACGCGGAGAGGGTGCACAACTACGCAACGCGGCGGGTGAGCGCTTCATGTCCCGCTATTCGCCAGAAGCGGAATTGGCGCCGCGCGACGTGGTGGCGCGCGCGATCCTCAACGAGATGCTCGCCGCTGATGCGCCGTGCGTCTACCTCGACCTAAGGCACCTGCCCGCGGAAGAGACGCACGCACGCTTCCCGACCATCTCCGCCGTCTGTCGCGCGTATGGGCTGGACCTCGCCCACGACCTAATCCCCGTCGCGCCCGCCGCGCACTACTTCATGGGTGGCGTCGCCGTGGACATCTGGGCACGGACCACCGTTCCCAATCTCTACGCGGTCGGCGAGGTCGCATGCACCGGCGTCCACGGGGCGAATCGGCTCGCCAGCAACTCTCTGCTCGAGGGACTCGTCTTCGGTCGCCGTGCAGCGCAACTGATCTCCGGCACGATCGGCAGCGCTGAACCGTGGCCGCGCACTCCGGCACTATCCGGCACAGGACTCGCTGATGCCAAGATAGCCCAGCCTTTGCGTGATGTTTCCGCTCCCATTGCCCAGGAGACGCGCGGGGCGCTACGGCGGATCATGTGGCGGAACGTCTCTCTCCGGCGCGATGCGCGGGGGTTACGGAGTGCCGCAGACGAGTTGCGAGCCCTAGCCGAGCGCGGTCCTGTCGATCCTGAGACGGCGAACATGCTCTTTGCCGCACAGGCTATCACAGCCGCCGCGCTCGACCGCGAAGAGAGCCGTGGCGGCCATTACCGCGAAGACTTCCCTACGCGAGATGCCGCGCTTGACGGGCGCCACACGCTGCTCGCCGCGAACCCGCCGACCTCCGGCACATTGGCCCGCCACCGACAGGAGGTAGCTCATGCCTGACACCTCCACAATACCTTTCGATCCCATCTTCGACATCGATCTGGTGCAGCGTGCGCTCGCCGAAGATGTGGGCCGCGGCGACATCACCACGGAAGCCACGATCCCCGCGCACGCCACGGCAGCCGGACGCATCGTGGCACGAGAGAGCGGGATCGTCGCGGGCCTACCCGTCGCTGAGCTCACCATCCGTCTCCTCGATCCCACCGCCCAGCTCGACTCGACGGTGAAGGACGGCGAGCGTGTCGAGGCGGGTGGCACGCTCGCCACAATCCGCGGGAACGCGCGAGCACTGCTGACCGCCGAGCGCACAGCGTTGAACTTCCTCGGCAGGCTCTCCGGCATTGCGACGCTCACCGCGCGCTGTGTCGCAGCGGTCGCGGAGACGCGAGCCACTATCGTGGATACGCGCAAGACGACCCCCGGCCTGCGCACGCTGGAGAAGTATGCCGTCCGCATGGGCGGCGGGGCGAATCATCGCGCGGGCCTGGACGACGGCGTGCTGATCAAGGACAACCACATCGCGGTTGCGGGAAGCGTTCGGCAGGCGTTGCTCAGTGCTCGTGCGCATGCGTCACACCTGCTGCGCATCGAGATCGAATGCGAGGACGAGCAGCAGGTCTCCGAGGCCGTGGAGTCCGGCGCGGACGCGATCTTGCTCGACAACATGCCGGTGGAGCGACTGCGCGAGAACGTCAGCTGGATTCGCGCGCACGCCCCCAATACCATCATCGAAGCCTCAGGCGGCATCGGCACAGACACCGCCCGACTCTCCGCGGTCGCCGCGACGGGAGTGGACCTCATCTCGTTGGGCGCGCTGACACACTCCGCGCCAAACCTCGATCTCTCGCTGGAGTTCGAGGCGGAAGGGAGTAACCGATAATGACCGCGATACTGCCAAAAACCATCGCCGCGCCCCTGGTCGCCGAGTGCGACGAGAGCACCGAGCAGCGTATCCTGCCGTCGCTGGTAGAGTGGCGTTCGCGTGAGGTCGCCAACCTCGCGCTGCATCGCCCGCGCCATGCGGGTGCCGAGCGTGCCGACTCCATCCCACGCGAGTACGCCTTGATGGATGCCGAGGAGCTAGATAGACGCATCCGGGCCGCCAAGGCCACCCTCGGCAGCCGCGTCGTGATTCTGGGTCACCACTATCAGCGCGACGAGATCATCAAATACGCCGACGCGCGAGGCGACTCGTTTAAGCTCGCGCAGTTCGCCGCCGCGCGCCCAGAAGCGGACTACATCCTCTTCTGCGGCGTCCACTTCATGGCTGAGAGCGCGGACATCCTGAGCGACGCCCGCCAGAAGGTGATCTTGCCCAACCCCGCCGCCGGCTGCTCGATGGCCGACATGGCGAACATCGCCGAGGTCGAGGAATGCTGGTCTGCCCTCGACGAGCTTTTCGGCGGCACTGACGACGTCGGCAGCCTCCAGCCCGTTATCCCGGTGACGTACATGAACTCCGGTGCCGATCTCAAGGCATTTTGTGGGCGCAATGGGGGCATCGTCTGCACCTCCTCAAACGCCGAGCAAGTGCTACACTGGGCCTTTGAGCGTGGACGGCGTGTGCTCTTCTTCCCCGACGAACATCTAGGGCGCAACACCGCGCTGAAGATGGGCATCCCCGACGAGCAGATCGTCGTCTGGAACCAACGCGAGGACTTCGGCGGCATCGACGACGAACAGACCCTGGCAAATGCCAGAGTGATCCTCTGGAAGGGCTGGTGCTCGACGCATCAGCGCTTCACGGTGGAGCAGGTCGAGCAGGCGCGACGCGACTTCCCCGAGGTCCGTATAATCGTCCATCCAGAGTGCCGCCACGAGGTCGTCGCCGCCGCCGATCAGAACGGCTCCACGGAGTACATCGTCAAGGCCATCGAGGAGGCGCCCGCCGGGACGGTCTGGGCCGTCGCCACAGAGGTCAACCTCGTCAAGCGGCTTGCCCGCGAGCACCCAGAGCAGACGATCTTCAGCCTTGATCCTATCGTCTGCCCTTGCTCGACGATGTACCGCGTCCACCCCGCCTACCTTGGCTGGGTGCTTGAGTCCCTGGTCGAGGGGGAGGTGATCAACCAGGTCAGCGTTGAGCCCGAGACCGCGCACTGGGCACGGGTCGCGCTCGAACGCATGCTGGCGAACAAGGCGTAAACGCTGACTAAGAGCTAGACCTCGCTCTTGGTTGGGCGGTACAGCGACTCGTAGAGGTCGGCGTACTTCTTGTGGATGCTGCGACGCCGAATCTTCAGTGTTGGCGTCAGCAATTCATTCTCAAGCGTAAAGTCCTCGGGCAACACCTCCCAGTACTTCACGGTCTCGTAGCTGGCGAGCTCTTTGTTGGCGCCCTCGATGCCCGCCTCGAGATCCGCGCGCAACGCAGGATTCGTGCTCAGTTCTGCGACGCTGGTGAACGGCACGCCGTGGGCCTCCGCCCACGCCTTCACCTTATCGTGGTCAAGTGTGAACAGCGCGACGAGATATGGCATGCGGTCGCCATAGACGGCAACTTGCGAGACGAGCGGTGCCTTCTTCAGCGCGGTCTCCACGTTCTGCGGGGCGATATTCTTGCCCGCTGCCGTGATGATCAGATCCTTCTTGCGATCGACGATGCTCAAGAAGCCATCGGCGTCCAGTGCGCCAATGTCTCCGGTATAGAACCACCCATCGGAGTCGATAACCTCGGCGGTCGCTTCGGGATTGTTGTGATAGCCCTTGAAGATGACGGGGCCGCGTACGAGAATCTCGCCGTCGCTTGCGATGCGCGTCTCGCAGCCCTCATACGTGAGTCCAACGGTGCCGAAGCGATAGGTATTCACCCGATTGACGGTGAAGCCCGCGCCGGTCTCGGTGAGTCCCCACCCTTCGAGCAGCAGCACGCCCGCGCCGTGGAAGAACTTGAGTATGTTCAGATCGAGCGGCGCAGCGCCCGTCACGGCGAACTTCAGGTTGCCGCCGAAGGCCGCGCGAACCTTCTTGAAGACAAGTCGATCGGCGATCCCATAGCTGATCCGCAGACCGCCAGGGATCTTCTTCTTCGCCTCACGCAGTGTGGCAACTTCAAGTCCCTTGCGCGTAGCCCAGCGGAAGATTCGCCGCTGCGTGTTAGATCCATGCTCTCCGCGCGCTAGAATTGTCGCGTACGCCTTCTCATAGATACGCGGCACGCTGAAAAGCAGATCCGGCTTAGCAACCTGCATGTCCTCGACAAGATGGTCGATATTCGTGCAAAACGTCGTCGCGAGTCCCAGATCGACGCCGGAGAAGCTCTCGGCCAGCCCGAAGACGTGGGAGAGAGGAAGGAAAAGCACATCCGACATCCCAGGCTTGATCGTGTTGAACGCGACGCGCACGGCCTTCATCTGCGCGAGGAAGGTGCGATGGGTGTGGACGACGCCCTTCGGATTGCCGGTCGTGCCCGAAGTGTACACTATCGTGAGGCGGTCGTCGGGGGCAATCGCCGAGGCTCGCTGGGCGGCGAACTCATCCTCTTCCCGCGAGGATCGGGGACTCAGTCGGCGCAGATCTTCCAGCGAGATTGCCCACGGATCCCCTTCAGCGGCCGCGCCGTCTTGAAAGAGGATCACCTTCTTCACATTGGGCAGTTGGTCACGGATGGTAAGCATCTTCCGGTACTGCGTCTTGTTCTCGGCAAAGAGAAATTGGATGTTGGCATCATTGCAAATGAAGGAGACCAGAGGCGCCAGATTGGAGGGATATACTGTCACGCAGACTGCGCCGAGGCTCATGATCGCCCAGTTGGCGGCAGTCCACTCCCAGCGAGTGCCGCTCATGATGCCGATCGCATCGCCGCGCTTCGCGCCGAGCGCATCGAGACCCGAGAGAACGCTGTTGACCAGCGCCGCGTTCTCGCGAAATGTCGAGCTGATCCACTTGTCACCGACCTTCTGGCGCCACCGAGTCGATCTGCCGTAGGTCATCGCCCGCGCGCGGAAAACCTGCGCAAGATTGTTCTCTGAAGCAGTCCCCGTCCCCATTGTCGGTGCCTCCCCTAGGACCACCCGTGGTCCCGCGTGGTGACAGTTGATCCAGACGCGCTACGGTATATGATGCCCTACACTTCAAGGTCGCTGCGGAAACGACCTACGCTGCCCTCAGGTTCCCCTACGGTGGCGATCAAGTTCGATGCTAGCGCTACGCTATCACACGTCGGCTTCCTTGGCTTGATGAACTGTAATCTCGAGCAACGGAAAACCGTGTCGCGCCTGATCGCCTTGCCCAACGAAGATCGCCGCGACCTCGCCGTCACGCGAGGAGCGGACGACGTGCTCCATCTTCATCGCCTCAATCACCAGCAATGGCTCGTCCGCCCGAACGACCTGCCCGACCACTACGAACACAGCGGACACCTGCCCTGGCAGCGGCGCCACCACCATGCCTGGCGCGGCGGATTCCGAAGAACGCGCCGCACGCCCGGCCGCGCCGAAGCTGTCGAAATAGCCTGATCGCGGCTCGGGGAACGGCGATTGCCTGGCCAGTGTCACGATCTCGCCGTCGAGCGCGACCCACCACCAATCGACCTCAGTCGCCATGACCGTCGCGGATACTCGCCGACCATCCACTTCTACGTCGAGATCATCATCTCGCTCTCCCCGTAGTTCGACGACATGCGGCATTGCAGCCTCGCCCGCCGCGCAGACCGCCTCGAAACGTGTAGCCGTAACTGGCACGAGCTGGACGTCTATGGGCATTGCGTCGTCTTCCATTGCGTTGCCGAATGCACGGACGAGATTGAACCGTTCGAGAATCGGGCGGCTCGGATTGTTTCGCCAGTGCCCACGTCCCTGCGCCTGGGTAAACCTGCGAATCGCTGCGAGGATCGCCGCGCTGGCCGCGCGCTCCGCCATCGATCCGTTCTGTAGCACACTTGATGCCGTGGTGGTAAGGTCCGCACGGTGCCGGTCGATGAAGCCCGTATCAACACGACCCGCGAGGTGTTCGGGATGCAAGAGCAGGCACCGCAAGAAGTCCCGGTTGCTCGGAATGCCGAAGAGCACCGTCTTCGAGAGGGCACGGTCGAGCCGCCGGAGCCCCTGCGCCCGATCCTCGCCGTGCGCGACGACCTTCGCCAGCAACGGATCGTAGAAAGGTGAAATCGTGTCTCCGCTCATCACACCAGAGTCCACACGCACACCGTCAGCACTAGCCGGCTCGCGCCACAGGACAACGACACCGCTGGCCGGCAAAAACTCAGCATCGGGGACCTCTGAGTAGAGTCGCGCCTCGACGGCATGCCCCGCAAATCGAACGTCCGCCTGCGAGAGCGGCAACGGGTGCCCCTCCGCTACGCGGATCTGCCAATGAACGAGATCGAGTCCTGTCACCATCTCCGTGACCGCGTGCTCGACCTGGAGCCGTGTGTTCACTTCGAGGAAGTAGAAATTGCCCGTGGCGTCGAGGATGAACTCGACTGTCCCTGCATTGGTGTAGCGCAGTTGCTCGCCGATCGCGACTGCCGCTTGCGTCATGCGTTCACGCAGTTCGGGCGTGAGGGCCATCGAAGGGGACTCCTCGATCACTTTCTGGTGGCGACGCTGGATCGAGCACTCGCGCTCGCCGAGATGGATCACATGCCCGTGCTCGTCGCCGAAGATCTGGATCTCGACGTGGCGTGGCGCCGCAATCAGTTTCTCCAAGAGCAGCGTGCCGTCGCCGAACGTAGAACTCGCTTCGCGGCGCGCGGCGGCCAATGCCTCCAGCAGGTTCGATTCGCTTTGAACCACGCGCATACCCTTGCCGCCACCGCCGGCCGATGCCTTGACGAGCAGCGGAAAGCTGATGGACTGCGCCTCAGCGCGAAAGCGCTCATCTGACTGTTCGTCGCCGAGGTACCCTGGAACCACCGGCACGCCCGCGGCAGCGGCGATGCGCTTCGCCTCGATTTTGCTGCCCATGCGCGCGATCACGTCTGTCTGCGGCCCGATAAAGATCAAACCGGATGCGCGGCAGCCCGCGGCGAATTCGGCATTCTCGGAGAGAAACCCGTAGCCAGGATGCACGGCGTCGGCGCGGGTGCGGGCAGCGGCGGAGAGCAGCACCGATATGTTCAGGTACGACTCCGTGGCCGCGCTTCCGCCGATATGCACCGCCTCGTCGGCCTCGCGCACATGACGTGCGTTGGCGTCGGCATCGGAATAAACGGCGACCGCGGCGATCCCCATCGCATGGCACGTCCGCATAATCCGACAGGCGATCTCGCCGCGGTTGGCAACCAACACCTTGCGAATCAAGTGCATTGACGGAGCTTCCCGCGCGCTTGGACGCTGTCGCGCCTCCGCATGCTCGGTGCTCTCGGCGGCTCGCGCTACGCTCGTCATGGCTTCGGCGCCCACGGCGCGGGCTGCTTCGTGGCGAAGGCGATCACGCCCTGCGCAGCTTCCTCGCTCATCCTCAACCGCGTCATAAGATCGATGCGATAGTCGAGCGAATCCAAATTCGCAGCTACATGGAAAAGCAGTCGCTTGGTCTCGCGTAGCGCCTGAGGCGCGCACAGCAGAATGTCGTGCACGACGGCGTCGACCCGTGCGTCAAGCTCGGCATCTGGGCACCACGCCGATATAAGGCCAACCGTCTGAGCCATCTCCGCATCGAAGCGGGCGCCCGTGAGCATGAGGCGCCGGGCGTTGGCAAAGCCGATACGGGCGAGCACATACGGCGAGATCAGCGAAGGCGCAATGCCCAGGCGAGCCTCCGGGAAGCCGAACGACGCATTCTCCGAGGCAATGGCGATGTCGCTGACCGAGACCAGCCCGACGCCCCCACCGAGTGCCGCAGCCTGCACGCGCGCGACGACTACCTGCGGCGCCTCGTTGATACCGCGTAAGAGCTTGTCCACCATCGCAAGCGCGGCACGGTTCTCTTGCGGCGAGGATTCGGACGAGAGTTCGCGCACGTCCCCACCGGCACAGAAGGCACTGCCCGCCGCGCGCAGCACGACCACGCGCACACTGGCGTATTCATCTCCGCGCAATACCGTGAAACAGCGCAAGAGTTCGCCGACCATCGCGTTGCTGAGTGCATTGCGCGACTCCTGGCGATTCAGCGTCACAGTCGCGACGGGGCCGTTGACCGCGAACTCGATGGTCTCGAGGTTTTCCACGAGCACCTACCTACTCTTCGTCAACTGGCATGTAGAGAACTGCTCCCGCCAGCGACTTGCCAAGGCCATCGAGGCGCAGCGAGCGCGTGGCCCCGCCGTCCAGCGCGTCATACAGCACGAAGTTCAGCGCCTCGATGTTGTCCAGGTCAAATCGCTCGACACGACCCCGCAGCAGCGTGCCGAGATGCCGTTTGATGCGCTCCGCCGTCGCCTTCTCTTTCAGCTCAGTATACGCTTCCGCTGAGCGCGCGATGACGCTCACGTTGGCTACATTACCTTTATCTCCCGACCGTCCGTACGCGAGGTCATAGAGGCGACGGACTGGCCGCGCGGATGACACATCGGCCATTGGCGTCTTCCTTCTCGGCGTCCATTTCGGACGCCGTGGTGATGGTGCCCTTCAGCGTCCGCGGCGTGCGTTGACTGGACTGGACGCCCCTGTGCCTGAGTATGCCACATCGTAGACCATCAACACTTGTGCTTCCACTTCTCGACACGCGAGCGCGCGGTATACTGAACGTGCGGCGTGTGGCTGAAATCCAATACGCCAGCGCCCCCGGTGTCGGCAGCAGGAGTAGCTACCTGCGCGGTGCCTACATCACCACCGGCCCGGTGGCGCCCCCATGCCTATGTAGGAGGCAACCCCATGCCCATGACCATCAGCGAGGTGATGGCGAGGCTGGCGCGCGACCGCGGCGATGATCCGCAACGGCGCCAATCAGCTTACGACTCCTTTTACGACTCTTTGCGAGCAGCCTTCGTCCCATCAATTCCTGTACCACCTGAGGAGAGAGCCATCTTGCTCGCTGTGATTCGGGAGCGCCAGGACCCGGGATTACCCTCTGATGTGCACGCGGAACTTGCCGAGTTCCATCGACGCCTGGATGCGGGTGCGTTGGCAAAGCCATGGCGCAGGACGGGTGGGAACGTGTCGCCGACTGTCGTGCGCCGCCCGAGGGAACATGCGGATGAGTCGGCATTTCGTGCTGATTTGTTGGCCGCTTGTAATCAGGCATGGGTGAAGAATAGCAAGCGACGAGACCCAACTATGCCTGAGGCTCTCACCGAGTTGCAATTGATGCCCGGCCCGCGGGTAGGTTCATCAGCCAGAAGACACTGCAACGCTATGTCACCCAGTATTACCGCGGGTGGGGCGGTTGGCTCATTCGCTGGGGCGAGGAACGCCGCGGTAGTATGTCCTAAAATTGGCTCAATAATGACCGAATAAAGTCCCCAGTTGACGGCTTTCCATGGCGCACACTTCGTGTGAAAGCAGGTGTACGCCATGTCATTGCGCATGCAGATTGTACTGACGACCGATGAGGTGCGAACGCTCTACGACCTCGCAACGCGCGAGCGCCGCGTTCGGGTGATCGAAGAGCGCGAGGCACACGTCTTGCACGAGATCTTCGCCCACGTGGGATTGGAACGGTGGTCGCTGCACCGGATGGCCGTCGAGTTGATGCGCCGCCGCGAGCCAACGCCGCGGGCATCCGTGCGCGGGGAGTTGCCCGGCACAGATGCCTGCCTTTGGCGAGCATGCACGGTGCAGCGCATCATCCGTGACTCGGCCTACCGCGGCGAGACCCTCGCGTGGCAATGGCGCTCTGCGCCCCTGCAACCCGGCAAACCGCACGGGCGAGGCGCAACCGTCGTGCGACGGCCGGAGGAGGAGCACGTTCGCCTCCCTGAGGGCGTGACCCCGCCAATCGTGTCACCAGAGCTCTGGCTCGCAGCCAATCATGCCGTGGAGGCGCAGGACGGGGCGTGGGCGCGCAATGTGGAGCGGCCCTACCTCCTTCGGGGGCGCATCCTCTGCGCCATCTGCACGAAGCCTCTGCAGCCGTCCTGGCATTACCGCAGCGGCGGCTACCCCGATTCCGGCAGGGTCTCTACCTACCGCTGCTCATCGCACCGGGCGCCCAACATGCCCTGCGCGGGCAAGGTCGTGCCCGCCGACGCGATAGACGCCTGGGCCCGGGAGGAAGTGACCAAGCGGCTACGCAACCCTGGGGTGATCGCGGCGGAAGTGCAGCGGCGGCAGGAGCAAGGGCCAGACGCCATCTTGACGGATGACCTCGCCAAAGCACGGCGCGAGGTGGCGCGGTGCGAGCGCGAGCAGCACAAGCTCGTGGCGAAGCTGCGCACCGCGGAAGACACCACCAGCCGGTTGTGGTCGCTCGTAGAAGCCGAGGTCGACGCCCTGGAGGGCGACCGCGAGGACTGGCAGAAGACGATCCGCCAGATCGAGGACCGGATGGCTGAGCAGCAACTCGCAGAAGCGCACCTCGAGGCCGTGCGCGACTACTGCGCGCGGGTGAGCGGCAACCTGGAGCACTTTGGCGTCGAGGAACGTCGCCTCGCGCTCGACGCGCTCACCGTAACCGTGACCGCTACAGGCAAGGATTCCGCGGGCTGGGATCTTGACGGAGCAATCCCGCTGTACGGGGAAGTAGCGGCGACGGGCAACGATCCGGAGCTAATATGCTGATGTTTGCGATATTGCCCTTGTCGCCTGGGCGACCGTAGGCGAGGTCGAAAAGGCGACGGGACGTCGGCGCACCGTCGATCCGCTCAGCGCGCGGCCCTACGGGGTGGTGGCTTCCCACGGCTCAGACCTCCGTCATCGTCACTTGGGAAGTTATACGTTCGCGCGCTATCAGCGCGGGCCACAGTCCGAGCAGCGGTCGGGGCTCCGCGCCGACGGTCGTCCCCGAGACTGACATGCCCGCTGGACCAGAGAGGCCGAGCGCCATTGAGCGGCGCACGGCGGCATTCAAAGTGTCGGCATCGGCAGCGGAGAACATCACGCGTACAATCAGTTCGATCGGATCGTCAGTCGGAGATGCAAGCGGCCCGAAGAGGCTGTCCTGCCCCAATCGCTGATACTCGACGCGCATGATCGGCAAGCCCTCCCACGCGTCAGTAAGCATCCCCTTCAACTGCTCCTCTTTGCGGTAGACACGCGGCCATCCCAGCGTGAAGATTAGCTCGCGGCTATAGCCCTCAAGCCGCGCGAGGTTCACCTTCAGGGAGTCCGTGCGCGGATGGCCCGTCACGCCGGAGACGCGCACACGGTCGCTCCCTACCTCGACCAGCCGCAGCGTCGTCGCGTCGGCCACCACGTCAGGCGTGATGTATGCCCGCGGATCGTGCATCTCGTAGAGCAATTGCTCCTTCACCGTCTCCAGCGAGACGCGACCCCCACTTCCCGGCACCTTGGTGACGACCAATGACCCGTCCTCCTCTACCTCTGCGATGGGGTAACCCAGATGAGCGAGATCGTCGGGCGAGAGTTCGTCCAGCAGCGCGAGGCTGTTGCCGCCGACCACCTGCCCTGTGCATTCGAGCAGGTGACCGCAGAGGACGCCACTCGCCATGCGGTCCCAGTCGTCGGTGCGCCAGTCGAAGTGATGCCGAAGCGGCGCGAGATACAGCGACGGATCGGCGACGCGCCCGGTGATGACGATATGCGCGCCCTGCCGTAGCGCTTCGACGATCGGCTCCGCGCCGAGGTACGCATTCGCCGTCACGATCGGCGACCCCTCCAGTACCAGATCCTCGCCCGTCTCGATATTCTCGAAACGCTCGCCCGCCGCGACGAGATCGGGCAGCCGCGCCAGCAGATCGTCCCCCGTCACGGTAGCGATGCGCAGACCAGTGAGGCCGTGGCGCTCGGCGGCGGCGCGCATCACCTCGGCGGCGCCAGCGGGATTGAGTCCGCCGCCGTTGGTGATCAGCGGGATGCCACGCGCGAAGGCCAGCGGAAGGATGCGCTCGGCGATCACCTCGATGTCGCGGGTGTAGCCCCGTCGGGGATCGCGCATCTGATCGCGCCGCAGGATGGCCAGCGTCAGCTCGGAGAGCGCCTCGAAGCAGACCACGTCAACGTGGCCGCCCTCGATCATCGGCAGCGCACGTGTCACGTCGTCGCCGTAGAAGCCTTCAGCGGAACCGATGCGAAACATGAAGCATCCTCCACAGAGTCGCCGTGCCCTAGGGCTTCTTCTTGCCCGGCAGGATGCCCTCGCTCTTGGCGATGATACCCAGCATCACCTCGTCGGCCCCACCGCCGATGGAGAGCAACCGCGAGTCGCGGAAGACCCGCGTGATACGCGTCTCCTCCATGTAGCCCATGCCGCCGTAATATTGCAGGCAGCTATCGGCCACCTCGCGTCCCAGCCGTCCGGCCTTCAGCTTCGCCATCGAGGCGAGGCGCGAGATGTCCTCGCCATCCACCATCTTCTCCACCGCGACGTAGCATAGCGCCTTCAGCGCCTCGATCTCGGTCAGCAGCTCGGCGAAGCGGAAATGGATCACCTGATTGTTGATCAGCGGCTGCCCGAAGGTGCAGCGCTGCTGTGTATACGCGATGGCGTCGCGCACGGTCTTTTCCATGCCCGCATAGGAGGTGATCGCGCCGACGAGCCGCTCGCGCTGGAACTGCTGCATCTGGAGGATGAATCCCATGCCCTCCGGCCCAATGGTGTTCGCCTTCGGCACGCGCACGTCGTCCAGGGTCAGTTCCGCCGTGTCGCTGGAGAGGTTGCCGAGCTTCTTCAGCGTACGACTGACGCCGAATCCGGGCGTGCTCGTCGGCACCATGACCAGCGACATCCCGCGGAAGCCACCCTCGTCGCTGGTACGCGCCAGCAGACAGACCCAATCCGCCTGCGCCCCATTGGTGATGTAGAGCTTGCGCCCGGTGATGACCCAGTCGTCGCCATCCGCGACGGCGCGCGTGCGGATGCTCGCCACATCTGAGCCGGCGTCCGGCTCGGTGACGCCGATGCAGCCCACCATCTCGCCGCGTAGCGCGGGCGCGAGGAACTTCCGCTTCAACTCGTCCGAGCCATGCTCAGCCAGCGCCGGCGTACACATGTCCGTATGCACCGTGATGCCCATCGGCACGCCGGAGCAGTCGATGCGGCCCAACTCCTCGCAGAAGACCAAGGTGTACCAGAAATCGAGACCTTGCCCGCCATATTCTTCAGGGTAGGAGAGGCCCAAAAAGCCGAGGTCGCCCATCTTCCGCAGCACGTCGTGGGCGGGCCAGATGCCGTGATCCTCCCATTCATCCACATGCGGATTGATCTCTTCCTCGACGAAGCGCCGCACACTGCGACGGAACATCTCGTGTTCATGGGTGAATTTCATGAGGCAATCTCCTGTCGGCGCGTCGAGCGGATCAGGTGGATTCAGTGGATTCAATAGTACGAGAACTTAGACGCGTCCGGGATCGGCGACCGTCCGCTCGTTCTGCACATCGCCGGTATTGAGCGTCGACTTCGGCTCCAGCAAGAGCATCTGCACCTCGTCCTCCGCCACAGGCATATGCTCGATGCCCCTCGGGATGACGACGAACTCGCCCTCGCCGACGTGCAGGTCGCGGTCGCGCAGCTTGATCGTCAGGTTGCCCTTGATTACGAGAAACAACTCGTCCTCATGCTCGTGCTGGTGCCAGACGAACTCGCCCCTCACCTTCACGATCTTCAGGTACGAGTCGTTCACCTCGCCCGCGATCCTCGGATTCCAATAGTCGCTGAAAAGGCTGTATTTCTGCGCCAGGTTGACGACCTCGATACCCTGCGTGTCCATCGCGCCCTCCGCACGTCTCTCTGTCTGGTCCGTCGCGACGCCTCAGCCGCGAAAGACGCCATAGCGCGGCGCGCGTTCGCTCGCCCAATCCCGGTTATACGACATCGAAAGCCCGACCGTGAGCGCCATGCGAGTGTCGCGCGGATCGAGGATGCCATCGTCCCACAGCCGCGCCGTCGCGTAGTACGCCGACGACTCGTCCTCGATCTTGCGCTGCGCCATCTGCCGCATCACCTCGATCCGCTCGCGCTCCGGCTCCTGTCCGCGCGCGCGAGCGCTTTCCTCCTGCACGATGGCGAGCACACCAGCCGCCTGCTCGGCCCCCATTACGGCAATGCGGCTATTCGGCCAGGTGAAGAGCAGCGTCGGGTCCAGCGTGCGTCCGCACATGCCGTAGTTCCCCGCGCCATAGCTGCCGCCGACGATCACCGTGAACTGCGGCACCGTCGAATTCGCCACGGCATTGATCATCTGCGCGCCATGCTTGATGATACCGCTTTCTTCATAGCGCTGGCCGACCATGAATCCCGTGATGTTCTGCAAATAGATCAGCGGCGTGCGGGACTGGTTACAAAGCTGGATGAACTGCGTTGCCTTCAGCGCGGACTCCGAGAAGAGCACGCCGTTGTTGCCGAGTATGCCGACGGGGAATCCATTGATGTGCGCGTGCCCGCAGACCAGCGACACGCCATAGTCACGCTTGAATTCCTCGAAGCGCGATCCGTCTGCCAGCCGCGCGATCACCTCACGAATCTCAAACGGCTTGCGCGCGTCGGCGGGGATTATCCCCAGCAGCTCGTCGGGATCGTACTTCGGCTCCTCCGGCGTCACCATCGCGCCGCGAATCGTCTTCCGCCAGTTCAGCCGCGCCACGATTTCCCGCCCGATGCGGATCGCGTCCGCATCGTCCTCGGCGAGATAGTCCGAGAGACCGGAGATGGTCGAGTGCATGACGGCGCCACCCAGCGCCTCGTCGTCCACCTCCTCGCCCGTCGCCATCTTCACCAGCGGCGGCCCGCCCAGAAAGACCTTCGCCTTCCCGCGCACGAAGACCGTGTAATCCGAGAGTCCCGGCACATACGCTCCACCAGCCGTCGAGTTGCCGAAGACTAGCGCCACCTGCGGGATGCCCGCCGCCGACATGCGCGTCTGGTTGGCGAAGGTGCGTCCGCCGAGATCGGCGAACAGCTCCGCCTGATAGAGTAATTGCGCCCCGGCGGACTCGACGAGGTAGACGCACGGCAGCCGGTTCGTCACCGCGATCTCCTGCGCCCGCAGCGCCTTCTTTACGGAGATCGGATAGCTCGCGCCACCCTTCGCCGTCGCGTCGTTGGCGACGATCATGCACTCCACGCCGTTGACGACGCCGACGCCGTTGATGCCCGACCCGCCCGGCGACTCGTCGCTATACATGCCCCACGCCGCCAGCGTGCTCAACTCCAGGAATGGCGCCCCCAGATCGAGCAGGAGTTCGACGCGCTCGCGGGGAAGCAACTTGCCGCGCGAGACATGCCGCTGCTGCGCCCGCTCGCCGCCGCCCAGGTGCACTTGCTCCTGCCGCGCCCGCAGCTCCTCAACGCGCGCCCGCATCGCCTCATAGTTCTCGCGATACTGCGCACTTTTCGTATCAATAGCGGTAGGCAGGACAGCCATCTTTGCTCTCGTCTATTTCACGCTAAGAGGGTATAGCGGTGGCAGCCGCCCCAAGGAAGATGACAACGAATGTCGAGACGACAACGCCGCACGCGAACCCAATTGTAAGCCTCTGAGACCGTACCTGAAGAGAAAAGCTGCCATTGGCAACGAGACATAGTAAAGCAGGTACGCGAGCATCACGGCGCCCAGAGACATGATCCAGGGAATAATGGCGGCGAGCATAGCAAGGATGATCATGGCCGGCACGGCGGCGAGACCGAATCCCAGCGCGAACCCGCATGCGCGAGAGAGCCATGCCGAGCGCAACGCTTCCCGCCGTTCTGCAAGCATACCGTCACCTCGTCAAGCTTAGTAACAGCAGCTATCCTTGAAGCCACATTCGGCGCAGATCGTCACCCTTCCGCCCTTCAGATCGGGCATCGGGTGCCCACAGACCGGGCACGGCATCGTCCCATCTGAAGCATCACGCCAGCCACCCACGACCTCACGTTCCGACTCATCCGTCTGCTCGACCGTCGCCCTCTCCATGTGCGTGCTCCTCTGCCTCGTCTCGCTGCCAAGCCGAACACCGCCACCAGCCGAGAGAAACCCTGCTACGATATGGGCTCTGCATCGCCCCAGGCCGGCCACGATGCATGCCCCGGTATCTCATAACCTTGCAGGCGATACAGCGAGCCGGCGCCGTCCACTTTGAGCGTGGCACCGGAGATGAACGAGGCGGCGGGCGAGAGCAGGAACAGCGTCGCCGCAGCCACCTCGCCCTCAGAGCCCATGCGACTCGCCGGCACCTCTTTGGCGACCGAAGTGAGTTGCGCCTTCACCGCCGGTGGATAGCGATCAAGCCCGCTAGAGTTGATGATGCCAGGCGCCACGGCGTTCACGCGAATACCGTAGGCCGCCCATTCCAGCGCCAGCGATTGTGTCAGATTCACCACGCCTGCTCGCGCCGCGCCGCTGTGCGCCATGCCGGGGAAGCCGCGCCACATCTCCATCACGATGTTGACAATCGCGCCGCCATGCTCGCGCATGCCCGCATTCAGCGCCGCCTGCGACATATAGAACGTACCGGTGAGATTCGTCTCGACGACGGCATGCCACCCCTTAGGCGTGATCGCCTCCGCGGGACTGAGGAACTGTCCGCCGCCGTTGTTCACCAGCGTATCCACGGAGCCGTGCCGCTCGCGGACCGAGCGAAAGAGCGCCTCCACCGACTCCGGCTCGCGGATGTTGCAGACAATCGCGTCCATCTTGCCGCCCTGTGCGGCGATCTCATCGCGCGTCGGCTCCAGATGTTCGAGCGACCGCGAACAGATCACCACCGTGGCGCCGAGCCAAGCCAGTTCACGTGCGATTGCGCGCCCGATGCCGGTCCCGCCACCGCTGACGACGGCGACCTTCCCCTCAAAGAGACCATCGCGAAAGATGGAGTTAACCGGCATAAACACCCCCTGGACTTCGATGTTGAAGGATCCTCGCCACGGGTATGCTAGCTGAGAAGTTCACCCAAGAAATCCAATACGAGTCGGTTGAACTCCTCCGGCTTCTCTATGTTCGGCGCGTGAGCCGTGCCACGCATAACCGCCTTACGCGCACCGGGGATGCCTACGGCGATCGCGTCCGCGGCGAGGAGCAGGTTCGGCAGGTCTTCGTCGCCCACAATCGCAAGCGCCGCCTGGTGAATTTCGCCCAGACGTCCGACGGCGGGCGGATCGAGCGGCACGGCGATACCCTGCTTCAGATCGTTTTGCCGCTGCCAGCACAAGAGATTCATCTCGCGGACGCGATCGCGGACATCAGCAGGTACCTGTTCAGCGGCACGTCCAGGGCCATCAACCCAGATGTGCACTTCGAAGTCGTTTGCTCGCTCGATGTCGCCCACCTTTTCAGCTTCTTCGACCGGCGCGAAGAGGCGTTCGAGTTCAACGAGCATATCCCCTGAGGGCACAAGCCCACTCGGCGAGGCGCCTACTGGGACGATGGCCGTCACGCGATCTGGGTAGGCCAGCGCATAGTCGATGGCCAGCCCGCCACCCATCGAGACGCCGACAAGTGCCACCTTGCCAATGCCCAGCGTCGTCAGCAGAGCATCGAGGTCGCCGCGCTGCGAGTACTCGCCCGGCGGCATGCTCGACTTGCCGAAGCCGCGATAGTCGTAGCGGACAACGGTATACCGCTCGGCGAACGCCGCAAACTGCGCATCCCAGGCCCGCGAATCCCCTAGGCCGAAGTGCAACAACGCCACCGCCGGTCCACTGCCGGCCATCCCGTAGTAGAGGCGCGCCCCGTTCACGTCCGCGAATCCCGTGCGCGCATTCATAAGGTCTGTCATGCGTACTTCTCCGTGAGAGTCAGCCATATCGCAAGAGGTAAATAGGCGTCTGGCAGCTCTACCATACCACGCGATGGGTACTCTTTCCGCTAGCAGGCTAATGCTTCCTAATGCTTCCATGCCCAAACGGAGCTACTCTCCCGCCACAGCATCCGTCGCGGGCTGAAGCTCACAGAACCGATAGCCTACGCCGCGCTCCGTCATGATGTACTTCGGGTGCGTCGGATCGCGCTCCAACTTCTGTCGCAGATAGGTGATATAGAGCCGCAGGTAATGCGACTCGTCACGATACTCGTGCCCCCATACCTTTGAGAGAAGCGTATCGTGGGTCATCAGCCGGCCGGCATTGTTGACGAGGTGATACAGCAGGCGATACTCCGTGGGCCGCAACGTCACCTTGTCGCCGCGCACCCAAACCTCGCGCCTGCTAAAATCGATGGTGAGATCGGAGTCCACGACAATGCGCGTGTTGCGTGCTGGCGGCGCCATGAACGTCCGCCGCAAAAGCGCCTTGATCCTCGTCTGCAGCTCGCGCGGGCTGAATGGCTTGGTGAGATAGTCATCCGCGCCGATCTCCAACCCACGGATGCGGTCAGACTCCTCTTGCTTCACCGTCAGCATGATCACTGGCACACTGGAGACCTCGCGGATACGCTGCAGCGTCGCGAAGCCGTCCAACTCTGGCATCATAATATCCAGCACGACCAAATCGGGCAAATCTTGCTTCAACTTTTCGAGCGCCTCGTAGCCATCGTAAGCCTCCAGCACCCGATATCCCTCAACTTCGAGATTCATCCGCACCACATCCACCAGGCGTGGTTCGTCGTCAACCACCAGCACCGTGATGCTACGTGGGTCAATCTGCTCATGCATGGTCGGCCTCCTCGCGCCGCACCGCGCGCTGATGTCCCCCGAAAACGACCATCGGTGTGCGCGGACGCTCCTCGCGCGGCAGGCTGAAGGAGAATGTCGAACCTTTCCCCAGCTCGCTCGCCACCCAGATGCGCCCGCCGTGCGCCTCGACGATCGCCTTGCAAATATAGAGGCCCAACCCGGCCCCCTGCGTGCGCCGTGCCACGCTGTTGTCGATCCGCTGGAAACGCTCGAAGATACGCTCCTGCTCGCGTAGCGGAATGCCCTGGCCGTCGTCGCTCACCGAGACGACCACCTCATCGTCCGTCACCTGCCCCCGCACGCGAATGCGTCCACCCTTCGGCGAATATTTCACCGCATTATCGAGCAGGTTCAGCAGCACCTCGGCGATGCGCTCGCGATCCGCCAACACCAGCGGCACATGCGCAGGGAAGCGCACGCTCACATCGCTCTCTGGGCTGCGTGCTTTGAAACGCCGCACCACCGAGCGCGCCAGATCGGTGACATCAAGCTCCGTCCGGTCCATCTTCAGGCCGCCCGCGTAGATGCGCGAGGCGTAGAGCAGATTGCCAAGCAGATGGTTGAGTCGATCCGATTCTTCCTCTATGGCTTTCAGACGCTTTCGCAGCGTCTCCGTGTCCCACGTTACGTCTTCGCGCGCCAGCGTCGAGGCGTAACCCTTGATAATGGCGACAGGAGTCTGCAATTCATGTGACACCACCGAGACGAAGGTATTGCGCAAATCCTCGCTCTCGCGTGAGCGTGTAATGTCGCGTACGTTCACCACACAACTAATCGGCTGCCCATGCGCATCGCGCACCGCCGATGCCGTCACCGAGACATCCACCGGCTGCCCGTCGCGCGCCAGCATCACCAGTTGCCGATCCACGATGGCGCGTCCCGTCTCAAAGGCCTGCACTACCGGATCGACATCGTAACCCAGCGGATTCCCCGCCAGATCGCGCGGTAGCAGCACATCATGGTAGAAGCGCCCGGCCACCTCGTGCTGACGCCACGCCGTCATCGCCTCCATCGCCGGATTGAAGCCCGTGATGCGCAATGCCGAGTCCACCGTGATAATGCCGTCACCGCTGAAATGGAGGATCGAGTTAAGTTGGCGATTCTGCTGCCGCAGCCGCGCCGCCTCCTGATAGATGCGCACCGTCGCCGTCAGTTCCCCGATCAGCGCCTGCCGCCGTCGCGGATCGAGCAGCGAGCGCCGCGTCGAGAATCCCGCACCGCCGAGCAGGTACAGCTTCCCGGCTGGACCCGCCAGATCGCCCAGCGTCAACATCGCGATCTCGCCCGCCCACAGCTCGGAATACATCACCACGCGCGGTCGCCCGTCCAGCGGTTCCGGCGTCGCATCGTCCGCCAACACGCCGACCAGCGTGTTCACCTGCTCGCGCTCGATACCCGACGCCGCGACGACGAACTCGCGCTCCTCATCCGCCCCATCATCGGCGCCATCCGCCAGTAGTAGCACAGCCGCGCTCGCCTCCGCCAACGCCGCCGTGTGCGCGACCGCGCGACGCAGCCCCTCGGAGGCGCGTCCCTGTTCGACGGCGCCGATCTGCCAAAGGATCGCCATGCTCGTGCTACAACCTTGATGACAAAGAGCTATCAACCGTGCGTCGCGCCCGCGACGCCGTGTGCGACAATGATGGGGAATCGCGCCGCGAATAGTCGGGCGCGGAACCGATGAATTCTACCACACAGTAAGCCCATCGAGTGTGAATCTACGCCTCGAACTCGCGCCGTTGTCGTGGCACATTATTAAGAGGGGGTGAGGCATGCACGTCGACATCTTCACGCTCTTCCCCGGCATGTTTCGCGGCCCGTTTGAAGAGAGCATGCTCGCCCGTGCGCAGGCGGCCGGCCACCTAGAAATTGCCCTCCATAATCCGCGCGACGTCACGACCGACCGCCACCACGTCGTGGACGACTATCCCTACGGCGGCGGAGCTGGCATGGTAATGAAGCCAGAGCCGCTCTTTACCGCGATAGAAGCCGTCTACACTGGCGGCCCGATCATCCTGATGAGCCCGCAGGGTCGTCGCTTCACCCAGCCCATTGCACGTGAGTTGGTCCAACAGCCGCGTGTCACCCTGATCTGCGGCCACTACGAGGGCGTGGACGAGCGCATCCGCGAGCACCTGGCGACCGATGAAATTTCCATCGGCGACTACGTGCTGACAGGTGGCGAGCTTGCGGCGATGGTGATAGTCGATGCCGTAGCTCGGCTGCTCCCCGGCGTGCTGGCGACCGGCTCTGCGGAGGAGGAGTCCCACACGGCGGGACTCCTCGAATATCCGCAGTACACACGCCCGCCAGTGTTTCGCGGCTGGGTCGTGCCCGAAGTCTTATTGAACGGCAATCATGCGGTCATTGCACGCTGGCGGCGCCGAGAGTCGTTGCGCCGCACGCGCAACCGTCGGCCCGATCTCCTTGCGGCGCTCACCCTCGACAAAGCCGACCAAAAGCTCCTGAATGAAATCGAAGAGACAGAATCACGCGCGCACGCCGACGACGTCACGCGATCTGAGGAGGATGCAGGTGGAGACTGATCTTGCGACGTATGCGCCCTCACTCACCGAGGACGCCATCCAGGCATGGACCGGCAAACGATCACTCGAGCTTGGTAAGCGTGCCTTCCGCACCGGCGCCCTATCGTCCACGCGCGCCGAGAACGGCCTCTTGCGCGCCCGCTGCCAGGGGTCCACGACCATCCCCTACCGCGTCGAAGTGACTCTCGGCGCTGACGGCATTGCCTCCGCGCACTGCACCTGCGGCAAGGGCGAACAAGGCCGCTGCAAGCACGCGGCCGCGCTGCTCTACGCATGGCTCGAAGAGCCTGAGATCTTCGCCGAGATCGAGCCGCTAGAGATGACCCTGGAACTCCTCAGCCCGCAGTCACTGCTGACCCTCTTACGCCGCCTCGTCCGCCGCTCCGACGGCTTGGCCGATCTCGTCGAGCAAGAGCTACCCTATGTCGCGGGCACCGTCGCCAGCGCCGAGCAGGTCAATGTCGAGGCCCTCCGCCGCGAGGTCGCCATCGCCCTCGGCGCCCAGCGCCGCCCTCACTACGACGATTGGACCGAAGCCGGTGCCCAGCATGACGCCGAGAATGCCGCCAGCACCGAGCGCCTGCGTCCCATCTTCGAACTTGGCGACGACTACCTCGCCCGTAACCGCTACGCTCTCGCCACCGCCGTGTATCGCGCCATCGCCGAGGCCACTTTCGAGGCCGCGGACGGCGACCTGGGCGCCGTCTATCGTGAGACAGTGAGTTCGGCGCTCCGCACGTCTGCCGAAGGGCTGGCCCGTTGCCTAGAGGGCACCGCCGCAGCGGGATTGCGGCGAAGCATCCTTCATACACTCGTAGACTTTCTCGGCGCAGATTCGGATGCACTTGAACACGAGACCATTGCCGACATGGAGGAAATACTCATCTCGAGGACCTCAGCGGAGGAGCGGCGTGAACTGCTGGCGTTTGTGCGGAGCCGGCAAGTTCAACATGCCTCCGACGCAGCGTTTTCCGCGCCATTGCGGCTCGACGCATTCCTTTCACGCCTCGATGCCTCGCTAACCTCACCCCCGGCGCGAACAAAGGGATAGGCGTGCCATTCGCCGCTCCCTCGGCTAGTAATTGGCACTCAGAGCCGGTATAATACGTGAGAATTGCGCCAGGGGCGAGACGCCCGGCTGGCTGGTCTCCATCCTGTCCAGAGGAGAGTTAGGCTTCCATGACGTATGTGATCACACAGCCCTGCGTCGGCTTGAAGGACGGCTCTTGCGTAGATGTGTGCCCAGTGGACTGCATCCACCCTGCCGAGGGCGAACCCGGCTACGAGGACGTGCAGCAACTATTCATCAACCCAGATGAGTGCATCGACTGTGGCGCCTGCGAGCCAGCCTGTCCGGTCAGCGCAATTTTCGAGGAGAGCGCAGTCCCCGCGCAGTGGAGGGAGTATATCCAGATCAACGCCGACTACTTCAAGAAGTAGGCTTGCAGCCGGCAAGCCCGCGCGAAGTGATAGACCTTCGCGCGGGCTTTTCCGCGTCTCACGGAGACGGAGAGCAGTGCTCGGCGAGAAGCATGAGAGGAACGAGGCCAGAACATGACAAATCACGACGCCGAGGAGTGGATCGCTCAGGGGCAAGATCTGCTCACGAGCGAGCGCTACGATGAGGCCGTGGAGGCGTTTGACCGCGCGTTGAGCCTCGAACCAGACAATGCTGAAGCCTGGGCCTCCAAAGGCGAGGCGCTGGCCGGCAGCGAGCGATTCGAAGACGCGCTTGACGCTTACGACCGCGCGCTCACCATCGATCCAGATGAGGCCGAGTGCTGGCTGGCGAAGAGCGGCGTCCTCGCCGAGCTCAACCGTCTCGAAGAGGCGCTCAATGCAGCCGAGCGGGCACTGGCCCTCGATCCCACTGATACAGATGCCTGGCTGGTGAAGGGCGCCATGCTCATAGAGCAGCATCGTGGCGCCGAAGCGTTAGCCGCCTACGAGCGCGCCTTGGCGCTCGACCCTGAAGAGGCCGACGCCATCGTCGGCAAAGCGGACGCCTACCTTGAATTGGAGCGATTCGATGAGGCGCTGGAACTCTATGACCGCGCACTCTCGGTAGACCCGGCGGACGAAGGTGCTTGGACAGGCAAAGGCGACGCGCTCGACGCCTTGGGCCGCCAGGAAGAGGCCATCAGCGCGTACGACCGAGCGCTCGCTCTCGATCCAGACGACCTCGATGCACTCACCGGCAAAGGCGACTCACTCGGCCACCTCGGCAGATTCGACGAGGCCCTGCGCACGTACGACTACGCCATCGAGGTTGACGCGACCAATGATTGGGCGTGGATGGGCAAGGGTGATGCTCTCGTCGGCCTCGAGCGCCCGATGGATGCTATCAGCGCCTACGACCGCTCAATCGCCCTTGACGCCGAGAATGGCTGGGCCTGGGACGGCAAAGCTGAAGCGCTGCGGCAAGTGGGCCGAAAAGACGAGGCAGCAGCGGCCACCCAGCGCGCCCGCGAGCTCGGCGTGCCAGAGGATCAGGACAGGTAGCCGCTCAGAAGCCTAGCCCGCGCTCCTTCATGCTGACGTAGCGTTGCTGTCCAATTACGATGTGGTCGAGTAGCGCTATGTCGAGCAACTCGCCCGCCTGTCGAAGCCGCTCCGTCGTCCGTATGTCCTCCGGCGAGGGCGTCGGGTCGCCGGACGGATGATTGTGAACGACCACCACCGCCGGGCTGGTTCGGTTCACGGCAGGCTTGTACACCTCCGCAGCGCGCACGACGCTGCTGTTAACGGTCCCTTGATACACTACCTGCTGATGCACCACATAGTTGCCACTTTTCGGAAGACTCCTCCCGCCCACCGCTCACGTCCATCGTCAGCTTTCGTGTTGAGCTGACATGGTAGTGCGTCCCATTAGCGCGAGACCCCCTGCCCGCATGGCCGGGGGCCTTTCGACTGGCCAAATTGGAGGATCGAACAATGGCAATCGACGTGAGCACAAGCGAAACAGCAGAGACTCAAGTTGACAGCGGCCAATTGAGCGAGCAAGAGTGGTTGGAGGCGGAACTCACCGAATTCACCATTGCAATGGAGGACGGGCTAGAGCAGGTGGGCTGGTCGGCGGTCGGGGGCCGACTCCGGCGCGGCCTTGAGCGTTTCGGCTTCTGGGCGGGGTCGGACAAACACAACACGATTCGGGTCTCCATCGACGTGGTTCATGTTAGTAGGGACGCAGGGCGAACTGAGGAGGCCCCAATCCCCGACGCCGTAGCGGACGTGGAGGATCCCCAAATTGCCAACCCGATAACTACGTCGGGTGCCGGGGGTGCCGCTGCGCCCCTGGAAGCACAGCCCCAGGCCGCCGACCTATAGCGCGGGCTAGCTAGTGGCACACGGGCGCAGGGACGCGCCCATGGGCTTCTGCGAGGCTGGGTCGGGGAGGTGTGAAGGTACTACATTTTAGATACTACTAACCAATGTGTCATGTCTGGTTTTTAATAGTACCTTTTCGCGAATATTGCCGACTTTCAGCCTTGCCATACCGCTTGCTGCGGGTTACACTGTTGGTATGGGTTAGGCACCGACTGGACTAGTCATTGGGAACAATACTAGGAGTCGAGCCGAAAATGGACCAAGACGGTTTCGAGAACGAGCTATTCCGGGAGTTCGGTGAAGCCGAGCGCAGGCACTGTAGATACGCCGCGGCCCGTCAAGACCGCGTAGAGGAGCAGTGGGATGGCGCCGCTGATGACGAGATTGCGTGCGATGTCGCGCAAGCTGTTGCGCAAACTGGCATCTGGCGGGAGAGCAGACGGTGGTGAGGCTGGTGTCATCGGCAGCATCGGTTGATCTGGCAGGCTTTTCACGGGCACTCCTCCTCGGCCGTAACTACGAGGAAGAGCGCTGGCGAGAATCGTGAAATGGCCTCAGCCGCTGCTCCAGGTTCCGCTGAGTATAGCACCAATACCGCGATTGTACAGGGAAGCCCTTTTACCACCCAGGGTCATTTCATGCTAGGGGAAGACCAAGGAGGGCGAGGGCTTCGCGGGGATACCTGGCGTGACGACGCAACGCGGCGGCGACGTTGCGGTACCCCGCGCGGCGCAGCAGTCCGAGGCAGGTGTTGCGGCAGGCGGCGAAGACGGCGGGCGCTTGGCCTGAGCGGACCTGGCAGGCCTCTTCGCCCAAGGTGACATCGCGGACCCCGTGCAAGCCGTTCTCAATCGGCCAGTGGCCGCGCGAGAGCGCCAGCAGGCGCGCGGGATCGGCCTGCGCGGGCAGCAGACTCGTCACGGCGAAGACCACCTCGTAGGTGGTCTGCCCGCTCCGGCGACCGCTGACGAACTCGACCTCGCGCACGAGGCGACAGACCTGGCCGAGCCCCGGCCACTCGCCAATCCGCAGGTCAGGGTCCACCGAGGACGCCACCGAGGACGCGCACCTCGGCGTCCCGACAGGAGCGCCAGCGTGGGTGCCAGCGTGGGCGCCAGCGTGGGCGCCGAGGTAGGCCACCATCTCGGTCGAGGCCTCCAGCGTGCGCCGCTCCTCGCGGTCGCCATGCCGGTCGCCGACCACCACCCGCTGGCGTGGGGTGCGCGGATCGGCGAAACTGCGCGCCACCGCCTCGCGCATCAGCGGCTGGTCCTCAAGGAGGACCAGCAAATAGGGCCCCCTTTGGCCACGAGCTGCTGGCAGCGCGCGCGCGGCGCCCAGAGCGCGTCGCCGGTGACGACCCGCCCGCGCAGCAGCCGCTCCGGCAAGGCCGCCAGCGCCGCGTCCCCCCCCGCCCCGCGAGCTCCTTGCCTTTGCCCACCGTCTCCGCCTCGGCGAGCACCACCCGCGTCCGCTGCGCGAAGACCGCCACCCGATGCCCCCCTGGAATCTCCTCGCCGTGCATCCCGCGCCGCGTCGTGCCGTCCACCGCCAGCCCCTCGTCCGCCGTCAGTCCCGGCGCGGCGAACCACCCCCCAGGACCCGCTCAAAGGCGGCATGATCCAGCGACCGGAAGGCGCGGGGCAGCGTCGGCACACTCGGCCCGCGCTCCGCGCGCAGCCCCAGCGCTTCGCGCAGCCCCAGCGCTTCGCGCAGCTCCGGCCCGCAATCTTGGCCCCATTGGGCGATGGCGTACAGGCGGCGACTGCCACAGAGCAAGGCGCAGACCACCAGCGCCAGCATCCCCCCCCAGCGGATGCACCCGCCCTTGCCCCCACCGCACGTCCGGCAAGGCCGCCAACGCCGCCCGTAACGACCCTGCGGGTGCCTCATACCGTGTTCTTGCTGCTGTTCTTGGTGGTGTCAGGCCTCCCAGTCTACACCCTCTTCGCTAGCATGAAATGACCCTGTCTTACCACCCCTTCGGTGCCTCGCTCGGCGCGGAGTGACTTCAGCGGGCAACGAATGCCCCCGTCGCTTTGGAGATGCGCAGACAGCCGGCCGCCGCGATCCGCTCCTGGACGAGAAATCGAAAGCTGTCTTCGACGCGGGTGCGCAGCACCGCTCGCTCGTCATCCATCGCTGGTGCCGACGCGGCCCCAAGCATGTCATCGACGAACCACATGCTGGCCACGTAGGCGACCACCGGCTCGACCTCGGTCACGTGCAGCTCGTCGGGATAGTGCTCGAGGTGCGCCTCGGCGAAGGAGCGGCGCAGCCACTGGGCGCCATTTTCTAACCGGAATGACAGCGCCCCGGCGGCGCGGCCTCGCGTGACGGCCTCGGCAGCCCGCTGTGGCGAGATACCTGCGCCCACGAAGGCCTGCTCCTGCAACTGCCACAGCTCACGCATGTGGTCCTGCCCATTGGTCGCGGCGAGGAGCGTTCCACCGGGGCGCAGCACTCGCCGCAGCTCGGCGATTGCCTGAGCCAGGTCGGGCACGTGGTAAAGCAGGTAGTTCGCCAGCACGAGGTCGAACGAGCGATCCTCGAAGGGCAGCGCCTCCACATCGCCGATGACGCACGCCACCGGCAAGCCCTCCGCCTGCACAGACGCTCGCGCTCGGCCCAGGGTCCCCTCGGCTAGATCGAGTCCAATCACGGTGGCGCCGCGTGGTGCAAGCCGTCGAGCGAGTGGCACGAGAAAGCCGCCGGTCCCGCAGCCGGCATCCAGCGCCTGCTGGACGCCAGAGAGATCCACCAGGCCGAGCTCCCAGTCTTCCATCAGGAGCGGATTCGCGCGAAAGCGACGCTGGAGGGCCGCGCGCGCGCCTAGCTTCGCAGGATCGCCGTAGAGGTAGTCGCGCACCTGCGCTTTGTCGCGCATCATGGCGTGGGAATCCGTCATCGGCTTGTCGTCCCCCATGCAGAACCAGAAGAACCAGTTCTCCCTCACGATCCGTGGGCTCCACGGGGATTGCCCCGCGAGGGCCAGGCGTGACGTTGGGACACGCCTGGCCCTCGCGACGTGATCAGCCTGACTACGTTTCGCGTACGACCGCTCGCGCGGGCAGTTCCCCTCGTCCCCGCGTGGACGCAGCGTCAATCACACAGTAATGCACTATGCGGCTACGAAGCTAAAGGAGGAGCGGTAATCCGTTATGGATTGGTAACGACAGTGGGGGCATGCGTGCGCCAGGGCTCGCCGAATCGAGCGGAGCGATATCGCACTGCCGATAAGTCGACTGACGTGCTAGGTTCGGCGGCACCGGGATGCTTGGAAGTCACATTGGGGAGTCGCCAAGGAGTCGTAGTGATGGCGTGGGCTTGACGCACCCACTTCCCGCTCATGTCGCATCCCCTCGGTGATTGGCTCACATGCTCAAAAGGTAATCTGATTGTACTTAGCTTGCGATTTAACCAACAGCAACCGGAGTGTCATGGAGTCAGGAGGGAGGCGGTAATGGCCAAAGCCTGGTCCCATCTGGGAGGAACGCCAACAGATTTGGGGCGAGAAGAGCGGTTCACTCTTTTCGCACGTTCACCATCTCCGCAATGGTTGCCCAGCGTTTGAAAAGTCCTCTGCACCCGCAAGCCACTCGTTCCGTTGTCTCTGCATGGGCCAGCAAAGTCGTTTTAGGAACAGGAGTCACGGGTCGGGGGTAGTTTCTTCACATTACACTTGTCCCTTGCTGTTGGTTAAATCGCAAGCTTAGGTGATGCGGGAGCACGAAACAGCACCTGAGGAGTCGGCAGTGCGGAGTCTCCACAGGTCCAGGTCACCTGATGAGGGCTGGGGTGGATGTGGCGCCTACGCCTCACCGTGCATGCGTTCTAACGCCAGGTCAACGAATTCGTGGTAGAGTCTTTCTCCGAGTCGGCGGAGAATAGTATCTGCCTCGCGCAAGGATGTGCGGGCCTGCTCGTACTGACCTGTTGTTGAGAACATAAGTCCTCGGACGTAGAGAGCCTTCGCCTCGGCATATGGGTACGGTATCGACTGGGCCAACACGATTGCCTCGTCGAGATCCTCGGCTGCTGCGTCCCAGTGTCCGCAGTGGGTGGCCACCAGCGCCCGCACGCGCAGCGCGTCGACGAGCGCCAGGCGGAAGTGCTGGGCAGTGGCGCGCGCCACCGCGCGTTCCGCGAGTTCCTCGGCCCGGTCCGCATCGCCGCACTCGAGCGCCGCCCATGCCGCGAGCGCTCGGAGTAATCCCACGAGCACGCTCTGGCCGTCGTACCGCTCCAGCAGCGGCTGCGCGTATTCGGCTGCCGCCGAAGGGTGCCCCCGCAGCAGCTCGCGTTCGGCGAGCGCCCAGCGGGGCCAGATCTCCACTTCGTAGTCGATGGAGCCGGCCCGGGCGTACGCCTCCAGCCGTCTTGCCGCCGCCTTGTCGCCCTGGACCAGGCCGATCACGTCGAGATGGCCAGAGAACAAGACGGCGTCCACCGAGTTTGGCCGGCTCTGGGCTATGGCCTGCTCGAATTGGCGGCGTGCGGCGGGCCAGTCGCCCTCGATGAAGGCGAGCTCGCCCAGGTTGTTGCCGACCGTCACCGCGTTCAGCCCGTCCTTCGACGGCTCGGCGAGCTCGAGCGCGCGGGCGTAGTGTCGCCTGCAGTCGGCGAGGTCGCCGCGTTGCCACCGGCTGTCGCCGCAGTTGCCCAGCGCCATCAGCAGGTTGCCGAGGTTTCTCGCTCGTTCCGCCAACGGGATCGCCCCCTCGAACCCCGCCATCGCCTCGTCGGTTGGACCGTCGAGGGTGATCCGCGCCCGCCAGTAGCGCTCGTGCGCGTCGAATCGAAGCTGGTGATCTGCGGTCGTCGCCGCGTATGCCAAAGCCTCTCTACTCGGCGGCAGCGACTCGTCCGCGCGACCGAGGAAGTGCAAGATCGCCGACTCGGAGAGGGCCACCCGCGCCTTGGTGTCTGCGGATAACACCGACGCCGACGGTGCCGTTTCGGCACTTGTGCGTTCGGCAGACTGCGCGGAGACTTGCTCCAAGCGACGGATCCCCTCAAGGAGCCGAAGGCCGTCCCCCGAGTGGCCCGCGCTGACTTGAGCTTCCGCGAGCACCGCACTCATGAGCGCCCAGGCGTCGAGATCTCCAATTTCCCGATAGAGCGACGCCGCGCGGCCCAGGTGCTCGATCGCCTCCGGCGGCGTGTCGATAAGGTAGGTCCACAATAACAACTTGCCGAGTTGCGCATGGGCGTTTGCCATCTGCGCCCGGTCATCGCCAGCCTCGGCGAGATCCACTGCCATCCTGTAGCGTTCCGCCGCCTCGGCGAAGGCGTACATAGCCTCCGCCTGCTTTCCAGCACTCAGTGCGTATGGCACGGCGCGTATGGGCTGGCCACCCGCAGCGAAATGGTGCGCCAATTCGCTCGCGCGCGCATCGCGGTCGTGCTGTGATAGGTGGCGCTCGAGCGACTCGGCGATTACACAGTGGGCATCGCGTCGACGCCAGGTCCCTAGCTCGGCCGCCGCCACCTCGTAAATCAGGTCGTGGGCGAAGCGGTAGCCGTCCTGTCCATCTTCCACGAGAAGGCGGGCCTGGTGCGCTGCCTCCATGGCCGCCGTGGCTACCCCGGTCTCGAGCCCGAGCCACGCGGCCACGTCTTCCACCGTCGCCTGTCCAACGGACCTTCCGGCTACCGCCGTCGCACGGACGAGGTTCCCCGCAGCCTCCGGCAAACGGCCAAGCCGATGGCCGATACTTTGCGCCACATCCCGCGGCACGTCGAGCGCGGACACATCGATCTGCTCCGCATCGTTCATGAGCGCCACGGCAGCCTGGGCGAAGCTCATCAGCGCAAAGGGGTTGCCACCCGTACGTTCGTACAAACGCTCTGACCACCGTTCGCCTTCAGGGACACCGCCGAGCACGTCCATGACGAGGTCCCGAGACGCATCGGGCGAGAGTGGGCCTAATTGCAGTTCGATCGCCAGACCATCGCGGGCTAAATCTGAAAAAAGGTGCGCGAGCGGGTGGCCGGCGACGACCTCGGTAGATCGACAGGCGCCGAGGAGGCGCAGCGGTGGCCCACTTCCGTTCCCGGCGCGCGCCGCCAGAGTCCCGATCAACTCGATGGCTTCGGTGCCAGCCCATTGCAGATCGTCGAGGATGAGCAACGTGCCTGAGGGGCCGGCAATGTTTATGAGGAAGCGGGCAACTGCGGCGGACATGAGGCTGCGTTCTTGGTCGGGAGCCAGTGCCCAGCGCGGCGGAGCGAGTACACCGGCTTCGGCGAGCTCGGGCAGTAGCCGAGTGAGCCATGAGGTGCCACGAAGGCTATGGCGCGTCTGCGCAGCGGTACAACCCGCCAGATGGCTTGCGACTGCGTCCACGATCGGAGCGTACGGGGCGTGGCCGAGACTCGTCACGATGCCCCCCTGCATGACTGCCCACCCAGCACCCCGAGCGCTGCGTGAAGCTTCGGCGAGGAGGCGAGACTTGCCGATGCCGGGTTCCCCGGCGAGCAGCAAGAGCGGCGCGGCAGAGGGCGAGAGGAGGTCCATCAGCATGGAAAAGTCTTCCGTGCGACAAACGAACCTGGACCGTGCCGGTGCTGGCCCACGTTCATTCGCGCCAGACGGACGCGCAGACGACAGGAACGTTTCGAACTCTTCCCCCATGAGGCTCAGCGCACCAGCCAGCACCTCGACCGTGTGCCGTTGCGGGGCATTCCTGAGCCCCGTCTCCAGCGCACTGATGGCCTTTGCTGACATGTGGGCACGAGACGCGAGCTCCTTCTGAGAGAGGTGAGCCCGCGTCCTGAAGTATCTCAGTGCTGTGCCGAACCTTCCCACGATTGCATCCCGTCGGTGCGGCAAAGCCAGCGAAGACATCCTCGACTCACACCAGAGTACGACCTTCGCACGCTCGACTGCAATACCGCCTCTGGCAACTTGTGGGAGTAGTTGTGGGAAAGACCAGCACCTTGTGGATTCCAAATCGACTCAGCAAATGGATACCTTGTAAACGAGGACGAAGTGGTTGCGATCCAGCCTCTAGTCCGAGGCAACCAGGCAAAGAAACATTCGTGTGGGTAACGGTGTAGGTATTCAGCAAAGGGAGCCAGCACATGTTCGGCAGGAGGAAGCAGCACGATTCCGATGGACACAAGCCCACCCTCTCGGACCAGGAGATCGAGAACATCCTGGCACGGACACCGATGTTCGAACAGTTGAGTGGTCGTGAGCGCAAAAGTCTCGCCACCCTTGGAGTGCAGCGCAGCTTTGAGCCCGGAGCGGTGGTGGTGCGACAGGGCGACCAGGGAGTGGGCCTGTACGTCGTGCTGCGCGGCGCGGTGCGCGTCACTCAACATGCGCTCGATGGCACGTCGCATGAGTTGGCGACGCTGGGAGACGGTCAGATCTTTGGTGAGATGGCGTTGCTGGATGAGCGGCCTCGCTCTGCGACGGTGACGGCGATCGAGCCAACCGTGACGCTGGTGATCCCGATCTGGGATTTCCGGGCTGCGGTCAAGGCGAATGGCGATGCGGCGATGCGGTTGCTCACGCTGCTGACGCAGCGCCTACGCGACGCCGAAGCAACCAACGCCGACGAGAGCGCGGGCTCTGCCTGAGAGATGGCGGTGCGAGTTCCGCCACAGGCGACCTACCTCTGCAGCGTGCGGATGGACCATTAAGCAAGCGGACACCTCCGAGGCGGCCACGGCAGAATTCGCTTGTTCATGTGGATGACTGCCTACACTCAAGACATTACGCCAGACTACTTTGGATGACGACTCTTGCCAGTCGCAGATTGTCGCGGTTGTTCCAAAGTTGCCTGACTTCACTTACCTTCAAACGGAGGCTTGAGATGTTTGAGTCTTCGGGTCCTCTGCCGCAGGAGCTGCCCACTGGATCCGTCACCTTCCTCTTCACCGATATCGAGGGCTCCACCCTGCTGCTCCAGCGCACCGGCGAAAGCTACGCTTTGCTGCTCGCCGAGCACCAGGCAATTCTTCGTCGGGCCTGGGACGACCATCACGGCCGTGAGATCGACACGCAGGGTGATAGCTTCTTCGTGGTGTTCTCGCGCGCCACGGACGCGCTAGCCGCTGCCGCCCAGGGGCAACAGACGCTGGCGGCTCACCATTGGCCGGAAAGGGGGCGGGTACGGGTGCGGATGGGGCTGCACACGGGGATGGGCACCCTCTCCCACGGCCAGTATGTGGGGCTGGACGTGCATCGGGCCGCGCGCATCGCCGCAGCCGGCCACGGCGGACAGGTGCTGCTCTCGCAGGCAACCCGCGACCAGGTGGCCAAAGAACTCCTGGCCGGAGCCGGGCTACGTGACCTGGGCAAGCATCGCCTGAAGGACCTTCCGCGGCGCGAGGAGATCTACCAGCTCGTGTTGCCAGGGTTACCACGAGACTATCCTCCCCTCAAAACGTTGGACGCGTGGCCAGGCCTGCGCGCGGACCTGTCGCTGGTGATGCTCCAGAGCGCGGTGCTACTGGCAGTGGTTGGGCTGTTGTTGCCACTGGTGGCCCCCGGTTTCCCTCGGGGAATCGGGGTGGGGGCGGCCGGCGTCGTGGGGCTAGTGCTGTTGTTAGGCCTGCTGGTCAAACCGCTGAGGCGAGGGATGGAGAGCCAGTGGCGCGATGCACGCAAGCCTTTTGCTGCGGTCACCAGTAGCCTGCTCACCCTGGCGGTCGTGCTCACCACCCTGTTCGCCACCAAGCCCCCGATTCTTCTCAAACCTGTGCCCTATATCTTCGACTACACCTACCATGCGCCGACCCATCTCGGCGGTGCCATCACCATCGGGTGGGCGCAGCCACTAGTGCGCCGTTCGTGAATGGTGGTCCAGATAGTACAGGGAGCAGGGGCGAGGAGGTGTCCGATGCCCAAGCTCCTGCAGGCGCGGCCAGCCGTGGACGCGCGCGAGGCCCGTCAGGTGCGCAAACTGGCGACGAGTAGCCATGCCCCGGCCGACTGGATCGTCCACGCCAAGATGATTGCGGGCAGTTGGGACGGCGCCCGCACCAGCACGATTGCGGCCGAGTTGGGCTGCCACCCGCAGACGGTGCGCGAGCGTTTCCACGCCTTCAACGAGCGGGGCCTGGAAGGGCTGGGCCTGCGGCCGGGGGGTGGACGCAAGCCGCGCCTGACCGAGCTGGAGCGCAGCACGATCCTCGCCCTGGTGAAGACCATCCCGCCCGGCAAGCCGGGCTACGCGCGCACGGGGGCGTTCGAGGCCGAGGATGAGCGCGCGGCAGCGCCGGCCGAGTGGACCTTGGACACGCTGACGGCTGCGGCCCGCGCCCGCGGCATCCACGTGGCGCGCAGCCAAGTGCGCTGCATCTTCCGGCGCGAAGGCGTGCGCTGGCGTCGCACGCCTCCTTGGGCCACCAGCACGGATCCCGACTTCGTCCCAAAAGGGCCCAGATCGTCGCCTGCTCCACCGACCCACCGGCGGGCGCGACGGTCCTCTGCCTCGATGCATTGGGGCCGGTGACGCCCCGGACCTTCCCTCCCGCCCCAGGGGGGTCACCCGATGGCCACCGCAGCAAGGCCCAGCTGGCGTATGGGCGCGGCACCGACAAGGTCTGGGTCTACGGTGCCCTCCGGGTCCAGGACGGGCAGGTCCTCACCCAGACGGCACTCGCGCGCCATACCACCGGCTCTCTGGCCCTGCTCACCGCCGTAGCGCAGGCCAACCCGGTCGGAGATCTCTATCTCATCGCCGACAACCGCTCGAGTCACACCAGTCCACCCATCCAGGACTGGCTTGCCAAGCACCGGCGGGTGCACCCCCTCCCCCTTCCGGTGGGCGCCTCCTGGCTCAACCTGATCGAAGGCTGGTGGCGCATCTTTCGGCGCAAAGCCTTCGCGGGCCAGGACTTCGCCAAGCACCAGGACCTGGCCGTCGCCACACGGCTCGCGACCCAGCACCTCAATGCCCACGCCCGTCCCTGGATCTGGGGGCGCCCACCACCGCCGCACCGCACGCTCCGTCGCCGGTTCGTGTACTGCCTTTGACGAACGGAGCACTAGTACTACAGTTGTAGTTCTGCAGTATGATCTGGGGGAAGGAGTGGGTTGCGCGAGGCGAGAGGAGCGACCGCTATGCCAGCCGACCGTGCGGTGACCAATCCCCGTGCGCCGTCTGAGCCGGAGGCCAAACCGGAGGCCAAGCCGGAGGCCAAGCAGGAGGCCGAGCCGGTACGGGCACTGCGGGCGGCGGCCGACGAGGTGCCGCGCGTCGCGGCGCGCCTCGGGCCGCGCTTTGCGCGGGAGGACGCCCGCCTGCGGGCGCAGGCCTATCTGCGGGGCCTGCTCAGCCCGGTCGAGCGCAAGAACGGCTGGCAGCTAGCCGAGGCGGCCGGCGACCGGACGCCCTACGCCACCCAGCACCTGTTGGGGCGCGCCGATTGGGAGCCCGACCGGGTCCGCGACGACCTGCGGGCCTACGTGGTCGAGCAGCTGGGCGACGCGCAGGCGATCCTCGTCGTGGACGAGACCGGCGTGGTGAAGAAGGGGACGCACTCGGCGGGGGTGGCCAAGCAATACGTCGGCGGCGTCGGCAAGGTCGAGAACGCCCAAGTGGGCGTCTTCCTGGCCTAGGCCAGCCCGCAGGGCGTGGCCTTCCTCGACCGCGCTTTGTACGTGCCCGAGGAGTGGACCGACGACCCGGCGCGCTGCCAGCAGGCGGGTATCCCGGAGGCGGTCGGCTTCGCGACCAAGCCGCAGTTGGCCCAGGTGCTGCTGGCCCGCGCGCGGCAGGCCGGCGTGCCGGCGGCGTGGGTGACGGCCGAGAGCGTCTACGGCGACGACCGACACCGGCGCGTCTGGTTGGAGGCGCAGGAGCAGGCCTATGTCCTGGCCGTCTCGGGCAAGGAGTACGTCAATGTGGCGGCGACTTGGACCCAACGACGGGTCAGCACGCTGCTCACGGAGCTCAAGGCGCTGCCGGCCGACGCGTGGCAGCGGCTCTCCGCGGGCGACGGCGCGAAGGGGCCGCGCTGGTATGACTGGTATCGCCTGCCCTTGGTCCCGCCATGGCAGGAGGGCTACGAGCGTTGGTTGCTCGTGCGGCGCAGCCTTGCCGACCCCGACGACCGGCAGGCCTATGTGACCTTCGCGCCGGTCGGCACCGACCTGGCCACGCTGGTGGCGGTGGCGGGGCGGCGCTGGACGATCGAGGTCGCCTTCGAGCAGGCCAAGGGCGCGGTGGGGCTCGACCAGTACGAGGTGCGCCGCTGGACCGGCTGGTAGCGCCACATGACCCTGGCCCTCTTCGCCCAGGCGGTGCTCACCGTCGTGCGCCGGCACCTGGCCGGCGCCGCGCCGCGTGAGACGCGGCAAAAGGGGCGCTCTCAGCAGGCGGCGTCGCGCGGCCCGACGAGCGGCCGACGCGGCAGTCTGGCGTCCTTCCGCCAGCAGCGCCGCGCCCAGCAGGGGCGCTGGCCCCGCCCATCGACCCCCCCATCGCGGCCTCCGGTCCCCTCGCCGAGCTGATCCCCCTGACCGTCCCCGAGGTGCGTCGGCTGCTGTGGGGCGTGGTCTGGCGCGCGTTCCCCTCGGTCGAGCAGGTCTTGGCGTGGTCCGCCTGGCGCCGCCACCACCAGGCCGTCGCCAAACGCTGCCACTACCGACGGCGTGGGGTGCTCCTGTCGTAACTACAACTGTAGTACTAGACTCGCTGGCCCCCGTGGGGTTGGCGATCAATCGCTTTCAGGGGCCCTCCTTTTTCGGCCTTTGGCAAAGCTGCTTGGTGCAACTCCCCAATGCCGCACTCGGATTCGCCTCGTATCAGCCCGACCAGTGCACGAGGGTGCCGACCATCGACAACGGCGACGAAGACCCAAATGGCTTATGGACGGTTCTACACCTTGACCCGCGGGCCGTCTGGTCGGACGGTGAGCCCGTCACCGCCGACGACTACCTGTTCTCACAGCGACTCTATGCTGATCCCAAAATCTATGGGATCAGTCCTTACACGCTCATGCGCCTCACGGCGCCCGACTCCCATACCGTCGTGATTCATTGGTCCGCCCCATATAGAGACTTCCTATATCCACTCACCGAGCTGTGGCCGCTGCCGCTTCACGTCTACGCGGCCGGCCAATACGCCGGCATCTATGATCCAAAGACCGGAGCGTACAACTCGACGCTCGCGCAGGCGCTCCTGGCCAGTCCCAGCTACAGCATGACCATCCCCGTGGACGACGGTCCCTTCACGCTGCAGAGCTTCGTCCCAAACGACCGCGCCGTCCTGGTCCGCAATCCGCGCTTCTTCTCCAATTTCTTCCACCACCCAGCGGTACTTGACCAGATTACTATTCTGTCCGCACTCCGCGACTTCCCCGCATCTGAAGTCCAGGCCGCCAAAGTCACGTTTGCCCAATTGCATCAGGCCACGATCGCCGCATACCGGAAGGGCGGGTTGGATGTTGCGGAGGGGATGAAACCGATGGACCAACTGGGAGGCCTTCCGGCTCGGGAGGTGATCCCCAGTCCAACGGACGACTTCGTCGAATACGCCTTCAATCAGCGGAGTACGGCCCCCAACGCGGGTCTCAACGGCGGTACCTCGATCTTCACCGATCATGCAGTGCGCCAGGCCTTCGTTGAGGCCTTCGACCGTTGCTCGGCAATACGAGCCTTCCTGGGAATTCACACGTGTAACGACTCGAACCTATTCACGAATGAGCTCACCGCACGCCCCGCTCCGGACTACGACTCGGCGTTTCAACTGCCGCAGTACGATCCGGCCGCCGCACCCACATTGCTGGATCGCGCCGGCTATCCAGTAGTAGATCACATTCGGCGCGAAAAGGACGGGAAGACGCCGCTACACCTGACACTCGCGGTGAGTTACGTTGCCGACCAAGACTACTCTCTCGCCGTGCGGATGCAGCTGGACTGGGAGAGGATCCTGCAGGTGGACGTCACCATTGTTCGCGGGGTGAAACCCAGCGACCCCACTGGCGCGTACCAGACGGGAGCATTCGACGTCTGGTTCCTTTGGGAGAGCATCTTTCCTGATCCCGTAGGAAATCTCCTCACGCAAGGTGGGGGATGGAATCGCGCTGACATGCCCTCGCCGCAGAACCCGGGCGGGCAGAATGTCTTGGGGTTGGTGGACCCCTACGTCGTGGCCCGGGACCAGCTCGGCTCCACGATCCAGGACGAGGGTCAACGTGACGAAGTGTACAAGTCGTTGCAGAAATACGTCACCGGGCTGCTCGACATCGTGCCGACTACATTTGATGTGGCCGATGTCGCGCTCGTGAAGCCGACGGTGTGCAACTACCAGAAATCGAACGCGTTTGGCAGCGGAAGTAACCTGTGGAACGTAGCGGATTGGTACGTGGCAACATCGTGCCCTTCCTAGACTCGGTGAACACCCAGAACGCCCCAGAGGGAGGGCGTCCAAGCGTCCGGGCTCTTGTTTGTACCTCGCTGAGTGCATGATGGGGTGGACAAATGGATGCGCGACAGTTCAGGCGAAGTCGGGAAAGAGCGGGCAGCCGGCGACAACTGTTTCGAGGGCGGCCAGCAGGGCCACGCCTTGCTTCCTGAGGGTGGAAAGGTAGCTCCTGAGGCATCCGAACGCATCCGCGCCGCGGTCTGAGCGGAACGACCCGGAGACCTTTTGCTGGACCTTGAGCATGCGCAGGTCGCGCTCGGCCTGGTTGTTATCGAAGGGGATCGTCAGGTCGTCGAGGAAGGCCAGGACCTCGTCTTGGCCGAGCCAGAGCCGTTCGAGCAGGTTCTGCGCCGGCGACTGCTTGACCCGACCGCGTTGGTGCGGGCGCCGCTCGGGGTGCGGATTGGCGGCGTGGCCGGTGGCAAGCAATGCGCGGTAGCGGGTGCGGACCTCCGTGGTCAGGGAGCGCAGACCAGCAGCGCGCCTCGTCGATGGTCGCATTCATCTCCCGCAGCAGACCTTTCAGCTCCCGGGCCCAGGCTTGTTGGTACTGCTCCTCGAGGAAGGTCAGTTCCCGGAGGTGGTGGATGGTGCACAGCGCGTGACGGCACTGCATGGAGCGCCAATGGGGCTTCCAGCCGTCGTGGACGCTCACCCCCTATGAAGTGCGGCAAGATGCCCATAGCGTCCGTCGCCTCCGCACCTCGCTTGGCATGGACGGCGTCGCGCGTCACCGTCGGGGTGCTGGACGTGATGCAGGACTAGGGGCGCTGCCTCGCATGGTTAGTAGCGCACGACCCATTGGTCTATGCCTTCGTGCACGTTCGCCCACACGTCGTCAATTTTGTTTAGCTCGTACAACTCCAATATGGAATCGTGCCGCCAACCCTGCTCGTACGTTACCCCGTTCCCCATACAACCAGGATAGCCGTCTTGCGAAGCCCCGCCCCGTAAAGGTGGCGCGGCTGCTTCTACCCGGACTACGGCGTTGGGGTACCGCGCTGCGAGGCGCTTCTTTAGGATGCTGGCGAAGCGTGTGCGGCTGGCCGCTCGGTCAATGTCACCGCCTCCCGGCACGACGGGCCAAATTTGGACATCCACGAGCACGGCACGTTCGGTGATTTCCTCGGATTCCATGTCTCACCTACTCTCCAAAGCAACCTACACCCAGTTCCTGCACTCTATGGTGTGGCGGCTCGCCTCGTTGGCCGCTAGTACTACCTGACCATGCGGCTACGCCAAATGGCCCAGGCACACGTGCGCCAATGCCCCTAGCCGCCGCTGTGCCGACCATGGCGGATCGGCTACGCGCGCCCCCGATGTTGTGCATACCCCCGCGCGCCACACCCGCAACGTAGACCGAATTTCTAGCATAAATAGAATTTATCTTGCAAGCTTGGTACCCATTTGCTATACTGCTAGTGTAGGATAAAGGTTCTACGGTAACGTACAAGCAGAAAGGCAGCCCCACAATGGCCCAGTCACTCACCAGCAAAGCGTCCCTGCCCATCGCCCGCAGCAACGACCCCGTTAGCATTTTCGCAAAGAAGACCCGCATGAGCCGCAAGAGCGCAGCCGCCACCAAAGACGAGAACGTTGCCACCACTACCGCACCCGTGACGAAAAGCTTGGTGGCTACCTCTTTCACTTCCGTCAGGCCTACAGCATCTTGACAAGTGTGGCTTACCTTGGCTGGAAGGTCCATCGGCGCCGGCTAGCGACCGATGCGCAAGGTCAACCGCTCATCTGCCATGAGCCCTTGGTGGATGATGGCCTAGTCTGGTGGTATTATGACCGATTGGTGACAGAACGTCCTGTATGGGCGCCACCCAGACCGAGCACGGCAGTCGTCTCCGTCTATCGACCACACACGACCCGCAGGCGCGACCCGAGTGCCGCCCCATTCCTGGCACCGGGGCGAGTCCGATGCGCGGTGCATAGCACTCCCCTTGGGGCCGTATCCTATCCCAATGGGAGCGTTCTGCTCCGGTGTCGCGGCAACGACCGGTTCCATGTGGAGTCTGCGACCGGCTCAGCCCTGTCCACCTCGCGCGTGGATGATGTGATCGCTCGCTCCTTCATCGACCAGCTAGTGCTCGATGAGCGAGATGCGCAAAAACTCGCCCGCATCGCCGAGCGGCGGGAGCGGCGAAACGTGCCGCAACCGGGCGATATCCAGCGTCAATTGGTCGAGCAGCGGACCTATCTGGCGAACGCGCAACTGCTCGCCGTCCGTGCCGGCGACGAGCAGTTGCGTGCGGGGTTTTTCGCCCAGGCAGAGGAAGCGGTTGGCGCGATTCGCACGCTGGAGCAACAACTCGCGATGGCGCAAGCGGAGATGGTAGTCTCGCCTCGCGCTTGGACGATTGCGGAGCACGCCGTTGCGCTCGCGGAACGCATCCGCGCGACATTCCTCGAATGGCCGCGCCCCGCGCAGATGCGCGTCTTGACACTCGCTCTCCAGGAGGAGGTACTCGGTCGGAGCGGTCGGTATACCTTCGGCCTCTGGTTGCGATGGTACGGCGACAGTGAGACGCGGGCGGAGATCTCCACGACGGTTGCCCAATTCACACCGTGGACCGAGGCCGAACGCGATGCGTTACGCCAATGGTATCCGCGACTGACCTGGGATGCACTTATGTCGATGTTCCCTGGTCGCACGCAACCGGCCATTAAGCAAGAGGTGGGGCGTTTGGGCTTGGCGCGGCCTCGCGGCGGCCCATTCGTTCCTGTGGCCCCGCTCGTCTTCCCGACGCCGCAGGCGACTAACGAAATGGAGGTGTACGGATTTCAACGCCGCGGCGACGGGTCCGCCTGCCGCGACACCAACGCGGGCACGCTCAGAAACGACTGTCGTACGCGACGCGGTGTCCAAGCACAGAACACGCAGCTGCTCCTGCGGCAGATAGGCCATGTCCAGCATAAGTAGGGTATACAGTAGAGCGTCAAGGGCTTCTACGCACAGTGGGCATCGGACGAGACGCCCAAAGCCTAGCGCCTCGCGAAACGCTCACCCTCATTGGCACCGATTGCCCTCGCGAGAGCAATCGGTGTGTTCGATCTCATGCGATGTACGATACCTCGCGGATTTCGCGCCGCTTGGCCGCTAGCAACTTCGCCCTTCACAACGTCTAGCACCGGAGAGCCTGACAGGCGTTCGAGCCCCCAGGGCGGCATGTTACAAAGGGCTGTCAAACGATGCCGAAGCGGGAGAGGCATCAACACAGCAGCCTACCACAGGTGCTATGCGGTCCCCCATCGCCCGTGAGCGACGGAAATGGGGTGATGGAGCACGCGGTGGTCCCGGGATCATGAGCGCTGCCTTGACCGCGGCACGACAGAACGGCCACACGTAGCCCATGGGCGCTGCAAGCGCTAAAACGACCGCTGGCGCTGTCGACGCATTCCTAGCTAAGGGCCTTTCTGGCAGAGCCACCGCTCTGCAGTCTTGACCATTGAACACCACAGCCGTAAGCGGTTCACGGCACAGCCAAAGTAGGGCCCGGAAGGCTTATGCGAGGCCCGACAACTCTCGCCAGTGAAGCTGGGAGAGTTGTCAGCGAAAAGGTGTGTGAAAAGAGCCGTCTACCCCAAGCGCCGTGGGGAGACACCTAGTGGCAAGCGCTAGCCCTCGCTACTCTCGTATTGCTCCTTGATCTGAGCGACGATGGTGGGATCGAGCAAGGTAGTGGTGTCACCGAGCACGCGCCCCTCGGCCACGTCGCGCAGTAGCCGCCGCATGATCTTCGCGCTGCGTGTCTTGGGCAGCTCGGTGGTGAAGTAGATCCGCTTCGGTCGCGCTAATGCCCCGATGGCGCGCACGACGTGCTCTTTCAGCTCGGCTGTCAGGGCGTCATTCGGCTCAAATCCGGCGCGGGGGGTGACAAAGGCCACGATGGCCTGCCCGGTGATCGGATCGCTCGCGCCGATGACGGCGGCCTCGGCGACGGCAGGGTGGCTGACCAGCGCGCTCTCGATCTCCATCGTGCCCAGGCGGTGGCCGGAGACGTTGACTACGTCATCGACGCGACCCAGCAGCCAGTAGTAGCCATCGTCGTCGCGCCGCGCGCCGTCTCCAGTAAGGTAGAGGCCGGGATAGCGATTCCAGTAGGTGGCGACGTAGCGGTCGGGGTCGCCCCAGATCGTGCGCGACATCGCCGGCCAGGGCTTCGTGATCACCAGGTTGCCGCCGGTGTTGGCGGGCACCGAGGTGCCGGACTCGTCGAGGACGTCCGCGGCAACGCCGGGGAAGGGACGCGTGGCCGAGCCGGGCTTGGTCGGCACGAGGCCGGGCAGCGGCGTGATCATAATCATGCCGGTCTCGGTCTGCCACCAGGTGTCGACGATGGGGCAGCGCCCGCCGCCGATGTGCTCGCGGTACCAGATCCATGCTTCGGGGTTGATCGGCTCGCCGACCGTGCCCATCAGGCGCAGGCTCGACAGGTCGTGCTTGGCGGGGTACTGGTCGCCCCAGCGCATGAACGTCCGGATCGACGTGGGAGCGGTGTAGAGAATCGTCACGTTGTAGCGTTCGACGATATCCCAGAAGCGGTCCTTGTCGGGGAAGTCGGGGGAACCCTCGTACATGAGGATGGTGGCGCCGTTGGCGAGGGGGCCGTAGACGATGTAGGAGTGGCCAGTGACCCAACCGATGTCGGCGGTGCACCAGTAGACGTCGTCCTCCTTGAGGTCGAAGATCCACTGGTGGGTGAGGCTAGTGCCCGTCAGGTAGCCGCCGGTGGTGTGGAGCTGGCCCTTGGGCTTGCCGGTGGTCCCCGACGTGTACATGATGTACAACGGATGCTCGCTGTCGAGCTGCTCGGGCGCGACAAGGCCGCGCGTGCTCGCGGCGAGCGCGTCGTGATACCAGACGTCGCGTCCCGTCTGCATGGCGACAGGTTTCACGTCAGGGCCGACACGCTGAATCACCAGCACGTGTTCGATGGTGAGTGTCTGCGCTACGGCGGCGTCGGTGGTGTCTTTGAGGGGGACGACGGAACCGCGGCGCCAGCCGCCGTCGGCGGTGACGACGAGCTTGGCGCCGGAGTCGATGATGCGGTCGCGCAGGGCCTCGGCGCTGAAGCCGCCGAAGATGACGGTGTGCGGGGCGCCGATGCGGGCGCAGGCGAGCAAACCAATCGCCAGTTCGGGGATCATCGGCATGTAGAAGGCGACGCGGTCTCCCATCGTCACGCCGAGGTCCAGCAGCACGGCGGCGAACTTGTTGACCTCGTCGTAGAGGTCGCTATAGGTGAGCACGCGGGTGTCACCGGGCTCACCTTCCCACACGATCGCGGGCTTGGTGGCGCGCGCGCCGTTGGCATGACGGTCGACGCAGTTGTATGAGGCGTTGAGCTGGCCGCCGACGAACCACTTGGCCCACGGCGCGTCCCACTCCAGCACCGTATCCCACGGTTTGAACCAGTCGAGGCGGTTGGCGGCCTCGGTCCAGAAGCCCTCGGGGTCGGCGCGCGCGCGGTCGTAGATGGCGGGGTCGTTCATGTTTGCTGCGGCGACGAAAGCGGGCGACGGCGGAAATTTACGAGTTTCTTGCAATAAGGCATCGATCGTCGCGGGGGAACCACTGGTGGGGGATGAGGTCGTGGATGTGGAAGATGTGGCGGCGGGCGCTGGCACGGTGGCGGCGGGCATCGAAGCGGTAGCGGGCGTGAACGCTGGAGTGACCGGTGCCGCTTGAGCCTGTGTTTGGGCGGGCGTATCATTCGAGACCTGGGCGTCTGGACCGCGCCTGAACCACGAGAACAACCTGGACATGCCTGAACCCCCCTTCGGATCAGTTCCGCCTGCTCACTCGTCGAGCAGATGGTCACAACGCCATGCCGGCATGGTAGCAGCGAGACCTACTACGGAGCAACGCTGCTCCTTGCGTTAATTTGCGCGTGACATCAGTTGCATGTTGCATTTGTTATATCTTATGTTACAGTAACGCACAAGTCATGGCTGGCAGTTTCTTCGCTCGCCATGCTGCTGGCTCGCGGAGTAAGGTATCCGCAGTGGACGATGGTGTGCCAATTCCTTCGCGTGAAGATGTTTCCTGGCTGATCCCTATGAGCGAGAGGAGGTATACGCACCAGTTGTGGCGTGTCCCATCGGCAGATTGAAACGGCGTCGTGTTCGATCTCAGAGAGGATTGCCCCTGTGACAGAGACAAAGATCGCGAACCCCGGCCCCCTCGGCCTCGCCGCATTCGCCATGACCACCTTCCTCCTCATGCTCTTCAAGATTGGCGCCCTGTCTGGTACTCACGTCGGCATCATGATTGGCCTGGCGCTGGCATACGGAGGCATCACGCAATTCGCGGCAGGTATGTGGGAATTCCGCTCCGGTAATACCTTCGGCGCCACCGCATTCTCCTCGTTCGGCGCGTTCTGGGTCTCTTTTGCCTTCATCCTGATAGGCGTCGGCATTACCACGGGCAACGCGCCTGACGGCGTGGCCATCGGATGGTACGAATTGGCGTGGGGCATCTTCACGGTGCTCATGATGCTCGCGTCATTCCGCACCAATTTGGCAACCGCAGCGGTCTTCGTGTTGCTGGCCGCCACGTTCATCGTACTCGCGCTCGGTGACCTCAACGCCAACACGAACTTGACCAATGTGGGTGGCTATCTCGGCCTCGCCACCGCCGCTGTCGCCTGGTATACGGCCCTTGCAGGCGTGCTCGCCAGTTTGAATAGCGGCAAGAACATCCTGCCAGTGTTCCCTCTGAGCAAGCAGTAGCTCAACTGCGAGCAATCACTGCGGCCTGAGTTGGTCGATTCTACCTGCCCTCCCCGGCATCAATGATGGGGGAGGGCATCATGCTTAGGGGCTGTACTACAAGGCTTTGTTGGTTACAAAGTGCGAACGTCGGAACAAGCATGTCGCCACCGATCATCGCAGCGCTTGCACCGGCCATGAGCGACATGCGGCCGATCAATCGTGCCGCAGTCCACACAAGCATCATGCTTGGTCGCCCACCGCGCCTTGCGGAACCCATCATCTGACACCGAAAATGCCCCCTGCTGGCGCTTGCCGCGTAGCATGGGGGCTTTCCGGAAGCGAATGGGGTCTTCGTTGGGTGCCCCCAGGGCGGAACCCTCCAAACGGGCTGTCACACAGGCCCGACGGAGCAGACGCCCCTGCGGCGCAGTCTACCGATGGCTCCATGCGGTCCGCCATCGATCGCGGACAGCGCAAGTCGAGCTGGGCGGACCCACGATGGTCGCGCGAGCACGAGCGCTGCCTCGACTGCGGGACGACGGAGCGGCCGCACCAAATACGCGGGCGATGCAAGCACTGCGTCGACAGGTGGCGGCACCGAAATTCACGGATTCCCGAGACGTCCCATTTCGCTGACTCCTCGCCCGGGCGATGATGTCGCTCCAAGAAGAGGTCGGCGAATGGCCTGACTCCTCGTTGCCGCCTTCTCCGCCCGCAATGCCGGCCGCACGACAACAGCGCGAACAAGGACCTATTTCAGGTTGTCCGTGCGCGCATGGAGTGCACCGAGGAACTACTGCTGTTCCACCTCACTGAGAATCTGAAGGGCTTCTACGCACAGTGGGTACCAGAGGAGACTCCCAAAGTCTAGCGCGTGGCGAACCGCTTCCCGCACGAGGGCCCCAATCGCTCTCGTGTGGGCAATTGGGGCCTTTTTCGTGCGCGTGTGCAGTTGCTCACCGCCAACATGACCATTCGATTGACGCACGCTCGCATGCGGTGGCATGCTGACCACGATGTGGGTGCGGCGTGGTCTTGCGGGGCTGCGCCGCACCTTTTTGCTGTTCGCGATGCAACCCCAGTCGAGGTGAACATGAGCGCCCCACAGTCGACGAAATGGGACTTCCGGCTCCAATAAGTCATGAACCCCATAGCTAAAGCCAGGGGCTTGCAGCTCGCCTGGAACGACGAAGCTGCCGCGTGTGGCCGCATGACCTCGGCCCGGCAAAGGCGGACCCCTGCCGCGTGTGCGCCATCGGGCGCGTCCGTCCAACATTTTACGTGGGCGACGATTTCCGCCGACAACGCCGGCATGTTCGGTTGGGAAGGTGCGGTGCAAACCGTTCGCTCCGTCCTTCGGACGGAGTGCCTTAGCACACAGGCAGTATAGCATACGAGGAGACGGCGCTCACCCCGTGCCTGAAGGCAGGGGCCTCCGCGCCGCAGAAGGGTGACGACGACCCTTGAGGACTTTACCAGCCCAAACGGTTTGCTCCACAAGCAGGCTCAACCGTCATCAACGTCGGTACCGTCCAGTACGACACCAAGCGCCTGCTGACGTTCAACGTACCAAACATGACCGCGCTGTTTCTCGACCAAGCATATGTGGCGTGGGCCGCGAGCCAAACTTCGCTGGCCCGCGAAGAAGAGTTCACGCAGCCGGTGAGCATGACCATGCGACTTGGAACCATCCAGCCAAAGGATGATGCTGTCTTCTTTGGCCTCATAGAGCAGCGGATGGTGTCCATCGTGTTTGCATTCACAGCCCTTGAATCCTTCGCCAACGAGAGTATCCCAGAAGGCAACATCTACCGGACACCAATGGATAACGGGAGATGCACAGAGGAGTACACGAAGAGCTCAGGCAGAGGAATTGAGCCTAGACACAAAACTCGGAAAAGTGCTGCCGCCCATCTTCGACGTGAATTCCCGGTGCAAAGCGGGATATGGACCAAGTACACGATAATCAAGACGTTGCGTGACCGAATCATCCATCTAAAGTCAATTGACCGACGCATTACCGCGACGGAAGACAAGACAATCTGGAGGGAGCTCCTGAAACAATCCAGGCGCAATGTCGCGTTGGACGCTTATGACATCATTGCGTACTACCTCACAAAGACCAAAGAGAAGCCGCGTTGGTTCACAGAGTTCCCGAACAAAATATGAAGTCGTGCGGCGCAGGGAGCGGCATACAGCAGGAGGGCAGATCGATGCATAGAATGACCCGCATTCAGACGCGACTCTATATCCGAAAGAGTGCTGACCTTCCGGTGAAGGTCAGCGTTACGCGCGAACATATCCCGCGCGGCGGTTATATCCTGCACTTCGCGGCGGAAGGCGAAGTCAGCGATGTGGAAATCTGGCTCAGTGCGGAGCATGCACGCGAAGTGATTAAGGCGTTGGCAACGGCGCTCAGCACTTCGGATGAGTGACGGCGAAACGTGCTGGCTACCGCATCTCAGTCGTGGTTGACGTCGAGCACCCACAGCGGCGGGCTGCTATTAGGCTGGGTCTTCATCCAGGACGTTGTAGCGGAACGCCTTTGCCTGCCGGACGATCTCGCGCGAGGTCCAGCTGATACGAAATCTGGTTGGACATTTGCAGAAGCGCATCCGCTCGTCTACTGCACGGCCTCCACAGCTCGACGGAAGAGCGTAGGGTAGGCGGCATGTGCCCGCGTCAACCCAGTCGCGTCGTCGCCTGTGACCCATGCGATCGCGTCGTGTTCGTCCGGCTCAAAGATCCAGCGCGAGCCAGCGGCGCTTGAGGTGCATGCCCATCGCCGCGTAGAACCGCACCGCCTCGCGGTTCGCCTCCCAGCAGTCCAGCTCCAGCCGGGTGGCCCCGCGCTCCTTCGCCCCCGCCACGCACGCCGCGAAGAGCCTCCGCCCGACGCCGGACCTTCGGTGCGCTTCCGCGACTCCGAAGGTATCGACGAAGGCGAAGGGGCGCGGCACGTGTATCTCGCGCGAGGCACGCCGGTGGAGCAGGACCGCGTAGCCCGCGAGCTCGCCGTCGCACTCAGCGATGTACACCCCGCTGTCGTCGTCCGCGATCAACTCGGCGAACGCCTCCTCCGGCACCACGACCTCGACACGGCGGAAAACGTCTGGGACCGCAGCCACGTGATGCTCGTGCACCTCCCGTGCGACGCGGGCGAATCCGGGATAATCCGCCACCGTCGCCTCCCGCACTTCCACTGCCACTGGCCATCCCCTCCCTACGCTGCCGGTATCCACGTTCAGCCAGACCATTCTACAACGGCCCATCACGAGAGGGTATGAGATGCCCCTCTGCGTCGTTCTGGGCGGACGGCTCCGGGTCCTGCGAGGGTAGATCTCTCGACTCACTGGTTGTACGCTTACCGAGACAGCGATGACCCTCACGACAGGGAGACAGGGAGACAGGGAGACAGGGGGACAGGGGGACAGGGGACAGGGGCGGCGTCGGGAGGGCAGGGCGGGGCAGCGGGACATTCCGGTGGGAGGGGGCGACCAATGCAGGACTCGGAGAGTGGCAGCCTGACTGGACAATCGCTGGACAATTATCTGCTGCGCGGACTGTTAGGCGTCGGTGGCATGGCCGAAGTCTACCACGCGATAGACCTGACGCTAGAGCGCGAGGTAGCGATCAAGGTCCTGCCGGCCTCATTGGCGACCGACGAGAATTACGTGCGGCACTTCTGGACGGAGGCGAAGCAGGTCGCGGCGCTGAACCACCCCCATATCGTCCCGCTCTACGGCTTCGGCGAAGAGCGTGGCCTCTTCTACTACGTCATGCCGCGGTTGCACGGCTCACTGCGGGATCGCCTCCTGCACGAGGGCCGGCTTGCGGCTGAAGAGGCGGTGCGGCTGACGCGCCAAGTGGCGTCAGCGCTTGAGGCGGCACATGCCCTCGGCCTTGTCCACCGCGACGTGAAACCGGAGAACATCCTGCTCGATGCCAACGGCGATGCGCTGCTGACCGACTTCGGCATCGCGCGCGAGTTGGCGGTGCTCAAGCAGCAGGGCGGCGCGCGCACCCTCTCAGGAACAGGGATACCCGTTGGCACGCCGGAGTACATGGCCCCCGAGCAGTTGCGCGGCGAGAGCACGGACCAGCGCGCCGACGTGTACGGGCTGGGGGTAGTGCTCTACGAGCTGCTAGTGAGCGCGCCGCCTTTCCAGGGGGATACGCCGTATGCTATTGCCGCCCAAGTGTTGACGGCGCCACTCGTGCCCCCCTCGACGTACAACGGGGCGGTCTGGCCCGCCCTGGAGCAGGTGGTGCTCCGGGCCCTCGCGCGCGACGCCGACGAGCGGTACCCCGACATGCAAAGCTTCTCCGTCGCGCTAAAGTTGGCGCTCCACCGTACAGATGCGCTCGGGACGGCGCCGACGCTGCCGCCGTCCAGCATGAGCACTGGTGTCGCAGGCGTAGTGGCGCATCTACAGGGGAGGCCGGCGCGTCAAATGGTGGCGCTGGCGCTGGCAATCCTGTTGCTGGCAGGGGCGACGGGAGGCGCGCTGGTGCTCCTGCACAACGGTGCGGCGAGCGCGGCGAGCGGCGGCACGCCGGTCGCGACGGACACGAGCGACACGGGAGGCCTGGGCCTGGGCAGTGGGACGGCAACGATGCAGAGCGTGCCGACGGCTACCGCGCCGCCCGGTGCCCCCACGGCCACGCTGGCGCCGCGCCCCTCACCCACGCCAGCCCCGACACTCATCATTCGGAAGATGCCGCTGGTGCTCACCCCCAGTGCGCAGAATCCCACCCAGTGCACCGCCACCCAGACGATCACCAATACCACCGGTCAGACGGTGGGTTGGCAGTGGCAGAATCCGCACCCCGGCGGCTTTCAATTCAAGATCAGCCGCATCGGCGGCCCCCCAGGCCCCCAAATGGACTGGCCCAGCGACTGGACACCCGGCGTCCCGGCGGGGGGCACCGACACGCTGACCGCCATGAGTGGCTGCCAGAAGACGACGCACTCCTACCCTATTTTGCTGACGGACACGCTGGGCGACCAGTACACCTTCGTGCTCCAAGTGCAATAGCATGCGGTAGCGGACATCGCCGGGATAGCCAGGGTAGCCAAGGTAGCCAGGGGAAGACGAGGAGCGGCGCTGGGCACCCCCCCACACCCCCAGCGAGCCGCCACCAGCAGGCTCCGGGCTGCACGAAGCTGCGCCAGTTCCGCGGGCCACCTTACAAAATGAACCCGTGAAGCCGCTGGGCTTCAGCCCATGCGGATGATAGGGTTTGCGTCGGCTTTAGCCGAAAGCCCGTTGTGATGGCCATTCTGTAGATATTGTGGTAGAATATCTACAGGAGAAACGACATGGGCAGCCTCGACTACCAACGCGACGAACACCAGGTCCACCTGATCGTCTACCACCTCATTTGGTGTCCCAAGCGCCGGAGAACGGTGTTGGTCAACCAGATCGGCAGACGCTGCGAAGACCTGATTCGCTCGAAGTGTCAGGAGAAGGGTTGGACGATTCTGGAACTTGCCGTCCAGCCCGATCACATCCATCTCTTTGTGCGGGTCTGGCCCTCAGTGAGCGCGGCGGAGGTGGTCAAAGAGTGCAAGGGGGTTTCCGCTTTCACGCTGCGCAAGGAGTTCCCGGAACTCCTGAAACTGCCGTCACTCTGGACGCGCTCGTATTTTGCCAGCACGGCTGGCAACGTCAGTAGCGAGACCATTCAACGCTATATTGAGGCGCAGAGCCGCCAGTAGGATCGCGGAGAGCCAGCCGTGAGTGACGAGGGGTTGCGCAAAGCCTACAAGTACAAACTCAAGCCCACCACCGAACAGGAGCGGGAACTTGAGCGCGTGCTCCGGCTGTGTCGCAGGCTCTACAATACGGCGCTAGAGCAACGCATCACCGCCTACCGCCGCTGTGGCGTCACGCTCACCGGCTATCAGCAGCACGCCGAGTTGCCTGACCTGAAAGCGGCGTTCCCGGAGTACGCGGCCATCCATAGCCAGGTCTTGCAGGACGTGTTGACGCGGCTCGACAAGACGTATCAAGCATTCTTTCAGCGCGTAAAGTCAGGACAGACGCCGGGATTTCCCCGCTTCCAGGGGCGCAACCGCTACCACTCCTTCACCTACAAGCAGTACGGCAACGGCGTGCGGCTGGAGAATGGCTTCCTGGTGCTGAGCAAAATTGGCCGCGTGGCCGTGCGCTGGAGCCGCCCCTTGGAAGGCACGCCCAAGACCGGCACCATCTCGCGGGAAGCGGACGGCTGGTACGCCAGTATCTCCTGCGCCGAGGTACCCGCCCAGACGTTGCCGCCGGCCGGGCGTGAGACCGGCATTGATGTGGGGTTGAAGGTATTCCTCATCACCGCCGACGGGTGAAGTGGTCGAGAATCCACGTCACTACCGCCGAGGTGAGAAGAAGCTGGCGAAGGCGCAGCGCCGGGTGAGCCGCCGCACGAAGGGCAGCAAACGACGCGGCAAAGCGGTGGACCGGCTTCAACGCGCACACCAGACGGTGAAACGCCAGCGGGCGGACTTCCACCACAAGACCGCGCTGGCGTTGCTCCGGGACTACGACACCGTCTACCTGGAAGACTTGCGGGTCGCCAACCTGGTACGGAACCGCTACCTTGCCAAGAGCATCAGCGATGCGGGCTGGGCGCAGTTCCGGGCCATCCTCGAAGCCAAGGCAGCATGCGCCGGGCGTCGGGTTGTCGCCGTGCCACCTGCCTCTACCTCGCAGGACTGTAGCGGCTGTGGGGAGCGCATTCCCAAGAGTTTGAGCGTGCGCACCCACGTCTGCACCTCCTGTGGGCTGGTCCTGGACCGCGATGCGAACGCGGCCAGGAACATTCAATGGGCCGGGCAGGCCCTTCGGGGACTCGCGGCGGTAGCTGCGGGGACGAACCGAGAATCCGTCGGGCTTTAGCCCGTGCGAAGTGTCAACAACCGGGCCGCGACGACAAGGAGACGCGTACGTCTCCGATCTGCCACCGGTGCTGCACGTAGGCGTTGAGGCCGGGCGCCAGCGACTGGCTGCAGGCAGCCCCTGCCGAATGTGCTGCTTCACCGCCGCAATCCTCAAACTTTCCAGATAGCCCTGCAGCATGCGCGGATCGGTGGGATACGCATGCTCAGTCAGGTGATTCACTCGCAGATAGGTCTCGAAACTGACCCGTCCTGGGTCGGAAGCAGGCGACGAGTGGATGAGCTGCATTTGCTGGCGAGCCATCGCCTACGCGGCAGAGAGCTAAGCAGCCAGGCAAAGGCGTTTCCCCTCCTGCAAGAGCAGGCATTCCTGAATCATCTGCGTGAGCACGTCGTGGCGGACCCGAGCAGGTTATGCGGTGCAACGTCAACCCTTCGTCTTCTGTTTTTCCCGCGTACTTCCCTCGTCGCCAGACCGTCGAGCGAGCAGGGGAGCTATTCCTCCTCATCAAACCCCGCATGGCGCTCTCTGAGGCTGACATACCGCTGCTCTCCGATGATCACGTGGTCGACCAGCTCAATCTCCAGCAGTTCGCCCGCTCGACGCAGTTCCCTCGTCGTGGTGACGTCGTCTTCCGACGGAGACGGATCGCCTGAGGGATGGTTGTGGACGATCACTATCGCGGGGCAGGTCCGCACGACGGCTGGCCGGAACACCTCTGCTGGACGCAATATGCAACTGAACGCTGTGCCTTGATAGACCACCTCCTGATGGACTACGTCGTTTTTGCGATTGAGGCACAGTACCCGGACCTGCTCCTGTCGCAATATGGCCAGCTCGCCCATGACCAGGGCCGCCGCATCGGCAGGCGTGGTGATTCGCGGTCGCTCTTGCGTTCCCAGGGCGCCTACGCGCCTGCCGAGTTCAAAGGCAGCCAGTAGTTGCATTGCTCGCGCACGGCCAATTCCGTGCTGGGCAGTTAACAGGTTCAAGTCAGCGGCAAGCAAGCCGCTGAGGCCCCCAAACTCTCGCAAGAGCCGCGATGACAGAGCGACGGCGTTGTCACCTTGCACGCCCGACCCGATGATGACGGCGAGCAGTTCGGCGGTCTGCAGGACGCTCACTCCATGGCGTTCCAGGCGCTCGCGTGGCCGATCATCGCTCGGCATCTCCCGCATGGCGGGAGAATACGGGAGACGCCCCACGATGTGTGCCATGAGTCGCATCTCCTGGGCAATCGCTCTGGCCCTCGGTATCCGCTCGGCAGTCTCACTTCAGTGGTCGTACCGACACACATCCTAACACGACGGCACCATCGCGAGCGGGACTAGCAAGCATCCAGTGACAACGGGATCGAGGAAGCCGAAGTCGCAATGCTCAGCAGGTTATGCAGTAGAACATCAGCGAGTGAGCTTCCGGTTCTCGTCACACGATGAGAAACGTACGGTCTTGCCTGCGGTGACGCTGCCTACGCGAGTTGGTGCTCGGCGAGGATAGCCATCTGGGCTATCGAAAGCAAGATGCTTGCCTATATGCTTGCAATCATCCAGAACAGATGTTATAACAAGATACAGGGAATAGGAGGCGCATATGGCTCGTAAGCGGACCCGCAGTCGCCAGCAGCACGCCGGTGTGATGCGCAATCCGGCACGCATGCCCGGCGTCTACTTTGACGTTGACCTCGGGCGCATCTGCATCACGGCCAATGCCACGAAGGGCGAACTGCGCCGCTTAGCCGAGTTAGTCGGCGCTAACCCAGATGACTATATCCGCACAAAGGAGAAGCTGGACGCGCTGAGCCTCGTTCCCTCGTCGCTGTCGTTAGTGTAAGTCGGTTGCCATCCTAACGTGTGCGCGCTTGCTGGTTGAGTCGGTGTCTCTCGCCCGTCCCGCTTGGTGACGGTGGCGCTCCTGGCTCCCCTTGCACGCTGCCTTGGTCTGCTCTCTGTCGAATGAGCGGACGGGACAGCGGTGCATCGGGACCGGGGTGGCATCGTCCGAAGGGACGGGCGTTTTCTATGGACGCCAGCAAGACCCTTGACCCACGGTATCTGCGCGGGCTGCTCGCCGAGCAGCAAGTCACCCATTCGGAGTATGCGCGGCGCTGCCGCCTCTCGCGCGTGTACGTGAGTCGCATCCTCACGGAGCGTTGCCAGCCGGGGGAACTGGCGATCATCAAATTGCGGCGTGGCCTCGTTGCCCTCGGCCTGAGTGAAGAAGGCGAGGTGCGCCATGCTGCGGCCAGCTGATCGCGGCCACGGCTTTCGCGCCGAGGCGACGCCCGCGCAGATAGCAGCCTGGAAGCGGCTCTGGGACTGGCTCTTACGGCCGCTGGCACCCGGTACCGTGCTCCCCGACTCTGCGACGCCTGCGGCTGCCAGCGCGCGCCCGGAGGAAGAGCAGGCCGCGTCATGAGACAAAAAGAAAGCCGCCCCCTCGCTGGCCACGAGAACGGCGGCGCACGACGACCGGCAACGACCTCCCCAAAGAATAGCACGCTCGTCGCTGCGGCTGCCCTGCAACGTGCCGCCTGCGCCCACATCGCTGAGGAGCTGGCCGAGCGGCGAACCACTGGCCATCTTCCGACCCTCGAGTTGTGCCGCTTGCTGCCGCTTGCCTGCTGGTTGCATGACGAACTTGCTGCCGTCGCCGCGCAGGAAGGGGAGCAGCCATGAGCGTCCCCTCGCTTGCGCTCGAGACAGCTCGCGCGCTCGCTCAGCATGGCATCGCCGTGATCCCCGTCCCCCCGCGCTCCAAGAATCCCAACCGCAAGGGATGGCAGAACGAGCGACTGACCGAGGCCGACTTGCCGCACCAGTTCCCTGGTGCGGCGAATCTCGGGATCCTCACCGGCAAACCGAGCGGCGGGCTGGTGGACGTAGACCTTGACGCACCAGAGGCTATTGCAGCCGGCGCGGAACTGCTGCCTGCCACCGACATGCGCCACGGGCGGCCGGGCAAGCCATCCTCGCACCGCTGGTATGTGGCTGACGTGCAGACCAAGAAATATGAGTTCACTCAGCAGGGCGATACGAGCGCCACCATGCTCGTTGAACTGCGCTCGACGGGCTGCCAGACCATCGTGCCGCCTTCGGTGCACCCTTCTGGCGAGCGACTCACGTGGGAGAACGGCAAGCGTGCAGCGGAAGTTGCGCCGGCGCGCTTGCAGGCCGCGGTGGGCAAGGTCGCAGCCTGCGCGCTGCTGGCGCGCCATTGGCCAGGACAGGGCAGCCGCGACACTGCTGCGCTGGCCCTCACGGGACTGCTGCTGCGCGGAGGCTGGAAAGTCGAGGCCACCGATCAGTTGGTGCAGCTCGTCGCACGCCTCGCCGGCGATGAAGAGTGGGAGGACCGCGACAAAGCGGAGGGCACGGCGCGCAAGCTCGCCGCAGGTGAGAACATCACCGGCGCCCCCACGCTCGCGCAAAAGCTGCGCGACGGCGAGCGCGTGGTCAAGCAAGCGCGCGAGTGGTTGGGCATCAGGCCGGATAGTAAGCAGCCGCTGGCAGAAGATACGGGCGGCACACGCACACGCTATCGGCTCCTCACGGACACGGAAGTGGAGGCATTCGAGCCGGCGCAAGGCATCCTCGGCGATCTGCTCTTCGAGGACTCGACGGCCTATCTGTTCGGGGATAGTGACACCTGGAAAACGTTTATCGCCGTGTCGTGGGGCCTATGCATCGCGACAGGGCGCAAGTGGCTGGATCTCCCCGTGAAGCAAGGCCCGGTCGTGTATGTACCGGCGGAGGCCGCGCGGGGCATCGGCAAGCGCATCACCGCCTGGAAGCGCGCGCACGGCGTCACGGAAAGCGTGGACTTCTTCGTGATCCCCATGCCCGTCAACCTGTTGGACCTGCGTGCAACCCCTGAATTGATTGCCGCGATTGGGGCGCATCCACGACTGGTGGGCCGCAAGCCCGCGGTGATCATCTTCGACACACTGGCGCGCTCGATGGATGGCGGCGACGAAAACGACACGGCAGACGCCAACCGTATCACGGCGGCGGCTGGTGCGCTGAAGGCCGAGTACGGCTGCAACGTCCTGTTTCTGCATCACTCAGGCAACCAGTTTACGCACCGCATGCGCGGCAATTCTGCCTTCCGTGGCAACGCGGATACGACGATCCGCACCATCGCGCCTCCGCTACCGGATGGCCAGAAGCGCAAGGCGGGTGATGTGATCACCCTGCGCAGCGACAAGGCGAAGGATGATGGCCCCTTCGACGACCTCCACCTCACGACGGCCTTGCAGCAGTGGACGACCGAGGCCGGCGCCCCAGTGAGCTCGCTGGTCGTGGTGGCGGCTGAAAAGGCACCGGCCGTGCGCGGCGAGCTGGTCATAATGCCGCAGTCGTCGCGGACGGCGCTGGAGCAGTTGGCGAAGCTGGACGCTCCACCTACCGCTACCGAGTGGCTCGCGGCCACTGGCATTGCGAAGCGCACCTTCTACGATGCCCGCGACGAACTGGTGCGCCGACAGTATGTGACGCGCGACAGCGTGAAGCAGGGCGCACACTACAGCATCACGGAAGCCGGCCGCAAGGTGCTCGGTGCGGTAGTGCGAAACGAGTGCGAAACAGGTGCGACCGCACCGGATGACGAGGCGATAACTGTCCGTGCGGATGGGGAGGATATATACCCGTTCGCACCGCACGGACAGTTTGACGACGAGGACGAGGCCGCAGGTGCGAGCAACGGGCATCAGTCAGCCAGCGGGCGTCCCTGTCTCCGTAGTGGCGGTTGGCTCGCGCCGCACCCCGATGGTGGCTATGCACCCTGCGACAACCTGGGCTGCCCGAGCAACGGTTTCACGCCGACGCCAGGGCATAGCGTGGAGTTGGCTGGCGCCAGCCAAGTGACCGTCGTGGGGAGCGTGATCGTGGGCGACCATGCTCTAGAGGACTGGCACGGTCGGCCACCGTGCGACATCGCTTGCTAGCCGTCGAGAACACCAGGAGGGGGCGTGTTTGACACGATTACGCGCAGAACGTGCGCTCGGCTTGCACGTCCATCCGCACATGCATGGCGCATGGACAACACTGGCGCGCCCTTTCGCGTTCTATGGCGCGTGGATTTTGAAAATTGACCCTGTTTCTTGGCGCGTGGACCTCTTCAGGATACCGGAATGGAGGCGCGAAGCGATGACGGCACGCAAGCACAAGGACACCCCGGCTGGCAGTGTGTTGGATTGCCGGCACAAGCCCTGGCACCGCTATTCCCGCTTCCCCTGCACGTGCGGCCGGCCGCTCTGGCCGCCCAGGGGACAGGGCCGCGGTGAGGGCCCCAACAGTCCGCGGCGCGTGGCCGCCCGTGAACGGGCGGAGCAGGCCTTCCAGCTGCGGCTCGAGCGGCGCATGCGGTGGGCAGACATCGCCCGCGCGCTCGGCTTTGCGGGCAAGAGCGGGGCGCATGCCGCGGTGCTGCGCTACCTGATCGACGATTATCGCGCGGCGGGTGAGCCGCACGTCCTGCACGCGGCGCGGGTCCACCTGAACGATTTGATCCTGATGCGGAGCAATCCTGCGCTGCAGCGGAATCCCAGGCGCCTGTAACGCATGTGCCGTGTCAACCGCCGAAGACCCAAGGGGTAAAACCCTGTCTCGTCGTACGGCGGCTTTGCACGAAAATAGCCTTTAGTTCTCCAGTCGCACTTACGAGAGCAGGCCTCATGAATTCAGGCGCCGTATCGACCGACCGGTGAAGCCCTCTGGATCGCTCAAGGGCGGACAGATTCGGATGCCGCACCGACCAAGCTCCGGTTAAGTGCTGCTGTAGTACTGGGGTGCGTTCGCGGGGTTTTCCCGGCGTTTTTCTCCTCAGCGTGGGGTGCACTCATGTCCATCTTGCACAGTTTTGTCCCCCAGCGTGGGGTGCACCCGTGGTCGGTTTCGCGCGCATTATCTGTGGTTTCCGAACCCAGCGTGGGGCGCATCCCGACTGGCAGTACAGCACGAAAGGGAGCAGAGCGACACTATGGCGTACACCGAGTTCGCGAGAGAGCGGCGCCGCTGTACACAGCTCACCCGCGCCGGCGACGAGTGCCGCGCCTATGCCGTGTGGGGCGACGACGACCGCCGCTGCCATGTGCACGGCGGCATCGTGCCGCTAGAACGCCGACTGGTGCACCAGGACCGGGACGGGGGCTACGCCGCGCCCGTCGTCTGTCGCTGCCCTGCCTATCCCTGGCCGCACCGTCCGGCCGGTGGCCTGTGTGCCTGGCCGCATCTGCCAGGGACCAGGCCGACGCAGCGCTCTGCCGTCCCCCTCGGCACGCGCTCCTGGCTGCATGAGGCGCGGCGCGCCAGTCGTCGGGCACGGCGAGAGGACCGCGAACGCCGAAGAGAGGACGTAGCTGCCACCTGGCGCTGGTCGGCACGCACGCGCCTGGAGCTGGAAGCAGTCTCCCGCGCGGAATCTGCTCGAACGTCTGCTGCTTGGACAGGACCAAGTCCTCGCCTTCCTTGATGACCTGCGCATCCCCTTCGATAACAACCAGGCCGAGCGGGACTTACGGATGCTGAAAACCCAGCAGAAGATTTCCGGTTGCTTTCGCTCGGAACGCGGAGCAATGACATTCGCATGCCTGCGGGGCTATTGTTCGACCCTCAAAAGCAAGAGATGAAGCTGCTGGCAACGCTCGAGGCGCTCTTTGCTGGCCCACCGCTCCACCCCGCCCTCGCCTAATGCATCACCCCCGGTTCCAGCGTTACCCCGGTTCAACTGAAGCGCACCCGCCTTCGTACTCGTAGTGGATCTCGCGTAGCGGTAGCCATGGTCGGACGAACGCGGCGGGAGCGCCACTGGAGCGCTGATCCAAGCATGGGAGAGCGGGCGCATGTCTACAATGGACCCCGATGTGTCGGCGAACGAGCCCTCGTCGCACGCGCGCCAAGCGCCAGACACCGGGTGGCCGCACTCTGAGCGGTCCGGCCAGACCGTCCTCTTTAGCTATCGGCGGAACCGCGCGCTGCTCGTCGACGCCTCGACGGGGAAGCGTCGCTGGGAGATCCAGACTGACCAGGACATCCGAGCGATGGTCCATGGCGGGGAGGTCGTCTACCTCGCGTGCGGCGCCAGCAGGGGTGAGCAGGCGGTATCCCCGGTACCACGGCCAACGCATGTACAGACCCAACAGACGCGACAGACGCCCGACCGCGGGGTGGTGTGGGTCGCAGGGAAAGGTCTCTCTGAGCCAGTACCGGTCGAGTTGGACCGTGTGAGCGCCGATCCCGCGCGTCCACATGGGTTTCTGTACTATACTTCGCCTCGCGCCGAGATCGTGGTCGAAATACGGTTTGTCGCAGCGCAGGTCGAGGCCCGGCGCGCACGCGATGGCACACTCCTCTGGCGTTTTGGCGGTCCGGAGTTGGTTGGGACGGCGCAGCTGTGCCTGCATGAGGGGACGCTCGCGGTCCTGTCGCCGTTTGGGAGCATTCCGTCCCATGACGCGTCACTCTACGGTTTGGATGCCCGCACCGGCGCGCCTCGCTGGACCAGAGACTACCGGGCGGAGGGCCTGCGTCTGCGCACGCCCCCACGTCAGGCGCGGTCCCAGGCGGGGGACCAGACGTGGCCAGGCGTGCCCGCTCCCGACGCTGCGAGCACGATCGCTAGGACCGATTCGACCGATACGATCGGCCCCTCGGAGAGGACGGAACCGTGGCGCACTGACGACTGGCGTCCCCAGCACCACCCGCAGGCTCTGCCGCCAGAGCCAGCCACGTCCACACCGGTTGAGCATCTCGCGCGCGCGTCGCTCACAGTGCTGGGTGCTGGGGGCGGGCTGCTGTTCCTGCACGTGAGGTTGCTCGGGCAGAGCGAGCAGGGCAGGGACGGCGGATGGGCGCTCGAACGCCTCGAGGCGGTGGATGCCGTGACGGGCACCACGCGCTGGACCGTCACGACACCACACGGCTGCGAGAGCGCGGTCTCGCCCGCGGGGCGGATTGTTGCGCTCTGGCGACGCCACGCGACCCGCGCTGAGGATCCACGACCCGACGCGTGTCTTCCTGCTGGATGGCGCATCGGGCCAGCTGCTGGCCCGGTTCCGCCTGGGAGCAGACCGCAGGGAGGGAGCGGAGGAAGCGGCGGGGGAGGAGAAGCGCCTGCCAGCCGCGCCGCTGGAGGTGACGCCTGCCCGAACCGCCGAGGAGTTTCGCGGGGTGACCGACGACGGGGTCGCCTACCTCGCGCACGATCGCCGTGCATCGCACGGACGTGAGCTGACGCGGGCGCTCAGTGCGGCGTCCGTCGTTGACCGGGCGGCGAACACCTCCGCACCGCAGTTCGTCTCGGCGTCGAGCGCACAGCCGGGCAGCGAGGCCAACCGCGCGACTGGCGCAGGTGCCCTGGACTGGGATGCCTCCGACTGGGACGTGACACCCGCCCCCAAGTTGCTCTGGACCGCCCACGACGTGTTGCTGCTCGCTCCAGAACGACCCGGCGACTCGCCATCCGCAGCACGGGCGCCGCTGAGGTCAGAGTCAGCGGTGATTCTCAGCGGGCTCGAGACGCCCCGAGCACCCAGCGGGCAGAGCGCATACATCGCCCTGCGTGGCCTCGATCCCGCGACGGGCGCCGAGCGCTGGACGTGGCGCAGCCCCAAATCGCTGGCTGCGTTATTCGGCGTCTGGCGTTGGCGTGCGCTTGGCGCGTTTGGGAGCAGCATCCTGCGTGACCTGCGCCCACGCTGGGGCACGGCCATTGCCCATGCGCGCAACCAGCATGCGTCGTGGCGCGAAAAAGATCACCTCCCGCGCGAGCCACGCGGCGCACTGGGGCACGTGGTCGACCAAGTGCGAGTTGTGGGGCGAGGTCACTGGTGTTTACCGAGAGGACCTGTTCTATCATTGGCGTGTCGGGCAGTGGCGCGCCCCTGCCACGCTCTTTGGGTACGATGTGACCCGCGATGGCGAGCGCGTCTACGTCTCCAGCCGGCTCGGGCTCTTCGCGTTGGACGTGCGCGACGGCAGGCTGCGCTGGTTCGCGGTCCCCAACGAGGAGTGCGCCGCTGCCGCCTCGCTCGGTGCCCCGGTCGAGCGGGCGTGAAGACCGGTGTGGGCGTTGCAAGCAGCCAGTGACACCAACTCAAGTGAGCATGCCGGCGCATCGCCTCACCTTGCCATCGCCTCACGCATCCCCAGCTGAACAGTCACCACCTTTTTTGTGCAAGGCCCACCTGTATGGCAAACAGGCAACCACCCAGCAAAGGACCGGTCGCGCAGAAAGTGCCAAGCCACGGCGCGACGAGCGGGTTGGCGGGAGATAGATCGTCATGGCGTTTCCGCCTCGGGGGTCTTCCCAGATCTGACGGCGCGGAAACTCCTCAGCATGGTTGCGTCTACGGGGCGTCCGGGTCACGGTTCAGGAGATCGTCCGCTGTGATGCCCAGCGCCGCTGCCAGCTTTCGGATGTTGGTGAAGTTGACGATCTCGTCGCCACGCTCGGCTCGGGCCAGGGTTGACTTCGCCAGACCGCTCTGCGCGGCAAGCTCGTTCTGCGCCAGCAGCTTATCCATCCGCCACGCCTTCAGATAGGGCAAAGGACGCCCGCGTACATATTCGGCCATAGCTACCATTGCCGTACTCGCTTTTCACCTGTCCGCCCTTCGCGGCCATCATCAAGTATAGCAAATATACCTCGAACATCTAACGAAGTGCAACGAAGTATTGACAAAGTTACAATTACTTGTTATGCTGTAAGTACAACGAGGTTCAATGAAGTTGCGGGAGGCTTCCACGATGGCAATCGCAGTGCGACCGAACACCCAAGATGCGTCTGCGGTACGAGCACCTGAGGCGCTAGTCTATTGCCGGGTGAGCACCAAGGGGCAAGAGGAACACGGCACGTCGCTCGACTCGCAGGAACGGGAATGCATCGCCCATGCGGCGGCGCTCGACTTCACCGTCGGACGCATCACCCATGAGGTGTACAGCGGCGCCGAACTGTGGGACCGCCCCAAGCTAAGCCGGGACCGCGCCGACCTGAAAGCCGGCCGCTTCGCCGCGCTTATTTGCTACGCGACGGATCGCCTCTCGCGCGATCCGATCCACCTGGCGATCCTGGCCGAAGAGTGCGAGCGTGCCGGCGTGGCGCTGCACTTTGTCTCCGAGACGTTTGACGACTCCGACGAATCGGCGCTCATTCGCTACATCAAGGGCTACAGCAACAAGAAGGAGCGCGAGAAGATCCGCGAGCGGAGTCTGCGCGGCAAGCTACAACGGGCGCTCAATGGCAAGGTCCACAATATGGGCCTAGAGCTCTACGGCTGGCGCAGGGACACGGCCGCTGGCGTCCGCCTGATACTCGAGGCAGAAGCCGCGATCGTGCGACGGATCTTCGCCCTCATCCTCGAAGAGCGCCTCTCTTACCACGCTGTCAAGCAGCAGCTGAACGCCGCCAACGTGCCGGCGCCTGGCGCTGCGCGGCATCCGGACCGGCGCATCTACTGGACGGCGGGGACGGTACAGCGCATTGTCCGCCACCCTGCCTACAAGGGCGAAGCAGTGGCGTGGCGATGGAAACAGGTGACACTACCGGGGCACGCCGCACGCATCGTCAAGCGGCCAGTAGAAGACTGGGTGCCATTGCCCGCGGGCGTAGTCCCCGCGATCGTGACGCCCGAACAGTGGCAGGCAGCTCAAGAAGTGGTTCACCAGCAGGTGGGTGACCGGACACGCAACGAGCAGACCCCTTATCTCTTGCGCGGCATCGTCTACTGTGGTCACTGCGGGCGCAAAATGTGGCCCTCGTGGAACCGTAAGAATGGCTGGACGGGCAAAGACTCGCCGAAGTACCGCACCTACCGCTGTTCGTCCTACAACAAGCCTACGGGCCTCTGTGGCGGGCGTATCAGCAACGCGGAGGAGCTGGAAGCGAGGGTATGGGGACGCGTCGCCGGTGTGTTGCGCGATCCTGACGTCATCGCCGCCGACCTGAAGCGACGCCACGAAGAGGGGCCGGATCCGATCCTCACGGACGATCTCGCCAAAGCGCGGCGCGAGATCGCGCGGTGTGAACGTGACCAGAAGAAGCTCGTGACGAAGCTCCGCGAGGCGGAGGATACCGCTGGCCGCATGTGGGCCCTGGTAGAAGAGGAGGTCAACGCGCTCGAAGCGGAGCGCGAGCATTGGCAGCACACGGTACGCGACATCGAGAAGCGGCTCGTCGATCGGGAAGCCACGACGGCGCAGCTCGAAGCGGTGCGCGACTATTGCGCCCGGGTGAGCGGAAACCTCGACCGCTTCGGCTTCGACGAGCGCAGGACTGCGCTAGAAGCGCTAGCCGTGCGGGTCAACGCGAACGGGAAAGACTGGGACATCGAGGGGAGCATCCCACTCAACGACGTTGTATCGCATATGTCAGTAAGTTCGCCACGTCCGCAGGGCTCTTGATCTGCGGTCGCGCCTCCGGTGTCAGCAGGTTCAGCCTCCGCGCAAGCTCCAGTGCGGCCTTCACCTGCGTACCCTTCGCCGGCCCCATGCCGTGCGAGGCGCAGAGCGTCGGCAGGTCCACTGCCAGCAGTCCGCCCAGGCCACCATACTCGCGCAGCAGCCGTGCTGCCAACTCCAGCACGTTCTCTCTGGTCGAGCCGACGCGCAGCAGAATCGCTAGCAGCTCAGCATTTGTCAGCGTGCCGGCGCCGTAGCGCTCAAGTCGCTCGCGCGGGCGCTCCTCGCTTGGCATTTTACGCACTGTCGTCCGGTACGTTATCTCGCCCGTCTGTTGTTCTGGCTTCGTCGCAATCGCCATCCGCCGTCCTCGTTCTGCACCGAAACACCCGGCTCACATCGGCTCCTCGCTGGCGCAATGCTACCAGGCGCGCGACTTCCGCGCAAGTGCCGGTCCTTAGCGCTGTGGCGTATACTAGGGTGATTCCTTTCGGGAAGCGTTGACCATTGGCACCTTACAAAGAGACGGACGTGTATGGCTCGGGTGGTAGTTGGCATGAGCGGCGGCGTCGATAGCTCGGTCGCGGCGGCGCTTTTGAAGGAACAGGGCTACGATGTCGTGGGCATCATGCTGCGACTCTGGTCCGAGCCCTCGCCGGAAGATGACGACGGCGAGCCGGCCGCCGAGAACAAGTGCTGCTCAATCGAGTCGATGTCAGACGCCCGTCGCGTCGCTGCGGCGCTCGACATCCCCTTCTACGTCGTCAACGTCGAAGAACCTTTCCGCGAGACCATCGTAGACTACTTCTTCGACGAATACGCCGCTGGTCGCACGCCGAATCCCTGCCTGCGCTGCAACCGTTATATTCGCTTTACGCTGCTGCTAGAGCGCGCGATAGCGCTCGGTGCCGACTACCTTGCCACGGGTCATTACGTCCGCGTCGACGACGATCCCGCAACGGGGCTGCGCCGCCTGCGCCGTGGCTTCAGCGATGAGAAGGATCAGTCGTACGTGCTCCACGTCCTCTCGCAGGAGCAGCTCCGGCACGCGCTCTTTCCGCTCGGCGAGTACACCAAGCCGCAGGTGCGCCAGATGGCGGCGGATCGCGACCTGCCGGTGGCCACCAAGGCCGAGAGCCAGGAGATCTGCTTCGTCGCCAAGAACGACTATCGCGGCTTCCTCAAGCGCTACGCCGACTCCACTGGGCGCGCGCTCCCCGGCTCCGGCCCCATCTTGGACGAATCCGGGCACGTCCTAGGCCAGCACGCTGGACTCTCCGCGTATACTGTGGGCCAGCGCAAGGGACTCGGCGTCACGTCGCGCGTGCCGTTGCACGTCCTGCGGCTTGATTCTGCTCGCAACGCGGTTGTGGTAGGTCCGGGGGCTGCACTAGAGCGCGGCAGCTTCGGCGTGCGCCAGACGACTTTCACCTCCGGCGTCGTACCGTCCGAACCGTTCCCTGCCTGGGTGAAGGTACGCTACAAGGCCACGCCGCAGCCCGCGCTCGTCACGCCGTTGGCCGGCGGTCGCGCCGAGGTGCGTCTCGAACAGCCGCAGCGCGCCGTCACGCCCGCGCAGGCCGCTGTCTTCTACGGCGGCACGGACGGCGACGAAGTGATCGGCGGCGGACTCATCGAGGGCTAACGCCCGCCGCCCCAAACGACGCTACGCAAACGGCTGCCCAAATCGCTCGCGGAAGACCACATCGCCTAGCGGCTTGCGCTTCTTTATGCCGGCGCCCACCTTCTTCTCCGGGTATCCGAACGGCACAATCGCGATCACGTCCTCGTCGTCCGGCAGGCCAACCACCTGCTTGATGGCGTCAAGCCCGTGAAATCCGGTCCAGTTGGAGCCAACCCCGTGCGACCAGGCAACCAGCATCATATCCTGAATTGCACGGCTCACATCCGACTCGCCGAACGGACTCGGCGATGCGCTGGCAACGACGGCCAGCGGAGCCTGCGCGATGTACGGCCCCGTGCGAGCGAGCGAGCCGAGCTGGCGTAACGTCTCCTTGTTTTGGATGACCACGAAGTGCCACGGCTGGCCGTTGCTGCTGCTCGCGGTCAGATGCGCCGCCTCGACGATCTCGCGAATGACATCCTCGGGAATCGGCTTGTCCTGAAACTGCCGGACGGCGAGCATGGTGCGGACGGCTTCGAACGTTTCCATACAGAGGTCCCCCTGCGCTCACGGCATATGTGAGGAGCGACGGCGCACTTATGCCGCTCATTCACGACACGAAGTGCTAGCCTCACGAAACGTGCCACACGCCACACTCGGCGCTACTCGAACGTCATCCCCGCGACGGCGGTATGCGCCAGCAACTTCTTGCTGTTGCCCCAGAGCAGGCGCTGGCGAGCCTCGTCGCTCCACCCTGATAAATTCTCAAAGTCACGAAGCCACCGATCTGGCGGAATGAAGGGGTAATCCGAGCCGAAGAGGAACTTCGCGTTGAGTCGTCCCGCCGCCTCGGTGAGCAGCGCATGAGGAATATACTTCGGCGACCAGCCCGAGAGATCGTTATAGACGTTCGGCTTGTGCTGGAGAATCGCCAGCATCTCCTGCTCCCATGGCCACGAGGGATGCGCACCGATGATCGTCAGCATGGGGAAGTCCGCCGCGAGGCTATCCAAGTGGATCGGTCGTGTATAGTCCAGCTTGATGCCGCCTCCGCCAGGCATCCCCGCGCCGAGGCCGTTTGTGCCGGTGTGAAACAACGCCGGAATCTTCAGCAACGCGATCTTCTCAAAAAGCGGATAGAAGCGTCGGTCGCTCGGATAGAACGCCTGCACGCCGGGGTGAAACTTCGCGCCAGAAAGCCCCAACTCGCGCACTGCACGCTCGATCTCCGTGATGGCGCGATCACCCTTATGAGGATCGACGCTCGCGAAGCCGATGAACTGCTGCGGGAACCGGCGCACGATCTCCGCCACGGTGTCGTTGCGCAGCGGCTTGCGCCCAGTCGCCGTCTCCGCGTCCCAGGCCAATAACACGCCGATCATGTCCTGCTCGGCATAGTAGGCGGCGATCTCCTCGATGTCGCGTAGCTTCACCTCGGCGTGAAAATACTGCTCAGTAGCCTTACGAAATGTGCCGATAGCGCCGTCCATGAACTCGGCGATGGGCAGGTGGACGTGGAAGTCGATGGCGCGCGGCATCGGACGCTCTCCTCTCGTTCGCCACACTGAATGTGCTGCATTATAGACCCACCCGGTGCTATGCTGGTGCGAGAACTTCTCCGCAAAGATGCAAAACGCATGTGGAACCACAAAGACTCAAAGAGTCTATGGAGGCGATCCGAGCATCTAGCACCTGATGCGGCGCGGCATCCTCGATTTCTGCGTGCCTGTTGTATGCATGACGATCCCCTGTCATATGCTGAGCTTTGCGAACCTTCGCGCCCTTTGCGCCTTTGTGATGAGTCCGTCTACAGGGAGGTATCTACCTTTGCAGACACTGCTCGGCGAGGCGGCCAGCATCCTGACGCCACAGCGCAACGGCTTCCTTGCATCGGGACCATATCCCTTTACGCACGCGCTTTCCGCTTATCTCGGCTGCGGCTACGGCAAAACGACCTGCGGCCTGTATTGCTATGCCCAATACCTGCCCAATTGGCAATTTCGCGGCTTCCCCGCCAGCTGGGGCGAGACCGTGCAGGTCAAGACTAACGCCCCCGAATTGCTTCAAGCGGCCCTCTCTTCGACGAATCCGGCGGCACGTCGCCGGATGCGCGTCTTCATGAGCAGCACGACCGACCCCTACCAACCGATCGAGCGGCGGCACGAAGTCACGCGACGCTGCCTCGATGTCTTCACACGCTACCCTGACCTCGACCTGCTCGTTGTGCAGACCCGCTCACCGCTGGCCGAGCGTGACCTCCCGCTGCTGCGGGACATACCGTACGCATGGCTGTCCATCACCATCGAGAGCGACGACCAACACTATCTCACCGGCCTCCGTGGTGGACCATCAATCGAACGGCGTTGGGCGCTCGTGCGCGCCGCCAGCAACGCCGGCGTCCCAGTCCAGATAACTGTGAGCCCGTCCCTCACCTATGCTAACGTCGAGCGGTTCGGCGAAAGGCTGCTAGCTAGCGGCGCCCGGCGCGTCGTGGTGGATACACCCGTCGACGGCGACGGATCGGCGGGCAAGCGTACTGGACGCAGCCCTTTCGCGCGGGCTGAGCCGCGCTGGCGCGACACCAGCCATGCTCACCGCCTCTTCGAGTGGTTGTGCGAGCATGCGACCGCCGAGCAGGTCCACCTCGGCTGGAGCACCGGTGGATTCTGCGGCGTGCCACCTCGGCAACTCACGGTTACTACCTCGTCGTCTCTAGCCCACCCTTGAACGGCCGGCGGTCTGTAGGTTCCACAGTGCCGCAAAGTCGCCGATCTGTGCGATTTCGCGCTCTACGTCCACGAAGCATGTGTCCGCCGTGCGGGGATAGACGACGATGCCATTGCGGATCGCCTCACAGTCGGGCTTTGGTATCGTATCAACCCACGCCGTACTCTGCACCGACACGACGTTTGTGGTGATAGGGAAGTAGCGCGCCGCGACCTTGAAGTCGCAGACTGTCTGCCGAGCAGTCGGTGCGAAACGCTCAATGCGCACGTCTTCGCGCGCAATGGTAGAAGACGGGTAAGTGACTCGTCTCCAGCACGTGCGTCACCCGAAGCGCGACTGCGGTTACCTCGCCGATTATGACGAATTGCACGTGCCTCTGTGACAACTCCAGCCGCGGTGGCCGCAGCTGGCCCCAGACCGACTCGTGCCCTGGACCCTGCTATTCTCGCCTACCAGTTGACATACTTTCCCTTGATTGCTGTGGTTAGCGCGTACGCGCTAACCTCGATGCGAATGCAATAGGCTCCGACGAGACCGGTTCACTCGACCGTCCGGTTTCAGGTGAGAAACCTTGCATGCCGGTTGCGCGTCGAGGATCGCTTCGCCTGCGTTGCAGACCGTGCGGTGTCGGGATGCGTCCGTTGTTGGGGCGTTCTGGCCCATGCTATACTTTGTACGAGTGGGCCAGTGCTGCCCGGCCATCTTCCGCGCGGTCTCCTCCTTCCGCTAACCTCTGCGCGCAGATCGCCACTCATCGCCCCACGAAAGGGTATCGAAGGCATGATGAACCCCGATACAAAACTCAATCTCGATCCCGACGCCGGTTTGGATGAGCGGTACTACTCAGAAGAGGCCGAGCCTGATTGGTATAAGACCAACATCCCTTGTCAGGTCGGCTGCCCCGCGCATACCGACGTGGCGAACTATATCGGCCTTATCTCCCAAGGTCGCTTCGACGAAGCTTACGCCCTTAATCGGCAGTGCAACGTCGTGCCGGGCGTACTTGGCCGCACCTGCGCGCGCCCGTGCGAACCGGTCTGCCGGCGCAACAAGATCGACGGCAACCAGGTCTCGATTTGCTGGCTGAAGCGCGCTGCCCATGACCACCGCGAGTTCCGCCAGTTGCCTGCGCACCCGAAAGTGACGAAGAACGAAAAGGTCGCCATCATCGGCGCGGGCTCTGCGGGAATCGCGGCGGCACGTGAGCTCGCCGAGATGGGCTACCCCGTCACCATCTTCGACATGTATGCCGCACCCGGCGGCATGATGGTCGGGGGCATACCCGTATGGCGCCTTCCGCGCGAGGTGACGCGCGAAGAGTGCGACGAGTATCTGGAGGCGCTCGGCGTCGAGGTGCAGCTCAACACCACCATCGGCAAAGACTACCAACTGACCGACCTTCTGCGCGACTACGCCTCCACCTACATCGCCGCGGGTTGCATGCTCTCCAACCCGCTGACCGATCCGAACAACAAAGACGTGCCTGGCGCGGAGCTAGAAGGCGTCGTCCCCGGATTGCCCTTCTTGGAGAAAGTGAACTTCGGCGAGCCGGTCTACGTCGGCAAGCGTGTCGCCGTGCTCGGTGGCGGATTCACCGCGATGGACTGCTGTCGCTCGGCGATCCGCTTCGGCGCGGAGAAGGTATACGTGCTCTATCGCCGCTCAAAGGAGGAAATGCCCTCCGACGAGTACGAAGTCGAAGAGGCGATGGTCGAGCACGTTGAGTTCATCTACCTCGCCTCGCCGGTCGAGGTGCTCAGCGACGACGGCATCCACACCTCCGGCCTCAAGCTCGTGCGCAACCGCCTTGGCGATCCAGATGCGGGCGGACGCCGCCGCGCCATCGCCGTCCCAGGCTCTGAGTTCACCCTCGACGTGGACACCGTCATCTCGGCTTTCGGCCAGTTTGCCGATTCCTCTTGGATTCCGGCGAAAGAGCTCAATATCGAGGTAAACCGCTACGGCATCCCGCTGGTGGACCGCGACACCTGGATGACCAGCTATCCCGGGCTCTTCGCCGGCGGCGACTTCACCGAGGGCGCGCGCAACCTCATATCGGCCATCGCCGACGGCAAAGCCGCCGCCGGCGCGATCAACCGATATCTCGGCGGGACCGACAGCCCTGCCGAAGAAGCCGTCGAGATCGAGTTGCCCGATTTCCGTCGCGGCATGGTGGATGATTACGAGTCCATCCCCTATCAGATCATCCCGACGCTGCCATTGCAGAAGCGCTTTAGCATCACGGCGGAGGCCGAGACCGGCTATAGCCCGGAGGAGGCGATCACGCAGGCCAGGCGCTGTCTACAGTGTCAACTCAATATCACTATCGACCCATCGATCTGCATCCTCTGCAGCGGCTGCGTGGACATATGCCCGTACGACTGCATCTCGATGGAGGGATTGACGCGCGTCGTGAAGGGCGATCCCCTGCACGAGCTGGCCGAGAACACCTGGGATGCCGGCGCAGACATGATCATCGACGAAGAGAAGTGCATCCGCTGTGGCCTCTGCATCGTACGCTGCCCGACGGACGCCATCTCAATGGTGCAGTTCGAGGTCAAGAGCGCCAACAATCGGTGGAACGTTTCAAAGATTCCGGTCATCAACTCCAGTCGGTAGCCATCTGCGAAATAAGTGTCCCGGTATGCCAATAGGCCGGGCCGTGTTTGTTGGGGGCGTTGGTAACGTGCAGCGATACAGCCCGAATTAGGGTGGGCGTAGGCGAGATCGTTGCGCGTGGACGTGGGGATGAAGGGCTTGCCTGTGGCACAGCTCATCGGTCGCCGAAGGTGGCAACTCCGCGCCATGACCCTGGTCGTGGCGACGTTATTCGTTGCGCTGCTGGGGTGTAGTGCACCTTCCGCCGCACAGGTCAGCATCGGGCGTGGCGCGGTGCCACCGAACTTCACGCCGCCGGTCGCCGTCTTCCCATCCGGCCTCACAGCGAACGCGCGGCAACAAGCGCAGATCGATGCCACCGTCACCTGGGACATCAACCACATGAGTCTCGACGAGAAGCTCGGGCAAATGTTTCTCATCGAATCGACCTATCAGACCGACAACTACGACACCGACGCGATGGTTACCACCCTGCATGCGGGCGCCATGATCGTTTACGCGCAGAACATGAAGAACCCCACGCAGCTCAAGACCTTTCTATCTGCCCTCCAATCCCATGCGGCGATCCCAATGATGATCTCGATGGATGAAGAAGGCGGCGGGGTAGATCGCCTCGGCACCTCGAACTTCGCGCCGCCGATTCCTTCCGCGGCGGTCATGGCTCAAGGATCAACCAGCACTATCCGCGCTTACGCCGCACGGGAAGCCGCCCAGATGCTCTCCTTCGGCATCAACACGGACCTCGCGCCCGTGGCGGACGTGCAGGGTGCGCCGGACGCCATCGAGTGGGATCGCCTCTTCAGCGACGACCCTTCGACGGTCGAGCGCGACGCCGGCGCCTTCCTCCAGGGGATCCAGCAGAACGGCGTGATCGGCACCTTAAAGCACTGGCCCGGCATCGGCAGCATCACAGCGGACCCGCATCTCACCCTGCCGACGCTGAACCACTCCGAAGCACAGCTCAACTCCACCGACTTCGCCACCTTCAAGGCGCTACTCGCCGACGATCCTGGCATGATCATGGTCACGCATGTGATGGTGCCCGTCTACGACACCAAATACCCCGCGACGCTCTCCCCAACGCTGGTAGACGGAATCCTACGCGGCCAACTCGGCTACGACGGCGTCGTGATGACCGATAGCCTCTACATGAAGGCCATCGCGGACACCTATACACTACCTCAGGCCGGCGTACTCTCGATCGAGGCCGGCGATGACCTCCTCGAAGGCGCCTTCGACAGCTACTCCATGGCAGCCATGATCGCCGCGATCAAATCCGCTATGTCAGCCGGCAAGATCACGCAAACCCGCATCAACCAATCCGTCCGCCGCATCCTGAGCCTTAAGGCGCGCTTCGGTCTACTCCCGCTACTAGGACTTACGCACGGTCCCATTCAAGGCACATCCGCGCAGATCAACGGCATCAGCGACGCAGAGAGCCCGCGACGGTTCTAATGTGCCTAGGTCCACCTGCAAACGAGCCGAAGTGGATTCGTATCAGGGTACTTGGCGCCTCTCGAAAATGGTGCACTTGTCTCATTACCCGAGAACCACCGCCTCGATGGCCCGCTTGGCCCGCTGGAGTATCGCAAGGTGCTGATCTATGGATGTGAAACCAGCGCCCATGGTGTTTACGCCGAGGTGCGTCGCACCGAGGTCACGCCAGCCGAGCGCGTACGAGCTCCATTCGTCTTCGGGCACCTGCGAGATGCCGAGGCGCGCCTCGATACCCACCGCTTCGTCAGGTCGGCCCGCCTCGCGCTGTATTCTCCTCAATAGCGCAACCTGCTCGCGCATCTGGTCGTTCGGCGGGAGCTGTGGCATCCAACCATCGCCCAATTGAGCTGCGCGCCGAATCGCCGCTTCCGAGTGTCCTCCGACCCATATCGGGATACGCCTACGCAGCGGCAGCGGATTGATTCCGGCATCCGTGATCGTGTCGAATCTGCCGCGGAAGGTAATGGCCGTGTCACCCCAAAGCGCCCGCAGCAATACCATCTGCTCGTTGAGACGCGCCCCACGTGTCGAAAAGTCTTCCCCGAGTCCCTCGTACTCGACCTCGTTCCAGCCGACACCGACCCCGAGACGCACTCGCCCTCCGCTGAGCACGTCGACCGCGGACGCCTGCTTCGCCACAAGAGCTGTCTGCCGTTGGGGCAGGATGATCACACCCGACACGAGTTCGATCCGCTGGGTTAACGCCGCGAGGTATCCGAACAGCACGAAAGGCTCATGGAACATGGTCTGGCTAGAATATGGACCACGCCACTCCGGACGTGATGCTGTGCTTGCACCGAGCACGTGGTCATAAGCCAAGAGGTGCGCGAAGCCCATCTGCTCCACCGCCTGCGCGTAATCGCGGATCACCGCTCGATCCGCCCCGATTTCTGTCTGCGGGAACACGGCACCAATGTGCATCATTGCCTCCTTTGGCGATCAGCCTCTCGCGCTGTTGAGAATACACATTCGAGGGGAACTTCCCCGATTCGGCTTGGCTCATGCTTCAAGAAATGTAGCACGAGGGCCAACTGCGCTGCACATTGAAAGCATTGCGTCCTCTCACGCACATGTGAATCTTCGAACTGCGCCGGCAACATGGGACGCCCCGTACTCCGGACGTGAAAGAGGCCAGGCAGCGATCTCAGACGTGATCGCGTCCATCTTCCACCGGTACCGCGCCGGGTGCGAAAGCGTCTGCAGGATAGGACCTCGGGCGCGGGAGGTCTTCTCGTTGGTCCTGCCGACTTGTCGCGACTGCCTCTCCTAAAATACGCTCACAGCGCGATGCGGACGTCACGAATCTTTGTTACTTCAGGAGCGGCATGAGCGACCCAAACATCCCCGCACAACGAGACGAATGGCTCTGGGGATGGGATCCAACCCCCGGCATCGTCTCTGTGTGGGCAGAGCGAGACGGCTCTGCGTGGATCTGGCGGCGCGAACCCCGCGACGGCTCGTTGCTGCTCGAGCGCGACCGCTTCCGTCCCTGGCTGCTGTTACCCGCACTTGCTGATCTCACCCACATCGGCGAACGGCTCCAACCGACAAACGCCGACCATCCGGATTCAACTGCGATCACCTACCGCGAGCTGGAGGGGCCGGGCCAACTGCGCTACCTGGTCACTGCGCGAGATGGTCGGGCGCTTGAGGCGGCGCTGCTGTCCGGCGCGTCGCAGCGGCTAGCGCGTCCCGTGGCGCGGCTCTCGGAGCTTGGCGAAGACGCATACCTCTGCCTCCCCCCGGAGGAACAGTACCTCGTCGCCTCGGGCCGCACATATTTCCGCGACCTGCGCTTCGACGACCTGCATCGCCTTCAGTTCGACCTCGAAACCACTGGCCTCGATGCCGCCCGCGACTCGATCTTCCTCATAGCCCTGCGCGACAATCGCGGCCTCGCTACCTGGATAGATGTCTCAGAACGCGGCCTGACCGGCGCCGACGCGGAGGCCGATCTGCTGCGGCGCTTCGTTTCGCTACTCCGTGAACGCGACCCCGACGTCATCGAGAACCACAACCTCCACGGCTTCGATCTGCCGTTCGTCGCGCGTCGCGCCGAAGTGCTGCGCGTCCCGTTGTCGCTCGGCCGCATCGGACCGCCAGGGATGCGCAAACGTCCAACCTCGCGCGGGTACGGGCCCTGGCAGGGTGAGCGCGGCGAAGGCAATCCAGCGGAGGACGGTCGCGAGAATGCCGTGCGCTATCTTATCCCCGGCCGCGAGCTGATCGATACCCTCGATGCGGTGCGCCGCTACGACTTCGCCGCTCGCGATCTGCCGGGCCACGGGCTAAAAGCCGTCGCGCGCCACTTCGGCATCGCGCCGCCGAATCGCGAGTATGTAGAGGGCGCGGAGACCTACGCAACCTGGCAGCGCGACCCCGACCGCGTGCGCCAGTACGCACACGACGACGTCACAGAGGCCGGAGCTCTCGCGCGCCTCCTCGGCGGCGCGGCCTTCGCCTTGGCGCGTATGGCACCCCGGCGCTACGAGCGGCTCGCCGACGCGGGACCTGCCACGGGCATCCTCGATCCATTACTCGTACGAGCATACGTGCACGCGGGCGCGGCCCTCCCCGCGCACGCCGCCGGCGACGGCACGGTGCATACGGGAGCAGCGCTTCATCTCTTCGCCGCCGGCGTGGCGCGGCACGTGGTTAAGGCCGATGTTGCGAGTCTCTACCCGTCACTCATGCGGCAGTATCGCATCGGTCCGCGCTCTGACCGCCTCGGCGCACTCCTCGCGCTCGTTGATGGCCTCGTGGAGCAGCGGCTGGCGGCGAAGGCGCGCTCACGCTTGGCAGCGCCCGGCTCGGCCGAGCGCTACTCCGATGAAGCGCTCTCCGCAGCGATGAAGATCCTGGTCAACTCGGCCTATGGCTACCTCGGCGCAGTCAATCTGACACGCTTCGCAGACGTAGCGGCAGCCAACGAGGTGACGCGCCATGGACGCGAGCTGTTGGGTCTGCTCTGCCGCGAGCTTGCGCTTCGAGGCGCGACGCTCTTGGAAGCCGACACCGACGGCGTCTATTTCGCCGTCCCCGAGGCGTGGGAGGAGGACGATGAACGGCGCATCGTGCGCGAGGTGGCAGAGTTGCTGCCGCCGTTGGTCAAACTGGAATTCGAGGGGCGCTATGCCGCCATGCTCTCGCACGAGCCGAAGAATTACGCACTGCTGGACTATTCGGGCAAAGTCCTACTCCGCGGGGTCGCTTTCCGATCGAGCCGCTTCGAGCCCTACGGCGACGCCTTCTTACGCAGGGCTATCGACTCGTTACTGCGAGACGATGTGGTCGACACGCATGCCACCTATGTCGAGACTGTAACCGCGCTGCGGCGGCACGAGCTGCCCAGCACCGCGGTCGCGGCTCGCGTGCGCTTGACAAAGACACCGGAGGAGTACCGTCGATCGGCTGGGGCTCGACGCGAGATATCGTATGAGGCAGTGCTGGCGAGCGGTGTGCGATCCTGGCGACGCGGCGAGCACGTGCGCATCTATCGGACGTTGTCCGGCCCCGCGCTGGCTCCTCTGCCGGGCGACGACGACCCGCGTGACTACGATGCCGAATACTACGTGCGGCTGCTCCGCGAGACCTACGCTGTGCGGCTCGCTCGCGCCTTCACGCCGGACGATTGGGCCACCCTCTTCGATGATCCGGCCCAGCCTTCCCTCTTCGCCGCGCCGATCGAGTCGATTCATCTGGTCTTGACTACGGTGGCTGGGCCGCCGGAGCTAGAGTGATGTCCGCCTAGGGGAGCGAAGCGCGCAGCCTGGCGATCGCCGCCTCGGGACCACCTTCATCTCCGTAAACCGAGGTACCGGCGACAAAGACGTTCGCTCCGGCCCTCGCGACGTTACCGATGGTGTCTGGCCCGACACCTCCGTCCACCTCGAGATCGCAGATGGCGCCGTGCTGGGCAATCATGCCGCGCAACCGCTCGATCTTTGGCAGCATCGAGGTGATGAAAGCCTGGCCGCCAAAGCCGGGATTGACCGTCATACAGAGCACCTGGTCGATGTCGTCCAACACCTCCTGCAGGACCACGAGCGGCGTCGCCGGATTGATCGCCACACCAGCCTTTTTACCTAGTTGCTTGATGCGTTGAATCGTGCGGTGCAGGTGTGGCGAGACCTCCTGATGCACAATGATCATATCCGCCCCCGCTGCCGCCACATCGTCGAGATACCGCTCCGGCTCGACGATCATCAGGTGCGCCTCAAGCGGGAGCGATGTGTGTCGACGCACAGCCGCGATCACCACCGGCCCTACAGTGATGTTGGGCACGAAGCGACCATCCATCACATCGATCTGGATGCGATCTGCGCCACCAGCCTGTGCCGCCTCCACGGCGTCGCCAAGCCGCGCGAAATCGGCGGAGAGGATCGAGGGGACGATCAGCGCCACAACAGGGTCCTTTCGTTCTGAGGAGCGGCAATCCACCTATGCATGAGCATCCGCCGCACCCGGCTCCGCGTGCAAATTAGCGGCCGCCGTACGATCGACGAACCAGTACAACTCGCCATTGGTGGGCGCAATCAACTGTGCGGGATAGGTCTCCGTGTCTCGCGGCCCTTCGAGCACGGCGGCTAGCGCCTCCGCCTTGTCCGCGCCGGCGACGAGGAACGCAACGTGCGCGGCATTGTTTGCGGCGGGATACGTCAGCGTGATGCGATGCGAATCGAGCTTTGGGACGTAGTTCGCGGTGACGCTGCGATCGGTGACGTGAAGTGCGGCGGTCCGCGGGAAGAGCGACAACGTGTGTCCGTCCGGCCCCATGCCGAGGAATAGGAGATCGAGGCGCGGCCATTGAGCCACGGACACATTCATCGTCGTGCGCAGCTCCTGCTCATAGAGATCGGCAGCCTCGTCCGGCGGCAGCTCACCCCACATCCGGTGAACCTGCCCCTGCCGAATTGGCAGCAACGAGAGCAACGTGTCTAGCGCCATGCGGTAGTTGCTCTCGGTGCTGTCGGGCGGCACGCAGCGCTCGTCACCCCAATAAAATTGTACCCGCTGCCAGTCGATTCGCTCGCGGTATGGCGCGCTCGCGAGCAGCCCATGCAGCGCACGCGGAGTGGTGCCCCCTGACAGCGCCACATCGAATCGCCCGCGCGCACGATTCGCAGCCTCGGCGATGCCGACGAACAGTTCCGCCGCCCGGTGCGCGATGTCGTTGATGTCCTCGGCGCGGACGATGCGTGGAGCGCCGCCAGAAGGTGCAGCCACGTACATCACCTCCGGTTATGACCGGCGAGCATCGCCGCTGCGACAGTAAGCGCGTCCTCGTATACCGCGTCGCGTCCGAGCATCTGCAATTGCTCGGCGAGAGGGTGTAGCGGACTGATGCTCGCTAGGTGAATCGTCTGTGACGGCATCGCCACGTTCGGCACGTGGCACGCGGTCGTCACGTGCGCCAGATCCTGCTCGCGGGCAATCGTGAAGCTGGCACGGTCGCCATTCAGCCGTGATGCAAGGTAGATGGACATCAGCGCTCCAGTGCGCACCCAGGGGTTGCCAGCAGAGTCGCGCTCTGCCCGCTCGCCCGCGTTGAGCGTCTCGCCGCCGACCTGCGGACTCCACCAGATCTGCTGTGGGATGCCGAAGCGCGCATTGATCTCAAGACTGATCAGGCGCCCGCTTGCGTCGCGCAGGGTATGCTGCCGACTAGCATCCACACCAGTAAATTGTGCATGTTGGGCGCGCCAGCCGAGCCGCGACGCGAGCCAACTGGCGTAGAGATACGCCTGGCTAGCGTTCGCCGGCGCGTCCTCGTCACCCGCAGCATACTCGATCGTGACGCGCTCGATGCCATCGAGGTACGGCCGCACATCGGTGGAATCGAAGAATTGCGCGAGGATCTCGCGCCACGGTTCCTGTGCTGTCCAACTGGTGTCACTGACCGCGCAACGGGCGCCTTTGCGATGTTGCAGGTCTTGCAGCGCCGCGAGGCTGGTCTCGACGTGCGACATTTCCGACGTATCCACGATCAGGCGGTCTGACCCGTCGACGAGCGCCTCGAAGAGCTCGCTGCCCCATGGCGGCTCTCCCGTCCACCAGAGGAAGGCGGGCAAGCCAGAGACGATCAGCGGCAGCACCGCGCCAGGCAAATGCCGCACGGCGCCCGACTGCGACTCGATCAGGATGTCCTCGCCGTAGCTGGAGGTGTCGTCGCTCACACGCGTCGCGATAGAGGCTTCGATCAGGTCGCCCTGGTTGCGCGGGTCGGCGCTAATGAAGATGGACCGCGAAGGGTGCATCCCCGTTAGTGCGTGCAAAGCGTTGAGCAGTTGATTGGCGTCCGCACGGCGGTGGGTGAAGACTACCAGCGTCAACACGCTGTTGCGCGCGACAGCGTGGCCGGCAGCGGAGGCGACTGCCGTGTTAGCGTCGCGCCAAAGGTTGTCCAGCTCCTTTTCGACCCTGTCAAGCCCCACCACGCGCATGCCGACGGGATACGAGGCGCTCATCATGTCGGTCGATTGCGTCATAGCCGCCTCCACGTTCTGCCGTCGCGCTCGATCAGTGCGTCCGCCTCTTTCGGGCCCCAGGTACCCGGCTCATAGACCGGGATCGATGAGGGCGGCAGCTTTGCCCAGGCACTCTCGATGGAATCTACCAGGCGCCAAGAATACTCGGTCTCATCAATACGCGTGAATAGCGTCGAGTCGCCTAGCATACACTCGAGCAACAATCGCTCGTAGGCCTCCGGCGGCTCAACCCCGAACGAACTGCCGTAGAGAAAGTCCATGTTAACGCCGCGAATCTGCATCTCTTGCCCAGGCACCTTCGCGTCGAAGAGCAGCGAGATGCCCTCGTTCGGCTGGATGCGCAGAGATAGGACGTTCGGCTGCATCTGGTCGGCACCCGTGTTGCGGAAAAGTAAGTACGGCGGGCGCTTGAACTGTATGGAGATTTCGGTGGTACGCTTGGTGAGCCGCTTGCCATGGCGCAGGTAGAATGGCACACCCGCCCAGCGCCAATTGTCTACACCAAGCTTTAACGCAACGAATGTCTCGGTGCGTGAATGCGGGTCGACGTTCCTCTCCTCGCGGTAGCCAGGGACGACCTCGCCAGCGACGACGCCCGACCCATACTGTCCGCGCACCGTATCCGAAGCGATCTCCGACTCCGCCATGGGCGGTATCGCCCTCAGCACCTTCACCTTCTCATCGCGCACAGCATCCGCGTCGAAGTTTGCGGGCGGCTCCATCGCCACCAACGTCAGCAACTGCGCCATATGGTTCTGCACCATGTCGCGCATGGCACCAGCTTCCTCATAGTAATCGCCGCGCCCCTCAATGCCGAGTGTCTCCGCGACGGTGATCTGGATGTTGTCGACGTAACGCCGATTCCAAATTGGCTCGAAGATGCCGTTGCCAAAGCGCAGCACCATGATGTTTTGGACGGTCTCTTTGCCGAGATAATGGTCGATGCGATAGATCTGACGCTCAGTGAACGCTGTATTTAGCTGCTCGTTCAGCTTCATCGCCGAGGCGAAGTCGTGGCCGAAGGGTTTCTCGACGATGATGCGCGGCCAAGGGGTCGCGGACTGATAATCTCGGCGTGCGAGGCCCGCTTGCCGCAAGAGTTCGCCGATGCCGCCGTAGAAACTTGGTGGCGTCGCCAAGTAAAAGAGGTAGCGTCCGCCGGTTCCGCGCTCCTGGTCGAGCTGTTTTAGTAGGTCGGCTAGGCTCTTGAAGCCCTCAGGATCGTCGAAGTTAGACTGATGATAGTAGAGGCCCTTGCCGAAGGTATCCCACACGGCCGGATTCACCGGACGCCGCCGCGAAAACTGGTTGACCGACTCCAACGCCTGCTGACGAAACTGCTCGTGCGTGAAGGGACGGCGCGCCACGCCCACCACGGTGAACTGCGGTGGGAGCGGCTGCTCCAGCGCCAGGTTGTAGAGCGCGGGGATCAGCTTGCGGTGGGTCAGGTCGCCAGTGGCGCCGAAAATCACCATCGTGCACGGCGCGACCGTGCGAGCGCTGCGCATGCCCACGCGCAAAGGATTCGCGCCCGTGCCCGCCGCGCCGGGCAACGCGCTCGTGACGCTCACACTGCTCATTCCACGCTCCCTTGGTGTCGTGGGACGGTGCGCTGCGTGTAGCAGATGCCACGCACAACCACACCGTGCCCACTGCCGACCGTGCATCGCTAAGCTTGATGCTTTACGCCGCCCGTCTCGCCAGATTCAAACGTAACTTCGTGGCCGCCGAACTGGTTACGTAGCGCGGCGATAACTTTCGCGGAGAATGATTCGGGCTGGCGCGAGACGAAGCGCTGCAAGAGCGAAAGCGTGATCACCGGTGCGGGCACGTCTTCATCTATCGCCGCCTGCACCGTCCAGCGACCCTCGCCTGAGTCGTTCACATACCCGCGTATCTGCGAGAGTGTGGGATCGTCGGCGAATGCCAGCGCCGCGAGATCGAGCAACCAGGAACGCACCACGCTCCCGTTCTGCCACACGCGGGTGACCTCGCGCAGATCGGGCTTGAACTGCGACTTCTCGATGATCTCGAAACCTTCGCCGTACGCCTGCAGCATGCCGTACTCGACGCCGTTGTGCACCATCTTGACGAAATGACCGGCGCCATGCGAACCCATGTAGCCGTAGCCGTTCGGCGGCGCAAGCGTTTTGAAGATCGGCTCGCAGTGTTGGAAGATCTCCTGCTCGCCGCCGATCATCAGGCTGTAGCCCTCTTTAAGGCCCCAGATGCCGCCGCTCGTGCCGCAGTCCATGAAGTGCATGCCCGCGGCGGTGACGGTACCGGAGCGCCGTACCGTATCCTTCCAATTAGAATTGCCGCCGTCGATGATGATGTCGCCGGGTTTGAGCAGCGCCATCACCTCGCCGAGGGCATCGTCCGTGACTTGGCCAGAGGGCACCATCAGCCACACCACGCGCGGCGACGCTTGCAGCTTCTGCACCATCTCAGCGATGGAATACGCCGGCTCCGCGCCGGACTGCGCCGCCTCATCCACCGGCCCTCGGCTGCGGTTCGAGGCGACCACGCGGTGTCCGCCCCGCAGTAGCCTGACCGCCATATTGCCGCCCATGCGGCCGAGTCCGTAGATACCGATCTCCATGATCTGCCCTCTTCTCTCATTTTCAGGATGCGCCACGCGGTGCGCTCGACCATCCTATCTAAGGAAGGTAGTCTACCGAGGCAACTGCGAAGCGTCCAGCGCCTCACGCAGCTCGCCCAGGCCGGCGGCTATGTCCGCGCCGAGGTTCAGCCGGATCACGCGCCTGCCATGCACCTCCAGCGCCTGCAAATCGCCCAATGCTTGGGCCTGTTTCAATACGCCGAACGTATACGGCTCGTCGGGAATCGGCACGTCTTGCACGTCATCGGCCACAAACTGGAGGAACACGCCCGCGTTGGGGCCGCCTTTGTGCAATTGCCCCGTTGAGTGCTGGAAACGCGGACCGTAGCCCAGCGTTGTCGCGTCGTGTGTCAGGTCGCGCAGCCGCAGGCGGATCGCTTGCAGCGCCTCCTGGGTCTGAGGCGTGCGCTCGATATACGCCAGGAGCGCAAAGTAGTCGCCCGGCTTGGCCTCGCCGATGTAGGCCTCAAGCGCCGCCTGGAGCGACACGGCATCTACTAATCGGTGTGCCTGCCCTTCGCCGCCGATGACCGCCACGTGTTCAGTCCGCAGGATTGCCGCGGGCTGTGGCAGCTCGCGGGTGACGCGATACTGATCGAGAATCACATTCGTACGATCCTTCGCCTCTTGCACGTTGGGCTGATCGAAGGCGTTGATACCGAGTAACGCCCCAGCAACCGCCGTCGCGAATTCCCAGCGAAAGAACTCCCCGCCCAAGTCGTACGCATCGACCAGTTGGAGCCGCACCACCGGCTGCCCGGACTGCTCTAGCGCCGCAACCGCCGCATCCTGCCGCGCGTCAAAGCCGTCATCCGTGCGCAGATAAACGAAGAGGCGATCCGCCCTGTAGAACTCGGGCGCTCCAAGCGTCTCGCCCTCCACTGGCACGATGCCCTTGCCCTCCTTGCCGGTGCTTTCCGCGATCAACTGCTCGACCCAGTAACCGAATGTAGCAACCGGCGGCGAGATCACCAGCGTCAGCTTGTCACGCCCGGCCAGCGTTGCCGCGCCGATGATCGCCCCGAGCCATAGACCGGGATTCGCATGTGTCTCGCCGCCCGGCGCGCAGCCCGCCTCCATCGCGCGCGCGCGGTCGAGCAGCGTCGCGATATCGACGCCGAGGATCGCGGCGGGTGCCAGGCCGAAGTAGGAGAGCGCCGAATAGCGTCCACCGATATCCGGCGGATTGCGGAAAGTCGCGCGGAATCCGTTCTCGCGGGCGAGGTCGTCCAGCTTGGTGCCCGGATCGGTGATGGCGATGAATTGTTTGCCGGCATTCTCCGGCGAGATCTCCCGTGCCTTCGCGTAGAAGTGCTTGAAGTGCGAGAGTGTCTCGATCGTGCCACCGGACTTCGAGGCGACGATGAAGAGTGTGTGCGCCAGATCGATTTGGCTCTCGACCGCGAGGATCGTCGCCGGGTCAGTCGAGTCGAGGACATACAGCCTGGGCTGCCCCGAAGCCGAACCGAACGTTTCGCGGAACACCTCCGGAGCAAGGCTGCTGCCGCCCATCCCCAGTAACACGCACGACGTAAAGCCCGCCGAACGGACGTCGTCGCGCAGGTCATTGAGTCGCGGCAGCACATCTCGCATCTGGTCGGCGACGGTCAGCCAGCCGAGCCGATCCGTGATCTCGCTCTGCTCGCTGGGGTTCGGCTTCCAGAGCGTGGGATCTTTCTCCCACACCCGACGGGCGAACTGCTCATCACTGGCACGGCGCAGCGTCGCATCCACCTGCGATTGCAGCGTGCCGAGAGACGCCTTGCCCACGCCCTGGCGGACCGTCGTAGGTGTGGTTTCATCCGGTGAAGCGGGCGTGCCACCCAGTGACTGCACCTCTGCACGCAGGCGTTCCGCCTTTTCCCGTGCGCTCTTAATCAGTTCGTCGTATGAGTCCGCGAAACTCTTGACGCCGTCGAGCTCCAGTTGGTGCGTCACTACTTCCATGTCGATGCCGACTGCCGCGAGACGCCGAAGCAGTTCGTTCGACGCAGAAACGTCCTCTACATCAAGGCTATTGCGGGCCTCGCCGTGATCCTGGAATGCTACGATAGTCTGCGGCGGCATAGTATCGACCGTCTCCGCCCCGATCAACTCCTCGACGTATAGCACGTCGCGATAGGCTGGATTCTTGGTGCTGGTGCTCGCCCAGAGGCAACGCTGCGGCATGGCGCCCTGAGACTTCAGCGCGCCGAAGCGATCCCCATGAAAAATGCCCTTGTAAGCATCGTACGCCACCCGCGCGTTCGCAATGGCCGCCTTGCCGCGTAGCGCACGCAGTTCATCAGCTTGCTGCACATCCGACGTCGCCGCGATCTTCTCGTCGAGTTGCTTGTCGATCATCGTATCCACACGGCTGACGAAAAAGCTCGCAACCGAGGCGATATGCCGCACGGGCTGGCCTTCGCGCGCGCGCGACTCCAGTCCCCGGATAAACGCCTCGGCGACCGCCCGATAGCGATCCAGAGAGAAGATCAGCGTAACATTAATGTTCACGCCCTCGTAGATCATTTGCTCGATCGCCGGGAGTCCTTCGAGAGTCGCGGGGATCTTGATCATCACGTTGGGCCGCGCGACCCGCTCGAACAGGCTCCGCGCCTCGGCGATGGTCTTCTTGGTGTCGTTGGCCGATGCGGGAGAAACCTCGAGGCTGATGTAGCCATCCACGTGGTTGGTGCGGTCATAGATCGGGCGCAGGATGTCCGCGGCATGCTGAATGTCTTCGATAGCAAGCGACTCGAAAATTTGCTGCCCGTCAGTCACACCGGAGCTCACCAGAGCTTTGATCGCGTCGTCGTAGTCGCTACTGCCGTCGATCGCTTTCTCGAAGATCGTCGGGTTGGAGGTGATCCCGACCACGGCGTCCTCGTCGAGCAAGCGCTGCAGATCGCCCGAGGTGATCAGTCCACGCCGAATGTTGTCATACCATATGCTCTGGCCGAGCTCGGCCACCGCCGCCAATCGATTGGTTGCCATGTCTACTCCCTCCGGCGCCACGCTCGCGCTCGGTGCGACGGGAGAATCATGATGCCATGGGACGCACACCATCGCCGTCGCGCCACGCGATACCGCACCGCCTTCGTGTCTTCATTTCATCGCCGCGTTACACGCCTGACGGGCCTTCCTGAATCGTTTGCCTGAATCGTTTGTATGAGTGTCAGGGTCAACTTGCACAGACGCCCAGCAGGTCACGCGGGTGCGGTCATCGGCGCGGCGCGCCCTTCCGCCACGTGTTACTGCAGGCTCCGGGCCAAGAGAACCGAGCGACCACATGCATCGGCAGGTATGCAAACATGTGAAGGGGCAGCATCACCTGGAAGACGTCCACTCCAAGCGACGTTGCCCCTGTTTTCGCACCACGGTCTTCGCTGCACTTCGTCTCGCGGACTCCTGAGAATCTTGAACTGGAGCTTCAAAGCGAGCACCGCGCGAAGAAAACCCCGCGCCTTAGGCACTGTACCAGTTGCCAGCATACGGGCGCAAGCTCATCAATGACGCGGCTCGAAAGGGCGTTTCCGGCACTCCATCAAGGTGGTACAGTACCGACAGACAGCGAACGGCAGGCGCCGGAATCGCGGAGACGTGACGAGATGGTGTATTGGATCGTCCGTGCCTTGACATGGCTGCTCATTCGGACCCAGATGCAGCTCGATGTCGAAGGGATCGAGCATATACCGCGGAGCGGACCGATACTGTTGGTGAGCAACCATCTCGGCCCGGCAGATCACTTCGCTATCTGCGTCCGCATCCCCCGGAAGGTCCGTATCCTGGCGAAGGCCGAAATCTTCGAATGGCCCGTCCTCGGGTGGATCGCGCGCCAAGCAGGCACCGTCCGCATTCGCCGAGGCGAGTCCGATCGTGACGCCCTGCGGATCGCAAGCCGTCTCTTGGCACAAGGCGAGTGTCTGCTCGTCTTCCCTGAAGGCACTTATTCGCACCCACCCGAGCCAGTCGGCATGCTGCCGCTGAAGGCTGGTGCTGCATGGATAGCGCTGCGTTCGCGCGCGACGGTCGTGCCGTTGGCACTCTTCGGCGCCGAGCAGGTCTGGGCGGTGGGACGCGGCTGGCGGCTCGGGCGGCGTCCCCGCGTGCGTGTTGTCTTCGGCGAGCCTTTCAGCCCGGCTGAGTCGACTGGAGCGGGCCACAAAGGCGAACTCGCCGCAACGACCGCCGAGATGGGCCGTCGCATCGCCGCGCTTGCGCCACACGCCTATCGCGGGGTCTACGCTGATGTCGCGGCTCCGAGGGTCGAGTTACCTTTGAATTCCTAGTCTACGGCGAGCCGCGCGCGAAGAGTTTAGCGCTTAGTTCCGAGACCTTGCCCCACCAACACGAGGCGAAGCGCACGCGCCGCAGCATCCTCGATTAGGATCGCGGCGCGCTGCATGCTGTCCGCCAGCGTTAGCGGGCCGTCGGCAAGCGGAAGCACCCCGTCAATCCCGATGATCGCAAGCTCTACGTCAGATAATGCGATGCGCCCTACCAGCGCGATCAACCGAGCTCCCGCCAAGTGCGTGGCCCGCGCCACCGCCGCAACCGACTTCCCATAAGCCGTCTGCGCGTCGAGCTGTCCTTCCGCCGTGATCACCAGATCGGCGCCTTGGATGCGAGTCGCGAAATGCAGTGCATTCAAGACCACTTCTGAGCCCGGCACGAGATCGGCTCCCGCGAAGGCGATAAGCCCCGCGCCGAGGCCGCCCGCCGCGCCCGCGCCCGGCACCTTGGCCACGTCAACACCCAGATCCCGCTTCACCACCTCGGCAAAGTGGGCCATTGACGCTTCGACGAGCGGCGCCATCTCCGGCGTCACGCCCTTCTGCGGTCCGTATACCATGGTCGCCCCATCGGGGCCAGTCAGCGGATTGGTCACGTCGCAGGCGACGTGCACCGTCACCGACCGCAGCCGAGCGTCTAGCGCGGCGACGTCGATGCGATCCAGTCCGCCGAGCGGCAGCCCGCCTCGCGCGAGATCATGGCCCTCCGGGTCTAGCAACCGTGCGCCCAGTGCCTGCGCCATCCCCGCGCCGCCATCATTCGTCGCGCTGCCGCCGATGCCGATCAGTAACTCTTGGCACCCGGCATCGAGCGCGGCGCGAATCAACTCGCCCGTACCATAGCTCGTGGCCCTTCGAGGGTCCCTCATCGCCTCCGCGACGAGCGGTAATCCCGACGCGCTCGCCATCTCAATTACGGCCGTGCGTAGCCCTCCTTCGCTGCCGAGGATGCCGTACTCCGCCACGACAGACTCGCCGAGGGGTCCCGTGACGGCTACGCTGCGCAGCTCGCCTTTCGTCGCCGCCACAAGCGCCCGAACAGTGCCCTCGCCCCCGTCGGCCACCGGGACTACGGTCACGTCCGCCTCAGGAAGCACACGCTGCACCCCGCGCGCGATTGACTCGCCCACAGCTGGTGCGTCAAGGCTGCCTTTCAGCGACTGCGGCGCGATGACGATGCGCACAGGCTCGGCTCGACTATCTATTGACCCAGCGCTTGCTGCGCGCGGCGATGTCCCACGTTCGACGTCCCGAATCAGCAAGGGTGGTGAGGGCAATGTCATAACCCGCGACCATGCCGGCGTAGAGCATCGCCTCTGGCCCCTCCTGTGTCCGATCCCAGGCGGCGAGCGCAGCGCTTCGATCCGATACTACTTGCTGCCAGACCTGGTCGTCGACCAATTGCATCGCCGTACCCGCCAAGAAGGTCGCCACGCTCGCCAGCACCTGCCCCTGACCCTGCCACTGCAACGAATTGACGGACGTGTCGGCGAATTGCGCTTCGCTTTGGGCGCGCGCAGCCCACGCCTGCAACCGTTCGATCGCTTGTTCGCGCGTCACGCAGACCTCCTCAGCGAATGGGAGCGAGTAGCTTCATCGTCCACGCAAACTGCGCACGCGGACCGCTTAGGTTAGACGCCAATAGGTCGTGCAAACCGTCACATACCGTGAAAAAGTATAGCACAGCCGCCGCTTGCGATTCGCTAAGCTTTCGCATTGCCGGTTCGCAACGTTTAGAGAGTTCATCTAACCTGGCTGCACGTGTCATACCAAATCCCTTCGGGGCATAATCGTCGCATCCTCCCCCTCCCCGTGCTGACACGTCAGCGCCACGCCACCACGGTTCGGTACCGTGTTCTCCCAGGTCTCCTCTTGGGCAGGTACAATGTACCGGCGGTGAGTACGCGTCCCGCTATGCCGCTGGCATGGCTCTGGCGCTTGCTGACTGGGAGTCGGGTGCGGGACATGCGTATTCACTAAGCATGTGCGGAGGCGGTGGGCCATCATGATCCTCGAAGAGCGAGCCACCGTGAGCGGCGAAAGCGACCTAGCCCACATCGCGCGACGCGAGCGCGCGAGCGCGCCGCTCCCGCGCCTGCCGCTGCTCGCGCTCGGCACGACGCTCACAACCGTCGGCGCCTGGATCGGGGTGCTCGTCGGCGAATCCCTCTCGGGTATCTCTGCTCTTCTCATCGCGCTTTTCTTCGTAGCGGGGACCACGCTCCTCGTCGTTGCCATAGGGAGGCGTGCGCCCTGGACGCCCACGACAACTCCTTCGGCCAGTCTTCGTGTGGCGTCTAATGGAATGCTCTTCATCACCGCGCTGTGCGCCACAATCACGCTAGCCCTGGTCGTCGGATTCTTCGCCTTCTCGATATCAACCTCGCGCATCTATGATTCAGACGCGTCTGCCTTCAACCAGTTCAATGCCGAGCTCGTCCTACAAGGGCGGAATCCGTACACCTCGGACGGCTTGTTCTGGGATGCCATCCGCCAGTTCCCGGAGGTCGGCGCGACGCCACTGCATTTGGGTCGCTACTCGCGCAGCGTCTTCGGTCCATCGCTCAAACAACTTGTTCGCGACGTCAAGAGCGAGCTCGCCAACCCGTCTACCCGCGGCCCCGAGTTCCCGCCCTCTTCGCTGCACAGCTATCCTGCGCTGGCGTTCCTCGTCTACGTACCTGGCCTTTGGCTGGGACTGCAGACCACCTTCATCACGTCGCTGCTCTTCGCGTTAGCGTTCCTGCTCGCGGCTGGTTGGGGCGCGCCGCGCGGTACGCGCCTCTGGATTGGATCGATTGTGTTAGCAAATACCTTGCTCGTCTTCTGGACGCTACGCGGCTCGTTCGAGGTCATCGCCCTCCTGCCAGCACTGCTCGCCTGGCGCACGCTGGACCGCCGGTGGCTCTCGCCGGGTCTGCTAGGCTTGGCCTGCGCCGTGAAACAGATCGTCTGGCCGCTGGCGCTTTTCTACGCCGTGATCGTCTGGCGGCAGCACGGCCCACACGAGGCGCTGCGGCGCATGGGCATCGCCGCCGCCGCGTTCCTCGCGCCGAATCTCCCCTACCTCATCGCCAGCCCCGGCGCCTGGCTAAATAGCCAGTTGCTGCCTATGACGCTGCCGATCTTCCCCTCGGGCATCGGCCTCGTCGGCCTCGCGCGATGGAACCTCCTCCCGCTATTGCCCTCCGCGGTCTATACCCTGTTCGAACTGCTTGCCTTTGCTGGCCTGCTGCTCTGGTTCGCGAGGTCGAAGGTCATGCCACGCCCAGAAGTCGCGCTCGTCGTCGGTTTGCTACCTCTCTTCCTGGCCTGGCACAGCGCATTCGCCTACCTCATTGCCGTTCCCACGCTCGCCGTCTACGCCAGCGTTGATCTGCTGCGCTCGGACAGCATGGAGTCTGGTTCCGGCTCCCAGCCTCCAACAGTCGCCACGGCCACCTAGCATGCCGCGAACCGCCCCAGGCGCGACCCGCTATTCCCAGCGGAACGTGCGCGCCGCGACGCCGATGACGACGACCGCCCAGGCGCAGAGCGCCAGCACGCTCCCACCGGGGACGCCTTGACTCGTCAGCGCCCCGCGAATCACGTTGCTCAGCGCGCCGGGCGGCAGCATGCCGAAGAAACCGGCAATCGGAGCGGGAAAGCTGCTCAACGGCAAGAACACCCCGCCGATCGCGAGAAAAACGACGTACAAGCTGTTCGCGCCCGCAAGCGTCGCCTCGGCCCGCAACGCACCCGCCATCAACAGCCCGATTCCCGCGAAGGTCGCCGTGCCCACGATGCCGAGTGGAATCGCCAGCAGTGCCGTGCCCGATGGGCGCCAGCCGAAGAGCAGCGCAGCTAGGGCGCAGAGCAGCACGGCTTGCACCACCTCGACCGCTAGCACCGCCAACATTTTCGAGGCGAGCAATCCCCAGCGCGGCAATGGTGAACTGCCGAGCCGCTTCAGCACCCCGTAGTAGCGTTCGTATGCAGTGGCGATGCCAAGGCTCACCATGCCGGTCGACATGATCGCAACAGCCAGCAGACCCGGCAACAGAAAGTCTATCGAACTGTGAAACGGCGCGGGCGGCTTGTTGCGCATCGCCTGCGCGAAGAAGATCAAGAACACGACCGGCATGATGATCGTCACCAGCACGCTCTCACCACGCCGAAGCGTCATCGTCAACTCGGCGCGGGTCTGTGCCCCGATCTGCTGCCACGCCGGTGACGCGCCTGGCAGCGCGCCGGTCGTCGTGCTCGTCGGTACCGCGTTCAATCGCGTACCTCCTTGCCAGTCAACTGCAAGAACACGTCTTCGAGTGACGATCGGCCGACACGCAACTCGGCGAGGTCTATGCCCTTGTCGCGCAAATATGTGGTCAGCTCGACCAGCAGCGAGCGCGGGTCGCCCGACTCCACCGTGTAAGTGCCGGAAACGTCGCGGCGCACGCTGCGTACTCCGACCAGCCGGCCCAGTGCGAACGTGTCGACCTCCGCCGAAGTCGTGAATGTCACGTCGGTGGTCGTCGTCGATTGGCCGCGCATCAACCCCGACGGCGTGTCGAGCGCCAGCAACGTCCCGCCGTCGATGATGGCGATCCGATCGGCAAGCCGCTCCGCCTCATCCATAAAATGCGTGGTGAGCAGCATCGTCACGCCGCGACTCTTCAGGTCGAGCAGGATCTCCCACGTTGCGCGGCGCGCCTGCGGGTCCATCCCTGTCGTCGGCTCATCGAGGAAAAGTAGCCTCGGCTTGCCGACCAGCGCCAGCGCCAACGCCAGGCGCCGCTTCTGGCCGCCGGAGAGCTGCCGGCAGCGCGTATTCTTCGCCTCAGTCAACCCGACAAGCCGCAGTAGCGACTCTGGATTCTCTGGGTCCGAGTAATAGCGTGCGAAGAGCGCGAGTACTTCCCCCGCCTTCAAAGTCGGGTACACGCCATCCTGCTGCAAGACTACGCCGATGTGCGGCTTGAGCGCCGCGCCTTGCCGCAGCGGATCGAGACCCAGCACGGCGACGCTCCCCCCATCCGGCGCACGATACCCTTCGAGTATCTCGACGGTGGTGGTCTTTCCCGCGCCATTGGGGCCGAGAAGCGCGAAAATTTCACCTCGCCGGACCGAGAAGTTGAGGCCGCGCACCACTGCGCGCCCTGCATATGCCTTGGTCAGTCCGGTGACCGTCACCGCCTCACTATGGATCCCGTCAAGGTTTGCGCCGAATCGGGAGTTGGTGCGAGCGAGAGTCGCTTTCGAATTTTGCATACGCGTCGTCTATCCTACTGGGGAGTGCTCTTCGAGGAGCCTATCTGTGAGCCGAAAAGACAGCTACTGCTAGCGTAGCGGAGCCGGGCCGCCCCTGCAACCAGTGGACGCGTCAGGGGTCGTGGGGCACAGTCTGGGCGTGAGTTCATTCCTGCGCGTATACTTCGCGGGCGGTTCTCTACAAGAATGCGACGAATGCGCCGCCGCGAGGAAAGGTTTGCGATGCAATACGTTCGCAGTAAGCTCGATAACGGCATTCGAGTGCTTACGGCCAATGTCCCGCACGTTCGCTCCGTCACGATCTGTTTCTACTTCGGCGTCGGCTCCCGCTATGAGACGGCGCAACTGTCCGGCGCGTCGCACCTCATCGAGCATATGCTCTTCAAGGGATCACGCCACTTTCCCGTAGCGCGCGACATCTCGGAGGCGATTGAAGGCGTCGGCGGCATGCTCGATGCCGAGACCGGCAAGGAGCTCACCGTCTACTCGACGAAGACCGCCAGCCAGCACTTCGACCTCTCGCTTGGCCTCCTCACCGACATGGTGCGCTATCCGCTCTTCGATCCCGCCGAGCTGGACAAGGAACGCCGCATCATCATCGAAGAGCTTAACATGTACCGCGACAGCCCACAGGAGTGGGTCGATGTCATCGGCGAAGAGACCTTCTGGCCGGACTTGCCGCTCGGCCGTGAGGTCGCCGGCACCCAAGAGTCCGTCGAATCCATCAGCCTCGATGCGCTTCAGGCCTATCGCACGTCGCACTATGTGCCGGGCAATCTGGTGGTGAGCATCGTCGGCAACGTCGAACACGAGAGCGTGCGCGACAGTGTCGCGGCGCTGCTCGGCGATTGGGAGCCACGGCCTGTTCCGGCTTTTTTGGCCTGCCCCCCGCCGCGCGACACGCCGCGCGTGCGCCTGGAGCAGCGCCCCACCGAGCAGACCAACTTCTGCCTCTACACGCTCGGTCTGCCAACAGACCACCCCGACTCACACGCCCTCGTCCTGCTTAACACCATCCTCGGCGGCGGCATGAGCTCGCGACTCTTCCAGTCCGTGCGCGAAGAACAGGGCCTCGCCTATGATGTCGGCAGCTCGCCGATCTCCTATCTCGACACCGGCGCGTTCCTCGTCTCGGCGGGCGTCGAGCCGAAGCAGACTGGCGCGACGATCAGGGCGATCCTGCAAGAGATGTCGCGCATGCGGAACGAGCCTATCGGTGAAGACGAACTCGAGCGCGCGAAGGAATACTCGCGGGGACGTATTGCGCTCAGCTTGGAGGATACACACAGTGTAGCGTCGTGGCTCGGCGGCCAAGAGGCCCTGCTCGGTCATGTGCGGGAGATCGACGACACGCTCGCCAGAATCACCGCCGTCACGCGCGCTGATGTGCAGCGCGTGGCGCGTGAACTCATCGACGACGCCTGGCTGCGGCTCGCCATCATCGGCCCAAACCGCCAATCAACATCGTACGCGAAACAGCTACACCTATAGGCAGGATACACTGCCTTCGCTAGTTCACGATGTCCTCGGCATGTTCCGTCCGCTCGACACCACCCTCCACCGTGGTCACATCATCTGGACGCATCGTGCCGAACTCTGTAGCAGACCCCGCCGTCGGCGCCGAAGGAGCCTGGTAGGTGTAAGTCGGCTGCTTTGCCGACTCGTCGGTCGAGAGCAATGCACTGAAATTGATGTCACGGGTCGACTCTCGCAACTCACGGACCATCTTGCCCAGTTGCGATCCCATTTCTATCATGCGCTTGGGACCGAACACGAGCAGTCCAACGAACAACACAGCCAGGATTTCGAACCAGTGGCCGAACATGATCTTTCCCTCCGGCGCCACTTAGAGACGCGCACTGCTCAGTGTGTCACGAAGATACGTGCGCCCATCAGAGTATACGAACGTCCCACCATCTGCGCACACTGCTATCTCCATGTCTCTGCTATCTCCATGTCTCTGCATGCGACCAGACCATACGGGTCACGAGACGAAAAACAGCGCCGCCGCGACGCCCTCGAACTCCGGCGAGAACACCGCCGGCGCACCCCCAGTAACGCGCGACCGCTGCGACCACGCGCGCCAACTCGGCGGGGGTGACCTTGCCGCGCGCAAAGGCCTGCCTTCGCCGTGTAGTGGCGACGCAGCAGGTGCTGAAAGCGCGCCTCGTTGTAGTCCACGCTCGCGGCGGCGCATGCGCGACGCACGAACTCCTCGAAATGTTCATCCGACGGATCGTCCAGGCGGATCTTGCACGGAATGCGCCCCGACAGGACCTCGCCGAGCAGATCAGTCGGGGACTGCGCCGTCGCCAGCACCACGAGCGGCGTAAACGGCAGCGGCAAGTGCTGGCCCGATACCGTACGCCGATAGTCCGCGTCGGCGACTATCGGCTCCAGCACGCGCGTGACAAGATCGCCCGCCCGCGTGCTCTGGCTACCGAGATCTTCCCGCAGAGGGACGCCCCCGGCTGCCTGGAGCTGCACTGGCGACTCATAATACCGCCGCTGCTCCTTGAAGGTGAGCTCCAAGCGACTCGCCTACAGCTCGGCGCCCGCGCGCACCAGCGGCGTCTGGCAGTAGACCCACCGCTGGTGCGCGCGGGCGCCGATAGCGCGTTCATCGCGTGGAAGCGGCGTATGCATGCTCGGGTCATAGACGCGCAGTACCAACCCATTGATTTCCACGGCGTGTGGGATGAAGATACGCGTCGAGAACATGCGTGCAAGTTCGCCCGCGAGCGTCGTCTTGCCTCTTCCAAAGGGACCATACAGCAGGATCGATTGGGTCCCCGACTTCGAGTGCCGTCCCGATCAGGTCGATGGTGGCGTCCGCCAGCACCAGATGGGAGAACCGCCGACATACCTCGGCGCGCTTGATTGTCCGTCTCGCCGCCATTTGCTGGCGCAATGTGCGCTCGAACGACGCGCGCGACGCTCAACCTGGCTGCCGCGGTCCGTCAAGCGAGCGTATTGTCTGCCGACCCGAGGAGCGTCTGAATGACGCTAACGTGCTCGTCGAGACCCTCCTCGGCCAGCGTCGTCACTGCCTTTTCGACCACGGCGACCAGCGGAAGTCGCATCGTATCCGCTAGCTCGTTCCCGCTCAGCACGCCCGCCGCCCCGATAAGCTTCAGCGCGAACTTTTCAAGCGGCTCCAGCTCCAGCCGGGTCTCGGCAATATTTGAGGGCGGGTCGGCACGATGATGTACAGCGGTACGGCAGACCTCGGGTCGCCGCCTCCGGTCGCACGCGTGGCGCCAGGGAGCCGGATCGCGGTCTCCACCTCCGACTGAAATGGACCGCCCGCGTCATACATTGTCGCCGCTCCTTTGCCGCACAGTTTCGGTCGCGTGTTGCTTCCCGTGCCCCTCCGGACGCCCTCACATGGTCCCTCAATTCCTTGAACGTGCGAAGCGCCTTCGCTTCACGGCTAATCAAGAATCCAGCATGAGGATAACGCCGCCCGCATGCAAGCGACAGATTGCGCGTTGACACCCGGAGGGTGCGCGCATATACTGACCCAGGGCGCGAGCCGCATAAGGCCGCGCCCAACCTATCTTCGCAAGGTACACGTCTCGCCCCTCGCTCGATGTCACGATCAGCGATACGCCAGGAGCGGACGATTAGCAGACGAGAGACGTGGGAAGCACGACATGACCGGTCCAGGCGGTGTGCCGACGAAACGAGACGAGCGACGCAACTCGCGCCGCGGACAGTACCAGCAGCGACAGCTCGAGCGTCAGCGCGAGCGGCAGCGCCAAATTCAGCGCCAGCGGATCACGCGCGCTGCGATCACCTTCGGCGGCGTCATCCTCCTGGTCCTCGCACTCTTCGTACTCATCCACGCCGTAACGGGCGGCGGTGGCGCTAAGCCTGCGCCTACCAAGCACAGTCAATACACTACCCCCGCGCAGGGCGAGACGCGCGAAAACCTGCAGTGTCTCGGCTCCAGCTCGCCGATCGAACAGCACATCCACGCCTATTTGGCGTATTACGTCAACGGGAAGCAGGTCGATATCACGCCAGATTCCGGCGTGCTTAGCACCTGTGTCTACGCCGTGCACGAACACGCGCAGTATCCGAACATCCTACATATTGAGGCGCCGAATCAGGACACATATCACCTTGGCGACTTCTTCGCCATTTGGGGGCAGCATCTCAGCGCCACCCAGGTGGGAGCGAACGTCGCCGACGCGACGCATCCTCTAACATTCGAGACAATCGACGCGAATGGCAACGTGACGAAGTGGCCCGCCAACCAAGATCCGTGGGACATCCCGCTCACAGCGCACGAGACCGTCTTCATTCTCTACAATAGCCCCGACATCAAGCCGACCGCGTATACGCAGTGGGGCGGCCTCTAAAGCCCCTGCATCCAAAAACGTCACTTCGCGCAAGCCCTTAGAAGGCCAGATGCGCCCCATTAATGGGGCGCACTTCGTTTCTAACGCGCTGAATTTACGCACCGGACATCAGACCAAATTCGTCCCAGTTCTCGCGGGTAGCATGTCGCACACTGAGCAGGAGTGCCCCTCGCTCGAAAGCCAGCGAGTGAACCCAAACTTCAACAAGCAACCGCGACAGGGTGTCATATCAACTTCGCGACGGTAGTTGGATAATGCGCCCGGTGAGTCTCGAATTCATGGGACTTTGTTGAGCCGCAAACTACAAGGACCGACGCGAAATCCGTATCACGCGACCGCCAGCACAATTGTCGCCCCGCGCGGAGCGGACTTCAGTCAGCGTCCCATGTACGACGGCACTATAGCGCCACAATCTCCCTCGCCCCCTACGCAGGTGCGTCAGCGCGTCCACGGCGCCGTGTCACCGGCCATGGCAGTTCTTGAACTTTCGCCCGCTGCCGCAGTAGCACTGATCGTTGCGGCCAAGTTTGGCCTGCGCACCACTGTCGGCCGCATGCGAGCCCGCCGAAGCGGCGACTGGCGCGCGCTGCTGTTGCGGTCTCGCGGCGCCTTTCGACTGCCCACTCAACGGCCGCTGGCCATGCCCGCTACCTGCGTTCACTCCCTGCTGCGACTTACCAGAACTATTGGCTCCGTTAGCTCGACTCTGCGTTGCCTGACCGTTTTGCCGCCCCGTCACCGCGGCGGCCGCGGCAGCGAAGGTGGCCCCGCGTGTAGGCGCCGCGAGCGCGGGTCGAGGCTTTGGCGCCACGACACCGGCCCCCTTCGCCTGCCCCGAGGCCTGCGCGATCGCGTCCGAGTTCGTCGCCAGTTTGGCGACTTCGGTCTCAGGCGGAGGGAGCTGCACCTGGATGCGCACGTCCGCCTTGAAGAGCAGTTCTGCGATCTGCTGCTCCATCTCGCCCTTCAAAGTCTCAAACTCCTGGAAAGCCTCGCGCTTGAACTCGACCAGTGGATCGCGCTGTGCGACGCCACGCAGCTGGATACCGCTACGTAGCACGTCCAAGTGATCGATGTGGTCCCGCCAAAGGCTATCGAGCACATGCAAGATCACCATACGTTCGAACTGACGCATATAGAACTCGCCAGATTCGAGCGTCATGCCGTCGGCGGCTGCTTTGTCGACCGCCGCCTTCACCTGCTCTTCTTTGCGCGCATATCCCGCGTGGGCCACCTCAACGAGGCGATTGGTAAGCGTCTCGCGCCGCAACTTGTTGATGTATTCGGGGAAGACGTCGTCCGGTACGGCGACATGCCAGGAGTCAAAGACCTTGACCAGTCCGTCAAGATCCCATTCCTCCGGCAGATTTCCGGTCGTGTGCGCAGAAACCACGCGCCGCACCTCGCCCTCGATGAAATCGAGGCATCGCTCATGCATGTCCTCCTGACGAAGGACGGCCTCGCGATCGGCATAGACGACCGTGCGCTGGGCAGCGATGACGTCGTCGTACTCCACGACATTCTTGCGGATGTCGAAATTGAATCCTTCGACCTTCGCCTGGGCGGACTCGATGAAGTTGCTGACCATGCTGCTCTCGATCGGCGTCTCGTCATCCATGCCGAGCTTACCCATGATGCCCGCGGCGCGGTCGGAGCCGAAGCGGCGCATCAATTCATCCCCGAGCGAGAGGAAGAAACGCGACTCGCCAGGGTCGCCCTGGCGGCCCGCGCGCCCGCGCAACTGATTGTCGATGCGGCGCGACTCGTGGCGCTCGGTGCCGATGATGTAGAGTCCGCCGAGTTCGACGACCTGCTCGCGATCCGTCTCGCAGCGCTTCTTTGCCTCTTCCAGCGCCTCCTCGCGATCCTCGGGCGTGGCGAACTCCGGGTCGATGTCGCGGGCGCGGAGGTAGTCGTCCACATATCCCTCCGGGTTGCCGCCCAGCAATATGTCCGTGCCGCGACCAGCCATGTTCGTCGCGATGGTGACGGCCCCGATGCGACCCGCCTGCGCCACTACCGTCGCCTCGCGAGCGTGCTGCTTTGCGTTGAGGACGTTATGGTCCACGCCTTGCTTCTGCAGCAAATCGGAGAGGTACTCCGACACGTCCACCGAGGTCGTGCCGACGAGGATCGGCTGGCCGACCTCCTGCCGCTCCTTGATCTCGCGCACCACTGCGTCGAACTTGCCTTCCTCCGTGCGGAAGATGTAGTCGGCGTGGTCATCGCGCTTGATCGGCTTGTTCGTCGGGATCGTGACGACATCGAGCTTGTAGATCTTGTTGAACTCTTCGGCCTCGGTCATCGCCGTTCCGGTCATCCCCGCCAGCTTCTTGTAGAGGCGGAAGTAATTCTGGAAAGTGATCGTCGCCATGGTCTTGTTTTCGCGCTGGATCTTCACGCCCTCTTTGGCTTCGATCGCCTGGTGCAGACCCTCGCTATAACGACGCCCGCTCAGCACACGCCCGGTGAATTCGTCCACGATCAGCACCTCGCCGTCGCGGACCATATACTCTTTGTCGCGCTTGAAGAGCGCGTGAGCCTTCAGCGAGTTCTCCAAGTGCCGGGTCATCTCGATGTCGTCATAGACGTTCTTGACGCCGAGCAGCCGCTCCACCTTGTCGATACCGTCATCCGTGATGGCAACCGTTTTCGTCTTCTCGTCGATCGTGTAGTCCGTCTCCGGCTTCAATCGTGGGACGAGCCGTGCGAACGTCTTATACATGTCCGCCGACTCCTCCGCCTGCCCAGAGATAATCAGCGGCGTCCGCGCCTCGTCGATGAGGATGTTGTCCACCTCGTCCACGATGGCGTAGTTCAGTTCACGCTGCGAGAGCAGCGCGAGGTCCGGCACCATGTGGTCGCGCAGATAGTCGAAGCCGAACTCGTTGTTCGTGCCGTAGGTGATATCGGCGGCGTAGGAAGCTTTCCGCTCCGCACTCTGCGGCTCCTGAGTCGTTAGCACGACGCCCACCGAGAGTCCGAGGAATTTGTGGATTTGGCCCATCCACTCGGCGTCGCGCTTCGCTAGGTAGTCGTTCACGGTGACGATGTGTACGCCCTTGCCGGGCAGAGCGTTCAGATACGACGGCAGTGTGGCGACTAGCGTCTTGCCCTCGCCGGTGCGCATCTCGGCGATCTTGCCCTGGTGCAGCACCACGCCGCCGATCAGTTGCACATCGAAGTGGCGCATGCCGAGCACTCGACGGCTGGCCTCGCGTACTGCCGCGAACGCCTCGGGGAGGACATCGTCGAGCTCCGCACCGTTGTCAAGCTCGGTCCGCAGCTCGCTGGTTAGAGCGCGCAGATCGTCGTCGGAGAGGGCGAGCATCGCATCTTCGAGCCCGTTGATCCGCTCAACTAATGGGCGAATCTTCTTCAATTCTTTCTCATTCGGATCGCCCAGCAACTTGGTGAATACACTCATTGAGGGTAGATTCTCCGACTCTGTTCAGATGCCCGCCACCACAAATGGCCCTATGAGTTCAGGGTTTCGACCCCCGAAAACTCCCGAATATATACGCAATATACCAGGGTGTCGTTCGCACGGCACAGCCACTGGACGGTCGCCAGATAGGCGACCGTATACACCTTTGGACGGCCAACGCCGCCTGGATGTCTCACTCACCTGACGCCACACCCAGTATATCACTCCCTGCGGACCCGCTCGGCGCCCGGGCGCCGTCCTTGCACTACCGTTTTTCGGACTTTACTCGATGATACATATGTTCTACAATGGAACTGATGAGAACGAGGAGGCCGCTGTATGCTGCCGTCGCCGGAGTCCGGCATCCGTCGCGTGATGCACTGCGACCTGGACTGCTTCTTCGCCGCCGTCGAAGAGCTCGATAATCCCGGGCTCCGCGGCAGGCCCGTCATCGTCGGCGGCGATCCGGATCGCCGCGGCGTCGTCAGCACGGCCAATTACGTCGCGCGCCGCTTCGGCATCCATAGCGCGATGGCCGCAGCGGTAGCGCAACGCCTCTGCCCGCACGGCGTCTTCATGCGCCCGCGCTTCGAACGCTATCGCGAGTTCTCTCAGCGCGTGATGGCGATCCTTGACGAATACTGCGACGTGCGCGAGCAAGTCTCGATCGACGAAGCCTACTGCGAGTTGCCGCCCGCCATCCCAGGCTGCCGCCCGGCCGTTGCGCTCGCCCGCGAGCTCAAGTCACGCGTGCTCGCCGAGACGGGCCTCGTCATCTCGGTCGGCGTCGCCCGCACCAAGTCATTGGCCAAGGTGGCGAGCGACTTTGGCAAACCCGACGGCTGCGTCATCGTCCGACCGGGTCACGAGCTCGCATTCCTTCACCCGCTTCCCGCCGGCAGGCTCTCCGGCGTCGGCCCACACACCCGGGAGCGACTGGAGCGGATGGGAATCACCACCGTCGGCGAGCTCGCACACACCCCGCTCACCACGCTGGAGCACCATCTCGGCAAGCATGGGCGCTGGCTCTGGGAACTGGCGAACACCCTCGACGAGCGCCCCGTTGTCGGCGAGCATGCTCCCCCGAAAAGCGTCTCGCGCGAGCGCACCTACGAACGCGACATCGCCGATCTCGAACACGCCCGCGAACAGGTGTGCTGGCTGGCTGGCGAGGTGGAGCGCCGCGCCGCGCGAGAGGAAATCAGTGGCCACACGATCACTGCTGAAGGTGAAGTGGTCCGATTTCCGCATCACGTCGCGTCAGTGTACGCTCGATGAGCACACGCGCGACGCTGATAGGATCGCCGCCGTTGCCACCACCCTCTTGGAAGCCGAGATCGCGCCGCTTCTGAATGGCGAGTCGGCGATCCGCCTGCTGGGCGTCGGACTGAGTGGCTTCGATAACGCAACGTCGACGCCCACCGAAATCGAGCAACTCCGCCTTTTCGGGCTCTCCGCCGTCCCCGTGCGCCCGCTTCGCAGGGCGAGCTAGGGCATGTTGATCGGCGCCGACTACGAGCGCCGTAGTATCTCAAGTCATCCAAGCCTCATCGTAGGGTACGAGATTTCCGCCAGTCAACTCGTGACGGTCGGTAACACCGGAACACTCACCACGGGGCCAAGCTTATTGCCGCTCGGCAGCGTCGAGCCAGCCACCCAGCTATTTCCCGGTGCAAACCCATACGGCACGCCAAATGTGCGCGAACAGCTCCCCCTCCCGTGCGCCAGCATCCCATTGCACATGACCGTGAAGCGATTCGACGCTCCGTCGGGCGTCACGAGGTGATATTGCAAAGAAAAAAGCGTGTCCGATGGGTTCGCGCGGGTGACGCTGCATTCGATGGTCGACGAGAGCGAGGTTACGATATATTGCTGATGGGCGGACGTCACGCGTAACAAGCAGACGAGCGGCTGCGGTACCGCCGGAAACGTCGCCACACGTGGGATCGCCAAGCTGGATGCGCTGAGCGTGAGGAACGAAATGCCCACCAGTACCGCCGCGAATCGGCGCGTCCGTGCCCAGCGAAAGGCTGCCGAAAGTTGCGGGAGTGCCATCTGACGCCGCTCCTTCACTGGAGGCTCGCCTCACACGACACCCTAAAGTATGGTGCAATTGCACTCTACCATCAAGTCCGCAGCTTGGGCGCTCTAGGCCAGGCAACGCGCAGCGCTACCGGGCTGTACGGGGCCGGTTACAGTCGGCTCATGCGGCTTTTTGCAGAAGCGGCGAAGTTAGCGCAGGGGAGGATCGAGATGAGCAAGGCGAAGGATGACGGCGACGGCGTGCTGCTTCGAGGCCCTCGCATCGCACTGAGGCCGATCGAGCTCGAAGACCTCCGCCTGCTACATCAATGGGATAACGCTTCCGCCATGGTGGGCAGATTCCAAGTGCCGAGACCCCATTCGTTCCGCGACCTCGAGCGCCGTATCCTCGACACCCCCGCAGTCAGCGAGAAGTCCGGCCACCTGTTGGCCGTCCTCGACGACGACACGCCCGTCGGCTTTCTCTCCTACCACCGCGTCAGCTACGGTCCCTGGTCACCCGCTATCAATATCGGCGTCGAGATCGCGCCCGATCAACGCGGCCAGGGCTACGGCGCCGAAGCCCAGCGTCTCCTTGCCGACTATTTGCTCGCGGCCCTCCCGATCGGGCGCGTCGAGGCCAGCACGGATGTCGACAACCTCGCCGAGCAGCGTTCCCTAGAGCGTGCCGACTTCCGGCGCGAGGGAGTGCTCCGCCACGCCATGTGGCGCGCAGGCACCTGGCACGATCTGGCGGTCTACAGCCGCGTCCAGGGTGACGAATAGGCGGGCTACAATACGCCGAACGAAGGCTGCAGGACCTATACTAGCCCCACCGCCGAGGCGAAGCTCATGCCCGACGCCAGCGGCCCCACGCCGAATACCTCTGCCAGCGTCGCGCCAAGATCGGCAAATGAGGACCGCACGCCGAGATCGACATTCGACGTGACCGATGCCCCCGCCGCTAGCATCGGCACCGCCTCGCGCGTGTGGTCCGTGCCTTTGAACGTCGGATCAGTACCGTGGTCGCCAGTGATGAAGAGCGCGTCGTGCGGGCCGAGCAGCCCGAGGACGCTCCCGACCCACACGTCCACCGCCTCTAACGTGCGCGCGTAGCCCTGTGGATCGCGCCGGTGCCCATAAAGCTGATCGCAATCGACCAGATTGACGAAGAGTAGCCCCCGAAACGGCTCAGCGATCTGTGCGAGCGCCACGCGCATGCCCGCCTCGTTCGTGCCGGTGTGATTCGACCACGTCAGCCCGCGATGGGCAAACAGGTCCTCGATCTTGCCCACGCCGCGCACCTCGTAGCCCGCCTGCGTCAGGTGATCGAGCAGCGTAGGCTGCGGCGGCTGAAGCGAAAAATCACGTCGGTTCGGCGTGCGCAGAAAGTGTCCCTGCTCCCCCACGAACGGGCGCGCAATCACGCGCCCGACCGCGTTTTCGCCCGTCAACAGCCCGCGCGCATTCTCGCACATTGCGTAAAGCTCTTCGAGGGAGATGACGCCCTCGTGCGCCGCGAGCTGAAACACGCTATCTGCCGAGGTATATACGATCGGCTTGCCCGTGCGCATGTGCTCCTCGCCGAGTTGTTGGATGATCACCGTCCCCGACGCAGGATAGTTGCCCAGCGTGCCGCGCCCGATCGCCGCCTCAAACCGCGCGATCAACTCTGCGGGGAAGCCGTTGGGATAGGTCGGCAGTGGGCGCTCAAGCGTCACTCCCATCAGTTCCCAATGGCCCGTCGTGCTATCCTTACCAGCCGCCGCCTCATCCAGCCGCGCGAACGCCCCCCGCGCGTTGCTCGACGGCGGAGTACCGGCGATCGGCGTCAGGTTCCCCAGCCCCATACTCCCCATGTTCGGCAGCGCCAACGACCCGACGACATCGGCGCAGTTCGTCAGGCAGTTCGCGCCCTCGTCCCCGTAGCGCTCGGCGTCCGGCGCGTGGCCGACGCCCACCCCGTCAAGGACGACCACGATCGCGCGATCAAAAGCTGGCATGCGAATCTCCTTCGACCCATGCTCCCGCCGAATAGCCCTGCCTCGGCGCTGAGTGTACCCCTTGCGTGAGAGCGGCTGGACCGTGATACAAATTTGCTGTGGGCTATTGGCCTTCGCGCGGCGTTCGCCTCGCGATTCGCCCCGGCCATCTTGCCAGGGAGCGGCGACGCACCACATCAACCCAGCGCATCATAGTGTGATCTTCGACGGCAACAGCGCGGATGTCCGCGAAAGACGCGCATAATGCGGGAGCGGCTCGCCGATCAGCGGGCGAGCGTACGCCATGAACGCGCCGCTGACCCCGTGCCCGTCCTCCGAAAAGAACTCCAGCGGCATGGGCCGGTGGACGTTGGCGACGCGCGCCAGCTCGGTGATCCCCGTACCGCAGCCATACTCGCCGCCCGCCCGGCGTACCAGCGTGATCATCTTGCCAGTCGTCCCACTGATCGCTTCGCGCACCGCCGCGCGGCCCACCAACTCCGCCTCCGTACGATCGACCGACGAGACGTTCGCCGACGACATCCGCTGCAGGTCTCCGGGCTTGTCGTAGCGTGCGCGCAGGCCGAGCTCGCGCCGCACCAGACCGACCAGATAGCTTGCAGCGCCGCTAAGCAGTGGATGCCCGAACGCGTCAACACCCTGTGCCGCAAGCTCACCCAGTTGCCGCCCATCGCCGGAGCGAATCGTCTCGGCGACCACCGCCACCACATAGCCGATGCGCGCACGCACCGCCTCCACGTCGCGCAAGAAAGCGGCCTCGTCAAAGGGGTGCTCTGGGAAGTAGATGAGGTGCGGCGGATCGTCTTCGGCCTGTTTGCCAAGCGCGGTCGCGGCGGCGAGCCAGCCCGCATCGCGCCCCATCACCTCGATGATCTTCACCGGATAATGTTCCGGCATGGACTCGGTGCACAGCGCGGAGTCCATCGTCGCCAGCGCAAGAAAGCGTGCCGCGCTGCCGTAGCCGGGGCAGTGGTCCGTATCAGGCAGATCGTTGTCGATCGTCTTGGGGATGCAGATTACGCGCAGATCGTAGTTCACCGCCTCGGCAGCCCTCGCCAGTTGCAACCCCGTGTCGGCGGAGTCATTGCCGCCGATGTAGAGGAAGTAGCGCACGTCGTAGCGACGCAAGATATCCAGCGCGCGCGCGGCATCCCCCTCGCGCAGGCGATAGCGGCACGATCCGAGCGCCGCCGACGGCGTCTTCAGCAGCGAATCCCACAGGCTCCTCGGCTGCACGCGCAGGTCGAGCAGGTCGCCCTTCAACACTCCCTCGATGCCGTGGCGCGCGCCGAAGATGCCGCCGATCTCCTCCGTTGCCATCGCCTCGCGCACCGCCCCGACCAGGCTGGCATTGATCACGGAAGTCGGCCCACCCGATTGTCCGATGACGAGATTGCTCCCCACCCGAACCATAAGCGTCACGCTCCCCCTGCAATGTCACAGTCATTCGACGCGCGGTACGCAGTATAGCAGGATGTGCCGTTTCCAGTCGCTCATGCGCCTCCCAATCCGCATCCTCACGCAAGCGTCGCGTACCCGAAAATCGTACTGAAGGACTTGCAATAGATCACCACGGCCTTGTACGCGGCGGGATCGAAACTGGCGGGAAGCGAATAGTTCTGGTTGCCGGAGGTCGCTTTGAGCGGTGCAACCTCCAGCCCATCCATCACGTCGGCGGACGTCGTCGGCGCGGCCACACGCGACAGGTAGACGTAGAGATCAGGCCCATGGCTGGCCACAAAATCCTGCAGTCGAAGCACATAAAGGTGCCCGGCGGTCGTACCGAGTATGGCTGTTCCTGCAGCGGTGTCGATACCTTGGCGATGGTCAAACTGCCCCCTCAACTCGCGAACTTGCGTCGGAGTAGCGCCTGGGGTTGCAGCAGCGTGCGACGTTGCGACCACCGTGGAGGTCACGAACACCGGAGCCGAGTCGCGCGCCTCCGTCCGGATGAACCCGACGATTACGAAGAATCCGAAGTCGAGCATCAAGGTGAGCGCCAGGGCGGACCGTAGCGCGTTAGAAATGGCGCTCGGCACCTGCCGGCCGAGGACCGACCGTGAAAGGGCGAACACCACGCCGAACAGTAGCGGCGTGACGACAACAAGCGCCAGGTAGCCCGGAGCAGTCCTGACGTTCGGATATCGCAGGACGAATGCCACGGCCACGACGACGACGGCGGCCAACACGACCCCCGCCGCTCGTCGAGGATGCGCGCGTGAGTCTCTCGCACCTTGCCGCGTGACACCCACCGCCCCGGAAGCTCGTTCCTCATGGGACTCAGAATCCATCGCGTCCCCCGGTTCGCTTTTCGTGCCATGCACTTGCAGCCAAAGAAGTCGTATCAACCGTAGAGAGTCCCCGCAGCTTAAGATTGTTACGGCTCAGACGCTCATCGACCCCAACCTCATCATAACGGCCCGATTCCGCCCCCACTCTGGTATACTGCCAAGAAGCCCCACGACAGGCACACTGGCGTTTGTGTACTCCGGAGACCGCATGCACCCGCTGATCGCGTTCGCCCACCGTGAGGGGACGCCGCTCTATGACGGCGACTCTGCCCTCTTCGTCTGGGAGGGTGACCACCCACCGAGCCTCACCGGCGACTTCAACAACTGGCGCGTCGAACGCTCGCCCGAGTGGGCGAAGCTCGCGCCGAATGGTTGGGTCTCCCGAGTCACACTCCCCTCGGACGCCTACAGCGAATACAGCTTTCATCTCGACGGCAAGCACCTCGTCGATCCGCTCAACTCTCGCACCCGAGCGAATCCTTTCGGCTCGCGCAACAACTACTTCTTCATGCCCGGCGCACAGCCGACGCCCCTCGTGCGGCGTCGGCCCGGCGTGCGGCGCGGGCGGCTCACGCGGCACATTGTCCCCGGCAGCATCTTCACCGCCGATCGTAAGCGCGCCGTGGTGCTCTACCAGCCCCCCACCGACGAGCCCACGCCGCTGCTGGTGGTCTATGACGGGCCAGACTACCGCCGCCACGCGCGTATCGTCGCCGTCGTCGAAAACCTCGTCGCCGCCGGTCGCATGCGGCCGATCGCGCTGGCCCTGCTCCCGCACGGTGGCGACGCGCGCTACATCGAGTACAATTGCAGCGACAGCACTGTGGCCTTCCTTCAGCGCATCGTGCTCCCGCTGGCGAAAGAAAACCTGAGCCTGGTCGAATTGGATGGCGAATCCGGCGCATACGGAGTCCTGGGCGCGTCGATGGGCGGACTGATGGCGCTCTATACCGCGATGCGATTGCCCGAGGTGTTCGGACGCGTCCTTTCGCAGTCGGGCACCTTCGGCCTGGCGATGGGCAGCTACGAGAGCGTGGTTGTCGACCTCGTCCGCCACCAACCGCTCCGGCCGATCTCGATCTGGATGGACTGCGGCGTCTTCGAGCTACTGCTTGACTCCAACCGCGCGCTGCGCGCGCTACTCGTCTCGCGTGGGTACAACGTGACGTACCGCGAACAAAGCGGTGGCCACAACTACATGGCCTGGCGCGAAGACCTCTGGCGCGGCCTTGAGGCACTCTTCCCTCTGGACGAATCATCCAGAGGAGAAACCCGCGATCGCCAGGCAGTCTAGCGGGACACGACCTGTCCGCGCCCGTATGGTGCCGACTTCGCTTGGGTCGTTGGCCTTCGCGCCGAATCCGCCGAGCGAGATTTGGCCCAGCGTTCAGGCCGGGGAGCTGCAACCGACGACAAGGCGCGGCATGGCCTCACGCTGTCATCTCGCGAACAACTTCAGAGACTCGCTTGCCGTCCGCGCGCCCCTTCGTCTCCTTTGAAGCGAGCGGCATGATCTTTTTGAAGTCTGTGCCCTCGCGCTCGATCAGCCCCGACACGAGCGCCCTGATCTCGTCATCGCTCATCTGCGCGGGGAGATAGCCCTTCAGCAGCGCAGCCTCGCGAGCCTCCTTCTCCGCCAGCTCGGCCCTGCCTGCCTTGCGGTAGATCTCAGCGGCCTCGTCGCGCTGCTTCACCTGCTTCTCGAGGATGGCGAACCGATCCTGCTCCGTCAAAACCGCGCCATGTCGCACATGCTTGGCATCCGTCCTCGCGACCTCTTCGAGGTGCACGGCATTGAGCGCCATACGCAGCGTGTCGATCTTCACCTGATCGTGGTCGCGCTGCGCATCCTGGACGTCCGCGCGCAGGCGCTCCTCCAGCGCAGACGCGTCCTTCGAATCCGCCATAACGTCCCTCCTCATCCTCGCCGAGTGCTGTCGCTAAGTCTTTGGCGCGCATGGCCGGCATTCTACAACAGCCGATTTGTCCACGGCGAGGCGCCACGATGATAAGAGGGCATGCGCATCGGTCGGCGAGCTACTGGGTTGGCGATGCTGATGCTGCGGGCGAGGCGGAGGGTGTGGCCGTTGCCGCTTGCGTGGGCGGCGTCGTCGGCTGCACAACCAGGCCCGCTGGAACGTGCGGCGTCGAAACCTTGAAATACGCGAACGCTGCGCCGGCGCTCAGCAGCAGCACGAGCAGGACGGTCAGCGCCCCCTTACCGGCGGTGAACGAGCTCTCACTCTCGGCCTCTGCCGCAGCCCCCCGCGCCGAGCCTCGCGCCTGTGGCCCACGGGCATACTGCGGCCCGCCCCTGCCGCGCAGATCCCCTACGTCTTGCCGTCGCGGTCGTCGATCGTCATCATCCCACATGCCGCGCGCCGGAACACGATTACGCGCCCCCGAAGCGCCTGCCGGGTTACCTCCCGATCGCCCATGAGTCGCATCCCGTGCGTCGTCACGTATCCCGCGAGGTGACCCTCCACGGCCCTGCGCGCGCGCGTCGAAGTCCTCGCGCGGATCGCGTCCCGCTCGCCCAGACCCGCCACCACTCCGCTCGTATCTGTCGTACTCCGCCGGCGCTCTGCCCCTGCCGGACCCGCCACCCGAGCGTGAGGAACCGCCACGCTCGTCGCGCGCATAGCCACCGTCGCGACTCGACCCCCGCCGATCCCAATTCCCCGACGACCCGCGCGGGTCGCCCTCGCCGCGTCCACGTCCGCCGGCGCGCTCCGGAAAGTCGGCGTTGCGGCTGGAGGAGCGCCCGTCATGACTCTCGTCGCCAGGTCGGCCACGTCGCGGCGCACGTCCCCCGCCCCCAGAGTCATCGTCCCACCCTGAAGCGCCCATTGCGACATTCCTCCCCTGCTGCACGTCGCGCACGGCTCCTCCTCCTCACCGCAGGTGACTCCGTCCGCACGCCCAGTCGGTACCGGCATCCTGTGCCAGGCGCACGCTGACACGGCGAGTGTATCATACTTCCGCGAGCGCGATAGTACGATGCACCCAGAGCGAGGTTGACAAGTCTGCGATTCACGCGTCGGAGCGCGCCTATTCCTCGTCAGGCTCCGGCTCGGGTTCGCGACGCGATGGGCGCTGCGGGGTGATCGATGCGCCGCCAGCGTCCATCAGCCCGCCGATCGCTACCGGCGAACGATCCTCAGCGCGGATCGGCGTCTTCTCCAGCTGTTCGCGCAGAGCCTTCACCTGCGAGCCCAACTTCTCCACGCTGACGCCCTCGGCCGGCAGTACCAACCCACTCACCCCCAGGCGCGCCAGCGTGCGCACGAACGCGTCGTCCGGCGCGCCGGCCAGTGTCAGCAGCACCGGGAAACGCAGTGCCTCGCTCGCTAACCGCAGGCGAGCGAAGTCCGCCACCGTCATTTTGGCGATCCCACTCGGCGAGAGCTCCGCGCGCAGCAACGCCGCCTGAGCCGGCACCATATTCTCCGCACGCATAAGGACCAGCCCGAGGTCGTCCTTCGGCACGTCCACCGCGACGACTATGTCGAATCCCTCCACCTCTTCGACGAGCACATGCGCGGAGCTCTTCCCCTGCACCAACGCGAAGCTCGCTCCCGCCTCCTTGGCCTGCTTCAGCGCGCCCTCCTCATACGATTCCGAGCCATACTCCACCCCGAAGATGCCGCCGCCCGCCTCAGCCGCCGCCTTGATCGCGCCCACGTTCGCGCCACTCTTCCAGCCGGTGACGATGACCCCGTCCGCGCCCTGCTTCAGCGCAGCCTCACCCGCTGCGACGTTCCTGGCATCGACCGAAACGAAGACGGCGGCAGGCCGTGGTGCCCGTGCCTGACCCTGCTGCCGCGCAAGGCCCAAAAAGCCCACGGCGCCGTTGCTGCCTTGGGATATCTGCTGTAGCTTCTCGAGGAGCTTACCCATCGTATCAAACCTTCTCTCTGCTGAGGTGCGCTCGGCTTCTCGCCCCGCAACCAGTGTGAAGCGCGGATCCGCGAAGCGAAGCGAATTCGTTCCGTTTATACGAACCGTTACCGGCCTTAGAGTCTAGGCGGATAACCACCGAACCTAGCACTTGTAGTGAGACGCGCTCAGGGTACGGCGTCGGGCCGAACTTTGCCCGCTCTGCTTGAGAGCGAGGCCGACTGACCAATACGACCGCACCCAAATCCCGCATCAGCTTCCGTATTCGCTCCTTAGGCAAGCGTCTCAGCACTTGGTATACCACGTCGGTGGTGTCCACCGTATCGTAGGTCTCGTCTTCGATCTCTTCCCCGTCCACCGACGTGTAGGTGAACCGCTCCCCGCGCCTAATCGGCATGTCGATCTCCGTCTTCCGAGACGCCCAGGAGCGCAGCGGCCTGAGAGAGCGGGAGTCGTGAGTACTGTATGACTTCGCCGTCGGGTCCGAGCCTTGCCCCTGGCCAGCCCACCGCGAGCGTTGGGAGACCTACCTCGATCCTCGGAGGGTCGTAGAAGAATGAGTCGCGCACCGTGAACAGGTCTCTCAGGAACTCCTGCCGTTGGACCGCGCGCTCGCGGCGCGGGCCGAAGCGGAACTCAATCAACCTCATCGGGCCCAGTAGCTCCGGCAAGAGCATGCTCCTGCGGTGGCTAAAGGCGACGTTCGGGACGTACTCGGATGCGCTGGACCCTAACTCGCTGAAAGCAGGCATACATGGAGGCGACCGCCCGCGCAGCGACCTCCTAGACTTGCATGGGAAGCGCCTCGTGGTGATGCCGGAGGTCGGGGACGGCGCGGTATTCGACGGGGCGCTTTTCAAGTCGATGTTCAGCGGCGGCGACAACAAGAAGTATCGCGGCCAGCACCAGAAACACGGCATCGAGCTAGCATTCACCCACATGCTCTGGTCGAGCGGGAACAAGCGTACGGCGTCCGCTCGGATGATAGTGCGACATACGAGCGGACGCGGTTCGTGCTCTTCGACCACCCTAAGGAAGCAGGCTCGCGAGACGACCGCAAAGAAGAGGCGGCCATCCAGTCGCCCGACGCCCGCGCGGCGCTACTCGCTGCGGCTGTCGCCGGATTCACTCGACTCTATAGCGAGAAGCACGGCGAACTCGTGCCCCCGGACGACGTGAAGCAACAGACCGCCAAGGTACGCAACGACCTCAACCCCTACAGCGCCTACCTAGACCCGGACGACTCCAAGAACGCGGTTCTGGAAGTGACCGGAGATAGGCGAGACGGCGTGATTGCGTCGGAGGCGTGGGAGGAAGTGCGGAGAGAGCACGAGCGAGCATCCGGGCCGATACGCGGCAAGGTCTCTCGCGAGAAGGTTTTGTTTGAGTCAGCGCTAGAGCAACGCGGAGCCGTTTTGACGAAGTCTGGGACCCGCTTCAAAAACTGCGCGTACTGGCGAGGGGTCCGCTGGTCCGAGAGGGTCAAAGAAGCTGGCTGGGGCGTGACTTGGCCGAACTGGAAGCAAACAGACGACGAAGGCGAGGACGAAAACTAACGAATTCCGTTAGCTACCCCCTAACTCGCTATAAGAGCACGCTATAGGGGACTAGGGGGTAGCTAACGAAAACGGTTAGCTTTTCTAACGACCAAGCAGAGATAGAAAGGGAGCAGACGAGTATGGGCGACCAAGCGCAGACAACCCCATATAGGCTACGCGGGTGGTGAAGGGAGAGTAGGGCGATGTCGAGCTTACTCAGTACCCGCCTTGGGAGGTCGCGGCGGGGGTGCCGTTGCCCGGCGAGTTGTAGGTGCCGCAGGCACCGAGCAGGGCGAGACTCAGGAGGAGGAACAGAGTCATGACGAGCAACCGAATCCGTGGGGTGGGCATAGCCGTCTCCTTCGCAAACGATGACGTCGCTTATGTGAAGTGGGTACGACGGCTGGTTACGCAAGCCGATCCAGTCGTCGCGCGAAGTTGAGGAGACGCCCGCGATGCCCCGACGCTGTACCGTCTGTACCCATCCGCGACGCCGCGAAGTAGAAGCCGCGCTCATCGAGCACCGCCTAGCTGCGCTGGAGCACCCAGACACCGACAGCGGCGCGGCGATGTCGTCCGCGCGCCAACTCGACCAAGGTCGTTCACGCAAAAGCACGATGCACGATCGCTGTATACCTGTAATCTGCCCGCGATAGGTCTGATACGGTCCCCTTGATGGCGCTCGTACAATCGACGCATAGTCAGACGGCTTCATGTGGCAACGCATCCGAGAATCGGTCAATGCGGTGGCTGTGCAGTCAACGGTGGCAGAAGCTGCCGCGAGTTTGGGTTTGTCAGCATCACGAACCTGGGACGGTACAGCCTTCGCCTCCTTGGTTGTCAGCCTTGCACGCTGTCTGCTACACTCGAGGCCGTTGCCTGTCGCATGACCTCGGCTACCTCTGTAAAGGAGGTATCAAGTGTCTCGAGACGACCCAGAGCAGCCGCCCACGTCGTCTCGGTCCAGCGACCAATCATCGACGCGCACGACGACGGCTGCTACGGCTGCAGACACCCGTGCGGATGCGCCGCATCGCTCGTGGGGGATGCGCGCCCGTCGCGCCCTCCGGGTGGCAGCGAGTCAGTGGTGGAAGCTCTTCCTCGTGCTGTGCGTCGCCACCTACGTTCCTGGTGGCATCCTCGCGTTGCTCACACGCGGTCCCGGTGCCCTGGTCAGCTACCTTACGTCGTGGGGACTCGTACAGGCGCTTGAGCAAGCTCGGCCGCTGGGGTTCTGGGCCCTTGCTGGTGCGCTCCTGCTCGTGGCCATCGTGGGTTTTGTCCTCGATCGAGCAGGGGGTCGAAAGGGGCAATCCCAGCAACGGGCGCAGGAGCGCACCACTGAGGCGGCTCGTGAGGAGACCCAAGGAGCGGTACGCAATCAGCTGCACGAAGCAGAGCACCTGAGAACCCTTGGCGAACAGGCACGCCTGGGTGGCCGTGATGAGGAGGCCGCAGGCTACTTCCAGCAGGCATTGGCGCTCCATCGCCAGGCGCACCACCGCCAGGGCGAGGGCGACGTCCTGATCGCGCTCGGGCGACTGACGCTGCGTCGCGGACAGATGGAGGCGGCGAGCATCTACCTCCACCAGGCGCGGGCCGTCACGCGCGAGGTGCACAACCTGCGGGGCGAGGGCGAAGTCCTGACGGCGCTCGGGCAGCTCGCCCTGCGCCAGGGACAGCGATACGCCGCCGAGGCCTACTTCGTGCAGGCCCTCGCCATCGACCGTGAGGCGCACAACCGCCGGGAGGAAGGTATGGACCTGACGGCACTGGGACTGCTGGCGCGGGCGCGCGGAGAGCCCCAGGTAGCCGAACGCTACTTCCAACAGGCGCTGGTCGCCGACCGTGAGGCGCGCAACCACCGTGAGGTTGTCATGGACTTGACGGCGCTGGGGGAGCTCGCCCAGGCGCGCGGACAGCCGGAGGTGGCCGAGGACTACTTCCAGCAAGCCCTCGCCATCGGCATCGGCGGCGAAGGGCAGACCCGCCAGGACGACGGGGTAGACCTGGGAGTACTGGCGCGCATCGCCGCAGCCCGAGGCGACAGGGATCGGGCGGAAGCGTACTACCGCCAGAGCTTGGCGCTCGCGCTCGATGGGCAGGATGGGCTCGGCATCGCGGCCGCCAAAGCGGGATTCGGGGAGTTCCTCCTCAGGCAGGGCGGGCAGCCGGACGAAGGATGCCGGCTCCTGGCAGAGGCAGCGCGGTTGTATGACACCAAGCTTCCCGGCACTCTAGCATGAGGGTATTGCGCTATGTGCCGCCAGTATATCCCGTGTTGGTGGCAACCTGTCAAGCGAGAACCGTAGCCGGGAGCCGAGATTTGCTCGGGCGAACGCGAGCGGTCTGCATTTTCATCCGCGCGAGGGATGGCAGGGCGGGTGGTAGGGGCGGCTTTGGGTTGGATCTACGCCTATTCCGCTCGCTCCGCCACGTCTTCCGCTCGTTCACTAGCCATTCTCATACTCCTAGCTGCTTGCTCAAGCGACGCATAATGAGTGCCTGACCGAAGAGGCCAGGCACTCTAGAGAGGCTCTACAAGGGACGCACTCCGAACACCAGCCCGGAGAGGTCCGAATAGACGGAACGAAAGGAAGCGAAATATTTCAGCCGGGAGGGTCGGGCAGCCACCGCGCGCACCTCGTCGCGATGCTTCAGATCGCTATCATGAAACGTGCACCGAGAACGACGCCAGCCGCGCGTACGCCGGGCAAGCCTGTGCCGGTGCGCAGAGCGCGACGCCCACGAAGTCGAGCGTTTTGTCGCCCGCGGAAACCGCCTTGAAGTTCCAGAAGCAGACGTTATGGCCCATGTCGAGCACTGCCGACGGGCTGAGAAGCGTCAAGCCGGCAGTCACCATCGAAAGATTCCACCGATTCATTGTAGGCAGTTGCACCTGCATTACGTCGCCGATATGCACGTTTCCCTCGTACGGCCGAGGGCCCCCCGCCCCCGGCGTGCCTGTCGCCATCGGCGCTGATGTCGAGAGCACTAGAGCGACCGTACCCACATCGGATGTCGACCCATTCGGACCGTCGCAGGCGCGCCCAAGTGGCCCGGCGCTCGGCGTTGTTGAGGCGCCGCCGGTCCCATTTGAAGATGAGCCTCCGACCCCCGCCGTCACACCGCAGCCCGCGAGGGCGACGACGAGGGAGAGCGATGCCAACAACGCTGCCACTTGCGAAGCATGCAGCACTCGCGCTCCAATGGAATCAGTAATCATGACATACTCCACATGGAGATGCGCCCGTGAGGCGACCGCACCCGTCTGAGCCGGCGTGCGAGTGCCGGACACTGCGCCAGACGCCGGCGTTGCCGCAATGGTTCCCGATCGATTCGCTCGCCACGTGAGGTGCCCACGCCTGCGGCACGCCCTGATCCGAATTGGAGCATGTTCCATGCCCTACGGCACCCCAAGAACGCTCATGCCGATCTTCGACGAGTTGCGCGGCCGGCGCCTCGTCGTCCGCCCATTCCGCGAAAGCGACGCCGCCGATTTGCAAGCCGCCGTCGAGGAGTCGCGGGAGCATGTACGCCCCTGGCTGCCCTTTGCCGACGAACATAAGACCGTCGAGGAGAGCCGCGACTGGATCATCCGCTGCATGTCGAACTGGATGCTGCGCAACGACTTCGTCGTCGGGCTCTGGGAAGGCGCAACCGGCGGCTTCCTCGGCGGCAGTGGGCTCCATCCGCGTGATTGGCAGGTGCCGAGTTTCGAAATCGGCTACTGGCTACGAGCCTCCGCTGAAGGCAACGGGTACATGCGCGAGGCCGTGCAGCTCCTGACGGATTACGCCTTCGACCATCTCAGCGCCCAGCGCGTGGTGATCCGCTGTGACGCGCGCAACGCCCGCAGCGCCGCCGTCGCCGGGGGCCTGGGCTTCCAGCGCGAGGGATGCCTTCGCCACGAGATGATCGCCACCGACGGCACCGTCCGCGACACTCTCGTCTTCTCGCTCGTCCCCAGTGACCCCCGCTGGCCAGCAGAGCCACGCTAACCCACCTTGAATCCAGGGAGCATATTGCCGAGAGACGCGGAGTTCTGTCCGCGGTGGACAATGCGGGCGCTGCAACATGCGAGTGTGCGTACCGCAGCCCGACCACGCTCGTTATCCGAAAGGGGGGTATCGGTTCCGGGCGGTAACTATGGATGTCCACCAACTTTCATCTCCCCGGGTCCGCGATTCTGGTGCCGGTGAGCGCCTTAGTGGGCAATGAGCGTATGCCCCGCTTCTACGAGAAAGCCGGCCGCGAGGGATGCGGGAGGTGTAGCTCCGGCGGCGCCACGCGCGTTGTGTGAGCCTTTCGCCGGACGTGCGCATACACGGCCACGTGCTCCCTCTTTCTAGTCGCTTGACGCTCCGCTTAGAATGGCTGCGTACTCTGCTCACCTGTTCGACTTTTCTCGCGCAACCTCGCGTGTCAAGGGCATCTCATTTGAGACCACTGTGGGAGCGGTCTCATGCATGTATTCAGCCTGGGTATTTCGTCACAATGGCATCAGGCACCATCTCCTATCCTTGCCCGTCACCTAAGAATTGCAATCGTGAGCGTGATAAATGGTCGCTGAACTTCAGTGAGTGAGCGGTGAACGCAAGATTGAACGCTCGCATGGGAACTGCCCTGTGAGGTTCATGCCAAAGAAAGAGCCAGCGGTTCGTTGGTCTCATGATGCTTGCTGCAATGGCGGCGAGAGAGGTACGTATGCGGACTCATTCCACGGCCCGATTCGCATTCTTGGGCGCGATGCTGTTGGCGGCGGTGCTTTCGGGCTGCGCGTCGTCAGCTTCCACTGGCGGAACCGCTGGCGTGGGCACTCCCGGCGCGGCGACTGCGACGGCATCTGGCCCTGCGGCTACGCCGACGCCTCCACCACACGCGCTAGCATGGTTCCAAATGGACGCCGGCAATGTTGGACAGATTTGGGCGAGTATCAATGGCGCAGCGGCGCATCAGATCACCCACATGACCGGCTCAGGCGCGGATTGTGCGCGCGACGAGCATTGGAGTCCGCCGGTGTTCTCGCCAGATCTCACCAAGATCGTGGCGTCATGGGGCAGCGCGGATTGCACCGACGGGGCGGAAAATGGCCCGGTATACATCATCGACGCCTCGACTGGCACGGCGACCCAAGTCTCCATTGGAGGCGCAGGGCGGCTGTCACTCCGAGAGCTGGGCTGGATCAACAACACGACGATCTGGTCAGTCGGCGGGCAGCAGGTCTTCCAGTATGCTATGGGCGGCGGCGCGACTTCGCTCGGCACCATCGCTAGCGGGTCGTCCTTCGTGCAAGATGCCGTGTTGCGAGGAACCACACTCTTCTTCTCCGTCACCGCCGGGAGCGGAACCAGCTATACCCTCCAACGGTTCGACATGTCGAGCCATAGCCTCATCGGAGGCTCGGTGAATCTGGGCACGACGAATCCCTGCATCTGTTCCAAAAATGATGCGCTCACTCCAGGGTTCGACGTGTCGCCCGATGGCTCGCACATCGTCTTCCAGCGGGTGACCCCGGCGGCGGGGACCGGCGGAGACGCGGAAGGTGTCGGCAGTTCGCAGTTCTTCTACGCCAACGCCGACGGCAGTGGCGAATCCCGCATCGCCAGTTACGCCACCGCCAACTCTATGGTGCGGATGCAGATCTCACCGAATGGCGCGCTGGTCTCCATCGCGCGAGCCGAGCCCGCTCCAAGCGTGATCACCGCCAGCGTCACCTCGCCCGGCAGCTCCGGCGACCCCACCTTTCACTCCTACACGCCGGACGGCCGTAGCTACGCCGTCTGGAAGTGGGACAGCAGCCAGGTCTGGGCGAGCACGAAGGACCTCGACGACGTCTACCCGCCGAGCACCGGAGACATGGAGAATTACGTCGTGGGCGCGGCGTCTGGGACGGTGGGCGCGACTGGCGGCTCGAACCCATGGTATACGATCGGCAGCTAGGGGCCCTCACCCCCTAACCAAGCCCCCGCCTCTCCCGCGGCGAGAGGGGGGAAAGTCGGCGTCGCGGCTCCTCATCCAATTCGGAGGGGGAGCCGCTTTGCTGTGTAGACGGCTAGCCCTGCTGGCCCCAGCGCGGTGCTCGCTTTTCGAGGAAGGCGCGGACGCCCTCTTTCGAGTCGGGGGTGTCGAAGAGCTGATTCTGCAGGTGGCGCTCATAGGCGAAGGCCTCGTGCATCGGGAGGTCGAGCCCTTCGGTGAGGGCAAGTTTCATGAAGCCGATGGCCTTGGAAGGGCCGTCCGCGCACTTGTGCGCGAAGTCGAGCGCCTTCTTCTCGACCTCGTCGGCCTCGACCAGCTCATCGAAGAGGCCGAGCTCGGTGGCCTTCTCAGGGCCGAACGCCTCGCCCGTGACCATGTAGAGCAGGGCCCGCGAGGGGCCCATGATGCGCCCGGCGAACTGCGTGCCGCCTTCGCCGGGGATCAGGCCGAGGTTGACTTCGGGGAGGCCGACCTTCCAATTGCCTTTGCCGGCGAAGCGCACGTCGCAACAGAGGGCAAGCTCGAGTCCGCCGCCCATGCAGTGGCCGTTGACTGCGGCGACGTAGACCTTTGGCGTGGCACGGACCTTCATCATCATTTCTTTGCTGGTCTGGCTGAGCAGGCCGATGTAGCCAGCGGACTTGTCGCGGATCTCCTCGATGTCGGCGCCCGCCGAGAAGAAGCGCGCATTGGCGCTCGCCAGCATGACGGCTTTGACGTCGTCGTCCCAGCGGATCTCGTTGACGATGCCCTCTAACTCTTTGATCATGGCGAAGTTGTGGGCGTTGGCGGGCGGGCGGTTGAGGCGCAGGATGCAGACACTGCCATCCATCTCGAGCGTGAAGTACTCTGGTTTGAGGTCGCTGACGGACATCGTTGTTCCCTCCGGCGCCGGACGAACCCTGTCGCGGCGCGTCGATCGGCCACTTGCGCGACGCCGGCGACTCACGAGGCCCGCCGTGCAGGAGTTGCGCGCGACGACTAGTATACGACCTCCATTCGAAGTTGTGCTGCCCGATCATCCTGACGTGGCATGGCGGCGAGGGGTTCCGCACCGCCTGCCCTTCTCCCTGAGGGACGAGGGAGGAACGGGAGGGCGAGGGTCCTGTGCTGACTGACGTTTGCTGCGCGCGCCGTACTATGCGGCGATCGATCGCATCACAGGGTCGCGCGGATTTGGTTGACGGCTTGGGCGATGTTGGTGAGTTTGGCCCTGGCGACTTCGGGCGACAAGTTGCGCAGGCCGCAATCGGGCGAGAGCCAGAGCCGCTCGGCAGGCAGCCGCTTCTGGGCGGCTTCGATCCGACGTTGGATGGTGGCGATGGACTCGATCGCGGGGTCCTGTGTATCCACGACGCCGACGCAGATCGTGCCGTAGGAGAATTCGAGCTGGTCGGGGTCGAAGGCGTCGAGATTGGGGATGCGGGCGTCTTCGATGGCGAGGGCGGAGAATGGCAATATTAGCAACTCGCCGGCGATGCGGCGGATGTCACCGCAGGCATGCAGGATGGTGAACTGGGGCATAGCGGCGAGGTCGCGGAGGGCGTCGTGCGCCAGCTCCGGCGAGATGCGGTCAGGCATGCAGACGCTGAGCATCGGTTCGTCGATCTGGACGACGCGCGCGCTCGCGGAGACGAGCGCGGCCACCTCGTGCCCGAGTAGCTCGGCGAGGCGGAGGATCAGCGCAGGATCGTCGGGCGCGGTATAGGGTGAACTGGAGGCGACGCGGCAGGAGAGGGCTAGGGTGATCGGGCCGGTGACGACGCCCTTGACCTCGGCGCGGTCGCCGGCCAGCCCGCGCGCGACAGCGAAATCGTGCACAGTGATTGGTCCGTCGGGCAGGTCGAGGGCGTCTTCTACCTCCCAGATGCCGTCGGCGGCGAGGCGGAAGCCGGGGATTCGCGAGGCGAAGGAGGCGATCATGTCGCCGCGCGGCTGCCCGTCGGCGATGAGGTCGATGCCGGCGGCGATCTGATCCTCTACGGCGCGCTGGATCGCGCGGCGCGGTGGGAGGCCGGATGGAGGGTAGCTACCGGCGACGGTGGTCACCAGGGGCAGGGCGTCGATTTCGCGCATGGGTGCTTCGCCTCGGATGCTAGCCAGGGCCAACGTTCGCAAGCAGATCGTACATGGGGCAGGATCGTTGGGCTCTGGGGTGTCAGTGAAGAAGGTACCACAGCGAGGTTGACGGCGGGCAGGGGCGGAACGGAAGCGCCCATATGGATGTGGAAGGCAGATCGAAGCGGGCGAATTCGGGGCTGGGAAGCGTGGTTCGCGGCGATGATCGGTGCAGCACGTGAGCGGGAATAGGCTTATTTCCAGGGTTTAGCACTTCTGGAGGCGAGCGCAATTTCCGCTTTCTCGATTTGATGCGGCGGTTTTCCGGGAATCCATGAGATTTGAGGGAGCCAGGGGCGGAAGGGAGGAAACGGGGGGGTGTACAACGGGATTGACGAGGGTGTTCACCGCAAAGTCGCGAAAGGCGCACCAGATCGCAACGGAGCGGGTAAGAAGGTGGAGTCATGAACCCCATGGCTCAAGCCAGGGGCTTGCAGCTCGCCTGGAACGACGAAGCTGCCGCGTGTGGCCGCATGACCTCCGCCCGGCAAAGGCGGACCCCTGCCGCGTGTGCGCCATCGGGCGCGTACGTCCAACATTTTACGTGGGCGACGATTTCCGCCCACAACGCCGGCATGTTCGGTTGGGAAGGTGCGGTGCAAACCGTTCGCTCCGTCCGAAGGACGGAGTGCCTTAGCACACAGGCAGTATAGCATACGAGGAGACGGCGCTCACCCCGTGCCTGAAGGCAGGGGCCTCCGCGCCGCAGAAGGGTGAAATACGATTCATGGATCGGTCCTTTGGGGGGATTCAGGGAGGGGTGAGAGTGGGTGGGGGTGTCAGGGGCAGAAGAGAACATATATTCTAATGACAGAATAGCACGTGCGGGGGTGAAGTGCAAGGGGCATTGTGGGCGAGGTGGGAGCGATGGGCGAGGTGGGGCTCGCCCTTGCCGGGGTGGGACGCCAGAAGCGATCCGATTTCCCGCCGCGAGGGGAAGGGCATGCGAGGCAAAGGAAGCGTCTTTTTGGCGAAAGAGGTCATCCCTGCAATAAGGTGTCGGTGGAGAGGACGCAGGCGGACCTCACCTTCCCGGCCGAGCCCACGCTCGCGTGAGCACCCGACTCCTCCACAAGGAGAGGGGGAGCCAGAGGAGCCCCGCATCACCACCATTCCGCCAGCGGGGTAGCTCCCATGTGCTCCGCGGAGGCGAGTGAAGGCCGCTTCCGGTGTCGAACACGCCGACAGCTCGGGAATATGGGTGCGCATACAGCGCGCGATCAGAGTTTCGCAAGGCAAGTGGAAAGCAGCTTGGAGTGAGGAGTGTCCGCGAGTCGGATTTGATGCGATGCTTCGGTGGACGGATATTGGACGTGGCGAGACGAACCTCGTTGTGTTCTCACGTTTGGGTCGAAGTCGCGGAGACTTGGTCGCGTTGACATATGTGGGAGGCTCCGCTATAGTGGTCGCATTGGCGACTCTTGTATTCGAGGCGCCAGACTTTCGACTGGGGCCAATTGTGTTGCACGCGCGCTTCCAGACTACCGCTATTACTATCACCACCACTACCGGTTGGTGAGGGCGGCGCGCGCTTTTCATTGAGGCAGGCCGACCCGATGTTCGCGGGCCGGCTTTTTGTTTGCCTTCGGGACGGCGAATCCGCTGCGACTTCAAACCATGCGAAAGCACGGAGAGCAAGAACATGCGAGTGCTGAAATTCGGCGGATCATCCGTAGGTTCGATCGACGCTATTCGCCGGGTCGGGGAGATCGTGCGGGAATCGCGCGGAAAAAACGGCGAGATCGTGGTGGTGGTGTCGGCGTTTCAAGGCGTGACGGACGAGCTGATCGCGCTGGCACGGCGAGCATCGCGCGGCGAGGACTATCTGCCGCAGCTGAAGGCGCTGAAGGAGCGACACCTGGCGGTGACGCGCGAACTGTTGCCCGAAGAGTTGCATGGGGCGGCGATCCGACACGTGGGTGAGCAGGCGAGCGAGTTGCAGGATCTATTGCATGGGGCGTCGTTGACGCGTGAGGTTTCGCCGCGGCTGCAGGACTCGATCATGAGCTTTGGCGAACGGCTCTCGGCATATGTTATCGCGGCGCATCTGGCGGCGTCGGGCATGCGGGCGGCGTTCCTGGATATGCGCGAGTTGGTCCGCACAGATGCGCAGTTCGGCGCGGCGCGTGTGGAGCGGGAGCGCAGCTACGAGGCGATCCGCAGTCACTTCGGGGGCGCGGATGCGGTGCAGGTGGCGACGGGATTCATTGGGGCGACGGCTGAGGGTAAGACGACGACGCTGGGGCGGGGCGGATCGGACTACACTGCAGCGCTGCTGGGCGCGGCGCTCGATGCCGAGGAGATCGAGATATGGACGGACGTGGACGGCGTGCTTACGGCGGATCCGCGTAAGGTGCCGGGGGCCTTCGCGCTGGAGTCTCTGACGTATGAGGAGGCGATGGAGCTGGCGCATTTCGGCGCGAAGGTGATCTACCCACCGACGATCCAGCCGGCGATGGCGCGGGGGATTCCACTGCGGATCAAGAATACGTTCCGGCCTGAGTTGACTGGGACGGTGATCGCCAACCGGCGCGGGCAGTCGGCGCATGCGATTACGAGCCTGACGTCGATCAGCTCGGTGGCGCTGCTGCTGGTGCGCGGAAGTGGCATGATCGGCGCCGCCGGCATCGCGATGCGGCTGTTCGGCGCGCTTGCGCGGCGGCAGATCAGTGCGATCCTGATTACACAGGCGTCCTCAGAGCATACGATCTGCGTCGGCATCGATCCGGAATCGGCACGGGCGGCGGTAGCGAGTGTTGAGGAGGAGTTCGCGCTGGAGATGCGGGCGGGGCTGATCGAGCCGGTGGGCGTGCGCAACGACTGCTCGGTGGTGACAATCGTCGGCGAGGGGATGCGCGAGCGCCCAGGGATCGCCAGCACACTCTTCTCGGCGCTCGGTGGCCGGCGGATCAACGTGATCGCCATCGCGCAGGGGTCGTCTGAACTGAATATTTCGGTGGTGGTCGATCGACGCGATGAAGTGGCGTCATTACAGAGCATCCACGAGGCGTTCTTTGCGCCCGGGCTGCGACATCTCAATCTCTTTGTAATGGGCACCGGACTGATCGGCGGGACGCTGCTGCGGCAGATCGGCGAGCAGGCGGTGCGACTGCGCACGGAGCGGAATGTCGCCGTGCATGTGCGCGGGGTCGCAAACAGCCGTCGTGCCGCGGTCACGGCGGGGGAGATCGATCTCGCGAGGTGGTACGAGGCACTGGATGGCGGCGAAGCGTCGGAAGTGGGCGCATTCGTCGAGCGGGTGATCGCGCTGCGGCTGCCGAATAGTGTGCTGGTGGACTGCACGGCGAGCGAGGCTGTTCCTGCAGAGTATGGCGAGGCGCTGCGGGCCGGGATCGCGGTCGTGACGGCGAATAAACGCGGTTTGACGGGGCCGCATGATGGATATTGGGAGCTGCGCAGGTCCGGCGGCTGCGGGCGAGCGGCGTTCTTCTACGAGACGACGGTGGGAGCGGCGCTGCCGGTGATCGGGACGTTGCGCGATCTGATCGCGACGGGAGACCGGAATATCGCGGTCGAGGGCGTGCTCTCGGGGACGCTGAGCTATCTCTTCAACAGCTTCGATGGGGCGCGTCCTTTCAGTGAAGTGCTGCGGTCGGCGCAGGAGGCGGGGTATACGGAGCCGGACCCTCGCGATGATCTCAGCGGGGCCGATGTCGCACGCAAGTTGCTCATCCTGGCGCGTGAGTGCGGCTATTCCAGGGAGATGGGCGACGTGGTGGTCGAGCAGATTTTGCCAAGGCGCTGTCTGGAGGCGCCAAGTGTCGAAGCCTTCTACACGGCGCTGACCGAGGAGGACGGACACTTCGAGCAGCTGCGCACGGAGGCGGTTCGCCAGGGCACGGTGCTGCGGTTCGTGGCGCGGATGACGGCAGGCAACTGCTCGGTCGGGCTGGAGGCGGTGTCGGCGGATTCGGCGTTTACGCATCTTCGCGGGGCGGAGAATTGCATCGTCATCTCGTCCGACCGCTATGCAGCACAACCGTTGGTGATACGGGGTCCGGGCGCGGGGGCCGAGGTGACGGCAGGCGGCGTGCTCGCGGACGTATTGCGCGTGGCGGAGAGATCCCGGTGAGCGGAAACCGTGCGTGGGACGACGATTTGGGATATGAGGGCCGACAGATGAACGAAGGCAAGCAGATATACATGGCGCCAGAGGAGAAGATCCAGGTCGGCATACTCGGCGCGACGGGTAGCGTGGGGCAACGGTTCGTCGAGCTGCTGGCCGATCATCCGTGGTTTGCGCTGACTGCGGTGGCCGCGTCGTCCAGCTCCGCGGGGAAGACGTATGGCGAGGCGGCGCGCTGGCTGATGCCCACGCCGCTGCCGGAGGAGGTGGCGCGGCTGCGGGTGACGGAGTGCGTGCCTGACCTGCCGTGCCGCGTCGTCTTCTCGGCGCTCGACGCATCGGTGGCGGGTGAGGTGGAGGAACAGTTCGCGCGGGCGGGCTATATCGTGGTGTCGAACGCACGCAATCACCGCATGGACGCCGACGTTCCGCTACTGGTGCCCGATGTGAACGCGGAGCACCTCGCGCTGGTGGAGCGGCAGCGGTTCGGCGCGGGGATGATCGTGACAAATCCGAACTGCTCGACGACGGGGCTGGTGATGGCACTGAAGCCGCTGGCGGACGCGTTTGGACTGGAAGCGGTACACGTCGTGACGATGCAAGCGGCATCTGGCGCGGGGTATCCCGGCGTGCCGAGCATGGACCTGCTGGACAACGTGATCCCACACATCGGCGGCGAAGAGGACAAGTTGGAGACGGAGCCGAAGAAGATCCTGGGCGCATACACGGATGGGGCGATTCGGTGGCGCGAGTTCGCGGTGAGTGCGGCGTGCAACCGTGTGGCGGTGTTGGACGGGCATACTGAGTGCATCTCGGTGAGGCTGCGCGAGACGCCGTCGCTGGAGGAGATTGTGGAGGTGTGGCGCGCGTACCGCGGAAAGCCACAGGAGTTTGGGCTGCCGCTAGCGCCGAAGCAGCCGATCCACTACTTCGCAGAGCCGTACTTCCCGCAACCGCGGCTGCACCGGGGGCTTGAGCGGGGCATGGCGGGGAGCGTCGGGCGCCTGCGTCCGTGTCCGCTGCTGGGCTACAAGTTCGTGGCGCTGGTGCACAACACGGTGCGCGGCGCGGCGGGCGGGGCACTGCTGAACGCGGAGCTGATGGTGCGACAGGGCTACATCCGATGAGCGGCGTCCTCCGGCCGATGGCGGGGGCGGTGCGTGCCTTCGCGCCGGCGACGGTCGCCAACGTGGGGCCGGGCTTCGACATCTTTGGCTTCGCGGTAGACGCGCCGGGCGACGAGGTCGTGGCGCGGGCCAGCGAGGTTCGCGGCGTGACGATAGCGGAGATCACGGGCGACGGGGGGCGCTTGCCGCGCGAGGCAGCGGCGAACACGGCTGGGGCCGCCGCGCTGGCGCTGCTGGCACATCTGGAGGCGCCCTTCGGGGTCGAGATCGTGCTGCGTAAGCGCATGCCGCTCGGCAGCGGACTCGGCTCTAGCGCGGCGAGCGCGGTGGCGGCGGCGGTGGCGGTCAACGCGCTCTGCGGGTCGCCGCTCTCGCGACGGGAGCTGTTGCCATTCGCGTTAGCGGGGGAGCAGGTCTCGTGCGGGCCGGGAACGGTGCATGCGGACAATGTGGCGCCGTCGCTGCTCGGCGGGTTCACGCTGATTCGCGGCGTGCATCCGCTGGACATCGTGCAGTTGCCCACGCCGGAGTCGCTGTTCTGCGCGCTGGTGCATCCGGCGATGGAGGTGCTGACCGCGGAGGCACGGCGGGTGTTGCCCAACGAGGTGCCGCTCTCGGACGCGGTGCGACAGTGGGGCAATGTGGCGGGAGTCGTCGCGGCATTGTATGCGTCGGATCTGGCGCTGCTGGGACGGTCACTCTCGGACGCGATCGTGGAGCCGGCGCGGGCCTCGCTGATTCCCGGATACAAGGCAGTGAAGCAGGAGGCGGTGCGGGCCGGGGCGCTCGGCAGCGGCATCTCTGGCGCATGCCCGACAATGTTCGCGCTCTGTGACGCGCGGGTAACCGCAGAGCGCGCGGGTGAGGCGATGCGGGCGGCGTTCGCGGCGGGCGGAATCGAGAGCGAGGTCTACGTCTCGGGCATCAACCGAGAAGGAGCGCGGGTGCTCGATGGTGGCGCAGGAGTTGAGGCGTCATAGGCGAAGCAAGAAAGTGAGGACTGCCGCATGCGCTTATACAGCACGAACGGAGGCAGCGCGGCGGTGACGTTTCGCGAGGCGGCGCTGCGAGGGCTGGCGGACGACGGCGGCCTCTTCATGCCGGCAGAGATCCCGACGCTGCCGGGCGCGTTCTGGGAGCGACGCGGTGCGATGACTTTCGCGGAGATCGCCGAGGAGATGGCCTCCGCACTGATTGGCGATGAGATTCCTCGCGAGGCGCTGGGCGGGATCGTGCGGGATGCGTTCAGCTTCGATGCGCCGCTGGTGGAGCTGGCGCCCGATCTCGCCATTCTGGAACTGTTCCATGGTCCCACGCTGGCCTTCAAGGATTTCGGCGCACGGTTCATGGCGCGGACGCTGTCGTATCTGCGGCAAGGTGAGACACGCGAGCTGACGGTGCTGGTGGCGACCTCGGGCGACACCGGGAGCGCGGTGGCGTACGGATTCCACAATGTGCCGAACACGCGGGTGGTGGTGCTGTATCCGAGCGGGCAAGTCAGCCACGTGCAGGAGCAACAGTTGACGACGCTCGGCGGGAACGTCTGCGCGCTAGAGGTGCAGGGCACGTTCGACGATTGCCAGCGGCTGGTGAAGGGGGTGTTCCGCGATCCGGCGATAAGGGAGCGGCTCGACCTGACCTCCGCGAACTCGATCAATATCGCGCGACTGCTGCCGCAGAGTTTCTATTACGTCGCGGCGTACGGGCAACTGCGTGGGCGAGGAGGTGGGCCGGTCTTCTCAGTGCCAAGCGGCAACTTTGGGAACCTGACCGCTGGGCTTCTCGCGCAACGCATGGGACTGCCCGTGCGGCACTTTATCGCCACGACTAACGCGAACGATGTCGTGCCAAACTACCTTGAGGACGGCGTCTTCTCGCCGCGTGCCTCGCTGCGAACGCTTTCGTCGGCGATGGACGTAGGCGATCCGAGCAACTTCGCGCGCATGCTGGCGCTGTTTGGCGACAGCCATGCGCGCATGGCATCTGAGATCAGCGGCTATCGGTTTACGGATGCGGAGACACTCGCCGGCATGCGTGACCTCTACGAGCGATACAACTACATCGCGGACCCACATACGGCGGTCGGCTACCTGGGGAGCCGGAGTCATGCGGCGGACGGCGGCGCCGAGGGCGTGAAGATCGTGCTGGCGACGGCGCACCCGGCGAAGTTCGCGGAGGTGTGCCTTGAGGCACTAGGCGTGGAAGTGCTGCTGCCTGAGGCGCTACGGATCGCGCTGGAGATGCAGAAGCAGGCGACGCTCGTCCCAGCAACCGATGGGGCGCTGCGCGAATTTCTGCTTGCTTGAGGCAGATGAGCGCAGCATTAACCGACACACGATGACGGCGATGTGGTGCACCATTGGGGTGCTGTCGTTCGGTAAGCCAGGAGACGAGTTGGCCCCCCAAGTCCAAGAAGGGGGTGATTGACGCTATCTGATAACGTCGAATCCGTCAGGACACCCCTGCTGAGTAGTGGGCTAGTCGATGCCATGACGAGTGCCACCTTCGAAGCTGCACCACTGCCCTGTGTCTACGTGTGAGGCCGTGGCATTTGCCCCGGCCAGGAGCGAGTTGCCCGTCCTACTTGGGGTGGTTACGCCAGGGCAGCTAGCGTCCGCCATTCCTCATTTGGCAATGTTCCTGGTTCGGCGGTGAGCACTTGTAGGCACACGTGATCGGCGCCTGCCTGTAGATGGTCGGTGATGCGCTCGCGGATCGTGTCTATAGTACCCCAAGCGACGAGTGCATCCACGAGACGGTCGCTGCCACCCTCGGCGAGGTCGCCTACGGTGAAGCCAAGGCGGAGCCAATTGTTCGTATAGTTGGGAGCATGAAGATATCCGGCCAGATGTACCCGGGCGATACGTCGCGCTTCGACGGGATCGGTCGCCAGCACCACGGCCTGCTCTGGCGCGAGCAGGCGACCTGGACCGAGGACCGCACGGGCCCGTCGAGTGTGCTCCACCGTGACGAGATAGGGATGGGCTCCGGCACTGCGGTCGCGCGCTAGCCCCAGCATTCGTGGACCGAGCGCGGCGAGGACCCGCTCACGCGCCGGAACCGGTGGCGACGCGGCATCCAGTGCATCGAGGTAGGCGGTCATGCGCTCCAGGGGGTGATTGTATCGCCCAGTCTGCTCGCGGTCCACCAGATGTGCGTGGCTGACCCCGAGGCCGAGCAGAAAGCGGTGAGGATGGGTCCGGGTGAGTGTCCGATGCGTGGTCGCGACCTCAGTCGCGGGGTACGTCCAGATGCTGGCGATGCCGGTCGCCACGACGAGATGCGTGGTCGCGTCGAGTACCTCGCGGACAAGTTCAAACTGGCCTGGCCGACTCGGTAGCCAGAGCGTGCCGTAACCCAGTCGCTCCAGGTCGACGGCTGCTGCCTTGGCAGACTCGCGATCTGCCGCGAGTTGTCCGCTCCAGATGCCGACGCGACCAAGCTTCACATCTGCGGTATTTCGCGGCTCCATGTTACTCGGCTCCATGTGTAACCTCCTGGTGCTGCATCGTGAGCGCGGTCACCTGGAAATGTATAGCCGGGAGGATGCGGAAAGTCGAGGCAGTCTGATCAGTTCGCGAGCACCAAGACTGTCTCCCCAGTCGCAGGTAGGGTGGCTGTCAGGACGACTGAAGGCAACCCATTTGAGGATGGGAAGCCTTCACGATGGCTGATCTCAACTGGGTTTTGATGGTTGGTACGCCCGGAGGGATTTGAACCCCTACCCTCGGATCTGAGGTCCGCGGAAGGGGTGGCCATCGTAGTTCGTATGAGACCGCCAGCGTAGAATTTGAGCGGATGTGCTTTCCGAGTCCGTCCGCGACGGTCTGCCACCGTACGTCCTGTTTGGTTGGCGTCATCGGAGAGACGATAGCTCCCCGCAGGGAAGGCGCGGATGATGCCCGGCCGCCAGACGCCTTCTTGGTAGTAGCCTGGGTAGCCGGCCGCACTCCCGGGCAGTAAGGGGAACCCAAACGTTCGGAGACGAAGCGATTGACCGGTTCCGAGCACTGGAAGAGATACCAGTCGGATGAGCCGGTGTCGCTGCAATCGTACACGCCAGTCCCCCACTGCGGCCGCCAGCCCCTCATCGACCTCGCAGAAAACGCGATAATATGGTTACCCAGTTCCATGGCTCCCTCCTCAGCGTCGCGGCAAAGGCTGATGAGGACACCAAGCCATATGGAGCTAGATTAGTGTCATCTGGCAAGTCTGCACATCGGGTTCCTAAGGAGGTGCACTCTTCACTAGCTGGGCGTAAGCAGCGCGGCGATCAAGAAGAATGGGGAGACTATTAAAGCCCACCATCCGACGACGAAGAACAGCGCGATACCTGCTACGACGAGCAGCACCGCGCCCAAACGAGCCAGGATCGGGGCCAGGAAGGTACCTGCCATTCCGACGAGCACGACCATGAGGCCAAAGAAGAAATGCACGGCGTCGTTGGGCACCCCTAGTGCTTCCTTGAGGAGGTGGAACAGCGAGTACAAGGCTGTGACGGTCAATGCCAGTAGTCCCCCGATCAGGCCGATTGCGACGGAGGGCGTGAACAGCGAAATACGTCCCACCCGGTGTTCATCGCTACCGTTCGCTAGTGCCATGCCCACCCTCCTTCGGATCTTCCCTTGGATTTCCAGCCCCTGTGCCCCGAGCTCGCGCACTCGCGGCACAGGGGTGAGGCTGGCACGTCCGCCTCGATGATCAGCAGATGCACGAACATGCCTTCCAGATACCCACGAGTGCACTCGCGCCGCGAAGGTGCGACCGGACACGACGGCGCCTTTCCTACGTGGTCTGAGATCGCGCACCCCAACACCTAACATGCGCTGATTTCGATGGCATGCCCCTACGGGCGCAATCGTTGCCCATCTGCGGCGCGTTCACTGCTTGGCTGATTTCGCGACCTGTGCCAACTCAGCTATGCAAGTTCGAGCGCTGCGCCGGGATACATATCTTCCCGCTGTATGTCTGCAAGGCCGCGACCGAACGCATCCGCGTGGCGCCAGCGCCCGGGTATGTTGAGGAGCTCGATCCGTCCGATCGAGTGTGGCACGACGGGATCCACCAGCAGTTGGTCGCCGACCGGCTCGAGACCGAGCATGGTGCGCAAGAAGAGCAGTGGCGCTCCCGTCGCCCAAGCCTGTGGGCTGCAAGCGGTTGGGTACTCGACGGGGAACATAGTCTGTTTTCGAGGATAGCCGGCGAACGCCTCCGGCAATCGATTCCGAAAGTATGTTGCAGCCTCGAGGATGTTCAGCGCGATGCGAGCCGCCTCGGTACGATAGCCGTATCTGTTGAGCCCCCAAGCGATGAAGGAGCAGTCGTGAGGCCAGACGGTGCCGATGTGGTAGCCGATCGGATTGTAGCCACCCTCGGTCGTCGCCATGGTGCGGATGCCCCAGCCCGAATAGAGCGCATCGCCCATCAGATGGCGTACGCAGACCCCGGCCTTGTCGTTTTCCACGATGCCGCTCCACAGCAGATGACCGATGTTCGAGGTGAGCGAATCCACCTGACGCCCATCCCCGTCGATAGCTAAGGCGAAGAACTCGCGGTCGGCGATCCAGAAGTCGCGATTGAAACGGCGCTTGAGGACGGCGGCCTCCGATTCTAGCCGATTGGCGAGGGCTGGATCGTTCCAGAAGGTCCGCGCGAGCCGAGCAGTGCGCATCTTCGCGTCATAAACGTAGCCCTGGATCTCGCAGGTCGCACGCGGGAGCTTGGAGTTGGTACCGTCGGCGAAGAGGATCGCGTCCCACGAGTCTTTCCAACACTGGTTCTCCAGACCGGTTTCCTTGTTACGCCGGTTGTACTCGACATAGCCGTCGCGGTCACGGTCGCCATACTCGTCAATCCAGGCAAGCGCGGCGCGTGCCTCAGGCTCCAGCTCGCGCACGAGCGCAGCGTTCCCGGTCCAGCGCTCCATCTCGTCCAGCAGAATGAGGAAGAGCGGCGTGGAGTCGGCGGCCCCGTAATAGGGCGAATGGGGTCGCTCCTCGAATGCGGTCATCTCCCCGAAGCGAAGCTCATGGATAATCTTCCCAGGCTCCTCGTCTCGGAAGGGGTCGTCGTGCCGGCCTTGCTGCGAAGCCAGGACACGCAAAGTTGTCTCGGCCAGTATTGGCGTGAACGGCAGCGCCTGCAGGCTCGTGAGGATGCTGTCGCGCCCGAATATCGTCATGAACCAGGGGAGACCAGCGGAGGGAAGCGCGCCGTCAGGCAGTAGAACCGAGTTGAAGCGCAGGGCCGCGAGATCGATCAGACTGCGGCGGTAGATGCGATCGAGCGGCTCCCACTCGGAGGTCAAGGTGGGTGCCGCCCCGATCCACTCGTCCAGGCCCACCTCCATGTCTGGGTGCGGCTCGCTCTGACCATGCTTGTGGCTGACCGTTTGATGGGTGACGCCAAACCCATCGACTGCAACGACGACATCAAGGCAGCTCTTCCACTCGCCATGCGGTTCCAGATGCACCTTGATATGGAGGCCTTGCTCGTCGAAAGCCACCGGGGCGCTCGCGGAGATCCACGTCTCGCGAAGATATTGTCCGCGCCGATAACCAAGTACCAGGCGGCCGGGCTCTACACGCTCGAAGTGTTCCCCCTTCTTGGCGAGCGCGTCTTTGATCTCGAAGAGATCTGCGAAGTCCGCGGCGGCGTCGATCCGGATGTCGAGATCGAGGGGTTGCGCCTTGTGATTGAGGATCTCAAGGTCTTCGTGGAATCCCTGTCCCACGGAGCGCCTTCGAATGATCGAGAGACCTGCGTCTACATAGACCGTGCCTGTCCCCGGAACGAGGAAGTATTGCACGGAGAAGTACTGCAAGTCATCGGTGGACAGCACATTCGGCACGCGGCCATCCACGGTGAGCTTCCAGCGCGAGAGGAAGCGCGTATCCCACTGAAAGAGCCCCTGAGTTTCCGTTGGGGACGCATCGATGTTCCCGCTCAGATCGCTTACGACGAACGTGTCACCCTCGAGAATGGTGGTCGTCTTGCCGGACATGCTGGACCCTCCTTCGTCTGCTGCCACGTCGACTCAGGCGCTCCGTCGCCACTACGGGAAGAGGCGGAGGAAACGATCGCCCAGCGATATGTTGCCCGTTCCCTTCAGGCGCCCTTGCATAAACGCCGTCATCGGGTTCTGCCGGCCACTGGCCATGGCCAGGAAGTCGCTCTCGGTGGCGGTGAGTGTGCAATCCGCCGCCGTCGAGCTTTCGGCCACGGTGAAGGTGATCGCACCCTGGTCAACCCGCACGAGCCAGCTCCCGACGCCCACGATGTCGAATCGGCAGGAACCGGAGGTGCGACGCAGCATGATATCGCTCTGGCCGCGCGCCGCCGCGTTCTCGAAGAAGTAGCCGATGGTCTCGATATCCGTTTTACTCGCCATAACCTTGCCCTTTCATCATCGTCGACTAGCCCCGAATTTCCGTGCGCTCAGATCAGTTGTATGGCGCCTATCCTCCAGCAGCGACGCGGAACAGGGCGTACGTCGATCTGCGCCGATCTGCGCCTGGCCAACTCCGTTACGCTGTGCTTGGCTCTCGGCTAGCGCGAAGTGCACGATACCGCGCCGACGTCATGCCGAGGCGCGCGAGCCGTCGCTTCCAGCGAGGCCGGAGGGACCGGAGCAGCTTGCCGAACCGTACCCACCACGCCGCCGTGTGCGGCTTACTCGCCTATGTCGTCGCGCCCTTTGGTGTCCGCCGTGAGAAGGCGTGTCTGCGGCGAGGACGGTAGAGGACGGTACACAGCGGTTCTACAGCGATAATGTGGACAGCGAGGCTTACGAAGGACCTACGCCGTGTGACAAGTGGCTTTCTATTCCAGCACGCCTGGCGCATGTTCCGATCGTCGGCGCTAGCGTCCCGGGAAGCGAAGCAACGTCGTCGAGGACATCAGCACGCGAGCTTTCAGCACCCGTATCGCACCCCACTGGGCGTGTAGGGCCCAGGCGGACTCGCGCGACGCCTCCACCGCAGCGGGAGCGCGCTCGATCCAGTCACTCGCGGCCGCGAACCACTCCCAAAGCGGCGGCGACGTGCTTCTGCTCCGATGTCGCAATCTTGCCTATCATCGTCTGCATGATTCAGATCAGCGCACCAGGTTTAGGAAAGGGGCATCAGATCGCGATAATGACGTAAGCAGTTGCAGGCATCTTGAAAGTAGCGCGCGCAACAGTCATTGCAGAGGGGCCAAGAAGCCCGGCAGTAGAAGGTGCGCGCGCTGGCGTCGAGACGGCGCGAGGTGGCGCTCGTCACGTGGGAAGGTAAGGATGCTGAGGGGAGGAGACTGAGAGCGAAAGGAGCGCATTTCCTGTGCAAACACCATCGCAGCCGTCGTCGCAGTCGTTACATGACGTTGAACGCAAATATGCCTGGTTTGAAGAGATGCGTGCCACGCGGCCAGTCTGGCTCGACGATTCCAGCGAGTGCTGGCATGTCTTCCGCTACGAGGACGTCAACCACGTCCTCGCTGACCACTCACATTTCTCCTCGGATCTCAGCCGGCGTGTTCGCGTTGGCGCTGCTCTCGCCGCCCCCAATCTTCTCCGGATGGATCCGCCGCAGCACAGCAAGTATCGCTCGCTCATCGCTCCGGCATTTACACCCCGGACGCTCTCACGTCTCTCATCGCGCATCGCAGCGATCACTCAGGATCTGCTGGATCGCGTGCGTCCGACGGGGCGGATGGAGGTGATCGGGGATCTGGCGTATCCGTTGCCGACGACCGTGATAGCGGAGATGCTCGGCGTGCCGACGGGCGACCGCCCGGTGTTCAAGCGCTGGGCGGATGCGCTCTTCGCGCTGCAGATAAGCGACCAAGAACTCTTGAGCGCAAGTGAGCCACAACGCCTACGGCAAGTAGAGCCTACTATGAAGGAGATGAGCGCTTACTTCAGCCGCGTGCTCGAGGAGCGCCGCCGCCAGCCTCGCGCCGACCTGATGAGCGAGTTATTGGCCGCTGAAGTTGATGGGGCGCCGCTGCGCCAAGAGGCGATCATCAGCTTTTGCTTCCTACTTTTGCTGGCGGGACATGTGACCACAACCAATCTGATTGGGAACACCATTTTCTGTCTGGACGAACATCCTGAGGCGCTGGATCGGCTGCGCCGCCAGCCGGAATTGATGCTCAACACCATTGAAGAGGTGCTTCGGTACGCGTCTCCTGTCTGGCGCATCGGACGTGTGACAACGGCCGAGGTCACGCTCGGCGAGGTGCGCATTCCCGCCGGTGCGGTTGTCTTCGCCTGGCTAGCATCCGCCAATCGGGATAGCGCGTACTTTGCCGAACCCGATCGCTTTGACATCACGCGCTCGCCTATTCATCACGTGGCCTTCGGCCATGGCATTCACTTCTGTGTGGGCGCCCCGCTTGCGCGCCTGGAAGCATCCATTGCTCTGCCTTTGATGCTCGCGCAACTGCCGGAGCTCCGACATGTGACGGATGGTACTCCCATAGAAGTTCTCGGCACCCAAAACCTTCTGGGAGTCAAGCAATTGCCGGTGACATTTACACCATCGATGTCCAGCTCGAACGGATGGAATGAAGCAGAGGAGGCCGCCGTCCATGGACTGTAGGCGCTATGAGAGGCTCGTACTGCCCAATGGCAAAGGGTGCGAGTCTACGAACTGGCGCCGGCAACTCTAGCGCTCGTGCGCTGCTGAGGCGAAAGACCATTGCCTGTTTACGCTGCTGCGACAGGCGCGTTGGAATGCCAGGGAGCTTAGGGATGATGCCACCTGACGGCGATGCGCCAAGTTTCGCGCTAGAAATTAGGCCACTTTTTCGCGCGAGTGACCGCACCGCGATGGAATTCGCCTTCGACCTGTGGAACTACGAAGACGTCTGCGAGAACGCCGAGATCATTCTCCAACGACTGTCCGAGGGCACGATGCCGTGTGATGGAGAGTGGTCCGACGAGCAGATCGCTTCTTTCCGCCGGTGGATCGAAGTCGGGATGCGGGCCTAGAAAGGTGCTGGTTCTGGTGTGCGCACGGCTGTGACCGTCGGCGCGTTGGCCGGCTTTTGCGCCATATGCCAGCACCCCACCAGCATTGTGAGGGGACCGTGAGTATACTTCTGCCTCGCCCAACGCCCGTCACTGAAGCTGGCCGCAGGGATAGAGCGTGGCTCAGAGACTTAGCTGGCAATGGTTGGTCCAACACTGAGGGGGTTGTGAAGCTGCCCTCGTGGCCCGTTTTCATAGCTTAGAGGATCACAGCCTCATGTGGGCACGGCGCACGTGGTGCGCGACGGTGCTTGTGTGAAGATGGCGCACTCCTCACGGGAGCACTTCGCAGCGTGGCGACACACCTATGCTCGGGTGTTTTCAGGTCACGTCGCTAAGCGGTGATGCTGGGGTCGCTTTCCAGGTCGTCGGCACGGGGATGCTCGCCAGCGCGGAGGGCGGCCAGATAGACACTCGCGGTGGCAAGTGAGGAATGGCACTAGCACGCCCGCAACTCGCTCACGCGAGCGCCACTTCACGAGGTGCGCAAAGCTATCCCGAGTTGCGTGTGCCTTCGATGTGCCGAGCCACGTCTACCAAACGTCGGAGAGCGCCTGCTGCGCCACGGGCCCCGAAAAGCTCCCCAAGCTGAGGCCGCGCTCCGACGGTGCCGTTCAGCATGCTCATATGGTATCGGCATATGACGCGAGCGCGTAGGCGTGGTTCGCGCTCTCATCGAGCCACCCACTAAAGAACGCCGCTAGCTGGTCCTCGGTTACGAGTGGAAGGGAGGTCTCGGTCTCCGGTTTCGCCATCCGAAATGCCTGGTCTAAACCTGGACTATGTAATGCTGTCGTGAGGGGTGCCGTCTACACTCACGTGTGGTGACCCGAGTGCCAGACACTAGAACCCAGTCGACAGGAGGCGGTGAGGCACGGGGTAGGAAGGTCTGGTGACGTTGTGACGGACCTCGCCCAGAAACGTGATCCGGGGCCTCAGGGTGCATCGTCTCCCACTGCTGGCCAAGCCCTCCTTCGCGGTCTGCGCGACGATCGTGTATTGCTGGGCGCGTTTGTGGTCTGTGGCGTGCTTATCGGCTACCAGGTGACGGTGACTCTGCTGCAGCCCCCCTGGATCAAACCAACCACCGACTGGCTTCGCACGGCGCTGGCATGGCCACAGTTCATCGTAGTAGGTTGGATAATCCTTCGACTGCTGCGCGTCCATCGCTTTGACGTCCTCGCTTGGTGCTTTGCGGCATTGGGCATGCTGTCCTACGCGGTGGCCCGGACCACTTGGACGATCGCGGACATCTACATCTATCCTCATGGTGTTCCCTATCCTAGCCTGCCCGATCTGTTCTTCATCCTCCAATATGCCTTTTTCTTGACGACCCTTGTCGTGTCATCCGAATTGGGGCCATGGCGGTCACGCCTGCGGGCCTCGGTTGATGCCGTGATGTTCATGACCGCCGTCAGTGCCTTGCTCTGGTATTTCGTGTTTGATCGTATTGCCGGAGCGAGCGGAGAATCGCAGGCGAGCAAGACCGTCAGCATGACCTATCAGATCGTCGATCTCGCTATCCTCTATGGCCTCGTCATCGCCCTGACTCGACCGCGTCGCACGGTCGGTGAGCGATTGTTTGAATACTTGATGTATGTGGCGTTCGCCTGCCTGCTCGTGGCGGACACCTGGGCCGCCGTGCTGCTGACCTCTCCCCCTCATGTCTATCGCACGGGTGGCCCCCCAGACGTGTTCTGGTTCACTTTCTACTTGCTGGTCCCTTTGGCTTGCCTGGTCAGGCTGCGCGTGATGCCAACCGAGCGCCCCCGCGAACCGGTGATGTCGGCTGAGCACCCGCGCTGGCATGATCTGCTGGCAAGCATTCAGTTTACCCTACCCACCTTGGCGGTGGTGGCCAGCAGTGCGGTAATCATCGTGGGGTCGACGGCGCAGCACGGTCTGTCAGCGCTCACGGCCCCTGCGGTCATCGGTTTCGGCTTACTTGGCCTTGCGGCGATTCGGCCGGCACTGCTCTATCTCGACCAACTGCACCTGCAGCGTGAGCGCGCCGATGCGCGCGCCCAGGAGGCGGCCTTGCGCGCGGCGAACCAGCGCATGGAGGAGTTCATCAGCATCGCCAGTCACGAACTCAAAACCCCCCTGACCGTCCTCGTCGGGAACGTCCAATTGCTGGCTCGCCGACTGGATGTGCTGCTCGGCACCGGGGGCAGCCCTGACGACACTACCCGCGCGCTCGCTGTGCTCCGCTCGTTGGTCGACAGTTGCGAACGGAGCTTGCAGCGCATGGGGAGGCTGGTGGAGGACCTACTGGACGTCAATCGCATCGTGCGGGGACGGCTGGCGCTTCGCATGGGGCCGTTCGATCTGACCACCGTGGTCGGCGCCGCTGTCGAGGACCAGGCACTGATCCACCCGGAGCGCCGCATCTATTGGGAAGCGGGCGCGGGACCCGTCCCGGTGGTTGCCGATGCCGAGCGCATCCAGCAGGTGGTGGCGAACTATTTGAGCAACGCACTCAAGTTTTCACGCGAGGATCAGGCCGTGGAAGTGCGCCTGGCCAGGGAGGACGGGAGGGCGCTGGTCTCGGTCCGAGACGAGGGGATCGGGCTGCCGGTCGCGGAGCAGGCGCGGGTGTGGGAACGCTTCCACCAGGCGGCAGGCACGCCGGTGCAGAGTGACTCGCAGATAGGGTTGGGACTCGGGCTGTATATCAACCGGACGATCATCGAGCAGCACCAGGGGCAGGTGGGGGTGGAAAGCAAACCGGGCCAGGGCACGACCTTCTGGTTCTCCCTGCCGCTCGCCCCGCACAATAGGTCGTCCGTGCCCCGTCAGTGCCGACCTAGCGGTGACGATTCCCCCTGCTCGTAACTCATTACCTTAGATCAGGGCTGAAGGCCCCTGCCTTTAGGCGTGGGGATGAAAGCCCTGATCTAAGGTAAGTCCGCCCACTTCGGAACGCGAAATCATCGGCTCCAAGGAAGCGTGGTCCCCTGCTGGAGGCTGGCCCGGAGCGTTTGGCTAAGCGCAAGAGGGTATCGGCACTGACGCCCATTCCCATCTGGTTCACCAGACGTTCGCCCGCTTGCCCACTGAGCGCGACGGCGACCACATCCAGAATAGCTCCCAAGCGGGTGGTCCTGCGCGCATGAACAGGCAGGACCTCGGGCAACCGCTCCGCAAAGGTGCGCCGGGGACACTGCCGGTTCTGACACCGATAGCGGCGGACCTGCAGGTTCAGGCGGACAGTTTGACCGCTGACCGGCAAGTCCTGAGGAGAACGGAGGTAATAACTATGAATCCGACGCGAAGCGTGCTGACAAAACGGGCAGATCGCCGTTGGACTGATGGCACAAGCCGTACTGGTCAGGGAGGCTTCGCCGCACCAGACCTGCTGCACTTCAAAGCCAGGCAACGAAAAGGGGAGCGTAGGCAAAGCAGAAGCACCTCACAAATACCACAAGAAGGTCAAGCCAAATTCTCTTCTGCTCTGTTTACGAATACGGATTGCAACACCAGCACGCACAGTGCGGATGAGCCACCTCATAGGCCATCTAGTAGCGTGCCGAAGATGCTGGTGTGTCTCGTTGGACTCCCTGCAACTCGGCACGTCTGCTCACTTGCTCAACGCTCGCCGCACCAGCCATCCCAGCCATGCCATGATCGCACCACAGAGCGCGCCAAACAGAGCGGGCGCGATGATCAAGGGAACGAGCACAAGCACGCGATCGAGTGTCTTTGCGTCCGTGTCGTCGAACCAGAGAAACGCGTACGACAGGACGAATCCCAAGATGGCACCGAAGAGCAGGGATTCTCGCCGACTCACGGCCAGGAACGCCGCGGCAAATGCAAGCCCCCCCACGGAACGACGTTGATAGCTGAACCTCCGAAGAGGAATTTCGCACTCACAAACGCCATCACAATCGCTGCCCCACAGACCAGCAAGGCACGAACGCGGCGAGAACTGACGGTTCGCGGTGACATGTTCGCACTCCAATCGCCTTATTGCGCCGCCCTCGGGGTTAAACCAGAACCCCTGTCGCGTGCTTGTCGTTATTGCACGGCGGCTTGGCCGGATTCGGCTCCCCCCGCCACCACGCCACGGATCGTTGCCCACAGCGCAATCCCCGTCGCCAGGCCCATAATGCCCAGGATCACGATCCAATTCGCAGCGGTGTTGGTAGACAACAACCCATCGTTGTCGTTGAAGAGGCTGGGCACATCATTGCGGAGGCTGAGTCCCCAGGCGAAGAGCGACGCCGTGACGACGAGCATAGCAACCGTCGCAGCCACCGTCGGGATTCGGGCGAAGCGGAAGAATTGCGGCGCGATCTCGCTGCGCGCGACGGCCTGTATCACCGCGAGGGTGCTTGCGATCGCGCACAACACGAACACCACGGCCAGGGAGATGCCCAACTGATCGGTCCCCAGCGCAATCCCGCCACCGCCCTGGACCGCAGGACTCACGACCCGCACCATCAGTTCGGCGTAGCCGAAGAATGCCACGAAGGCGAGCGGAGGCACGCAGAACAACCCGATCACGCCCCATCGATGCGTCGCGAATGCCTTGCGCGCCGCAATGAAGGCGAGTGGGAGCCAACCGACGATCACGGCGGCAAGGCCGAGATAGGCTCCCACCACCAGTGTCGTGAAGGCGAGGCCAATCAGCGGATGGGCGTTCGTCGCGTCGTGGAAGTCGTCATATTCGACGATCTTGGCGTAGCCCATCCCAGCGACGACGAAGGCGATGTACGCGCAGAACACGGCGAACTCGGAACGGCGCAAGCGTGCGATAGCGGCCATGCGGTGATCCCTCCTCTGCGCGCGGGCAGCGGCTAGCGTTGAGTGTTGCCGATGCTACGCCGCACGATATATCGTCGAGTGTACTACGTCCGACGATATAGTAACCGGCAACGCATGCGATGTCAAGAGAGGGGTAGGGACACGGAGGAGGGGCGCGGGACGATGGGGAGTGCCCAACCCCACTTTGACCCTAACACCCAAGGACGTCGACGAATTCCTGAATAGGTTACGAAAGCTGGATTCCGCTCGACTCCAGAGGCGGAGCACATTGGCGAACTCTACTGGTGACGGGCAGACATGTTCGCAAGATATGCATTGTCTAGAAAGTAGCGTTAGGCAGTTCACTGCGAAGGTGAAGAGGGCCCCTGCAACAGGACGCGTAGCATCTTCACGTCCCTATTTGACCGACTGGAAGTGCGGCGCTGCCTGATTGGGTGGACTCGGTTTACTGCTGCGGGGAAGGAGCTGACCGCTATGTGTCTTGAGCGGTGACAAACGCTAAACACCAGCCACCTCGATCAAGGTAGGCGGGCATCAGAGAGGACTATCGGGTGCATTCCATTCCTCTCTGCCGTCATCGAGTCGAAAGATGGATTCACTGCTCCATGGGCGCGTAGACGAGCGATAGGACACCCGTGCTGAAGGTCTTGGAATCCACGCGTTTCAGCGGCATGTGCAGCCCGCTATCAAAGAGATACTTGCCGCTTCCTACAAGGACTGGGCAGACGAACAATTGTAGTTCGTCGAGCAGTCCATCGCGCAGCAACCACCGGACAAGGGTCGCGCTACTACTGATGGCGATGTTCTTTCCCGGCTGTTGCTTGAGGTTGGTGAGAGCCGCGGTGAGGTCTCCTTTGATGAGGGTCGAATTCTGCCAGTCGGCGGTGTTGAGACTTCTGGACACCACATACGGGTGTTATTCATAACATCCGCCACTCGGCCGAACTCGGCGCTGGCGTCGGCGGTTCGTTCCTCGCGCTGAGCATCATCGCCTTCTCGGGAGTCCCAGCGCAGGAGGTTAACACGGCCTCTAGGTTGTTGCAAACGGTCTATCTGGATGGGCAGGGCACTCAGCCCGCCATCCAGATGATTGCCTACGGGACGGCGACTCGCGTAGTGGTCGCCTGGTAGGAGGTCAACTCCACAAGGTTAGCCTCCTCAAGGTGATCCAACGCCCGCCGAGATGCCCTGTGTAGCTCCGCGTCCTGCAGCGCCGCGAAGGCCTCCGCGACCCGCTCCTCGGCTAGGACCACGCGAAACCGGAGTGGATCGTTCGCCAACGATATGTCATCGCCGTCGGGAGTGGAGGATCGTCACTCGTCGCGTCGGACGACGGCTTCGGTAAGAACGGCAAGACCTTCTCGGCGATGGGCAGGGGTAACCCGCGCTGCCTCCGCCGCTCCCGCACGAGCTCGCCGAAGTCCTTGCCCGCCGCCGTCTTCTTCGCCTCGACCGCCTCCAGCGTCCGGCAGCGCCTCGCCGCAGCGCCCGCGAGAGCGTCCACGTGCCCGCCGTCGGGGTGCAGCTTGGCCGTCCGGCTGATCATGCAGCCGAACTGCACGCCGTCGAGCATCTTCACGTCCGCGCCCGCGCTGCCTGCGGCGGATCAGGCGGCGCGCCTCGGCGGGCGCGTCGGCGAAGGTGGCCGACTGCACGACCTTCCAGACGGGGTCGGTCGGCCAGCGCGACTGGTTGCGAGTCGCTGCTCCTCGGGCACCACGCGGCGGATCCACGCGACGTCGATCGCGTCCGGGCACGGCCTCGGCGCGGCCGACCACGGCGGCGAAGACGTCCTTCTGGTGCGTCGAGGAACTCCCACGGGTCGTCCAGGCAGGGCCGCAGATCGTGCGGCAGTCCCAGCTCGCGCACCGCGGGGCGGCGGAGCCGCGCCTCGTTGCGCGTCACCGGCACCCCGGGCTGCCAGCCCGCGGCGGCCCAGATCGGCTCCATGTGCCGCTTGCCCGAGAGCCGCGCCTGCAGCACCTTGTCGTAGAGCACCATCGAGACGTCGCCGCCGGGCGAGAAGGTCATCCCCGAGACCCGCTTGCCGAAGCCGTAGATCGTCACCGCCCGCTCCTCCACCGGCGTCGGCTCCACGTCGCGCTCGCGCTCGGGCACCAGGTCGTCGAAGGGGTCGAACGTCGTCGAACGTCGTCGTCCTCGTAGAGGGCGTCCCAGTCCAGTGCGAGCGCCTCCATATCCTCTGCCTCGTCGCCCGTGGATCGCCCGCATGAGCTGCTCGACCTCGGACTTCGCCGCCTCGTAGACCGCCCGAGAGCGGGAGCGGGAGACGTAGCGACTGGCCTGCTCCAGGGCGAGCGGGGCGTTGGCGACGTCGACCGCCAGGTGGACCTGCGAGACCTGCCAGCGGGCCGTCCTCGCACTTGCCGTCCGCGGCGGAAGGGGATCGGACGGGCCCACATGCGGCGGATCAGCGCGTCGACCTCGTCCAGTGCGCGCCGCGGGGTGAGGCGCCAGAGGCATTCCGAGCCGAGCCGCGCCTGGGCGACGATGCCGCCCGAGTGGCGCGCGACGGATCAGCAGCGCCAGCGAGTTGTTGCGCAGGATGTAGGACCAGGAGACGCCACCGCCCTTCTCGGTGTTGACGCCCGCGCGGTACATCCGCAACGGCGCGCCGTCGTAGACCCAGCGCGTGTCGACCTCCTCCTCGTCCTCCGCGGCCCGTTGTTGCAGGTCGTCCAGCTCGTGCCGCAGCGCGAGCGGCAGCCCGGCGGGGTCGATGCGGTTGAGGTACCACGTGTCGATCCCCGCGGCCACCACGTACGGATCCGACGGGCGTTGGTTGGCGAGGGAACTGCTCGCGCACCTCGCGGTCGACGCCGTCCCACAACGCCCGCAGGCGGTCCTTCCACGTGGGCGAGAGCGCCCACTCGCAGGTGCGAGGTGTGCCGGGCGAGGCGATGCTTGCGCATGAGGTGGAGCAGGGCGGTCGGCACCTCGCTCTCCGCGCCGAGCTGCTCGATCAGCCCGACGAAGGGCAGGCGGGCGCGGCGCTTCGGCTGGGCGTCCAGCCAGCGGCAGATCCGCTCGAAGCCCTCGATCTCGGCGTAGCTCGGCAGGTCGGGACGCGGACGTTCGGCGAAGGATTCCCGAGGCGTCGGCACCGCACGCTGCGCGCAGAGCGGCGATGCGCCCGTACCAGCCCCGCTTGAGGTGCCACGCCCGACGGCGTCGGACGATGATCCGCCGCTCGACCAGCGCCGTTGAGGGTCGGCTTGGTGGGCGCGAGGTCGGCGGGCCAGGCCTCATCGGCCATGCCCGTGCCCTTCGCCAGGGAGAGCGCGCCGCAGAGCTTGCGCCAGTACTCGATCTGGGCATGCGTCGGCGGGGGCAGCCCGTCGTCGAAGACGACGCGAAGCATCTGCCTCAGTATCCTCGATCATCACTTTTTCGGCAGTTGCCGTCGCATGAGTGCTGTTCATTTCAGGGCTCCTCGGAAAGTGTCGATCAAATAGCTGTAAATTAGAAGGGCGCGTGAGACTACTATTGCGCCCACCGCGATCCAGCGACGGATCGCGGCATGACGGCTGCACAACGTCGATGTCCTGGTTGCTATCGTGGCGGTCCGCCCGCCCGTTCGGAAGCCCCCCTGCTGCGGGGCTGTCGCCCCGCGCGGGGGCGGGCGGACCGCCACCTCTTTCCTGCTCCGCGATCACGCTCTGGTCACCTAGTGGCGCATGAGTAGTGCAGAGATCGAGATGTGCTTGCTACCGCACTCTGCGGTAGACTGCACCTCGTCATGCTGCTCTCGGCTGCGCAGCTCGCGCGCGCCCAGTCAAAGGAGGCGGCCCTATGTCCCAACCCGCTGTACGTATCCGCGACGCCACTCCGGCTGATCTGCCCGCCTTGGGCACCCTACTGGCAGAGACCTTTCGGTTCCACGCCGCCGAACGGCCCGACGTCTTTGTTCCGGTGGCCGACGGCAGCCTGGATCTGACCTACCTAGATCGCTGCTTCTCCGATCCCGACGCCCATCTCTTCGTCGCCGAGGGCGAGCAGGCCGACGGGGAAACCGAGGGGCATGGGGATGAGCGAGCGGTGATCGGGTTGGTGCAGTGCGAGGTGCGGCATACCCCGAACCGCGACATGCTCGCTCCGCGCACCCACGTCCACGTTGAGGAACTCGTGGTGACGGCCGCCGCACGTGGCCGCGGGGTGGGCCGCGCCTTGATGGCCCGCGCAGAGGACTGGGCACGCGAGTTGGGCATCACGACCGTCGAACTGAACGTCTTCAGCTTCAACGCCCCAGCACGCTCCCTCTACGAGGACTTGGGCTACCGTCCCAGCGCCTATCTCCTGACGAAGCAGGTCGAGCCCATCCCGCCCAACAAGCCCGCCATGCCAGCCTAGGGTCCGAGGGGTGCCTCTCCACCAGGCGCCGTGGATGACCCAGGACCACCGAAGCGTGCCCCAGCTCCATTAGCCCTGCCCGTACCCTCGCGCACATCGGGCGTCTGGAGGGAATCGGGTGGGAGATCCGGGCCGTCCCAGTCGCGCTTGGGCTGGTGATTCCAGCTGGGCCTGCCCTTGTAGACTGTCCGCTGGGCCGGCGAGAGCTTGCGCGAGCGGCTTCCTCGGCTTCTTCGGCGGCTCGGGCCTGGCCTTCTCCTCGGGCGGGACGAACTGGACGAGGGCGCGGATGGCCCAGGCCAACGCCTTCTGGTCGCGATCGAGGGCGTAGTCGTAGGCGGTGTGGCGGCCCTGCTTGACGCGCTTGGCCTGGTAATCGCGGTCGCGATACAGGCGGTTGACGAGCTGGCGCAGCACCATCGTGTAGACCCAGCCCTCGTTGTCCGCCTTGGCCAAGCAGCCACGCCTGCACCTCGTCGAGGATGCCCGCTGCCTCGTCGATCACGTAGAGTTTGGTCATCGCAGCTTGCTCCTCTTCCCATTGCTTTGGGTACTCGGCGTCACGGGCTCGCCTCCCGGTGCGGTGTGAGCACAGCGAGCGGGCCAACGTAGGACAGTCATAGCGGGTGAGCCGCGCACCGCACCGCGGATTCGGCACGGTCCCAGTGCAGCAGGGAGGAGCGGACGATGGATGGCCAAGAGACTCCGACGTCCCCGAGAAATCCCGCAGTACCCCGTTCGCCGCAGCGCGCATTCGCCGCGCGCGTGTTGGGCATCGTGACGACGATCCTCGCCATCGTTGGACTGGGGTCGGCCTCCATCACCTACCTCGCCAACAACGCCAGCTGCGTCGGCGGGCTGCAATGGCTCGGCCTCGTCGCCTGGAACTTCATCGGGCTTGTCTTCGTCTGGCTCCTGGCGGGCGGCCTGGTCGTCTCCTCGCTTGTCCGAGCGCTGCGCCGCCGGCAGTCGGCGTGGGTGGCAGCCCTGGTGGCGGCAGCGGCCGTGGGCCTCGTCGGTACCCTGGGAGCGACCTCGGAAGCCTCGCACCAAGCGGTGGGTGCCGTCCTCGGGACCGGCTGTGGTTGGTTGTGGGAGTGGGTAACCAAATACGCCGTCCTCGTGTTGGCCAGCGTGGTCAGCCTTGCCTACACCCTGCGCCGCACGCCAACCGCCTAACGTACTCTCACTGGCCCTGATCATCGTTGCCTCCCGTCACCTCCCGAACCGCGGGTGGAGTGACGTCCGCCTCGGGCCATCGCGCGCAGGCCTCGCGGATCGCCTGCGACACGGTCAGTTCCAGCAGGTCTTGCAACAGGCGAAAGCTGTGCCGCAGGAGCCCAACCGAATGGCTGCAGTTGGTGGAGTAGCAGCGCCAGCTCCAGCCGTAGCGCCGATCGCGCACGGCATAGAACGACGGCGTACCCGGCCTGCCCACCTCGTCAGGGGCGCGGTCGTCGTGGAAGGGGCACCAGCCGAGATAGCCCTTGCCCACCTTCTTCAGGTCGACGGTGGGCGCGATCTCGGCGAGCAGGTCGGGGATCGCCACATGGGCGTCCACCCAGCGGATCACCGCCGAGCGCGTGCCGATCTGGATCGGTATCTGGTGAAGAATCTGCAGACGTACTGTTCGTCGAGCGAACCAGTGCGCTCCGACTCCGCCTCGTCGCAGCTCTCCAGCGCGGCGCATGAGTTGCACGGTGGAGATGCGTGGCCAGGCGAGCACGAAGCGTAGCGCTGCCTCGGTGGAGGTGAAGGCGCATGGATAGCTGTGCTCGTCGAAGAGTGCGTAGCGCTTGCCGGTCAGGCGATGGATCCCCAGCGGCAGACGCACCGCGTGGCCGAGTGCGCCCGGAGCGGCCGTCGTCGGGATACAGCTCGAAGGAAGGTATCTTCAAGCCAGCTACGCGCAAATCGTCGAGTTCATGGAGCAGCACCCGACGGGCGATCGCCGCCGAGAGAGGTGCATCCAGGAACAGCCACAGATGCCCGCCGCGGCGACTGGCCTCGACCAAGCCCGGTAGCCCCACCTCGGCGAGGGCCGAAGCCAGCTCCAGCAGTTGCGGCAACGCATCGACCTGGTCGGCATCCAGGCAGAGCCAGCGACACGACCCATCCTCACCGAGCGAGGAGAGCGCGATGGTGGACGAACCCGCCAGGTGCGCGGCAAGGACGGCCGCGTCGGTGGGTTGGTAGACCCAGCGATACGTTCCGTCCTCTTGCTGCGCCGCGTAGGGCTCACTGCGGTTCGTCCAGAGCTGCCCCCAAGCGTCGAGGAGATTGGGAGACACTATCGTCTCCCCGCCCTCCCTCGGATAATCATCGTCGGACCATCTCATCGCGTCGCCTCCAGTCGGGCCGTGAGCCGCTTGGCGTTGTAGCGTCCCGTGGGGATCGGGTCGTCGTCGTCCTCGTCCTCGTCGTCCGTCCTCTTCGGCTGACGCAATGGGAGCGACGGCGACCAGTGGGCGCGGAGGTGCGGAGCGGCTGGAGATGCGATCCAGGAGCGCGGTGTCGCCACCCGTCGCCGCCACGTTCATGCGCGCCGCCTCCATCACATCCACCTTGCCCGCCAGGACGAGCGATTGCAGGGCGATCAGCTGGGCCGTCTCGGGCGAGCTGGTGGCGGCGGCCAGCGGGGCGAGCGGTTCGCCGCGGGCAGTCATCTCGCGGATCTGTTGCTGCACCTGGGCGTCGTGGGCGGCGAGCGCCTGCTGCGTGTGCTTGCTGGCCATCGTCATCGTCAACTCTTGCTCGGAACGCACGCGCTCGCCGACGATGCCCGCCAGGTAGAGGATCACCGTGTAGAACCCAGCATGCAGGTAGAACTTCCACGGCGCTGGCGGGCTCGGGGATGCCCGGCACGTGGATGGCGGGCCAGATGGCGGCGTTGAAGACGGTCAGCGAGTAGAAGTTGATCAGCGAGATCACCACCAGGGTGACGAGGTTGCGCCGCAGCCAGTCCTTCGCCCCGATCTGCTTCTTGATGGACTCGTCGAGCGAGAGCACCTCCTGCCGGGCCCAGAGCATGGCGATCTCGAAGAGCGAGAAGGCGAAGGTCGAGAAGATGGAGGAGACGTTGAGGTAGAGCCCGGTCAGGTTGACACCGCCTAGGACGAGGATCCTGCCCGCGCTATTGAAGAAGGCCTGGGCCATGATGGTGTTGGCGACCAGGGCGAAGAGGACGAGGCGGATGGCATTGCGAGTGCAGGAAGCGGTCGACCCGCTCCATCCCAGCCCAGCCTGACGCGGGTGCGGGCGATGGCCGGCGATTGTGGCATCGAGGGATCGCGAGAGGCGACAGGTTCGGTCGGTGACGACATGGGTTTTCCTTTCCCGAGGTGGGCGATGCGAACGATGCGGTGGCAATAACGGTCGGTCGATCGGGCAAGTGTCCGATGATGGTATCGATCATGCGAGGTGGCGGGGTGCGGCGGTCGCGGGCTACGGCCGCCGCGCCGGGGGAGGACACCCCGGCGACTCTCTTCTTGCGAGCGGGGCCGCGCGGGCTTCCCCACCGTGCGGTCAGGCGGCAGTCCTATCGTCAGGGTGTGGCTGCCGCCGTTCCGCCGCTCGGATGGCGCGCGATCAACGCTTGCGGCCGTTGGCGCCGGCGGCCTCGGGTTCACCACTTCCGGCAGAGGCCTTGGCGGCGTCCTCGGCGGCCTTGCGCTCGCGCATCTGCTTGACCCGGTCGAGCACCTGGGCTCTCCATCTGCTTGACCCGCTCGGCGTTGCGCTGGGCGCGGTACTCCCGCTGGCCGCGTTTGTAGCTGGCGCGGGCCGCCTTCACCGCGTCGTCGATTGGTTTGGCCTCGGTGAGCAGGGACATGGAGGCGCCGGCGAAGACGACCATGGTGTCGAGGTAGGCGGTCTCGTCGCCGACCTTGACCTCCTTGCCCTGCCGCCGGTAGGTCTTGTCCTTGTTCTGCATGAAGGGCCGCGCGGTCAGGCCGGTGCAGAGCGCTTCGACCAGGTCGCCCGACTCCAGCCACTGGTTGAGCAGCTGCTCGGAGGGGGCGTCAGAGCCCTCGCCGGTGCGGAACTCGATCATGAGTTGGCGCTCATTGGCGGCGGCTTGGAGCGTGACCTGCAGGCGCTGCTCCAGATGAAAGCCCTGCTCGCTCTCGTCGAGGACGGGGCTGGGCATGAGGATGAAGTTGTCGACGGTGCCGATGCAAACCAACATGGATGGTTCTCCTTGAGCCCGTAGAGGGCTGAATTGGTGGGTTAGGAAAGGGTGAGGACGTTCAGCAAGGCGATGCCGGCGACGCGTTCGCCGAGCGGGGTGAGTTGGTAGGCGCCTTTCTCGCGGGGTAGCGGTTCGAGGATGCCGAAGTCGCGGGAGGCGAGCTTGCGGGCCAGGGCCGCTTCCCGGCCGGGTGCGGGAGACCATGGGGTCGCGAGGCGCATCCAGCGTGGCAGGCCTGCGCGGACGATGAGGTGGCGCTGGGTCGGCGTGAGCTGGCGCACCAGGCGGAGCGCCTCGCGGTCGACGTCGGTCGGCCAGGCGAGCACGGCGTGGTCCGCGTCGTGCGTGACGGGTGGTATGCTGGGCATGACATGACCTCCTGCCAGGCGGTATGCACTGGCGTGGTGGGCGGCGGGTGGGTGCTTCGAACATCCAGGCGCCGGAGACGGTTGTGGCGCGAGCGCCTGCGAGTCGTTCCTGCCTAAGGGGAACTCGCAGGCGTCTTCGTTTCGGTGCGCGGCGGGCCACGAGCCATGGGTACGACCCTAGCGGGTAGTTGCGTCATGAGCGGGCATCCTCCTGGGTGTCCTCGGTCGCGACTGCGACCTGCTTCGCCGCGACGGGTGAGCGCTTGCGGTAGAAGTGCAATTCTTTCGCATCGGGCGGCGTGAGGCGCATGAGCCCCTTGGGCTGCAGGTGGTCGATCGGGCTGAAGGCCCGCTGCCGCTCGCTCAAGGTCGCGGTCGTCATGCGGATGTAGCGCCGCGTGGTGGTGATGTCGGCGTGGCCGAGCTTCTCCTGCAGCGTGACCAGGTCCGAGCCGGGCACCTCCAGCGTGCGGACCGCCGAGGTGTGGCGCAGCAGGTGGAGGAACGCCCGCTCGACACCAGCCTGCCGCTTGATCCTCCGCAAGAGCGTCCGCAGTCCCTCGTAGCCGAAGGCCTTGTCGTGCTTGTTCTGGAAGAAGGGCGCGTCCGCCTCGGCCTTGTGCCCCACGCTCGCATCGCGCAGGAAGGCGTAGCGGCGCAGGATGCGCTTGGTGTGGTCGCCGATGGTGACCGTCCGCGACTTGTTGCCCTTGCCGCTGGAGATGAAGAGCGTGCCCGTCTCGAGATTGACTTGTCCGACCTGCAGGTAGGCCAGATCCATCGCCCGCAGCCCGCCGTCGAGGTAGGTCAGCAGGATGGCCAGGTCGCGGGAGCCCCAGACGGTCAGCGTGTCGCAGGCGTCCAGAAGCGCCTGCACCTCGTGCGGCTCCAGCGGCAGCTTGAAGGTGTCCTCCTTCTTCGGCAGGGGCAGCAGCTCCAGCCGATTCTCGTCGGTGTAGCGCTGCTTGGGGGCGACGAGCCAGCTGGAGAAGACCTTCAGCGCTCGCAGGTAGGTGCGGATGCTCTCGGTGGAGAGCTCGGGCCCGGTGTCGTAGCGGCGCGAGGAGGGCAGCTTGCCGCGCGCGATGAGGTGGTCCTGGAAGGCCTCGGCGCGGCGTAGGGTGAAGTCGTCGAGGGTCGGCGGGCGCCCGAGTTGCTCCTCCCAGAAGCGTCCGGCGAGACGCAGGACCTGGGCGTAGTTGCGCACGGTCTTCTCGCTCAAGCGTCCGCGGCGCAGGTCGCGCTCGTACTCGTCGATGACGAGGTCGAGGCGCAGGGCGGGCAGCTTGGCCTTCTGCGGCAGCCCGGCGCGTGACGGCACGCGGGTGCGATTTCATGATGGTCCCCCTCCAGTCGAATCGTGATGGCGCGGCGGCGACGGCTGCGTGGCCGGCTCGTCGCGAGCTCCCTTGCAGCCTATGCCACGCCGGCCGCGCAACCCCAAAAAGCGTGTGGCCGGTGTACGGCGAGCGTACGGCGGGTGTGTTGGCAGGTGTGGGGGGACCGTGCGATCAGCGTACGGCGCGTGTATGGTCAGTGTGCGATCGGCCTTACCCGATGACGCATGACTGATTCGCCGAACATGGACGCGCCGATTGTGGGGGATTTCAGGCGCTCAGACACAACAAATTGGGGTCGAGCATCGCTCGACCCCAACATATGGTAACGGCTCCGGGACGTGGATTCGAACCACGGTTGACTGATCCAGAGCCAGCGATACAAGGTGGAGATGCACGGACCCTGATGATTTCTGGCTTTGCTCTCGACGCGCTCCTCCTCATGAGCCAATTGAGCAGCTTATTCGGTGCCTCATAGAACACCCACCGGAGTGTATTTAACGCACAATACGCAGAAATGGCAAGAATTGGCCGAGAATGAAGGTGAATTCAATCGGCCTCCGCGAGCGGACACGTTACGCCGATTGAACACGGATGCATGTCACAGTTCTCATGTCGGGCGATACTGGCGGGAAGCAGGCTTCACCCGAGCGTCCCGGCCCCCGAGAAAGGAAACCGAATGATTGCCCCGCTCCTCAAATGATTGCCCCGCTCCTCAACCGTAGGACAGAACATACGGGCAAGCGAGGACAGGGAGGTAGCTCATGCCTACAATCCTCGTACCGTTCGGCGAGACGCAATCGCCGCTAACGCGCCTGGCACTACCCGACCTTAGGCTGGCACATCCGGCGATCCTGATGCGTTCGGGCGCCGCGAGAGTCGGCGGTAGAGTGGCAGTTTGAGTGGCGCCGCATAGCCGCGCTGCACGCGCTTCACCACGGTATCCAGATAGCGGATCATGCGGGCCCGCTTGTGCTGCTGCATCTCCTCCTGCGGCTGGCCCGCCGTCCGCCCAGCAGCGCCGCGCAGCGTGTGATGTGCCTGCATTGCATGTAGCATACCTGGGATATCGGCAGCCGTCTCGCGCTGGCCCGCGGCCCACGAGTTGATTTCCGCGCCTAGCAAGAGAATCAAGGCAAGGTAGTAGAAGAACAGCAGAATCGCGACCGCGAAGACCGCGATGCTGCCGTAGTTCTCCGCGCGCACAAAGTGCTGCTGATAGAGGGGAAAGAGTGCTTCATATGCCAGCAGGAGCAATGCCCCGACGATGGCGCCCCGCCAGTTCGCCTGCCAGGTCCGCCAGCGGACGGGGCGATTGGGCACGAACGCGTAGGTCACGCCGAACAGCAGCAGGCCCGCGAGCAGCGACACGCCGAGCCGTATGAGGAGAAGGAGCAGCCCACCTACAAGGCTTCGACCGCCGGGATCGAAGACGCGGACGAGATCGGCCGGGAGCAAGGCGGCAAGGAAGATCATCGGCACCAAGACCAGGTACAGCAGCAGCATACCGAACGCCATACGATTTTGCTGCAGCGGATGGCGTCCTCGAAGACGGAAGATAATGCCGAAGCAGTTCTCCAGGGCGATAAATAGCCGCGATCCCGCGATGAAGGATGTGACGATGCCGACCACGAAGAGCAGTCCTGCGCTGTCCCTGAGATGCCGCAGCACGGAATCGACGATGATCTGACCGGTATTGCCCGGCAGGGCGAGAGCGAGGCCGTGCTCCAGTTGCAACTCGGTGCTCGGCGAAAGCGTGTTTAGCAGCACACCAAAGCCCGCCAGCAGCAAGAGCAGGATGGGAAACAGGGCGAACAAAAAGTTGTAGGCGAGTAGCCCCGCGAGGTTGAACACCCCAATCGTTGTTGAGCTTGGCCCAGAAGCCGCCCAGCGTGGTGTGCCAAGCCTCAGTGGGCGGCTGCACAGTGGCTCGCAGGTCTTCGGCGTCGCGCGGCGCCTCAGAAACACGTGTTCGTGTGCCACGCGTGCTCGATTCATCCACAGCAGATGCCTCGCTCCGCCGCACATTCGCCCACGGACGGCTGCCTTCCACAACGAGGGCAAACCCCTCGATAGCTCACATGGCTACCACGTCTACCACATCGCGTGCCAATTCGACGGCGATGCCTGAGAGAAAGCGCTCTTGCTCGTACGAGTACACCTAATGGAGCAGCCGATGCGGCAGATAGGCGTGTTGACACGGCAAACTTCACCGCCGCCCGCATGGCAATGCACAGTTCAAGCCCTGGGTCCGAGGCCGTTCACCCCGCACGCTCCGCCGATGCATTCACCATCGTTGAGGAATGATATCACCTTCGCGTGGGCAGCCATGAACTGCTTCGGCCAAACCCTGAATTCATGCGGTTTTGTCGAGCAACATATTATGACGACCGAGGGGGGAACTGTCTATAGGGGTGGCAAGCAGGATGGTGCTGCGCTTCGCCATCAAGCGACGGCGGCGCCTCTGAGAATTACTACGCACTCCGAAGGCTACCTTAGAGTGGCCTTTTCTTGTTTTCCCATCATTTGAAAGGAAGAAAGGAGATGGCGCTCGGCGTCTTCGACGCAGCGGGCGTAGTGCGCCTCAACACCCACCGCGAGGCGAACGTATCGAGCGTGAGCGATCTTCCGGTGTACAGCCTGGAGGAGCTTCGTGAGGCTGTCGCAGACCAGAAAGGTGACATTCGAAGATTGCCAGACGAGAAGGGACGAAAGGCTATAAGACGAGCGCACCACGTGGAATGTTGAGCCATAGCGAATGCGAGCTGTCTAGAGTAAGGCTCACGAGTCACGAAGCGACGACGAAGTTGCTTCAGAATTGGGGCGCGAAAAAGCCGTCATCGAGCAATGCGAGTACGAACGCCGTTGGCCTGCCTTCTTGGAGTTGGGCTACGCAGGACGTCTGCGCCCAGCCGTGGCCGACCGAGAGAAGGTCATCG